>DAOKZR010000017.1:0-1747 GCA_035325525.1 Hyphomicrobium sp. | reverse complement strand
GCTTCAAAAGCCGGAGAGCCCTGTTCGGTCAGTTCGCCGACCGCCTGGGCCATGCCGTGCATCTTGAGGCTGCGCAACATGACGATGAGAGCGCCGCTGGCGGGATCATGACGCATGGCGGGCCTCCCCGATCCGACGCAGGGCGTCATAGCGCTCGACGTTGGCCTGCGGTTCGGCGCTCAGGGTCAGTGCTTGTGGCGCATCCACGGGGGGCGTGCTGGTTGGTTTGCCGTCCACCAGGCGGTGCAACAGGTTGAGGATATGGGTCTTGGTCGGGGCGCCTGCCGCCAAAGCCAGTTCGACGGCGGCAAGCACCGCCTGTTCGTCGTGCTGAAGCACGAGGGCAAGGATCTCGACCATCTCGCGATCGCCACCGGCCTTCTTGAGCAGACTTTGCTGCAACGACCTGAAGGCGGCCGGCAGTTCGGCGAACGGCGCGCCGTTGCGCAAGGCTCCGGGCTTGCGCTGGATAACCGCCAGATAATGCCGCCAGTCGTAAACCGTCGTGCTCTGCCGGTCATGCGAACGGGCAAAGACCCGACGGTGTTCGCAGATGATCTGCCCCTCGGCAGCGACCACGATGCGCCCAGGATAAACGCGCACGCTCACCGGACGATTGGCGAAGGAGGCCGGCACGCTATAGCGATTGCGTTCCAGATGGATGAGGCACGTCGGGGAGACGCGTTTGGCGTATTCGACGAAGCCGTCGAACGCCCGAGGCATCTCCATCAGACTGCGAACTTCCTCAACCCAGGCGTCGGCGATAGCGCCGGGACGCGCGCCATGAGGTATCTGTGCCCACAACTCGAGGCAGCGCCTCTCCAGCCAGTCGTTCAGCGCCTCCAGAGAGGGGAAGTTCGGCAGCGGCTGCCAAAGCCGGTGCCGGGCGTCCTGAACGTTCTTCTCGACCTGTCCCTTCTCCCATCCGGCCGCCGGATTGCAGAACTCGGCTTCGAACAGGAAGTGGCTAACCATGGCAGAGAAGCGAGCGTTGACCTGACGCTGCTTGCCGCGCCCGACCTTGTCGACCGCGGTGCGCATGTTGTCGTAGATGCCACGCCGCGGCACGCCGCCCAGCACCCGGAAGGCGTGATTATGGGCGTCGAACAACATCTCGTGTGTTTGCTGCAGATAGGCCCGAACGATAAAGGCGCGGCTGTAGGCGAGCTTGAAGTGCGCGACCTGCAACTTCATGCGCTCGCCGCCGATCACCGCCCAGTCTTCCGACCAGTCAAACTGGAAAGCTTCGCCCGGCAGGAAGGTCAATGGAACGAATGCGCCGCGGCCGGCGGTCTGCTGCTCCCGTTGCCTGGCGGCCTTCCAATCCCTGGCGAACGCTGCCACGCGATTGTACGACCCCTCATAGCCGAGCGCCACGAGATCGGCGTGCAACTGCTTGATGGTCCGCTTTTGCTTGCGAGACTTCCCCGCTTCCTGGCGAAGCATGTGCGACAGCTTGTCGGCGTAGGGATCGAGCTTACTCGGCCGATCGGCGATCTTGAACCGGGGTTCCACCCCGTCCGACCGCAGATACTTCCGGACTGTGTTCCTCGACAGGCCAGTGCGTCGCGATATCTCGCGGATCGAAAAATGATCTCGATGCCGCCAGCGTCTGATCACGCTCAATAACTCCATGCTGATCACTCCATTGCCCCCCGCTCTCGTCGCGGGGAAGAGGTTCGAACATGGGTCAAATCTCGATGGAAAAACCTTGGCTTCCCGGGTCAGTTCTCAGTGGAAATCAACA
>DAOKZR010000016.1:0-2524 GCA_035325525.1 Hyphomicrobium sp. | reverse complement strand
GGGGAGTCCCGCCTGCAGCCGCTTGATTACCTGGTGCCTAGAATTTCCATCCATGTTATAAAGATAGCACGGAATCAAATCAGCCCCTAGAGCTATCGCAAGAGCGCGCAGAGAAAGTAGCATGAGGTTTGATTTTTAATGCACAATCTAATCATCCTGCGACCCAAGCCAACCCGGCTCGGCCAGCCGCAACTTCTTCGAACGGGGGCCTGATGCCTGAGCCGCTGTGCGCAATCTTGCTGGCATCGCTCCAAGGGCCGGCGCTCCCAGTCGAGGGGCGCGATGAGTAGCCTTGCCGATGGATATGGCAGCTATGCCGACTTGGCCAGCGCGCAAGCCGAAGGAACGGACTACAGGGTGCATGTACGCCCATTCGCCGGATCATCCATCGTCGTCATCGCACCGCATGGCGGAGGTATTGAGCAGTTCACGTCGGACATCGCGCGAGCGGTCGCTGGCACGGACATCAATCTCTATCTGTTCGAAGGAATTCGTCAGGCTGGCAACTACGCTGCACTTCATCTGACCAGCCACAAATTTGATGAACCGCGCTGCCTGGCACTGCTATCCGCCTGCGACCACGTGGTCGCGATCCACGGCTGCGGCGGCAAGGCACAGCGCGTCCTGATGGGCGGCCTTGATGACCCACTGAAGATATCCATCGGACAAGCCATTGCTCGGCTTGGTGTGGAAGTCGATCTGAAGGGGCACTCGTTCCCGGCAACCGATCCGAACAACATCTGCAATCGGGGACGGCGCGGTGGTGGCGTGCAAGTTGAATTGACCCTCGGTCTCAGGCTGCATGGGCCGCGTGATGCGGTGTCCGCAGCTATCCGCTCCGTACTCTTGAACTTGCCAAACGAACTGCCAGGGGGAGATCAACGCCGATGATTCTGACCGACAACGAAACCCGGGTCGACCTGCTGAACAACGAGGCCATCGCGACCACGATCATCGAGTTGCTTCGCGCCAGGCCCGACCATCCGGTGACGATCGGCGTGCATGGCGACTGGGGTGCGGGCAAGTCCAGCGTGCTCGAAATGATCGAGGCGGGGTTCGCCGACAAGGACGAAGTCCTGTGCCTCAAGTTCAACGGATGGCGCTTTCAAGGCTTCGAGGATGCCAAGATCGCCCTGATCGAGGGGATAGTCACGGGCTTGGTCGAGAAGCGTCCGGCCCTGAACAAGGCCGCAGCCGCGGTCAAGGATGTCTTCCGGCGCATCGACTGGCTGAAGGTGGCGAAGAGAGCCGGCGGCCTCGCCCTGACCGCGTTCACAGGCATTCCGACACCCGATCAAATCGGAGCTATCGTCGGCTCGCTCGAAGCGGTGATAGCGGATCCTGCCAAGCTCGCCACGAAAGAAAACCTCTCGACGGCGATCGACGAGGTGAAGGCCGTGCTGAAGCCGGGCGAAAAAAAGAATGTGCCCGAGGAAGTGGAAGCGTTCCGCAAGGCCTTCGACCAGCTCCTGAAGGACGCGGGGATCAAACAGCTCATCGTCCTGATCGATGACCTCGACCGCTGCTTGCCAGACACCGCCATCGAAACGCTCGAAGCGATCCGGTTGTTCGTGTTCACCGCCCGGACGGCGTTCGTCGTCGCGGCCGACGAGGCGATGATCGAGTATGCGGTGCGCAAGCACTTTCCCGATCTGCCGGACAGCACCGGACCGCGGGACTACGCACGCAACTACCTCGAAAAGCTCATCCAGGTCCCATTCCGTATCCCGGCGCTGGGCGAGACCGAGACACGGATTTACGTCACGCTGCTGCTGGCCGGCGCCGAAATCGGTGAAAACGACGCCGACTATGCGAACTTGATTGGCGTGGCGCGTGAGAAGCTGAAGCGTCCTTGGACCAGCGGCGGTTTGGATGCGGCGACCGTCAAGACGGCGCTCAGCAAGCAAGCCGAGAAGGCGAACAACGCGCTTGCCCTCAGTGACCAGATTGGCCCCATCCTGGCGAGCGGTACGAAGGGCAACCCGCGTCAGATCAAACGCTTCCTCAACACGCTGCTGCTGCGTGAGCGTACTGCGGCCGCGCGCGGATTCGGGGACGATATCAAACTGCCCGTGCTCGCGAAGCTCATGCTCGCTGAGCGCTTCATCCCGAGGCTGTTCGAGCAGATCGCGTTTGTCGCTGCGGTCCACCCGCAGGGGCTATGCGAGGACCTCGAAACGCTTGAAAAGGGGCTGGCGACGGCCGACGGCAAGGAATCGCAGGCCGGCGAGCGGAAGGGACAGAGAGCCGGCGAGCCAGGGCCCGCGCTTGACAACGCCGTGTTGACTGAATGGCGGTCGTCAGAGACGGTGTGCGACTGGGCGCGCCTGTCACCCAAACTCTCGGGTCTCGATCTACGCCCCTACTTGTTCGTGACGAAGGACAAGAAGGACTACTTCGGCCCGGTGTCCGTGCTGGGTCACTTGGCCGGCGTGGTGGAGAAGCTGTTCGGCGGCAAGATGACCGTCCAGGGCTACGAGGCCGAGTTGAAGCAGCTCGTGCAGCCCGAAGCGGAGAAGGTGTT
>DAOKZR010000015.1:0-3108 GCA_035325525.1 Hyphomicrobium sp. | reverse complement strand
TGAAGGAAGGCCAGGAACTAAACCGCCTCACACACAAAAAATCGGACACGCCCCGCTGGCCCGCTGAAGGAAGGCCAGGAACTAAACCGCCTCACACACAAAAAATCGGACACGCCCTCAAACAGTTCGATGCCCGAGATGTCCCGCCCTTGATCGCCTCCAGATTGGCCGTGCCAAACCAAGTCACGCCAGCCGGCGCGCACGTGATATGCAAAGACAAGGCGCTCGAACTGAACACCACTGTAGTCCTCGAAGTGGATCGGAGAAACCGTCACAGTTGCCATGCCCCTGCCCTTTTCACTTAACTACTGTTCTTGAATACGCTTCTCTACGCTCCAACGAGTTTCCACGATAGTCAATGAAAGCCACCATTACTTCGTGCGGCAGTGAACCTTGCAGCGCTGAACGCTCACGGAGTGCGATATGGAGAATAACCCGACAAAGCTCAACAGCCGAGACACCGGCGCCAAGGATTCTTCGCGCCCGGTATCCGTTCCCCTGCCCGGCTCGGACGCCTACGACGATCTCCCACAGTTCCCGAAGCGCAGTGTCTTGCCCTTCCGTCGCACCATCCGCCGCCAGGAACTGCGGCAGATCGTCCCCCTGGCTGAAACGACGATCTACGAAATGGAGCGCCGCGGCGAGTTCCCACGCCGCTTCAATCTGACGCCGCGTTGCGTGGTGTGGGACTTGGCCGAAGTGGAAGCGTGGGTCGAAGAACGAAAGCAGGCTCCGCGCGTTGGCGTCTCGAAGCCGGATGTCCATCTACGAAAAACCCGCCCTGTTCGGGCGGGTTCGAGCGAGGCGTAAGGCCAAGCAACGGCGCTCATCCAACCAAGGCTTCCAGTGCCTTGGATGCCGAGCGCGGCAATCGCCGTCCCTCCTTCGCCACGTTGACCTGCAAGGCCGCCCGCGCCACCTCAAACACGTCCTTGGCCAGCGAGTAACTGCCCTTGGCCTGCAACCAGTCCAATACGTCCGCCAAGTGCCAGATCGACGCGCTGCCCTCATGCACCGGCGCCGGAAAACTGCCCGGATGCGCCAGCATCAGCTTGCGCATGTTCTGCCGCGACACGCCCACGATGTCGGCCACGTCGGTCAGCCCAACCAGATCCGGCGCCACTTCGATCAGTCGCGCTGTCGGTGCGGCGCGCCGCACATCGGCCAGCGCGCTACGCACGGCCTCGTCCGCATCCGCTGCCTCGCGGGTGAACTCCAGCGCCAACCGCCCCGGCTGCCCGATGCCGACCAAGGCATCGTCGCAGCCGGCTTCGCCCAGGCGCTCCACCAGTGCATCCGGGTCGCGGTCATCATCGGTGAGCTGGTATTTCAGAGTGAAGGTGTATTCCATCGCGCTACTCCTTGGCACCATCGTCAGCTTCGCGCCGCTGGCGGTGCGAGGTGCAGTTGTCCACGACGCGCCGCAAGGCGCGCGCGTGGTTGCTGGGATTCTTCGGCGTGCTCCATATGCTGGTGATGCAGAACTCGCCGCAGCGACATTCCTCATCGTTGTACGGGCAATACATCCGCCCCCAAGCGTGGCTGCCGCCGACGTCGACGCGCCAGCCCTGCCCTTCGGCGTGCCTGAGAGCTTCCTCGACCTCTTTCTTCGGATGAGGGGAACGAGCCATCAGTGATCTCCAGTATGGGGATGATTGGCTAGGTTGTCAAGTGACAACCTAGCCGCTATTTCAGGCTGTTGCGCTCAACGTCGGCACCACCACGTTCTCCGGCATCAACTTCGGCACGTAGGTCTGACCATCGATCCAGGCATCAACCATATTGGCCCACTCTTGCAGCATGTGGCGCCGTTGCTCGGCGTACTCAGCCTTGTTGTAGATCGAGCGCGAGGAACGCCCGTCCTCATGCGCCAGGCACTTCTCGATCCAATCGCGGTTGAAGCCGATTTCGTTCAACAGCGTCGAGCCGGTACGGCGCAGATCGTGGACGGTGAACGGCTCCAAGGGCAGGCCTGCAGCTTTCGCCCGCTTCGCGACGATCTGCGTGACCCGATTCAAGGTCGCGTTCGACATGCAGCGGTCGGCGTCGTAGCGCGACGGAAGTACGAACTTCGAGCCGGCAGCGCAGGTGTGCAGAGCTACGAAGATGTCGAGCGCCTGGCGCGAGAGATAGACCACATGCGGGTTGCGCCCCTTCATCCGCTGCTTGGGGATCGTCCAGGTCGCGTTCTCGAAATCGACCTCATCCCAAGTGGCTTGGATCAGCTCACTCTTGCGCACCAGCGTCAACAGGATCATGCGCAGCGCCAGCCGGATCGTCGGATAGGTCGCCACCGATTCCATCTGCCGCGCCATCAGGCGAATCTCCAGCGGTGACAAGGCGCGATCCTTCGGCACGAAAGTCGCAATCGACGCAGCACCCACATCCTCGGCCGGGTTGTCCACCTTCTCACCATGCAGGATGGCGAAGGCATAGACTTGTTTCACGATGTCGCGGACGTGTACCGCGGTCGCGGGCGCACCGCGCGCCTTCACCTTGTTGCAGAGGGCGCGCAGATCATCGGCGGTGATTTCGTTGAGCTGCCGGTTCTGAAAGGCCGGCAGGATGTCTCGATCGACGATGCTCTTGCGCATCGCCTTGGTGCTGTCGGCCATTCTGGCGCCGGCCAGCCATTTCTCGGTCACTTCGCCAAAGGTCTTGGCGGCGGTCAAACGGCGCTTCTCGCGCTGCTTCTCCAGCGCAGGGGACTTGCCCAGGGCGACGGCCTTCTTGGCGTCGATCAGCTTTTCGCGGGCCAAGGCCAGCGAGACGCCGGCTGGCCCATAGCGGCCGATGGTCAACGTCTCCCGGCGTCCGTTGAGACGGTAATCGTAGCGGAAGGTGACGGTACCGACAGGCGATACCGTCACGTACATTCCGTCGCGGTCAAAAGCCTTGTAAGTCTTGGACTTAGGCTTGAGATTGCGCAGTGCAGTGTCGGTGAGCATCGAGGTTTTCCTCCGGTTCGTGACGGCTTTTACCGTCAGGGGCCAGGAGACCTGCTGATGCTCGGAAAGCCGCATAAAACCAGCTTTCCCGAGAAGACTTTTACCGTCAAAGACGGTTTGGGTCTGAATAGTGAACGGGAGGGTCTTAATCCGGCCTCCG
>DAOKZR010000014.1:0-24244 GCA_035325525.1 Hyphomicrobium sp. | reverse complement strand
AACCAGTTGACATCGTTTAGGGCGTGGACTACCAGGGTATCTAATCCTGTTTGCTCCCCACGCTTTCGCACCTCAGCGTCAGTACCGATCCAGTGGGCCGCCTTCGCCACCGGTGTTCTTCCTAATATCTACGAATTTCACCTCTACACTAGGAATTCCACCCACCTCTATCGGACTCTAGATCTGTAGTATCAAAGGCAGTTCCGAGGTTGAGCCCCGGGATTTCACCCCTGACTTACAAATCCGCCTACGTGCGCTTTACGCCCAGTGATTCCGAACAACGCTAGCTCCCTTCGTATTACCGCGGCTGCTGGCACGAAGTTAGCCGGAGCTTATTCTTCGGGTACCGTCATTATCGTCCCCGACAAAAGAGCTTTACAACCCTAGGGCCTTCATCACTCACGCGGCATGGCTGGATCAGGCTTGCGCCCATTGTCCAATATTCCCCACTGCTGCCTCCCGTAGGAGTCTGGGCCGTGTCTCAGTCCCAGTGTGGCTGGTCGTTCTCTCAAACCAGCTACGGATCGTCGCCTTGGTGAGCCATTACCTCACCAACTAGCTAATCCGACGCGGGCCCATCCTATAGCGATAAATCTTTCCCCTCTCGGGCGTATACGGTATTACTCCAAGTTTCCCTGGGCTATTCCGTACTATAGGGAAGGTTCCCACGTGTTACTCACCCGTCTGCCACTCCCTATTGCTAGGGCGTTCGACTTGCATGTGTTAGGCCTGCCGCCAGCGTTCGTTCTGAGCCAGGATCAAACTCTCAAGTTGAAAGATTTGATACTGGTTTTGACTTGGAGGTTAATCCAAGGAAATTACTGCGTAACGGGCACCTTCACACTATGACGCTCACTCGTCTCCGAGCGCTCGTCACGGTGATGGCTGAAACGCAGATTTCACCAGAGTCTAGTCTCGATCTCACGGTCTTGCGACCGAAGATCCGCCAGGACTCCGCCGTCTGCGTTTCCCTTCCTTCAAATTCAATTGTCAAAGAGCAAAACCGAGAACACGAACACGTCCAGCGGCTGGCCGCCGGATCTTCCGAGACAATAAGGTTCCCATCCGGTGTTGCCCGGCTTGGAACCCGAGAGTTTCGAGAGGTTCATGCCCCGAAGGGCCGCGAAGCAATGTGTGCCCCGCAACGAGAACCGTTTAAACAACATCGCAGGCCCGGTGTCAACACCCATTTTAAAATTTCTTAGGGCTGTTGGCGGCATGATGGAATTCGGCGTTGAATCAAAGCATTAGGCGTCTAAGGCGAGCAGCGCGCAGGGGCCGTTGGAGAAGCCTTCCTCGTCACTGTGCGGTTTGTCGCACGCCCGCCGCGCTCACGGCTTTCCGAAATGAGTTACCGGGCACCCGTCCTCCAGGCGGCGAGCCTTTGCTTGCGCGTGGCTGGCGCGCCGGTCCCCGAATCCGCTGTCGATTACGCTGCGGCGAGCTTCTCGCCATTTCGCCGCCCCGATTTTTGGGCCAAATTGCGTATTACATTCGTGTTCGCGTCGCGAAACGATGTGGTATCAGGGGAAGGGCCAGGGTTAACAGGATTTCCACCAACAGTCGGTTTTGCGTTCAGACGAACCGCGGGCGGCACCCACGGCACTGGCGCCTGGGGTGGGCCTGGAATGGGCGAGTTCAACTTCGCGACTTCAGGGCCGTTCCGGCCCAGCACGACTTCAGGGCCGTTCCGGCCTAATGGGGAGAGGACTTCAGGGGTGCTAGTTCGCCGGCGAAAACTGGAGCGCACACATTCGCGCGCCCTCGCCTTCGATGGCGCGCCGCTGCGCGGCATCCCCGAAGTTTATCGCGGCGGGTCCAGTTCGTTTTTTCGCGACATCTACGACGTCGATCACGTCGAGCAACGCCAGGGCGGCCGCTTCCGCTGGCTGCTGTCGACGTGCCTGGCAGCAACCGTGGGGGCTATCGCCATCCTCGTCGTCGTGTACGGATCATCCGACAAGAGTGGAATGGATGACCGCCTGCTGCCCGAGTTCAGCAATATCCTCGACGGCACCGGTATGCGCCCAATTTTTCCCGCCTTCAAGAACGCCGACGGTCTCAAATGGCTGCTGCCCAAGACCGATCGGCTTCAGTTGACCACGGGCGCACTCTCGACGCGCTACATCATCCACGAATCTTCCAAGCAACGCCGCGATGGGCGCGAGTACATGCGCCAGAAACCCTACGCGCGCATCGTTGCGCGCCTTGCGCCGGTGTCGGGGAACTACGCCGACGTTATTCCACCGTTCAATCCCTTCAAGCTGTACGCCAGCAGCCAGCCGGTCAATGCCGGCGGCGACAGCGACGACAACTCTGGCAGCGGCCTCTCGCGGTCGGATATTTCGGTTAAAGTGGTCGAGCTTCTGGGCGGCATCCTGCCGGGTGAAGACGGAGAGGAACTCGACACGCGCGAGGTTCAAGACCTCGTGGAGCGCGCCGGAGAGAACGCGTCTGCTGGAAACGACGCGGCAGCCGCAGCCGATGCTTCCGGCCTGCCGCTCGACGGCGTTGCCGCCGCGACGGATGAAGATATCGCCGTGCAAGGCGGACAACCCGCCCTGGGGCCGGAGGCGAACGCGGCCGGCGAGCAACTTCCAAACACCACCTCGATCACCAAGACGGCGGAGACTTTCGAGGAAGTCGATAACGATCTGGAAGCCGGCGAAGTCAGCGTCGTGAAGGTCGGCCGTGACGACACGCTGCAAACCATCCTGCAGCGCGCTGGCGCCGACGATTGGCAGGCGCGCGCCATGATCGACGCAGCACGCGCCACATTTCCCGAAAGCGCGTTGGTGCCGGGACAGGAAGTGCGCATCACGCTCGTGCCGTCGCTCACCCAGGCCAACAAGAAGGAACCGTCGAGCTTCTCGGTCTTCTCCGACGGCCACGATCACCTCGTCACCGTCAGCCGCTCCGCGGCGGGCGAATTCGTCGCCAGCACGCTGCCGTCCATCGGCAAAGAGCTGCAATCTGCGTCCTCCGACGGCGAAAACGCACAAGCGGTGTCGCTGTATGCAAGCTTCTACCATGCCGCGCTCGTGCAAAATATCGAGCCCGACACGATCATGAGCGTGCTGCGCATCCACGCCTTCGACACCGATTTCCGCCGCCGGGTGCGCCCGGGCGACACGGTGGAAATGTTCTTTGACATGAAGGACGAGCAATCGACGGACGGCCCACCTGGGGAATTGCTTTACACCGCGATCAACTCCGGCGGCGCCGTTGCGCGGTTTTATCGTTTTCGCACCCCCGATGGGCACGTGGACTATTACGACGACAACGGAAACAACTCAAAAAAGTTTCTCATGCGCAAGCCGGTGCGCGGCGACAACGTCCGCCTGACATCGGGCTTCGGCGTGCGTTACCATCCGCTGCTCAACACGCGCAAAATGCACACGGGCGTGGACTGGGCGACAGCGCCAGGAACCCCCATCCTCGCATCCGGCAACGGCACCATCGAGGAAGCCGGCCACAAGGGCTACTACGGCAATTACATCCGCATCCGGCATGCCAACGGCTATCATACCGCCTACGGGCACATGATGCGCCTGGCCGCAGGCGTGGCGGAGGGCGTCAAGGTCCGCCAGGGCCAGGTGATCGGCTATGTCGGATCGACGGGACTGTCTTCAGGGCCGCACTTGCACTTCGAGGTTCTGGTCAATTCCCGCTTCGTTGATCCGATGTCGATCCAGGTGCCGCGTGAGCGCAAACTCGAAGGCAAGGACCTCGCCGACTTTCAGAAAGAGCGCACGCACATCGACGACCTCATGAAGCGATCGCCCGTCATGACTGCGAGCAAGTAGACGCTGCGAGCGCCGCGTCGACGCGCGCCCCCAGTCCGAAAACAGGGCCGCACCGCTCCAACACCGCAGAGCCCCGGCAGATAAACCGCAGACCCAACCGCGAAAGACGGCCTTATCGGGCCCTTTACCAAGAATTTTCCAGCGCACTGGGAAATATTCTTCCCGGCATTCAAAAGATGGTAAGCTTCCTGCCGCTGGGAGGCGCCAGCCGCGAGCGAGAGGTCCATCGACGAACGTGCTTCCGAGAATACTGATACATTTGGCCACATGCGGTTGGTTCGCCGCCGCGGCGCTTCTCGCAGGGTGCGACGCCGTCGAACCCAAAAGCGCCGCCCAGGAGCAGGAGGAGACGGTGCCGCCGTCGGCGGTGGTCCAGACGGCCATCGTGAAGCCGTTCGAGGGTGCGCGCCACATCGAGGGCACGGCCACGGTCTTGAGTCCCGATCCGCTTCTGCAGCTCGACGGCGACATCCGGGCTGCCCAGATCGCTGCCGAGTTCAGCGAAGGCCAGGCCGACCGCTTCCGCAAGACGACTTCACTCGCCATTCAGACCATCGCCAACGCCGAGCGTCAGGCCAAGGCCGACGCGGCGCAGCTCGCCCTCTTGCAGAAGAAGCTCAGCCAGACGTGGGGAAGCGACGCCCCCTTCATCGACGCGAAAGCGCGCGAAGCCGTCGTCTCGGATCTAGCCTCCGGCAAAACTGTGCTCGTGCGTCTCGACTTTCCCGAGCTTCCTGCGGGCCATCCCAACAACGTGAAGGTTGCCGCGCTGCAGGGCGGCGAGGAACGGGACGTTCGCACCATGTGGGAGGCGCCTTCGGGCAGCCAATCGATGCCGGGCCTGTCCTATTTCGCGCTCGTCGACGCGGCCCCGGGCCTGCGGGCCGGCGATCGTGCGCGCCTCCTGGCCGATCGCAGCGAGAGTTTGTCGGGCTTTCTCATCCCGAGTTCCGCCATCGTGATCTTCGCCGGGCAGACATGGGCATATGTCGAGACCGGCGCCAATACCTACGAGCGCCGCCCGCTCTCCCTGCAGCACCCGGTCCAGGACGCCTATCTCGTGCATGAGGGCTTCGATGCGGATTCGCGCGTCGTCGTGCGCGGCGCCTCGATGCTTCTGGCGCGCGAAGCCGGCCCCGGATCTCTCGATGACGATGACGAAGGGGGCGGCAGTGGCGCGTCCACCAACGACAAGGACGATGCACCGTCCGCCGCGAAAACGCCGTCCCCCGCAGATGGGGCGGCCACCTCCAAGGCGGGCGATGACGACAAGCCGGCAAGCCCCGCTCCCGATGGCAAGCCGGCTTCCGTCCGGGAGACGGGATCGACGAACCGCACCGGTGACATGAATGCGTCACCGGCCGGCGATACCGGCGATGCCAACATGCCCGTCGCTGCCCGGTCGCCCGCCGAGAAGGGTGCGCATCCCGGCAACGAGCCCGACTGAGGGCGACCCCATGAACGCGCTCATTCGCTGGTCCATCCGTTACCGGGGTTTTGTCGCGCTTCTTTCGGTCATGTGGCTCGTGCTCGGTATCGTTCTCGCGTTGCGGGCGCCCGTCGACGTCTTTCCCGAGTTCGTTCCTCCGCAGGTCACCATCCAAACCGAGGCCCCCGGCCTTGCCCCCGAGCAGGTCGAGCAAATCGTGACGCGCGCCATCGAAAGCGCCGTCGTCGGCTCGCCCAGCATCGAGAACGTCCGCTCGGAATCCGTCTACGGCCTCTCTGTCGTGCTCGTCACGTTCGAGGAGAGCGTCGACCCCTACGCCGCGCGCCAAGCCCTCTCCGAGCGTCTGGCGGCGCTCTCCGGCAAGCTACCTGCGAGCGTCAGTCCGCCGCGTCTCACCCCGCTCACCTCCAGCACCATGGACGTGCTCAAGATCGGCCTGCTGTCGGATACGCTCGATCCGTTCGCGCTGCGCGATCTCGCGGACTGGACGATCAAGCAGCGCTTTCTCTCGGTGCCTGGCATCGCGCGCGTCACCGTGTACGGCGGCGGCATCCGGCAATTGCAGATCCAGCCGGACACCCGCAAGCTCGAAGCGCTCGGATTGACCCTGACCGACGTCATGACGGCGACCCGCGAGGCACTTACGTTGCGCGGCGGCGGCACGATCGAGACGGAAGCGCAGCGCATCACCATCGAAACGCCAGCGCCTTCGCCCGATCCTCGTGCGCTCGCGGCAGCGGTCGTGACTGTCCAGAACGGCGTACCCATCAAGCTCGGCGAGGTGGCCACCGTGACGTTTGCGCCGGCCTTGATGGTGGGGGATGCGACGATCATGGGCCGCCCCGGCGTGCTGGTGACTATCTCCGGCCAGTTCGGCGCCAATACGCTCGACGCGACGTCGGGTATCGAAAAGGCGCTCGCTGACATGATGCCGCAACTGCGCCAGCAGGGCGTCGAGGTTTATCCCACGATCCACCGGCCGGCGACGTTCGTGCTACGGGCGCTTTCCAACCTCGAAATGGCCCTGCTCTTGGGTTCGGCGCTCATTCTGTTCGTGCTCTACGCCTTCTTGCGCAGCGTCACGGCGGCGCTGATCTCATTCCTGGCCATTCCGCTGTCGCTGCTGGCCGCCGTCGTCATCCTGGCGCAGGCAGGCCAAACGCTGAACACCATGACCCTCGGCGGCTTCGCGCTGGCGCTCGGCGTGCTCGTCGACGATGCCATCATCGACATCGAGAACATCACGCGGCGCATGCGCCTAGCCCGTGCCGCCGGGTGCACGGATATCGTCCCGGTGATCGAGGATGCCTCCATCGAGATCCGCAGTTCGATGCTGTATGGCACGCTCGCGGTCATTTTCGTGTTTTTCCCCATCCTGTTCGCGGGCGGCGTCCAGGGCCGCTTCATCGGACCGATGGCCCTCACCTTCATCATCGCTGTGCTCGCCTCCATGGTCGTGGCCATGACGGTGACGCCGGCCCTGTGCGCGCTGCTCTTGACCTCGAGCCAACACGAGGACGAGCCGCTGCTGATGCGCGCCATGAAGGCTGCGCACATGGCGACAATGCGCGTCGTGCGGCGCAGCTGGGGATTGACGGTCTTACTGCTTACGCTCGGTGCGGGCGCCGCTGTCTCGGTCGTTCCGAGGCTGCACAGCGAACTCATCCCGCAGTTTCGCGAAGGGCACTTCGTGCTGCAGATGGCGACTGCCGCCCCGGGCACATCCATCGATCAGGTTTCGGCGCTCGGCATCCGCATCTCCAACGCCATTTTGAAACTGCCGTTCGTCGATACCATCGCGCACCAGATTGGCCGTGCCGAATCGGGCGAGGACACCTGGAGCCCCGACCGCAGCGAATTCCATATCGAACTGACGCCCGAGCACACCCAGAGCGAGGAGGAGGCGCAAGGCATCATCCGCGAAACCCTGAGAGATTTTCCGGAGGTGCGTACTGAAACGTTGACGTTCCTGGGCGACCGCATCAGCGAAAGCCTGAGCGGCGAAACGGCACAGGTCGTCATCAACGTCCTCGGTAACGATCTCGACGATCTCGACAAGGCCGCCGCGGAAATCCAAAAAGCAGTGTCCAGCATTCCGGGCGTCACGGACTTACGCATTCCGCGTTCCGCGACTGTTCCCACCATCTCCGTCAAGCCCGACGTCGCGGCGCTCTCGCGCTTCGGATTGACGGCACAAGATGCACTCGATGCGGTTCAGACGGCCTTTGCCGGCACGGTCGCCGCGCAGACCTACGATGGTGTGCGGACGGTCGATGCCGTCGTGATCCTGCCACCCCAGCAGCGCAACAAGATCTCGGAACTCGAGACGCTGATGGTCTCGAACCCGCAAACCAGGGTGCTGCTGCGCAACGTCGCGGCGATCAACGTCGGCGAGGGCCGATCGAACATCCAGCACGAGGGCGCGCAGCGGCGCGTAGCCGTCACCTTCAACGGTGAGCGCGGATACTCCTTGCGCAACATCGTCGCCGAGGCCCGCAGCCGGGTTGCAGCCTTGAAGCTGCCGGCCGGAACCTTCGTCTCCTTTGCCGGACAGGCTGAAGCGGAGCGCCAGGGCCAGATCCGGCTCGCCGCGCTCACCGCGATCAGCGTCGTGCTCATCATCGCGTGCCTGACCATGGCATTTCACCGCCGCAGCCTGGCCGCGCTCGTCCTCATCAACGTGCCCTTCTGCCTAATAGGCAGCCTGCTCGCCATCGTGATGTCCGGCATCGGCCTGACCCTCGGCAGCCTCGTCGGCCTCGTCACCGTCTTCGGCATCGGCGCGCGCAACTCCGTGATGATGCTTTCGCATGTGGAGCATCTCGTCGAGGCGGAAGGCAGGCCGTTCACCGCCGACACCGTCTATCTCGCCGCCTCGGAGCGGTTCGTGCCCGTGTTCATGACCGCCTTGATGGCGGCGCTCGGCCTCGTGCCGCTCGCGCTCGGATTGGGGCGGCCCGGTCACGAGATCGAGGCGCCGATGGCGATCACAGTCCTCGGCGGATTGGCGTCCGCCACTCTCCTCAACCTCGGCGTCTTGCCCGAGGCCATGATCCGCCTGCGCCGCGTCCTCGGACTAAAGATCGAAGCTGCGCCAGCCGGGCTCGATCCCGCCGAAGCGCAATCGCGACAGCCTTTCCGCGCAGGCTGAGGGATTGGTCAAACGGCGCCAGCCGGCAGTGGCTCGTAAAAAAGGAACACGAGAGGTCCTCATTGGGGCGTCCGGATGAGGACCTCCCCCTGCTCTGCGATCGCGTCTCTGTCCCGGTCTTGCGGCCGCGGCTTACGCCGCGGCTTTCACCGGCCAGCCATTGATGGTCAGCGAACCGTCGCGCACCGACACGTGAACCGCGTCTCCGTCCTTCACACCGCCAGCCAGGATCTGCTCGGCGAGCGGGTCCTGCACGTAGCGCTGGATGACGCGCTTCAACGGACGTGCGCCATAGGCCGGGTCGTAGCCGCGATTGGCGAGCCAGGCGCGGGCATTGTCATCCAGTTCCACGGTGATCTTGCGGTCGGACAGCAGCTTGGCGAGCCGGCCCATCTGGATATCCACGATCTTGCCCATGTCGGCCCGCTGGAGGCGATGAAACAGGATGATCTCGTCCAGGCGGTTCAGGAACTCGGGACGGAAACGCGCGCGCACCAGCTCCAAGACTTCGTCGCGCACCATATCGGTGTCCTCGCCTTCTTTCTGGTTGACGAGAAGCTCCGCGCCGATGTTCGACGTCAGGATGATCAGCGTGTTCTTGAAATCCACCGTGCGGCCCTGCCCGTCCGTCAGGCGTCCATCGTCCAGAACCTGCAGGAGCACGTTGAAGACATCGGGATGGGCCTTCTCGATTTCGTCGAACAGCACGACCTGATAGGGCCGTCGGCGCACGGCTTCCGTCAGCGCGCCGCCTTCCTCATAGCCGACATATCCGGGCGGAGCACCGATGAGGCGCGCGACCGAATGCTTCTCCATGTACTCCGACATGTCGATGCGAATGAGCGAAGTGTCATCGTCGAACAGGAAGCCGGCAAGCGCCTTGGTCAGCTCGGTCTTGCCCACGCCCGTGGGACCGAGGAACATGAAAGAGCCGATCGGGCGGTTGGGGTCCTGAAGACCCGCACGCGCGCGCCGCACGGCTGTCGAAACGGCGGCCACGGCCTCTTTCTGGCCGATGACGCGCTTGCCCAGCGCCTCTTCCATCTTGAGCAGCTTGTCGCGCTCGCCTTCCAGCATCTTGTCGACGGGAACGCCGGTCCAGCGCGAAACGACGGCCGCGATCTGATCGGGCGTCACCGCCTCCTCGACCATGGCGGTCGCCTTGCCTGCTCCCTCGCCTTCCAGCGATTTCAGCTTCTTTTCAAGGTCAGGGATGACGCCATAGGCAAGCTCACCCGCACGCGCCAAGTTGCCCTTGCGCTGCATCTGCTCGAGTTCATTGCGGCGGGCGTCCAGCTCCTCCTTGATCTTCTGGGCAGAGCCGAGCTTCTCCTTCTCGGACTGCCAACGGGCTGTGAGTTCCTTTGACTGCTCCTCGAGATCGGCGATGGATTTCTCCAGCCGCTCGAGCCTGTCCTTGGAGGCTGCGTCCGTCTCTTTCTTCAAGGCCTCGCGCTCGATCATCATCTGCATGAGATCGCGGTCGATGGCATCGAGTTCTTCCGGCTTGCTGTCGACCTGCATGCGCAGGCGCGAGGCGGCCTCGTCGACAAGGTCGATCGCCTTGTCGGGCAGGAAGCGATCGGTGATGTAGCGGTTGGAGAGCGTCGCGGCGGCCACCAGCGCGCTATCGGTGATGCGCACGCCGTGATGCAGCTCGTACTTCTCTTTCAAGCCACGCAGGATCGAGATCGTATCCTCGACCGTCGGCTCGTCGACGAAGACGGGCTGGAAGCGCCGCGCGAGCGCCGCATCCTTCTCGATGTGCTTGCGATACTCGTCGAGCGTAGTCGCGCCGACGCAGTGCAGTTCACCGCGGGCGAGCGCCGGCTTCAGCAGGTTGCCTGCGTCCATTGCACCTTCGGATTTCCCCGCGCCGACAATCGTGTGCAGTTCGTCGATGAACAGGATGATGCCACCTTGCTCGGCCTGAACCTCAGACAGTACGGACTTCAGCCGCTCCTCGAACTCGCCGCGGTATTTGGCGCCCGCGATGAGCGCTCCCATGTCGAGGGCGAGCAGCTTCTTGTCCTTCAGGCTCTCGGGCACGTCCCCTTTCACGATGCGCAGCGCCAGGCCTTCCGCGATGGCGGTCTTGCCGACGCCTGGCTCGCCGATGAGCACGGGATTGTTCTTGGTTCGCCGCGACAGCACCTGGATGGTGCGGCGAATTTCTTCATCGCGGCCGATCACCGGGTCGAGCTTGCCGGCCGCAGCCGCCTCGGTGAGATCGCGCGCATAGCGCTTCAAGGCGTCATATGCCTGTTCGGCGGACGCGCTGTCGGCCGTGCGGCCCTTGCGAATCTCGTTGATGGCCTGATTGATCTTTTCGGGCGTGCCGCCTGCTTCACGCAGGGCCTTGCCGGCGTCCGTAGCGCTTTCCAAGGCCAGCGCGAGCAACAGCCGTTCGGCCGTCACGAACTTGTCGGATGCCTTGTCGGCGGCTTTCTCGGCGGCGTCAAAAACCCGCGCGGCCTCGGGTGAGACGTAAACTTGTCCGCTGCCGCCCGAGACTTTCGGCCGCTTGGCGAGCGCACGTTCCGTGGCCGCAAGCGCGGCCTTGGGGTCGCCGCCTGCGCGCGCGACCAACCCGCTGGCCAAGCCCTCGGGGTCGTCGAGAAGAACCTTCAGAAGATGCTCAGGGGTGAAGTGCTGGTGGTTTTCTCGCAACGCAAGTGCCTGGCCCGATTGGACGAAGCCCTTGGCACGATCGGTATAGCGCTCAAAATTCATGTACTCCCTCCTCATGCACGCCTCTTGCGCCCGATTTATTGGCACGGCATGAGGCGCCGTATTCAGGATGCTGTTAGATTCCAACGCCGTCAGGCAACGAGCCCGTTCGCGGGCGCCCTTTTGCCTTCGGCACCCAAGATATAGTGCGCGAGCCACGTTCAAAAAGGGGAGATCGCCGCGCTTAGCGGAGAGCGGCCCGGGTTGCATGGGCTTCGATCATCCGATGACAGCCGTTATCGCTGGCCGCAGGATGGGCTCGCGATTAGGGAACCGGCGCGCCATGCCCAAAAAAGCGAAAGGCCCGAGGTTCACACCCCGGGCCTGGCGAATTACTACTCAAACATTCGCTCCAGGATCACTCCTGATCTTCGCCCGCCTGCTGTCGAGGCGGCCTGGCAGCCTCTCTGGCGCCCTCTCTTCCGCCCTCCTCGCTCGCAGGCTCGGCGCGCGGACGGCGCACCGGGCGGCGCAGGAATTCAGGCTGATGATCGCTCACAGCTGCCGCCGGCTGGAGCGCCTCACCATTGCTATTGGCGGGCTGGAAGCGCTCACGGCGGCGAGGCGCCGTCGCAGACGGCTGCTCGCCCATACCTTCGGAAACGACCGGCTGGGGCAGGCGATCCGGACGATCCTCCCGGACCTGCCGCAAATCTGTATTGCGCTCGGGGCGGTCGGGACGGTCCCCGCGGAACTCCCCGCGCTCGGGCCGATCGGCGCGATCACCATTACGATCGCCACGGTCCTGGCGATCCATACGGTCGCCGCGAAATTCACCGCGCTCGGGCCGGTCGAAGCGGCTCTCGCGATCATGGCGCTGGCTGCCGTGACGATGCTGCTGATCGCCGCGGTCGCGGCGGTGGTGCTGCTGGCGGCTGTCGTAGCGCTGCTGCCCCGGCTGATCGAGGTTGCGCGGCTGGCCGGACGGCTGACCCTGGGGCTGGGTCATCTGACCCAAATCCGGCTGGCCCTGGCGGCCCTCCCCGAAATCCTCGCCTTCGTCCTCGCCGAAGTCATCGCCCGCGTCGAGAGGATCGCCCGGCATCATCGGGCCGCGCGCCACCGTCAAGCCACTGGCGAAGGGATCGCCGCCGCCCTGGCTCATCTGCTGCTCGCGGAAGCTCATGATGATGCGGTTGTAGTGCTCGGCGTGCTGCATGTAATTCTCCGCCAGCACGGGATCGCCGGACGACAGCGCATCACGCGCCAGCGACATGTATTTTTCAGCGATATGAGAAGGCGTGCCGCGGAGCTTCACATCCGGGCCCGTGCTCTCGAAGCTTCGGGTCAGCGGATTCTGCGACTTGCGATTGCGGCCGCGACCTCGGCGGTTTTGCTGTCCTTGCCTCATTGGCTCCCGTTCTTACAGTTCTACCTCAGTATTCGTGCCTCACCCTGGTGAGACGTCCTTTGACCTATGAGCCGTCGCCCCGACGCTTTCCCCGTTGGTCCTGGTCAAGACCGCACGTCTTGCCCAATACGCGGCGCACCAGCCCACTTGTCGCTCCGAACCCGCGTCCCGCGCCCGCAGCGCGTTGAGCGCTCAAGCCTCACGGCCCACTTGTCCGGCAATCTTTTCAAATGCGTATGCGCCCCGGTCTGATGTCCCCAGACGTCGCCCAGCCGTTACCGGCAAATTCTGTTCCTCAAGCTGCGGCGCGGTGTGTGCGCAATCGGCCGCGAGCCCAGGTCGTGTGGTTAAGCTGCTTTCCCCAAGGTCGCGTGCCATCGGCGCAGCGTCCGTCCTTTTGGAAGCAAGGCGTTTCGCGCTCGTAACCGGTCGAATTGCGAGGCCCCTGTCGCGACCATCACCGCCATCAACGCCTGAACTTCGGCGCGTGATTTTTCTGCCGGAACGTGCAGCCTCGGAAGCCCAGCGAGGTGACCCGAATAAACCGGGCGCGCCACGATCGTTCATCCCGATCCGTACTGCCTACAAAAATACTTTACAGCTTATCGCGCGTTTCATCCAAGCATTTTCGCGCTTCTGATTAAGAATGTCGCTGAACCGTGACACAACGGATATGGCCGCCCAGGTCCTTCCAAAGACGGCTCTCCACCGCCGCGTTCCCATTCATGGCCGCAACCAGAAGCGCGCGGACATCCTCCGCCTGCCCGGCGCCGACCTCGACAGCCACCGCGACGTCACCGCTTATAGTCTTGATGTAATTGCATATTTTTCGGTAAGTTCCCAACCCGTCGGGTCCACCGTCGAGGGCTGGCAAGGGGTCATAGCGGCGAACGTCATCACTAAGCCCAGCAATTTCGCTGGAGGGTATATAGGGAGGATTTGAGACAATGACGTGAAGGGGGCCTTCCACCCCGTCGAGCACGTCCGTCTGGATAAGCTCGAGCCGGTCATCGACCCCCAAGTTCTCGGCGTTGCGTCGGGCGACCGCCAGCGCGTCGGCGCTGATGTCGGTCCCCACCCCGCGCGCTTGCGGAAGTTGCGCCAGCAGCGTCAGCAGGATCGCACCCGATCCCACACCGATGTCGGCAATGCGCAACTGGCTGGCGGGTACGCCGATCGATCGGGCGAGTTCCAGCGCGGCGTCGATGACGGTCTCGGTATCGGGCCTGGGATCGAGCACATCCGGCGTGATGAGGAAATCGCGTCCGTAGAAGCTGCGCGACCCCAGGATGCGCGAGACGGGCTCATTGGCGAGCCGGCGGCGCGTGGCCGCCTCGAGGCGCACGGCCTCCTCGGGAGAGAGTGCGATCTCGCCTCCCAATACGACGTCGGCGGCCAGCCGATCGAGGATGCCTTGAAGGAGAAAGCGGGCGTCCGTCTGGGGCGTTTCGAACCTGGCACGGGTGAAGGCGCGCGCCATCGCCTGGTAAGCCGTCTGGACCGTCCCGCCAAGGTCCAGAGCGGCAGCCGGAACCGTAGCCGCCTTCACCTTGCGCTCGCCGTTCATGCCGCACCCATCTCGGCAAGCTGGCTCGCCTGATGGTCGGTGATGAGCGCATCCACGAGTTCATCGAGCCCGTTGCCCTGCAGGACTTCATCGAGATTGTAGAGCGTCAGGTTGATCCGGTGATCCGTGACGCGGCCTTGCGGAAAATTGTAGGTGCGAACGCGTTGCGAGCGATCACCCGAACCCACCTGCTCCTTGCGGTTTTGAGAACGTTCCGAAGCGGCCTTTTCCCGCTCCAATTCGTAGACGCGAGCCTTCAGCACCTGCATGGCAAGACGGCGGTTCTGATGCTGCGACTTCTCGGCAGATACGACGACGATGCCCGTCGGCAGGTGCGTAATGCGCACCGCAGATTCCGTCTTGTTGACATGCTGTCCACCCGCGCCGCCCGCGCGCATCGTATCGATGCGAATGTCTTCGGCCTTGATATCGACGTCGACGTCCTCCGCCTCCGGCAGCACGGCGACTGTGGCGGCCGACGTGTGGATGCGCCCGCTCGCCTCGGTGGCGGGAACGCGCTGCACGCGATGCACGCCGCTTTCAAACTTCAACCGCGCGAACACGCCCTGCCCCGAAACTGACATGACGATTTCCTTGTAGCCGCCAAGATCGTTTTCGGAGGCTGATATGATTTCCGTCCTCCAGCCTTTAAGTTCAGCATAGCGCGTGTACATGCGGGCAAGGTCGGCCGCGAACAGCGCCGCCTCGTCGCCGCCGGTCCCCGCGCGCACTTCGAGAATGGCGCTCTTTTCGTCCGCTGCGTCCTTGGGCAGAAGCGCGATGCGCAGGTCCCTGACCAGTTGGTCCACCCGTGGCTCGAGCTCGGCCCGCTCGGTGTAGGCCATCTCGACCATGTCCTTGTCGGCGGCAGGATCGCCGATCATCTGCTCGATGCCGGCCAGTTCGTCCTCGACCTTGCGCAGTTCCTGAATTTTGGCGACGACCGGCGAAAGGTCGGAGAACTCCTTGTTGAGCTTGGCGTACGCCGCCTGCGAGACGCCGTTGTTGAGTTCGTCCTGGATGGCCATCCACCGCTCGGTGAGGCGTTCGAGCTTTTCGGTGGGAAGGGTTGTCGTCGGCATAATAAATCTGAATTTCCAAAAGGGGCCGCAGGGGCGCATTGGCCAAAGGTGGAATTTGTACGTATCGGGCGACGATCCGTGCGCCGGTTCTCCGGCCGGCGGCTGGGTCGCCGTGGTTCCATGCAATGCCACCGTTTTCGGCGGCAGGCCAGCCCCGGCGTCTAACGATCGTGCTCGTGCAGCCGGTCGGACCGCCGCGAGCGCGGGTCGGTCACCTCGATCCACTT
This sequence comes from Hyphomicrobium sp., assembly GCA_035325525.1. GTDB lineage: Bacteria > Pseudomonadota > Alphaproteobacteria > Rhizobiales > Hyphomicrobiaceae > Hyphomicrobium_B. Next base: position 8,880 of record DAOKZR010000014.1, on the reverse strand, counting down.
CAGACCTTCACGTTCGGGCGCGAAATGCACGGCCATGACATCGTGAAGATAGCGGGCGGTCGCCTTGAACGGCCCCGGCAGATAGGACAAGGCGCCGCCCAACACATTGGTGTTGAGGATGACAAGCACAAGGCCCAGCGGCACGGACAGAGCGTAAAAAGTGCGCACGGGCCGCTCGCGCGCCTGATTCAGCGCTTCGATCGGCAGCCGCTTGGCGCTTTCGGCGATCATGGCGCGCATCTGGCGCAGCCGCTCCGACGACGCATTCATGGCGGGGCGCAAAGCTTCGGCTTGGCGAGCCATCTGTTGGCGCTGTTCGGCATCGCGGGCCAAAATCCCGAGCGCAGTCAGAACCGGCGTGCCGTCGATCCGGGCCCATGCCGTATAGGCGGAAACGATACGCTGCACCTGCGGCCATGGCGGCAGGTTTTGGGCATCCGCCTGCTCAAGGGCGGAGATCGTCGACAAAGACGTGCGCAGGTGAGCGGCCGCCTCAGCCGGGCTGACGCCGATGGTACGGCGCAGGTCCACGAAAAACCGGGCGACATCGGCGCGAATTTGAGCGCTGGCGCCGCCATCGGCCCACTGTGTCCGCTCAAGGCGCGCGAACGGCGCAGCGGCCGCTTGCGGGGAATGCGAGGAAATTGGCTGCACGCCACGGGCACGCATCTCGACTGCCGGAGAATTCGACCTGTGGGCAAATACCCTGCCGCCGCCGGCAAACGCACTGGCGCTGCGAAGCTTGGCGCTGTCGCGATAAGCACTCAACTGAACACGAACCCCACACAACGCATCCACCCCACGAGCGTGAGGCAGACAACCCTTTTTTAAATATGTTGATCCAAAACCGGCTGCACTGTCAAAGACCGAGGATCGCGGCGCCAGTCAGTTCGCGCCGCCTCAGTTTTCCAGTTCAATCCCTTGTGAAACGGCAAATTCCGTGAGTTCTTCACGCACGTTGCCCGATCCTGTTTTCAACAGATTTTCGACCTTGTCTGTGACTTTTGTGACATCCATCGAAAGGATGGCCGCCTTGACCGGTCCGATCGAGGCTGGCGCCATCGACAGAGAACGGATGCCAAGACCGATGAGCGTCATCGCCTCGATCGGCCGTCCGGCCATTTCACCGCAGACGTTGACCGGTATCTGGTGCTTCCTGGCCGCCTTCACCAGCGTCCTGAGCGCCCGCAGGGGCGCGACCGAGAGCACATCGAAGCGGCTCGCAACGCGAGCGTTGGTGCGGTCGGCTGCAAACAGGAACTGCAAGAGGTCGTTGGAGCCGACCGAGATGAAATCCACCTGCGGCAGGAATTCGTCGAGTTCGAAGAGAAGGGCCGGCACTTCCAGCATCGCGCCTACCGAGAGCTTACTCGGCAGGGTGTGGCCGTGGCGCTTGAGGAAGGCGATTTCCTTTTCGATCAAGGCACGCACGAGCCCCATCTCTGCCGCCGCCGAGACCATGGGAATCATGAGGCGAAGATCCTGGCCGGAGGCGGCCTTCATCATCGCGCGCACCTGAACGCGAAAGAGCTGCGGCCGGTCGATGGCCATGCGGATCGCGCGCCAACCCATGGCCGGGTTTTCTTCCTTGGGCTGGCGCAGGTAGTGCAAGACCTTGTCGCCGCCGATATCGAGCGTGCGGAACACGACCGGCTTGCTCTCCGCCTCGCGCAGCACCGAGCTGTAAAGCTGCGTCTGCTTGTCGAGGCGCGGAAAGGCGTCCGAGAGCATGAACTGCAGCTCGGTGCGATAGAGCCCGACGCCATCCGCGCCGGATTCGCGCAGATGCGGCATATCGACGATCAAACCGGCATTCATATGCAGCGAGACCCGCACGCCATCCTTGGTGACGGCCGGCCGGTCACGCAGCGCCATATAGCGCTTCTGCTTGCGGGCGCGGAAGCGGACCTTGTCGGAGTAGGCCGCGATCACCTCGCCGGTGGGGCGCAAGTGCACCTCGCCCGAAACGGCATCGACGATGGCCGCGTCACCCGCGCTGACGCGTTCGACGACGCCGGACGCCTGGCCGACCGCAGCGATACCCAAAGCCTTGGCGACCACCGCCACATGGCTCTGCGGCGAGCCGTCTTCCACAATCAGGCCGCGCAGCCGCGTACGATCATAATCGAGGAGTTCGGCCGGCCCCATGGTGCGCGCCACGAGGATGGTGTCGGAGGGCAGGCTCGACTGCGCATCGGCGCTGGTAATGCGGCCGGCCAGGACCCGCTTGAGACGATCCGACAGATCGTCGAGATCGCGCTGACGCTCGCGCCAATAGGGATCGTGCTGGCGCAACATGCGGGTGCGCATCGCGTTCTGCACGCGCTCCACGGCGGCTTCCGCCGTGAGGCCGCCTTCGACCGCCTCGCGCAGCCGGCGGTGCCAGCTCTTGTCGTGCGCGAACATGCGGTAGGCTTCCAGAACCTCGCGATGCTCGCCCGCGAAGGCCAGGTGCTCATGCTCGAACATGTCGTCGATATGAGCGATGAGTTTGTCGAGTGCGCTGTTGAGGCGCTCGATTTCCACGGAAGGATTGTCGGCCATGAGCTGCGTGACGACAATGCGCGGCTCGTGCAGCACGACGTGGCCCAGCGCGATGCCGTCGGACAGCGCTTCGCCTTCGATCACCATGGGCTGGGATAGGGAGATCTCGATGGCTGCGTCGGTGCCCGCAACCGCGCCGGAGATGAGATTTTCGGCAATCACCATGGCGGTGGATTGCAGCACCTCCACGTCCTCGTCGGAATATTCCTTCGTCTTGCGATTCTGAACGACAAGCACGCCCAGGATCTGGCCCGACCTCTCGATCGGTACAGCCAGCAGCGAGTGGTAGACCTCCTCGTGCGTCTCCGGCCGGTAGGAGAATGCCGGATGACTCGAAGCCTCCGGCTCGTTCACCGTCACGCCCAGTTCCGCGCAACGCCCTGCAAGCCCCTCACCGCGCTTCAGGCGCGTGCGGTGCACGGCTGCGGGGTTGAGGCCTTCGGTTGCAAACAGCTCCAAGGAGCCGTCCTGGCGCTTGAGGTAGATCGAGCAGACGTCCGCGACCATGACGCCGGCGATCTGGCGCACGATCCGGTCGAGTTTCTGCTGACCGGGCTCGTCGGCAGACATGATCTCGCGCAGCCCGCGCATGATCGCGCGCAGCGATGTTTCGCTGGGAAGTGGTCTTGGATCTTCGCGCCGGGTTACCATCGCCTTCGCCGCTCTGTCCGCGTGTTCGTGCTCGCGGGTGTCCTGTCCACCAAAGACAGCGGGTCAGCCGGGCTCTCTCAGCGCCGGCATCGCCTCAGTCGCCATCTAAACCATATGTCGAATGCAGAGTGCGCACGGCAAGCTCCGCATAGGCTGCATCGATCAATACGCTGATTTTGATCTCGGATGTCGAGATCGCGTGGATATTGATGCCCTTGTCCGACAGCGCCTTGAACATCTGTGAGGCCACGCCGGCGTGGCTGCGCATGCCGATGCCGATGACTGAGATTTTGACGACGTCGTCGGAGCTTCTGACCTCGAAGGGGCCGATGTCCGCCTTGGCCTTCTTGAGCACGTCGAGCGCGCGCGGCAGCTCTGCGGATTGAATTGTGAACGTCATGTCGGTCTTCTTGCCGTCGGGCGTGACGTTCTGGACGATCATATCGACGTTGATGTTGGCTTCCGCGAGGGGGCCGAAGATGCGCGCCGCGATGCCGGGCTTGTCGTCGACATTGAGGACCGTAACCTTCGCTTCGTCCTTGGCGTAGGCAATGCCGCTCACAACCTGCTGTTCCACGATTTCATCCTCGTCGCAAACGATAGTGCCGATGTCTTCCAGATTCTTCATGTCGACAGCCCTCATGGCATCCGGAGCCACAAAGCTCGACAGTACCCGCGTCCGGACCCGGTGCACCATCGCAAGCTCCACGGAGCGAGTCTGCAAAACCTTGGAGCCGAGCGAGGCCATTTCGAGCATCTCCTCGTAGGAGATTTTCGGCAGGCGGCGAGCCTTGGAAACGATGCGCGGATCCGTTGTATAGACGCCGTCGACATCCGTATAGATGTCGCAGACATCCGCCTTCAGCGCCACGGCCAACGCGACGGCGCTGGTATCGGAACCTCCGCGGCCCAGCGTCGAGACGCGGTTGGTGACGGGCTCGATGCCCTGGAAACCGGTGACGACGGCAATCTCGCCGGCATCGAGGCGCCGGGAGATCTCCTCGCCGGGAATATCCAGGATGCGGGCGGCGCCATGGGCGGCGGTCGTCTTGACAGGGATCTGCCAACCTGTCCACGAGCGCGCCTTATGGCCCATGTCCTGCAGCGCCAGCGCGAGAAGTCCGGCCGTCACCTGCTCACCGGTCGCGACGACGGCATCGTATTCGACCGGATCATAAATGCTATTTGGCGAGGCTTCCTTGACCCAGGCGATGAGCTGGTTCGTCGCGCCCGACATGGCGGAGACGACCACGGCCACCTTGTTGCCTGCGTCGACCTCACGTTTGACGTGCCTGGCCACGTTGCGGATGCGCTCGATATTGGCGACCGACGTGCCGCCGAATTTCATCACTACAACAGCCATCGAACCTGCCGCTTCCCGGGCTTGACATCCAGCCTCACCTCCGCAAGCGCGGACAGCCCCAGGGCGCAACCGGACGCCGCACCTTGGACTTAAGGTGAATGCAAAGCCCACAAAATCATATGAGACGAGGCGCTTCTTAGCGGCTATGGGCCCCCACCGCAACAAGACATGGGCCCCGGTCAGCCCCCCGGCTTGACAATCCGTGCGCCTGGGGCTCGCAGTACACCCGCCAGACGGCCTCGACGGCCGCGGCCTGCCCCGGAAAGGATGCTGAATGGCCCACCACAGCCCCGACACGAACCGCGTGCCCCATAATCTCCCAGGGAACGGCCAAACGCTCGATCCCCAGGAGGTGGAGCGGTTCTCCCGCCTTGCGGCCGAGTGGTGGGACCCTGCGGGAAAATTTCGCCCGCTGCATCAGATCGGGCCGCCGCGGTTGTCCTTCATCCGCGACCGCGCTGTCGCACACTTTGCCCGCGACGCCAAAGGCATGAAACCCCTCGCCGGGCTCAGCGCACTCGACGTCGGCTGCGGCGGCGGGCTCATTTCCGAGCCGCTGGCACGCATGGGCGCCAGCGTGACCGCGATCGACCCGTCGGAGCGCAACATCGCCATAGCCAAGGGACACTCGGATCCGCAAGGCCTTGCCATCGACTACCGCGCCATGCGGGTGGAAGACCTGGTCGCCAGGGGCGAGACCTTCAACCTCGTCACGTGCCTGGAGGTTGTCGAGCATGTTCCCGACGTCGGCGTCTTCATCGCAGAGTGCGCCAAGCTGGTGAGGCCCGGCGGCATGCTCTTCCTGTCCACCATCAACCGCACGATGAAGGCCTGGGCGCTTGCCATCTTCGGCGCCGAGTACGTCTTGCGCTGGCTGCCGCGCGGCACCCATCAGTGGGAGCGTTTCGTCACGCCCGATGAACTCGCGCAACATTGCACTGCCGCAGGACTGCGTGATGTGCGTTTCGAAGGTATGACATATAATCCGCTGCGCGACGTGTGGAGCCGAGCCGCCGATACCGGCGTCAATTATCTGGCTGCTGCCGTCAAGCCAGCCTGACCGACCGGAGTCGCCGAAGAATGACACGCGTTATCCTGCGAATAGATTTCGATGAAGAACGCTACATCGGCCATGGCCGCATTCAACTGCTGGAACTGATCGGCGAGCACGGGTCGATCGCGCGCGCCGCCAAGGCCATGGGCATGTCTTATAAACGCGCCTGGTATCTGGCCGAAAGCATCAACAGTACCTTCCGCGAGCCGGCCGTCGAACGCCAGCACGGAGGCAAGGGCGGCGGCTCAGCCCGTTTGACACCGTTCGGTCAGGCGCTCGTGCGCGACTACCGCGCCATGGAAGCCCAAGCGCTCAAGACCTTTGCCAAACCGCTCAAGGCGATGGAGAAGAAGCTCGGAGCGCGCAAGGATTTCCGGGTCTGACCCGTGCGTTTCCTGCGCCGGGCTTCAGCCTGCAAGCACCTCGTGCGGCGCCCCCCGCGCAGCAATGCGGCCGCCGTTCAACAAGATCACATGGCCGGCCAGCCTGCGCACTTCTGGCGCCGAATGCGTCACGTAGATGATCGGAATGGCGAACTCGTCGCGCACCCGCGCGATCAAGCCCAGGATCTCCTCCTTGCGCGCATCGTCGAGACTTGCGAGCGGCTCATCGAGCAACAAGATGTCGCTGCCCGCAAGCAACGCGCGGCCCAGGGCGACACGCTGCTTCTCTCCACCCGAAAGCGCGGGTGCGCGCCGTCCGAGCAGCGGCGCGATCTGCAGCGTATCGACCACTGCATCGAACGGAATCTTCCGCCCCAGATCCTGCGAGAAGCGCCGGCCGAAACGCAGGTTCTGCTCGACGCTCATGTGGGGAAAGAGCTGCGCATCCTGAAATACGAGGCCCGCACGGCGCCGATGGTTGGGCACGAAGAGGTGATTGGCCGTATCCGCGAGCACACGGCCGCCGACAGCGATGCGCCCCTCGTCCGGGCGCACCAATCCCGCGATCAGGTGCAGCACCGTGGTCTTGCCCGAGCCCGAGGGCCCAAACAGCGCGAGGATCGCCACATCGGTGGAAAATTGCGCGTCGAGCGTAAAGCCATTGCGCTTCAGCCGCGCATCGAACTCGATCATGATGCCCCGCGCTTCATCGGTCGTACACCGCAATGCGTCTCTGCATGCGCCCGTTCAGTACTTCCGCGAGGATGACGGCGCCGAGCGCGATGACGATGGAGAAGGCCATCAGGCGCATGGCGCCGGCCTCCGCGCCCGGCACCTGCGTGTAGGTATAGATCGCCGACGCGATCGTCTGTGTTTCGCCAGGAATATTGGAAACGAATGTGATGGTGGCGCCGAACTCGCCAAGCGCCTTGGCAAAGCCAAGGAGCGCCCCGGCCACGACGCCCGGCAGCGCCAGCGGCAATGTGACGAGCGCGAACGTCCACCAGCTGTTGGCGCCGAGCGAGCCCGCCGCATCTTCCAGCCGTCTGTCGATACTTTCGAACGACAGGCGGATGGCGCGCAACATCAGCGGAAAGCCCATGATGGCCGAGGCCAAGGCCGCGCCCGTCCAGCGGAATGAGAAGACGATTCCAAAATGATCGAAGAGCCATGCGCCGGCGGGCCCCTTGCGCCCGAAGACGAGCAGCAGGGCATAACCCGTCACCACGGGGGGCAAGACGAGCGGCAGATGCAGCACCGCATCGAGCAGCGTCTTGCCGGGAAAGCGGTAGCGGGCCAGCAGGTACGCAAAGGCGATGGCAACCGGCAAAGCCGCCAGCGTGGCTACGAGAGCCACCTTCAGGCTCAGGCCAATGGCCGTCCAATCCTCAGGAGAAATGGCGCACCTTCCGGTCAGTGGTATCGATATTCGCGCAAGTTCCGGCAACGGCCGCTGCGGCAGCGCGCGTGCGGATGCGCAACGCAGGTCCGGGATATTTCCGGCAAGAAATATTGCCTGTCAAGGCGCCCGTCGCCGCCATTCAACGTGCTTCCGGTCACGCCCCCGGTTGTCGCAACCCCAAGTCTAGCCTCAGAACGCCGCTCTCGAGACAAGCATCTCGCTCGCCGATGAACTCCATTAGCATTTGCGCTGCATCCAGAACGCTCCTCCGTGCGTCTCGATCGGCGCGAAATGAGGATCCGAAAAAATATCTTCCACAATAGATGAAAGAACTGGATGCTTCGAAACGAACATTGCCGGAAATATAACCTCGTCTTTCTTGTGCCCACCAAGAAGATATGATGCTAGAACGTATTGCTCGCTATAAAATCTATCGAGCCAATCATTCGGATAGTCATAAGGCAATAATATGTCGTGAATTCCCCAAATTACGCCCTCCGCCAGGGTTGGCAAGATCTCGGTAAAAAAAACTGTGACGTCAGACGACTGAAAGCATCTATGGCTATTGTCGACGAATAAAACATCGCCCGCGGTTAGACGGTTGAATATTGTCTGATCCATATCCTCCAACGGTTGTCGTACTATTTCGTCACAGATTGCATCAATTTCGGCTCGCGGATGGGGATCTATCGAAATGATCGTGGTGTCTAACATCCCATCCATAATTGCTCTACGCGCAAATTTGGTCGAATTTCCAGACCCTACTTCCAAATAAATGCGGGGTGAGTTCTTGCGTATCAAGGTATATATGAGAGCACTATCGAGTCCCGGCAGCCAGCCATTGACCCAATTTGGCTCCATCGGGCGCGCATCGCTTACGCCTATCGCCCGCAGATCCTGCCCATAGGATGCGATATCCTGCAGCAATTGCCGGTAGCGCGGCTCGTGCTCGGAGAATAGCGAAATTAGTTCCTTCCCTGCTATCGTATCCTCATAAGATCGTTTTCTTGGACGAATGGGGTAGTCAAGCAAAATTACCCTGTTATCTTTCTGACCTTCCGCCAACGACTGCTGCCGACTGAGCGACTCCCTAATCGCGCCGATATCGTGATTGATTTCCAAGCACACGCGGCGCAAATTTTCTATTTCTCTCCTTGATTGCGAGACGTTCCGTTGCGAGGCTGGAAGATACCCCTTTATCGAACTCAAGATTTGACGATACCTTGCAAGCATCTCCACCCCTTCTTAAAAAATGCGTTCAGTGCTTCGAGACACCTCCATAAGACGAATTGTCCCCAACCCTTTGAGGATATTCCGAGGTGCGTGAGGATATTCCGAGGTGCGGAAACCCCATTCCGGCGTATAACATCCGTACGGCCACGGTTCAACGTTCAGGAGGAGCCACCGGCTGGTCTGTTCTTTTCCGGAGCGCATCCTGGACGTCACGCCGGATTTTCGAGGTTGAAAGCGCCGGAGTGCTCGT
>DAOKZR010000013.1:0-51001 GCA_035325525.1 Hyphomicrobium sp. | reverse complement strand
GAAAAGCCGATCGGCTGCTATCTGTTCTCCGGCCCCACCGGCGTCGGCAAGACGGAAGTTGCCAAGCAGCTCGCCAACTTGATGGGCGTGGAGCTGTTGCGCTTCGACATGTCAGAATACATGGAGAAGCATACGGTCTCGCGGCTGATCGGTGCGCCTCCGGGCTATGTGGGCTTCGACCAGGGCGGTCTTCTCACCGACGGCGTCGATCAGCATCCGCACTCGGTGCTGCTGCTCGACGAGATCGAGAAGGCTCACCCCGACCTGTTCAATATCCTGCTGCAGGTGATGGACCACGGCAAGCTGACGGACCATAACGGCAAATCGGTCGATTTCCGTAACGTCGTGCTGATCATGACGACAAACGCGGGCGCGTCCGACATGTCGAAGCCCCCCATGGGCTTCAACCGCGCCAAGCGTGAAGGCGAGGATACGGAGGCCGTGAACCGCTTGTTCACGCCCGAGTTCCGCAACCGTCTCGACGCCGTGGTGCCGTTCTCCGGCCTGCCGCCCGAAATCATCGCCAAGGTGGTCGAGAAGTTCGTCTTCCAGCTGGAAGCGCAACTGGCTGATCGCGGTGTCTCCATCGAGCTGTCGGATGAGGCTGTCGGGTGGCTCGCAGAAAAGGGCTACGACGAGAAGTTCGGCGCTCGCCCGCTGGCGCGCGTCATCCAGGAGCACATCAAGAAGCCGCTCGCGGAAGAGCTGCTGTTTGGCAAGCTGGAGCATGGCGGCACGGTGAAAGTGCTCGTAGCGGGCAAGGGAGAGGAGCGCACCCTCGTGTTCGAGCTCATTCCGGGCGATCCCTCCAAGAAGGCCAAGAGCGAGGAGGACGAGGACGATGGTCCACAGCCTGTGCTCGTCGATGCCACGCCGAAGAAGGCCCTTCCGGGCCCCAAGGACAAGGGCGAAAAGCCAACCAAGGCGGGCGCGGTGCCGACGGTGCCTCGCAAGAAGAAGGAAGACTGAGGTCTTCTTTCCATGACGTAGATAATTCAAACGCCGGGCAGCAATGCCCGGCGTTTTTTATCGCGGCACCATGCAATGAGGGGCTCGCGGCCGCGACTGCCGAGAAGCCGAATCGGCGTCGATAGAGTAGATTGGAACCTCCGATCCATCGTCATGATGCCATATGACTCTTCTCTTCAACTCTCTGCTTCACCAATTCGAAATTGCGCCATCAACGGTTCGCCTTCTTCGCCATCAAGATGGCCGTTCGGATCGCGGGCGATCGCCGTACGAGTTATGGCGGGACGATCGGCCCGCCTTCGAGTACTACCAGCACTCTCAGAGCATAAAGAACCGTACTAGGCTTCAAGCTTCATACTGGGCTTCGTTCATAGTTCCGCCTACGGGTGAGACAATGTTTGCCGGACTATACCGGTGTGCTTACGCTGGATTAAACGAAACCGAGATGCGCTGGCGGCACACCGATGGATTCGATCCCGCCGGCACATGCGATCTCTACGATCTGGAGATCGACCAACGCTTGGAGGACCTGAGTGGGAGGCTCGTCATCGACTGGGGTAGCTCTGAACGCGCCTGGATCCAGCGCGCGGATAACCAGAACAAGAGTGTTCTTCATATCCGGGAAACATTTCAAGAGCCGGAGTTTCCCGGCTACTTACGCTTTATGGAGCCGTTATCCAAGATTGAGCGTCTTCCCATTACGTGGATCGCGGCTTTGAGGGTTTCTCGGGGCGTCTACCTGCTGACGTGCCCTCGCACTCGGGAGCAGTATGTGGGCTCAGCCACCGGCTCGGAGGGCTTTTACGGACGATGGCTCGTATATTCTCCGAATAATCACGGCGGCAACGTGATGCTCAAAAGTCGCGAGGCTTCCGATTATCAGGTTTCTATTCTCGATGTCGCAGGGTCTTCCGCATCATCTGACGACATCGTGGCAATGGAGATCCTATGGAAGAAGAAACTCCAAAGCAGGGAAATGGGGCTCAACGGGAACTAGGTTCCGGCGTCGGAAGATCGGCGGATAGCCTCTTTAAACCCGCGAGATGCTGGTCGGTTAGGCATACATCGCCGGGAGTGCCGCGTGGAGGGCCAAGGAGCCGTCGCGCTGCTGCTGATCGCAAATGCAACCTTGCGGATTTGCTCTTGCGATAATCCGCAAATCACGACACCTTCACTCCATCGCTGAATTGCAGCCATGTATCTCGTCGCGCTGTGAAACGCTCTCTCCCCCCAGAGCGTCAGCGACGAACAGAATGGGCAAGTCGTCCTTCCTCATTCTGTCAATAAGGCTAGCGCCTCGACGGAGTGGTCTCCCCGACCACTCCGTTTCGCATTTTGGGCGGGCGCGTAACCGCCGCCAGCCCATCGGGTCTTTCCAGGAAGGCGCGCTTGCGGGTGAGCCAGGCGCCGGCCGGCTGCCATGCGCCCGCTTCAGCCGAGTGCCTCTTTCAGCTTGGCAGCGTTGGCCCGGAGGACCTCGGCGTCCTCCATTTTGCCCGCGTGGGTGCGCAGGGGCTGACCCTCGTAGCGTGGAATGACGTGGTAATGCAGATGGAACACGGTTTGCCCGCCGGCGGGCTCGTTGAGTTGCCACACGGTGATGCCGTCGGCGTTGAATGCGGCCTTGGAGGCGATGGCGATCTTTTGGACGAGCGGGAGAATCTTGGCGAGCACGGCCGGGTCCGCGTCAAAGACGTTGCGCGACGGCGCCTTGGGCACGATCAATACGTGCCCCGGCGATTGCGGCATCACGTCCATGAACACAAGCGCGACGTCGTCTTCGTAGACCTTGTGGCAGGGGATGTCGCCGCGCAGGATCTTGGCGAAGATGTTGTCGGGATCGTAGGTCGTCATGGGGCGTCTCCCTGGCCGTGATTGCAGGCCACTTAAAGCCCATGATGCGTTACGCGTAAAGCCGGGCGAGGCAAGGCGCCCTCCTGCAATCGCGAAACATCAAGCCTTCCGGTAGGGGCCGAGTTCCGCCAGATCCTCGTTGGCTTCGCTCACGGCCAGGCGCTCGCGCTCCAGATGGCGCGCGATGGCGCGACGCAGGTGGGGATCGGCGATCCAATGCGCCGAATAGGTCTCCACCGGCATGTAGCCGCGGGCCAGCTTGTGTTCGCCCTGCGCGCCGGCCTCCACGCGCGCCAGCCGATGCGCGATGGCGTATTCGATAGCTTGATAGTAGCAGACCTCGAAGTGCAGGAAGGGGTGATGCTCGGTTGCGCCCCAGTAGCGTCCGAACAGGCAATCGCCGCCGATCATGTTCAGCGCGCCCGCGATGTAGCGCCCTGCGCGCCTGGCCATGACGAGTAGGCATCGCTCGGGCATCGCGTTGCCCAGGAGTGAAAAGAAGGTGCGGTTGAGGTAAGGGCGGCCCCATTTGCGGCTGCCCGTGTCCATGTAGAAGTCGAAGAAGGCATCCCAGTGGGCTTCGGTGATGTCGCGCCCCTTTATGTGTTCGATCTCGATCCCGGCGCTCACCGCCTGCTCACGTTCCTTGCGCACCGCCTTGCGCTTGCGCGAGGCGAAAGTGGCAAGAAATTCTTCGAACGTCGCATAAGCCTGATTCGTCCAATGGAACTGCTGGCCCGTGCGCTTGAGAAAGCCGAGCCCGCCAAGCCGCTCCTGGAGCGCGCCATCGATGAAGGTCAGATGGACCGATGAGAATCCCGCCTGGCCTGCAAGTTCGATGGCCGCTGCTGCAAGCACCTGCTCATTGGCGGCCGCTTGCGCGCCGGGCTCCACGAGCAACCTGGGGCCGGGAACGGGCGTGAACGGCACGGCGATCTGCAACTTTGGATAATAGCTCCCGCCGGCCTGCATGTAGGCATCGGCCCAGGAGTGATCGAAGACGTATTCGCCCTGGCTATGGGTCTTCGCGTAGCAGGGAGCGGCGGCCTTGATGCGGCCGTCGTCGCCTTCGACGACGAGGTGTCGGGGCATCCAGCCGGTGCCCGGCCCGACACACCTGGCTTGCTCGAGCGCCAAAAGGAAGGCGTGCGACACGAATGGATTGTAAAGGGCAGGCGCCGGATTGGCGACGCCATCCCAGTTTGCGGCATCGACAGCAGCGAGTGCCGGAACGACCTTTACTTCCACGCCTTTGGTATCGGGCAACGGGGCACCTTCGTTATCGCGGCAGCGCCGACGGCCTGCTGCCCGATGCAGAATTCTAACAGAAATACGCACATGTGGAGGCGCTGGATCCCGATGTCAGCCATAAGCCTGGGCCGGACTTCAGCGCGCACCTAAGGTTCAAATCCCTCGAAGATCGCGGCATCCGCCCACCGGGCCGCCAGCGCGCGGTCCTTGGCAGTGCGTACCGTCCACGTGAACAGCGCAAGCCCGCACACCTCGCGCGCATAACGCGTTACGGCGGTGGGCAGCGCGCTGACTTGATAAGCGTAGAATTGCGGATCGGCCGGCCCCGACAAGAGCAGGTCGCGCAGATCCTGCGCGCGCGACTTTGGCAATTTCTTCTGCCACCATCCCTGGCCTGCATAGCTGCCCGAGACGATGCCGCGCGCCACCTTGGGCGCAAGCTCGCGCACAGCCGCCATCACATCGGGATCGAAGGACATCAGCGCAATCGGACCTTTGTAGGCCTGCGCCAGCCTGGCGACGCGCGACAGGAACGATTTGTCGGGCGGGTCCCACTCGCTCTTGATTTCGACCAAGAGGGGCACCCTTGCGCCGGCCAGATCGAGCAGGTCCGAAAAGGTGAGGATGCGCGTGTCCGAGTTCTTGTAGGCGAGCGCCTTGAGATCGCGCACCTTCAGATCGCTGACCCGCCCCTTGCCTATCACCAGGCGGTTCAGCGTTTCGTCGTGAAAGACGATGGGCAAGCCTCCGCCGGCGGCGCGCAAATCGCACTCGATGCCGTAGCCCTTGGCGATAGCCGCCTCGAACGCGGGTGCGGTGTTTTCAATGATACCCTTGTTGGCGTTGTGCAAGCCGCGATGTGCGATCGGCCGGAAGAAGGCGTCGTGGTCCAGCATTCAGGCGCGCACCTGGAGAATGGCCTCGATCTCGACGGCCGCGCCCGCGGGCAAACTCGCAGAGCCCACCGCGGCGCGAGTGTGGCGGCCTCTGTCGCCCAGCACCGCCACGAACAGGTCGGAGGCGCCGTTGATCACCTGGGGTTGCTCGCGAAACTGTGGCGTGCTGGCGACGAAGCCGGTGAGCTTGACCACGCGCTCGATCTTTTCCAGGCTGCCGAGTGCGCTCTTCGCCTGGGCCAGGATGGCGAGCGCGCATCCCTTGGCCGCTGCCTGCCCCTCGGACGTTGTCAGGCCGGCGCCAAGCAGGCCCGTGATCAGTGTTCCATCGGGTTTTCGCGAGATTTGTCCCGAGACGAACAACAGATTGCCGGCAAGCAGCGCGGGTACGTAGTTGGCGAGGGGGCTGGAGGCTTCGGGCAGCGTCAGCCCCAGGGTTTGCAGGCGGTCTTCGGCAGTCTCGGACATGAATTTTATCTTTCGTTTCGGGCACGGGTTTGCCGCCTGTGAATGCGTTTGACAGGCGGCCCAGGTCCGACATTTACGGCGCGGCGGGCGCCCTTTGCAATGCCCCCGCCGCGCCTTGGGGGCATCGCGCGTTGTGTGCAAATCGCGCAAATGGGCCTGCCTGTTTGTCTGAAAGAACCGGGTTTCCACTTTTGGCAAAAGCCGCGCACTTGAGCTTTGTCGCGCTCTTTGCAGGAAAACCGGTTTCCACTTTTTCCAAAAGCACTCTAAGGTCGCCCGGAAATCTCAACAATTGCGGCACAGGCCGCCAGGAGATGGTGATTTGGTTGACACTTTGCGCCAGACGGTTTGGTCATCCTGGGCCATCGCGCTGGGTCTGGCCATGATGGCCCTTGCCACGATGGCCCAGCCGGCGCACGCCGGCGTCACCTTCGTACCCCATCGCGCCGTCTATGAAATTTCCCTGGTGAGTTCTGCGTCGGGCTCTGGTGTCTCGGAGATGACGGGGCGCATGGTCTACGAGCTGACGGGGTCGCAGTGCGAAGGCTTCACGCAGAACATGCGTTTCGTGACGCGCTCGTCCAACCAGGAAGGTATCGAGACGACCAACGATCTGCGCACGTCGAGCTGGGAGGAGGCCGGCGGCAAGCGGCTGCGCTTTTCCTCCACGCAATACCAGAATGACGCCATCATCGAGGCGAGCCAGGGCGATGCGGCGCGCCAGAAAGGTGCAAAGGGCGAGGACGAGACGCGTGTCGAGCTTGCGCGGCCGGCAAAAAAGCGCATCGCCCTGCCGGGCGACGTCTACTTCCCGATGCAGCACGCCGCAGCACTGATCGAAGCCGCACGCACAGGCAAGACGCTGGTGACAGCGAATATTTATGATGGGTCCGAAAAGGGCGAGCGCTACTACGCGACGACCGCCATCATCGGCAAGAAGCTCGAGCACGCCGCCACCCCGGATACGGTTTCGAACAAGATTGCGGCCAACCTTGCAGGCGTGGTCGCATGGCCCATGTCGATCAGCTATTTCGAGACCGGCAAGGATCACGAAGACGCCCCGCCCGCCTACGAGCTTTCGTTCAACTATTTCGAGAATGGCATTACCAAGGATCTCAAGATCGACTATGGCGAATTCGCCATCAAGGGTGAACTCACCCAACTCGATCTTTTGCCTGCCTCGAAGTGCCGGTAGGGCCTGCGGCGCTCCTTGCGGCATTCCACCCCGCAACGAGAGCGGCGCGGCGCGCTCAGCTCCCGGCAAGCCAGGCGGCTCCGCGCACGCCCGAGGCGTCGCCCCATTTCGCCGGCCGGACGTCGACGGCGGGCGCATCGGCGAAAATGTAGGGGAACATGAGCCTGGGCAACTCGGCGTACAGGTGCGCGAGCTTGGAGAGCCCACCGCCCAGGACGATCACATCGGGATCGAAGACGTTCACGACATGGGCAAGCCCGCGCCCCAGGCGCGATGCGTGGCGCCGCAAGGTTGCGCCGGCCGGAGCGTCTCCGCCAGCCGCGGCGGCGGCGATGTCTTCAGCCGTCAGCGGCGAGCCGGTGTTGCGGGCATGGTCGTCCGCCAGCGCAGGGCCGCAGACCCAGGCTTCCATGCAGCCGTGCCGGCCGCACCAGCACTCAGGGCCCGGATATTCATCGGGTTGCGCCCAGGGTAGGGGATTGTGTCCCCACTCGCCTGCGATGCCGAGCGGTCCGTCGATCAGCGCACCCTTGTGAACCAGCGCCCCGCCGCAGCCGGTTCCAAGAATGACGCCGAACACGCTCCGGCAACCTTGCCCGGCGCCATCGGTCGCTTCCGACAGCGCGAAACAGTTGGCGTCGTTGGCGATGGCGACGGGCCGCCCGAGGCGATGGTGGAGATCGCGGTCGAGCGCACGGCCATTGAGCCAGGTCGAATTGGCGTTGTGAACGAGGCCGGTGCGGCGGGACAGGGAGCCCGGGATCGCAAGCCCGACGGGCACAGCCGCCCGCTCGCCGGCCTGCTGCTCGAGGGCTTCGAGCAGTTGCGCGATAGCTGCGATGGTCCGGTCATAGTCGCCGCGCGGGGTGGCGATCCGCCGCCGGGCACGCTCTTGTCCATCGGGCCCCAGCAGCACGCCCTCGATTTTCGTGCCGCCAAGGTCGATTCCGGCGCGCAGTGTGGGGGCAGGAATGGAGCTTGCGGCCGTCATGTGCTTTGCCAATCCCCGCCGTGCCCCCCACTGAGCAGGGCGTGGGCCGCGGCGACGCTCTCGGGGCGGATGCCCTGCTCGGCCGCAAAGACCAAAAGCAGGCTTTCGTCAGACAGCAGATGGTCGAGAACGGCAACGGCGAGTGAGGGGTCTTGTCCCCAGTTTTTGAGATCCCGGGGGCCAAGGCCCGTTAACGAGAGGAAACGCACCAGTCTCTGCGGGTCGGCGGCCAAGAAGTTAAGCACCTGCAACGCGAGCGTTTCCGCCTCCTCGCCTGTGGGTGCTCCCCTGCGCAGTTTCATGACCGCTTCGCCCTCAATAAGTGCCCTACAGGCAACTGCTTTAACCGTTGGTTACGGCTTCTTATGCAAAGTGCAAAGATCATTATGCGAGAATCGGTGCACATAGAGGCCGCCGGGGCAATTTGGTCTGACCTCATGACCTATCAGGAAACGAGAAACACGGTCGAGCGCCGGGGGGGCGACCCTCGGACCACGCAGCGTTGCGTTCTCATCGTGGAAGACAATGAGCTCAACATGAAGCTCTTTCACGATTTGCTCGCCGCCCACGGCTACCGGACGATCCAGACTCGCAACGGTCTGGAGGCATTGGGCCTCGCCCGCTCCCATCGTCCCGATCTCATCTTGATGGACATCCAGCTTCCCGAGGTCTCGGGGCTCGAGGTGACCAAGTGGATCAAGGAAGACGATGACCTGCGCGATATCCCGGTCGTTGCCGTCACCGCGTTCGCCATGAAAGGCGACGAGGAGCGGATACGTTCCGGCGGCTGCGAAGCCTACATCTCCAAGCCGATATCGGTAGTGGCGTTTCTCGACACGGTGAAGCGCTTTATCGGTCACGGCAAGTCGTAAACGTCCGGTAGACAGATTGTACCAGTTCAAATGACTGCGCGAGTTCTCGTTGTCGACGACATTCTGGCCAATGTGAAGTTGCTCGAGGCGCGGCTGGCGGCTGAGTATTTCGAGGTGCTGTCCGCTTACAGCGGGCGGGAGGCTCTCGACATCCTGGCGCGCGAACGCGTGGACGTCGTGCTGCTCGACGTCATGATGCCCGGCATGGACGGATTCGAAGTTTGCCGCAGGATCAAGACGAACGCCAAAACGCATCATATCCCCGTCGTGATGGTCACCGCACTCGATCAGCCCGCCGACAAGGTTCAGGGTCTGGAGAGCGGCGCCGACGACTTCCTGACCAAGCCGGTCGACGACATCGCGCTTGTGACACGCGTCAAGAATCTCGCCCGCCTCAAGATGCTCAATGACGAAATGATCATGCGCGCCTCGACGGGGCAGCAGATGGGCATACCCGACGACGGAGCGCTCGCAAAAGCGCTTTCGGGGCGCTCGGGGCGCGTGCTCGTCGTGGACGATCACCCCCGTTCGGCTGCGCGTCTGCTGGAAGTCCTGTCGAAGACCAACGACGCTTTCGCGGAGCGCGATGCGCACAGCGCGCTGACGAAGCTGGCTGAGCACAATTTCGATCTGCTGGTCGTCAGCCTGTCTCTGCAGAGTTCCGACGGCCTGCGGCTTTGCTCGCAGGTCCGCTCGCTGGACCGCACGCGCCACCTGCCGATCATCATTCTGGTGGAGCCGGGCGACGAGGCGCGCCTGCTGCGCGGCCTGGACATGGGTGTGAACGATTATCTCATGCGTCCGATCGACCGCCACGAGTTGCTCGCGCGCGTCAAGACGCAGATCAAACGCAAGCGTCACTCGGACTTCCTGCGCCACCGATTGGAAGAAACCGTCGAGCAATCCATCACGGACGCACTGACGGGGCTTCACAATCGCCGCTACATGGAGAGCCACCTCAAGACGTTGGTGACGGATTCGCTGCGTACCGGCCGGGCGCTGTCGATGCTCATCGCGGATATCGACCACTTCAAGCAAGTCAACGATACCCATGGCCACGACGCGGGCGACACGGTGCTCCGGGAATTCGCCGTTCGGCTCAAGCGCAACACGCGCGGCATCGACCTCGCCTGCCGGTTGGGCGGCGAGGAGTTTGTGATCATCATGCCAGACACGGACATCGCGCGCGCATATCAGGTCGGGGAACGCCTGCGCGCATATGTGGCCGCCGAGAATTTTGCCATCGCGCCGGGTCGTGCGATCCGCGTCACGACGAGCGTCGGCATCGCGACTTTGGAACGGGGCGACGACACCCCGGAAACGATCTACAAGCGTGCTGACAATGCGCTCTATGCCGCAAAACGCAGGGGCCGCAATCGTGTCGCTGCGGACGCTGCGTGAGCAGCCCGCTCACGGACCGGCCTGACAACGCAATTGGCGATAATGCCGACTACTGACTAATTATCATGTGGAGCGATCGGTCGAACTGCTGGATCTCAAATAATCTTCAATAAGATCAGCATGTTGGCGCGAACTGTGATGGCGGCTTAAAAAAGCCGCACATTGTGTTGATTTGTTGCGGGATAACAACAGCCAACGCGGTTGTTGCAAAATGCTCTTAACTCTGCAACGTATCACGCGCAATCAGAGGAACACTTTACCTTGCCAGTCGTAAATGGGGGGAAATTTGTTCTTCAAACAATAGATCCCTCGCCTTTCGGGTCCGCCGCATGGCCCATGGGATGAGGGGTGATCAGCCGTAGCGACCTGAAGAGTGGCCTCCTCGAATGGTTGCAGTGGTTCGATCGATAAGCCGGGTGAGGGACAACGCCCTCTTTGAAACTCATCCGGTGAAAGGACCAGGGTCACGAGGCGAACTCGGAACGATTACCCCGCTGCCGAGATAGTTTCGGGCCCTGGTCACGTTCGCAACCAGAGTCTCACAAAACTCGAATTGTCCGATGTGGGCGCGAAGACCCTATTTGATCTTCGTTTCCTTGAACTCGACGTGCTTGCGCACGACCGGGTCATACTTCTTGAACACCAGCTTTTCCGTCGACGTGCGGGGGTTCTTCTTGGTGACATAGAAGAAGCCCGTGCCAGCGGTCGACAGCAGCTTGATCTTTTGCACTACGGGCTTGGCCATGGTGATGAGCCTTTGAAATCCAGCGAAGATGGGATGTTTCGGAAGTGGGGAACCATACCCATGGAACAGCGCCTGTCAAGCTTTAGAGCGGCTCGGGGCCGCGGCCAATGAGATCGCGGCGGAAGCTGCCGCCGTCCTGGTAATAATACGGTACGGGGCCGAGGCTTAGTTGGCCAGGCTGCGCCATGATCGCCTCGAGATCCGCAAGGACGCGGCGTGTGATGTTGGGCAAATCGAGCGCGCGCGCGTCTTCCAGGCTGAACCACCCCTGATCGGTAAATTCGCCGTCTCCGGGTCCCGCGCCTTCGATGACCGAGGAGCGTTCGGCGACGAAGAAGCGCGTGTCGTAGCGGCGCGGACGGCCGGGGGGCGTGATGGCTCTGGCGACGAGCCGCAAGGGCGCCAGCGCAGGCATCAGTCCAAGTGTGTGGAAGGCAGGCCATGCGGTTGCATCGCATCCTGCGGACGCCGGAACCTTCGAGCGCACGCTTGCCGTGGAGACGGCCATGGCATGGCCGGTTTCCTCGAACAGCTCGCGTACGCCCGCCAATGCAAGGGCTCTGGCGAACGTCCTGCCCGCGGGCGCCGGCAGGGCAGCCAGCAGCGCGCCCTCATCGTCGGGATGCAGGGAGGACGCCGTCGCGATCGCGCCATCTTCGGCCTCGACCCGGCCGCCGGGAAATACCCACTTGTTGGGCAAGAAGACATTGTCTGCACGCCGCAGTCCCATCAGGAGGCGCGGGGACCCCGCCTCGCGATCGACGAGCAGGATCGAGGCGGCATCGCGAATGGGCGCTTCGGCGGAAGTTGACGCGCTCGCGGTGTGGCGGTCGGCCGTCATGGCATCGGCTGTGCGTCTCAAGCCGCGCCGGCAGGTCGAGGCTCAGCGTGCGGAATATCCGCGCCCTCGGCCTCGAACGCGCCAAATCCGTGCATGCGGTTGGCCCACTGGTAGGCGACGAGCGCGCCCTTGACGCGCGACAGCAGCCACAGGCTCATGAGCACGAGGACCGGCAGCCAGATGGCGAGCTGAACCCAGGTCGGCGGCGCGAGGGCTTGCTCCATGGCCAGGATGCCGCCGACGACCACGTGTCCGGTGATCAGCATCGTGAAATAGGGCGGGGCGTCGTCGGCGCGGTGATGATGCAACTCCTCCCCGCATGCCGGGCAGATGTCGTTCACCTTCAGGTACTTCCTGAACATCGCGCCGTCGGCACACGCCGGGCACTTCTGCTTCCAGCCGCGTTTGAGCGCCACCCAGGCATCACGCTCTGGAAGGTCGCCGTCGTTGCCACCGATGTGCTTTATCACTGTCATGGGTCAGAAATTGTACCGCCGAACCGCCTGTTGCAAGCCGTTGCGAAGCCGCAGCCGTTTTTTTCATGTCTTATCGCCGCCGGCGGCGCAAGCCGCCCCCCTTGGGCTTTCCCGCGCGGGGTGCGCGAGGCAGCTTGCCGCCGCCCGACTTGAAGCTCGCGAAGTGGCCGCGTTTGCCGGGCGTCAGCATCTCGAAGCGCATGGCGCCGGCCGAGGGAATTACCTCCAGCAGCCGCACCTCGACTTCGTCGCCCAGCCGGTATCCCTCGCCGGTGCGTGCCCCGATGAGCGCGTGCGCGGCTTCGACATGGTGATAGTAATCGTTGCCGAGCGAAGAGATCGGGATGTAGCCGTCTGCGCCTGTATCCCTGAGCTTCACGAACAGCCCGGAGCGCGTCACGCCGGCGATGCGTGCGGCGAACGTCGCTCCGACGCGATCCGCCAGATGCGCGGCGATGAGCCGGTCGGCCGTTTCGCGTTCGGCCGCCATGGCGCGGCGCTCGGTGTCGGAGATCTGTTTGGCGATCGCGGTCAGGCGCGGGATCTCCTCATCCGTCAGTCCGCCTTCGCCAAGTCTTAGCGCGCGCACCAGCGCGCGGTGCACCAGAAGATCCCCGTAGCGCCGGATGGGGGAGGTGAAATGCGCATAGCGCGCGAGGTTCAATCCGAAATGGCCGATGTTCCTGGGCGCGTATTCGGCCTGCGATTGCGAGCGCAGGATCACCTCGTTGACGAGATCGGGCACAGGCAGATCCTTGGCCTGTGCGAGAACCTTGTTGAAGGCATCGGGCTTCAACGCGCCCGCGTGGGGAATTTTCATGTCGAGCGTTTCAAGGAAATCGCGCAGTCCCTTCAGTTTCTCCTGGCTGGGCGCATCGTGCACGCGATAGACGAGTGGCGACTTTTTTTCTTCCAGCGTCTCTGCCGCGGCAACGTTGGCCTGGATCATCATTTCTTCGATCAACCGATGCGCTTCGAGCCGTTCGGGCGTGATGACCTGCTCGACGCGGCCCTGGGCGTCGAGCTTGATCTTGCGCTCGGGCAGATCGAGATCGAGGGGCCCGCGCTTGTCGCGCGCCTTGGCCAAAGCCGCGTAGGCTCCCCACAGGGGCTTCAACACGCGGTCCATCAACGGCGCGCACTTTTGCGAAATGTCGCCGTCGATGGCCGCCTGCGCCTCCTGGTAGGAAAGCTTGGCGGCCGATTTCATCATCGCGCGCAGGAAGATGTGGCTTTTCTTCTCGCCCCATTTGTCGAAGACCATGCGGGCGGCGAGGCAGGGACGCTCCTCGCCTTCGCGCAGCGAGCATAGATCGTTTGAGATCTTCTCCGGAAGCATCGGGACAACGCGGTCGGGAAAGTACACCGAGTTGCCGCGCAACAGCGCCTCACGGTCGAGCTTGGTGCTCGGGCGGATGTAGTGGGCGACGTCGGCGATCGCGACGATGACGATCCATCCCGCCTCGTTCCTGGGGTCCGTGTCGGGCTCTGCATAGACGGCGTCATCGTGATCGCGCGCGTCGATGGGATCGATGGTGAGAAGCGGCACGTCGCGCAAGTCCGTGCGCCCTTCCATGGTGGGCGGATCGAGTTGCTCGGCTTCCTTAATCGCGCTTGCGGGAAAGTCCTCCGGAATGCCATGGGCGTGGATCGCGATGAGCGAGATCCGGCGCTGGTCGGACGGATTGCCGAGGCTTTCCAGAACATGAGCGCGCGGCGTCGAAAAACGACCCTTGCGCACCAGATCGAAGCGCACCAGGTCGCCATCCTGGGCATCGCCTTCGTCGCCGGGCGCGACGGACCAGCTCTTGAGTTCCTTGCGGTCGATGGGTTCGATGCCGCCGCCGCCGCGCTTGACCTCGCGATAGACGCCGAGCAGGCGCCGCTTCTCGCGTGCCAGCTTCTTGATCGGCGTTGCCTCGTAATCCGCATCCGCTCCGCGCGGCAGCTTGACAAGCCGCGCCAGCACGCGGTCGCCCGCGCCGATGTCGCCATCGCCCGCGCGCGTGCTGATGAGCAGGCGCACCACGGGCGGCGGATCTTCGTCTTCCCAGGCCACGGGCTTGCCGATGAGATCGCCGTCGCGGTCGCGCCCGGTGATGTCGATCTGGCTAACAAGGGGCAGACGGCCACTCTCGCGCAGATCGTTCTTATCGCCGGAGAGGAGCCCCTCCTGCGCCATCTCGGCGAGCATTCGTTTCAGCGCGATGCGCGCGCCGCCTTTGACGTTGAAGGCGCGCGCGATCTCGCGTTTGCCAGCTTTGGTTTGTGCTGAGCCCAGAAACTCTAGGACCTGCTCCCTGCTCGGCAGATCACCGTCTGCGGGGGCGCGCGGGTTTTTGGGTTTGCGGGCCACCGCTTCTCCTTGACCTTGCGAAGCCTCAGGCCTTCGCCGACTTTTTGGCGGCGGGCGCCTTCTTGGCGGGTGCCTTCTTTGCAGCTTTCTTGGCGGGCGCAGCCTTTGCCGCTGGCTTGTCCTCGCCATTGGCCGACTTGGCCGCAAACGCGGCCTTCTTGGCGGGTGCCTTCGCCTTCCTCGCCGGCTTCTTGCCGCCGCCCTTGGCGATGCGCTCGTTGATGAGTTCGACGGCCTCTTCCAGCGTCAGGTCCTCGGGCTTCTTGGATTTGGGGACCGTGGCGTTGACCTTGTCATGGGACACATAGGGCCCGAAACGGCCGGAGAGCACCTGGATCTTGCCCCCATCGACAGGGTGCTCGCCCAGGTCCTTGAGAACCGCCGGGGCGGCGCGCTGAAAACGGCTCTTGCCGGTGCCCGCACGCT
Source organism: Hyphomicrobium sp. (assembly GCA_035325525.1). Classification (GTDB taxonomy): domain Bacteria; phylum Pseudomonadota; class Alphaproteobacteria; order Rhizobiales; family Hyphomicrobiaceae; genus Hyphomicrobium_B. The sequence goes on along the minus strand of DAOKZR010000013.1, from coordinate 36,260 downwards.
TTTCCGCCAACAGGACGCGGGCGCGGTTGAGGCCGATGGTGAAGACGTCCTCCACCGACTCCAGATTGGCATACGTGCCGTCGTGGAGGATGAACGGCCCATAGCGCCCGATGCCTGCGGTAATCGGCGTTAGGGTATCGGGGTCGATGCCGACCTCACGCGGCAACGACAGGAACTGCATGGCGCGCTCGAAGTCCAGTGTGGCGGCATCCACGCCTTTGGGCAGGCTGGCGCGCTTGGGCTTCTCCTCGCCCTCCGCCTCGCCCAATTGGACATAGGGGCCAAAGCGCCCGTTGCGCAGCGTGACCGCAACGCCGTCTGCGTTGTAGCCCAGCACCTTGCCGTCCAGCGCCGCCCCGGCGCCGTCGGCCTGCGTGAGTTGGCGCGTGTAGTTGCATTCGGGGTAGTTGCCGCACCCGACGAACGGTCCGTAGCGCGACGGCTTGAGGCTCAGCCGGCCGGTGCCGCACCTGGGGCAGACACGCGGATCCGAGCCGTCTTCCCTGGGCGGGAAGATGTGGGGCGCGAGCATTTCGTTGAGCGCTTCCATCACCTCGCCGACGCGCAGATCCTTGATGTCCTCGATGGCCGCGGTGAAGTCTTTCCAGAAGTCGCGCAAGACCGCCTTCCAATCGAGATCGCCGTTGGAAATGAGGTCGAGCTTGTCCTCGAGGCTCGCGGTAAAGTCGTATTCGACGTAACGTTTGAAGAAGTTTTCCAGAAACCCGACGACGAGGCGCCCCTTGTCCTCGGGGACCAAGCGCTTTTTTTCGATTCTGACGTAGCCGCGGTCGACCAGCGTCGCCATCGTCGAGGCATACGTCGAGGGCCGGCCGATGCCGAGGTCTTCCATGCGCTTGACCAGTGTCGCTTCTGAGAAGCGCGGCGGCGGCTGGGTGAAGTGCTGGTCGGCGTCGATCTGCTTGTCCTTCAGCGTGTCGCCCGCCGCCAGAGGCGGCAAGCGGCGCGTCGTGTCATCCTCGCCTTCCGTATCTTCCTTGCCCTTTTCGATGTAGCGGAAGCGGTCGTCGCGGCCTTCCTCGTAGACTTTCAGGAATCCGTCGAAGGTCACGACCGAGCCATTGGCGCGCAGACCATAGTCCTTGCCGTCGCGGCCTTTCACCTCGATCTCTGCCGTGGTCTGCTCCAGGTCTGCGGAAGCCATCTGGCTGGCGATGGCCCGTTTCCAGACGAGATCGTAAAGTGCAAACTGATCCTTCTCCAGATACTTGCGGATATGCTCGGGCTTGCGGCGCGGATCGGTCGGACGGATCGCTTCGTGCGCCTCCTGCGCATTCTTGGCCTTGGTTTTGTATTCACGGGCAAACGGGGTGTAGTTCTTGCCGTATTCCGCCGCGATCACGTCGCGGATGGCGGAGACCGCTTCGGGCACGATCTGTACGCCGTCGGTTCGCATGTAGGTGATGAGGCCGACCGTTTCCCCGCCGATGTCCACGCCCTCATAAAGCCTCTGGGCCACCTGCATCGTCTGCTTGGCGGAGAAATTGAGCTTGCGGGAAGCATCCATCTGCAGCGTCGAGGTGGTGAAGGGCGGATAGGGATTGCGCTTGGCCGCCTTCTTTTCGACGCTTGCGACGCGAAACGATTGTTTCTCGATGGCCGCCTTGATGTCGAGCGCGCTCGCTTCGTCCTTGATGTCGAGCTTCTTGAGCGTCGCGCCCGCTATGGAGACGAGGCGGGCTTTCACGTCCTCGTTCTTGATGGTGCCGAGCAGCGCCTCGATGGTCCAATATTCTTCGGTACGGAATGCCTCGATGTCGGCTTCGCGGTCGCAGACGAGGCGCAGCGCCACCGACTGCACGCGGCCTGCCGAACGCGAGCCGGGCAGCTTGCGCCACAGCACCGGCGACAAGGTGAATCCGACCAGATAGTCGAGCGCGCGCCGCGCCAGATATGCATCGACGAGTGGCGCATCGATCTTGCGCGGCTCCTTGAGTGCGGCCAGGATCGATTGCTTGGTGATGGCGTTGAAGGCCACGCGCTCCACGTCGAGGTCCTTCTTGAGGGCCTTCTTCTGGGCAAGAATTTCCAGGATGTGCCAGGATATCGCTTCACCCTCGCGATCAGGGTCCGTCGCCAGGATCAGCTTGTCGGCCGTTTTGACCGCGTCCGCGATCTCGCGCACGATCCTCTGGGACTTGGTGTCGACGTCCCAGTGCATTGCAAAATCGTTATCGGGCTCCACCGAGCCATCCTTGGCCGGAAGGTCGCGCACGTGGCCGTAGGATGCGATGACCTTGTAACTTGGGCCAAGGTATTTGTTGATGGTCTTGGCCTTCGCTGCGGATTCGACGATCAGGACGTTCATATTTCGCTTTCTGGGGGAAGAGAGCGGCCCGGTCTGTAACCCTAGGGTTGAGCGTCCCAGGCGGCCTCACATTCATGGCGCGGGAAGATGGGTGATCCACGGCGGACTGTCAAACGGCCAGCAGGTCGCGCCTGGGGGTTGCACCAATAGGCAGATTGCAACCTGAAATAGAATGAATTAGGGTTACACGTACACAGCGACGTGTTCGGGCAGGGCAAGCAACCAATGTCGACATCCCCCACTATGCCGGAAATGGCCACGGCGGCAAATGCAGGAATGACGGACAGGCTGGAGTACCTTGCCGACTTGCTGCTGGAGCTCCAATCCATTGCCGTAACCTGCAACTGCGATACGCTCGCCGGACTGCTCGCTCTGTCTCATGCGGAAGCGCTGCGTCAGGCGCGCTGCTGCCAGCCCCGCCGGCCGTAGGAAATGGCAGCAACGGGGGCAAGCCAATGGGTGTGCATGGGCCGCCCGAAGCCGCCCGCGCGAAGTTCAATCAGGCAGCGCGGCAACCAGTCCGGGCCCCGGGCGGGTCAACCGGCCGGCCAGTTCCAATTCCATCAGGGCGATCTGAACCACCCGGGCCGGCAGGCCCGTAGCCTCGATGACCGCCCCGACATCGACGGGAGCAGGCCCGAGCGCCTGCCAGACGCGGTCACGTTCACCATCGCCGAATTGGGGTGGCGGCAGCGGGGGCGGCTGGACGGGCTGAAAGGATGCCACCGGGCCAGAGGGCGCTTCCCTCAAGCCCGTCAAGGGCGCCAGGATCGACAACACGTCTTCGACTTCCGTAACGAGCGTCGCGCCATTCTTGATGAGGCGGTTGGTGCCTTCCGCGCGCGGATCGAGCGGGTGGCCCGGCACGGCAAACACCTCGCGGCCTTGCTCGGCGGCATAGCGTGCAGTCACCAGCGTGCCTGAACGGGCTGCCGCCTCCACGATGACGACCCCGCTGGAAATCCCTGAGATGATGCGGTTGCGTTTGGGAAAGTCCTGGCCGCGGGGCGTAAAGCCGGGACGCTGTTCGCTGACCAGACAGCCCTCGACGCCGATGCGCTCCTGCAATGCGCGATGCTCGGGGGGATAGACGATGTCGACGCCGCCCGCCAGGACCGCGACCGTACCGCTCGCGAGCGCGGTATCGTGGGCGGCCCCGTCGATGCCGCGCGCCAGGCCCGAGACGACCACATAGCCCGCATCGCCCAGCCCCTTCGCGAATTGGCGCGCAAGCTTGACGCCGGCCGCCGAACTCTGGCGTGAGCCGACGATGGCGACGCTGGGCGCATTGAGGAGTTCGGCCCGTCCCTTCACGTAGAGAAGGGGTGGCGGCGCGTCGAGCACCGCCAGGCGCGCGGGATAGTTGGGCTCGATGGTAAAGACAGGCTGTGCGCCGCAAGATTCTGCCGCCTCCAGTTCCATTTTCGCCTGATGTTCCGAACAGATGCGGATCGGCCTGCCGCGGCCCGCGCGCCGCGCGATTGCCGGCAGCGCATCGAGCGCGCGCGCTGCGCCGCCGTAGGCGTTGATCAGTTCACGGAAGGTGATGGGGCCGACGTTGTCGGAGCGGATGAGCCGCAGGCATGCGAGCCGTTCGGCCGGCTCCAGCGTGGCGACGGGGAGCGGCGCGGGCCGGAACAGGTTTTGCGGGTCACGTCTTGGCGCCAATTTTAGGCTCCGTGCCTGCGGCGAGGCGGGCGATGTTGGCACGGTGTTTCCATGCCAGCAGCGCGGTCAACAGGCTCGCGAGGGCTGCCAGCACCGTCTCTCCCGTCCACCACAAGATGAGAGGCGCCGCCAGGCTCGCCGCGAGCGCGGAAAGCGAGGAGTACTTGAGCGTCAGAGCGACGGCGAGCCAGATTGCGCAAAAGGCCAGGGCGGCGGGCCAGTGGAGCCCCGCCAGCACGCCGATATAGGTTGAAACCCCCTTGCCGCCCTTGAACCCCAGCCACACCGGGTAGACATGGCCCAGGAAAGCGAAAAGACCGGCCACGACGGCGGGCGCTTCACCCCAGAAGTAGCGTGCCAGCAGCACCGCGGCGCATCCCTTCAGGCCATCGAGCAGGAGCGTGGCTGCGGCGAGTTTCTTGGATCCGGTGCGCAACACGTTCGTGGCCCCGATGTTGCCCGAGCCGATCTGGCGCACGTCGCCAAGGCCGGCTGCGCGCGTCAGCAGCAGACCGAACGGAATGGACCCCAGCAGATATCCAAGCCCGCCCGCCTCGATAAGCCACGGCCAAAGTCCGCCGATCATCAGCGCAGTGAAAGAGGCTTCAGGGCTCATGCAAGGGTCGTGTTTCTCAAAAAGTGCGCGCCGGCGTGAGGGTTCCCCAAAGCTCTAGGCAGCCCGGCGCAGCGGGTCAACATTGATTGTGGCTGCCGCGGGGGAAGGCGCGATGCGGCAGCGGGTCCGCAGCTGTGCTGCATTTCGTTGCATATATCATGGAGCGCCGGGCGAGCTTTGCGCATGAGCCGCGGGCCGCGCAAGCCTTGGACCGCGCACCGCGGGTTTGAGGCGGGTCGTGGTCGTGTTACGAGCGGATGCTCAGCTCTAGGCTGAGAAGGATATTCGAGGAGCGCCCATGAAACGCATACTTATGGCTTCGGATTTGACGGTGCAGTCCGATCGTGCGCTGCAGCGCGCGATAGCGCTTGCGGTACAGACGGGCGCGCAGCTGAAGGTCCTGAACGTCATCGACGAGACACTGGCGGGGCCGATCGCGCGCAAGCACGAGGAGGCCGCCAGGGAGGCGCTTGCCGATCAGATTGCGGCCGCCCCCGGGGCGAAGTCGATCGGCGTCTCCCAGGAGGTGATAAGGGGCGTGGGCTATCGCGATATCATGGCGCAGGCCGAGGAGTGGGACGCCGATCTCATCGTGCTGGGCATCCATCGCCACACGGGGCGAGAGATGTTCAGGGGCACCACCTCGGAGCGGATCGTCCGCTACGGATCGCGCCCGGTTCTTGTCGTCAAAGACGCTGTCGGCAGCGCTTACAAGAGTGCTCTGGCGGCCGTCGATCTCTCCTGCCATTCGCTTGCAGCCGTTCGTGCGGCCACGCAATTGGTCCCGCGCGGACAGATCTACATCGTCTATTCGGCGCACAGGCCTTTCAGTGCCTTTCTCGGCCGCTCGTCGCAGGACCAGATCGTGCGGGCGCAACATGCCCATTTCTCCGCCGAGATGGCCGGCTTCGTGAAGCGTTTGACGAGCGAACTGGGGGAGGCTGCTCCCAAGTTCGAATTCATAAAGACGGAAGGCGTGATCGAGAACGTTATGCGCCGCCTGGCCTCGGAGCTGAAACCGGACGTCATCGCTGTGGGCACGCACGGCCGGGGTGCGTTGGCGCAGGCCGTCATCGGGAGCGTCGCCGAAGACCTCCTGGCGGACGCACCCGCCGACGTGCTGACAGTCAAAGCAGCGATGGCGACTGCGGACGCACCGGCGGCTGAGTGACGAAGAAACACGGCGCGGATCGTGCCTCGGGCGCGGGCAGATGGCCCACGCCTGCGCCCCAATGTTGTTGCCCAATGGCATCATCGGCAAATTCTTTGTGGCACACGTCTTTACAGCAAGATGCGGCGCTGGCTATGCACTCGAATGCGAAAGCCTGAGAGCGGGCAAAGGTGCAATGACCGGGCGGGGCAAGTTCAGCGTAAGGCCGGCAAGGAAGTGGATCGCAGCGATCCTCCTGGTGTCGTTCGCATTACGCGCGATCATCCCGGCCGGCTATATGCCCGACTTCGGGGCGCTCTCCAGCGGCGAGTTCAAGACCGTCATTTGCCACGGCAGCAACACCACGCTCGCCAGCACTGATGTACCCGCGGTTCCTGCGAAAAGCTCACAACACGCTCATCAACCGTGCGCCTTCTCGGGGCTCGCGGCCGTTACGCTTGCAAGCATTGATATCGGGCCCTTCGACCCGGTATTCGCCTGGGTTTCAAAACTCGGCGTCTTCGCCGGCGGCAATCTGACACCCGCACTCGCGGGCCCGGTACTGGGCTCGCGCGGACCCCCCCTGTTCACCTGACGTTTGCACTCGTTCGGGCGCGGGCTCCCGCGCTCACGCATCCATTTGTCGGGGGAACTAACCAACCATGTCATCTCACAAGCTGCGTCCTGCATGGGCGCGCGTGCCCGCGCTTGCACGCCTGAGTTCAATTGCCGCTCTACTTTGTTCAACCGCTTCCGCTGTCGCCCAGGAGGCCGCCACCTCCACCAAATTGCCGCCCGTCGTCGTCGAACAAGGCAACAAGCCACAATCCAGTCCAGCATCCGAGCCGGCCGCAACCAAGCAGGCGCCCGTGGCATCGAGCGGCGAAGCGTCCGGGCCGGCGAAGAAAAAGCGGTCCGCCTCGCCGCGCAAGCCGCAATCGCCCGCGCCGGCCGCCGCTGATGCGGCTGCCTACGAAGCGCAGCCTCCGCTCCCCGCCGATGGCCAATCCGCCATCGGCAGCGTCGGCAGCACTGGACTGGCCGTGCCCGCGAACACCACGCGGCTGACGCAGCAATCCATCGCGCCGGACACGACCTCAACAAGCGACACCGCCACGCTGCTGCGCCGCGTGCCGGGCTTCAGCGTCTACCAGGCGGGCGGTCTTTCAGGGCTGCCGGTTCTCAACGGCCTCAACGACGAGCGGGTCAAGATCGTCGTCGGAGGTGTCGAAACGACTTCTGCATGTGCCAATCACATGAACCCGCCGCTCTCGTATATCGCTCCCGGCGCGATCGGCAGCGTGGAAGTGACCAGCGGTGTAACCTCGGTATCCAAAGGCGGCGATAGCCTCGGGGGTACCGTCATCATAGAACGTCCAGAGGTGCGCTATGCAGCGCCCGGCGAAGCAGCACGCGCGTGGGGGAGCGTTTCCAGCTTCTACCGGTCGAACGGCGACGGTTTCGGCGGCAGCGTCATCGCCGAGGCCGCGGCAGCCGCCTTCAGCCTGCGTTACGATGGCTCATACGCAACATCGGACAACTACGACCGGGGCGAGGACGGCGGCATCGTGCGCTCGACGGAGTACGAGGCTTGGAACCATGGTCTCACGCTTTCAGTGCGGTCGGACGAAGACAGCCTCGTGCTGCACGGCTCGCTCCAGCGCATTCCCTACCAGGGCTTTCCCAATCAGCGCATGGACATGGGCGATACAAGCGGCGACATCCTGGGTAACAAGGCCTACGAATTCGATGTGCGCTACAAGCGCCGCACCGATTTCGGCCTTGTGAACGCCACCGCGTTCTACAATCACGTCCAGCATTACATGAACTTTCTGGAGGACAAGGGCGGCAGCACCCCGAAAACGGGCATGCCTATGTTCACCGACAGCGTCGAATACGGCTATGGCATAAAAATCGAAACGCCTGTGTCTGAAACCAGCGTCGTGCGCTTCGGCAACGAGTTACATGCTCAGAATTACGACGAGTGGTGGGACCCGACCTGTTCCGGCGGCATGATGTGCATGATGGGGCCACTGGCGTACTGGAACGTGAACGGCGGCTCACGCGACCGCCTGGGCACGTTCTTGGAATGGGAGAAAAAGTGGACTCGCACATGGACGACGCTTCTGGGCGCGCGTAACGATGTCGTCTGGATGGATACCGGTGACGTTCAGCCCTATAGCTGGATGGGTATGATGAACGCCGATGCGGCCGCCGCTATGGCGTTCAATGCAAAGGATCGTGCGCGCACCGACGTTAATTTCGATGCCACCGCCATCGTGCGCTACACGCCCGGCTCCGCCTCCGAATTCGAACTTGCATTTGGCCGCAAGACGCGTTCCCCCAACTTTTACGAGCGCTATGCGTGGGGCAGGGGCAACATGGCCATGAACATGGTTGGCTGGTTTGGAGATGTGAACGGCTACACCGGCAACCTCGACCTCGACCCGGAGATTGCCAACACGGTCTCGTTCACCGCATCCTGGCGCGATCCGATCCGCGAGGCTTGGGTCTTCAAGATCACGCCATACTACACCTATGTGCAAGATTTCATCGACGTCGATACCATCGGCCTAATAACGAAGGGTGACAACAAATTCGCAAAGCTGCAGTTTGCCAATCACGATGCACAGCTCGCCGGCATCAACGTATCCGGCGAGACGGAGCTTTGGGACAGCAGCGAGTTCGGCCTGTTCGCCGCCACGGGGACGATCGGCTACGTTTACGGCGAACGGATCGACGGCGGCGCGCTCTATCACATGATGCCGCTCAACGCCCGGCTGGCCCTGACGCATACCTTGGGCAGGTGGTCCAACGCGATCGAGGTTCAGCTCGTAAGCGAAAAAGATCGCGTCGATGAGCGCCGCTACGAGCCGGTCACTCCCGGCTATGCGCTCGTCAATCTGCATACGAGCTACGAATGGGAGAACGTGCGCTTCGACTTGGGCGTGCAGAACCTGTTCGACAAACTCTACTATGATCCGCTGGGTGGGCGGGATTTCGCCGATTGGAAGGTTGAAGGCGGCGCCATTGGCCCGGTCCCGGACAGGGGACGGTCCATCAATGCGGGCGTCACGGTGAGGTTCTGACAGAACCGCCAAAGACCTGGCGCGGCGGCACACGAAGACGCCGCCCTGCCGGGGATCGGCTGCATGGGCGTTGGCGGCCCCCGGCAGAACCTGCCCGGTTGTTCGCGGCCAGCGGTAAAGGGGAGCGCTTTGCTTCGAGGGGCTAGGCGGCGCTGGCCTTCGGGCACGCGGTCCGCAATCTCTGCGATGCCGGCTTACGGCCAGCCGGCCCTAACGCCCGTATTCGAACACCGTCTCGCCGGCGACGACGGTGCGGAGCACGCGGCCTTGCATTTTGGCTTCGTCGAAGGGCGAGTTCTTGGAGCGCGAGCGCAGCAGGTCCTTGTTGACCACCCACGGCTCGCCCATGTCGAACAGCACCAGATCCGCGATCGCGCCTTTCACGATCCGTCCTGAGTGCAGCCCCAAGAGCCGCGCCGGGTTGATCGTCATGGCGCGCAGCACGATGCTCAAGGGCGCCTCGCCGGAGTGCACCAGGCGCAGCGCCGCGACCAGCAGCGTCTCCAGCCCCGCCGCGCCGTCGGCGGCTTCCGAGAACGGGCGGCGCTTGGTGTCGGCGTCCTGCGGATCGTGGCTGGAAACGATCACATCGACGTCGCCGGAGGCCAGCGCGCGCACCATCGCGACGCGGTCCTCCTCCCGCCGCAGCGGCGGGCGCACCTTCAAGAACGTGCGGTAGGAGCCGATGTCGTTCTCGTTCAGGGTGAGGTGATTGATCGACACCCCGCAGGTGACTGGTAGCTTGCGCGCTTTCGCGTTGCGCACGACCTCCAGGCTCTCCTCGCAGCTGATCGTCGCCGCATGGTAGCGCCCGCCCGTCATCTCCACGAGGCGCACGTCGCGCTCCAGAACGATCGTTTCGGCAAGCTTGGAGGCGCCTGGCAGGCCGAGGCGCGCGGCAACCTCGCCCGAGTTCATCGCCGCCGAGCCCGTCAGGTAGGGGTCTTCGGTGTGATGCACGACGAGGGCGCCGAAGTCCTTCGCGTAGTTCAGCACGTTGCGCATCACGCGCGTGTTGGCGATGGAGGATTTGCCGTTTGAGAACGCGATGGCGCCCGCACGCTTGAGCAGGCCAATCTCCGTCATCTCCTCGCCCGCGAGCCCCTTGGTCATCGCGGCCATGGTTTGAACGTGCACAAGCGCATTGTCGCGCGCGCGCCGCTGGATGAAGTCGACGAGCGCGACCTGGTCGATGACGGGATTGGTGTCGGGCATCACGACCATGGTGGTGACGCCGCCGGCGGCGGCCGCGTGGCTTGCGGTTTTCAAGGTCTCGCGGTGCTCGAAGCCGGGTTCGCCGGTGAACACCTGCATGTCAATGAGGCCGGGCGCCAGCACATGGCCCTTGCAGTCCACCACCTCCACGCCCGCGGGCGCGTTGCGGCGCAGATGAGGGCCGAGGTCTGCGATCAGCCCGTCCTTGACGAGAACGCCGCCGGGCTCGTCGCGGTTGGTGGAGGGATCGACGACGCGCGCATTGATGAACACCACCGACTTGCCGGCCGGCAGGCTCTTTTCGGGTGTCCTGGAAACCGATTTGGGGTGGGGGGTCACGGCGTCTCGCCCTCCTGCGCGGGCAGGTGCGCGGCGAGCGCTTCCAGCACCGCCATGCGCACCGCGACGCCCATCTCCACTTGTTCGCGGATCACGCTGCGGCTGTCGTCGGCCACCGTCGAGGCGATCTCCACGCCGCGGTTCATGGGGCCTGGATGCATGACCAGGGCATCGGGCTTGGCATGCGATAGCTTTTCCATATCGAGCCCGAAGAAGTGGAAGAACTCGCGGCTGGAGGGCACGTAGGAGCCCTCCATGCGCTCGCGCTGCAGGCGCAGCATCATGACGACGTCGGCGCCTTCCAGACCCTTCCACATGTCGGTATACACCTCGGCGCCGAGCCGCTCGGGCGAGGAGGGCAGCAGCGTGGAGGGCGCAATGATGCGCACGTTGGCGCCAAGCGTGTTGAGCACATTGATGTTGGAGCGCGCCACGCGCGAATGCAGGATGTCGCCGCAGATCGCAACCGTGAGCCCGCTGATGCGGCCCTTGGCGCGGCGGATGGTGAGCGCATCCAGAAGGGCCTGGGTGGGGTGCTGGTGGGCGCCGTCGCCCGCATTGATGACGGAGCAGTCCACCTTCTGCGACAAGAGCTCGACTGCGCCCGCCGCATGATGGCGCACCACGATCAGATCCGGGCGCATCGCGTTCAGCGTCACGGCGGTGTCTATGAGCGTTTCGCCCTTGGTGACCGAGGAGGTTGCGACGTGCATGTTCATCACGTCGGCGCCTAGCCGCTTGCCCGCCATCTCGAAGGACGCCTGGGTCCGGGTGGAAGACTCGAAGAAGAGGTTGATGAGCGTGCGCCCGGAAAGCACCGAGCGCTTGCGAGCGCCGCGCTGGATTGCATCCGCGTTGGCGTCCGCCAGTTTCAAGAGGAATTCGATTTCGGCGGCGCTCAACCCTTCACAAGTCAGAAGGTGGCGGCGCGGAAAACGCTGAAGTTCGGTACCGGTCGAAGACTTTGCCATCAAAGCGGTGTCTATACGGGGAGTCTGGATGCCTCGCAAGCAGGACAGCGCGTCGCGCGCCGTGGCGGTATAGATTGTGTTGTCGCGTGACCCAAGGCGGGCCGCGCAGGCCATGAACGAATGCAGCACGGGGCGGCTTTTCCGGCCGCCGGGAGACGATCCATGACCCAGCCGTATGCAACCCACGAGGTGTTCAACCAGACGCCCCCGTTCGAGGACGTAAATCTCCTTGCCCTGGATAGCGCCTTGCGGGCGGCGGTGGCGCGGGAAGCTGCCGGGACAACCCGAGGGGCCGTGGATGCGCTCTCCAATTTCGGTGCGCTGGCGGGCAGCGCGCAGGCGGCCGAATGGGCCCGGCTGGCCAACACGGTGACCCCGGTGCTCGAAACCCACGACGCGCGCGGCTTTCGTTGTGACAGGGTGGCGTTTCATCCGGCCTACCATGAGCTGATGCGGGCGAGCTTCGCACATGGCGTCCACTGCCTCGAGGAGAATGGCGGCATGCCGCACGTCTTGCGCGCGGCCAAGCTCTATCTTGCCGCACAGATGGAGGCCGGACATTGCTGCCCGCTGACGATGACGAATGCCGCCATGCCGGTGCTCGCGCGCGCGCCCGAGCTTGCGGCGGTGTGGGGCACCAAGGCGGCAGGTACGGTTTACGATCCCTCCTTTCAGCCGGCAGCAGCGAAGGATTCGGTGACGCTCGGCATGGGCATGACGGAAAAGCAGGGCGGCAGCGACGTGCGCGCAAACACGACCCGCGCCGTTCCCGAAGGCGCGCGGGGTCCGGGGCAGAGCTACCGTATCACGGGGCACAAATGGTTCATGTCGGCGCCGATGTCGGATGCTTTCCTGATACTTGCACAAACCGAGGGAGGATTGACGTGTTTCCTGATGCCCCGCTTCACGCCGGATGGCGCGGTCAATGCCATCCGCTTGGAACGTCTCAAGTCCAAGCTCGGCAATCGCTCCAATGCGTCGAGCGAAGCGGAGTTTCATGGCGCATATGCGCTTGCCATCGGCGATGAGGGCGAGGGCACGCGCGTCATCATCGACATGGTGACGCTGACGCGGCTCGATTGTGCGGTTTCCTCGGCCGCGCTCATGCGCCAGGCGCTCGCACATGCGATCCATCACGCGCATCATCGCACCGCGTTTCAAAGAAAGCTCGTCGACCAGCCGCTGATGGCGCGGGTGCTGGCAGCCTTGGCAATCGACGTGGAGGCGGCGGTGGCGCTCGTGTTCCGGCTGGCGCGCGCCTTCGATACGCCGGGAGATCTACTATCGCACGCATGGCGCCGCCTCATGACGCCGGTCGTCAAATACTGGGTTTGCAAGTGCGCTCCGCCCCTCGTGGCGGAGGCGATGGAGTGCCTGGGCGGCAATGGCTATGTCGAGGCGGGGCCGCTGGCGCGCATCTATCGCGAGGTCCCGGTCAATTCGATCTGGGAGGGTTCGGGCAACATCATGGCGCTCGACGTGGTGCGCGTCCTGCGCCGTGAACCCGAACTGGCACACAGGCTGCTGGCCGAGGCGGGTTCCGCGAGCGCCGCCCTCAAGGCGCAGCGGGACCGGATCGCCACCCTGCTCCAGGATGGCGCCAACATCGAGTCCAACGCGCGGGCGCTGTGCGAGGGACTAGCGGTGTTGGCCGCCGCCGCACTACTGGAGCGCGATGCGCCAGCGCCAGTCGCGCAAGGCTTTCTGTCTGCCCGGTTGCCGGGCGATCCGGGCGGCAAGTATGGCGCGGCGCGCATCGGGGACGTGCGCGCCGTGATCGAACGCGCGCTCCCGGCGACCTGACGTGGCGGCCGGCGGCGAGCCAGCACGACCTCGCCGCAAGGCGTATTTCTGCTAGAAGACCCGAACACGAAATCGGCAAGAGCTCAAAAAAGGAGAGGCCGAGGGGGTGGCCACATGAAAGCCTATTGGACGCATAGCCCGGAAGAACTCTTCGGTTTGCTCGCAACCTCCGCCAACGGACTTGACCAGTCCGAGGCGGAGCGCAGGCTTGCCGCGACGGGGCCCAACACGGTAGCGAAGACCCAGGGGGCGGGCGTCGCGCGCCTGTTGATGCGGCAATATGAAAGTCCGCTCGTTCTCATTTTGATTTTTGCCGCGCTCGTTTCGATCATCGTGCGGGAATGGACGGATGCGGTCATCATTCTGCTGATCGTGATCGGCAGCACGATCCTCGGCTTCACGCAGGAATATCGCGCATCCGAGGCGGTGCGAAAGTTGCGCGAGCGGCTGTCTCTGCGCACCGTCGCGGTGCGAGGGGGCAAGACGCGATCGGTCGACACCGCCGCGCTGGTTCCCGGAGACGTCGTCGTGCTGTCGGCCGGCAATCTCGTTCCTGCCGACGGCGTCGTCATCGAGGCGCGCGACTTTCTCGTTACGCAGGCAGCGCTGACGGGTGAATCGTTCCCGACCGAAAAATCCCCTGAGCCGACGGCCGAGGAGACCGCCCTTCCGCAACGCAAGAACGTGGTCTATCTCGGGACCTCCGTACGCAGCGGAACAGCCAAGGTCGTGGTCGTCAATACCGGCGCCGATACGGAGATCGCCGGGGTCGCCTCGCATATCTCGCAGGTGAGTACGGAGACCGATTTCGAGCGGGGCATTCGCAGGTTTGGCTATCTGCTGACGCGGATCATGATCGTCATCGTGCTTGCGGTGCTGACGATCAATCTCATGCTTCACCGCCCGCCGATCGACTCGCTGCTGTTTGCGGTGGCCCTCGCAGTCGGCTTGTCTCCAGAGCTGCTGCCGGCAATCATCAGCGTGACATTGTCGGCAGGCGCGCGGCGCATGGCGGAACGCGGGGTCATCGTGCGCAGGCTGGATGCCATCGAGAACCTCGGTAGCGCCGACGTGCTGTGTACCGACAAGACCGGGACGCTGACAAAGGGCATCGTCGAACTGAACGGTGCGCTGGCCGCCTCGGGCGAAGCGTCCGCGAAGGTGCTTCGCCTGGCGGTGGTGAACGCGCAGCTCGAGACGGGCATCGACAATCCGCTCGATGCGGCCATCATTGCGCATGCCGGGAGCGAGCGGCTGGCCCTGACCCTTCCTGCAAAGGTCGATGAGATTCCGTACGACTTCCTGCGTAAACGCCTCACCATCGTGGTTGAAAGCGAGGAGGGCCCTTCCTCCCATATCATCATAACGAAGGGCGCATTCGACAACGTCATCGACTGCTGCAGGTACATTGCGACGAAGGATGGCCTGCGCCCTCTCGACGAAGCGCGCCTTGAAGAGGCGCGGGCATTCTACCGGAAGCGCGGGGAGGCGGGCTTCCGCGTGCTCGGCGTCGCAAGCCGGGGCGTCCCGGCCAAGGCCCGCTACGACAAGTCCGACGAGACCGAGATGGTTTTCGAGGGTTTTCTGCTGTTCTTCGATCCCTTGAAGGAAGACATCGAAGCCACGGTGAAGTCGTTGTCGGCGCTGGGAATTGCAACAAAGATCATCACCGGCGACAATCGGCACGTTGCGGCTCACGTCGGGGAAGGCATCGGGCTTGATCCCGCGCGTATCCTCTCAGGCCAGCAGCTAAACGAGATGCGCGACGAGGCCCTCTGGCACTCGGCCGAGCGAACGGATGTATTCGCCGAGGTGGACCCCCAGCAGAAAGAACGCATCGTTCGCGCGCTCCAGCGCAGCGGCCATGTCGTCGCCTACATGGGCGACGGCATCAACGACGGCCCGGCCTTGAATATCGCCGACGTCGGCATCTCGGTCGATCAGGCTGTCGATGTGGCGCGCGAAACGGCTGACATTGTTCTGCTGCAGCGCGACCTGGACGTGCTGAGGCAAGGCGTGATCGGCGGGCGCCATACGTTCGCAAACACCATCAAGTATATCGAGATCACGACCAGCGCCAATTTCGGAAATATGATCAGCATGGCGCTGGCGACGCTTTTTGTCCCGTTCCTGCCGTTGCTGGCCAAGCAGATTCTGCTCAACAATTTTCTGTCGGACCTCCCCTCCATCGCAATCTCGACGGATAACGTGGACCCGGAGGCGACGGCATTGCCCCGGCGGTGGGACATCGGCCGGATTCAATCGTTCATGCTGGTGTTCGGTCTCGTGAGCACCGTTTTCGACCTGGTGACTTTTGCCGTTCTGCTGCTGGTCTTCCATGCCGGTGAAACTCTTTTCCAGAGCACGTGGTTCGTGGTGTCGGTGATGACCGAGCTTGCCGTGGTGCTGGTGCTGAGAACACACCGGCCTGCGTGGAAGAGTGCGCCCAGTGGAACGCTGCTCTCAGCAACCGTGGCCGTCTTTATGCTTGCTCTGGTCCTGCCATATATGGGCTTTGCGGCCTCGGCCTTCGGGTTCGTGCCATTACCGTGGCATCTCTTGCTGATCGGGCTCCTCATCGTCGCGGTCTACGTCGTGACGACCGAGATTGCAAAGTCGAAATACTTCGCGCGCCCGATCGCGGTGCCGGGAAGGACCCGGGCGGCCAAGACGGACTAGAGGGCTTTTGCCCGATGTCACAAAACGAGAAACGAGGCTAGGTGAAGAGCCAGCTCGAGACGCCGCCGCGCCGGGCGAGGTCGGTCAGATCTGCATCCAGACCGGCGAACACGAGGTGAGAGGCGGTCGCGTCGATCCAGGGTGCGCCGGCGTGCGTGTCGCGGTAGGGCGACAGAAGCGAACGCCAGGTTGTCTGATCCCATCTGCTTTCCGCCATCGCCATCGGTGGCAGGCGGCGCAGCGCGGGTTGTGTCGCCATCCACGCGTAGGCAGCCTGCCAGACCTCGCTGGACGCGGCCATGTTGTGGCGCGCTTTGAGCTGATTGATGGCGAGGACGCCGCCCTCGCGGTTATGCTGGCCGATCTCAAGGGTTGCCACGCGCACGCCGTTGCGCTTGATGGAAAAAAGACGGCAGCGCTCGCGCACGATGCGTTCCGCATACTGGTCGGCGCAGTTGTGCATGGCCGCTGCCTCCTTCAACAGGCTGTCGGCGTCCATCAGCGGCTCGAAGCTGTAGCCAAGCGCGTTACCGGGTTTCAGCCAGCTATCCCTCAAGGCGCCCTGGGGCAGTTGCAGAACGAGGCGGATGCGGTTGAACCAACTCTTGGCCGCGCATAGCGCCGTGTCGAGTGCGATCTCGCTGCGCCAGGGCACCACGATGAGCTTGAAGGCTTCCGTGTCGGGCCGGCCTGAATGCCACGCATAGGCTGCCAGTAGCGCAAAGGCGCGGCACGGTTCGAGATCGTCGGAAAAGAGCGGCTGTTCGGCGAGCCAGATCGCGAAGTCCTCGCCGCAGGCCTCGTGGCCGAAGAGCACCGATCGCAGCCACGTCCGGCTTTCGCGCGCGCAGCGCGGCAGGCGATGAACGATCTGGCGGGTGAAGGCCGCACTCTGCGGCAGGGCGCCGGAAATATCCCCGAAGGCTTCCGGCGGGAGCCGGCGGAGCCACATGGGCAATCCCACGGTGCGCGCCACCACTTTCAGCGGCGCGCCCGCATCGATCGCGGCGAGCGCACCCATTCGCGCTTGCGCGGGACCCGAGCGCGTCGCAAGCGTATAGAGCAGACCGGGAAACGTGTCGCACAGGTCGCCCGCGCGCGGGCAGCATCGGATCAGCCGTCGCAGCTCGCGGCGAACCACCGGCGCGAAGCGCAGGATTTTGCGCTCGTTCAACACGTCCGCGGGATAGGAAGCCGTGTTGCGGCCAGGGGGCATTTGCAGGGGCGAGTAATATAGATGTTCGGTCATTCCAACTGATCCCGGAAACTGATATCGCGCGCCCCATAGCTAGGTTCGTCGAGCAATGCGGCGGTCATGCGACACGCGCGCCAAGAAAGCGTGGAGCGTTCCCGCAAGAAAAATGCTGGATTTGAGAGGGTGTTGAAAAACAAGAGGGTGCTGGAAAATACCGCGCAGATCAGTTGCGCAGGCTTTGCAGCCGGTCGAGTGCGCTTTGCAGGATCAACGTGGCGGCGAGCTTGTCGATCACCTCGGCGCGGCGTTTGCGGCTCTGATCGGCATCAATCAACATGCGTTCGGCCAGTTGCGTCGTCAGCCGCTCGTCCCACAGCAGGATGGGCGTGTGTGTCAATTTGTTGAGGTTGCGGGCGAAGGCGCGCGTGCCTTGCGCGCGGGGCCCCTCCGTGCCGTCGAGATTGGCGGGAAAGCCCACGACATAGCCGCCGACGTGATGTTCGCGCGTCAGTTCCACAAGGCGGGCGGCATCGATGGAGAACTTCTTGCGCTGGATGGTTTCCAGCGGCGAGGCGATCATGCGGGTGACGTCGCTCAAGGCCAGCCCCAGCGTCTTGGTGCCTGCGTCGATGCCGATCAGCCGCCCCTGCGGAGGCAATTTGGCTATAAACGCAGCAATGTCCTGGGTGGTGGTGCCGGCGGCCTGTGCTGCGGTCTGCTTCATGCTCTCGGTTCCGCCCCGCTGGGCCGCTTTCGGGCTGCTGCCTATGCCGCTGTCCTGGGCCGCTGTCCTGGGCCGCCGTCTCGGGCCGTGTCTTGGCGTGCCCCGTCTGCGCCGTTCTACCCCGGCCAGCCGCCGAAGTCCTGCGGCAAACGGCGAAAGCCGGGCTGTCGGGTTGCGCTGGGGCGCAAACTCCCGGTATGAGAGCAACCAGCCCCGCGGATTTCCCCGCGTATTCCCGTAAGGACCGAGACCATGCAGGTCGATGAAAAGACCGTACGGCGCATCGCGCGCCTTGCCCGTATCAAGATTACCGACGCGGAGGCCCAGGGCCTCGAGAAGGAGTTGACGCAGATTCTGGAGTGGGTCGAGCAACTCGGCGAGGTCGATACCGCCAGCGTCGAGCCCATGACGCGGGTGGTGGCCCAGAAGCTCAAGAAGCGTGCGGACAAGGTGACGGATGGCGAGATAGCCGAGGATGTGACGGCCAACGCTCCCATGACCGAGGACCACTTCTATGTCGTCCCCAAGGTCGTGGAGTGATGTCATGCGCCCGATGATGCTGATGGCGAGCCTGGTTGCTGCCAGCTGCGCGCTGGCCTGGACGGCGATGGCCCAGATGAAGGGCAACTTCATCGGTCCGGGCACCTACGCCACCGCCGAGGGCTGCAAGAAGGTTGCTGCCCTTGCAGCCGGCGCGGAGCGCAACGTCGGGACGGTTCCGGAGACGTTGACGCAGGACGGTTTCGAGGGCTGGGAGGGATCCTGCACCTTCCGCTCGATCACCGAAGTAGAGAAGGGCAAGACGTGGAAAGCCGCCATGGATTGCCAGGAGGGCGCCGGCGAGGGCCCCGAAAGCGACCTGTTCGAACGGCTGCCCGATGGCTCGCTGAAGGTGACCGTGATGGGCAACGAGACGATCTTCGTGCGCTGCGATGCTGACAAGGGGAAGTGAAGGCCGTGACTGATCTGACCAAACTGACGTTGGCGCAGGCGCGCGACGGCCTTGCCAAGAAGGACTTCACTGCGGTTGAACTCACGGACGCGCACTTGAAGGCCATCGAGGCGGCGAACGGCGCGCTGAACGCCTTTGTGCTGGTAACGCCCGAGCATGCGCGCGCGCAGGCCAAGGAGAGCGACAAGCGCATCGCCGCCGGCAAGGCCGGCGCGCTCGAGGGCCTGCCGCTCGGCAACAAGGATCTGTTCTGCACCAAGGGCATCCGCACCACTGCCTGCTCCAGGATTCTCGACGACTTCAAGCCCGCCTACGAATCGACGGTGGGACAGAACCTGTGGAATGCCGGCGCCGTCATGCTCGGCAAACTCAACAACGACGAGTTCGCCATGGGTTCTTCCAACGAGACGAGCGCCTTCGGCGCCGTGATCTCGCCCTGGCGGCGCAAGGGCACGGACGGCAAGATCTCGACCGACAAGCTGGTGCCGGGCGGCTCCTCGGGCGGTTCCTCCGCCGCCGTCGCCGCCGATCTGTGTCTGGCTGCGACCGCGACGGACACCGGAGGCTCGATCCGCCAGCCTGCGGCGCTGACCGGCACGGTCGGCATCAAGCCAACCTATGGGCGCTGCTCACGCTGGGGAATCGTGGCCTTCGCCTCCTCGCTCGATCAGGCGGGCCCCATCGCCAAGACGGTGCGGGACGCCGCCATCATGCTCAAGGCGATGGCGAGCCACGATCCCAAGGATACGACCAGCGTCGACGCGCCGGTGCCCGACTACGAAGCGGCGCTCGGCATAGGCCTCAAGGGCCTCAAGGTGGGCGTGCCGCAAGAGTACCGCGTGGAGGGCATGTCGCAGGAGATCCAAAAGCTCTGGGACGACGGCATCGCGTGGCTGAAAGCAGCAGGCGCCACGGTTCACGACATCTCGCTGCCGCACACCAAGTATGCGCTGCCTGCCTATTACATCGTCGCGCCTGCTGAAGCCTCCTCCAATCTGGCGCGCTACGACGGCATGCGCTACGGGCTGCGCGTTCCCGGCAAGGACCTCATCGAGACCTACGAGAACACGCGCGCGGCCGGATTCGGCAAGGAAGTGCGCCGCCGCATCCTGATCGGCACGTACGTGCTATCGGCGGGCTATTACGACGCCTACTATCTCAAGGCGCAGAAGGTGCGCACATTGATCAAGCGCGACTTCGACGAGGCATTCAAGACCGTCGATGTCGTGTTCACGCCGACGACGCCGTCGCCTGCGTTCGCGCTTGGAGAGAAGATAGGCGACCCGCTGGCAATGTATCTTGAAGACATCTTCACGGTGACGGTGAACATGGCGGGCCTGCCCGGCATGTCGGTGCCGGCGGGCCTGTCGTCGCAAGGCACCCCTCTGGGACTGCAGCTTATCGGCAAGCCGTTCGACGAGGAGACCTTGTTGCGCGCCGCGCAGACAATCGAAGATGCGGCCGGACGCTTCACCGTGTCCGACAAGTGGTGGCTGAAGGGGTAGATCGAGATGGACCCGAAGAAACCCTGGGAATGCGCGGATATGAGCCAGGTCCGCACCGAGATCGACCGCATCGATACCGCGCTCGTGGAACTGATCGCGGAACGCTTCAAGTATGTGGATCGAGCCTGGCAGCTCAAGATGAACACGCCTGAAGGCGCGGTGGTTCCTTGGCGCATTCAGCAGGTTATCGATCGTGTGCGCGCCGACGCGCAGCGCCATTCCTTGTCGCCCGATCTTTGCGAGGCGCTGTGGCGGCAAATGATAGGCTGGTTCATCCAGTACGAGGAAGAGCACATCCGCCAAAGCCTCGAAGCCAAGGCCGATACCGATACCGGCGCAGACAACGACGGCGGTTGACGACATGACGCCCGAGCCTGAGAACATCGTTCCGCTTTACGAGGTGGTACTCTATGGGCTGCTCAACCCGGCCTTGATCTGGGTGGCCTTCGCCATGGGCCGCAAGGCGGACGAACCTGCCAAGTTGCTGCTTGCGGCATTCGCCGGTGCGGTGGCCGGTTCCGTGTTGCTCTATCTGGCGGCGTTGATCGGTGTTCTGGATGCGCCGCGCGTCGCGAGGGCGGCCGCCGGCGTTTTTGTCCTGTCGCTGGCGGCGGGGCTCGTCTACGCCTGGATCGGGTACCGGCTGAAAGGATAAACCGGGGCGCACCTGCGAGGATTATCGAAATGCATGACAAGACCAAGGCAAGCAAGGCGAGCAACCTGATTCCCGGCGCGACCGGCGACTGGGAGGTCGTGATCGGCATGGAGGTGCATGCCCAGGTCGCCTCGCAATCCAAACTTTTCTCAGGCTCCTCGACGGCGTTCGGCGCCGAGCCCAACAGCCATGTGTCGCTGGTTGACGCGGCCATGCCCGGCATGCTGCCCGTCATCAACGAGGAGTGCGTCGCCCAGGCCGTGCGCACCGGGCTTGGGCTGAAGGCGCAGATCAATCTGAAAAGCGTATTCGACCGCAAGAACTACTTCTATCCCGACCTGCCGCAGGGCTACCAGATCTCACAGTACAAGCAGCCCGTGGTGGGCGAGGGCGAGGTCGAGATCGAGGTCGATGGAGAGCCGATGACGGTCGGCATCGAGCGGCTGCACCTGGAGCAGGACGCAGGCAAGTCGCTGCACGACCAGCACCCGGACTATTCCTATGTCGATCTCAACCGCTCGGGCGTGGCGCTGATGGAGATCGTCTCCAAGCCCGACATGCGCTCGGCCAAGCAGGCGCAGGCCTATGTGTCCAAGCTGCGCACGATTCTGCGCTATCTTGGAACGTGCGACGGCGACATGGAAAAGGGCAACCTTCGCGCGGACGTCAACGTCTCCGTGCGCAAGCCCGGCGGTAAGCTCGGAACGCGCTGCGAGATCAAGAACGTCAACTCGATCCGCTTTATCGGTCAGGCGATCGAGGCGGAGGCGCGCCGCCAGATCGACATCCTCGAAAGCGGCGGCAGCGTCGATCAGGAAACGCGGCTTTTCGACAGCGCCAAGGGTGAGACGCGCTCGATGCGCTCCAAGGAAGAAGCGCACGACTATCGCTATTTCCCCGATCCCGATCTGCTGCCCCTGGAGGTGGAACAGGCTTGGGTCGACGGTCTGAAACAGCATTTGCCCGAGTTGCCCGACGAGAAGCGAGTGCGCTTCATGAAGGACTTCGGCTTGTCCGCCTATGATGCCAACGTGCTCGTCGCCGAGCGCGAGCGCGCGGACTATTTCGAGAAAGTGCTGGGGCTGGTCAAGGACGCCGGTCGCGACGGCAAGCTTGCGGCCAACTGGGTCATCAACGAACTGCTCGGCCGTCTCAACAAGGAAGGCCACGACATCGCCGACAGCAAGGTGACGCCACAGCAGATCGCGGGGATCGTCAACCTGATCGCGTCTAGCGACATCTCCGGCAAGATCGCCAAGGATGTGTTCGAAATCGTGTGGACCGAGGGCGGAGATCCAGCCGGGATCGTGGAAGAGCGCGGCATGCGCCAAGTCACCGACACGGGCGCGATCGAGAAAGCCGTGGACGAGATCATCGCCGCCAACCCGGACAAGGCCGAGCAGGCCAAGGCCAAACCCAACCTGCTGGGCTGGTTCGTCGGTCAGGTGATGAAAGCCACCGGCGGCAAGGCCAACCCGGCCGCTGTCAACGACGTCCTGAAGAAGAAGCTCGGACTATAGGCGCAGCTTGTGCGGCCGATGACGGGCCGGGCCGCCGTCAGCGGCAGCAGCATTCAATTCCGCGATTCCTTCGCCATTGCGGGGCGCATCGCTTCAAGCATCCCGACTTTCAGCGGCATGCCGCCTTTGGGATGCAGCGTGATGCGGCTGATCGGCTCGGGTTTGTGGATCCCATCCCACGTAAAGCGCACATGCTGAAGCAGCGTGGCGAGAATGGAGGTTGCCTCCGTCATGGCGAAGGCCGCGCCGATGCAGACGCGCGGACCCGCGCCAAACGGCATGAACTGTGTGCGTTTGAGTTGCGCCTCACGCTCGGGAAGGAAGCGGTCAGGGTCGAAGCCGTCCGGGTCGGGCCAGGTGGCCTTGTGGCGATGAACGGCAAAGACCGGAATGACGATCAAGGCGGGCTCGGGCAGCCGGATGTGACCGAGTTCGGCCGCCTGGAGGTTCACGCGCGTCATAGCCGGGACGGGCGGATAAAGCCGCATACTCTCTTTCAAGACGCGTTGGGTGACGGCAAGACGCGCAACATCCCCTGCGCAGACGCCGCGCCCACCCGTGACGCTCTCGACCTCCTCGCGCACGCGCTCTTGCCAGTACTGCGAGCGGGCCAGCAGATACAGCGTCCAGGTCAGCGCTTTGGCTGTCGTCTCGTGACCGGCAAGCAGGAACGTGCCGAGGTTGTCGATCAGCTCCTCGTCGCTCATGGGTGCGCCCGTTTCAGGATTGCGCGCCCGCAACATGCGCGCAACCAGGTCCTCGCCCTCGATGCCGGCGGCGCGCCGCTTGTCGAGCAGGCGCTGCACGACCGCGCGGTTTTCGGCCGCCGCACGCATCATCTGCGGCTTCCCCGGATACCACCAATGCTCCGGCGCCTGCATCAAGGCGGAAGCGACCGACCACATGATTGGCCGGATGAACTGGTATCCGGTCCGCTGGATCTCGCCAGCCTCCCTCTCGTCGATACCGGCCAGGATGGTGCGCGCGATGACGGCGAAGGTGGTCTGCGTCATGTCGAACTCGATTGGAGCAACATGCGCCGCGCCCTTCGTCCGCCAGCGCGCGATCTGCTCATGGGCGGCGTCCACCATGACCGGAACGTAGGCCAGCGCATCGCTGGGGCGGAACAGGGGGCTTGCGATCCTGCGCTGCCAGCGCCAATGCTCGCCTTGCGCCGTCAGCAGGCCGGTTCCGATCAGCGGCTTCAGCACGCGCCGGTCGAGCCGCGTCTTGGCGAAGACGTCGGTGCGCTTGACGAGAACCTGCTCGATGAGATCGCTGCCCGTCACCCACGCAACCAGCGGACGCTTGCGCCCATAGGCGACGATGTCCTGCTCGTAGACGGCGCGCGGCAATGAACGCAGCGGATTGCGCGTGAAGCGCAGCAGCGTGAGCCAAAGCGGCAGCGCGCGCGCCGAGGGCGGTACCGTCGGCGGGTGCAAACTGCCAGGGGATGTCGGTTCGCTCGTCACCTGCCCAATCTAGTGATGCAATCGGGCAGGGCCAAGAAGAGCGGGCGGTAGGCGATCAGGCCTTCGCGGCAGCGCGGGCCTTGCCGGCCTCTTTCTTGAGGCGCTTGCGAACGGCAGGCGTGTTGCCCTGGATGCGCGACACCGACGCACGGGGAATTGTGCGTTTGGCTTTCTTCTTCTGCTTCTGGATGTTCTTGAGGGAAGTCTTGGACATGGGGACCCCGGTTATCCTGCGAAAACGAAACGCACCCCCGCGGGCCCTGGCAACGACCCCGGCAGCGGCGCAAAGCGACGAAGTGGCCCGTCCTAGGCGATCTTGTGAGCGAAGGCAAGACGACGCCCCATCAGCCCGCGATCAGTTCCACGATCAGGCGGGGTGCGATGCAGACCGCGGCAATGAGGACGGCCGAGCCCAGGCTTGCCGCGAGGAAGAGCGTGACCGGCATCCCATCGGCGCCCGCCACGACCGGAACATAGGCGCGGCCGGGCCCCAGGAACTTGCTTGTGATGATGCCGGGCGCCCCCCACCGCGCGAGATAAGCGCGCGCAGCCGGAATGCCGTCGGGATACCACGAGAAGGGCCATACCGCGTGAGGATCCTCCTTGCGGGTGCGGCCCAGAGCGTAGCCGGCAAGATCTCCTGCAAAAACACCGGCCGTTCCGGCCGCCAGCAGCAACAGCGCATTGCCGCCGGCCGTGAGGTAGAGGAAGCTTCCTCCCAGCAACAGCACGACCGTAGGCCAGAACAGGATCGGAATGGGTACGGCATGCAGCGCCGCAAGAGCGAACATCCCGAGCGCCGCCAGATGCTCGTGTTCGAGGATCACCGAGAAGATCGCATCCTGGTAATAGATACCCCAGAAAGGCGCGAGCACCGCCCACGCGGCCCAGATGAATGCACTCGCCGTGTTGGCGATTTGAAAGGGAAACTGCGGCATGCGGAACATGCCGGCGATCACGGGGATGACGGCGCGCACGGGGCCTACGAAATGGCCAAGAAATACGCTCCAGGCGCCGTATCTGGTAAAGAATTGCTCGCCCCGCGGAATGAGCGCCGGGTCGTTCTTGAACGGCCAGATCGAGGCAATCGAATCTTTGAAGTAACTGCCGATCCAATACGAGATCGCATAGCCTACGGCGCCGCCCAGGCCCGCTGCGATCACCATGGGCATCAAAACATTCGGCGATACGCCGGAGGCGGCGAGGGCTCCCGAGAAGCCGACGAGGATCGCCCAGCCGGGCCAGACGATGGAGGCAAAGCACAAAGACTCGCCAAAAGCGACCAGGAACGCGATAGGAGCGGCCCAGCTTTCATGCTCGCGCATCATCGTGGTGATGCTTTCTACGAACTGCTGGACCATCGGGTTTTCCTTTGCTCATCGGCCGTCGTGCCGCACGGCCGTTTGTACGATGTCGAACTACGCACGATTGCGCATAAGCATCGCATGACAGTGCTCCGGCCCGGTCAAACGGGCCAAGCAGGATTGTGCTCCGGCGGGTCCTGTCGTGTAACGCCCCGACAGGGCAGATAGGTATCAGCCGTCCGGCATCAAGTCTTTCTGCAACGCCGATCATGCTCACGGCGCAAATCCCGCTCCACTTCGCCCGCCAGCATCACGCCGCGCGAAACCTGAGCGGGGGTCAGCCGTCCGTTGGCGTTGGCGCGTAGAATGGCCGGGCCCGCCTCGGCCTCGCGCCGTGCGTGGGCGAGTTCGTCGCAGGTGAGTTCGCGGCGGCGCTTGGAGAGCGCAAACAACCGCACGCCGGATGCGTAAGCCTCTGGCGTGGCCGGTTCTTTCACCCAGGTTCTGGACTTGTCGGCCATGTACCGGTCGAACACTTTTCCGCGCTGGCCGATGCAGTGGCTGGAGTCGTCGACGCACGAAAGCCCGATGTGGGGAGCAGATGGCCCGCTGCCGGAGTTCGAGCAGCCGGCAACAGCTACGCACAGGACCATGAGCGCCAGCGTGGAGAACGAGGGCGTTTTTTCGCAATGGATGTGTTGTAGGCGGCGAAAAGCCATAACGGCACCTTGAGAGATATGTTGCGTGCCCCTAGAAGGCGAGCATGGCAGGCTCAAGGCAGGCGCCTGTAAGCCTGCGAATAGCATTTTCCGGCCTAGCCGGATTCGCTCTTGAGCGGAATGTGCGCATGAGGATCGACAGACTGTATCCTCCACGCGCCCGGGCTTCGCGTGAGTGGGGGAACCGGCTTCTCTGGCCGGGCATTGGTGTGTACGAGAGCGCACAAAAAGGAGGATCCGGAGATGGCCAAGGCGGTACGCATTCACGAGCACGGCGGAATCGACAAGCTTCTTTTCGAGGACGTGGAGGTGGGCAGGCCCGGGCCCGGTCAGGTGCGGCTGCGCCAGACCGCTATCGGCGTCAACTACATCGACACCTATCACCGGACCGGACTGTATAAGCTGCCGGCGCTGCCGGCCGTCATTGGCGTAGAAGGGGCGGGCGTCGTGACGGACGTGGGTGAGGGCGTAACCGATCTGAAGGAAGGCGATCGCGTTGCGTATGCAGGCCCGATGGGCGGCTATGCCAGCGAGCGCCTCGCGCCTGCCGACCGCATGGTCAAGGTTCCTGCCGCCATCAGCGAGGAAACGGCGGCCGCGATGATGCTTCAAGGCATGACCGTGCGCTATCTGCTGCGTGAGACCTATCGCGTGGGCCGCGAGACGACGTTGCTGTTTCATGCCGCCGCAGGCGGCGTTGGCCTCATTGCCTGCCAGTGGGCGAAGGCGCTGGGCGCGACCGTGATCGGCACCGCGGGGACGCCTGAAAAGGCCGGGCTGGCCAGGGCTCACGGCTGCACGCACGTCATCAATTACCGTACGGAGAATTTCGTCGAGCGCGTAAGGGAGATCACGAACGGCCGACTGTGTGACGTTGTCTACGACTCCATCGGCAAGGATACATACCCCGCCTCGCTCGATTGTCTCAAGCCGCGTGGCCTCTGGGTCTCCTTCGGCAATGCGTCCGGCCCGGTGCCACCGTTCGATCTGACGGCACTAAAGGGCTCTCTTTTTGCCACACGGCCGTCGCTGTTTGCCTATACCGCAACCAGGCAGGAGCTGTTGGACAACGCCGCGGATCTTTTTGAAATGGTCGCCAGCGGCAAGATCAAGATCGAGGTCAACCAGCGCTATCCGCTCGCTGCCGCCGCGGACGCGCACCGTGACCTGGAGGCCCGCAAGACGACGGGCTCTATCATTCTTATTCCATAGGAGAAGGATGCCGGATGGTGCCGAACGATATCACGTTGTATTTCTGGCCAACGCCCAACGGGCAAAAGATCGCCATCATGCTTGAAGAGTTGGGCGAGCCCTATCGGGTGCATTACATCGATATCAACGCCGGCGCGCAGCACGATCCTGCTTATCTCGTGATCTCGCCGAACAATCGCATCCCTGCCATCGTCGACCCCGATGGGCCGGACGGGAACGCCTTGGCGCTGTTTGAATCGGGCGCCATCCTTCAGTACCTCGGGCGCAAGTACGAGCAGTTCTATCCGACCACGGAACGGCGCAAGGCGGAAATCGATCAATGGCTGTTCTGGCAGGTCGGCGGATTGGGACCGATGTCGGGGCAGGCGTTGCACTTCCGCAAGTACGCCACCGAGAAGATCCCGTACGGTGTGGAGCGTTACACCAACGAGGTTGCGCGGCTCTTCTCCGTCATGGAGCGCCGCCTCAAGGATCGCGACTATCTGGCTCTCGAATATTCGATAGCCGACATCGCGTGCTTTCCGTGGGTGCGCCGCTGGCCCGATCTTGGCCAGAACATCGGGCAATTTCCGCGATTGAAAAGCTGGTTTGACCGGATTGCTGCGCGCCCTGCCGTGATGCGCGGGCTGCAACTGGGCGCCGATCCTGCGCTGCGCGTCAACGCTTGATTTCAGGGTGCCCGCCGGCCAACCAGCGTCGTGGGGTCGATCTTGGCGCCCGTGACTTTCTGGAACGCCATGGCGCCCAGCACTTTGTTCGACGTAACGTGGCGCAGGGCCTCGGGCATTTGCGCGTCGGCGTCGTTTGTCGCCCCGGTCGCGGAGGAGATGCTGGAGGTTGCCATCCCGAGGTATGATGGCGAACTGTCGACGTTGGCGCAGGCCGTGAGCGAGAGCGCTGCTGCACTTGCTGCCAATACCCGTTTCATCGCGCCTTCCCCTTTGCCTTGCCGGCTTGCCGCCCGGCTAGGCGTGTACCGCTTTGCGTCCTGGAACTGCGCCGTGAAAAATGCTTTCCCCCGGC
The DNA here is from genome assembly GCA_035325525.1 of Hyphomicrobium sp. Taxonomy (GTDB): domain Bacteria; phylum Pseudomonadota; class Alphaproteobacteria; order Rhizobiales; family Hyphomicrobiaceae; genus Hyphomicrobium_B. Next base: position 8,120 of record DAOKZR010000013.1, on the reverse strand, counting down.
TCAATTGCGACCCTGTGCAGGCATGATGGCGTCCCGTTACTGAACCCCGGCTGAATGGGCGCTGCAACACTTTGTTTTCCACAGCCGCCGAGGTCGATTTCTTTTCATGGTTAGAAAAGCATTACCTCGCTCCCTAATTATTTCCTTCCGGCGGTTCCGTAACAAGAAAAACGTCTCCAAAGAAAACATGCCGCACCGCTTCACTCATCAGTGTTGATGAGAACTTGCGAAAAGAACCCCGCGAAATTTACGAGTTTTTCTGCGCGCGCAGACAACGCTGAGGGGCACGCAAGGCACGGATGCGGGCGGGATGTGCGGGCAAGATTTCCGTGGGCGAGATCCGGCGCCGTCTCCCGCAGGGTTATGAGTGAAGCAAGGAATGTGAGCGATGGCTCGTTTGGATTTGAGTTCGCGTGACATGATCGAGTGCGCCGCGCAAGGCGGACAGCCTGATGCGCTGCTGGAACTCGGTCTCATCTACAGCACCGGCCGTGACGGCGCGGCCGACCTGGTGGAGGCGCACAAGTGGTTCAATCTTGCCGCGATGCGCGGCAACGAGGCTGCGAAACGCTATCGCTCTGAACTTTCGCGCGAGATGTCGAAGGCCGATGTGGCTCGAGCGCAAAAGCGCGCGCGGGAGTGGCTGAACAGAACCAACTAGAGCCATCTTGCGCGGTTGGCTGAATAACGCGCACGGTTCAATGCATTGCATTGGTTCTGTCGGCTTGCCGGCGCCGGCGCGCGGGGGCGCACGCCAGCGCGTCAGCAATCCCCAAACAGCGTCGAGAGACACCTCCATGTCTTCTTCGCCGCGCGTCCGACAGCCGTTCCGGCCTTTTCGAGCGCCTGGCCAGTCGATTTGGCCGCATCGGTAACGGCCTTGCCGGCCTTCTCGACGGGCCCGGAGGCTGTCGGGGGGCTCTGAGGGCTTTCATCGGTATCCCCTTTGGCGGCGTCCGCTGCATTATCCTTCGCGCCCTGCGGCGCACCGGATGACTCGCCCCATTTTTTTCCAGCAGCAGCGCCATTGGCAGGGGCCTGAGCACCGCCTCGGGGCGAAACGCCGGCTGCCGGCGGGGAATTGGGCGCCGTCACGGCAGGTGCGGGCGGCTCCGATTGAGCCGCGGGTGCGGCCGCCGCAGGGGCGCGGGCAGGAGAAATGCCATCTTCGCCAACCCCTTCCGTCTCAAGGCCGCCTGCGGGCAGGGCGAGGACCTTGGGTGTGCCGTTGCACGGTCCTGCGGTCTGCCGATCGACCGCGCAGCTTTCATGGCCTTCTTCACGCGCCAGCGTGGTTATACAATATAATTGTAGGCCGCCTTTTGGCGTCACGCTCGTGTCACCCGAGAAGATGCAACGGTACTGTGCCTGGGGGCCGGTGCAGGAGACGCAGAATTCCGCCTGCGCCGCTAGGCCCGCATTTCCCGCACAAGCCCAAGCGGCGGCTGCAAGGGCCGCGCAAACGATGCTGTTGCTGGGTGCTTGGGACATTTCACCAAATCCTGAATGACCCGCCGTGGCGGCCTGCGCCCGAAGCGCGCCCGCGTGCACGCGCCGGTTTAGCGGAAATGGGCGCCAAGGTCGACCCCCGAGCCGAGCGCGACGGTCGGCCGCTCCCTCTGATATTGCGCGGGCTTTGCGATTGCGGCGGCGATCCTGCCCAGTGGCTTGCAATGCGCTGAGGCCACATCTATACGGTGTGCTTCGCCGGATTGGAGATGTGGCCGAGTGGCTGAAGGCGGCGCTTTGCTAAAGCGTTATACGCCGAAAGGTGTATCGAGGGTTCGAATCCCTCCGTCTCCGCCAGCAAACTCATTGATCTGCTGTACGAAGGCGCTTCCAGGACAGGAGCGCTCCAGCCGTCTGCGTGGCGGCAGTCACGTGCGGCTCAAGCCCCATCGGCGCAGGCTGGCGTCGTTGATCGCCGCAAACATCTCGACGTCGACATCCATGGCCTCCAGGAGCCATTCCTTGAGTACTTCGGGCAGGCATTCGGCAGACTGGCGCGAACCCTCCTCATAGCCGTCCATGATCTCCCGCACGCGGTCGAGAAGGCGGTAATGAGTCTCCCGCCGCTCCTCCAGGTCCGCGTACTTTTCATCGTGCATGATTTTTTCTTCGAGTGCGAAGTGCGATGCGGCAAGGACGTGGAAGTCGGCCAAGCCATCGCTGATCGCGCGCGGATCGGCGCCCCGCACGATCAGATCATGAATTGCATTGAGCATTCCAACCAACCGGCGATGGTCGAAGTCGATCGATGCAATCCCGGTGTCGTAGGCAGAGTTCCAATCGAGATAATTCATGGCTCGCCTCCCTCGGCTTTGGGAGGAACTCGCTCAGGCAGAGATCCTAATTTCTAATTTAGCAGTTCATCGGCGGAATTACACGCGAATGCGCGTGGACCTGGCGACGAGAGCTGCTTGCCACTCGACGTAGATCGCAGCCAGCGGATCTCCGCACCGAGTTCCGACACCGGGGCCGTGGTGCTGAAGCACCCTCTCGAGCGCAATAACCCGCAAGCCCGCCATTCACATCCGGGCTTTCACGCATTCCGGTTTGTCGTGCGCCTAAGCATACGCGGTGCTTGACCGCCGTCAAGGCGCCCGCGCCTCGTGTTGGGAAAGGCTGTCTTGGGTCGTGCATGTAGCGGGCATCGCGCTCCGGCCCGGTCGTTGGCCCGGTCGTTGGCCGCGGTCGTTCGTCAGGCCGTTCGCTTCGCCCGCCGTCATGCTATCGTCTTCTCCCGCCTCCAAATCCAATTGATGCCCCGGGCGGCGGATGCGTTTAGATCGAGAGTGATTATCGCGCAAAATTATTGCTCTCCTGAGAAGGTCCTCGATGCCGTGAGCCTGGGGAATGAGACTGCAGATCGGGAGAGCCGGGCGGCCCTGACCATTCCCTTCAGGCGCTGTATCGATGCTGGCGGCGCCGTCGTCGGCAATCTTCCTGACTTTGCTCACGACGCCGCCGAGGTCGTCAGCCTTTACCGGGCCATGGTCTTGACGCGCGTGTTCGACGAGAAGGCGATCGCGCTGCAACGCACCGGCCAGCTCGGCACGTTTGCTTCCTCACTCGGACAGGAGGCTGTGGGCGTGGGTGTCGCAAGTGCGATGCGGCCCGAGGATGTGCTGTTGCCGTCATTTCGCGAGCAGGGCGCTCAACTGTGGCGCGGGGTCACTCCCGCTGAACTCTTTCTCTACTGGTCGGGCGACGAGCGCGGCAGCAACTACTCGGTCCCGCGCGAGGATTTCCCGGTGTGCATTCCGGTAGCGAGCCACGCGCCGCACGCGGCCGGTGTCGCCCTTGCATTCCAGTTGCGCAGGGAGCCGCGTGTGGCTGTCTGCACGTTCGGGGATGGCGCGACGTCGAAGGGCGACTTCTACGAGGCAATCAACGTCGCGGCATTGTGGAAGGTGCCAGCGGTTTTCATCGCCATCAACAATCAGTGGGCCATTTCGGTGCCGCGCCGGGCGCAAACGGCCGCGCAGACACTGGCCCACAAGGCGATCGCCGCCGGAATGCCCGCGGAGCAGGTGGATGGCAACGACGTCATGGCGGTCCGGGAGACCGTCTCGAGGGCGATTGCTCAGGCGCGCAATGGCAATGGGCCGATGCTCATAGAGGCCTTGACGTACCGTCTGGGCGACCACACCACAGCCGACGACGCCCATCGCTATCGCAGCGACAAGGAAGTTTCGGCGCGGTGGAAGGAGGACCCCGTCGCGCGCCTGCGCAATTATCTCACCGCGTCGGGCCACTGGTCCAAGGACGACGAAGAGAACCTGCTCAGGGAGTGCATGCGCAAGGTCGATGCTTCTGCAAGCGAGGCGAAATCCATGCCGCCGGCCTCTGTCGAAACGATTTTCGATTACCAGTTCGCCAGGGTGCCTGCCGATCTCGCCTCTCAAAGGGATGCCGCGGTTCGCGCCACGCCGGAGAGCATGGATGGCTGAGATCAACCTTGTCGAGGCCGTTGCCCTGGCGCTGGCGCGCGCGATGCGCGATGACGAGCGTGTGCTGGTGCTGGGCGAGGACGTCGGCGTGAACGGCGGGGTCTTCCGTGCGACGCTGGGCCTCATCGAGAAATTCGGCCCCGGGCGCGTCCGCGACACCCCGCTGTCGGAAGCCGTCATCCCGGGCCTTTGCATCGGGCTAGCGGCACAAGGATTTCGTCCCGTGGGCGAAATTCAGTTCATGGGATTCATCTATCCGGCCATCGATCAACTCATCAATCACGCCTCCCGGCTGCGCCTGAGGACGCGCGGCCGGTTGACCTGTCCGATGGTCATCCGCGCGCCCTTCGGCGGAGGGATACATGCGCCCGAGCACCACTCCGAAAGCATGGAGGCGATGTTTGCGCACATACCCGGCCTGCGCGTCGTCATTCCATCCTCTCCCGCACGCGCATACGGGCTGCTGCTGGCTGCAATCCGCGATCCCGATCCGGTGGTGTTCCTCGAGCCCAAGAGGATCTATCGCGCCTTCTGCGAGAACGTGGCCGATGACGGGCTCGCGATGGAACTCGACAAATGTATCGCGCTGCGCTCGGGCCGCGACGTCACGCTCGTCACCTGGGGCGCGATGACGAGGGAAACGCTGAAAGCCGCCGACGCGCTCGCCGCGAGAGGCATCGAGGCGGACGTGATCGATGTCGCGACCTTGAAGCCCCTGGACTTCGAGAGCATCAGGGCTTCCTGCGAACGGACCGGCCGGTGCGTGATCGTCCACGAAGCGCCGCTGACGGGCGGGTTTGGCGGGGAGATCGCCGCGCGCCTCGTCGAGCACTGTATGACAAGCTTGCTGGCGCCGGTCGTGCGCGTGACAGGTTACGACACGGTGATGCCGCTGCCCCGGCTCGAGGAACGCTACATGCCTTCGGTTTCCCGGATCGTGGACGCGGCGACGGCGGCGATGGAGTACTCATGAAGACCTTCGTCCTGCCGGATCTGGGCGAGGGCCTCCAGGAGGCGGAGGTCGTCTCTTGGCACGTTTCCGCAGGCGACAGGGTCATTGCCGATCAGCCGCTGCTGGCGGTCGAAACGGACAAGGCGGTCGTGGATTTGCCCGCCCCGTGGCCGGGAACCGTGGTCAAACTTCATGTCGCGCCCGGCATGGTCGTCGCCAAGGGTGCGCCGCTGGCCGACTTCGACGCCGATGGGGAAAAGGACGACGCCGGCGCCATCGTGGGAGAGTTGCAACGTCGTTCCAGGCCAACTGCCGTCCATGAACGAGGCGCGCTTGGCGAACGTTCCGCCCAAGACCGGCCGATCAAGGCTGTTCCGGCCGCGCGGCAGTTGGCGCGCCATTTCGGCATCGACCTCGCCAAGATTGCAGGCACCGGTCCTGACGGAGCGATAACGCGTGCAGACGTTGAGGCGGCGCAGGCGGCAAGGAGTGCGTGGGAGCCCCTGCGAGGGGCTCGCCGGGCCATGGCGCGCAACATGACGCGCGCTCACGCCGAGGTGGCGACGACGAATGTGACCGACGAAGCCGTGCTGGCGAACTGGGCCGAAGACGAGAATGTGAGCCTGCGCCTCATCCGGGCCATGGTCGTGGCCTGCCGGCAGGAAAAGGGGCTCAACGCCTGGTACGACAGCTCGCGCCAAGCACGTATGGTTCATTCCCGCATTGATCTGGGGATAGCCATGAATACCGATGAAGGCCTGTTCGTGCCCGTATTGCGCGACGCCGCAAGCCTTGCACCCGAAGGCGTTCGTGTCGAGTTCGAGCGATTGAAGGCGGCCGTCGCATCGCGAAAAATTTCACCCGGCGCGATGCGTGGGCAAACCATAACGCTTTCGAACTTCGGCATGGTCGGCGGGCGACATGCAGTGCTGGTCATCATGCCTCCACAGGTCGCCATTCTCGGGGCGGGCCGGATAGCGCGAGAGCCCAAGTTCGTGGACGGTGAAATAAGGGCTTGCCGTGTCCTTCCGTTGTCGCTGACGTTTGATCATCGCGCCGTGACCGGAACCGAGGCGACGCGGTTTCTCATGGCTGTAGTTCGTGATCTGGAGAAATGAATGTCGGGCGAACTATTCCGTCTTTGTGATGATCTGGGACCTTCCAAGATCGTTCACCTGAGCAACATGAAGGTGGGCCTGGAGAGCATAGTCGTCATCGACAACACCGCATGCGGCCCGGCGATCGGGGGCACGCGGATGGGGCGCGACGTCAGCGTCGAGGAATGCACCCGGCTGGCGCGCGCAATGACGCTCAAGAATTCGGCCGCAGGATTGCCGCACGGCGGGGCAAAGTCCGTGATTTTCGCCGACCCGGCGATGGAGCCGGCCGCAAAGGAGGAACTCATCCGCGCATTCGCTTCAGCGATCAGGAACCTCGCCGATTACATTCCCGGCCCCGACATGGGCACCAACGAAGTGGCGATGGCGTGGATCCAGGATGAGATCGGGCGCTCCGTCGGCCTGCCGCGCGAAATCGGCGGCATCCCGCTCGACGATATCGGCGCAACCGGTTTCGGCCTGTCGATAGCCGCCGAGGTTGCCGAGGAGTTCTGCGCCTTGAAGCTGAGCGGCGCTCGCGTCGTGGTGCAGGGATTTGGAGCGGTCGGAACGCACGCCGCCCGCTTCCTGGCTCGCAAGGGCGCAACGCTTATTGCGGCATCAGATTCCCATGGCGCCATCTTCAATGCGCACGGGCTCGACGTGGAGGCTGTCATCGCGCACAAGAAAGCGGCCGGCTCCGTCAAGGGCTATGTAGCGGGCCAGCCGATCGACCCGAAATCTCTCGTTTCGGTCGAGTGCGACATCTGGATTCCGGCGGCCAGACCGGACGTCATCACGATGGCCAACGCCGGGGAACTGCGCTGTAAGCTTCTGTTGCAGGGAGCCAACATACCGGCGAGCCCGGAGGCCGAAGCGCAATTGCATGAGCGCTCGATCCTCACAGTGCCGGACTTCATTGCGAACGCGGGCGGCGTGATCTGCGCATCGGTCGAGTACCACGGCGGCACGCAGGCAAGCGCACTGGCTATGATCGAAGAGAAAATCCGTCACAATGTGGGAGAGGTGCTCGCGTCCGCCCGAGACAACGGGGAGATGCCCCGCACGGCTGCGCTGAGGCTCGCGAAAGACCGCGTAAGACGCGCAATGGAACTGCGGCGCTGGTGAAATGCATGCGACGCCCCGCCACGCTCAAGCGGGTTGGGAAGAAGGCGAACGAAGCTGACGGGAAGACCTAAATCGATGGCGCACGTGCTTGTGGCTTGCCTTGAAGACGTTTGATCCGGCATGGCCTGCCAAAGTGGCAAATATCGATTAGGGCCGATTTACTGGCCGCTCTTGGTTCTGATCGCAAAGGCGCCTGACAGGGTGGCAGGAAAAGCGACTTCCTGAGCCTGCGCGCGCAAAGCTAAAATCAATCCAACATCCGGAAATCACGAGCCAATTTCGTGGCCGCCCAACATTGGCACGCTCGTTGCGAATGCTTAATCGAAAATTATTCGATTGGGCAAACGCATGATGTCGATGGGATGTGGAACGCAATGGCGAATGCGCGGCGGACGGCGGGCGCAAGGACGCGCAATGCTCGCCGTCTGTTTGGCTAGCGCCGTAACGACGGCTCTTTGCGCACAGGAGTTCGTGGCCGGTACGGCGCCTGATCGCCGTCCAGAAGGAGCGCCACGGCTGATGACGTTCGACAAGTCCCCGGAGTGGCAAGCGCAGGCATTGCGCGGCGTCGAAAAGCCCATCCCTCCGAGCCTCCGCTTCCTCGAGGACCAGGGGGCATGGTTCACCCCATTCAATCGTCCGGGCATGCGCGGTCGTTACGATCTGCGCGGGATGCATGTTGGGCACGCACCCAATGCAAGCAAGGCCGCAGGCGAGGCGAGCCGTCCAACGGACTAACGGGAGTACCGTGGGCCGCGGTCGTTCAATCGCATCGAGCAGGGCCCCACCGGATTTGGTGGCCGATGCTGCAGTCAGCAAGGAGATGAAGGATGTCGAGGAAGATTCGTAACGCCGGTCTGGCGCTCCTGACCATGGGTCTCATGGCTTCGGGTGCGATGATCGCACAGGCGCAGCAAGGCATGGGCGGCATGTCCGGCATGGGTGGCATGAGCGGCATGTCCGGCATGGGTGGCATGGGTGGCATGAGCG
>DAOKZR010000012.1:0-59787 GCA_035325525.1 Hyphomicrobium sp. | reverse complement strand
TTCAATGTCGCCAAGCCTTTGCGAAACCGTGGTGCGCTTCCTCCATAATGCCGGAGTAACTCGTCGCGGAGGCGCCCATTGAAGCTCTCGATAAACGCGTTCTGCTGCGGCTAGCCCGGCTGGATGTAGTGCCAGGCGATACCGGTCTCCAGCTGCCAGCGCAGCATCGCACGCGAGGTCAGCTCCGTGCCGTTGTCGCTGACAATGGATTGAGGCCGTCCACGCACGTCGATCAGCCGCTCAAGTTCCCGCGCGACGCGAGTGCCCGACAGCGACGTGTCTGCCACTAGGCCAAGGCACTCGCGCGTGAAGTCGTCAACGATCGCCAGCACACGGAAGCGCCGTCCGTCGCGCAGCGCATCCGATACGAAGTCAAGCGACCAACGCGGGTTCGAGCCCATTGGCAAGGCGAGCGGTGCACGTGTGCCCAACGCCCGCTTGCGCCCGCCGCGCTTGCGAACGGCGAGCTTTTCCTCGCGATACAGCCGGTAGACCTCCTTGTGGTTCACCAGCACACCCTCCCGGCGCAGCATCAGATGAAGACGAAGGTAGCCGAACCGCCGGCGCGCAAGCGCCAGAGAACGCAGGCGCGCGCGAAGCGCTCCATCATCACTTCGACGGCTGCGGTGGCGGTAGACCTTCGGCGCTACGTCAACCAAGCGGCAGGCGCGGCGTTGCGAGTACCTCTTTCGTTTCAATCGCCCAGCTCACGGCGCTTTTCCTCGACCTGGGCGTCAGAAGTTTTTTGTCAGAGTCACTCGGAGGCTATATTGCCCGCATGATCGCTGGCAAATGAGATGGTGCAAGCCGCTCCGTGACCTCTTTCCAGAAGCCTCAGCGTCATTCGTGCCGGGCCGATTCATCTGGCTCGATCTCCCGAACGGGCAGGACGAACATCGCGAATGCGAGAAGCGTGAACTGCGGTGAGAGTACGGGGCTGTCGAGCACTATGTAGTGGAACAGCATGGCGACTGAAATGTACAGCGATCGCGTTGAGGAATAGACGCACGCGAGGAAGAAGGTGATGAACGCGATGGTGCCGATCAAGCCGACTTCCACGAACAGCTTGATCCATCCCGTGCTGTGCTCGTGGCCCGTCAGCGGATCGAAGCTGCCAGGGCCGTAGCCGAACAGAAAGCCGCTGGTGGTGCGCATGACGTCCTCTCTGAAGATCAACAGTGTGGTAGTGTAACGCGCGTAGCCGCTGGTACGCGGATTGGACAACTCGTCCACACGCCCCACGAAATAGTCCGAATAATGCATAAACAGGACGCCGATCACGATCGCCGCGACTGCGGCCACCACCATATGCGACGTTGGCTGAGTTTTCGCAGCTTTTGACCCTTTTTCAAACAGCAGGTAACCCAGAGGCAGCGCCGTAAAGAGAAGCATGAACACGAGGCCTGTACCCGAAAAGGAGAAAATCAAGCCTAACACGAGCGGGACCACATACCGTAGATCTTTCAAGATGAGTACGGTCAGGAGCAGCACCCGCGCGGCGAGCCCCGAAAGCGAAGAGGGCTCGGTCAGGAAGAAGCCGTTCCCCTTGTACTGTCCCGAATTGTAGGTCAGCTCGTTGAGCGAGTTCTGCTCAAGCAGCAGTTCGGGCGGCACTATCCCGCGCCACGAGAAAATGTACGGTGATTTGATCACGTACTGCGCTAGCCACTGCAGCATGCCGGCGATGCACAGGATAGAGGTGAGGATCGCGATCCGGTGCAAGTATTTGATGTAGTCGTCGTGCTTCATCCGGCAGCGCAATGTCCACTGCACGTAGAGCACGAAATAAGCGATCGTTGAGGTGAGGGTGCCGCGCGTTCCCAGCAGCGTGCTGATCAGGATGCAGCCGGCAAGGAAGATGAACAGATTGACACGCATCCCGGAAAACTCGATGCGGCCCTTTAGGAGGCCGATGCCGAGAACGGTTGGCGAGAATACCATGACCGCCGGCAGGGGGAACGTGGAGTACCAGTAGCCGAGCCGCTGCAGGAAGGTACTCAGCACGTACATGATGGTCGGGATCAATAGAGGCGAGGTGGCAGCGCCGGAGTTTTCGGAGCGCGATTGGATCCTGTAAGGAGTGCCGACCACGATCTGCGTCATGTGGCTTCCAACGGGCTGCGCAGGTTGACGTCCCTGCGGATCGGCCAAGGATGGGGCCGACGGTCGACGGCGATGGCAGCGCCTACGAACTTGCCTGTTCCGGCTTGCAGAGCGGCTGCGAGCTCTGCGAACACGGGCAATGACGTCCGCCCGAACTCAGCAAGAATGACCACGGCATCGAGGACAGAGGCGAATGACAAGGTCACCGGGCTGAAGGCCGCTGGCATGTCATAAATTACCACGTCGTAGGTTTCGAGGGCCCCAACCAGCCGGTCGCGTAACCGGCCGGCGCCGAACGGGCGATAGTCGACGTTTTGCTCGTCCAATGTTCCAGCCGGCAGCAAGTCGACGCTCCAGAATGCTCCAGAGACGATGCAATCCCCGGCCTCGGCCGTTCCCCGTATCACGTCGGTCAGTCCTTGCCGCGTGTCGAGGTCGAAGGCGCGCGAAATGCGGCGTCTGTAGAGATCGGCATCGACCACGACGACGCGCTTCCCAGCGACCGCATAGAAGTATGCGAGATTGCAGGTGATTTCGTTTGAATGTGTCCTGGAGCTTATGCTCGTCACGCCGATCGATTGGAACTCCGGGACACGAGCCGAGGATAAATTTCTCTCGAGCCGCCTCAAATCGTAGCTGAATTGCGAGAGTGGCTCGTTAGGAACGAGTCGCATTGGCCCAGGCTCGTTCAGGCCGCGCAGCTCTCCCAGATAGGCGACGCCACTTTGCGCGATCTGACCGGGCTTTCTGACTGTCTTGTCGAAATACTGTCGGGCGACCGCGATGGCATAGCCTGTGAGCAGTCCGATGATGATCGATGCTCCAAGTATCTTGGGAATACGAGGATGGGAAGGCGAGAGCGGGACTTCCGCGAAGCCGACGATGCGTCCGATGGCTCCCGGTAGAGCCTCTCGCTGGGCCGAATCCGTGAAAGCCTGTAAATAGCCTTCGTAAAGCTTCTTATAGGCAGAAACAGTTGATTCGAGTTCGTCGAGAGAGGTTTGGCCGCTCAAAGCCTCGTCGCGCTTGGTGCGAAATTGCTGAAGCTTGAAGGACGCGTCGTTCACTTTCTGGCGTAGCTGATCGATGCGCTCTTCGAGCCAGGCCGCACCGGCATTGGCTATCTTGGCGTTAGTCGAGATCTGATCGTTGATATACGCTTCAGCGATCGCATTTGAAATGAGCGCCGAGGTCTCGGGATCGCGGGATGTGAATGAAATATCGATAAGATAGGAAAGTTTCACGCGCTCGATGTAGAGGCCGTTGCTCACGTAGTCGATGGCGGCCCGGACGTCCGCCGGGTTGGGCGCATCGGGAGAGGCTGGCGCGGGCTCTTGCTTTTCGCCGACTTGAAACAAGCTCATCACGGTCTGAGACAGCCTACGCAGTGGACTGCGCGTGTCGGCGATGAATTCTGGCACCTGATACAGCTTGTATTGCTTTACGACCGCTGCCTGTAACGGTGTCGAACTCAGGATCTCGATCTGGCTTTCGATTTCCGGGTTCTCGAGTGTCCGTGGTGAGTGGTCATCGTTGCCCGGCGTGGGTAGAGGCTTGGGTGTTCTGAGATCGAAAAGCACCTGAGTATGCGTCGTGAAGAGGCGCGGCGTCTTTATGATGTAGGCGACCGCGATCGACAGCGAAGCGAAAACACAGAACACGAATACCCAGAAGTGGCGCCGAAGCAGATAGCGCAACTCCACCGAAGAATCCGGCCGGAGGCAGTTCCGCCAGATCCGTTCGAGCTGCGCCTGCTGGGTGAGTTTCAATGGCGGCATATTCACCATGTCGATGTTCATCAAGTTAACGCCGGCGCTTAGGGGAATGTGGGGTGAAAGCGGCCGGCGCATTCGAACTTAGCATTTGCCCAGCGATGATTAGGACGGCCAGAGGTGGGGTCAAGCTACTCAAGAAGCCGTATAGTCAGTCGTTCGATACCGCATTTTAGCCGATGTTCGTGTCAGGTATGACGCTTTAATGCAGGTGCGGATGGTTCTGCCTTCGTCATGTTCCGCAGCATCAGGTTTTGACGGCGATGTCGGGGATCATCCACCTCTCCGATGGAATCCGAATAGCCGGCACTGCGAACGCTTTGACGGAGCCAGCGGTATCAGCCGGAGGGCGTAGTCCCCCCCCATCTTGGTGTCGTGACTGCCGGGTAGGCAAACTGCTAGCAACAAGACTGAAATTAACTTGAACGAAGGGGACGGAGGCGATCGCCCGCCGACGTACTCAAACCGCAAGCGGATGCGAGGCTCGATGAGGGTTCTCCAGTTGTGCAGCAAACCGCCACTCCCGGCCGTGGATGGCGGCTGTCTGGCGATGCATTCGATCACCCAAGGATTGCTCGACGCCGGACATGACGTCCGCGTCTTGTCCATTGCAACCCCCAAGCATCCTGATCGGCGCGGTGAGCTGGAACCTAGCTATCTCGCCAGAATAGGCTTCGATGCCGTTTTCGTGGACACGCGCGTGCGCGCACTCGCTGCTGCGCGAAATCTTTTGGGCCGAGAATCCTATAACATCACGCGATTCCGCTCGAGCGCCTTCCGCGAAAAGCTGCTCGCCACGCTGCGCGCGGGGCCCTTCGATGTCGTTCAGATCGAAACGCTGCCGATGTTGAGCTACCTCAACGACGTGCGTGCTAATAGCAGCGCCAAGGTCATCTATCGCGCGCACAATGTCGAGCACCAGGTGTGGGAACGCCTGGCATCGGGAGCCACGGGACTGAAGCGGCAGTATCTGCGCCTGTTGGCGCGCAGGTTACGCGACTACGAGAAGGCGAACATCAACGCCAGTGACGCCGTGGCGGCAATCACCGGCGAGGACGTCGCGCAATTGAGCTACATGGGTTGCGTGCGTCCGCTGCGCCACATTCCGTTCGCCCTATCTTTCACCGCCGAGAAGCCGACTCCTGCAGCCAACACGTTCTTCCACATCGGTGCCATGGATTGGCAACCCAATATCGAAGCTATCCGGTTTCTGCTCAATTCCGTCTGGCCTCTCGTTCGCAAGCAGCGTCCCGGCGCGATCCTGCACCTTGCAGGCCGCAAGATGCCGGCCGAATTCCGCAGCGGAAACGGAGTCGTCGTCGATGGCGAAGTGGATGACGCTGGTTCATACATGCGCACGCACGGCATTATGATGGCGCCTTTGCTTTCTGGCGGAGGGATGAGGATCAAGGTTATCGAGGCGATGGCGCAGTCGCGGCCCGTCATCTCGACGCCGGTCGGGCTCGAGGGCGTTCCTGTGACGGACGGTGTCCACGCGGCGGTGGGAGAAACCGCCGAAGAACTCGCCTTGGCCGCCGTAAGGCTTTGCGATGACGCCATGCTTCGCAAGCGAATGGGAGAGGCGGCCCGGCAGATGGTCATGCAGAATTTCAGCCGGTCGGCAGTGACTGGACAGTTGGTCGCCCTGTACGAGCAAGTGCTCGAATTTCAAGCAGGAAATGTTGCCTTGTTCGCGACCGAGGACGTCTCGCCCCCCAATGCGCCCAGGGGAATCGCATTTCCAGGATAGCTTAACGGTTTGCACTGTTGCGAATGATGGATTGTCTAGGTGTCGTCTCCTGAACATGGGAGGACGTCGCCATGCAGTGCTTTGTCAAGATTTTCGCGGTCCTGCCGGATCCTCGGGCCGCCAACGTGGAGCACGCTCCATACCAAGAAACCCAGATGTATGGCGCTCAGTTTCCTCTGGTCGAGAAGGAAGACGCTAAAGGCCAGGAACGAAAGCCCGCACAAGACGAAGTAAAGGCATTGTGTGATGTTGCCCGTGACCGGGGCCAGCGGCACCTCCGCGATACGCCCCTCGTCACGCAGGGGGACGAAGGCACCAGTCTGGCCTGCGAAAAGCCTGCCAGACGGCAACGATCAGGAAAGCCGCGATGCCGGCAAGAGAAGGCTCCATGACGGCACCTCCTCCCGGCCTATATTTGATCCGCCGATCGGCGGATCAATGAAAGGGCCGCACGTGGTCGCGAGCACCGGCGGAGGGCGCCGCGCGTCATGAAGCCTGCACCGAGCAGCGCAGGGTATGGAGGGATAGTCAAAAACCTGCCAGGGCGGTAGTTTGGAGCGTCCCGATTCAATGGAGATGATCGGGTCTGGACCTTGAGCAAGGGCGAAGGTGCCGACGTGTTATGGCCGTTTGACATCGCTGCCCTCGGCGGTCTGGTTCTGGGTCTGTTTTTCAAGGCGCCAGCCCTTATAGCCGCATCGTTCGTTCTGGTTTTCTGGCTGATCTGGGAGTGGTGGCAATCCGGCGAGTTGGTGCCGGGCATTGTTGCGCTCGTTGTGTTGCAGAGCTGTTATCTTGCGGGGCTTGCCTTGCGCCTGCATGCTCGCGAAAGGCGGCGCGCCGGGAAATGATATGGACCAAGGCGCGCCCCTTATGCCGTTTCTCCGAAGCGGATGACGGCGGGAATGGTTTTCGCAAGGATCTGTAGATCGCCGACGAAAGTCCAGTTGCGGACATATCTGGAATCGAGTGCGACGCGGTCCTCATAGCTCAACGCGTTGCGACCGCTCACCTGCCACAGCCCGGTCATGCCCGGTTTGGCCCGGAGATAGTCCTCACGGTAGTTGCCATAACGCTGCAACTCGTCGGCGATGATCGGCCGCGGGCCCACGCAGCTCATGTCGCCGCGCAGTACGTTGTAGAGCTGCGGGAGTTCGTCGATGCTGGATTTTCTGAGCAGACGGCCAAGGAAAGTGACGCGCGGATCGTGCGCAAGTTTCTGGTTCCGCCACCACTCGTCGGCAGCCTCGGGATGGCTCGCAAGATGGGCCGCCAGCACCGCATCGGCGTCACGCACCATGGTGCGGAACTTGTAGCAACGAAATGGACGGCCATCGTGTCCGACGCGTTGCTGCGCAAAGACGATGGGCCGCCGCAGCGTGACCAGCATCACCATGGCGACGATCGCCAACAGCGGCGCCAGCAGGATGAGAGCGGTCACCGATACAAGGATATCGAGCAGTCGCTTCGGGTGTCCACCCACCGGGGCCGCGAGCTCGGATGTTGGCGGGGTGTGAGTGGGTTGCCTATCGGTAATGGGAAATTGCGAACTGAGCCACATGGATGAATATCGCTCTTTGGGATCGGATATGGCGGCAATGGAAGCGTTCTTTCGTTCTGGCTGGTTCTCCATCGGGCACTCGGCTGTAGGGCCGCAGTGAAAAAGGAAGCGTGGAATAAATGGGACGTCGATTGAATAGTCTTCCGCGGAAATCCGCGGGACAAGCGATATAAAGTACGTACCACCGCCTTGCGTGGTAGGTCCCTCTAGTACCAACGGCGCAGAGGTTCGTGATCGTGGAAAAACCGATGATTGGGGCAGCCGATGCCAGGTCTTCGTGATGCTGCGAATTGGCGCTTTTACTTTGTTGCCGCGCATGTTGCGCTGATGGGCCGCGAGTTCGTTGGCCATGGCCGCGCACCGTCCCGGTGGAGCAGGCTTGGCATGGCTCGCAGTCATATCGAACCAATCGACGCTTTGTGCAAATAGAACGCCTCGGCAAAGCGTTCCTCAGCCCGTACCTCCATTCCGCGCAGGCGGGCAAGGCCATGGAATGTATCCGCGTCGAACCAATCTTTGGAACGTTGCGTGCCAAAAAAGGCATCGAGATAAGAAATCTTCTTGTCCATAACGGACGCCGTAAGCGGCTGATACAGATTGGGTTGACCAAGATCACCGTCCCATTTGGGAATTTCGTATTCGAGAATGGTGTGATTGCGGAACGTATTCCACGTGAGCTTGCAGACTTCCCGATGATCCTGGTGGGCGTCGGCGCGGCGATGAGTGAATATGACGTCAGGCTCGTCGATCGTGCGCTTCAGTTGCTCAAAATGCTCCTTGAGCTCGGCGCCATGGTAGGGAAAGAAGCCGTCGCGAAAAGCGGCCAGATAGATTGTGCTGGAAGCGGAACCTTGGAGGAACGCCTCGGCTGAACGCCGCGCCTCGTCGGCGCGCGATTGGGCAGCGCTCAGCACACACCAGGACACATCGAGCCTGACGCCGTTCGCCATCCATGTGAGAAGGGTGCCGCCGCAGCCGATCTCGATATCGTCGGAATGCGCGCCAAGGCACAGTACCTTCAGGTTCTGACCGCGCCTGACCAATCCCAGGCTGAGCATCGATCAGACACGCGCCATCGGCCGGGTTTCGACTGACGGCGCCCTCCGCCACGGCATCTCGCCGCGCTCGATCAAATCCTCCAGGATCTGGCGATCCTTAAGAGTATCCATGGAGCGCCAGAAGCCGGTGTGTTTGTAGGCCATAAGCTGATCTTCGGCGATCAGCCGTTCGAACGGCTCGAGCACCAGTTCCTCGCCGTCGTTCATGTAGTCGAACACCTTCGGCCGCAGCAGGAAGTATCCGCCGTTGATCCAGATCTCGGCCCGGTCCGAGGAGCGGAAGCGCTCTACCCTGCCGTCGTTGCCGATGTCGGCGAGGTGATAGGTGAGCGGCGGGCGTACGGCCAGGAAGCATGCGAGCTTGCCGCTGGCTTTGAATTTTCGCACCATGTCGTCGAGATCGACGCCGGTGAGGCCATCGCTGTAGTTGGCGCAGAAGATCTCCTCATCCTTGACGTGATCGCGCACCGCCCACAAACGCTGGCCGATATTGCGCCAGATGCCGGTGTCGATCAGGGTGATCCGCCAGTCCGCTTCCGGCTTGCCCAGAAGATCGACTTTGGAGCCGAAGTTCGAGACGACGCAATCGGAGTAGGCATGTGGCCTGTAGTTGAGGAAGAAGTCTTTGACGATATTCGCCTTGTAGCCCAGGCACAGCACAAAATCCTTGTGCCCGTACTGGCTGTAGTAGTTCATCACGTGCCACAGGATCGGCTCGTTCCCGACCGGGATCATCGGCTTGGGGATATTTTCGGAGTACTCGCGGATACGCGTGCCGAGACCGCCGCAGAACAGTACAACTTTCATGAACGTACCTCCTTGGGATCGATGACGGCAACTTCCGGGATTGGGACGATGAACTTGCAGCCCCAATCCTTGACGAAATTCATTTGCTGAACGATCTCGTTTTTCAGGTTCCAGGGCAGGATGAAGATGTAGTCGGGCTTTGCCGCCGCGATCGCCTCGACAGGTTGGATCGGGATATGCATGCCGGGCGTGAAGCGGCCGTGCTTGTAGGGATTGCGATCTACGGTGAAGTCGATGAAGTCCGTGCCGATGCCGCAATAATTGAGCAGCGTGTTGCCCTTGCCGGGCGCCCCATAGCCGCAGATGGTCTTGGCGGCGGTCTTGGCCGAGATGAGAAAACTCAACAGCCTGCGCTTCGTCTGCCTGACGTTGTCCTGAAAGCGCGTGTAGGCTTCGATCGAGCGCAGCCCATGGCTCACCTCGCGGCCGATGACGGCGGCGACGCGCTGCGTCAGTTGATGGGTCGATGCCGCATGAGCCAGATACACGCGCAGCGAGCCGCCGTGCGTCGGCAACTCTTCCACGTCGAACACTTTGAGCCGGTGGCGCGAGGCGAGAGTTTCGATCGCGCCGAGCGAGAAGTACGAGAAGTGCTCGTGATAGATTGTGTCGAATTGATTTTCGGCCATCAGCCGCTCGATGTGGGGGAATTCGAGCGTCACCACTCCTTCCGGTTTCAGCAGCCGGGCGATGCCTGCCACGAAATCGTTGATGTCAGGGACCTGAGCCAGAACGTTATTGCCGATGATGAGGTCTGCCATCTTGTCTTCGCCCGCAAGGACGCCGGCATACGTTTCGCCAAAAAACTCCACGCGTGTGGGAACACCGCGTTTGATGGCCGCTTTGGCGACGTTGGCGGCCGGCTCGATACCGAGAACGGGGACGCCGAGCGGAATGAAGTGCTGCAGAAGGTAGCCATCGTTGCTCGCCAGTTCGACGACGAGACTGGACGAGTTCAGGCCGAGCCGATGCTTGATCGTCTCGCAGTAGCTCTTGGCGTGCGCTACCCACGAGGTCGAGTACGAAGAGAAGTAGGCGTATTCGGTGAAGATGTTGGAAGGACTGACGTACTCTTTGAGCTGTACGAGGAAGCATTTCTCGCAAACGTAGGCGTGCAGCGGGAAGTACGGCTCCATGCAATCCAGCTGATCGGCCTGCAGGAAGCTCTCGCATAACGGTGACATGCCGAGATCGGCAAAGGAGTGTTTGAGAGGCGCTGCACAAATGCGGCAGCGGCCGGCATCGTGATGAGCAGCGTGATGGCTGATGACGCGGCTAGCCTGCGTGTCCAAGGGGAACTCCTGAAGGGCCTGTAGCGCGTGCTGCTGCCAGCCACCCGATAATCGTTGTGGCGGCGATGTGCGCGCTTGCAACACTAACAACCGGACCAGACGCGAAGAACGAGGCCAATGGGCGTAGCAGGTTTGAGTCGAGGACTACGTCTTTAGACCTCATGTTCGCCGTCCGAAGGCCGGTGGCCCCTCCCACGATGGGGCCGGCGCCTATGCTTACGAAATGCAAAGGCGTGCCCATCAGGCGCGCGGCCGCACACGAGAGCCACAGCGTCAGAGGGATACCCCGCGGGCTGCAATTGAAATCATCGAGCAATCCCGTTCCCGGCATGCCGATGCAATCGAGTTGGCGCGCGGTGCGCAACCCGTCGTAGGCGGTGCGGCAGGCGACGATGAGCGTTTCAGCTATTTTTGCGGTCTTCGAATGCACGTGGTGACCGGAGGCGGGCGTCATGCGGTTGGCCCGATGCTGTACCTTGCTTTGACCACATCAGGACCATCGCAGATGGCGAGCAGTTGGGCTGCGGGCATAATGGCGCGCAACTGGCGGATCATGGCATCGAGCGAACCGTCGTTGCCAAAGTTGCCGCTGCCGAAAAGACCAAAGAGCCCAATTCGCGGTTCCATGATCGTCCTCATTGTCCGCCCGTCGATGCGGCTAATCTCGCGACGGCCATTCCATCGTTCGATAGAACGGCCCCGTCTTCGAGCGCCGGCAGCCGGTCGCCGCTGTCCGCATGGCAGGCGCCAGGAGGAAGCTTGTCGCACCGTCCGTCAGCCGGCCGGACCGCTCGCCGGGGACGAACGGTCGCGAGAACCCGTTTGCCCGATACACGGATTGGTTTCGAAGTCATGGCGAGCCGCGATTATATGCGCGCATCACCGGCTCCGAGGGCCGGCCCACGAGATAGTCCTCGACACGGCCATCGAGGGCCTTGCGGTAGACCGCCAGCGCACCATCCAAGGCATCGACTGTTTTGTCGATGTCGCGATCGGTATGGCTGTAAGCCACGACCAGGGAGGGCATGATAACCCCGCGCCGTAGCGTTTCCTGCAGCAGCAGCGTCCTCATGGCTTGCGACGGCTTTTCGGCCCGATCCCGCGTCTCGTAAAGCAGGCAGCAGTCGCGGCCGGTGAGGCGCACGAAGTCCTGTAAACCGTGACGCGCGATGGCTTCCGCCACAAGCCGCCGCAGGCGCGCACCCTGCCGCGCCAAGTGTTCCACGACGGGTTCCTGCCGATAGACACGCATGTTGGCGATTGCGGCGGCAAGCGCGTGCGTTTCAGCCCCGTGCGTCGTCGAGAGCAGGAAGACGCGCGGTTTGTCGGTGTGCTCCAAGCCGCCAAGGCGCATGAACTCCCGCTTGCCCGCGAGCGCAGACACGGAAAATCCGTTTCCCAACGCCTTTCCGAAGCAGGAAAGATCCGGTTCTATGGCGTGGAATGCTTGCGCACCGCCGTTGTGCCAGCGAAAGCCGGTTATCATTTCGTCGAGGACGAACAGCGCCCCGCTGTCGTGGCAAAGTCTCTTGACCCCTTCGAGATAGCCCGGCATTGGCTCCTGGGTGCGTTCGGCTTCGAGGATGCAGCAGGCGATGCGGCCAGGATGCCTGGCGAAAAGGTCTTCCAGGGATTGCAGGTCGTTGTAGCGAAACGTCGCCGTCAAGGCGCGTACCGTTTGGGGGATGCCGGCGTTCATCGCTGTCGAACCGATGAACCAGTCGTCCGTGGAAAAGAACGGATGGTCGGCGCAGATGGCGATCATATCGCGCCCCGTATAGGCGCGCGACAGGCGCACGGCTCCAGACGTCGCGTCCGAGCCGTCCTTGCAGAATTTCACCATCTCCGCCGCTGTTATCAGCGACAGGAATTGTTCCGCGCAGACAACCTCGATCGGCGATGGGCGCGTGAAGTTGCAGCCGCGCGTCAGCTCGGCTCGTGCAGCGTCGATCACCGCAGGATAGGCGTGGCCAAGCCCTACGGCACGATTGCCCATGCCGTATTCGATGTATTCGTTGCCATCGAGGTCCCACACATGGCAGCCCTCGCCGCGAGCGACAAATGGCGGCGCCGAAACCGGATATTGGTCGTCGCCCTTGGCATAGGTGTGAGCCCCGCCGGGAATCAGTTCGTGGGCCCGCGCTTGTAGTCTGCGCGATGCCGGAATTCCGCTGCTGCGATTGCTCAAGTTGGCCTCCTGCCGGTCGATACCGGATCGTCGCGCCAGTCTCACCGATCGTCCGCGCCGGGGCTATCGCCTTGGAGGCCAGAAGAGCTACCCAATTGCGCGTAGTAACTACGGCCTTTAGTCACCTCGGCTTGGCTGGCTTGCCCTCGTGACCCTGTCCATCTGCGACAAACAGAACAGACTGTTTGGCGTGGAATTCATCTGAAGCAACGAAGCTCTTGGCGACGCTGGTACGGTCCATGCGGCCCGCCGCAAGCTCGGAGACGTAGGAATCGCGCTCGGGCGCCGTCGGCTCGCGGTTGAGAAGAAGGCGGTACATCAATGTGACGAAATCGTCGTTGTCGAGCCGTCTCGTGGCATACTTCTCGCGAAACTCGCTCGAGTTCAGGAGCGCCAGAATCAAGCCATCGATGGTAAGGCCCATGGCCATGGACTGGGTCCAGGCGTTGAGGCCCGAGGCTTCGGCATCGCGCCCAAGCACTAGGCAATAGCTATACTTGATCAGCGCCGAGTTCGTGTTCGTGGGTTGCGGCGGTTTCAGTTCGCAAATACGCCGGACCTCGGGCTTGGCGCCGGCGAGAGGCGTGAGACGGGGAAGCGGCTGGGCCAGGATCTTGTGCAAGGATCGAAACTCGTCGGAATTGATAATGCGGCGCTGATAGTCGGCCCGGCTCAGCGGCAATGTCTCGATATCGTGGACGGCTCTGTCGCGTTTCTCGGCCTGCATCGGCCGGTCGAGCAGCAGGTTGTTGAGAAACTCGACGTATTCTGCGTTTGACATCCTTGCGATTGCGTGTGTCTGCGCGAACTCTTCCGAATGTATCAGCTCGACGAGAATATTCTCCAAGCTCGTCCCTTCGCGCAGACGATCGGTCCAGGATTGAATGCCGTATCCGTCAGCCTCACGGTCAAGTGTCAGGCAATAAGCGTATTCGATGACGCTGCGCACAGGGCCGGCGCCCTCTGCCGGTGAGTTGCCCTCGAGACTGCATCGGCGCTCTATCGCAAGCGGCGGAGGAGCGGCCGCGGTTTGCGGCGCGCCGGAGGCGGCGGCGATCGTATCGCGGGACATGTCTTCAGCTATCGCGGCCTTGATGGCCTCATATGCAGGTTTGGGGGACCCCGGCTTCCACTGTCCCTTTTCATCCTTCACGAGTTCCACCAAGCCCATGTAGGCTTCGTAATCCGGCGCCCAATACATCTCGTCCATCAGTTGATAGATGTAGGCGGCCTCGACATTGTAGGCGCGTCGAAGCTGGCGCAGCCTTGCCACGAGCGCTTTAAGGCCGGCGGCTTGATCCACTGCGCCTTTCTGACTGCCGAAGGGGTGGTTGAACTCCGTCAACCAGATCGGACGCCCGTATGCGGCGAGCGCCTTGAAGCCCCATTCGGGATCGGGGCCGTACTGGTGCCAAATGGAGATTTCGAACGGGATGGCGTCGTTCTGAAGGCGTTCGAACGCCCCGATGTGTCCCCACCCGGCCGTCCCGATGGCACGCCGTATCGCCGGGTCGGCGGCGCGGCTGCCTTCGGACAGGCCCCTGAGCACGGCAGATACTTTCTCCCATCGCGGTCCATAGTAATCGAGGCTCGACTTCCCGCCGGCAGGACCGAAATTGCAGTTATAGACACCGCCGTCGTCGCGCCGCTCGCAGGCTTTGAT
Organism: Hyphomicrobium sp.; assembly: GCA_035325525.1. Classification (GTDB taxonomy): domain Bacteria; phylum Pseudomonadota; class Alphaproteobacteria; order Rhizobiales; family Hyphomicrobiaceae; genus Hyphomicrobium_B. The sequence continues at coordinate 45,593 of DAOKZR010000012.1, read as the reverse complement.
GATGGCGAAATTCTCGAGTTCGTTTCCGAGTTCCCAAACGGCGATCTCGCCTTTGAAGGGCGATACGATCGCGTAGGCCAGATCGTACGAGTGGCGTCTCAAATCCTGGGCCGTGGCCCGCTCCAGATCGAAGGGAGGTGTGATGACGGGAAGGAGGGTTATGCCGCGCGCTTTGGCGGCTTCAAAAAGCCTGCGCATAGCCGGGATCTGATCGACAGTCAGGATGTCCACCCGATATGACGTAAGACCCAGGTCCTTCACATAGTCGAGCTGTTGCTCGGCGCTTACGCCCGGATAGGCGTTAAAAGGGTGGCCATTGATGCCCCAGACGAAGTCTGCTCTCACCGGCGCCGAACACAACACGCATGCAAGATAGCAATATGCGATCACTTAGAGACTGCGAATGTGCATTTGCAAGCCTCGCTGGGGGGACGCGGGATGGCTTGGCGTAGTCTTGCCCGGTTATGGGGCAGCGGCTACTCTCCAATGCGGATGACGCCGCTTCGCCGAAGGCGCTAACGTCGAGCATCCGTCTCACTAACGGTGCGCTTAGCGCTATCGGTCAGGTGCATTGCGCCAAACGGAGAGATGCTACCACTTTCGGATGGCTGGTTTGATCGTTGCCAGGGTTGATCAATAATCCCGGCCCGGCCGGCGACATTGGCGCATCCCTCGGCCGCGCAGGCGATGGGGACTGCACAGCGCCGGGATGCTTAATCGGTCTGAATGCGACCGCGGCAGGCAGGCCGGTTACGTTTTACCCGCGGATTTCCCCGCCCGTCGCTTTCTTGACGCCGTCGACGATCTTTGCCGAGATTGCGTCGATATCCTTGTCGGTCAGCGTCGCCGTTGTCGGCTGCAGGGTGACCTCGATAGCGATGGATTTCCTGCCATCGGAGGCAAGCGCGCCGCCTTCGAAAACGTCGAACACGTTAACGGACTGAACCAGCGCCTTATCCGCGCCGGCGGCCGCCTTGATCACGTCTGCGGCTGCCACATCCTTGGCGACGACGAAGGCGAAATCGCGCTTCACCGGCAGCAGGTCGGCGGCGGCCAGGGGTGGCTTGGCGCGCGACTTCTTCTTTTCGGCAGGGAGCGCATCGAGGAAGATTTCAAAAGCCGCAATTGGGCCTTCGGCGTCCATCGCCTTGAGCGTGGCAGGATGAATGTCGCCGAAATGCGCGAGCACCAGCTTCGGTCCGAGCCGCAGCGTGCCCGAGCGGCCGGGGTGATACCATGCGGGGCAATCGCGCGTGATCTGGGCCTTGCCAGGGTCGAAACCGAGAGCGGCGAGCGCGGCAAACACGTCGGCCTTGGCGTCGAATACGCTTGCGTCCTGCGCGCTGCCGGACCAGTGGCGTCCGCTGCCGCTCAACATCGCCGAGCCCGCGCGCACGCCGGCTGCGCTCAGATACTGGTCATCCGGCTCGTCGCCGCGATAAGCCTGCCCCAACTCGAACAATGGCACGTCATCGAGGCCGCGGTTGCGGTTGCGCGTGACGGAGGCCATCAGTCCCGGCAGAAGAGAGGGCCGCATGGACGACATTTCGGTCGAGATCGGATTGGCAAGCTCGACAGGGTCCGAGCCGCCGCCGAAGTGGGCCGCCTGCGCGCGCGTGATGAACGACCAGGTGACCGCCTCGACAAGTCCGCGCGCAGCCAAGGCGCGCCGCGCGCGCCGCGCGCGCTTCTGCTTGTCGGTCAGTACGGGCCTGGTGACGCCGCCCTCGCGGGGCAGAGGCGTAGAGGGCACGCGGTCGAGACCGGCGATGCGAACGACCTCTTCGACCAGATCGGCAGGGCCATGAATGTCCGGCCGCCATGAGGGCACGGCAACCTTGGCGGCTTGCGGCGCACCCTCGACCTTGCAGCCCAAGGCTTCAAGGATGCGCTTGATCTCGGCATCCGTGAGGTTCACGCCCGACAGTTTTGCGATGCGCCCGAAGTCGAACCCAATGACACGGTTCAAAACGGGTTCTTTGCCGGCGATCTCCATCTTCGTCGGCGTGCCGCCGCACAGTTTCAGGATCATGTCGGTGGCCAGATCCAGTCCATCCTCGACATAGGCGGGGTCGACGCCGCGCTCGAAGCGATAGCGCGCATCCGTGGTCAAACCCGTCTTGCGGCCAGTCTGGGCGGTGCGCACGGGATCGAAGTAGGCGCTTTCGATGAAAACGTCGCGGGTCGCTTCGGTGGAACCCGTCGCCTCCCCACCCATGATGCCGCCGAAGCCGAGCGGGCCGCTGTCGTCGGCAATCACGCACATCGTCGGGTCGACCGTGTGCTCCTTGCCGTCAAGGCCGAGGAATTTCTCGATCTTGTTGCCCAGCCGCGCACGAATCGGGCCCTTGAGCTTGGCGGCGTCGTAGACGTGCAAGGGCCGGCCGCGATCGTAGGAGATGTAATTCGTCACATCGACGAGGGCGTTGATGGGGCGCAGGCCGACCGCGGTCAGGCGGTTCTGCAGCCACGCAGGTGAGGGTCCATTCTTTACGTCCTTCACCAGCCGGCCTGCGAACACCGGGCAGGCGTCTGCCGTTTCTGGTGTGAACTCCAGCCTGATCGTGATCGGGCAGGGTTCCTTGCCATCGACGTTGCCGAGCTTGGGCTCCGGCTTGAGCCGGCCCATGCCGGCGGCCGCCAGATCGCGCGCGATGCCGCGCACTCCTGTGCAGTCGGGCCGGTTGGGCGTCAGCTTCACTTCGAAAACGGGATCGCTGAGGCCGGCCGCATCGACGTAGCGCTCGCCCACCTTGTCCTTCCACTCGGCGGGCAAATCGAGGATGCCCTGGGACTCTTCCGACAGCTCGAGCTCGGCCGCCGAACACATCATGCCATTGGAGACGACGCCCCGCACGGGTTTCTTCTCCAGGGTGATCTTGGCGCCTGGAATATAGGTGCCGAGCGGCGCGAACACCGCAAGCATGCCCGCTTTGGCATTGGGCGCGCCGCACACCACCTCCATCAGCGGCTGGCCCTTGGCCACTTCCACCTGCAGCACCTGCAGCTTATCGGCGTTGGGATGCTTCTTGGCCTCAACGACGCGCGCAATGGTGAAGGCGGCAAGCCTGGCGCCGGCGTCCTCGACTCCTTCGACCTCCAACCCGATGTCGTTGAGCTTGGCGGCAAGTTCCTCGACCGATTTGTCGGTTTCCAGATGATCCTTCAGCCAGGAGAGTGTGAATTTCATTGATCGAAACCGTTTGTGTTCTTTGGATCTAATTTTACGGCGATTTCCGGCGCAGCACGCGAGGGCCTTCAAAGAGCCCGGGCGCGGCGTAGATCACCCCGACAGTCCGCCGCCCAGCGTCGGGACGTCGAGCATGGAAAAGCCGTAGTGCTTCAGCCAGCGCAGATCGCCCGAGAAGAAGGCGCGCAGATCCGGAATGCCGTACTTCAGCATGGCCATGCGGTCGATGCCCATTCCGAAGGCGAAGCCCTGGTACTTCTCGGGATCGAGCCCGCAGTTCTTCAGCACATTGGGATGTACCATGCCGCAGCCGCCGATCTCGAGCCACTTGCCGGGCTTGCCGATGGCTTCGGCGCCGATGTCGATTTCCATCGACGGTTCGGTGAACGGAAAGTGCGAGGCGCGAAAGCGCATCTTCACTTCATCCACTTCGAAGAACGCCTTGATCATCTCTTCCAGCGTCCACTTGAGATGCCCCATGTGCGTGTGCTCGTCGATCACGAGCGCTTCGATCTGATGGAACATCGGCGTATGCGTCTGGTCGCTGTCGCAGCGATAGACGCGGCCGGGCGCGATGATGCGAATGGGCGGTTTCTCGCGCATCATCGTGCGGATCTGCACAGGAGAGGTATGCGTGCGCAACAGCATGCGCTCGCCGCCCTCCTTGGGTGCAAAGTAGAACGTGTCGTGATCCTGGCGCGCGGGATGGTCGGCCGGGATGTTGAGCTTGTCGAAGTTGTTTTCGTCCGTCTCGATATCGGGGCCTTCGGCCACCCTGAAGCCGAGGTCCGCGAAGATCTCGATCAGTTCATCCATCACCTGGCTGACGGGATGAATGCGACCCTCGCCCTGGGGCCCGAGCCGCACGGGCAGCGTGATGTCGGCGCGCTCCGTGGCAAGGCGCGCTTCGAGGGCTTTCTCCTCCAGTACGCCTTTCCTGGCGTCGAGCGCCTCGCTGACCTTCTGCTTCACGGCGTTGACCGCCTGTCCGAAGCCCTTGCGCTCTTCAGGCGGCAGCGTGCCGAGCTTGCTCATCAGCTCCGAGACGCGGCCCTTCTTGCCGAGCGCGGATACGCGCACCGCATCGAGCGCGGCCAAATCGGCCGCGGCGGCCACTTCGGCGAGGAGTTCAGCCTCGAGGTTGGACAGATCGGTGGAGGAGGCCGTTTCGGTTGTGGAAGTCATGGGCAGGCAAAGCCTCGCAGCTTGTCATCCCCGGGCTTGTCCCGGGGATCCGTTCGTCAGCTGTCCCGGCCTGTCTGCGCGCGTTTGAGCCGGCCGCGCCGCCGGGACTTTGGTGGCACAGTGGACCCCAGGCGCAGGGCCCAGGATGACACTGTGGGTGTAGCCGATAACATCGCGCCGGCAAGGCGTCTCCCGGGCGAACCCGCGCGCCGCTTTGCCAAGATGCCGGCGTTAGGCCGCCGCCGCGATGTCCTTGCGTACCGGCGAGGAGGCAGCCTTGGCGGCCTTGTCGGCCAGCGCCTTGAAGCCGGCGGGATCGTTGATTGCGATGTCGGACAGCACCTTGCGGTCGACCTCGATGCCCAGGTTCGACAGGCCGTTGATAAAGCGGCCGTACGTCAAGCCGTGCTCGCGGCAGGCGGCGTTGATGCGCTGGATCCAGAGCGCGCGGAAATTGCGCTTGCGGCGCTTGCGGTCGCGATAGGCATACTGCTGGGCCTTTTCGACGGCCTGCTTGGCGACGCGGATCGTATTCTTGCGGCGGCCATAGTAGCCCTTGGCGGCCTTGATGACTTTCTTGTGCTTGGCATGGGCGGTAACGCCACGTTTGACGCGAGCCATGAGGAACTCCTCGGAATTTGATGTGCTTCAAGATGGTTGGGCTGGTGATCCGATCCGTCGCGCGCGGCCGGCCCTCTGAAGGGAGTCGTGCGCGGCGGCCAGAAACATCACCTCGCGTACGGCATGTACTTCTTGACGATCTTGGCATCGCTCTCGTTCAGCACGCCCGTGCCGCGGGCCTTCTGAATGAACTTCGTGGTGCGCTTGATCATGCCGTGGCGCTTGCCGGCCTGTGCGGCTTTGACTTTGCCTGTGGCCGTCATCTTGAAGCGCTTCTTGGCGCCCGATTTGGTTTTCAACTTCGGCATTTTGCTTCTCTCTGTCGTGTTTCGCATCCAGCTTAGCTCGGCAGAGCCAGCCGGATGCACGTTTCGCTGGCGGGCCCGCTCGGATACCACGCGTGCGCGTTTTGTATCCTGACCCTCCGCCGGGGCAGCACTTGCACCTCGGAACCCGTCCGAGAGGCGAAGCAATGCACGATTTGTCTGGAAGCTGCGCCGACAACCGCGGATGGAAGCGCTGACCCCTGGAGGCGCGCAGTCCGCGTCATGGCAAGCTTCGAGGCGCTCGTCGTGCCCAGGGCCGTTTCCGGCCCTCAGCCGCGGCCCGAATTCGGCGAACGGCTGGTGCGAAGGGACGCTTTTGGGCGGTTTCCGCTTGTTTTTTCAAAAGCATAAGAACCGCCACGGCATGCCTCGCCGGGCGGCTCTGGGCAGGTTTATAGGGGAGTTGGAGAAAAGGAGCAAGTGGGGCCAAACCACCTTGATCGCGACGGCCCGCCGCCAAGGCGGTAAGAACGGCCCGCAAGATATCACGAGTGAGACGATGCAAGTCACCGCGCCACGGTGCTGTGGCGCGGTGATGGTGATGCCGGAAACGGGCTAGAACTTGTAGCTCAAGCCAACGTTGAAGGTGTGAATGTCGGCGTCGCTCCAGTTCGAATTCGCTGTGACCGGCGGATTGAAGACAGTCGAGTGCGGAGCGGATGCCGATACGCCATCGAAGTTGTAGAATAAGTATTCGGTACGAAGCAGCCAGTGGCTGTCCAGTGCCCATTCCAGGCCACCGCCGAGCACGTAGCCGGTGGTCGTGTCGGAGAAGGATGCGCTCGCCGACGAGTTCGTGAAGATTTCCCTCGACGAATAATCAGCATCCTTCCAGGCAACGCCGCCCGTGAAGTACAACAGCGACATCGGCGTCAAGTTGAAGCCGATCCTGCCGCGAACGCTTGCGAGCCAGTTCACATCCTCTGACCAAGTGTGACCGACCGGACCGAGCAAAGTGCCCGCGCCGTTGATGTTGGGCGCCGTGGCCGATCCGTCGAGGTTCGTCCACTTGAAGTCGCCCTCGATGCCGATCACGACACCGGGTGAAACAGCCCAATTGTAGCCGGCCAGAACGCCGCCGATAACTCCGCTGCCATCCACGTCGCTAAAGGCCGGTCGCTGATTGCAGAAAGGAAATGGCGAGCATGCATCGGACACGTCGGCATTGCGCGAGATCGCGCCGCCTACTTCTCCGCCGATATAGAAGCCATTCCAGATGAACGGCGCAGCATAAGGCGCTGCATACGGGGCGTCGTCCTTGAGGCTGCCGCCGAAATCGGCAGCCTGGGCCGTCGCCGGCATGAGTGAGGCGATAGCCGCCGTCACCGCAATTGGAAGAAAGTATTTCATACTTGAAACTCCACCAGCAACACACGGGCCGATTCGATCTTACGCAAGGTCAAAGTCAAGACGCACCCGCGCTGGCGGGTTGTGGATTAATCCGACTGTGACGCGAAGTCCTCAATATGGGTCGGCAAACACTAGCGTAATCGATGTACGCCGCTGAGGATAAGGGGTGAGAGCATAGCACGCAGATTGCGCGGTTTGCATCTGGGGGCACGCATAGGGGGCACGCGGCGAAGCTACCGCCTCGAGTTGACCACTTTCGATTCCGCAGCGGCAGCCGGCGCGTGGCCGGGACCAGCGAATTTCCAGTTTGTGACGACCTCCACCCAATCGCCCACGCTGAGATAGCGCAAGGCCGGTTCGCCGTCCGCGCGCCACGCCAAGTTCAGCTTCTTGCGGCCATCCACGCGGATGTGCAGCGCATACGCATCGCGCTGCGCGGGCTCGCCATCGAGCGTGTCGAAGGTGGGCGTTTCGAGCGTGAACTCGAACTGCGCGCGTGTATGGGAGGTCTTGCGGAAGACATAGGTCTGACGGGCTTGTGGCTCCTCGCGAAACCATCCGCCCTCGCGGAACTTCTCCATGACCGCATCGCGCACGCGCAAAGCGAGCTGCTTGCGCAGCTTTGGGCCCATAGGCTTTTGCGCTGTGGCATCGGATTGCGGCTGCGGCTGTGGTGGAGCCGGCGCGTTGTCGTTGAAATCGATCTTGCTCTCGTCGATCCCCGGGTCGGGATGCGTCGCGAGTCTGACCCCGGGGCTTTGCTGCACGTCATGAAGGCCATATTCGATGCCCTTCACATCCTGTGCGATGGTCTCGACCACCCCCGGCCGGTCCAACGGCAGGGCACGAACGCCGTTGCGGAAGATGCGGCGAAGCCACCGATAGACGCCCCTGATCGTAAAGGCGGCTAACAGCAGGAGACTGGCGCCGACGACGGCCGTGCTCCACATAGGGTCCAGTCTCAGCCCCGCGTATTTCTCGAGCAGCTCGGCCGCCGGTCCGGTGAACTCCCGCAAGAACATCTGACATTCGAGCCGGCCCGATCCGACGGCCCGCCCCCCTTTTGCGCAACCCCCACGCTGAGAATTCTAATCAAACCGCCGCGCCGCTTGCCAATTGTTTCAAGGCGCGGCCTGTGAATCGCGGGGATTGGCTGTGCGGCCGGGCTGCCCAAGACCGCCGTCGGACGAAGATGTCCCATAGCCTGGGTCGTTTGTGCGAATGAACGGCTTCTGAACATGCCGCTCCGGAGCCATTCATTTTGAAGCGGCTAGGTTGTCTTCTATCGAAGCCGGTATGCGGCTTGATGAGTTGCAAACGGAGACCGCCCGCCATGTACAAGTCGATCCTCGCCGCGACTGCCCTCGCACTGGTCGCGTCCGTCGCGCCGGCTGCTGCCTACGAGCGCGATTATAACTATGGCAAGTCCAGCACCACTTACGGGAAGGGATATTACAAGTCCTATTCGGACGGCTATTCGCGGGATGATCGCGATCGCCGCGAGTATTACCCGCGGCGCTGGCGGCATCATCACGACCATGACTATTACGGATATGGTCACCGTCATCATCGCCGCCACTGGCGGCAGCGCTACTACGGCGACAACTGGTAATCTTTCGGAAAAGATCAATTTCACCCCGATCCTCTCCCAATCAAAATTGGGGGAGGGTCTTCGTGTCTGTTCGCGAGCGGCCGCAATTTGCTCCGGACGCGGTAGTTGTTCCTACCGGCGCACCTCGTTGGCAACTTCCACACGGCCGTCCTCAGCCAGGATGGCGATGGCTTTTTGTAAGTGATAATCGTCGACGATCGCGGTCACCAACGTATCGCTGTCGTCGTGACGCGGACCGTCGAGCGGATTTCGGGATACCGAAATATTCTGCGGTGGAATACCGGCGACTTCCAGTCGTCCGACTGCGCTCTGGGCGCGATCGCTCTTGATGAACACGGCATGGATGGTACGCATTGGCGTCTCCTTGTGACTGATTGCAACGCAACCTCGTCAAGGAGCCGGCGTCGCGTTCGATTTGATCAATCAACGCCCGGCAACGCCTTTCGTTCGCGCGTTCTCGCATGCGCGCTGCCACGCCAAAGAAAAAACCGGCAGCCGGCAGGATTGCCGGCCAACGGCTCTTATTCTTGGCCAGGGGCCGCCCCGGCGGAGCAGATTCCCAAGGCTCAGCCGACGCGGAACACGGCCCCGGCGACCGAACGGGCGCGCTCGCGGACTCGACCGCCATCGTTGCCCGATTTCACGATCCACTTGCCGTTCGAGGCGCGGCCCGTGATCATGCCGACGTGGTGCGGCCACACGACGACGGCGCCGATTTGCGGTCCGCTGACGGGACGGCCCCAGCGGCGCCAGTTGACAGCCAGATTGTACTCCGGTCCTCCGCCGAGCTGCGTGCGCATCCACCAGCCGCACCACCTGGCAGGACGGTCACCGATACCCGAATAGCGCTTTGCCTCTGCCGAGGGGATACCCGCGCTCATCACAGCGAGCGCGGTAACAAGGCTCGCGAAAATCTGCTTACGCATCCGATAACTCCTCACTTGTCTTCATTCGCGAGGCGCAACGGCCTTCTCAATGAGGCGAAAACAAGAGGGCAAAGTTGACTGCGGTTAATGCGCGCAAAAGCTCGATCTCAGCCGCCGATTGCTAAAATTCAATGCAAATTCAAAATTTTGAGGATTGATCGAACATGTAACGAAGCGTGAACATCGTATTGAGTTTCATGCTTGATGCGGACGACGTGCCGCACTTGTGCTGACCAAACGTATTAAATCGAAAGCGCCAAGAGGCCACGAGCGAACGCGTCAAGCCCAGTTGGAAAAGGGAGCGGCTCGCAGACGGGGGAGGCTGCGAGCCGCTATTCTTTGCCTCAAGGGGGGAAGAGGCTCAGACGCCGGTGGAGTGAATACGTTCACCCAGGCTCGGCATCGCTAACACAACGCGACAATCGCGTCAGGGTTCCGGGCGCATCTTATTTTTTTTCGCGGGGCCTTCGCTTCACATGGATCATGTGGGCGCGCGCCTCACAAAGCGTGCACCTGGCTGGGTGATCGGGATCTCGGCCATGAGCCGTCTGCGCCAGGTCATCTCATGCCAGCTTGCCGGCAGCTTGGAGCGGAGAGATTTGCGTTTGACCGGTACAAGGCCGGCTCGTGCCGCCAGCGGTTTTGGCTCGATCGCCTTGGTGCGCTTCGTCATCATGACGCGTCATCCGTTCGTCTGCCTCGTCCGGTCAGAACGCGCACCTCAGTGAGCGGTTCCTCCCGCGCCTGCATACTGAAGCGCAAAAAGGGCCCCGAATCTCTCCGGAGCCCTTCAGCGGCCATTAAAGAAGAGCCTACTTCTCGATCTTGGGAAGGGTCTTGGCCTGATCGGCCGGTATGTTCAGAACAACACGATCCTTCTCAAGCTTGAAATCGCTGGGAGACACCCGAACACGCGTCTCGCCCAGGCCGAGGAAACCGCCAATATCAGCATGCAACTCGGTCACATGACCGGAGTTGTCGCGGAGGATGCTGGCGACCTCGCCAAGGTTCTTGCCGTCGCTCGAGTAGACAACCTTGTTGATCCAACCCTTGGCCTCCGCGTCCGTCATCATGGGACCCTTCGCATCTGGCGTGGTCTGCGCTGTGCTCGGGGCCGTGCTCGGGGACGCGGTGCTTGGGCTGGCGGGCTCAGACATGGAATCGGATGCGGAGGGAGCAGCCGTCGTCGGCGATGCCGTGGACGGGACCGGCGCCGTCGCAGCCGGAGGATCGGCCGGAACAGTGCTGTCGGACTGCTGTGCCATCGCGCTCGTCGTCATAAGCGCAGCGCTGATCGCGAGAACGGGAATGAACTTCATGCTCAAAACTCCTTGTGACGTTTTTCCGGGAGGGACGTGCCATCTCGGCAGTCGGGGAAAAAACGAGTCGTCGAAGTTTTGGTTCCGGGCATGGTCCCGGCCACGGGCTTCGCTCGCTCGACGCAGATCGGAGCCGCGTGCGCCTTCAACCGCTTAATGTGGAGGTGGTTATATGCGACATCGGCCAGCGACGGCGACAAGATGTCTTACCGGTCTGCGGATGCGTGGGTGTTTGCAGGCGCCCTGTCGTGCTCGCGCTTGGCGCGCGCAGGCATCGTGGCGCCGCGGGCGCCATACATGTATTCCGCACCCGCTATATCGCCATCGGAAAGCCCGTGAAGCGACTCGCTATAGCGAAACGACATCATGTGGCCGCGCCCGGTTGGATGATCGAGCCCGATTGCGTGACCGATTTCGTGTGTCAAAGTATATTTCAGATCGTAGACGCCGGTGTCGCCGCCAAAGCCCAGCTTCCATTTGCGCATGGGATTGAGGCACACCGCTGAGCGAGCGATATCGTGAAATCCATCGCGCTCGCGAGCGCCCGGCGTGACGTTGCTGAAGGCATATCCATCGGGCTCGACCTGTTCGCCGATGACGATCTGCGCGCGCGCAGGATCATCGATCTCGACGAAAGTTACGTCGGCTGCCTGCTCCCAGGTGGCAAAGGCTGCCGAGAGCGCATCGTGGAACTGCGCGTAACCGATCGACGACTTTTCAAGCAAGGCGCGCGGCCCGCGCAACCGGCCGCAGTTCACCGCATTTCCGATGGTCATCTGGCCGCGCGCGACGGCAAACGTCAGGCTCACTTTGCCATCCCCGCGCGGGAACCACTTGACGGGATGTCCGTTCAAGACGAGCGGCTGAAAGAGTTCGCCGGCGTTACCGGGGCCAACCCATGTCATCATGCCCAGTATAATGGCAGAAAGTGACTGAAATTTCCCCCGCCGCACCGCTGAAATCCCCAAAGCCGGTAAGTCGTTCCGGTCGAAGCGGATCTTGAAGCAAATCACTCGAGGTTTGGCAAGTTAACCAAGCGTCCTGCCGGGGGGGCTCGCATGGCCCGACCCACCTTCTAACAGGCGGCAGCGCTTGATAATGTCGTTATCCTACTTTGGGGCAAGAACACAGGGCGCCGCATCATTTGAGCATCGTCGACAGATCATCCCAGTCACCCCAGCCGGTTCGCTTCAAGGGTCTGCTTCCAGCCCTCGTCGTGCTGTTTGTCGCACTGACGGCGGCGGGGTTGGGCTGGCTTCTGGTAAAGCGCGACGTCGCCATTTCGGAACGGACCCAGTTCGAGGCCGAGGCCGGCGAAATACGCGATGCGCTCGCCAACGCCATGAATGCCTACGCGACCGTGCTTCGGGCCGGCGTCGGAATGTTCAAGGCCCAAGGACAGATGAGCTCCGCGCAATGGAGCACGATCGTGAAGTCCTTGGATTTGGAGGAGTCGTTTCCTGGCTTTCAAGGTCTCGGCTACAGCGCGGTCGTCCATCGCAACGAGATTTCGCAGGTGGAGGAAGCGCAGCACAGGCTGGGCAATACCACGTTCAAGATTCATCCGCTGGATGACCGGCAGTATTATACGGCGATCATGTTTCTGGAACCCGACGATTGGCGCAACAAGCGCGCGCTCGGCTTCGACATGTTCTCCGAACCCGTTCGGCGCGCGGCCATGGAGCGCGCACGCGATACGGGGGAGCCCGCGCTTTCCGGCAAGGTCCGGCTCGTTCAAGAGATTGAGAAGGACGTTCAGCCCGGCGTGCTCATGTATCTGCCGATCTACGCGGGCCAGACCGAACCTGCAACGTTGGAGGCAAGGCGCGCGCGCTTGACCGGCTTCATGTACGGCGCGTTTCGGATGATGGATCTGCTCCATTCGGTTTTGCAGGCCAGGGCGCCGGCGCAGCTTCGCGTGTTCGATATCAATATCTATGACGGCGCCGTGGCTGACGCGGATGCGTTGCTCTTTTCGAGCAGACCCAATGAGCACGCCGGTGAACGCGTCCTGAAAGTGCGTTACGCGCTCCAGGTCGCAGGCCAAGACTGGACGATCGACGTTACGTCCGGCCGGCCTATCAGTTCGTCGATAGATCGCAACAAGCCGCTGTGGGTGTTGCTCGCTGGATTGGTCATCGCTTTCCTGGTGGCAGGGATCGCCGCCTCGCTGGCGCTCTCGCGTGACCGGCTGGAGGCAGCCCAGAAGGTGCTCGCCGCGGAAGTCACGGAGCGTCAGCACGCCCAAGAAGCCGCGGAGTTGGCCAATAATGAGCTGATCCATCGCGTCAAGAATACCTTGGCGGTGGTATCTGCGATCGCCTCGCAGACTGCACGCTATTCTTCGAATCTGGATGACTTCAGCCGAGCTTTCCGCGAACGCCTCAACTCGTTGGCGCGGGTGCAGGACCTCCTGAGGCCCAATAGCCCCATCACGCCGGATCTGGCAGCGCTCGTCGGCGAGATCCTGCAGCCCTACGCGAAGGAGGGCAGCTCTAATCTTGTAATTGATGGCCCCAAGGCGCCCATCGCACGCAACGATATAGTACTGCTCAGCTTGACGCTGAACGAGCTTGCGACGAATGCGACGAAGTACGGCGCGTGGAGCGTGCCGCAGGGTAGGGTCTTGGTCGCCTGGCACACCGAGCAGGCTGCCACGGAGCCTGGAGAGGATGCCGAGCAGGAACCAAGCGACGATCTTGTGATCAATTGGCGTGAGGAGGGCGGTCCGCCCGTGTCGGCACCCTCCAGGAAGGGGTTTGGCTCGGCTGTCATGCAGTTTGCCGTCGAGCGCGGCCTGCGCGGCAAAATGGAAGCCGACTACGCGGCGGGCGGCGTGCGCTGTACGATCAGGCTTCCTTTGAAATCAGCCGGCGCGCCAAACACCGAGTCCGAGGCCGTCAACCGCTACGAGATGGCGAGCTGACGTGAAGGATTGGGGCCGCTTTTCCGGCAAAAAGTGAAAGCACGGCCGGCCAACTGCATGGAGCCGTGGGCGCCTGATGGACTGCGCCGTCAGCCTGCGTGAGCCGCCGGTGGACGCGCGTGCGCACGTTATGGGCGTGTTCGACCGCTGTGGCGAGGTCAGCGTCGTAGCGCAAGAAACTTGCGATGTTGAATGCTGCCGCCGGATCGAGCCGCCCAGCGGCGAAGTCGCAGATATAAGATGGTTTGACCATGACTTTCGTCGCGTGCTTCGTCATTACAGGACGCCTGCGAGATTAAGAATGATAAGCAGCGAAATCGGCACGCCGAGGAGCCACAGGACGACGTTTTTCATCAGACACTCCATTTGGTTTTGCGGTTGCATCCAAGATGCTTGTAAACGTGGGAGCGCTTTGAAAGTTGCAAAGCAAGCGCCCACGCAGTTGCGCCGATGCGCTCACCTTCAGCATGCGGCCGCCATGTGTGTTTGGTCCACCAAGGGCGGAGCGTCGGGGATGCGTCCGGGGGTGGCTTGGCGCTTGGATCTGATGAGTTCGATGAGTTGGCTCACGCGCATCCAGTGGCCCGGGATGGCTTCCTTCTCCGGCATAGCGAACTGACGATCGGCGCCGACGACGAATAGAGGGCTCGACGGGAATTGAGACGCCGCGCGCCTGACGATAAGCTTGAGTTGCGCGCTGGTGCTATGGCCGGTCGTTGCGATGACGATTTGAGGATGGTGCCCATCCTTTGCGGCCGCATAGGCATCGGACAATGCGGTCAGGCCTGCGGCATCCGACGCCATCACACTGTAGGGCGTCAATGTGCCGAGTAAGGCTGCAACGTATCGCGCCGCCATGCGATCGATGGGACCGCGCGCGGGGATGACCAGCAGCGAGGAGCCGTTGGGCTCGACCGTCTGCGAATCCGCGCCGGCCATGGAGGGCAGTGCGGCGGCGATGAGGTCCACCGTTCCTTGCATCGATTGGAGTTGTCTGTCGTCCAGCCGATCCAGATCATAATCGATGCCGGCAAGCTGCAGGGCGGGAAGCACGATTTCATCGCCAGTCCCGGCCATGGATGTTTCGCCAGTCGCCTCCTCGATCTGCCGGATGGCTTCCGAGGAGTCTTTGGACAGAAGGCGGTTATAGAGTTGTTGCTGGGGCGTCAAAGCCGGCTCGTCGCCAAGCAGGACGCTGAGAAACTCCAGGCCCGGAACATAACGGCCCAAGACGACGATCGACAGCGTGATCGGTACGGCGAGGATGAGACCGATCGGACCCCACAGAATGGTCCAGACGCTGAGCGCCAGGACGATCGCGAAGGGCGATAGCCCGGCCGTCTTGCCGAGCACGAGAGGTTCCACGATGTGACCCATGAACGGCTCGCCGACGAGAAAGAGCGCAAGCGTGGCAAGGAACATGCTCCAGCCGGGCTCGACGCCCGCGGCCAAGAGCAGCGGCGGAACGGCCGCAAGGAACGAGCCGATGAACGGCACGAAACGCATGATCGCTCCAACGACGCCCCACAGCGCCGCGTTGGGGACGCCGATCGCCCACAGCGCAAGCGCCACGAGAACGCCGAAGCCCGCGTTAAGCGCTGCCTGGGTGAGAAAGAGCGTCGACAGCCGCGTGCCGGCCTCGGCCATCGCGGCAGTGGCGCTCGACATGTTATCGGTGCCGGCAATGCGGATTACGCGGTCGCGCAGGTCGCTATGCTGCAGAAGCAGGAAAAATGCGAACAGGATGGTCAGCGCCGTTTTGCCTATAGGCTCTGCGACGGCCACGACGATGTCTTTGAGGGATTGGAGTTTCTCGGCTCGATCGGCGGATTTGTCGGGTTGGGTTGGTGCGGCTGCAGGCTGCAGTGTCTGGGAGTGTGATGGAAGGGCGATCGCCTCACTCTGGGCTGATTTACCATCAGTGCCGCCGATCTCCTCCATGACGTCCTTTTGCAGCTTGCCGACGGCCTCCGCGGCGCGCGCCAGCGCACTTTCGCCGCCGGACTGATCGGTCATCCAGCGGACCTTGTTCATCAGATTGTAGCGGTAGGAGCCGAGGTTGTCGGCCAGCGAGAGCATCTGGTTCGAAAATGTGTACAAGCCCGCCCCGGCGACCGTAACGGCCGCGACGAGCGTCAACGCTACGGCCGCTCCGTGAGGAACATGCGCCCGCCGCAGCGCACGAACGATGGGAGCGAGCAGAAAGGCGAGGATCACCGCAAGGGCGATGGGAACAAGGATGTCCTGGCCAAAATGCAAGGCGGCGAGAAGGATCGCTGCAACGATGAGGAACGAGGACAGAGTTTTCACGGAATCGGCGAGCATCGGCATCTTTCTTTAGGACCCCCTGAGACCGAAGCGGCCGCGCCTTGTGGTGCGGCCTGTATGTTTAGGTGAATAATCCGAACCACAACGCTCCGGCGGCCCAAAAAGTTGCAGGCAAGCAAGTATGGCGGGCCGGAGGGCCTCCCGCTTCGTCGAAGCGGGAGGCCGCTCTCCTCTTTTCGGCGGGGTGTGTTTGGCGCGTGCGGTGTCGCCCGGCAGACGATCGCGCGCTGGGCAATTTTGAGGAACCACGGATGCAGCCGCGCGTTAGCGAGCAGGAACATCATGGAGAATTCTCATGGGTAACCTTCTGCACTATGCGATCGTGTTTCTCGTCGTGGCGCTGGCCGCAGCCTTTCTCGGCTTCGGCGGCGTCGCGGGCACCGCCATGGAAGGCGCGCGCATCCTGTTCTGGGTGGCAATCGTACTTTTCGTTATTTCGCTGATCGGCGGATTGGTCAGACGAACCTGACGCGCTGGAATACAACGAAGTTGGGCCGGCTGCCGCCAGGTAGCCGGCCTTTCGTGTATAATGCCCATGCCAAGGAGGCATATACCGGATGACGCCACAGCCCGAGTCGCCACCCAAACGAGCAGTGCGCCTCTCATCGCCCACTCAACGCGTGCTGGCGGGCGCGGCCCTGCTGTTGCCGACGTTGACGCTGGTGCCCCTGGGTGGCCTCTACCTTTGGGAGCACGGGTTGCTGCTCTGGTGGGCGCTTGGAGCGCTCTTGGTGGGTGGCGCGATTACAGCCGGACTGCACCACGCGCTGTCGCGGCCTGCGCGAGGGCCCGAGCTCCTCCCCGACGATGCCCAGGCGCAAGGCGATGCCCACTGGACCAAAGCCGAGGCGGAAGCCTGGAAAGACGTGTTGGCCATTGCCGCGCGCGTCGAGGTCGATAAGATGACCAGCGCGGACTACTTTGTCGAATTGGGACAGCGAACGCTCGACAGCGTCGCCAAGCGCCTCCACGGGGAGAAGTCCGACGCCCTGTGGCGTTTCACGCTACCTGAGGCGCTTGCCATCGTAGAGCGCGTTTCGCGCAGGCTCGGAAAATTCGTGGTTGCATCCGTGCCGTTCGGCGACCGGCTGACGGTGGCGCAGGTCCTTGCCGCATACCGCTGGCGGGGTGTCGTGGACGTTGCCGAGCGCGCGTACGATATCTGGCGGATACTGCGTATCGTAAATCCTGCAACGGCGGTGACGAACGAGGCGCGCGAACGCTTGTCGCGCGCCGTCTACCACTATGGAAAAGAGCATGTCTCCCGCCGTATAGCCGAGGCCTTCGTGGAGGAGGTCGGGCGTGCGGCCATAGATCTTTATGGCGGCCGTCTCAAAGTGGCCGAGCGCCTGAAGGAAGCGGGTGCGCCTGCTCTCGACGACGATATGTTGAGGCAACTCAAGACGCAGCGTATCGCCTTGCGTCTGGTTGTGGGTGGCGCCAGCAGAAGCGACAGGCTGGCGGTGGCGTCGCTGCTGTCGGATGTTCTGGATCAAAAACGGATCTCGCAGGCTGCGGCGCCTGACATGGCCATAACCGTGATCGGTGCGCCTGCGGCCCTGCGTTCGCAGGCCACCGAAACAGCGGCCGCCGTCAAGGAACTCGATGGCGCCGATATTATCGTCTGGCTGGCGTCGGCCGAGGCTCTTGAGCCCGACGTTGCGGTGCTACGAACTCTCAAGCTGGCGCTCGAGGCATCGTCGTCGGGTGAGGAAATCCCGCCGCTCGTCGTGCCTGTGTTCATCGAAGGCGCCGGTGGCGAGCGAGTTGGTGATAGGGCTCAAATTTCGCACGCCCTGTCGGCCGCGACGGGAGGGCCATCCATCAGTGGCGTCGCCGTCAGCCAGATCGACATCTCGCCACCGGACGCGCTGGGCCCCGTCGCGGACGTCGTCGCCGACCGCCTCGAACAGGCGCGGCGCGTCAACATGATCCGCAAAATCTCTGACGCAAAGCGATCCGGGAGCTGGCGCGACACCGCCCGCCAAGCCTGGCGTGCTGCCGGTTCTCTGACGCGAGTCGTAACAAGCAGGAAACGAAGCTAGATCTGCCGGAAATCGCCTCCGATCTGTGGAACCCGGAAGCCTTGCCTGCGTTTTGAATTTCGTCGGGCGCCTGTGCGGCGAGCCCCATTCCAGACATTCCTGACAGGAGAGAGATATGGCTTATTCGGCCTCTAATACTTCCGACCTGCGTCGTGACGCGCCGCAGGGCGCGCGCGATACGGCCAGCGATCTGGCTGGCAGGGCCGCAGATCTGGCCGATAAGGCGACCAAGCAATTCGATAGCGCGATCGAGGGTGCTGAAGCGGCTGTGCGCGATCTTGCGGGCCAAGGCCGTGAGGCTGGCGAACGCGTTGGCGAAGTCGCCGGCAACCTGAAGACGGCCATCGACAAGTCGCTCAAGGATCAGCCGCTGACGACGCTTGCCATGGCGGCAGCCCTCGGGTTCGTCATCGGCGCCTTGTGGAAAAGATAGATTAGCCCGAAACTGCCTGCTGGTCCGGCGGCGATGGAACTCAGACAAACAAGGGGCTATTCATGCTTTTCCAGTCCGTCATACGTCGTGCCGAGACGGCGATTGAGAACATTCTCGATCAAGCGATCACGCGCGTATTGGTGGCGTTGCCCCTCCTTGTCGCTGCCGGATTTGCCACTGCTGCTCTCTCCACGTATGTGAACACGCGCTACGGCGTGCAAACGGGGCAATTGATCATGGCCGGGGCGTTCGCGACCATAGGCGTGGTGGCGATGCTTTACGTCAGCGTCATCGGATCCGCGCCCGCCGCCGGCGAAGGGGGCGAGGCATCGCGCGCCGCGGCTTCAGAGGCCACCGGCGAGGCAGATGGGGACGCTGCGGCGCGCGCGCTAAGCGATGCCGAGCGCGAGTTGCTGACCACGCTGTTGGCGACGGCGGCCCCGATCGCGGTGCCGGCGGTAATGAGAACGCTTATTCGCAATCTTCCGCTGGTCGTGCTGATCTTAATCGTGGGTTTCATCCTCACCAGATCGGTCACGGCCCAGGCCACATCGCAAGACAATGACAGCGGACTGGCTGAAGAGGTGAGTGCGGCATGATAATGCTTGCCGGATCAGTGCGTTGCCTGAGAATAGCTATTTTACCGCAGCGATGGAACCGGGTGGCCTGTAATGCGTTTGCGAACACTGGTTGCCTTATGAAGCGCCAGACTTCGCAATGGGGGAGCTACCCAGCTGCGAGTTATTAACGAGGGCACGTTCGGAAATGTCAGAGAAGGAAAATCCCAAATCCATGGCGACGGTGCAGCGACCGGTGACACCAGACAAGGCTGAGCCCCCTTCCGAGCTGGGGCGCGAGATCGCCAAGCAGTTGCGAGCTCTTTACAGCCAGCAGGTGTCTGAGCCGCTCCCCGACAAATTCGTTAATCTGCTCGATCAATTGGCGAAGTCTGAGCGCAAGGTTTAGCTGATGAGCGGTCAATTCCAAGACGACCTGGCAGGGCTCGTTCCCAACCTGAGGGCGTTCGCAAAATCCCTGTCGGGTAACGCGGACTATGCCGACGATCTCGTCCAGGAGACACTGATCAAGGCGTGGAAAAATCGAAATACGTTCGCTGAGGGATCGAACCTCAAGGCTTGGTTGTTCACGATACTGCGCAACACATTCCTGTCAGATCGCCGCAAACGTAAATTCGAGGTTGAAGATCCCGACGGCGTTCTGTCGGCGAAGCTCTCGACCAATGGCGAGCAAAGCGGCCATATGGATTTTCTCGACTTCGCCGGAGCGTTCGGAAAGCTTCCCGACGACCAGCGCGAGGCTCTGATCCTCATCGGTGCGGAAGGTTTCTCCTATGAGGAGGCCGCCTTGATGTGCGGCTGCGCTGTCGGAACCATCAAGAGCAGGGTCAATCGGGCCCGCAACAAGCTCGTGGAGTTGTTGGATATCAGTGAATCGGCAAGTGACGATGAAAACGAGGATGGCGAAAAGGCGCGGGCGCCGGGCTCGCTGACTTCGCTGCTTTGAACTTCCGCGAGTTGAGTCATGGAACCAATCCCGCGTCTGGCGCGTTGTTGCGCACTGGACCGTTGCTGGGGCCGTTGAGGAGACGAGACGCCCTCGTCAGATATAGAATGCTCAGAAATATTGGAACGTCAGAAGAAGAACGGGGTCTATACATATGAGTGAAACGATTGCCGACTTGGTGGCGCCGCAGTTGCCGTTCCTGCGAAGGTTCGCGCGCGCCCTGACAGGCTCCCAGGAGCAGGGCGACGCTTACGTGGTGGCGACGCTGGAAACCTTCGTGGCGGATCCGCGCACCTTCAGACGCGACATACCCGCCAAAGCCGCCGTTTATCAGACATTCCTCAATGTATGGAACGCCATGCCGTTGAACCAGACAGCCGAAACGACGGCGGTGAGCGGCCTGGAAGAGGTGGCGCAGCGGCGCATCGAGACGCTGACGCCATTGCCCCGTCAGGCTTTCTTGCTGGCGGCGGTTGAGGAATTTTCGACCCAGGACATGGCGATTGTACTGGGCCGCACCGAGGATGAGGTTCGCAGCCTCGTCGATGCCGCGGGCCGCGAAATCTCCGAGCAGATTGCCGCCCGCGTGCTCATCATCGAGGACGAGCCGCTGATCGCCATGGACATCGAAAATCTCGTGGGCGATATCGGCCACGAGGTCGTCGGTATTGCGACGACACGTTCCGAGGCCACCAAGATGGCGTCGAAGACGAAACCCGGTCTTGTGCTGGCCGACGTCCAGCTTGCCGACGGCAGCTCCGGCATCGATGCGGTCAACGACATCCTAAAGGACATCAACGTTCCTGTGATTTTCATTACCGCATACCCCGAGCGGCTGCTGACAGGCGAGCGCGCCGAGCCGACCTTCCTCGTGACCAAACCCTTCAAGCCCGAAATGGTGAAGGCCATCATCAGCCAGGCCCTGTTCTTCGATATGTGCGCCGGCGGCTCGCGCGCGAGCGTGAACTGAACGGCGGGCGCCAAGAACAGCCGATGGGTAGCTTTGCCAAGAATCGAACCGGTATGAATTGGAAGGAGTATGGCTCAGGATACGAACTCTCCCCTGGACACGGAGAGAGAAACCAGAAGGGATGATCTCGTCAGTTCCTCGCTTGGTCTTCAGCTACTGGCGTACAGTCCGTGGGGGGCGGCGTTACTGGATTTGGACGGCCGCATAAGGGCGATCAACGCGATGGCGCGCGAACTGTTCGGACTGCCGCACGGCCACAACCTTGAAAATAGCCCGTTCACAAGTCTTTGGCCCTCCGACAGTGCGGCGACGGTAAAGATGGCCGTAGAGCGCGCTGCAAAGGGCCTTGCCGTGACCGAGACAGCATATTGTCCCTCCGGCAAAGGCGTGCCTCGTTGGATCGAGGTGACGTTGGCGCCGGTAAAGGATGATGCGGGTGCGCCTGCCGGCCTTCTGTGCAGTTTGCGCGACGCCACTCAGTTCAACACCATGCGCGAGTCCCTGAAGATCAGCGAGCAGCGCTTTCGTGCTCTGGCTGACAACGTCGCGCAGCTGGCTTGGATGGCGGACAGCGCGGGAGCCGTATTCTGGTACAACAAGCGCTGGTTCGACTTTACCGGAACGACCATGCAGGAAGTGGAGGGGCAGGGATGGCAGAAGCTCCATCATCCCGATCATCTCGAGCGCGCCGTGCAGAAATGGAATGCGCACATCAAATCCGGCCAAGTCTGGGAAGACACGTTTCCGCTGCGAGGCGCGAACGGCGTTTATAGATGGTTCCTGTCGCGTGCGATGCCAATTCGCGACCAATCGGACAAGATCGTTCTGTGGTGCGGGACGAACACCGACATCACCGAACAGCGCGTCGCAACACAAAGGCTGCGCCAGAAGGCGCGGCTGATAGAATTGTCGCACGAGGCGATCTTCTCATGGGATTGGGACGGCGCCATCGTGAGCTGGAACCGCGGATGCCAAGAGCTGTATGGCTACACCCAGGCCGAAGCGATCGGGCGCATCAGTCACGATCTGTTGCGGTCCCAGCATGCGATTCCCTTGGATGAGATGCTCGATATCTTAAGAGAAGAGAATGCGTGGTCAGGCGAAATTCTGCATTACGCCAAGGACGGCACGAAGGTCTGGGTCGATAGCCGGCATGAATTGATAAAGGTCGGCGGCCGGCGCGTGGTGCTGGAGACCAACCGCGACATAACGGAAAGGCGTAAGGCGGACGAGGTGCGCAACATGCTCGTCGCCGAACTCAATCACCGCGTCAAGAATACGCTCGCCATCGTCCAGTCGATTGCCCAGCAGACGGCGCGCTCCAGCGCCAGCGTGGACCAATTCGTGACGAGTTTTCGCGGCCGGTTGCACTCACTTTCCAATGCCCACAACGTATTGACGGATGCGCATTGGTATGGGGCGGATCTGCGCAACCTCGTGGCTTCTGAACTCGCCGTGACCTTGGGAGGAATTGAGAATATCGTCATCGAAGGAGACGACGTCTTCCTGTCTCCGCAAAGCGCCCTGCAGTTCACGCTCGTCCTGCACGAGCTAGGCAGCAATGCCCTGAAATACGGGGCGCTGTCGTGCCCCACCGGGCGTGTCGAGATCACTTGGAGGCGCGTGGGCAAGAAAGGAGAAAAGCTCGACTTCTTCTGGCGAGAATCCGGCGGACCTGCGGTGCAACGGCCCGCGCGGCGCGGATTTGGAACATTGCTGATCGAAAGATCGGGTGGGCTGCCTCATATGAGGACGAGCTTGACGTTCGATCCTGCGGGCGTGGAGTGTCGAATTGAGGCGGACCTCGACGCCGAATGCACGGACAAGCCGATCATGTTCAATCCAATTCGAAAGGAGGCGCCCCTTATAAGCCATCCACGCACGGCTCACGGACAGCCGAGAATGGAAAGGCGAAATATCCTCGTCATCGAGAGCGAGCCCTTGGTTGCACTGGAGATGGAAGAGACGCTGACGGACGCGGGCTACAGGCCGGTTGGCCCATCGACTACGGTTGCGAGCGCGCTGGAGGCCATAAGCCGCGGCGGCGTGGATGCCGCTCTCGTCGACGTGGAGTTGCTGGGAGTTTCCGCATCGCTCGTCATCGAAAAGCTCGGCCAGCACGGCGTGCCCTACATTTTGATTTCAGGCGAGGGCGCCCCGGTCCAGGCTGAGGATAGGAATGCTCGAACCATGCTGCGTCCGGTCAGAGCCGGGCCTTTGATCGAGGCGCTGGCAGAGCTGCTGGGGCCGGCGGAATCGAAAAGCTTATGAGGCGGAGCATTGCCCGCTCCGCGAAGGCTCCGGGAGCAGTCATCGTGCCATTTGCGCGTTTCGTGGAAGCCGCGCAAACGGGTGCTGCTTGTCGCGAGGAATCTTTACCGGAGCGTTCATCGCGCGGCGACGTCCTCCGTCCGGTCTAGAACGGAAGTCTCAGCCTTGATGGTTGTCAATGTCGGCGCCGATCCACTGCACCCAGAGTGACCGTCGAGAACCGGAACGCCTTTCGATGCGAAAGGCGAGGGAGGCCAGGACATGACCAAATATGCCGTAAGAATTGTGCCCATGTTATTGGCGACGCTGTGCGCCGCGCCTGCGGCGTTGGCTGATGCGCCTAAGCCGCCACCGGAACGTGCGATGGCCGGGAAAGACGTCGCAACGCTGAAATGCGCCGGATGCCACAACGTCAACAAGGACGCCAAGGCGTCGCCAGATCTAAAGGCTCCGCCGTTTGTGGTGATCGCGAAATCGAACCTCGCGACCGTGCGTGAGGTCGATCAATGGCTTCAGGCTGCGCATCATGACATGCCCGATCTGGGGCTCGACGCCGGGCAGCGCGGCGACATCATCGCCTATCTGCAGAGCCTGTCGCCGAAGGACCCCATGCAGTAGTTTGAGAGCCGTCTTCGCGTACTGGCCGCGCAAACGGCGTTGCTCGTTTGTTTCGTCGCGTTCCTCGCCGGAAAACCCGCTTGCCACTTTTTCAAGAAGCGCCCGGCGCTCCTCGAAAAAACAGAAGCCGCGTGGCCCGGCCCCGCGGCTTTCGTCATTGTGTTGCATCTTGCCAGGTGGCGCGATCTCACCTCGGCGCGAGGATCATGACCATCTGGCGGCCTTCGAAGCGCGGTTCGCTTTCGACTTTGGCGAGCGTTTCGGTATCCGCCTTGACGCGCTGGAGCACTTCCATACCAAGCTGCGAGTGTGCGACTTCGCGACCGCGGAAACGCAGGGTGATCTTGACCTTGTCGCCTTCCTCGAAGAACCGCCTGATGGCGCGCATCTTCACGTCATAGTCGTGATCGTCGATGCCCGGACGCATCTTGATCTCTTTGATCTCGACGATCTTCTGGTTCTTGCGGGCTTCGGCAGCTTTTTTCTGTTCTTGGTATTTGAACTTGCCGAAATCGAGGATCTTGCAGACGGGCGGCTCGGCATCCGGTGAAACCTCGACAAGGTCGAGGCCGGCGGCTTCGGCGCGGGCAAGGGCATCAAACTTTGCGACGATTCCGACATTCTGACCGGTCTCGTCGATCAATCGAACTTCGCGGGCGCGGATCTGATCGTTTATACGAGGCCCGGATTGTTCCCGGCTCTGGGGCTCGGGGCGCATTGGCTTGCGGATGGTCGATCTCCTTGGATTGTTGTCGGTATGGCGTGGCCCGGACCCCAAATTGCCGACTTAGGGGCCAGGACGGCGAAAAGATTGAGAACAAACCCGTTAAAGTCAAGCGGGAGAAGTGTTTACAACGCAGGGCAAGCGGCGAATTGTACCCATGTCGTTGCCAAAGGCACACCAATCGCGCCGGATGCGTCATTAACGCGCTGATTTGGCATACATTCGCACAATGCGGACCCACCGGAAAAAGGCCGTGATCAGCGCGAACTGGAAGCCCATGAGGCCTCCCAGAACGTGGGTGCGGATGATATAGTATTTCACGAAGTTGACGGGAAGATCGAACAGCAGCCGGGCGACGAGTTCGGCCTTGCTCTTGGGTTTGGAATGGAGCGCATTGTAGGTCGCGCGCTCGTCGCACTTGCGGATCAGGTCGTCGAGCGATCGGACCGAAAAATGGGCGAGCGCGTGCGGGATGTGCCCAACCCTGGCGCCGGCCGGATCGACGGAATCGTAGAGAGTTGAATCCTTGAAGCGCGCGCGCCGGCGGTCGTAGAGCCTCAAGCAATAGTGGTCATTGGCAAATGGGCGGGGCGTCTCGCGGCCTGGATAGACGACCGAAACCGGCATACCGTAAGCCGCGAGCGGCGGCTCACCCTGCTTGAAGAGCGCGCGAATGGCGTCGCGCAACTGGGGCGTGACGACCTCGTCGGCGTCAAGGTTCAACAGCCAGTCGTAGCGGCATTGCTCTTCGCCGAAGCGCTTCTGCTGGCCGAACCCCGGCCAGGCATTGAATATGACGCGCGCGCCTTCCGCTTCGGCGACGGCGACGGTTGCGTCCTTGCTGCCGGAATCGATGACGATGATCTCGCGCGCGATATCCTTGGCCGAGCGGATGGTACGGGCGATGCGATCGGCTTCGTTGCAGGCGATGATGAAGCAGGATAGCGGCGGCTTATCGGCGGCTTCGTCTATGCCGTTGCCGGCGGCG
Source organism: Hyphomicrobium sp. (assembly GCA_035325525.1). Lineage (GTDB taxonomy): Bacteria > Pseudomonadota > Alphaproteobacteria > Rhizobiales > Hyphomicrobiaceae > Hyphomicrobium_B. The sequence continues at coordinate 20,237 of DAOKZR010000012.1, read as the reverse complement.
GGGTTCATGCCGTCGCCCTCCGCCGTTCCAGTACACGCTGATATACAGCCAGCGTCTTGCTCGTCAGTTGCTCCAACGTGAAGCGTGAGCGCACATGATCGCTGCCGCGCTTGCCGCAAGCCGCGCGCTCCTCGTCGCTCCACGACAGCATCGTGCCGATGGCGTCCGCCAGAGCCCTCGCATCGGCATAAGGCACACGCAAGCCGGAGGCGCCCTTGCGCGGGACGTCGGGTTCAGTCAGGGCGACCTCGCGGCCGGGACCGGTATCCGATACGATTATAGGCACGCCCATGGCCTGGGATTCGATGGCAACGCGCGGCAGGCCCTCCTGCTCGGAAACGTTGAGCGAGATATCGCAGACGCGGTAGGCCGCGGGCATGTCGGTGACATGTCCTGGAAAGCGTAGCCACTCCAGCACGCCAAGGCGCCTCGCGTCGGCTTCCAGCTTGTCCTTGAACTCAGGCTTTTCGATTTCTCCCGCCAGAACCGCGACGATGCTGCTCTGCCTACGCGCCTTGAGAAGCCCCAAGGCTTCGACAAGGTGCTGTTGCGCCTTGCGCGGCGTGATGCGCCCGGCCAGCATCAGGACGCGGTCTTCCGGTCCAACGCCGAGTATGCGGCGAACCTCATCGAGGCGCTCTTGCGTCAGCGAGGCAAGGTCGAAGCGCTCGGGATCGAACGCGCGGTGAATGACGGCAATGCGATCTTCCGGCGTCGCATAGCGCGTGCGGATCAGATGCGCCATGTAGTCCGACACGGCAATCACCGTGTCACTGCGCGCCATGACGCTGTTGTACCAGTTCTTGATGCGGTTCTTCTCGGAGTATTCCGAGTGATAGGTGGTGACGAAGGCGATACCGGTCTTTCGCGCCGCCATAAGCGCGCTCCAGGCCGGCGCGCGGCTGCGCGCATGAATGATGTCGACCTTTTCGCGCCTGATGATGTCTGCGAGCGCGCGCCCATTGGACAGGATGCCGAGCGGACTCTTGGTCGCGAGCGGCAGCGTGATATGCTCGGCGCCAAACTCTGGGAGCCTGTCTGCCAGCCGTCCGCCTTGCGAGGCGACGAGCGCGCGATGGCCCTTCTTGACGAGCGCCTCGGCGACCTGCAGGCAGCCAAGTTCAGCACCGCCCGCGCGCATACGGGGAATGACTTGCAACACGGTCCAGCGCTCGGGCATTGTCGGTTCCTGAAGTTCGTCTCTTATGCCGCAACGCGCAAAAATGGGCGTCCGGCCAGGGGTTCTATAAGGCTCACATGAACAATCCGCAAACCTTGATCGTCGGCAACGGCGCCCATGCGCGCGACATTGCGTACTTGAACGATTCTCCAGCAAAGCCCGGCGCCGCCGGCCTGTTCTGGCTGTCCGGCTTCATGTCCGACATGGCGTCCACAAAAGCCACGGCGCTTGCGGATTTCGCCGCCAGACACGGCCTTGGCTGCACGCGGTTCGATTATTCCGGACACGGCCGCTCGGGTGGAGACTTCAAGCAGGGCACCATAGGCCGATGGCTGGAGGAAGCGCGCGCCATCTTCACCCAGGTGACGAAAGGACCCCAGATCCTCATCGGTTCCAGTATGGGCGGGCACATCGCATTGTTGTTGCTGAAGACCCTGAGGCGCGAAGACCCTGAAACGGCATCTCGCATAAGGGCCCTGGTGTTGATAGCGCCCGCGTGGGACATGACCGAGGAACTCATGTGGAAAAAGTTTCCGCAATCGGTTCGCGATGAAATCCAGGCGCAGGGGTATCATCTTCGTCCTTCCGGTTACGACGCGCCCTATAGGATCACGCGCGATCTGATCGAAGATGGCCGAAAGCATCTTCTTGCCAGAGAGCCCTTCGACCCAGGGTGTCCGGTGGCTATCATTCAAGGCGTGCAGGACGTTGACGTGCCTGCCGCGCACACGCGGGAACTGGTGCGTTTTCTCAAAGGCGAGGATGTGCGGCTCATCGAGATCGAGGATGGCGAGCACAGGCTGTCGCGGCCCCAGGATCTCGAGCGGCTCTACCGGGAGATCGAGCGCGTCATGTAGCCGGGATTACTTGTCCGTGTCGAGCGCGACGTTGGGCTCTGGCAATTCATCCGCCAGCGCCGCCTCGAGTGCGTCCGGCCCTGCATGGCCAGCAACGTCCTCGGGCACGATCCAGATGCGATAAGCGGGCGCCGTGAGCGGATGATCGCAGGCCAGTTCGCCATCCTCGACGTGACAACTCTTGTCGACGGCTGCATCCAGCGCCTCGTGGCGCTTGTGTTGCGCAAGCCCGAGGTTGACGATCTCCAACTGCGTTTCGACAGCGATTTCGACGTCGCGGAACGCGCATCGGCTTCTTCCCGCGCACGCGCCGGCGCCTGCGGCAATCGCATTCTTGGTGCTCAAGGCTTGAGCCTTGGAAATGCGTTTCGCGTCCGTCCCTGCGCCGGTGGATACATAACACTGCGTCTGCACGCAAACGATAGGATCGAATGTCTTGGGCTGCCCGTCTGACTCGCCGGTCATATCGGACAGGACGAGGAGAACGGTCGCGCGTCCTGAAGCCGGCGAGATGGCGGCATGTTTGCTCGCCCGCGCGTCGGCGGTGCGCACCTGCAGTCGGGGTGCTTTGATCGTGGCTTCGATATTGATCTGCATGGGCGCGGCCGCGGCGGCGGACGGCGTTTGCAACGGCATGTCCGGTTGCGCCATTTTTCTCGTTGATTGTGCCTGTGTCACCGCCTCCGCGCGCGCTTGATTGAGCATGTCGCGTTCGTAGTCTTCGCCAGGCGGCGCAGTGACGATGCTCTCTGCAACGCTCGCACTTGGCCGTTGAGCTTGCGCGGGCTTCGCCACGGCTCGCGTCCGGGGCGTCTCGCCTGGATGTTCGAGCGCGAATTTTTGCGCGAGCGCGTGGGCCGGCTCGAGGGATTGTGCCCTGAGCGTCGCCGGCGCGACCGTCAGCGCCGCCAGCGCAGGGAGAAGATAGAACGTGTGCCGCATGCCGGGTCTCTGGTCTCTTCTCATCGTCTCATCGCGCGTGCGCCGGCATAAAGGCCCCGCCGGCTCCCTGCAGTTTGCCGATCAATCGGGCTGAAAGACGGTCGCTTTTGGGAAGCGGCTACTTTTTTGCGCCAGCGGCGATGGCGTCCAGACCCTCGCGATAGGTAGGGTAGACGAGGCGGGGCAGCAACTCCTGCTTCAGACGTGCATTCGATACGCGCTTGCTTTCGCTGTAGAAACTGCGCGCCATGGGCGACAGGTCGGCGGTTGCGAAGTCGATTTCGGGGGGCGGTGCGCGGCCTAGCAGGGCGGCGGCATAGGCCACGACATCCTGCGGCGGGCCGGGCTCGTCATCGGTGACATTGTAGACGCGTCCCGGCGCACCCTTGTCGATTGCGGCGACGACCGCGCCCGCGATGTCCTCGACGTGGATACGATTAAAAACCTGGCCCGGCTTGACGAGCCGGCGCGCAGTGCCGGCCTTGACCTCCTCGATGGCGCTGCGGCCCGGGCCATAGATACCAGGTAGCCGGAAGACGTCGACGCGCTTGCCGCTTGCCACGCCAAGGGCCTGCCAGGCGCGCTCGGCTGCCAGACGCCGCTTGCCGCGATCGGAGGCAGGGTTGGCCTCATCCTCCTCGCTCACCCACCCGCCGGCCGCATCACCGTACACGCCCACCGTCGAGAGATAGCCGATCCACACGATGCGGTTTGAATGGGCGATTGTCTTGCCGTGATGGACGTAGGCTGGATCGCCGTCCGAACCGGGAGGGATGGACAGCAGAACGTGGGTTGATTGCGAAAGCAGTTCGTCGACGCCGGAACCCGATTGCGTACCCTCGAACAGAGCTGCGCAAAAGCCTGCCCGTTTGAGTTCGGCAATGCGTTCGGCGCAGGTCGACGTGCCCGATACGCGCCAGCCGCGTGCGGTAAGGCGGGTTGCAATATGCTGGGCGCAATAGCCAAGTCCGAAGCAGAATAGGTGGGTCATTTGGGCCCTGTCTCCGTGAAAGTCCATTCCAAGCGAACATCGGGGTCGGGTTCCGCCGAGGCATGATGCGCTTTCAAGGCATCGAAGGCGTCAGCCGGCGCGAGCCTTGACAGGGCCCACACCGCCATGGCGCGCACCAGGGACGAGCCGTCTTCCAGCAGGGCCGTGATTGCGGGCAGGTAGGCCGTATCGCCTGAGTTGCCGGCGGCGATGAGCGCGTTGCGAACGATGCGGTCGCGGCCCGTGCGCTTGACGGGTGTGCCGGCAAAACGCTTCCGGAAGGCCGGATCGTCGATGGCCAGCAGCTCCGCGATGGGCGGATTATCAGTCTCGGCGCGCGCGGCATACTTCGTTTCGCGGGAGGCCGCCGCGAACTTGTTCCATGGGCACACCGCAAGACAATCGTCGCAGCCGAAGACTCGATTGGCCATGGCGGTCCGGAACTCGCGCGGAATATGGCCTTTGTGTTCGATGGAAAGGTATGCGAGGCAGCGGCGGGCATCGAGCTGATAGGGTGCGGGGAATGCCTGTGTCGGGCAGACGTCGAGGCAGCGCCGGCAAGAGCCGCAATGATTGGCCTCCGGCGGGTCGGCCGGCAACTCGGCGGTGGTTAGGATGGCGCCCAGGAAAAGCCATGACCCGTGCGTGCGCGATACCAAATTCGTGTGCTTGCCCTGCCAGCCGAGCCCGGCAGCGGCGGCGAGAGGCTTCTCCATGAGCGGCGCGGTGTCGACGAAGATCTTGACGTCGCAGCTCCCGGCCCGGGCGATCTCGCCGGCGAGCGATCTGATCTTGGCCTTGAGCACGTCATGGTAGTCCTTGCCCTTGGCGTAGACGGAGACGATTGCGCTGGAGGGCTCTTGCAGGGCCAGGAGCGGATCGGCGTCAGGTGCGTAGTTCTGGCCGATCATGATGACCGAGCGCGCTTGGGGCCATAGCGTCGAGGGAGACGAGCGGCGTTCGGCGGTCTCGGCCATCCAACCCATGTCGCCGTGGCGCCCTTCGTCAAGGAAGTGCGTCAGGCGCGGCGCAGCGCTCGCAATCGCGCCGGGGGTGGTAAATCCGACGGCATCGAGACCAAGGCGCGCGGCGTGTTCCTGGATGAACGCTTTGAGTGCGTGAGGCTCGGCGGGCATCATGTCGGGCACGGACCTCGTACCACGTGCGGCATCAGAAATCGAGATCCGCATAACCGACCGGGGGGACGACGCCGGGCACGCGGTCGGCCAGCAAAGGCCGGAACGCGGGGCGCGATTTCACGCGCGCATACCAAAGCTTGGCTCCGGGATACTCCGGCCATGGCACCTCGCCCAGAAAGTCGATGACCGACATATGGGCTGCGGCAGACAGATCGGCAAAGCTCATCTGATCGCCAGCCAGCCAGCGCCGGGTCTCGCTCAAATAGCTGACGTAAGAGAGATGGTAACGCAAGTTAACGCGCGCGGCGCGCAGAATGTCCGCGTCGGGAGCCTGCGGATTGGTGGGATGCATGCGCTGGTAGACTTTCTCGATCAACAACTCGCGCGTCACCTCGCGGTTGAGCTTTCCGTTGAACCAGTCGACGAGACGGCGGATCTCCGCACGCTCCTCCCCGTTGCCGGGAAACAGCAGCGCAGGGCGGCGGCCGGGCTGGGGCGTGGCCGGGGCGCGCTCGGCCAGGTATTCCGAGATCGCGTAGGCGCCGCACAACGTCAAACCGTTCGACAGTTCGAGGACCGGCAACTCGGCAGCGGGGTTCATGGCGAGAAAGGCCGGCCGGTACTGCCAGGGGTGCTCCTCCACCAGTTCGGCGTCCAAGCCCAGTTCGCCGAGCGCCAGACGGATGGCGCGCGATTTCGGGCAGAGGCGGTATTGCGTGAACCGGTAGGTCGTCAAAATGGCCGCTCCAGTGAAACGATGCCCGGATGCTATGCATCGATTCGCCCGCTTTGATGGTGGCGCGCGGGCCCCGCGCCAGGGGATGGCGAGGAGAAGCGCGAAAAACGGAGCCGCTTGCGCGGTTCTGCACGAAACGCGGAAAATGGCTCCAAGTCAGCCTATGGGCGGCAGCCAGGCATCGCTGGACCGCGCACGCCTCAGATAGACCCCCCGCGCCTTGAGATCTTTCAAGACCACGTACATCTGCGCCGTGCTCAACGCGTCGTCGAACGCGTTATGCGCGTCGAGCGGCGGGAGGTTGAGATCGCACAGGATCTGCGCAAAGCGCAGATCGAGCTTGGTGCCGGGCGGGGCCTTGGCGTACTTGCGATCGTAATACAGATCGCTGACGTCGAAGCGCGCATTCGGCAGCTTGATGCCGATGAGCCGGCTCACGTTCTTATTGAGCATATTAACATCGAAGTCGATCCAGTAGCCCACCAGTGGCCGGCTGCCGATGAACCTCAACAGGTCGGGCAGCACGGTCTCGATGCGGTTCTCTCGAGCGACGTCCGCACGCAAGATGTGATGGATCTTGATGGAGTCCGCCGCCATGTGGGCCTCGGGCTTCACCGTGGCTTGGAATGCCTCGCTCGTCAGGATGCGATTGCCGCGGATCTTGATCGCGGCGATCGAGACGATGTCATCCTTCCTGGTGTTCAATCCTGTGGTTTCGCAATCGATCGATACGACCTCGTCGGCGGGCGGCGCATCCAATAGGTAGGCATAGGCGCTGTCTTTGAGACGCATTCGATCCAGGCGCCGTTTGATGAAGCGATGCATGGCCGCTCATAGCATCCCGAGGTGGTAGCGGGTACGCAGGATCTCCTTGAAGCGCTTGACGACCTTCAGGGCGTCACGCAGCAGGTCACGTTCGGCCGCCGACAGTTCGCCCAGGCGAATGATGGCTTCCTCCTCGTGGCGGCCTGTACGCATCGCCTCAAGCTGGGATTTGAGGCGCATCTCCATAAAGTAGTTGAGCGCGCTGTGCATCTCGCCGGCCAATTCCTGGCCCAGCGCGCCAAGCTTGGCAAGATGCTGGAGGCGCTGGGCGGTGGACGTGGCGGAAATGCCTTTCTCGATCGCCATGACGCGGACGCCGTGGACGATCGGAAACGTCCCGGATTTCTTGATGTGAATGGCATCCGATCCTACCCCGACGGTCGCCATCAGCGCGCTGAGGACGCCTGCCGATGCGTCCTCGAACTGATCGATGGCCTTGGCGAAACGCGCCAGATAAGCGCTCTCTCCCAGCATCATCGTGCTCATGGCCGTCTTTGCCTTGCCAAGAATATCTGCCCGGCCCGTCACCGGCACGGCGTCGAAGAATACGCCGAGGTACATGGCGCTGTATTCGTCGGGCGTCAAAACCCAGCTCTTGATCTGACGGATGAAGCCATCGATGGTTTGCGACCAGATCGGATTTCGGACCATGATATTGCCAGGACACGGCGGGAACCCGAATGTCTCGAGCGCCTTGGTGAAATCGGCGCGGAATTTCCCCAGTTCGGCTTCGGGAACCGGGCCAGCCAGAAGCAGTCCGTTGTCTTGGTCGGTGCGCACCGTCTGCTCGCCGCGCCCCTCCGATCCCATAACCATGAGGCAGCCGGCCTCCTTGATGGAGGGCGGCGCGATCAACTCGAAGAGCTTGGCGAACAGGGCGCGATTGAGATCCGATGTGATTTCCGCGATGACCTCGACTTGCACCCTTTGCCGGTAGAGCCGTTCTACCTGATCCTGAATGTCGCGGGCAGGCAGCTCAAGGTCCTCGATCGTGCGAGCGCGGTCGATACGGCCCGGAATGAGCTGGGAATTGCCGGCGACGAGGCCGAGGATGTCGATATCCTCCAGCGTGCCGATGTAGGTTCCATTCGAAACGACCGCGAGGCGGCGCACGCGGTGGCGTGTCATCTTGATGAGTGCTTCAAAGATGAAGTCTTCGGCATCGGTCGCGTAGATCTCGAAATGCGCCACGTCGCGGACCTTGGTGTCGAGCGGCATGGCGTGCAGGACTGCGGCTTTGGAAAGGTTCGTGCCCGTGATGATGCCGATGCGATCACCGTCTCTTACAAACAGCGTATTGTTGTGATGTTCCTCCATGGCCAATGCAGCCTGCTTGATCGTCGCATCGCCGTCGACGTAAACCACGTCGTGCAGGCGTGTGTCCTTCACGCGCGCCCGCAACACGCGGTTGACGCCGCCGGTGTTGTCGTCGCGCTGCTCGGTGTATTCGGTGAGTTTTCGCGATAGCTCCGAGTAGAAAAACGCTGCAAAGCCCGTGTTGCTTCGAATGAGCCGGACGATGACGTCCTTGGGGAGCAGATAGCAAAGCGTTTCCTCGCCAGCCACGAACCTCGACCCGGCTGCGCCGTGAACGAGCGCGCGCGCATCGAAGCTGTCCTTCGCCCGCAAGACGTGTTCGACCTCGTCGCAGTCGCGCGCCTCGACCGAGCCCTTTATGATCACATGCAGAAACTGCGAGGACTCGCCACGATCGACAATTACTTCGCCCGGCCCCCAGTAGCCGATATCGATGGCTGGTCTCAGCTCATTGAGTTGCGCATGGGTCAGCCGGTCGAAGGGAGGGTTCTGGGCGTCGAAGGAATGCGGCATGGTATGGGCTCGCTGGGCAGCAGGGCGGACAGTGGGTGATCGCACCGGGAGAACCGGGAAATGAGTGCGGCCGGCCTGCTCTTGAAGGCAGACCGGCCGTATGTGTTTTCATCTTTGCACCAAGGCGGCGCCTGGCCGCCTTGGTGGCAATCAGTGCGCAACGGCTCCAGCCGCACCGATACCGGTCTCGGATCGTACGTATTGAGCCTCGTAACCCGCGCGATCCTTTGCCGCCCGCGCGCTGCGGTCGAGGATCGAGACGAGCCAGATTCCGGCGAAGGCGATGGTCATGGAGAACAACGCCGGGTTGGAAATCTGGAACATTGCCGAGCCCTTGGGATGGCCGAGCGCATCCTCCCAGACGCCGGGGCTGAGAACGAGCATCGCCGTGGCGGTGATCAGACCGAGCAGCCCACCGACGAAAGCGCCCGTCGTGGTGGTGCCCTTCCAGAGCGTGCTCATCAGCAGCACCGGGAAGTTGCAGCTTGCCGCGACGGCAAAGGCAAGGCCGACCATGAAGGCTACGTTGATTTTCTCAAACAGGATGCCAAGGCCGATGGCGATGATGCCGATGAAGAGCGCCGACAACTTGGAGATCCGAACCTCGGTCTCCTCCGATGCCTTCCCCTTGGCGATGACCGACGCATACAAGTCGTGGCTGACGGCGGAAGCACCCGACAAAGTGAGGCCCGAAACCACTGCAAGGATGGTGGCGAAGGCCACGGCCGAGATGAAGCCATAGAACAGATCGCCGCCGACCGACTTCGACAGATGCACGGCGGACATATTATTGCCGCCCAGCATGTCCGCCGGCAGATAGCTGCCGTTCGAAGCCGCCGCAACGCCTGGCTTGAAGAACTCGGGATTTTGCAGGAGAAACGTGATGGCCCCGAAGCCGATGACGAAGGTGAGGATGTAGAAATAGCCGATGAAGCCCGTTGCGTAGAGCACGGATTTGCGCGCCGCCTTGGCGTCGGCAACCGTGAAGAAGCGCATCAGGATATGGGGCAAGCCCGCCGTTCCGAACATCAGCGCAAGGCCAAGGGAGATTGCCGAGATCGGGTCTTTGACGAAGGTTCCTGGCCCCATGATGGCGGCGGGGTTGGCGCCGGATTTGCCCTCCACGATGGCCTTGGGATGCAGATCCACGGCTTTCTGGAACATGGCCTCCGGCGAGAAGCCGAAATGGGCGAGGACCATGATAGCCATGAAGGTCGCGCCGCCCAGCAGCAGGCACGCCTTGATGATCTGCACCCAGGTCGTGGCGACCATGCCGCCGAAGGCGACGTAGATGATCATCAGAGCACCGACGATGACGACGGCGTGCCAGTATTCTAGCCCGAACAGCAACTGGATAAGCTGGCCCGCGCCGACCATCTGGGCAATGAGGTAGAGCGAAACGACCACCAGTGTGCCAAGCGCCGACAGCAGACGGATAGGTGTCGGATCGAGGCGGAAAGCGGCGACGTCGGCAAAGGTGAACTTGCCCAGATTGCGTAACCGCTCGGCGATCAGGAACAGGATGATCGGCCAGCCGACCAGAAAGCCGACCGAGTAGATGAGGCCATCGTAGCCGTTGGCGAAAACAAGTCCGGAAATTCCCAGGAAGGAGGCGGCTGACATATAGTCGCCCGCGATCGCCAGTCCGTTCTGGAAGCCCGTGATGCCGCCGCCGGCAGCGTAGAAGTCCGCCGCCGATTTGGTGCGGCTGGCTGCCCACTTCGTGATACCCAGCGTTGCCACCACGAAGATGAGGAACATCACGATGGCCGAGGGGTTCACGTCTGCTTTGCCTTCGACGTGTGCGGTATCGGCAAATGCCGATGCTGTCAGCGCCGCCGGAAAGAAAGCCGCCAGAAGGGCGGCCTGGGTGTGTCGCATAACAGATCGCATCATTGTTTCGCGTTCTCCACGATTCTACGGGTGAGGTTGTCAAACTCGCGGTTGGCGCGCCAGACGTAGATGGCCGTCAGGACGAAGGCAGAGATGATGACGCCAATGCCGATCGGAATTCCGATGGTTGTTGCCCCGCCCGACAGTGAGCGTGCGAGAAGCTCTTTGTCATAAGCGATCGTAAGAATGAAACCGAAGTAGATCACGAGCATGATGACGGAAAGTTTCCAGCCCAGGGACGACCTGCGCTCGATAAGCTCCTTGAACTGAGGGTCTTCCTTGACCCTATTTAATACGGCATCGCTTTGTGGTTGCATCCAGTCTCTCCTCGCCTTCGGGCCTTGTGGACACTTGGCCGGGGCTATTGCCGTTTTGCTCCTCAGCCTAGCAGCGTACGGCCCGCCACCCCATTGGAATTATTAGCCGATCAATCAAAATTTTAGCCGACGAGCGCCTGCTTCGCCAGCTTATGATGATGCAACTTTGGGCCGAATGCTCCAAAATTTCATGCCTGAGGCGGGCGGCCGGCAGCCGGCTGCCCTGCCACGGCTTGGCCTGCAGCGCACCTTTGAGGCGCGATTCAGCCCTTGGAAACATAAGGCTCATCGAATTGGCCGAGAAGCTGCTCCAGGACCAGACGTATTCCCCTCAGTTCTTGGAGGTGTGCGGCTGCCAGCCCGTCTATCGTGCGCTCTGCCTTGGCGGAGAGCTTGACCGTGACGCGGCGGGCGTCGGCCTTGTCCTTGGCACGGGTGACGAAGCCGTTCCTCTGGAGGCGGTCCACCAACTCGACGGCGCTATGGTGTTTGACCAGGAGCCTTTCGGCGACATCTCCTATGACCAGTTCGTCCTGGTCCCGCGCGCCTTTGATGGCGAGGAGCGCCTGATACTGCTGGGGCGTCAGCCCTGCCTGCGCGGCAGCCTTCTCGCTGAAGGCGAGGAAACGCCTCAGGGCGTAGCGAAAATCCGCCAGGGCTTGATAGTTCTTCTTGGTAAGCTTGCGAGGTCGGTCGGCAATCGTCATGAGGCCCCCTTGATTAGATCGTAGTACGATATAAAAACCTTGTCACGCATCACAGGGAACAAATCGGCATGTCCAAGAAAAAAGACCCCCGCACGGTTGCTGCGAACAAGGGGATTGCGAAGGATGCCGCTTTCGGCGCGGTCACCCCTCCGATCTACCTTTCGACGACCTATGCGTTCGAGGGGTTCGAACGAGCTGGCGCGCACGATTATTCGCGGACATCCAACCCGACGCGCGCGCTCTTGGCTGAAACGCTGGCCGAACTCGAGGGCGGGGAGGGTGCTGTGGTCGTGTCGTCGGGCATGGCTGCCGTGGACCTCGCATTCAGCGAGTTGAGGCCGGGAGACCTGCTTGTTGCTCCGCACGACTGTTATGGCGGGACGCACCGGCTTCTTTCAGCGCGCCGTGACCTGAAGCATTTCAACTTGATGTTCGTGGATCAGGGTAACCCCCAGCAGCTCGACAATGCCTTTGCCGCAAAGCCGGCCATGATCCTGATCGAGACGCCGAGCAATCCCCTCATGCGCGTCGTGGACATTCGCGCGATAGCACGCCGCGCGCGCGAGGTGGGTACAAAAGTGGCCGTCGACAACACGTTTCTGTCCCCGGCGCTGCAGCGGCCGCTGCTGCTGGGGGCGCACTACGTCATTCAGTCCACAACCAAGTATCTGAACGGGCATTCCGACGTGGTTGCCGGCGCCGTCATTTGCGCGGACAAGACGGACGCCGAGCGCCTTGCCGCCTGGGCGAATATCGTTGGCGTCACAGGTTCGGCGTTCGATTGCTATATGACGCTGCGCGGCGTGCGCACGCTCTTTGCCCGCCTGGCCCAGCAGCAGGAAACGGCCATGGCGGTTGCCAAGTACTTGGAGAAATGCCCGCAGGTGTCTCGCGTTCACTATCCGGGCCTGCCGTCGCATCCAGGCCATGCCATCGCCAAGGAGCAGCAGTCCGGATTCGGCGCGATGCTCAGCTTCGAACTGGCCGGTGGGGTCGAGGCCGTCCGCCGGTTTGTGGAGACGGTGCAGATCTTCACGCTGGCCGAGTCGCTGGGGGGAATTGAGAGCCTCGTGGCGCACCCGCCTACGATGACGCATTCTGGGATGGATCCGGCTGCCCGCCGCGCCGCCGGCATCACCGATGGGCTTCTGCGTCTGTCGATCGGTCTTGAGGCGCCTCGGGATCTGATCGACGACCTTGAACAAGCCCTTGAAGCGGTGCGGCTCGCTGCGCCAAAGGTTAGGGCGGCACGGTGAGCCCACGTTGCCAAGTGCCGGCACGGATCGAGCGATTTGGTGCAATGCCGGATGAATTGTAGGTTCGCCGGGCGGCCCGTGGTCGATTTCGGCGGTAGGCCGCCCGGGCAAGCAAGCGCCGCTCCTTAACTATCCGATCGCAATGGCGAAGGCCTCCCTGCAGTGCTAGTTTTTCGCGTATGAGCGCAGGTGGCCACGAGTGCGCGCCTCCCGCCACGGGCTATTCAGCGGATCGAGGAGCTGGACATTGCGGTTCTTTTGCAAAGCGGTAACAGCAGCCACCCTGGCGTCCGCTATGTTCTTCACCGGTCCGGCTGAGGCGCGTCGACGCCAGGCCGCATGATGCAGGAATGCAGGGTCCGTGCCGGGCATGTCTTTCAAACACGCCTGCCAAACATCGATACCAAATACGAAGGACCGCAGGCTGACGGCACCCATGCGGTCAGCGGAACTGCAACTCTCAACGGTCGCATACAGACGTTCAAATGCACCTTCAATAAGAACGGGAACAAGATTATTCAGTTCCACGCCGATGGTTCCGCGGGCAAGCCGGATCAGCCTGCAAAGCCCTGATGCGCACCCGCGCCGCGTGCTCGGGTCGGGGCCGGGCGCGGATAGGGGGCCGCACAGCCGGCGGAACCGATCGTAAAATGCGGCCGGCGGCCGATTGCGGCCGGGCCCCGCCATCTCTCCGGCCGGTCAAGCAGATGGAGGCCATCATGGAGACCAAAGTCAGCGAGATCGCCGGCGGCATCTACCGCCTTTCAACATTTGTGTCCGGGATCGCGCCGCCCGCCGGTTTCACCTTCAACCAGTTTCTCGTCCTGGGCGATGAACCGCTGATGTTTCACACCGGCCTGCGCAAGATGTTCCCGCTCAATCGCGATGCGCTGAGCCGCATCATTGAACCGGAGCGTCTGCGGTGGATCGCCTACGGACATTTCGAGGCCGATGAATGCGGTGCGATGAACGAGTGGCTCGGGGTCGCGCCGCAGGCGCAGGCGGCGCAGGGCCGGATCGGTTGCATGGTCTCGCTCAACGATTTCGCCGATCGCGCCGCGCGCGTGCTTGCCGATGGCGAGACGATCGACCTCGGCGGCAAGCGTGTGCGCTTCATCGACACACCGCACACGCCGCACGGCTGGGACGCGGGAGTTCTCTACGAGGAGACGACCGGCACGTTATTGTGCGGCGACCTCTTCACGCAGTTGGGAGACGAAAGGGCGCTGACCGATGGTGACGTGGTTGGTCCCGCCATCGTGGCGGAGGATCTGTTCAAGTACTCCGCGCTGAACCCGGCAATGGGCGTGACGATACGCAGCCTCGCCAGGCTGGCGCCGCGGACGCTGGGGCTCATGCACGGTCCCTCGTTCACGGGCGATGGCGCGGCCGCACTCAACGCGCTTGCCGATGACTACGACCGGCGAACGGGCCGAGCAGCGTGACCGGCCCGCTATTCCAAGCCGTTGAGCTTGGGGCGGGATTCAGCGCACGAAGAGCGGGAGCGTGGTGTAGCCGCTGGCAGGATAGGCCGCATGGACCGGGTTCTTTCCGGGCACGGTCTCGACCGAGGTGGTGGCGCCAAGCAATTCTTCAATCAAGATCCGCAGCTCGAGCCGCGCCAGCGGAGCGCCTGGGCAGGCGTGGACGCCGCGGCCGTAGAGGAGGTTATCTGCCGGATCGCGGTCGAGGCGGAATTCGTCCGGGTTGCCGAACACCTCTTCGTCGCGGTTGGCCGAGGCCCACAGCACCATGACCCGTTCGCCCTTGGGGATGTCCCGCCCGCCGATGGTCACCGGCTTGGTCGTGCGGCGCCGGTTGGCGATCAATGGAGCGTGCATGCGCAAGATTTCATCGCTGGCGGGCTCGATCGTCTCCGGGTGCTCCCGCAGCCGCTGCTGGAGTTCGGGGTGGGCGGCGAGATAATGGACGATGATGCCCACGCAGGCGGCGATCGTTCCAAGCTCGCCAACCGTCCAGTTGCGCACGATCGAGACGATCTCCTCGTCCGTAATCGGGCGGCCGCCGACAGTCTCGGCCAGCAGTCGCGTGGTGTTGTCGTGGGGTGCGCGGGCCCCCGCCTCCCGGCGCAGGCGCAGCTGCTCGCGGATGTATCCATCGAACACAACGGCGACGGCGGACATGGAGGCCCGGTCCATCGCGCGGGTGGCGTTATGGTTCTTCTGCGTCCACCGGCGCATTGGCACGCGCAGAGAGTCGGGCCACCCCATGAAACTGCACTGGATGTTGTTGGCGAAGTCCTCGGCAAGAGCGGTCACCAGCTCGACCTCGCCACGCGGCAGCGCCGCGACCAGTTCGCGGGAGATGCGTCGGCAGGCCGGCTCGAAGCCCGCCATGCGGTCGGGCGTGAAGTAGCGGTCGTTTATCTTGCGAAAGGGCGTGTGCTCGGGCGGATCCATTCCGTTGGGCACCGACAGATGCGCAGAGACGACGTTGCTGAACGTCTCATGGTCGTCGAGAATCCGGACGATGTCCTTATGCCGGAAGACGGTCCAGTTCCACGCACTGCGCGCCACCGGACAGCGGCGGCGCATTTCGTCGTAGGCGGCGATCTGGTTCACGACGACCAGCCCCGCCCTGGGGTTCCAGTCATACTGCCGCTCGTCCATGGCTGTCCTCGCTCGCCGGCGGGCTTGGAGCGCTTTTTTCGGAAAAGTCCTTCCTATGCGCGTCCAAGCCGCGAAACGCTCTCAAACCCTTGAAATGAATCGCAAAAATCTGGTGCTGCCGGCGAGGATTGAACTTGCGACCTCTCCCTTACCAACAGGGCGGCTGTAGACCCCATGAAACGCGCTGGGGTAACGCCTTGGACGGGATAGCATTTTTTGCGGCCGTTTCAATGAGTGTCGTTTAGATTCAATATGTTTCACCGCAAACCGCAGTTTCTGCTACCCAGGGGATACCCTCGCAAAGCACTGCGGATTTGCATTTAATCGGGACGTAACCGC
Organism: Hyphomicrobium sp.; assembly: GCA_035325525.1. Classification (GTDB taxonomy): domain Bacteria; phylum Pseudomonadota; class Alphaproteobacteria; order Rhizobiales; family Hyphomicrobiaceae; genus Hyphomicrobium_B. The sequence goes on along the minus strand of DAOKZR010000012.1, from coordinate 4,595 downwards.
GTCGTAAGGTTTGCCAAATCGCGGGAGAAATCAAGTTGCGTCCGCAACCTGATGCAATAGTCGGTGTGACGTGCGAAGGCCAGGACGTAACTTGGGCTGGCTGAGCTGGAACTGATCGATCGCGAGCGACGCATGATCGACCGGCAGATCCGGGCAGCCAGGTTCCCTGCCATCAAGTCGCTCGACAGCTTCGACTTCACGGCCATCCCCGCACTCAACAAGATGCTGGTTCTGGAACTGGCGCGCGGCGAATACATCGAACGGCGCGAGAACGTCATCGCGCTTGGGCCGAGCGGCACCGGCAAGAGCCACATCGCGCTAGCCCTTGGTCTCGCCGCCTGCCAGCGCGGCTCCACCATCGTCACGTCGAACCTGCCGTTCGAGGATTGGACCAGCGTCTTCAGCTCCGAGCGGCTAACGGGCGCGCTGCTGGATCGTCTCACCCATCACGTGCACATCCTCGAAATGAATGGTGACAGCTACCGGCTCAAGCAATCGAAAGGTCGACGCCGGAAAATGCCTCGCGCCGCCGCCGACGGGGACCAGTCTGCTCAGTTTGACGTCATCGATCCCGATACCGGCGAGATCACCGCCCCCACCTGATCAGACGCGATTAGAAAACGCAAAAGCACGAAGGGCCCCCTCGAGGGGGCCCTTCGTGCTTCAAGCCGCGGCACCATCACTGGCCTGCTTTTACTCCGCCGCTCTGGCCTGGAATCACTCCGCCGTTGACAGCGTCGCGACCATCCAGCGCGGTGAACTCATCTACATGGCCGAAGGCGACTTCAAGAAGAAGCTGGCGACCCGCACCGTCGTGATTGGCAAGGACAAGGACGGGAACACGATGCTCCTACCGGGAGACATCGTGGCACTCGACAGTGTTGACACCGTTGCTGACCCTGAGCGCGAAGACCTCGCAACTGGCACCGGGCTCCCGCCCACGGAGTTCGGAGTGAAGGTTGCTGAGATGGCTCGGCGCTGGAACATCCACCAGCTGGAAGTCGTGGCCGACGATGCGCGTGGGCTTGAGAACGACACCGTTGTTGACCTGCTCAACAAGAACGAGGGGAACCGATCCCGCCGCGAGTAGACCCCGCGCTGTTCTACAAGATGGTGTTGGACGGCGCGCTCGCGGACATCGTGTTCAAATCGCGGTGCGCTCAGTACATGCGCGAGCACCCCGGCTCGGATGCCCTCGATTTTCTCTGGGCAGTGCTCGCACCAGCGCGAAACGGCGACAACCCGCTGCGCTTCAACACAGTCGGAAGCGCTGTTGCGTTCGTTCTCGCGCAACCCTCGCCACCAACATCCTGGAAGGACGGCTCACCATAAACATCTTCAACGCGCCCCTCGACAACACGACCAGCGCGGCCATCGTCGCGCGGCTCCAGGGCATCCCTCGTTTCGAGGACAGCTATGCCGACTTCATCGCCATCGAGGGCAATGAGAGCGACACCCGCTGGGAGTTCTGCTGCGCGATCTTGGAGCCGCTTACCGGCTACGGCCTCCCGCCGGGCATTCAGCACTGGAGCACGGATCAGTTCGCGTCGCTGATCATGCAGCTGTTGCTCGGGCACTCGATCAACAGCAACAACAGCCGCGAGATTTGAGATTGGGCCTCGTGCCCATGTCAGAAACCGCCGCGTGTCCTAGTCCTGCGCGTCGGCGGTTGGCCCGGCTCCGTCCTCTGCCCGAGGTTCGCGGAGCCGGGCCTTTTCGTCACCACCCCGGCTCGCCCCGAGCTACGTTTTCGGAATAGCTCCGGTGCCGGTTCACAAGTTCAAGCCAGACTTCGGCCAGAACCTTATCGCTCGCACCTTCACGGTGAAACCGCAGGACCTCGCGGGCGGTATCGGTCAGCTGCATCACGAGGATTTCAAAGGTCTCATCCGTGCTTTCGTCCGACATCACGAAGTCGTGGACTTCCGCCAAGTCCGTTTCGAGCATCGGCCAGTCGAAGGCGGTACGGTCCGGCGCAGCGTCGGCTTCCGGCTCCGGGAACATCAAGGCGTCCAGCAAGGCCCAGCCAAGTTCCTTCTGGCGCGGGGTAGGATTGCCCGCCTCAAGGAAGTCGAACAACTCGACTTGCAAGGGCGGCACAACGGTGATTACACCGACATCGTCTGGGGTAGTCATGGGGTGGTTCTAGTCCTCTGTTACGGAGCGCCACAGCGGCGCTCAGAGGACACCCAATTTACGCACATAATCGCGTTCGGCAACAGTGCTGAAAATGGGACAATTCTGGCGAGATAACCCATTGAAAACAAATGAAGTGGCGCTGCGATTTAACCAAACATTTCCCGAAACGAAACAGGCACCGCCGATAATGACGGAGCCTGTTTTTGATTGTGGTAAATAATTACTTACCATCCACCACTCGCGCTTCGCGGTAGCTCATCCCAAGTGCGGCCATCCAAGTTGCGTCCCTGCTTCTTCTTGTTGACGCCACCCCATTGCTTGAAGTGAAACGCTACCCCAGACGCAACGCATTGATCTCTGATCGCTCGAACCCATTCAGGATTAAGATGACGCGCGCCTGGGCCGCTCTCACCCCCAGCAATCACCCAGTCGATCCCGCTCACATCCAAACCATTCAGCGGCCCAATCAAAGGCTCCAAACTTAAAAACTTGACGGCGGCATCGGTCTGACGAAGGCAATCAATTCGCGACAGGTAATCTGAGTTCTCAACGCTGACTCCCATCCAAACGTTGCTCGGCCATTCAATCTTTGGCGAAAGCTCCATTACGCGCTCTGCGCGCTTCGTCAGGACTTGATAGGTGTGCTGTGGTGTTCGAGCCATCGTCTCGAACACCCTCAGAATGAATTCGAGCGGCACTTGTTCATGAAAAAGGTCAGACATCGAATTGACGAAGATAAGCCGCCCTCGCCTCCAAGACAAAGGCAATTGCAGCGCAGTTTCGTCGAGCTTCAGCTTGCCGTTCCACTTTGCTCGACCGCCTGACATCCGCGTCGTATTGGCATATTTCTCATTGCCCATGAGCTCCAACCGTCGCGCCAATCGCATCGCGTAGCAATTGGTGCAGCCCGGAGAAAGGACCGTACAGCCCACCACAGGGTTCCAGGTCGCTTCGGTCCACTCGATGCTCGAATTTGTCGCCATGTTTATTTCCTCGGAAACGTCACGACAAGATGATCCGCAAATTGGTCCTTTCGGCGCGGTTTGTCGGACAAGAGATTCTTGACGGAGATAACGCCGCTGTCATCGAGCGAGCATAGAATTTCTTTGTAATTCTTCATGATGTAGGGCGTATCAACGCTATGACGCTCGTAAATCTCCGATGTAGTAAGTGTTTGCCCTGCAAAATCGCGGACAAGCATTCCCTTCAGCTCATCAAGCGGGCGCTGGAGAGAAAACAGCAGAGGCATCGACTCATCTGCAGGTGAATAAGCAAATGATGGGACGCCTTGGTCAGCGGTTGAACTCTCCTTCGCCATCACCTCCTTCATGATGGAATAGCCCTTGAAGGACTTCGTCACGAAGACGAGCTTATGCGTCGTCCGAGAGCCCGTCACGTTCTTGAAGCGAAACGGAAGGACGAACTTTCCGCCCATATCTTTGATCGCAGCCGCCAACTCCTCAAGGACTGCCGATTCCCGGAGTGCCGGCGGCAAGCCCGGCAACCGCGCTCGCAAGGCGTTGGCACGATCGACACCGAACAACGCATCCATGTGCTGTACGACCATGGGGTTCGTGATGCCGGCGTTGATACGATTGTAGTTGAAGAAGAAGACGCAATCGCACCCCCAGTCTTTGATGACGCCCTTGATCAATTTCAGCGACAACCCCTTGTAGCCCCAAGGGTCGATGAAGGAAAACGAAGGGACCAATGAAGTCGATGAGAAGTACGCCTCGGCATTCTCGTCCACTTCACCGCACATGATCTCGGGCGAGAACTTGAGGTTCGCGATCCCAGGAAGTGCAGCGATCTCGGCCTTGAGCGTCGAGCTATTGTTCTCGTCACGGTCGTTGAGTAGGGCCACCAACATCTTAGACATCTTGGGGTGTCCGATCGCGTGCTCAAGCACGAGAAGCGGTGTGGAGGCGGCTCCGTCCTTGTATCGCCCCGGTCCAGCATACAGATCGATGTATGCAATCTTGCCGCCGAACCGCTCTGCGGTTGGCATGATCACATTTGCCCATGCATAGAAATACTTCTCGACGATGCGGGCTTTGACGATCGATTGGTCGCTACGCTCGTCAAAGAATTTGGTCTGCTTAGCCATGGTTCCCTCTGTGGCAAAGCATAGAACAAATATAGAACATACGCAAGCTGCGCTCGAATCGGCCCGCGCTGATCCGAGAGTAGGACAGACGCAAGTTGCGACCTAGGGCAGCCGGAAAAGCGATTGGATAACAATCGGGAGAGAGCAGCTTTGAGGCCGCAAGGACAAGGGATGTGAACGCCCGCCGGTGCTGGCTGCTGGTTGAGGCAAATTTCCGGTCGCGACCGGAAAGCAGTGCGTCAGGCCCCTTTCAGAGGGGCTTGCCGAACTGTCTGATTTTATTGGCTAAAGTAGTGGTTGCGGGGGCTGGATTTGAACCAACGACCTTCAGGTTATGAGCCTGACGAGC
>DAOKZR010000011.1:42257-69794 GCA_035325525.1 Hyphomicrobium sp. | reverse complement strand
GCCTCTTCCTCGGCCTTGCGGCGGGCTTCGGCTTCGGCGGCAAGGCGCTCTTCCTCCGCCTTCATGCGCGCCGCCTCTTCCTCGGCCCTGCGGCGCGCCTCGGCCTCGGCGGCAAGGCGCTCTTCCTCCGCCTTCATGCGCACAGCTTCTTCGGCCGCCTTTATGCGCGCATTCTCTGCCGCCACGATGGGATTGGTATCGTCAATCGCGACCAGATCGTTTTGCAGAACGGCCACAATGCCCGGCAAGCCAACCATCGGCGCAAGTGCCGCCTTCGCCTCTTCGAAGGTCCTTGCTTTGGCGGCAATATCGGGCACGGTGCCCACAACGCGCCCCGTGTGGCCGTCCACGCGCAGCGCCACGCCGTTCAATCCCGCCAACGAAAGCAGATGAGTTGCGTCGGCTTCAGCGTTGGACGCCAACCGCACGGCAAGCGGCGCGCCGCCCGCGTGCAGTGTCTGCCAGCCGAGCAGCCCCAACGGGATCAATCCCAGCAATAGCCAGAACAGTGCGCACAGTGCGCAGCGGCGGCGTTCTTCTTTGGCATCCAGGACGCGCGAGGCGTAGTGGTGTTCGGCGGCCTCAGCCAGAGAGCCCGCATCCCGCCCCGCAAAAAGCCAATAGACGAGGCCGCCCACGGCACCCATGACAATGAACTTCAAAGGAACCAAATTGGCGCCAAGCCCTTGCGCTATGTCCTCGATCTGCAGCGCATAGAAGCCGCAAACGGCTATGACGCATCCTGCCGGCAACCAGTAGAGCCAGTGCCGCAAGCCCTTGAACTCTGCTGCGGCGATCGCAACGATCGACAACAGGAGGACGAACGGGACATAGGGTGCAGCACCCGTGAGCACGTGCCAGATGGGGGACGTGGGCGCATCTGCGGGCGCCAGTAGCTGCAGCCCAAGTGCTGCGCCCACCCCCAATCCGGCGAGCATGGCCGCAACCAACGCCAATCCCATGCGCAAAATTTGGCGCAACATACGCTTCTCCAGCCCCATAAAGCCGTCCCCTGGCTGGTAAATTACACAGTGGCGTGCGCGGCAACGAAAATTGTTAAAAAATGGTCAACACCGCACGGCGTGCCCCTAGCCACGCAATCCTAGGCGGGCGCTTGACCTTGGTCTTTCAACGAGTTGTCCGCTTGCAGCCAATTGCGCGTTTCGTGGAGATCACGCCAACGGCCCTACCCATGTGTTGGGCGGCGCTTTCAATCGGAAAACCGGCGCCCACTTTTCCGAAAAGCGCTTCATTTCCTTGATCGCGCTCTTTAACCGGAAAACCGGCGCCCACTTTTCCGAAAAGCGCTTCAACCGCCTGCGAGACGTTCGACCAGGGCCCCGCAGCGCGTCAGTTTCTGCTCCAGCTGCTCGAAGCCACGATCGAGGTGATATACGCGGTTGATGGTCGTGGTGCCCTCGGCCATCAGACCCGCGATGACCAGTGACACTGAGGCGCGCAGGTCCGTCGCCATAACCGGCGCACCGGTCAACGTCTTCACCCCTTTGATAGTCGCGGTATCGCCATGCAGATGGATGTCCGCGCCCAGGCGCGCCAGTTCCTGAACGTGCATGAAACGGTTCTCGAAGATGGTTTCCCGGATAACGCTCGTGCCGGCGGCCCTTGTCACGAGCGCCATGAGCTGAGCCTGCAGGTCGGTGGGGAAGCCCGGGAAGGGCTGAGTCTCGACCGATACGGGCGCAATGCCGCCATTGGTGCGCGCGATGCGGATGCCCTTGGGCGTTTCCTCCACGTGCGTGCCGGTCTCCGCCAGCACGTCGAGAGCCGTCTTGAGGTGCTGGGCCTTGCCGCCTTCGAGCAGCACGTCGCCGCCCGTCGCGGCCACGGCAAAAGCAAAGGTGCCCGTCTCGATACGATCAGGCAGGACGGTATGCACCGCGCCTTCGAGGCGTTCGCGTCCCTGGATGCGCAACACCGATGTGCCGATGCCATCGATCCGCGCCCCCATTTTTACCAGGCAATCGGCGACATCGCCGATCTCGGGTTCCCGGGCTGCGTTCTCAATGACGGTTTCTCCGCGTGCGAGTGCGGCCGCCAGCAGCACGTTGTGGGTGGCGCCGACCGAAACCTTGGGAAAGACGATATGGGCGCCACGCAAGCCCTTGGGCGCCTTGGCGATGACATAACCGCCCTCGATCTCGATGTCCGCACCCAGCGCCTTCAGTCCCATGAGGTGAAGATCGACCGGACGCGTGCCGATGGCGCAACCGCCCGGCAACGAAACCCTGGCGACGCCCATGCGGGCGACGAGCGGCCCCAGCACCCAGAAACTGGCCCGCATGCGCGACACCATTTCGTAGGGCGCGGTGGTATCGACGATATCGCGAGCCGTCAGATGGAAGGTCTCACCCAGATGCTGCATCGGCCCGGTACGCTTGCCGTCGACGGCAAGATCGACGCCGTGGTTGCGCAGGATGCGCACCAGAAGATTGACGTCGGCTAGGTTCGGCACGTTCTTCAGCGTCAGCCGGTCATCCGTCAGCAGGCTGGCGATCAGCAAGGGAAGGGCGGCATTCTTCGCGCCGGAGATCGGGATGATGCCGTTGAGCTGCCTGCCACCGGTAATCTGGATACGATCCATGAAAAGGTCCTAGGAGGGACGGCGCAGGCAGCTTGAGCCCCCTCGCCGAATTGAGTTGCGCGATCAGATCGCGGGCCCGCGCGAGCGGCCCGTTGGGCGCACGCGCACGATTCGCTTGTCGCGGTTTCGCGCATGATTAGTCGCTGGGGCTGTGCCGGGGCAAGAGGGCGTGAAGATGGCGCATTGGACACGTCATCGCGCCGGAGAGGCAAAAGCGCTTTCAGGCGCGACTGCCGGCGCGGATCAACGGCGCGAATCGTTTCCGTCCTCCCGCTCGGGATCGCGGCCTAATTCGCCGGTTGCCCCAGGCTGCGAAGGGGTTCGGGCTCTGGCGGCGGACTTTCTTTTGCGCAAATTTGCCCGCAACTCGGCCGCAAGCCGTTCCGCACGGCTGGACGCCGTCTTGCTGCCGCGCCCCGTTCCATCGCTAACCTTGGCCATCCAATCCGCTCTCCACTGCCCGTCCGCACATAAGATACCCTGCGGCGTCCGGCATGACGAGCCACGGCCGGCAACTGTGCGAAATTGCACACCTCTTAACCGCTTGCCCGCCCGTGCCGGTTGTGGCAGTGTCCGCCCGCTTTTCGAATGTGCCCGGCACGGCCGCAATGCTCAGCAGCGCGGTTTCCCGTGTTTCAGGCGCGCCGTATAATTCAGCTGCCGTAGCTCAGTGGTAGAGCACTCCCTTGGTAAGAGGATGTTCTGCGAGAATTGCCGTAGCGAAAGCAAGGGCTTGATGTTAGAGAGTGCGCCCCGGGGTAGCAGCCGGGGCAGCAGAGAACGAAGGAATAAGCTGCCGTAGCTCAGTGGTAGAGCACTCCCTTGGTAGACTAATTTGCCTCCTCGACCGGAAACGGTCGGGTGCAAACCGCCCAAAGTCGGGGAAAGCTAACGGGCCGCAAAGGTCCTACGCCAATCCCGAGCCAAGCCCAAAGCGAGCGGTGTTCGCGTGGGAAGGTGTAGAGGCCAGACGGGTGGCATCTAAGGGTTCGAGACCTCAGGTCCAGAGCCGATGATGAAGGGATGGTCCAGCGCACGAACGCTCGCCTCGCGCGGAGGTAAGCGGCCCGAAACGGGTGGTGTGATGAAGGGAGAGGTCGTGAGTTCAATCCTCACTGGCAGCACCATTTTCAGTCCAGATGCCCCTCAAACGCGAGGGCGTATTGCTAGGCGCTCGATCTCAGCCAGTTGCTTTTCCCACCACGAGATGGCTTCGAAGTACACATCGCGGGCGTCCTCGCCGCAACCATAGCCGTCGATCATGGGACGGAAAAGGTTCTCATCGAGACAACCCGTCAACTCATCGGCGCCGGAAATTGCTACCGGCACAACTTCGTCAAGGTCGGGTTGAAACGAGTACTCCTTCAGGATGGTGTTGCGCTCAGCCTCGATGAACTGCGTGAAAATCGCGTCATCGCCCTGCCCCAACTTCCATCGCTTGAATGCGACACTGGAGGCTATTTTAAGTTCCGGATCGGCACCATCGATCTTGTCGAGGACATGCCCGACTGCCCTAATCAGGGTAACGGCTCCCTCAGGCGATGCGCCAGATGACAGTCCGCTAGAACTTGTCGTGCTGCTCGTGCAGCCATATTCACGGCCCCTCTTGTCCATCGCAACGACCATTGGCGGAGACTGGGCGCTGAGTACCCAAAGGGACAATGCGCGCTGCTTCCCGTGCGCCAAGAACTTCGGAGACCAGATCCTTGGCAGAAGTGGGGGCACGGCGGCACTCGCATGCAGAGTTCCCCGTTTTCCGCTCCGTCATCGCTGTCAGCAACTTGTTCGGTGCGGTTTTCAGTTTCCTTCAATGTGGCATACTGAAAGCCATGGTTGGGCAGCCGAATCATACCGACGAGATTAGGCGCCCGCAACATTGGTCCGAGAGATTGCATGCTGCGCTATGAGCAACGCGAGCACACCACAGAAGGATACGCCAGTACGGCCAATAGATCGCTGCGCGCCGTATCACTCTTCTGCGGCGCCGGAGGCTTCTGCGAAGGCGTGCGCTTGGCAGGATTTCAGATAGCAGCCGCAGTCGAGGCCGATCCCGACGCCTGCAAGACGCACAGCGCAAACTTCCCTGGCGTGTCCCTGTTTTCGGGAGACATTGCTGGATTTCTGCGCAAGCGGTGCCCTTCCAGTGCATCAGAGATTGAGGCGACCTGTGCGCCCATCGACCTCGTATTTGGAGGTCCTCCGTGCCAAGGCTTCAGCCAGATCGGGCCCCGAGACCCTGACGACCCTCGCAACCAGCTTTACCGCCAGTTTTTGCGAGTAGTCCGGCGCCTAAAACCGGCTGCCTTCATAATGGAGAACCTGCCGAACATGCTATCCCTCAATGGGGGGCAGTTCCGCGATAGCATACTACGAGCATGCCGATCTGCTGGCTACGGCAGGACGACTATCATGTCGACGCTGGCATCCGATTTCGGAGTTCCCCAGGATCGGCGCCGCATCTTCATCGTTGGTCTGTGCGACGAACTGGAAATCGACACGACACTGGAAGCGTTGTGCCTGCCAAGACTGGCTGAATTCAAGTGTGCGAAGCCCGTCACTGTCTGGCAGGCGATATCCGATCTGCCGGCTGACGTGTCGCTCGATGACCGTCCTGTTGAATATCCGTCACGCCGTCAAGGTCAGCCGCCAGCATATCAGCGCCTCATGCGACTCGACTACGACGGACCGCTGCTTGCAGCCGGTGCCAAGCTTGCCCAGCTCGGCGGGCCAGCCATGCTTTACAATCACCATACCAAAGGCATGGAGGAGCGGCGCCGCACGATCGTTGGGCTGATCCAACCGGGCATGACCGGCGCCAACCTGCCTAAGCAGCTTTGGAAGGGCATTCGGGGCCACAAGTGGCGGCGTCTCAGCCCCGACAAGCCGTCCTATACGATCCTGGCGCAGATGAGCCGCGATTTGTCGGAATGGATTCACCCTGTCGAAAACCGATGGATCACCGTCCGCGAAGCTGCGCGGCTCCAATCATTTCATGACGGCTTTGTCTTCCATGGCAGCGAATACCAGCAGCTGAAGCAAGTCGGAAACGCTGTGCCGCCGCTCCTCGGCCTAGCGATCGCGTCTGCCGTCAAGTCCGTGCTGCGCTCCGTCCGGAAATCATGAGGGCCCGGACCAATGCTGCAGTGGTTCATCAAACTCGCCCGCACGATCGCCAATTCGCTCAGGCCGCGAAGGACGGCCGCCGGGACGACGCCCCGGCCCTTCCGCGCTCCCCGGCCAGATAGAACGAAAGGCCGGCCTCCTGAGAGCTCGTTACCTCGCGTGCCGCTCTGGTTCGAGAGTCCGCGCTCTGGCATGCCGCTCCGCCGACGCCGCGCAACGACTGGTGGGCGATGCCGCCATCCACAGGTCGACGCACGCATCATAGCCGGATCAGCCAGCGCGCCCACGAAGCGCAATCCCGGCCCGCTGCTGTCCGTGCGCTGGTTCTCTATCCTCTCAATGCGCTTGCCGAGGACCAGATGGCGCGGTTGCGTCTCGCCCTGGACGGATCAGCCGCGCGTGCCTGGCTGACGGCAAACCGGTCCGGAAACCGTTTCTGGTTCGGACGTTACACGGGATGGACGCCGGTGTCAGGACGCACGACGCGCCAGGGTGCCGAAGACGAGCTACGGAATGAGCTGACGCGCCTCTCAGCAATGGCCGCCGCAGTTGCCGGTACTGACGCCGAACGGTTCTTTCCGCGCCTTGATGGCGCTGAGATGTGGAGCCGCTGGGATATGCAGGATAGTCCGCCCGACATCCTCGTAACCAACTACAGCATGCTCAACATCATGCTGATGCGCGACGTCGAGGCGACGATTTTTGATCAGACCCGGCAATGGCTGCGGGCAAGCAGTGAACACGTCTTCCATCTGGTCGTCGACGAGCTGCACACCTACCGCGGTACGCCCGGCACCGAAGTTGCTTACATTCTGCGCGTTCTGATTGACCGCCTCGGGCTCACTCCAGACAGTCCGCAGCTGAGAATCCTCGCATCGAGCGCATCGCTTGGTTCCGATCCTGTGGTTGCCCAGCAGTACCTGCAGCAGTTCTTTGGCCGCACCCAGCAATTCGCCCTCGTTTCAGGCGGTGCCATCCCCATTCCTGCCGGCTCAGCCGGAGCGCTTCAGCCATACGCGGCAACGCTAGCTGCTGCCGCGACGGCCCTTGGCGATCCAGATGCGGCGAGACTATCGGCTGCCGCCGCGAATATTTCCGCGGCGTGCGCCTTGCCCCCACCCGATCCGGCAGAAAGTCCGGAGCACCAGATGGGATCGGTGCTTGGCGCCATGCGCGCGGCAGATGCTCTCCGTGCCGCATGCAATGACGCGACCGATGCGCAACCAACGGTGACGCCCCGCACGCTTAATGAACTTGGCGGCCGGCTTTTCCCGGCAAGCACACCGGACGAGGCCTCCCGTGCTGCCGAGGCTGTGGTCATGGCTGCGGCGAGGTCCAAGACAGTGGCGGGCGCTCCGGTGCTGCCGCTCCGCGTCCATTTGTTCTTCCGCAGCATCCAGGGCGTATGGGCTTGCTCAAATCCTGCCTGCACGGCCGTCGATCAGCCGCGCCAGGACCAGAACATTCAGGTCGGACGTCTCTATGACCGTCCGACTATCACCTGCGGCTGCGGTTCGCGCATTCCCGAACTGCTTTACTGCGAACCTTGCGGCGATATCTTCCTTGGCGGCTACCGCCGGAGCGACCCGTTGCGGCCCGGCATATGGCACCTCGTACCCGATGATCCGAACATCGAACGCGCTCCCGACTATTCAGCGCGCGATCGTAGCTATGAAAGCTATGCCACCTATTGGCCGGCCCGCCGCCCCGACGGCACGCTGCGCGATCCTCAGCGGACAAACTGGCAGCAGGACACCGTGCGCCGCGAATGGAAGGCGGCCGTCTATGATGCGGCAACGGGGGAAATTCGGCTGGCCCGCCGCAGGCAGGATGCGACAGGCTGGATCTACTACGTTCCCCAGCTTCACCAGAACCCAATTCCGCAACCCGTGCTCGATGAACCGACGGCGCATAACGACCGGCCTGCACTTTGTCCGCATTGCGAGGCGAATTGGAGCGGCATGACCAACGCGGCGCCGATACGAACCCAGCGCACTGGCTTCCAGAAGATCGCGCAGGTTCTATCGGACACGCTGCTGCGCGATATCGCCCCGCCGCAGGCAGGCTCCGGAGCTACAGCAATCTGGCCTACCATAGCCTCCTTGATTGGAGGCTAGCTGTGGACATGGCTGCACTTGCTCTCGATCCAGCAGCATCAATCACGCTTGCCGGTCCGCTTTGGGCAACTGCAGCGGACCGTGCAGCGACGACGCTAGCTGCGGCCCGGCCGGGATACAGGCGCATTGTGATTGCTGGACTGCCAGCGGTTACAGACGGACGCAACGCATCCATCGTCACACATCCATTGTGGCAAACAGAAACGGGCAGCCGCGGACCCGAACTCACGGCTGCTTGGGATGAGGCCGTACATCAGCACAGCCTCGCGATGACAGATGCGTCATTCGTTTCAGTTTTTGAAGCGCTTCGTCGTCCGCTCTAGGAGGGCAGCCCGGACTACCATGCTGGGAGTGACCAAGGTGAGGGGACTTGAGAAGATAAGGCCGAGACGCTTGCGTGCACCGCTGAGCCGCAGCGAGATCATGTCCCGCATTCGTTCTAGCGACACGTCACCGGAGCGCTCAGTTCGCTCGGCGCTACATCGAGCTGGCATACGGTTCCGCAAGAATGCGCGCGAGTTGCCTGGAAAGCCAGATATAGCGAACCAATCAAAGCGATGGGCTATCTTCATCCACGGCTGCTTTTGGCATGCTCATCAGAATTGTAGGCTCGCATCGTCGCCAAAGACAAACAAGAAATATTGGCGATCTAAATTAAGCAAGAATGTAGCGCGCGACGAGGAGATGCAAAATCACCTGCGTGGAATGGGATACGAAGTCTTTGTGGTTTGGGAATGCGAAACGCGCGACCCAGAAGCGCTCTGCAATCGCATCGCGCAAATCTCAAGCGTGCTGCAGTCAAGAAGTCGGCTAAAAAAGGAATGGTAAGCTTGGACGTAGACCCCATATCTGAGTTTTCCAATCGGCACAACCTGAAGCCCACAGATGCGCTTCGTCGCGAGCGCGTTGGCCTGAAGGCCCTGTTTTCAACCAATGTCCGCTTAAGCAAGAGCTTTGCAGAACTCGATGATTGGGCTCTTTCTGACCCCGCCATCGGATTGCTTTTGAACTTAATCCATCGAAACCTCGAGCAAGCCGAGGGTGGGCTTGTTGCGTTTGTTACTGGATGCGGACCATCCGCCGAAGTAGCTGCAAGGGCATCGGTAGAGCTCTCAGTAAATATCCTTTATATCTTGAATGGAGATGCGGTATCCCGGTTGCGGAGCTATTTTGATTACTACTTAGGTGCGGTCGATGCCCAAGTAAGGAACTGGCGCAGCCACGCATCGAGCCTTCCCAGCGCAGAACAGATTGCTCATCACGAAGCTGCAGCAAGGCGAGAGGCCGCAAATGCGGCATTGCGCGACTTTTTATCAAGTTTTCCGACAAGCTCCGAACCGTGGCCGCGCTCAATCGAGGAGAGATTTCGCCTGATCAATGAAGGAATACTGTACCGAACGCTATGCGCACGAATGAGTTCCGAGGCACACGGAGACGCCGAAGAAACATTGAGATATTTTCTGGGCAAGGTCTCGGGGCAAGATGTTTTGGAGAAAATGGCATCAGAGACGTGGTGGAATGCGCGCTTCTTTGTATATTTTTCAATCTGTTTTTTCTTGCGTGCTGCGGCGCGCTACTCTGGCGTTTACTCGCTTTCGAACACCGCAAGACACGTTGTTAATGCGTTAAGGACATGTGAACTAGAATTGGAGACTTGTGCACGTCATATGGGTGCGGGAGTTTGATGCAGTTCCATGATTGGCACTTTGATCGTGAAGCACGGCATATGGCCACGATGAACAGGGTGCAGCCGACATCGCGTGTAGCGTGGGGTGTCGGGTACATCTCCTGTATGTGTCGCTTCCAGGAAGAACCGCAACCTCTGCTTTCCGAAATTGCTAGACTATATACGCACAGCTTCCGAACATCAGCCGGAACGATGCGCACGCTCCCATTCGGTCTTCATGGCGTCCGCCTCGTCGACCGAAAGCGAACCCTCCCTGATCATCATCGCAACGAGATCGGCCGTGCCGACGATGGCAAGGTCGGCCTTGATGCGCAGCGCCTCGCGCGAAGCCTTTCGGTCATCGATGGCGAGCGCATGCCCGCCACAGATGGCGCCGGCAATGGCGGCGCATTCACCCGAGCCAAGGCGGCCCAGACCCATCAGTCGTCCGAAAATCGCGAGCTCCGGTTCGCCGGTCAGCGTGATACTTCTGAAATGTCCCTTGGCGAGACCCGCGCGGAGCCGCGCGACCTGCTCGGGATAGTGCTCCGTAACCTCCGCCTCCACATGCTCGGTGAGCACGACCGATGCCGCGACTGCGCCCAGCAAAGCGGTGCGGTCGATTCGCAGGAAGTTGAGCAGAACCGATGTGTTAGTGATTGCGATGAGCGGGCGCGCGGCGGCCATGCATTGTTCAACCGCTCTTTGCCGCTTCGCCGAGATCCACGAGTCGAGGCCCCTCGATGCCGAGCAGCTTGGCGATCTCTAGGAGTTTGCCGCGAGAGATCTCCTCACGGCGGTAAGCCTCGATAGCCAGATATGCGATCTGGCTGATCAACTCCCGGTCGTTCGTTCCCTTCTTTGGCTTGCCTTCGAGGTCGTCGAACATGCTCAGCGCATTGAGAAAGTCCTTGCCGTAGCCTTCATGACCCAACAGCTCGTCGGCATGCGGCCCCGAAACATGCTGCAAGCTCTTGAGGCGGTACACGGCCGCCTGATAGCTGACCCCGAAATGATGCGCAATCATCGCGGCGTCCTGATAGGTGATGCGCTGCGAACCCGGAGCCGGGCGCATTTCGGCATCGATACGGCTCGCGCCGGCCACGTCGAACACCGACTTCTCCGTCCGGCTTGCTTGACCCTTGTCGAGCGACTGAAGGATATCGGCGACACCTTCGGCCGGCATCAGGAAGGCGGCGGCGAAGGCGTTCGCGCGCGTCTCCACGAGATGTGAGGAATTATCGCGGCTTGAGACCGTAGCCGCGCGTTCACGATCCATCAGTGCGTGGGCGTATTCGTGCGCATACGAAAATCGGTTGCGCGCCCGGGCATGCCCCTCATTCACAAGAATGGCGAGCCCAATCGCACGATGGCTGAGGAACAGCCCCGAAATCGTATCATCGAGACTGGCGCTCGCCGTCCAGATGCCCTGCTTGGCGATGAGATCGGTGAGGTCCCCGATGGGTGCGTTACCGATTGAAAGACGACGCCGTTCGTTCTCCGCTACACGTTCGCCCTGCTGCACGGCCTCGCCGGCATAGCGCGGCGCTCGCTCGCCGTAAGTCGGAGGCCCGCCGAGCGCCGTGCGCCCAAGCGCCTTCTCCAGCTCCATGCCGGTCTCCCACAGCGCCCTGAACCTCTCGATGTGGCGCCGCGTGGCCTCGTTCCTCTCCAGCCGCACATCCGCCCGAAGCAGAGCCATGATCGGATCATCGGCCTCTTCCTGAGTCGGCCCTTCATTCAGCAACGAGGCGACAGGCCGGCCATACAAGGCCGCCAGCTGCGTCAGCTCAAGCGTCGAGACGGAGCGCTTGCCGCCCTCGATCTGCGAGATTGCCGAACGCGAAACCTTGATCTTATCGCCGGCTGCCTGCTGCTGCACACCAGCCTTCTCACGGGCCTCCCTGAGCCGCTTGCCGAGTTCGATCGCGTCCACACTTCCTCCTCGCCCCAACGCAAGACATGCCGCGGACCTGGATTCCATGATACCGACCCGCACGCAAGTGTCAATAATTTCCTTGTGTGTTCGATTTTCGAACGTTAACCTTGTCTCAACCTTGCGATTCTGAAGGACCGAAAGTCATGGGCCATTTCGACCGTTTCTCTCCTGAAGTCGCCGGCTACACGGCGCTCGACATCATGCTCGCGGACATCGCAGTTCGCATCCAACTGAGCCCCACCGACTACCAACTCGCCATCGACCATTATCAAGCCATCGCCGAGTGGATCGACAACAAGGACAGTCCGCTCTTCGGGCTCGTCGAGCTGTTCTACGCCCAGGGCGGCTTTTCCATCGGCGCCACCATCGCCCGGCACTCGACAGACGATGAATTTGACATCGACGCGATGGCGCAGCTGGCCTTGAAGGCCAGTGTCGATCCGGAGGCCGCGCTCGCTATCCTGCATGCCGCCATCAAGCGCGGCCCCGACACGCGCTACCATGAGAAGGTCGATCGCAAAACGCGGTGCAGCACGGTAAATTACGATAAGATGCATCTCGACGTGACGCCGGCAGTACGGATTGCCGGCAACGACCGCGCGAGCTTGATCTTCCACTCCAAGCCCGAAGACCCGAACGAGCAAAAGCGCTCTCTTCACGCCAACCCCTACGGGTTCGGACAGTGGTTCATTGCCAACACGCCGGCCGATGACGCGTTTGGCCGCTTCTTCGAGAAGCGCTCCCTCGATTTTGCCCGTGCCCGTGCATACCGGCTGATGATCGAGCAGAAGGCCGAAACTGTGCCGGTGCCCGATCAGCTTCCGGCCTACCGGAAGTCGCTCGCCGTCATCTCGCTACAGCTCGAGAAGCGTTGGCGCAACCTCGGCTATGACCGCCGCCATGCTCAGCTGCGACGGCCGCCGTCGGTCCTCCTCTCGTACTACAATGCGCGCCACGCCAACCGCACGCGCACGATCTCCGAAGAGCTCCTGCACCAGATCTCAGCACAGGTCGCCATCCTCGAGGCCGCCGACCGTGACCGCCGCCTCATCTGCGAGTTCAATCCAGCCTGCGAGTACCGCCGGGACGAGCTCACCGACCGCTGGCCCGGCACGCTCTACGATCAGCGCGTGTTTCTCGACGAGCTCGTGGATTTTGCCACCAAGATCCACCGTCTGCGCCAAGGCGTCCGCCTCGACGTCATGCAGGCCATCCTCGCCGACCTGTTCGGCGAGACGCCCGCGGCCGAGGCCATCAAGGCCCAGACCTCGCAACGGGTCGCCGACCGGGCCTCCGGCGTCTCGCTCTACATTCCGCGCAGCGCCTCGGTCCCGCCGCTCGGCTCGCTGGCCGTTCCCGCCATCGCCCGCGCCGCACCGGGCAACACTTACTTCGGGGACTGACGTGGATGCCCTTCCTCTCCGTAAGCCAGCAGGATGCCGCCATCCGCTCAGGCGCCCCGACGTTCCGGCTCGTGCTCGACGCCGGCTGGATCGGAATCTGGGAGGGCACCGTCTGCCCGATTGCACTGCCCTACCGCATCCGCATCACCTATTTCACGCGGCGGCACTTCCATACCTGGACCTTGGCCAATCCCTACATCAGCGTCGTCGTGCTCGACCCGCCGGTTGGGCCCGATCCCCGCGGCACCGGCGAGCGGGTGCCGCACATTTACGCCCTCGGGTATTCGCCCGCGTATCCACGCCTCTGCCTCTACGACCCGGCAACCGACGAATGGACGCCGGAGTTGCCGATCGCCGCTACGATCATCCCGTGGGTCATCGACTGGCTCTACTACTACGAGGAATGGGTCCGGACAGGCGAATGGAAGGGCGGCGGCCGTCACCCCGAATTGAGGGCTGAACCATGTCCGAATCCCGCCGCCTCGACTCCGGAGAGCCGCGCTCGCGCGGAGCCATCCCTCAGCGCCGCGTTCCACAACCTTGGCCGAAGGATCGGCCATTTCGGATCTTATCTCTGGATGGAGGCGGCATACGCGGCATCTTCACCGCTGCCACCCTCGCCGAGCTTGAGCGACGACACCTCGGCGGACGCCCCATCACCAGCTGCTTCGACCTCATCGCCGGCACTTCGACCGGCGGCATAATCGCGCTCGGCCTCGGCGCCGACATGACAGCAGCGCAGCTTGCCGACCTGTATGTAACCCGCGGCAACGAGGTCTTTCCGCCGCCGGCTGGTAACCTCGCGCAATTCCGCGCCTGGGCCCGCAGCAAGTGGCACCTGGTCTCGCACCTCTACGACCGAGATGCCCTCTCTCGCCTGCTCGAACAAGCCCTAGGGGACCGCCTCTTCGGCGAATCCTGCACGCGCCTCTGCATTCCCGCCTTTGAAGGGCGCCACAGCGAGGTCTTCGTCTTCAAGACACCTCACCACGCCGACTACAAGACCGACCGCTTCGAGCGCATGACGACGGTGGGACTCGCCACGTCGGCAGCGCCGACATACTTCCGGCCGCTTGAGCACGGCGGCTACACCCTAGTCGATGGCGGGGTATGGGCCAACAACCCGATCATGCTCGCCGTCATCGAGGCCATGACCTGCTATGACGTCAGGCGCGACCAGATACAGGTTCTGAGCATTGGCTGCGGCGACAACCGCTACATCGTCTCGCAGCCCGAGATTGCCCACGGCGGCATCTGGCACTGGCGCCGTGTCATGCTGGCCGCGATGCGCCTGCAGTCGCTCGCCGCAACGAACCAGGCGCGCCTTCTTCTCGGGCCGCCGCAGGTCGTCCGAATAGACCCGCCCGAAATGCAGCCGCCGATCAGGCTCGATGACTGGGAACGCTCGGTGATAGAGCTTTTGCCAATTGCCGCCGAGCGCCTTGGCTCTCACGAAGAGAGCATTCTCAATCGGTTCCTCAGTGAACCCGCAGAACCGTTCCTGCCTGTTGCAGTTCATGAATAGGTTCACCACCTGGGACTTCGTCACGTTGGGGCCGTGGGCTCAGCGCTGGTCAGCGCCAAAGATGAGAACGCTCACGCCCCAACTTTCTCTGCACCCTTTCATACGCCGCATCGCCGGCCGCCTGATGCTGATCCAGCCACGAATTGCATCCGATGGCAGGGATCTTGTTCCTGCTCGGATCGGCGATCGCCTCAAGTTCATCCTCGTCGATGAGCGCGAGCACGTTGGTCGCTCGAGGATTGCCCTCGTCCCAACGCCGGTATGCCTCCCACTCCTTGAACCACTTGAACAGCTTCGAACTCGTGGCCGCGCCGCAGGCGCAGACGGTTCCGACTCGGTCCTCTTGGATTTGTCGAAGGTCGCCCGCATGACCTGGGGCAGCAATGATCATTGGCGCGAACGCAATCGCGAGGCATGCATCTTCGAATTTCATCATTTGCCGATGTCCATTCCCTCGTTGGATGGATCGACGATGTCGGGAAAAGGCTGACGAAGGGCCAAGTTCGTAGGCAAATCACTCAGACGTGGCGGCGTCGAACACCCTGAGCAGCGCAGCGACCAGACTGTGCGGCCCCTCGTGCCGATAGCGCTGGTAGCGGTCCTTGCTCAGGGCGGCCATGCTCGGCGTCAACGCGTACTTGTCGGCCTGATCGACGGACACGCTCGGCACCTCGGCCATCGGGATCAGCCAAGATGTCCCGACCGATACAGTCGCCGGCTCGAACAGGATCGCGAGGAGAAGCACGTCCGGCGCCGGCTTGAAGGTCGACTTCTGCACGTCGAACTGGACCGTCTTGCGCTTCGGGCTGGCGACGGCCGACTTGACCTGCAGGCACACGCTCCGCTGGGTCGCCTTGTCGAGCGCGATCAGGTCGATGCCGTGGTCGTCCGAGAGCGGCACGAACGGCGAGAGGCGCCCCGACGAGGCCAGCACGATCGACGCAGCCACGAGGTATTCGGTGACCGTGCCCTTCTGGGTCGACGTCAGTCTTGCCGGCAAGTCCATGCGATATCCGATTTTGGGATAATCCCAAAACGCGTTTAACTGTGTTCGCGCTTTTGCTCAAGACGAAGCGCGCCCCATTGCCAAAATCAATCCAGCACGAGGCCTACAGGGAACTGACCAGCACGAGGCCTACAGGGAACTGATAAGTCGCCTTGTTGATGCAAGGACGACGGCGGGCCTCACCCAGCAAGAGGTGGCCGATCTGATCGGCAAGCCGCAGTCTTACGTCGCCAAGGTCGAGGGCCTGGAGCGCCGTCTCGACGTGATCGAGTTCCTGACGATGGCCGCTGCGATCGGCTTCGACCCGATGCCGGCGATCAAGTCGGCGTGGCGCGAGGTAAGGGCTTTGTCGGAGTGAGCGACCCTGGCAAAGCTGTTGAGAGCGAGGTCGGTCGCCGTCATAATCCGGCGGCGACCGACTGTTTCGTCTAAGCCGGCAGTTGCGATTTCTCTGACCGGCGTGCGTCCCAGCTAGACAGCACTGTCTCGCCGGCCGCTCGCATTTTCGAGCGGTAGAATGCGATGCAGTCGGCTGTCGTCTGGGCCCCCGGAAATTCGCGGCAAATGACCTCGGCAGCGCTCGGGTTCGAGTGGCCGCTCCGGATCAATTCCTTCGCCCGGGGTTTGATGGTGGCTGGTTGCATATGGGCTTCCATTAACACGATCGTTGAGCTCCGCATCTGGCGGCGTTCTCAAGCTGAAACGATTGTTTCAGCAGTTGTTGATAGAGCAAAGCCTGTGCCAACCATCACAGGCGGAGAAAAGTATTAATGAGCGCTAGTGGTCAAATGCGGAGGGTCACGGCCATGGTCCCCGAGGAACTCATGGCGGGCATGGATGAAGTCGTAGAGATAACTGGCCTCTCCGCGAGTGACGTGCTCAGAGATGCAATCACGGCTTACCTATTCAACGGGACATGGAGCGGGATCGGGCGCATCGCGAGGCAAGCGATCCTTGATGGTAAAACCAACGAAGAAGGTCTTGCGGAAGTCTTAAAGATAAATCCGTCTGCCTCGACGTCATTGAAATCGATTGGCTGGTACCGTTCCGAACTGCGACGGCAGCTCGGCGACGACAAGGTGCCAACTGACGGCGCCATCAAGCGCATGAGGCAGCGGCAGGCTTAGATTGCTCGTCAGTTTTCGGCACGCTCTCGGTAGGAGAATGCTCCAGACCAAAATCGCGAATCCAACCAGCCGCTTGATCGACGACGTCACGCTCCAGGGTAGCGGATGGGTGGCGGGGTCCGCGGTCGAGGGGTTGTCGCCGCACTGCGCCGCGATATCCAGTGCCCATCCCCCACGAGTAGCGGTCGCGACAGATGTGACGTCACACGCGGATCGGAGCGTGGTGTCGATTTAAGGGCTGCCAAGTAGCTAGCGTCCTACGGCGATCGCCGACTAGCCACTGCGTTCTTCGCTCGACGATGCCGGGCTTCAACACCCTCTCCTTTTTCACGAGCGTCAATCCGAGCCTTGATCCAGCTTTCAACCTCCGACTCGACGAAAGCCACGCGATGACGCCCAATAGGAACAGGTCGTGGAAATTCACCGCAATTGATGCTTCGATACAGTCGTGACTTCGACATACAGATGCGAGTCAGAACATCGTGCATGGAAAGCAGGCGGTACGTCATGGATCGGTTCCATTCGGTTTCAGCCGATTGATTAAGTGCCGATAAGTCTCACCCGCGAGCTGCATTAAATCCATAAGCACTAATGCTTGGTCAAGATGACGAGCACCGGTGCTGGCTAAGTCGGTTAGATCGGTTAAGTCAGCGGTCCTCCACATGAGCGCGTCTACTGCCAATGGCGCCTTAATTGCCAAGACAGTTGCCGCAGGAACGGCCTAGAACGGGCGGAACAGGTTGGCGAGCATTGCGGATCAGCCAGGAGGCTGAAGGCGTTCATTCCGAGATGTCTTCATTCTTCGACAATTTGAAATCAGCCTGTTCCACCCGTTCCGAGCAAGTATTTGCAAGCACTTGAGGCCGTTCCTCCAACCCGTTCCGACCCTGTTCCAAGGCCGTTCCGTCATCAGAACGGAACTTCGTCACGTTTGTCTTCCCAGTCGCGACGCGTGAGTTCAGCTGGTGTCAAAGGCCTGATGCCGGTCCACACCCGCGACGGCCGCTTGGCCTCGCCCTTCTTGAGCGAAGGCTGCTTGGAGCGTACGCGATGGCCCAAGGCCTCGAGCAGACGACCAGAGAACCGTTCTTTGCTGAACTTCATAGCGGCCGGTTGTTCGCTGTCGGCGTGCCATTGGGCGTACACCTTGTACAGCTCGTCCTTCGTGCAGCTGGCTTCGGCATCGAGGATGCACCGGTCTTCGACAAAGGCCTTTACTGGTGCGCCGAGCCGGTCGATGCTGCTGACGATTTCACTACTGCTCGACGGCGTCGTGAACTTGATCGGCATATTGCGGCGGCCCTCGATCATCCACTTGAGGATACCCGACCTCTCGGCCATCAGCTTGGCTTCCAGCTGCGGGTCTTCCTTACCCACGAAGGAGAATGGCATCTCGATCACGACGTAGCGCCTCAGCAGGGCACCTGACGAGTCGTTCAGCGACGGCGGTGCGTTGGCGAGGATTACGAAGCGCACACCCAGCCGCCCCTCCCAATCGGTGAGATTTTTGCGCGGGATCGAAACGGGGTCTTCGCCGGACACATTCAGGAGCACTCGCGCGATCGCCTCTTTGTTGTCATGGTGGTCAAGCTTCATTTCCGAGATCAGTGCCAGCTGCTTGCCGATGAGGAGTTGCTGCCCGAATTGGGTGCCGAGGCCGGAGAGCGAGGGCGAGCAAACGTTCCGGTTGCCCAAGATGCTGTGCAGGACACGCCCCAGGGTACTCTTGCCCGATCCTGCGGCTCCCACGAACACGAAGATGGCCTGGCGGGAGGTATCGGGCGTGAGCAGGTAGCCGCAAATCTGCTGGACGAGTTGGACGCTGTCCTCGTGGAAGACTTCTCGAATGAACTTGAGCCAACGCTCTGGCGCAGCCGCGTCCTGGTCGTAGTCGTAATCAAGCGCATTGAACGTGAATAGCTCTGGATCGTGCGGAATGAGTTCGCCGGTCCTCATATCCACCATGCCGTTGCGTACCACGAGCAGCTCGCGCGGGTCGCTCCCCTCTCGGCCATCCAGCCAGCATGGCGGCGCGAATTCCGAAGCATCCCTGAGTACAAGCCCTTTGGCGGCATCGAGAAGGTTAGATACCTGGCCCGAGCCGAATTTCGGGAACCTGTCGTAGACCCTAGAGCGAATTATTTCGTCGTCTTTTTCCTGATACGCGCCGCTGCGATAAGAAAACCAGCGCCCCCCGAAACGGAGCAGTTTCTGCTTCTGCGCTGAGATGAACGCGATCGCCAACTGACGCCAAGTCGGTTTGTCGCCCTGTGGTTCGTCGCTCTCTCGATTAACCGCATCACTGGCAACAGCTTTTTTCGCGCTTACAATCTCCTTTTCCACGTATTTCCGAGCGTTCTTCTGCTCGAGCACGCGTTCCGAAATCTTGAATCGGGCGTCGGTGAGGATGGCGAAAATAGTAGTGTCGGGGACCTCGCACCTGACCAGACCGCAGACGACGTCGAAGACCCAGCGAGAGCGGTCATCGTTCGGCTTATTGCTCTCCTGTGGGTGGCGCCCTTGTTCGATGATGACCTTGATGCGCGGCGGTACCTGCCACCGATCCAGCGCGTCCAACGACTGAATCGGCGTGACGACGTCGTCGATAACCGTGGGGCTGATATCCCAAAGTGGCGCACCGGCTGACGTCGACGGTGCCGGCTTGAACTCGGATAACGAGTAGTCACGCGACCAATCGACATCGATGACCGTCGCCATCGTCCGCCTGCGGCCCTTCTCCAGCTTCTTCTTGCTTGGCACGTTCCAGGTGCCGGGCAGCCGCATGATGCGGTCAATGTTGTGGCAGCTGTCCGCCTTGAAGATGCGCTCCAGCTGGACGTTCCAGAGCTTCGCCTCTTCAGCCCGCTCCAGCGTTCCGTCGAGCGTTAGAGGTTCCTTCAGCCTCCAAAAGGCCTGGTAGCCGCCGCCCGTGGACACCACCAGCGTCGGGCGTGGGATGCCCGGCGGGAGCTTGTCCGTCAGAAGGGCGTGGATGCGGTTCTGCTCCTGCGTGAGGTAGTCTTCCTTTGTAAGCCCCGTGTCCGCGCTCCAGGTGCGCGGGTCGATGTCGACGTGCAAATGGTCGAGGCTTACGATGTCAGTGCGCTCCGGCTTCTTGGACATCCTGCGGCCGATGCGGTTTCCCGTGAAGTAGAGGTTCCACTTGCCATTCCACTCGGCCAGGAAGCGCTCAGCGTCGCCAACCGTCGATGGACCGAAGGTCTGCGTGCGAATGCGGTCGGGTCCCTCCTCCGGATTGATGGCCGTGATGACCCAAGGCCCTTTGGGGTGGAAGGCCTTGAGGAATTCGATGGCGTCGCCGAGGCCGCTCATGACTGCCTCCCGACGCAAAGATATCCGACTGATACCGACGTGCCCGGCCGCTCAAGCTCGCGCACGAGCCAGCGCAGAGCCTTATCTTCCTGGCTCGCCCGGAAGGTCCGCGTTATGACCGGACGCAACTCACGGCCGATTGTGATGGTGAAGTCCCAGGGTCCATCGGGGAATACGGTGCGCATGTAATCGAGGCATTCTGCTGCGATCGCGCGAGCGCGTTCGGGGGTCCTGGGACCCGTGCCGGGGATGAGGCTGATGAAGATCACCGGCGCCCCCCAACAGCACGAATGGCGCGCTGACGGCGCTCAGCGGCACCAGCACCGGCGTCGCGGAGGCCGACACGCTGGTCGATCCACGCTTGAACCTCGCTCTCGACGAAAGCGACGCGCTGGCGGCCGACTGGAACAGGTTTCGGAAACTCACCGGCATTGATCAGCCGGTACAGGGTAGGCTTCGACATGCTGATGCGGTCCAAGACCACAGCAGTCGGCAACAGACGGGTTTGCGTCATCGGGGGGCTCCTAGGGGTCAGAATTGACCGTCTGGAACCGTGTCGAGTTGGTCTCCTCGACGTTGGGGGACTAATCCCGAACCCTGGGGGACATATTCGATTTTGCCTTCTTCGGTCGGCGCTTTCGCCTCATTGTGTCGTAGAGGCCGCTCACATTGCCGACGTGGTAACGGCAATCGAGGTACAAGGCGACAAGCAAAAGGAATCGCGCAGGCGGGTTGTTGCGCTCGAATGCTTCGCCCATCGCAACTTCCGTTTCAGGCGCCGCAAATTCAGGATTGAAACCGCCGCCGGTTGCCGTCTTCCACCACTGCGTGATCGCGGGATAGTTCAGTCTGAGAGGTTCGATCGGAGGGGCCGCTTCGTCCGACGACCTGTTGGCGCCTGGGTTGCCGCGCTTGCGGCCGTAGGTCTCGAGCCAGAATGCATCCCAGTTAAAGTCCTCCCGGGCGGAAGGAACGCAATCGGGGTAGTCGAAGCCGGCTTCAGCGTCGCCGCTGTCGTTCTCATTAAGGTCGCGGCGCGGCCTGTCAGGACTGTTGCGCAAGGTGTAAGCATCGAGAGCCAGCCTGTAGCCTTCCGCGATGTCGGCAAGGAATCGAGCAAGGCTTTCGCGATGATTGCGGAGTTCGACGCCGGGAGTTGGCTTCTTGCGCCTCGAGCCAATCCGCGGGGGAACTGGCTTTCGCACCCAATCAATGATGTCATCGGCATCGTCCAGCTGCTGACGCCAATCGAACAGCGGCTCCGGTTGCTCCGCTCCAACGAGCAGAAGGCGGCCTATTCTGATGTCGCTGTTCACCCCACTATCCCCATGATGTGCCGTGCATAAGCCTCAAGGGCCGAGCGCTTCTCGTCGGCGTAATCGTGCTTGTTATAGGTGCGCTGCAGCCCGATCTTCGCATGCCCGAGCACTGCGTCGCGGACGTCCTGATTGAAGCCGAGGTCTGCCAAGCGGCTCTCGCAGGTGACCCGGAAATCGTGGATGCGGTAGTTGGCGAGCGTGGCCGAGGGATCGCCCGTCGACGCAGTCAGCTCCTCGGTGGTCAGTTCATCGAGGTACGTCTTGGCCTTCGAGAAGCCCGAGATCGGCGCCTCGCCGGCCTGGGTGCTGAAAAGGAAGGGATCGAGCCCGTTCCACTTCGGCATGGACTCGTAGATGGTCCACGCCTCAGGCGCGAGCGGAACAACATGGTCACGCCGGCCTTTGTATCGAGCCTTGGGAATTTCGAGCACTTTGCGCCTGACGCAGACTTCTGACTGCTTTGCATCCGCCCACTCGTTGCGCCGCTGGCCCGTCAGGATCATCAGCTTGAAGAACGGACCGAACGGATAACCAAGCCTCGAGACCGCGCGCCAGACAGCACGGATCTCCTGATCGGTGAGAGCCCGCCCGGCATCTGCGCGATACTGAAGGTCTTTGCGCTTCAAGCCGGCGAGCGGGTTCTCCGTGATGATCTCTCGATCGACGGCCCAGTTGAAGAGACGCGACAGATGCTTTCGGACGTCGCGCGCCGTGCCGGCTTGCCCCTTTGCGATGAACCCGTCGAGCAGCTCATGGATATTGCGGCGGCGAATGTCGGCGATAGGTCGGCCGCCCCATTCGGGAAGCACATGCATGTCGAGCGCGCGCTCGATCTTCTTCCAGCTCTCGATGTTGGGCTTGTCATGAAAAAGTACATCACGGAAGCGGCCTTGGAGCGGATGAGGCCGCCGGCCGAAGGGCGCGTGGAGCTTGGCGATACGGTCGTCCCGGGGCTCATGCTGCGCGTCACGGCGGGTGGCGTCATGAGCTGGTCGGTGCTCTACAAGGTCCGCGGCGAGGGCGGGCTCAGCCAGAAGACAGGACGGCCGCTGAGGGGCGCTCAACGCAGGATCACGCTCGGAACCTATCCGATTCTGGGGTCAAGAAGGCCCGCGAGGCGGCAATCGCGGTGCTCGAGAAAGCCGTCAATGGTGCCGATGCCCGCAAGAGCCGCGACGCCGCGCTCGTAATCCGACTGGCCAGCACAGTCGAGGCCGTTACGCGCCGGTTCATCGAACAGGACGCCAATCCGCCTCGCTAACCGCC
The DNA here is from genome assembly GCA_035325525.1 of Hyphomicrobium sp. Taxonomy (GTDB): domain Bacteria; phylum Pseudomonadota; class Alphaproteobacteria; order Rhizobiales; family Hyphomicrobiaceae; genus Hyphomicrobium_B. Next base: position 47,368 of record DAOKZR010000011.1, on the reverse strand, counting down.
AGACTGCATTCACCGTGCCAAGAACCTGCTGACACGGGGTAGCTGCGGGGTAGCAAGACGCGCGATCACCGCTGAAACACGGCGATATTCGGTGATCTTAAGTTCCAAAGTCGGGGAATGCCCAGACCGACCAAGCCCTTACCCGTTCTAACGAGCGTTGCCAGGACAACGTCCTGTTGGTAAGGGAGGGGTCGAGAGTTCAATCCCCTCCGGCAGCACCATCCTTTCGCGATTCATTTCAAGCGCTTAGGCCGTTGTGGCGGGTTGCGCTCGCGGGCGCCGAAAGGTGCCGGGGTAGCGGTGTGGGTAGCGGAAAACGAGGGTACAGACCGGGTAGATACCTGGTACAGACTGGGTACATCCCTGACACTTTGGACCGGGAAGATACCAGACAGCTCGATTGGTAAACAGCGCTCCGTCGGCGGTGCCTACCACACCGCTCATTTTTGACCGGGCTTCCTGAAGTTCGGCGCGAAGTGCATGCGAAACAGTTCGCGAGGTCACAGTCGCCGCGTGCGGCGACCGAGCAAACAGAGACCAGCTTGGTCGATTGAAACGGAATCCCCCCGATGGCAAAGCCACCGGGGGTAATCCTTCGATGGAAAACCATCTTGCCGTGGTTTTCCTACCGACTTCCCGATTGAACTAGTTGCACACTCCAACCTCAAAATCAATAATCCTCCGATTGCGACAGAATTCTGCATGTGGACGGTCGGGAGGTGCAATGAGTGGACAGACTGAACTCGTTCTTGGGATTGACTTAGGCATCGCAAGCTGCGGATGGGCAGTCATCTCCCGATCGGATGGAGTAGGAGTGATCGTCGCATGCGGCGTCCGATGCTGGGAAGCTCCAGAGATTCCAAAGACGCAAGAACCCAAAAACCAGGAGCGCCGAAGAAATCGCGGACAGCGGCGCGTGATACGGCGTAGGCGCCAGCGGATGGCCTCTCTGCGCCGTCTATTCCACGAATACCGGCTCCTGTCCAATAGCGAGAAGACTGCACTGAGAATTGTTGGCCTCGATCCTTGGTCGCTCCGGCTGGAGGCGCTCGACCGCGTCTTGTCGGGGCAGGAACTTGCGGTCGCGCTTGGCCACATCGCGCGCCACCGCGGATTTCGATCCAACAGCAAACGAGATCGCGGCGCCAACGCTGCGAGCGATACTCCCAAAATGCTAAAAGCGCTTGACGCAACCCGCGAAAGGCTGAGCAGGTATCGAACCGTCGGAGAGATGATGGCCCACGATCCTGCTTTTGCGGAGCGTAAGCGAAACCGCGACGGCGACTACTCGCGCTCGACATTGCGCGCTGATCTCGAATACGAAGCCGGGCAAATCTTCGCCAAACAACGCGCATTCGGAAACGAGTTGGCCACAGAAAATCTTGAACAAGCGTTCAGAGGTATTGCATTCACGCAAAGGCCGCTTGCGGACAGCTGGGACAAGGTGGGCACATGCCCCTTTGAGCCGATTGAACGACGAACCGCCAAGCACGCTTACAGCTTCGAACTCTTCCGGTTTCTTGCCCGCCTGACCAGTCTTCGCGTGGGAAACGGCAGAAACTATCGTGCGCTTACGGAGGCTGAAATCCGGCGCGCCGCGAACGATTTCGGAAATACGAAAGGCATGACGTTTGCGCGATTGCGAAAGGTGTGTTCCATCGGCGAGGAAAGGTTCCAGGGCGTGCCTCCGGCAGACGAGAACAATCGCGACGCCATCGCGCGATCAGGCTCGGCTGCCGAGGGGCTGGTTACGCTCAAGAACATCGTGGGGAACGTGGCTTGGCTAGATCTCATGCGTCGCACGGAAACGCTCGATCGCGTAGCAGAAATCCTCGCATTTTATGAATCGGCCGAGAGTATTCGCGGCGAACTCCAAAAATTGACACTCGAGCCTTTGGTGCTCGATGCGATCATGCGAGGGGTCGCGGATGGGGCCTTTGCGAAATTTCGCGGCGCGGGGCACATTTCAGCTAGGGCCGCTCGCAACATCATCCCACATTTCTCGCGCGGGCTCACCTACGACAAGGCTTGTGCCGAAGCAGGATACCGACACACAGACCGGATCGAAACCGAGATCACAAACCCGGTTGCCCGCAAGGCGCTGCTTGAGGCTGAGAAGCAGATACGCGCCATCGCTCAACAATATGGAACACCCGACAAGATCCATATCGAGCTTGCCAGAGATATCGGCAAAAGCGCCGAAGAACGCGCCGAGATCGAACGTGGCATCGAAAGACGAAACAAGGAAAAAGACAAGCTGCGCGATATTGAGTTTCCGGAGACGGTGGGCCGGCCTCCTCAGGGACGAGAAGAATTTCTGCGATTTGAATTATGGAAGGAGCAAGCGGGCCGCTGCGCTTACAGCGACGAGATTATTCATCCGTCACAAATCTCAAGGTCCGACAATTCTGTCCAGGTCGACCACATTCTGCCCTGGAGCCGCTTCGGTGACGACAGTTTTCACAACAGAGCATTGTGCCTCGCCCGCGAGAACCAGCACAAGCAGGACCGCACGCCCTTCGAGTGGTTCGCTGCCGACAAAACCGAGAATGAATGGGAACGCTTCCGCGCGCGGATCGAGACCAGCAAATTGCTGCGCGGCATGAAGAAGCGCAATTATTTGCTGCAGAATGCGGACGAGGTCGAAGAGCGTTTCAAGACGCGAAATTTGAACGACACGCGCTATGCGACGCGCGCTTTGATGCAGCGTCTGGAGAGCAAGTACCCCGCAGAACCGGGCCGTCGGCGCGTCTTCGCGCGGCCCGGCACGCTGACTGGAAAACTGAGGCGCGCCTGGGCGGTCAACGACCTCAAGAAAGATCCGACGACCGGCAAACGTTCGGACGACGATCGTCATCATGCGCTGGACGCGATCGTCGTGGCCGCGACAAGCGAGAGCACATTGCAAGCGCTTACACGAGCATTCCAAGAGGCAGAAAAGCGCGGTCTTGCGCGGGAGTTCGGAAAGTTCGATCCACCATGGTCCACATTCTTGGACGACGTCCGGAAGGCGTTCGACGGCATAATGGTCTCGAGAGCCGAGCGCCGCCGCGCCCGCGGCAAGGCTCACGATGCAACGATCAAGCAGGTGCGCGAGGTCGATGGCAAGTCCGTGGTCTACGAACGAAAGCCAGTTGATAAACTGACGGAAGCAGACCTAGAGAGGATTCCTGTACCGGAACCGCACGAAAGGGCCGCTGATCCGGCAAAGCTCCGGGACGCGACGGTTGCGGCATTGCGGGAGTGGATCAGGGCTGGCAAGCCCAAAGACAGACCTCCCCGTTCGCCTCGGGGCGACGTCATACGAAAAATCCGTGTCGCGACGACCGACAAAGTTGCCGTCGAAATTCGCGAAGGTACCGCAGACCGTGGCGATATGGTTCGCGTCGACGTCTTTGCCAAGTCAAACGCAAAGGGCAAGCGCCAGTTTTTCCTCGTGCCGGTTTATCCCCACGAGGTCGCGATGCGCGAAACCCCGCCAAATCGTGCCGTGCAAGGCGGTGGCGATGATTCGAATTGGCCAGTTGTCGACGAAACCTTCGAGTTTCTTTGGTCAATCTACCCGATGTCGTTGATCGAGGTGACCAAGTCCGACGGCGAAGTCATCAAGGGCTACCATCGGAGTTTGGATCGCAATACGGGCGCGCTGACCGTATCCGCCGTCAACAATTCAACCAGCATTAAAAAGGGTATCGGCGCCCGCACTCTATTGAATTTCCGGAAGTTGACCATTGATCGGCTGGGTCGTGAAGCCGAAGTACCGCGTGAGAGACGAACATGGCGTGGAAAGGCTTGCACCTGACGCGGCCGTCGCGTCTCAACTACTCCAATAAACAGATTGTCGTCACGCAGGGCGACGGCGAAGTGAGATTGGCAATAGAAGATGTGGCTTGGGTTATCCTCGACACGCAACAGGTCTCTCTTACCGGCACCTTGCTCGCGGCCTGTCTGGACGCCGGCATCGTCCTCATCTCGTGCGACAGCAAGCACACACCGTGTGGCTTAGCTCTGCCATTTCACGGGCATTTTCGCCAACCGGCAATCGCACAGGCTCAGATCGCCATGAGCGAGCCTCAAAAAAAGCGTCTGTGGCAATCCATCATTCAACGCAAAATAGAAAATCAGGCAGCCGTGCTGGCGTTCAGTGCGCCTGGAGAAGCGCCGGCGCTACTCGAGATGGTCCGATGGGTTCGCTCAGGCGACCCGGACAATGTGGAAGCACGTGCCGCACGCTATTATTGGCAACGGCTATTTCCCGATTTCAAACGCGGTGACGAAACGGATCGCCGCAATAAACTACTCAACTACGGTTATGCCATTGTCCGTGCTGCCGTGGCCCGGGTACTTGTCGCGGCGGGCCTGCTGCCGGCCTTCGGACTCAATCATTCGAGCGTTACCAATGCCTTCAACCTTGCTGACGATTTAGTTGAGCCATTCCGACCCTTTGTTGACCGTGTCGCGCGGGAACTGGCCGGTCATGAGATTACACGTTCGGATGACCTGACGGTTGAAGATCGCCGCGCCATGGCGTCGGTGCTGCTGGAAAACGCGTGCGTTGGCGGTGAGCGACTCGCGTTGCTCGTCGCCGCGGAGCGAACCGCGGCGTCGCTCGTCCGCGCGATCGAAGCGAAATCGGCCGAAGCGTTGGAACTCCCCGAAGTAGTAAAAATCGAGGAGGCACCCCTCGATGCAGAGTGAGGACGTGCGTATCATGTGGCTGTTTGTATTTTTCGATCTGCCTGTTGGCACGAAACCTGAGCGCGGAGAGGCAAACCGCTTTCGCAACTTTCTCAAAAACGACGGCTATATGATGATCCAGTTCTCGGTTTATGCGCGCGTTTGCCGGGGCGAAGAAGCTGTGGAAAAGCACATCGCGCGGGTCACAAAGTCTCTGCCAACCAAGGGCAGTGTGCGCACGCTACAGGTCACTGAGCGTCAGTACGGCCGCATGAAGCTGCTCGTTGGAGAACGAAAGAAAAATGAGAAAGTCGCCTCCCAGCAAATGGTTCTCCTCTAATTTTTGCATTGGCAAGACCGCAAAAATCAGAGGTTGAGCAACCATTTGTCGAGAACGCAGCCTACCAGTGGGAAGTCGGTAGGGAAACCACGGC
>DAOKZR010000011.1:0-42157 GCA_035325525.1 Hyphomicrobium sp. | reverse complement strand
AGCCTACCAGTGGGAAGTCGGTAGGGAAACCACGGCGCCCCGATCGCGATAGAGCTCCTCCCACCAAGCCTACCAGTGGGAAGTCGGTAGGGAAACCACGGCGAATTGATTTAGCTGGGTAAGCGACGTCTGAGCCTACCAGTGGGAAGTCGGTAGGGAAACCACGGCCGAAGAGCACTTCTCCGCTGACGCCTTCTGCAGCCTACCAGTGGGAAGTCGGTAGGGAAACCACGGCTCTCGCCGGTGAATGCCGCGATCATCGCCGAGCCTACCAGTGGGAAGTCGGTAGGGAAACCACGGCACCTTCGCTGAGCACGTCCTCGCGCGCGATAGCCTACCAGTGGGAAGTCGGTAGGGAAACCACGGCGCGCACGGCTTTGAAGAGGTCGAGACCTGCAGCCTACCAGTGGGAAGTCGGTAGGGAAACCACGGCCTCGAACAGCCGCCGGGTCAGCGGGTTCTGAGCCTACCAGTGGGAAGTCGGTAGGGAAACCACGGCATGAGGGGCCTAGACCAGTGACAAAGCTCTAGCCTACCAGTGGGAAGTCGGTAGGGAAACCACGGCGGAACGATGTGCTGATGCACCAGGCCGGGAAGCCTACCAGTGGGAAGTCGGTAGGGAAACCACGGCCTCTTCGTCGATCAGAGCAATTTTGCTCTCAGCCTACCAGTGGGAAGTCGGTAGGGAAACCACGGCGATCCGTCGAAAGGCCGTCATCGGTGGCGAAGCCTACCAGTGGGAAGTCGGTAGGGAAACCACGGCTCGAATTGTCCGCCCCTCCGCATCAACCAAAGCCTACCAGTGGGAAGTCGGTAGGGAAACCACGGCGGCCGTCACCCCCAGGCCGCGCGACTTCAAAGCCTACCAGTGGGAAGTCGGTAGGGAAACCACGGCCACTTCGCTGGCGCCGAACAATTCGTAGCCAGCCTACCAGTGGGAAGTCGGTAGGGAAACCACGGCGCTTACATGCCCGTCAATGACAACCGGTTCAGCCTACCAGTGGGAAGTCGGTAGGGAAACCACGGCAGCAACCTTATGGTGCAACTCGCGGAGGACAGCCTACCAGTGGGAAGTCGGTAGGGAAACCACGGCCCAGATGCGAGGGCAGCTTCAGGTCGCCAAAGCCTACCAGTGGGAAGTCGGTAGGGAAACCACGGCCCTGTACCGCGCTTGCAACGGCTTTGATGAAGCCTACCAGTGGGAAGTCGGTAGGGAAACCACGGCCCACTTGAGCAGGCAGGCTGTGATGGTGGCAGCCTACCAGTGGGAAGTCGGTAGGGAAACCACGGCCCAGATGCGAGGGCAGCTTCAGGTCGCCAAAGCCTACCAGTGGGAAGTCGGTAGGGAAACCACGGCGGGTCCCGGTCTGGTCTCCTGCCCCGGGCCAGCCTACCAGTGGGAAGTCGGTAGGGAAACCACGGCGGATGTGCTCGCGTGCAGAAAGATGATATTAGCCTACCAGTGGGAAGTCGGTAGGGAAACCACGGCACGATCAGCAGCCGACCGAGCCGCGTGGCGAGCCTACCAGTGGGAAGTCGGTAGGGAAACCACGGCTGAAGGATTGGGCGGTCTCGCAGCCGCTATAGCCTACCAGTGGGAAGTCGGTAGGGAAACCACGGCAATATCTGGAAAGCACCGTCGCCGCACGCGAGCCTACCAGTGGGAAGTCGGTAGGGAAACCACGGCAGAGCTTCATTAACATCGTGGCCAAGCATAAGCCTACCAGTGGGAAGTCGGTAGGGAAACCACGGCCGCCCGGCCGATATCGCGGCGCTGCTCCTGAGCCTACCAGTGGGAAGTCGGTAGGGAAACCACGGCCACTTCGCTGGCGCCGAACAATTCGTAGCCAGCCTACCAGTGGGAAGTCGGTAGGGAAACCACGGCTCGAGCGCGCGATGCACGACCGTCATCTGCAGCCTACCAGTGGGAAGTCGGTAGGGAAACCACGGCGAGGGGGCGCGCTGTGTTCGCGAACAACGAAGCCTACCAGTGGGAAGTCGGTAGGGAAACCACGGCTCAAACCCCAGCACGACGCGGCGCAGGACGGAGCCTACCAGTGGGAAGTCGGTAGGGAAACCACGGCCGCGCCGGTATCGAGCACCGGCAATTCCTCAGCCTACCAGTGGGAAGTCGGTAGGGAAACCACGGCACGGCGGACGTGTGTTGCCACATGCCGGCCAGCCTACCAGTGGGAAGTCGGTAGGGAAACCACGGCGCGCATTTGCAGCAGCCGTCGCGTCGCGGGAGCCTACCAGTGGGAAGTCGGTAGGGAAACCACGGCCAACGAGGTTCGTTTCTACAAATGACACAGAGCCTACCAGTGGGAAGTCGGTAGGGAAACCACGGCTACATGCGCGAGCGCCGCCGCGAGGCTCTGAGCCTACCAGTGGGAAGTCGGTAGGGAAACCACGGCCTATGCGGAGTACCTGCCCCGGCTAAAGCCAGCCTACCAGTGGGAAGTCGGTAGGGAAACCACGGCTCTATGCCTATTACCCGCTACACCTGGCCGAGCCTACCAGTGGGAAGTCGGTAGGGAAACCACGGCCTCCCCTGTCAGTCAATCAGTGTCCCCATCAGCCTACCAGTGGGAAGTCGGTAGGGAAACCACGGCACAGAAACAGCGGTTGCCGAAGAAGCGTCCAGCCTACCAGTGGGAAGTCGGTAGGGAAACCACGGCACGCAGACTCGATATGCTCTGACCTAGGCGAGCCTACCAGTGGGAAGTCGGTAGGGAAACCACGGCCTTATCTCATCAACGGCGATGCGAGCGGACAGCCTACCAGTGGGAAGTCGGTAGGGAAACCACGGCACATCTGAAATGTTTGAAAATGATCCGCTTAGCCTACCAGTGGGAAGTCGGTAGGGAAACCACGGCACGGGGAAACCACGGCCGTGTGGCTGTGAGGGGCGCCGAGCCGCGGCCGCTGTTCGCTTTCGCCGGCTTATGGCGTCGGCACGTCGGGTCGATCAACCATGAGCGCATGCCTGTGCTCCTTTCCACTGAGGCCGAATTCGAGACTTGGATCACCCGGACACCAAATGAGGCGTTCGCGCTCGTGGGGGAGCACCCACCGGACAAGATGCGCATGGTGCAATCGGGGTTCGAGAAACGTGACTTGCGGCTGGTGTGAACTCAACTTTTCGGTCCTATCTGGTCGCGGCTTTCTACAAGCGGACTAAATTGTTGCGACGTGATGGTCATAAGGGTCACTCCACCATTTCATTACGGGCTTGGCGACGTAACACTTGAGGGGGCTGTCCGAAGGCACGCAGAAATGCGCGACGCATGTGATCTCCATCGCTGAAGCCGGTTTGACGAGCCACAACTTCGATGGGGTGACGGCTTTGCTCCATCAAATCTCGCGCTACTTCGATACGGAGGTTTTCGATCGCCTTCGCGGGCGACTGTCCTGTTTCTGCGCGGAAGGCGCGGCTAAACTGTCTCGGGCTCAGACGAGCTGCGTCAGCTAGGTCAGGCACTCCCAACGGCTTATGCAGGTTTTCACGTGCATAGGCGAGCGCCGCTTGAATTCTGTCGGTCTTTGGTGCCAGTTCGAGGAGATTTGAGAACTGTGATTGGCCGCCCCCACGGCGATGGTAAAGCACTAGCTTTCGCGCCACCGACTTCGCAGCATCTGCTCCAAGGTCATTTTCGATAAGAGCTAGTGCCAAGTCTATCCCTGCCGACATTCCTGCGGATGTCCACACCTGCCCATCGTTGATGAAGATGCGATCCTCATCGACTTTGGCTTTCGGAAACCGGCCTTGCAGCTCGCGTGCGTGGAGCCAGTGCGTGGTAACGCGGCGGCCATCGAGAAGGCCAGCTTCGCCAAGTACAAACGCGCCGGTACAAATCGAAGCGATGCGGCGATACTTGCGCGGGGCCGCTCGTATGAACGCTATCAAGCCCGGCGACAAAGGTTTTGCGAACGATGCACCGCCGACGATGAGTGTATCACCTCGTTCCTGGCCGAGTGGTTCGCATTTCAGAGGTAGCCCCGAAGAGGTGCTGACAGCGCCACCCTTCTCAGACATGAACCTAAACTCGTACTCAGCTTTGCCTTGCACTGCGTTGGCTGTTTCGAAAACCGCGACAGCTGCCAACGCCATCGCGGAATACCCGGGATAGATCACGAACGTCACGCGGCGCATGTCCGGCTCCATGTCTTAAATTGACGGATATATGACATTTAAGCCGTCGCGCAGCAAGTGTAGGTTCCTTCCCAGCAGATGCATCCGAGGCAATAGGAGGAACAAAGTGATGTGCAATCCAACAACGAAGGGTATCGCGGTCGTAACGGGTGCTTCCACCGGGATGGGAGCAGTCTATGCCGATCGTCTCGCAAAGCGCGGCTATGACTTGGTGCTCGTTGCCCGCAGCGAAGGGCGGCTCAAACAGGCCGCCAGCCGAATTTGGGAAGAGACGCGCCGTGAAGTAACCGTGCTTCCTGCCGATCTCAACAACCCGGCAGATCTTGCGAAGGTAGAAACCCTGCTGAAGACCAATGAAGCCATTACCATGTTGGTCAACAATGCGGGCGTCGGTTCCGTCGCTTCGGTCCTGCAGGCGGATGTCGCGACTGTTGATGCAATGATCGACCTCAACATCAAGGCTCTGACGCGGTTGACCTACGCCGTCGCACCGGCTTTCGTTGCGCGGAAAAACGGCACCATCGTCAACATTGCGTCGGTGGTAGGCATCGCGGCCGAGATGTTAAATGGCGTGTATAGCGCCTCCAAATCCTACGTCATCAGTCTGGGTCATTCCCTCCAAAAGGACCTCTCAGACAAAGGCGTGCGCGTGCAAACCGTGCTGCCCGGGGCTACTGCTACCGAGTTCTGGGATGTGGCAGGCTATGCAGCGCAGAAGTCGGCAAGCATCACGATGTCGGCAGAGGACGCCGTTGATGCAGCGTTAGCCGGTCTGGACAAGGGTGAACTCGTTACCATTCCCGGCCTGCACGACGGCGATGCGTGGGAGCGTTGGGAGGCAGACCGCCGCGCACTTTCGAAGAAGTTCGGAAATGCCAAACCGGCTGACCGCTACGAGGTCAAGTCGCCTCAGGCTGCCTGATCCGGTTACACGGCTTGTCACGCAAACTTCAGAAAGGGGCCGCTCATGCGGCCCCATTTTTAGAGGTGCATAAATGCCCTATCTGCAGCTTGATCTGAATGGATTTTCGACGCCGCAAGAGAGGAAGCGCTTGGCGGCTGCGATGAGTAAGACGTACTCGCGAATGATGTCGGTCGATATCCAATGGATCACCGTCGCAATCCATAATCTAAGCGAAGGTACGATTTGGCGGACATCGCAGAAGGGTGAGCCTGAGCCTGCTTCCGTGTTGTTGCTCGATATTCGTAGGGGCCGGACACCCGAGCTTCGATTGGAACTCGCCAAAGCCCTATGCGCTGATTGCGCAGCTTCTCGACGATTTTGCCCTTGTCTTCGGGGAGAACCTCGGCCTCGACATCACTGATGCCAAGCTTTTGCGCCACCGCTTTCGCCGTCGTCAGATTGTCGCCCGTCAGCATGACGACGCGGATGCCGTCAGCCTGCAAGGCGCGGATCGCCTCCGGCGTCGTTGCCTTCACCGGATCCGCGATCGCAAAGATGCCTGCCGCCTTGCCGTCAATCGCGACATAAATCGCGGTCGCGCCATCGCGGCGCAGTTCATCGGCGGCGGCATCCATCGCGCTCGTGTCGATGCCGGCATCCTGCATAATGCGAACGTTGCCGACGATGAGCTTACGGCCATCGACCACGCCCAGCACGCCTTTGCCGACGGGCGAGTCGAAGCCCTGCACGTCCTTGAAGGCAAGATCCTTGTCTTTGGCAGACTGAAGATGGCGGCAGCCAGAGGATGCTCGCTGCTACGTTCGAGGCTTGCCGCCAGCTGCAGCAAGGTCATCTCGTTAATGGATCCCGAGGTGCGGATCGCGACAACCCTCGGCTTGCCTTCTGTCAGCGTCCCCGTCTTGTCGATCACCAGTGTGTCGACCTTCTCCATGTGTTCCAACGCTTCCGCGTTCTTGATAAGCACGCCGGATTGCGCCCCGCGCCCCACGCCGACCATGATCGACATCGGCGTCGCCAGACCAAGGGCGCACGGGCAGGCGATGATCAGAACAGAGACGGCCGCGATGAGGCCATACGTCAATCGTGGCTCGGGCCCCCAGACGCTCCATGCCAGGAAGGCGAGAACCGCTATGGCTATAACGGCGGGCACGAACCAGCCCGACACCTGGTCGGCGAGCCGCTGGATGGGCGCGCGGCTGCGCTGAGCTTGCGCCACCATCTGCACAATCTGCGCCAGCGCCGTTTCCTTACCAATGCGTTCGGCGCGCATGACGAAGGCGCCGGATTTGTTCATGGTGCCGCCGACCACCTTGTCGCCGGTGCTCTTCGTGACCGGCATGGACTCGCCCGTGACCATGGACTCGTCGATGGCGCTACGGCCATCGAGGATGGACCCATCAACCGGCACGCGCTCGCCCGGACGCACTCGCAGCTGATCGCCGGCGTTGACCTGATCGAGGCTCACGTCTTCGTCGCTGCCATCGGGTTTGATGCGGCGCGCTATTTTCGGTGAGAGATCGAGGAGCGCCTTGATGGCGCCGCTTGTCCGTTCACGCGCTCTCAGTTCCAGTACCTGTCCCAACAGAACAAGCACGGTGATCACGGCTGCGGCTTCGAAATAAACAGGCGCCGCGTCGTCGTGGGTCCTCATGGCTGACGGGAAGATGTCAGGCAAGAACGTTCCAACGATGCTGTAGAGCCAGGCCACGCCAGTGCCCATCGCGATGAGCGTGAACATGTTCAAGTTGCGCGTCTGCAACGAGAACCATGCGCGTTCGAAGAACGGCCAACCCGCCCACAAGACCACGGGTGTTGCCAGCGCGAGCTGGATCCAATTCGAGGTCTGCGCTCCGAGCGTCTGAGTGAGCCCGGTCATGTGGCCGCCCATCTCCAGTATGACAACGGGAAGCGACAGCGCCAACCCGATCCAGAACCGCCGCGTCATGTCGGCGAGTTCAGTGTTGTGGATGTGTTCGCCGGTGACTACCTCCGGTTCGAGCGCCATGCCGCAGATCGGACACGAGCCCGGCCCGACCTGACGGATCTCAGGATGCATCGGGCAAGTGTAGATCGTGCCTTCGGGCACGCTCTCGGCAGCTTGGGAACCTGGGGCGTCAGGTAATTCGCAGGGTCAGCCACGAACCGGTCGCAGCATTTGGCCGAGCAGAAATAGTAAGGCTGCCCGGCGTGCTCCGCCCGATGCTTCGCAGTGTCTGGGTCCACCGTCATCCCGCAGACCGGATCGCGGCCGTGACCTGACGACATATCTGGCTGGCCATGTGCGTTCTGGTGATGTTGATGGGCGCGGTGATCGTGAGCGCCGTGACCGCCGCAGCAGCCGCCTTTCGAAGCCGAGCCTTCGATAGGGTTGTTCATGACCGCCTCCACTACCCTCAGGGGGTATTCTCATTGACACATATACCCGGGTAGGGTATGCTTTCAAACATGCATAAGGACATGGCAGATGCCTGCCTCAAACGCTTGAACAAGATCGAAGGCCAAGTGCGGGGAATTGCCCACATGGTCGAGGAAAAGCGGTACTGCATCGACGTGATCACCCAGATTGCGGCCGTACGAGCGGCGCTGCGGCGCGTCGAGGAAGCGGTTCTGAAGGATCACATCAGCCATTGTGTGCAACACGCGATCGAAAGCGGCAATCCTGCCGAGCAGCGAAAAAAAATCACCGAACTGATGGACGTGATCGAGCGCTCTAATCGCTGAGCACTCCGAGGTCGGCTGCGCTGGACCGATAACCGCAAATCAGCGTCTTCATCGCAGAGGGCCGGCGAAACCGGACGTCGCCGGTTCCGTGTCCACGCGAAAAAACGCTTGCGGCCGACACCTGCTCCACTCAGACGGACACCGGTGTCGCTGGTCGGTGCTTTGGCCGGAATCGGAATCCCCGTGCAGCGCCGTGAGGTGTGCACTGCATGCCCCAAACAGCGGTACCACGCGAAACCCGATAGGAGACTCTTTCCCAATCAGCACCCCAGAACCGGCGCCAGGGGAGTCCCTGCGTCCCGGCGGACATGCCCGTCGGACGTAACCCGCGAGAACGACAGACTAAGTTCGCACCGCGTCCAGAATACGAAAAATATCCTTGATAATCAATAAATTATGGCGGAGAGGGAGGGATTCGAACCCCCGGTACCCTTGCGAGTACTCCGCATTTCGAGTGCGGCGCGATCGACCACTCTGCCACCTCTCCTGGTGCCGTGGTGCCTCAAGGCAGGACCCGGCTTGTATCGTCTCGGGCCCGCCTGCGCAAGTCGCTAAGAGGGGACAAATTGCAGCCCTCGATCAGTTGGATATGCGCCAGGAAAGATCGAGCGTTTCCGTAGCGGCCCTGCCCTGCTCATAGCCTCGCGCGATCATGCGGCCGGATTTCGCGTCGGCCACCATGGCAAGGCGCGTGCGGACATTCAGGATCGGCGGGGCGAGCCAACCGAACTCACGATCGAACTCAGGGGCGATGCCGGCCATCATGCGAGCCCTGCCGGGGCTGTCTATGCCTCGGGCGTGGCCGTACCAGCCGGCCGCCTCCCAATGATTGGCGGCAACCTGCGCGCCCTCGCGAATCTGAAAGTCCCTCTCCGTGCGTTCGATAATGGCGATGTCATTCGGCTTTACGCCAGCTATTGAAAAAATCGCCGGCGCCGAGACCGGCGTCCGGCACAGCATCTGTCTTGCCTGCGCGAACGTCTCGGCATGCTCGCTCACATCGCGCAGGAGGTGGGCCGGCGTTGGATGCCCCATACCCCACACACGGCGGCGGCTCGATGCCCAATCAAGGTAATAAAGCCCCGATGACCTCTGCATCGGCGCTTGATTGAGGGCGGCGGAGAAACGCTGGGGGGCCATGACCTGCAGGACCCCGGAATATCCGGGCCACGTGAGAATTGCGAACGGTCCGCCTGGCGCACCCGTGACACGCGCGCCAACCAGATTACGCCCGAGCCCTGGCGTCAGCCAATCGAGCACCCGGATAAGGCGCGCCGAAGCTGCGTCTTGGCTCGGCGCGACACGGCAGGTGCAACCCCATTCATAGTTGATGGAGAAGAAATAGGCGCCCGGACGGCCCAATGCGTGAGCGACAGCATCGATCTCCCGCAGATGCGCGTTGCGATGGCGCACAAGCCAGGCGCGCGAGACCTTGTCCAGCATGGACAGCAGCCTGACGGGATAGCGGCGCGTGGCGACGTCAAACAGATCATCGGCCCGCGAACGAAAGCGGTTCAGAGTGGCGATGGGGAAGTCGCGCCCCGTCTCTATGACCGGAATTGCCGGCAATGGCTTGGCGTTGCGGCCCGGCGCGCCATCCCGCAGGCGGTCCGTAGGGCCACCCGCATCAAACGATCTGTCGTCAAGTTGGCTGACCATCTCTGCGCCATCACGATTTTACCTGGCGTGAGATATGAACCGCCCGAGCCCTTTCCAAGGCCGAACTGCGATGCGAGCAGGGAGATTGTGGGCAAAAAAGGAGGCCGCCGAAGAGTTGCAGGGCCCTCAAATGTCCAACCGCCACCTCTAGGAACCCCCACGTCCGGCGATCGGGTGGCTCCTTGAAGCAGCGGTTGGAACGAGGCTTATTTAATCAGCCCGCGTGGGATGCGCTTTGACGTGGGTCAATCGAATACGCGATCATGTGGATGGAATTGACAACCGGCGGAAAACCCGACAAAAGAACCCCCAACGCGACGGCGTTCCGCCAGTCGCGCTCAACGCGCTGCCCGAGGCTAGGCTGGGGATCCAGCAACTCATTGGAAAGCCCGCTTGTTTTAAAAAGGCGGCGCCATAGGGCGCGGACAAGGAAAGGATACGATCCCATGTACGCTGTCATCAAGACAGGCGGAAAACAGTACCGCGTTGCCAAAGACGACGTCGTAACGATCGAACGTGTCGCAGGGGAAGCCGGCGCCACGATCGAATTCGGCGAGGTTCTCCTCGTCGGCTCGGGCGCGGACGTCAAGGTCGGCACACCGGTCGTCTCGGGCGCCAAGGTCACCGCCGAACTCGTCGGGCAGACGCGCGGACCCAAGCTTATCGCTTTCAAGAAGCGCCGCCGCAAGAATTCCCGCCGCAAGAAAGGCCACCGCCAAGACCTTTCGACCGTGCGCATCACCAACATCACAGGCGCCTGAACGGCAGCCGGATCACACGAGGACTTTGAACGATGGCACAAAAGAAAGCAGGCGGCTCGACCAAGAACGGCCGCGAATCAGAATCCAAACGCCTTGGCATCAAGCGCTACGGCGGCGAGTACGTCATTCCCGGCAATATCCTGTGCCGCCAGCGTGGCACACAGTGGCACCCCGGCACGGGGGTGGGCATAGGCACGGATCATACGATCTTCGCCGTGCAGGAAGGCACAGTGGAATTTGCCAAGAAGCGCAACGGCCGCATTTTCATCTCGGTGCGCCCGCTCAAGGCCGAAGCCGCAGAGTAATAGGCGCGCTTCACAGAAATTCCTTAATTTGAAGTTCAGAGGGGATGGTGCGCCGTCCCCTCTTTCGTTTTGACCTCTTTGCGTTCTTGGCGTCCCTTCGATTGTCTCAAACGTCCGACATGCCCCACGAGCAGATCAAGACAAGGCGTCTGGCTCTGCGAGCGCTCGACGCGAGCGACGCGCCGCGCATTGCCGTGCTCGCGGGCGTTTGGGAGGTCGCCAGCATGACCGGACGCATCCCCTATCCTTATTCGAGCGTGGACGCCCTTCACTGGGTAACGGAGCTGGCGGATGGCGAAATCGTCTATGGCATCACCTTGAACGGCGCGCTGATTGGCATCTGCGGATACACGCCCGACGGGACAGGCGCGGCCGAGGTCGGCTATTGGATCGGCCAGGACTATTGGGGCAAGGGCTACGCGACGGAAGCCGTGCGTGAACTGATCGGCCATGGCTTTCGCCGTGGCGGCATCCACCGCTTCACCTGCTCGCACTTTACCGAAAACAAGGGATCGCAGCGTGTCATCGCAAAACTCGGCTTTCGTCTGCTAGGCTTGAGCTCGGGTTGGTGCGCGGCGCGCGGCATGGAGTTGCCGACCCTGCGTTATGAACGGCGCCGTCCATTGTCGGCGCGACTGAAGGCATTTGCGTCATGAAATTCCTCGATCAGGCGAAGATCTACGTACGTTCCGGCGATGGCGGCAACGGCTGCATCGGCTTCCGCCGCGAGAAGTTCATCGAGTTCGGCGGCCCCGATGGCGGAGATGGGGGGCGCGGCGGGGATGTGTGGATCGAATGCGTGCCCAACCTGAACACGCTCATCGATTACCGCTACCAGCAGCATTTCAAGGCTAAGAACGGTCAAGGCGGCATGGGCCAGAACCGCGCCGGCGCGAACGGCGATGACGTGATTGTAAGGGTGCCGCCGGGCACGCAGGTCTACGGGGAAGACAACGAGACGCTGATTGCAGACCTGACAAGGCCGGGAGAACGCTTCCTGATCGCCAAGGGCGGCAATGGCGGGTTCGGCAACGCCCACTTCAAGAGCGCGACCAATCAGGCGCCGCGGCACGCAAACCCGGGACAGCCGGGTCAGGAGTTGACGCTCTGGCTGCGGCTCAAGCTGATTGCCGATGCGGGCCTGATCGGCCTTCCCAACGCCGGCAAATCGACTTTTCTCGCCGCGGTCTCGGCGGCAAAACCCAAGATCGCTGGATATCCCTTCACCACGCTGCATCCCAACCTCGGCGTCGTGCGGGCGGGCGACTCCGATTTCGTACTCGCCGACATTCCCGGGCTCATCGAAGGCGCCCATGAGGGTGCAGGTCTGGGCGACCGTTTCCTGGGCCATGTCGAGCGCTGCCGGGTGCTTCTGCATCTGGTCGATGCGACGGAAGACGACGTGGCCGCCGCCTACAAGGTCGTGCGCGGCGAACTGAAGGCTTACGGCGCGGATTTGGCAAAGAAGAAGGAGATTGTCGCGCTCTCGAAGGCCGATGCGCTCGATCCCGAGACGCTCGAGCAAAAGGCTGCAGCGTTGAAGAAGGCCGCGCGTAAAACGCCGTTGGTCCTCTCGGCGGTCTCGGGCCAGGGCGTCAAGGATGCGCTCTATGCGTTGAGCCGCGAGATCACGAAAGCCAACGTGGCACAGGGCGAAGACATCGAGGACGACACGCCCTGGCGGCCGTAACCCGACGGCCGTAGCCTGTAAGAAGCGCCGGTCAAGACAACTGAGCAGAGCCGTTGGCCCGATTTGCACGGCATGCGCAAATGGCTCTACGGCGCTTCGTAGAACAGGAAGTGCAGCATCGATGGACCATCGGTCAGATCGACGCCAAGCACGCTCTTGAGGACATAGCCCAGCAGCACGAATCCCAGGAACGAGCCGCAGATCAAGAGCAAGAGAAGTATCGAATAGACGATCGCGGTGTGACTGGCGCGCAATTGCGCTTCGCGCGCGAGTCGCTCCAACGACCGGCGCTCGCGGCCCACGAGCAGCGTTACGTAGAAGCGGCGGCCAAAGAAGGGAATACTGGCGCGGTAGTCGATCGCGTGGCGCGGCGGATCGGGAATCAAGGCGTCCGAGATACAGTCGAGTTGCTGATGGGTGAGCGAGTCCCGCACGCCGGGCGGAAGTCTGGCGAGCATGCGCTCGAACTGAAATGGCCGCGGCGCGCGCTCACGTTGCTGCTGGACGAGTTCCACGCCGTCCGCCGTGATCCATTGCGGGCGGCTTACGGGCTGATAGCTGTCCCCGGGGCGGGCCATGGCGAGCACCTCGAGCGCTTATCGCAAAAAAGCGGAGACGGTTTTCCAGCAAGAAGCGCGGCACGACAAACGAGTGGAGCCGTTCCGCGATTCCAGGAAACTCGGAATGGCTCCGGTTGAGCGATTGATCGCCGGCCAAGCCGGCGATCCTGCCCCCCATGTTTTACGAACACAACCTTAAGGCACTCTAAACGCCAAGGTTGTGTTGCTTATGCTATTACACGCGCTTTGATCTGCTGTTCCCGTCGATGCGTCCGCCGAAGAGAAGTATCGCAAGCATCGGCGCCATGAACCCGATGGCCATCGCCGTGGCCAGCAGCGCTGGCAAATTCTCGTAGTGGCCGCGGCCGACGACGAGGAGCATGTTGAGGTACTTCGTCTGCAAGGCCGCCGCGACGAGCGCGAGGTTCATCAGGGAGGCCATCAGCGCAAACCAACTCGCCCGGCGGCCCTCCGGCGCATAAATGGCGCAAAGCGTCAGGAGCGGAATCATGGAGAGTTGTACGAACGGCGAGGATGCGGCCGTGTCTATGATGGCGATAGTGCGCGCGCCAAAGCCGAAGACTCGCTCGGTCCACTCGTGCAAGCCGAGCGTGAGCCCCAGGCTGGGCAGCGACAGGAGCGTGGTCACCACGGTCAGCCACAGCAGGACCTTGGCGACCGGCCGGCGCGTTATGGCGTCCGAAAACAGCCAGGTTCCGATCAGAGCAAGCGCGGTGCCGATCTGATTGAGCGTGCCCTGGAAGGCTTCGTCAAAACCCAGCACGTCGATGGTGAACCACGTGTAGCCCGAGCCGACGGAGGGAGCCGCCCGGTAGACGAAAATGATGATGGCGGCATAAAAAATCTTGCGCTTCGTCGCCTCGTCGAGGTCGCCCACGACGCGGACCAGCATGGCGATCACGACCGCTATCGACACGAGGAACACGACTTCCTGGTTGTAGGGAATCTCAAGCACGCCGAGCGCGGCGACGACCCCGCCAAATACGATGCCGCCGCCCAAAATGCGCCAGTCGATGGAGCGGCTTTCAACCTTGTCGAGCTTGACCAGCATGGCGCCGGTGACCGAAATGACCGGAATGATGAGCCCCATCAAGAACACGGTCTCGTATGAATAAATACTGGCGATCCAACCGGAGATGCCGGCAACCGAGAACATGCCGAACGACAGCGCCAGCCGTCCCAGAACCTGTACCATGCCGAGGTCGCGGTTGACGTCCTCCTTGGGTCGCGGCGTGCCGTCCTCGTTAGTGCGCGCGACGACTTCGGTGCTCATGGCGTCGGCCGTTACGTCTTGCAGGACCACGCCGACGATATTCAGGAAGGACCCGATACGATAGATGTTCTCCGGGCTGGCGAACGTGAGCCAGCCACCTGCCGCGCCGGCCAGCATCGATAACCCGGCAGCGATGAGCGCGCCGCCAATCAGTACGTAAACCCGCCGCTGCGACCCCAGGATGGGCACGGCATCGACCAGTTCGCCAAACACCATCTTGATCGTCCACGGCAAAGTGAGCCAGACGGTCAAGGAGGCGAGTTCGGTCGGCGTAAGCGTGAGATTGTTCTTGATCCAGAAACTTTCGGCCACGGCGACGAGCCCCAGAGCGCCATAGGCGAAATAGACCATGAGCAGCGGCAGGTACTGCCACCTGAAGGCCTCGATCGGATTGAGCAACGCCTTCTTGAGCTGTTCTGCCCAATAATTGCCCCCGGACGCCTGCGCTGCAGTCATGCACGATTTCCCTCGTTGTACGGGCCCCAGTTTGCATCGGCCGTGTTTCAGGACCGGTTCGGCCGTTAACCCAGTACGCCCGGCGCCGCTCCAGCGCTCTTGCTCCGCTTCCACCTGTCAGGGAAACACCGCGGCGGCAAGGGGGCTTGCCTCGCAGGCGCGCTTATGGCTTGTCGTGCCGAACCCTAAAAGAATGTGCCGAGCCGATGTCCCGCCCCGCCGAGACCACTACAGCCCACACGCCTGCGCGACCCGAATGGGCCGCCGCGCGGCGCATCGTCGTCAAGATCGGCTCTGCGCTCCTGGTGGAGCGCGAAACGGGAAAGCTGAAACGTGAGTGGCTTGCCTCACTCATGGACGATGTCGCCGAACTCGCGCGGGCCGGCAAGTCCATCGTGCTCGTTTCCTCGGGCGCCATCGCGCTTGGGCGCAACATGCTGAAGCTGCCCAACGGGCCGCTGGAACTGGAGCAAAGCCAGGCTGCGGCAGCCGTCGGCCAGATCAGCCTGGCGCACGCCTATCAGGACATGGCCGAAAATCGCGGATTGATCACCGCGCAAATACTTCTGACGCTCGGCGACACCGAGGAGCGGCGCCGCTATCTCAACGCGCGCCACACCATGGAACAGCTCCTGTCGTTCAAGGCGATTCCCGTCGTCAACGAAAACGACACCGTGGCAACCGCTGAAATCCGCTACGGCGACAATGACCGCTTGTCCGCGCGCGTCGCCTCGATGGTTTCGGCCGATTGTCTCGTTCTGCTGTCGGATATCGATGGGCTCTACTCGGCCCCGCCCAATACAGAGCCAGACGCGCGGCACATTCCCATCGTCACCGAGATCACGCCCCAGATCGAGGCCATGGCCGGCGACGCGGGAACCGAACTCTCCAAGGGCGGAATGCGCACCAAGGTCGAGGCAGGCAAGATCGCGCTTGCCGCAGGGACGAACATGGTCATCACCACCGGCAAGGTGCTGAACCCGCTTCGCGCGATTTCGCAAGGCGCGAAGGTGACGTGGTTTCTGGCCAAATCGGACCCCGTCACCGCCAAGAAGCGCTGGATCGCAGGGCAGCTTGAGCCTTCCGGGCAGGTCTACATCGATGCAGGGGCCGAACGCGCCTTGCTGTCGGGAAAGAGCCTGCTGCCTGCGGGTGTCAAAAGGGTCGAGGGCGACTTCGACAGGGGCGACGCGGTTATCATCCGGACCCTGGAGGGCCGCGAGGTAGGCCGCGGCCTCATCGCCTACGCCTCCGCCGACGCCCGGCGCATCATCGGCAAGAAGTCGAGCGAGATTGCCGATATCCTTGGCTTTGAAGGCCGTGATACGCTCATTCACCGCGATGACATGGCGCTGCACCGCAAATAGGGCAGCGCGCGCGTCGTCCCGATAACAAGCACGAGACTGCGATGAACAAGCGCGAAGACATCGAAGGCGAGACGACACAGCTCATGGCTGAGATCGGCGAGCGCGCCCGTGAGGCCGCGCGCGGGCTGGCTGTCGCCTCGAGCGAGCAGAAGAATGCCGCCTTGAAGGCGGCCGCCGCCGCGATCCGCGCGCAGGCGCACGCCATTCTCGACGCCAACGCGAAGGACATTGCCGCCATGAAGTCGGGCGATCGCCCGGCCTCATTCGTCGACCGCTTGATGCTCGACGAAAAGCGCACCGAAGCCGTCGCCAGGGGGCTGGAGGAGATCGCCGGACTTCCCGATCCTATCGGCAGCGTGCTTGCCGAGTGGACACGGCCCAACGGGCTCAAGTTCCAGCGCGTGCGCGTGCCGCTCGGCGTCATCGGCATCATCTATGAGAGCCGGCCCAACGTCACGGCCGACGCTGGCGCGCTGTGTCTCAAGGCAGGTAATGCCGCCATTCTGCGCGGCGGCTCGGAGAGCCATCATTCAAGCGCCGCAATTCACGCTTGCCTAGTTACCGGGCTTCGGCAAGCCGGTTTGCCGGAAGCCGCCATCCAACTCGTACCTACGACCGACCGCGCCGCCGTCGGGCACATGCTGAAAGGCTTGAACGGGGCTATCGACGTCATCGTTCCGCGCGGGGGCAAGAGTCTCGTGCAGCGCGTGCAGGAGGAGGCGCGCGTGCCCGTGTTCGCCCATCTGGAGGGCATCTGTCACACCTATGTGGATCGCGGCGCGGATCTGGATATCGCCATTCCTGTGGTGCTCAACGCCAAGATGCGCCGCACCGGCGTATGCGGGGCAACCGAGTGCCTGCTGGTGGATAAGAACGCGCACGAGGACTATCTCACGCCCCTCGTCAAGGCGCTGCTGGATGCGGGCTGCGAGGTGCGCGGCGATGAAGCGACCTGCAAGGTCGATTCCCGGGTAAAGACTGCCAGCCCGGCCGATTACGGCCACGAATTCCTCGACGCAATCATCGCCGTTAAGAGCGTTGACGGGGTGGATGAAGCCATCGCGCACATTGCCAAATACGGCTCGCAGCATACGGACGCGATCGTCACCGAATGCGAGGCCACCGCCGATCTGTTCTTGAAGCGCGTCGACTCGGCCATCGTCCTCGTCAACGCCTCAACCCAGTTCGCCGACGGAGGCGAGTTCGGGTTCGGCGCTGAAATCGGCATTGCGACGGGCAAGATGCATGCGCGCGGCCCCGTCGGCGTCGAGCAGTTGACGAGCTTCAAATACCTCGTGCGCGGACACGGCCAGATCAGGCCCGCGTAAGGCAGAGCGCAATTGGCACACAACACCTCGCCTCGTGATTTCGGGTCCATTCGTGTGCGCACGCCGCTTGCCACGCCGGGACAGCGCATCGGCCTCATGGGAGGCACCTTCAATCCCCCGCATGACGGCCATCGCATCGTCGCGGAAACCGCGCTGAAGCGATTGAAGCTCGATCAGCTGTGGTGGGTCGTGACGCCCGGCAATCCGCTGAAGGAGAACGCCGCGCTGCCCAGCCAAGCCGTGCGGATGGCGCAAGCCCGAAGCTTCGCCCACGGCCCCAAGATGAAGATCACCGGCTTTGAAGCTGAACTGGGAACACCCTACACGGCCGCAACCATAGCCTTCCTGCTGCGGCGCTTTCCCGGTGTGCGTTTCGTGTGGGTCATGGGAGCAGACAACCTCGCCAGCTTCGATCGCTGGCAGTTCTGGCAGCGCATCGCCGCGAGCATCCCCATTGCCGTCGTCGACCGTCCAGGTTGGCGCTTCAAGGCGATCGCTTCACCTGCCGCCCAGAACCTTGCCGGTGCGCGCATCGACGAGGCGTACGCTGCCTCGCTTGCGGACCTCAAGGCGCCCGCCTGGACGTTTCTGACAAGCCGGCTTTCCCCGTTGTCGTCGACGGCGCTTAGAGCGCTTCCGTAAAGGCGGGAACCGGTTTTTCCGAAAAGAAGCGCGACAAAACAAATGCCTAGAGCCCTTTGCGCGACATTCGCGGCACGCATAAACGGCTCCAGAGCCAAGGTAGGGCGAGCGGGCTTTTTGCCGACCTTGGTCATTAGCATGACGCCGCTTTCCTGGTCTCGACCGGAAAAGCCATTGCCGGATGTCAGGGGTGCCCTTATCTTTGTCGCGTCCGTGAGCGCCCAAAGCTGCGGATCACGGACGGCATGTGGCCCCGCGCCAAACCACGAAAGGACAACGACCGCTTGATAAGATCGACCACAGGAAGCGCCCAAAAACGTGCTTCTGCGCCGAAGGCCGCCGCTGCGGCGCCCGCCTCGGCAGGTCTCCTCGCCGACGTCATCCACTGGCTGGATGAGGCCAAAGCGGAGGAGATCGTCCAAATACCCCTCCATGGCAAATCCACGCTCGGCGACTATATGGTTGTGGCCTCCGGCCGCACGGATCGCCACGTGGGCGCGATCGCTGATCAGCTCGCCACGAAACTCAAGGCTGCCGGCGTTTCGCCGGTGCGCGTGGAAGGCATGGAGGCGTGCGACTGGGTTCTGATCGATGCGGGCGACATCATCGTCCACGTCTTCCGGCCCGAGGTGCGCGCGTTCTACAATCTCGAGAAAATGTGGCAGGCGGACCTGCCCGGCAGCGAGTCTCAGCACTAGGGTCACTTTCGAGTTTCGTAAGAATCGCGCACATGGCTCATCCAGCGCGCCCGCTCCGGGCGCATGAGGTCTTCATGCGCCTGATCATAGCTGCTGTCGGCAAGCTGAAGGACGATGCGGAGCGCCAGATGTGCGAGCGCTACGCAAAGAGGTTCAACGCAACCGGGCGCCCCATCGGGCTGGGGCCTCTCGAAATCGCCGAACTAGCCGAATCGCGAAATGCGTCCGCCGAAGCCCGCAAGAATGACGAGGCGGCTCGCCTGCTGAAGATCACAACCCAGGCCGATCTGACCATCGCCCTCGACGCGGCGGGCTCACAAATGGCGAGCGATGCGTTCGCGCACTTGCTTGCCCGCGAGCGCGACGGGGGCAACAGGTACGCAGCTTTCCTCATTGGTGGCCCGGACGGCCATGGCGAAGCGGTCCTGCGAGGTGCAAAGCTGAAACTGTCGCTTGGCGCCATGACCCTGCCCCATGGATTGGCGCGCGTCGTGCTGGCAGAGCAGCTCTATCGCGCCGCTACCATTCTCACCGGACATCCCTATCACCGCGCCTGACCGTCCGCCGGGGCTGACGACTTTTGAAGCGCGCATATGAAACGCGCGTATCGCGCCATCAATCGTCCAACGGCTCGGGACGAAGCAGTCCGTAAACGACAAGGATGCCCGCCAGCAGGGCGCCAGCAATCACGGGGGCTTGCCAGTGTCCGGTTGCCACCCGGAATACGACCAACGCCGTACAAACGGCGCCGCCGATGACCGGCACGAACAGCGGTACTTCGAAGGCGCCTTCCGGCTCGCCCGCGCGCAGCTTCAAGGCGGCCAGCGCGGAATTGACCACGGCGAACACGAACAGCAGCAGAAGCACGGTCGCGGAGGCAAGCTCGGTGATCGACCCAACGAGAGCGAGGGGGATGAGAACGGCGAGCAAGGCGACAACGGCGATGTGGGGCGTCTGGCGGTCCGCGTGAACCTGCCCCAGCGGCGCCGGCAGCAGTCCCTGGCACGACATACCGTAGATCAGCCGCGAAGCCGTGACGTAGTTGACGAGTGCCGTGTTGGCGACGGCAAACAACGTTATGGCGACCAGAACGATGGACGGAAAGGCCGGCGCCGCGCGCTCCATGACCGCGCCCAACGGAGCGGGCGCAGCTGCAAGTTCCCGCCAAGGCACGACAGACACCGCCGTGACCGCAACCGCAATGTAAAGCAGCGCCGCGACCGCGGTTGCCGAGATGAGCGAGACCGGAACGGTCACTTGCGGATTCTTGCATTCCTCCGCCACATTGATCGTATCCTCGAAGCCGATGAACGCAAAGAAAGTCAGCACAGACCCCAGCATGACCAGATAGAGCAGGCTGGAGTCCGCCTTCTCGGAAGGAACTTCGAAAAGATCCACTGTGCCCCAATACGACATGCCGGCGCCGATGACGATGAGCAGGCCGCTCGCCTCTATGAGCGTACAGACGACGTTGACCCACATGGATTCCTGAATCCCGCGAAAGACGATGCCCGCCGTGATCAAGATGAAGCCCACGGCCACAGCCTCGGCCGGCAAACCGTTCATGCCCAGAAGCGCGGCGGCATTGGCCGCGAACACCTTGGATTGCGTGGCCACCGAGGCGAGACCTGAACACACCAGCGCAAGGCCGACGAGAAAACTCAGGACCGGCGCCTTGAAGGCGCGCTGCGTAACGTAGGCCGCGCCGGCAGCCCTGGGATAACGCGACCCGAGCGATGCATAAGATAGCGCCGTCATGAGCGCCGCAACGAGGGCCACGATGAACGACAGCCACACGGCGTTGCCGACGAGTCCGGCCGCCTTGCCGATCAGTCCGTAAATCCCCGAACCCAGCATGGAGCCCAGCGCGTACAGCGTCAATTGGCCGATGCCGACGGAACGCTTGAGTTGCGGCTCGCCTTTCGTCTTGCCGGCCACCGTCATGGCTTCCCTCTCCCTCGCCCGCCCACGCGGTCAATAATCAAAACTTCATCGAAAGGTATTCGATGGCGGCAGGTGGCAACACGCGCCGGCCCATCGCGGCCAAGTAAGTCGGCGTCGTCACGTAGTAGCGCCGCCGCGGCCGGCGCGATTCGAGTGCGTGGATGAGCCGCTTCGAAACGGCAGCCGGGTCCAGCTTGAACGGTTGCTTCCCGCCAGCCTCCATCGCGGCCAGGCGCTCCACGTACTTGTCGCGATGCGGGGAGGATTCGATATCGACGTTGGCTTTAAGGCGTTCCAGGGCGTTGAGGACAAAGCGGCTGCGAATCGGGCCCGGCTCGATGAGCGAAACGCGAACCCCCGTGCGCGCCAGTTCTGCACGCATCGCATCCGCTAAAGCTTCGAGCGCAAACTTGGATGCGCAATACGCACCCCGATAGGGCGCCGCAATCATTCCCAGGACAGAAGAGCATTGCACGATGCGGCCATGGCCGTTGCGGCGCATGGCCGGGATCACGCGACGGGTCAAATCGTGCGTTCCGATAAGGTTGACTTCAAACTGCTCGCGCAGAACCGCCGGCGTGATATCCTCGACCGCACCCGGTTGCCCGAAGGCTGCATTGTTGAAGATCGCGTCGAGCCTTCCGCCCGTCAGATCGAGGGCCGTGATCGCGCAGGTCGCAATCGAGGTCGGATCGGCCAATTCGAGCGCGATAGCCTCAAGGCCTTCCTGGATGCGCAGACGATCGAGATCTTCCTGCCGGCGCGCGGTCGCGAGAACGCGCCAGCCGCGCGCCTTCATCGTGCGAGCCGCATCGAGACCGATACCGGAGGAACATCCGGTGATGAGAACAGTCCGCTGCATCTAGGCAAATACTTCCCCTTCAGGCCCCGATGGGCCTGTGCCTTACCACGTTTTGCCCCATATGCCCGTAACCCTGGGTATCGGGATGCAGGATTTCCGCCAGGATCTGGGCGCTTTCCACCAGTCGCGGGCCGGGTCTGTTGAAAAAGGCGTTGCCGTCGGCCACGAACAGTCGCCCTTCGCGCACAGCGCGCAAGTCGCGCCAGCGCGGATTTGTATCAAGCACGCCCATCTCCGATTGCGTCTTGGCAATATCATAGCCGCAGGGCGCAACGAGGATGACGTCCGGATCGGCCGCAGCGACCTCGTCCAGGCTGATCCAGGGCGACTGCGCGCCGTGCTCGCCAAAAAGATTTATACCCCCGGCAATCGCAATCAGTTCGGGCATCCAGTGCCCCCCCGACATTGGCGGATCGATCCATTCGATGAACGCCACCTGTGGTCTTTCCCGCCCTGCCACGCGTGCTGCCACCTCGGAAAATTGCGTCGCCATGCGCGCATTGAGTTGCGCTCCGGCGCTCGCGCGGCCCAGCGCATCGGCGATGCGCTGGTTGTCGGCGTAAATGTCCGCAATCGTGTGCGGGCGTAACGAAACGACGTTGGCCTTGCACTCCGTCCAGCCCTGAACCGCACGCTCCACATCCGCAAGCGAGACCGCGCACACTTCACACTGGTCTTGCGTGAGGATCACGTCGGGCGCCAGATCCCTCAAGGCGTCCGCATTCACCTCGTAGACGGCAAGGCCCTGCTCGACGAGGGACTTCACCGCCGTGTCGATCTGGCGCGAGGAGCCTTCCACCTTGAACTTTGCCTTGGTGAGCGCCGGCAGGCCCATGATGCGCTCGGGCCAGTCGCACTCGTGCGAGCGTGCGATCTGCTGGTCGCCTGCACCCAAGGCATGCACGATCTCTGTCGCGCTGGCGATGAGGGATACGACACGAGGTGGTGAAATTGCGGTCATCGTCTTACCTTCTTGTTGTTCGTGCTTGGCCGCTTCGAGGCGGATTTACTTATCGCCTCGAAGCGTCGCATAGATACGCAAAACGCGAAACGCCGCACAATCAATGTGCGGCGTTTCGCGTTTCCACCTCAGCGCCGAGCCCAGTGTGCGCAACTCAAGCCGCACAACTCCGGCCCTTCTCATCCGCCTCGGGCTCGGATTACTCCTGTATGCCTTCGACATCCAGGAACAACTCCACCTCTTTGGAGGCCGGGCCGAGCTGTTTCTTGAAGCCGAAATCGGCGATTGTGAGCTTTGCGGTTCCGCTGAAGCCCATGCGCTCCCCGCCCCACGGATCCGGACCGCCCCCTACGCGCTCCATCTCGAGCACGATTTCCTTGGTCACGCCGTGCAGCGTGAAATTGCCCTTGATCTTAGCCTTGTTCTCACCATCGGGAATAACCTGGGTGCTGACGAACGTCGCCTTTGGATAGGTCTCGGAGTCGAGGTAGTCGGGCCCGCGCAGATGCTTGTCGCGTTCGGCGTGGTTGGAGGAGATGCTTGCCGTCTCGATCTCAACGCTGACCTTCGAGGCGGCCGGACTGGCCGGATCGTAGGAAAAAGTCCCGTCGAATTTGTCGAAGCGGCCCGTAAGCCAGCTGTAGCCCAGATGCTTGACACGGAATCCGATCGAGGCGTGCTGGCCCTTGATATCGAAGACGTAGTCGGCGGCGTTGGCCGGGATGGCGGCGGCCGCAATGGCGGCGGCGATCCCGGCGAGCAACGTCAGGCGCTTCATTCATTACCTCCAATCAGGATTTCATTCTTCCGGCGGACCGGAAACCATACGCTTGAGGACGCCGCTGCGATCCCAGAAATGATGCTTCAAGGAAGCAGCGGCGTGAAGAAGGGCGGCGGCCATGACAAAGTAGGCAAGAACCTTATGTAGATAGCCTGCTTGGTCCGACAAGCCCTTCTCCGTTACCAACGAAGGTACGGAGAACAGACCGAAGACGTCAATTGCACGACCGTCGGAGGAAGAAATCAGGTAGCCGCTGATCACGATGACCAGGATCAGCGGATAAAAGCCCCAATGCACGACCTTCGCGGCGGCCCGCTCCATGGGGGAAAGTTCCGCGTCATCGGGTTTGGGATTTGCTAGGCGCCACACGAAGCGGAAGACGAGCGCCGCTGCGATCACGATCCCGATGCTGCGATGCAGATCGGGAGCACTACGATAGTAGGGGCTATAATATTCAAGTCCCATCATCCAGTAGCCGAGCCCGAACATGAAAAAAATGGCGAGGGCCATGAGCCAGTGCAGCCACCGCGACACCAGTCCATAGCCCATCTCGTTATCGCGAAATTGCACGCGCTCGCCCTCGCCGCAGTTTCAAGTTGGCGGCGACCTTACGCGGCTCACTCGCTTCCTTCAAGAAGGCGGCGCGCGATCACCTGGGCCTGAATCTCGGCGGCGCCCTCGAAGATGTTCAAGATGCGCGCATCGCACAACACGCGCGAGATGGGATACTCGAGCGCGAAGCCGTTGCCGCCATGAACCTGCAGCGCGTTGTCGGCATTCGCCCACGCGACGCGCGCGCCGAGCAGCTTTGCCATACCTGCTTCCAGGTCGCACCGATGACCCTGATCCTTCTCACGGGCAGCAAAGTAGGTGAGTTGGCGCGCGATCATGGTTTCGACAGCCATCATCACGATTTTGTTGCGCACGCGCGGGAACTCGTAAATCGGCTTGCCAAACTGAACGCGCTCCAGAGCGTACTTGAGACCGAGATCCATGGCGCACTGGGCAACACCCACGGCACGCGCCGCCGTTTGAATACGCGCGCCTTCGAAGGTCGCCATCAGAGTCTTGAAGCCCTGCCCTTCCTTGCCGCCAAGCAGGTTTTCCGCGGGGATTTCAAAGCCGTCGAAGGAGATGTCGTATTCCTTCATGCCGCGATAGCCGAGCACCTCGATTTCGCCGCCCGTCATGCCTTCGGCGGGGAACGGATCCTCGTCGCTGCCACGCGGCTTTTCGGCAAGGAACATCGACAGGCCCTTGTATCCGGGCTCGTTGGGGTTTGTGCGCGCCAGCACGGTCATGACGTCGGCCCGAACGGGATGGGTGATCCAGGTCTTCTGGCCGGTGATCTTGTAGACGCCGCCTTCCTTGACCGCGCGCGTTTTGAGGGAAGCAAGATCGGAGCCCGTATTGGGCTCGGTGAAGACCGCAGTCGGCAGCATCTCGCCCGACGCGATCTTGGGCAGGTACTTCTGCTTCTGTTCTTCGGTGCCGTTATGAACGATCAACTCGCCTGCGATCTCGGCGCGCGTTCCCAGGGAGCCTACACCGATATAGCCGCGCGACAGTTCCTCGGATGCCACGCACATGGCTTCCTTGCCGAGTCCCGAACCGCCGTACTGCTCAGGCAATGCAAGGCCGAACACGCCGATCTCGGCAAGCTTCTGGATGACTTCGAGCGGGATGTAAGCGTTGTGCAAGTGCCATTCGTGCGCATGAGGATAAACTTCATCCAAGCAGAAGCGGCGCATCGTGTTCTGGATTTCTGCGTGGATCTCATCAAGGCCCGTGTCGCCAAACGTCATGGCCTCGGGCTGGGCCGCAATCAGCGCACCAAGGCGGGCCTTGACGGCCTCCGAGCCGCCTTCTTCCACCAGGTCGGCAACCAAGTCCTCGAATTTGCGGGCATCGGCCTTCGCGATGCCCAGCGCATCCGTGCGGATGATCTCGACCTGGCTCATGGGAATGCCGCACGCAGTCTGCGCGCAGTACTCGGCGAAGCCGGCGATGAGCAGCAACTGCTCGAATTCTCCGAACCGGCCTTCTGTGTTCTGACGCTCTGCCCAGTGGAGCATCTGGCGCAGCCCCTCCACCGTGGTCGCAAGCCACGCCAGTCCATGGGCGGCGTGCTGTGCCTGGTCGACTCCACCGGCCTCTTGGATCTTGATTCGCACGCCGGCCCTCGCCGCCTGGACGATCTTGTCCGCCGCCGCTACGGCTTCGCTACAACGCTCGATGAGACGCGCTGGCCCCGCCGCAAGGATAGAAGAACCGGTTTTGAGCTGCGCGACGGACATTAAGCTTCTCCCTTTGAGACCACGGCCATTCCGGCCCGGCAGGCGCTTCCCGGCCGGGGGGACGAAATTTAGTCGAGCAAAATAGTCGGAATGACCTGGGGCGCAACCGCAACATTACGCGAACTATCGGCGCGAACGCGCCTATCATTCCAAGCTCAGGCGCTCAGCGGTGCGATGCGAGCCACTTGCCCGCAGCGGCCTATTGGCCGGTGAGCGCCTTGAGGAAACGGCCCATGGTGACGGGCGGCTTCGGCGGCTCCTTGGATGGCGGTCCGGCTGGAGCCGCAGCCGGTGCATCAGCCTCGGCCGGAGGCTGGGGCGGCCGGACAGCGGTCCTCGCGCCTGCCAGCGCGGCGGCGGCGCGCGCAGCCGCCTCTGCCGCAGCCTCTGCCGCAGCCCGGGTGACCGCATCCGGTACCTGCGAACCCGCCACTCGGGGAACGCCGGGCGACTCCCCGCCATAAGAAAAGCTATCAGGGCCCAGCGCTGCGCCTGATGGCGTTCCGGGCGGCGTACGGCGAATCTCGACGCGCGCTTCCTCGACTTCACTGTGGTAGGCCGCGTAGCTGCGGCTATC
Source organism: Hyphomicrobium sp. (assembly GCA_035325525.1). Taxonomy (GTDB): domain Bacteria; phylum Pseudomonadota; class Alphaproteobacteria; order Rhizobiales; family Hyphomicrobiaceae; genus Hyphomicrobium_B. The sequence goes on along the minus strand of DAOKZR010000011.1, from coordinate 16,176 downwards.
GAATTTCTCCTCGCTGTGTCGCGGCGCCCGCAGATGCACGTCGGTGCCGCCCGGAACGCGCAACACAGTGTTGGCTGTTGTCTCTTCGGCCCGGCGGATCGTGACCCGGGCCTCCGCTGCCGGCGGGCGCTCGGGTTGTTTGTCCTCCACATGAACCGTCTTGCGCGTGGCCGGTGAACCAGACACGGGCGCACCTGCCATGGGTGGAGGCGCCGGAATCGACGGCGGAAGCGGAGGCGGCATCGAGGCCGATTGCGCGGCCGGCGCGCGAGCGGCCGCAGCAGCAAGAAGACCATCCTCGGAGGGCGCGGACTGCACCGGGGCCTGGGGTGGCGATGAGGGCGGGGGCGCTGCAGAGGGCGCCTTCTTGGCATCCCCCCCGGCAGCCGGCTCGGCCTGCCGCGTTTGGGCCGTAGTTTCAATCTCGGGTTCTCGCGCCGCCGGCCGTCGGGATGTTTCCGGCGACGCTACGGCGGAGCGCGCGGCGGCGGCAGCCGCCTGGGCAGCAGCAATGGCCGCCGCAGTTGCGGCGGCTGTGGCGGCGGGGGGCAACGGCGCCGTGCGCTGTTCCGGCTCGAGCGGAGCCTCCTTCAAAACCCCGGAAGGTTGCCCGTGAGTAGAAGGGGGCGGCGACGCGGCAGCTTCCCGCCCTGCCTTGCTGGACGGTTTGAACGGCAAGGGAGGCAGGTTGCGCTCGAGAATGTCACCCGCCCGTTGCGACGCTTCGCCATCGGGAGCGCCGGCCAGGTTCCCGTCACGCTCGCTCAGGGGCGGGGCATCCGCATGCGCGGCGGCGGCATCCGGTGTCTTTGCATCCGGTGTCGTTGAGGCGTCGGCTTCCGCCGCAATCAGCGCATAGCTCGAGGCAACTTTGGGCTTGGGCGGCGACAGCAAGGCTGAAACGCCCGGATCGTGAGACGCTCCGAAAACCGCCCCGGCATAGCGGAACGCCGGAAGCGCAAAAGCAGGTTTGAGACCGGCGGCGCCAAACGCGGTCGCCTCGGCTTCTGGCGCGTGCTCGGCCGCCTCGCCGCCCGCCGCAATGATCAGCTTTCCACCGGGCTCGAAACCGAGGCCGTCGAGAGGCAACGCATAGGCAGACACCGGGAGCGGCATCGCAGGGGGCCGCGGCGGATAGCTGGCGTCCAGCGGCGACTGAACGATGGCTTCTTCGTCCTTCGGCGGCTCATCTGCACTTTCGGCCCGGGGCGATTCCCCGGCGTCATCTCGAGGCGGCTTGCAGTCGGACTTCGGATTCGATGGAACCGGAGCTTTCTTGGACCCCATCTCGCCCGAGGCCAATTCGACCCTCGCCGGCTCGGGCGGATTTGGCAGCCGGCCTTGCGGTTGATCCGCCGCGCGCGCTCGGGCACCCACGCTCTTTTCTTCGCGCGCGCTCCTGCCATGAACGTCCCTTTGACGGCCTGATCCTTGATCGCCCGCCGTTTCATGGACAGTCGTGCGACCGGCTGCCGTCGGCTGCTGTCCGGCCGGCGGCGCCGCGCGCGCAACCTCTTTCTCATCGGCTTTGCGAGTTGGCTTTGCGACGGGCCCGCGGCTGGGGCCTTCGTCTTGATCTTCATCGTGGTCTTGCCGGTGCGGCTCCTCCCGCGCCGCGGTCTTGGTGCTGATCCCGGCCGCAACCGGATCACGCGGCGCAGTGATCGGCGGCGCAACCTCGGGGATCACAACCGAAGGACCTGTAATCGGTGAGCTTGCGCTCTTCGTGGGCGCGAGCGTCTGGCGCGCGATCAGGACGGCGGCCTGCTCGATCCACTTTTCGCTCATGATGAGGTCGTCTAAACCCAGCGTGCGCGCAAAGTAGTCGACGTCGGCATCCTCCCACACGGCGATCTGGGCATACGACGTGATGTTGAGCGCGTTGAGCCGCCGCTCCAGCCGCGCGTCGATCCCGCGAATGCGCGTCAGATCATCCTCCTGCGGGGCTACGCCGCCAACGCCCTCGCCGCCGGGCGCGTCGGCCCGGGCTTGCCTCGTCAAACGCTCCAGTTCCTTGAGTAGCGTCTGGCGGCGCATGAAAAGCGGATTGGTGGCGAGCTTGTCGAGCAGCAGGGTCTTCAATCCCGACGATGCTATGCTGGCGGGAAGCTCACCGTTACGTTCACGCGCCTCCAATTGCGCCAGCGCGCGCCAATCCTCGTAGTGCACGAGAAGATCTTCGATGGCCGCAATTTCTGCGTTGTGGAGTTCAGGTGCGATCACACTGTCGACAGTCATTATCGAGGCCTACTTCAGGGATCGTCGCATCGGACGCAACGGAGCTTGCCGCCCCGTAAATCTAGAAGGCCGGCGCGCCTGCGTCCATCGGCACCCCGTGCACACCATCTCCAGCCATGAAACGGCGGCCAACGTGTGACACAAATGCCCAATTACTGCGCCCTTCCATCACGTAGAACTTGACGCGCCGTCAGGCTGCCCGGCAAAAACCTGCTCGGGAGCGCATCGGGGAGACGCCTCAATTGAGAATGAAGCGGTTTCGCACCTTCATGGAAGCCCTTTATCGGCTCTATGAACATTCCGGCTTCGCGCTGGCCAGCGCGGTGGCGTTTTCCTTCGTCGTATCCATCTTCCCCTTCTGCATCTTTCTTGGCGCTCTGTCGGGTGTGTTCGGCGGGCGTGAGCTGGCGGACTCGGCCATTCAGCAGCTTTTTGCCATCCTGCCCGAGCCGGTGGCCAAGGGGCTGGCGCCCGAGGTCCAGGCGATCATGGGCACCCGGCGGATCGACCTGCTGACGGCCAGCGGATTTCTCGCGCTGTTCTTCGCCACGAGCGCCATCGAGACCATGCGCGCAGCCCTCAACAACGCCTATCGCGTTCATGAGGCCCGGCCCTATCCTCTGTGCCTGCTGATATCCATGTCCTTTGTCTTCGTCAGCGCCGTCTCCACCCTCGTGCTGACATGGGCCGTCGTCGTCGGTCCGGCCGTAGCCGAGGGGCTCCAGCCGCAATGGACCAAGGAGATCATGGAAATCGAGTGGGTGGGCTCCGCGCTGCGCTTCCTGGAGCAAATCTGGGTGGGACCGTTCGCCCGCTATACGCTGGCCGGCATCATTATCGCCCTGCAACTCTTGGCCTTTCATCTTTGGCTGGCGGCCGGCAAGCGCCGCTTCCAGGATGTCTGGCCGGGAATTGTGCTCTCCATTGCGCTCTGGCTGGCGCTTGCAAGCCTGTGGTCAAAGTATCTTGCGATCACCAACTACTCGCTCTTCTACGCGGGCTTGTCGCAGTTGATGATCGCCATGATCTTTTTCCAGTTCACCGCCATCATCATCCTGCTGGGAGCCGAACTCAATCGCGGCATCATGGAGTTCAAGCGCATGTCGCGAGGAGAGCCGCCCGCCAAGGATGGCAGGGCCGAGCGGCTTTAGAGACTTTCGAGAAAACAAAACGCCGGAGCTTGACGCTCCGGCGTTCGATCGGCTGCCGCGGCGCGCCAACTTTCAAGCGCGCTTGGGACCTGCTTCAATGACGTCCTCGATGGTGCGCAACCCCGTTGTGGGTGCGCAAACGAGAACCGCCATGTTGCCCGGCTTGTGCTCGTTCCTCATCATACGCATGTGCGCCTTGGGGATCTGCTCCCAAGAAAGCACCTCGGACATACACGGGTCGATGCGCCGCTCGAGCACCAGCTTGTTGGCTTGGCTTGCCTGCGCAAGGTTGGCGAAATGCGAACCCTGGACGCGCTTCTGATGCATCCACAAATAGCGGGCATCCATCGTCAGGTTGTAGCCCGTGGTGCCTGCGCAGATGACCACCATGCCGCCGCGTTTGACGACCTGCACCGAGACCGGAATCGTGGCCTCGCCGGGATGTTCGAACACGCAATCGACGTTGACGCCCTTGCCGGTGATCTCCCAGATCGCCTTTCCGAAGTTGCGCATTTCCTTCAGCCACTCGTTGTATTGCGGCGAGCCGACCTTCGGAAGCTGACCCCAGCACTTGAAGTTCTTGCGGTTGATGACGCCCTTTGCGCCCAGCTGCATGACGAAGTCACGCTTGTCGTCATCCGACACGACACCGATGGCGTTGGCGCCGGAGGTGGCGCACAACTGAACCGCGAACGAGCCCAGGCCGCCAGATGCACCCCACACCAGCACGTTATGGCCGGGCCGCAGCACGTGCGGACGATGGCCAAACAGCATGCGGTAGGCGGTTGCGAGCGTCAGCGTATAGCACGCGCTCTCTTCCCAGGTCAGGTGGCGGGGGCGCTCGAGAAGCTGGCGGTCCTGCACGCGGCAGAACTGCGCAAACGAACCATCGGGAGTCTCGTAGCCCCAGATCCGCTGGCTGGGCGAAAACATCGGATCGCCGCCGTTGCACTCCTCGTCGTCGCCGTCGTCCTGGTTACAGTGAACGACGACCTCGTCGCCGACCTTCCAGCGTTTTACCTTCGAACCCACCGCCCAGACGATGCCAGAAGCATCCGATCCGGCGATGTGATAGGGATGCTTGTGTACGTCGCGGATCGGCGAGATCGGCGTTCCAAGCGAGGCCCAAACGCCGTTGTAGTTGACGCCCGCCGCCATCACGAGAACGAGGACGTCGTGGCTGTCGAGTTGCCACGTCGGCACGACCTCGATCTGCATGGCCTTGTCAGGTTCGCCGTGGCGCTCCTCGCGAATGGCCCAGGCGTACATGTTCTTGGGAACATGGCCGAGCGGAGGAATTTCGCCAACTTCGTAAAGATCTTTCTTGCCCACGCCCGAGACAAATTCCGAAGCGGTCATGCCGGCTCCCGTTGATCGTTGATTGGTGGCTGATTGGCTCGCCATCTTTTCTTGTTCTCCCGGTACCTTAGTTGTCCGGCCGGCTGCGTAACGCCCCGGGTTCTGCCGAGGAAGCAGTATCAAGCACGCTTTTGCGCTGCAATGAAGTATTTTTGTGCGCTTTGCAATCCCGGGTAAATCAATCCTTAACCGACTTTGGGATAAGTTGCGGGCGGGCTGGTTGAATCAGTCGCACCCGCGCTTGGTCATGAACCGCCGGGCGAGACGAGCAGCGAGGCCACTTCAATGGTTCATTCGATTTTGGACTATCTCACCCAGGTCATCGACATCAGCGTGTTCGTCGCGGCGGTCACCGCCTGCCTGATGGGCTTCGCCTATTGGCTGGTGCGGCTGATGACCGATTCACTGTTGCTTTCAATGCTCTATACGCCGGCCATGCTCTTTGGGGGACTGGCCTCAAACCACTTCTTCCAGCAGCACTTCATCGTACTGATGCAGGACACCGATTCAAATACCGTGCTCGGCGTCGCCCTCGGCATCATTTTGGCCATGCTGACCATGCTGATGGTGACTCGGGTTGTCTACGCCATAGGCGAAATGCGCCGGCAGGCCAAGCGCACCGCCACGCCCTGATCTCCTCGCCCCTCCGCGCGAACTCACCGCCCTTGTCCCGTCAAACGAGAGCAGCGGCAATGGCGCATTTTGCATTGCGGTGGGCGGCAATTATCGTATGACACTGGCGTGAAGACACGTCCGTGACTTTGGCCGCGACAAGGCCGTCCGGCACCGCCGTTCGAGACCGAGGAGATCAATGTCTGACAAGAAATCCGGCGCGCCGGCCCCTGCCGCCAGCGTGACGCGCGACAAACCCTGGATGTTCAGGACTTACGCCGGTCACTCGACGGCGGCCAAGTCCAACGAACTCTACAAGAAGAACCTGGCCAAAGGTCAAACGGGCCTGTCGATCGCCTTCGACCTGCCGACCCAGACCGGCTACGACAGCGATCACGAATTGGCGCACGGCGAGGTCGGCAAGGTCGGCGTCCCGGTCTCTCACATCGGCGACATGCGCACGCTGCTTGACGGCATTCCTCTCGACCAGATGAACACATCAATGACGATCAACGCGACGGCGGCCTGGCTGCTGTCGCTGTACGTCGCCACCGCGGACCAGACCGGCGCTGCCCGCGCCAAGCTGACGGGCACCATTCAAAACGACATCATCAAGGAGTACCTCTCGCGCGGTACGTATGTGTTCCCGCCCGAGCCCTCGCTGAAGCTCATCAAGGATACGATCGTCTTCTCCACAAGGGAAGTGCCCAAGTGGAACCCAACCAACGTGTGCTCCTACCACCTGCAGGAAGCCGGTGCGACGCCGGTTCAGGAACTCGCCTATGCACTCGCCACCGCCCTTGCCGTTCTCGACGGCGTCAATGCCTCCGGCGAGGTGCCGGCCGCGGAGTTCGGCAACGTCGTCGGCCGCGTCTCCTTCTTCGTGAACGCCGGCATGCGGTTCGTCACCGAGATGTGCAAGATGCGGGCGTTCACCGAACTTTGGGAGGAGATCACCCGCGAGCGCTATGGCGTTAGGGATGCCAAGAACCGCCTGTTCCGTTACGGCGTGCAGGTCAACTCCCTGGGTCTTACCGAGCCGCAGGCCGAGAACAACGTCTACCGCATTCTGCTCGAGATGCTGGCCGTCACGCTGTCGAAGAATGCGCGGGCGCGCGCGGTGCAACTGCCGGCCTGGAACGAAGCGCTCGGGCTGCCGCGCCCGTGGGATCAGCAATGGTCGCTGCGCATGCAGCAGATCCTGGCCTACGAAACCGATCTGCTTGAATACGGCGACATCTTCGATGGCTCCACTGAGATCAAGAAGAAGGTCGACGCGCTCAAGGCGGAGGCTAAGACTGAACTGGAGTCGATCGAGAAAATGGGTGGCGCCGTTGCCGCGATCGACTACATGAAGCGCCGCCTCGTCGAAAGCAACACGGCCCGCCTGCGCCAGATCGAGACCGGCGAGCAGATCGTCGTGGGCGTCAACAAGTGGACCGAAACGGAAGCCTCCCCGCTCTCTTCAGGGACCGACGCGATCCTGGTTGTGGACCCTGCCGTCGAAGCCGAGCAGGTCGCCCGCCTCAAGGCGTGGCGCGAGCAGCGTGACGCCAAGGCCGTTGCCGCCGCGCTTGCCGAGTTGGAACGCGCCGCCAAGGAAGGGCGCAACGTCATGGAGCCTTCCATCGCCTGCGCCAAGGCCGGCGTGACGACGGGCGAATGGGGTGGGCTGTTGCGCAAGATCTACGGAGAGTATCGCGCGCCTACGGGCGTGGCCCGGGCGGCAGCCCAGCGCGAAGGCGCTGGTCTCGACGATGTGCGGGCCAGCGTGGATACCGTCTCCGGCAAGCTTGGCCGCCGTATCAAGTTCCTGGTCGGCAAGCCGGGCCTCGATGGCCACTCCAATGGTGCCGAACAGATTGCCGTGCGGGCGCGCGACTGCGGCATGGAAGTCGTCTACGAGGGCATCCGCCTGACTCCTGCGCAGATCGTGCGCGCCGCGCTCGACGAGGCCGTCCACTGCGTCGGGCTGTCGATCCTTTCGGGATCGCACGTTCCGCTGGTGAAGGAGGTCATGGAACGGATGCGCAAGGAAGGGCTCGACGACGTCCCGGTCGTGGTCGGCGGTATCATTCCGCCCGAGGATGCAAAGACGCTCAAAGCGTTCGGGGTAGCGGCCGTCTACACGCCCAAGGACTTCCGGTTGAACGATATCATGGCCGACATCGTTGATCTGGTTGCAGGCAACGCCAAAGCCGCTTAATGAGCGCGCAGATGCGCCGGGAGACGAACGACAAGCGCGACCGGCGCCGCAACAGCGATCACGAGATCCTCTACAGGGGGATGGCCGCCGTTGCTGTTTTCACCGTGGCCTTCGGGATGTATTTTGCACTCCGGAATGTCGTGATTGCAGAGCGCACCGCGTTCGGCGTCGTTCGGTGGACCTCCTGGAAATTCGACCGCCAGACAGGGCGGCCGTATCCGTCAATGCAGATCATGCTGGGCGATGGAAGGCTCGTCGGTGTCGGCACGTTGCAGCCCGAACTGCCCAAGCCGGGCTCGCAGGTGGTGGTCAGCGAGAAGACAGCTATCACGGGCCGCCGGTGGTACGCTTGGGAAGGCCGCTATGTATTGAAAAGGGAGCCATGACCGATGGCAATGAGCGAAGAAACGCGCCGCAAGCTCAACCGCGCGCTCTGGGCCGATCGCACCAAGAAAGCCAGCGTCGGGTTGGCCGTCTTGGCCGTGATCGGCCTCTATATGGTCTACGAGAACCTCGATCTTGCGGTGGATAACACCCAGATTGCGGGCGTGATCGAGACCGTCGAACCGCTGAACGCCCCTACCTCGGCCGCCAACGTTGCTCTCGGGCCCGCCGTCACGGTGGGCGTAAAACTCGACGATGGCGAACACGTCCGGGTCCTCGCCTACAAGTCGCGCGATCCCAGGATCGGCGAACGCATCGACGTGACGCGCCATCATCATCACACCGGTCGCGTCACATATTCGCTGAAGTAGCGCCCGGTGTGCGCAGCCCGAGATCATCCGCCCGGCACGCTGGGCGACCGTTGGGAACCCTCGGCGGGGTTCTCCGCGGCCACATACTCTCAAACGCCGCGGTCGATGCTGAAACTACCGGGCCCGGCGAACACCAGATAGAGGAAAACAAAGCAGAACAGGATGGCAGGATCACCGCCGTTCAAGGCGGGAAACGCACTCTTGGGCGCGTGCACCATCCAGTAGGCGACGGCCATCTGCCCTGAAAGCAGAAACGCGGCCGGCCGCGTGAACAGCCCCAACAAAACGAGCGCGCCGCCCACGACTTCGAGAACGGCGGCCCACCACAGAAGCGTGAACATCTCGGGCGCGGCGGTCATCCCGGCCATGCGTTCCGGGACGCCGAACAGCTTCTGTGTGCCATGCTCTATGAAGAGAACGGCCGCGATGATTCGCAAAATACCAAGTGCGCGCGGTGCCCAGGCGGCAAGGTTTGCCATCTGCTAAACCCCCAGGTCGATTAAGCTGCATCGAAAGCGCACCCGACCTAGCGGGACCGCCCGACAACCCTACCATTATCCCGGCGCGGCGCGCCGCGTCACCGTGGAACCTGTTTGCGAGCCCGCAAAAGGATCGCCGGACGCGTTGACGGATGGGGATGGCGCGCGATAGAAGGCGCCTTCGCTGAGCGTGCGATTGCCTCTGTGGCGGAACGGTAGACGCGGCAGACTCAAAATCTGCTATCCGCAAGGGTGTGGGGGTTCGAGTCCCTCCAGGGGCACCATTTTTCGTTTGCGCGATGCCGCCCGCCAACCCATCGCGCGGGTTCCGGTTCGAGGGTCACCTCGAACCTGCACCATTTTCAGTTTGCGCGATGCCGCCCGCCAACCCGTCGCGCGGGTTCCGGTTCGAGGGTCACCTCGAACCTGCACCATTTTTCGTTTGCGCGATGCCGCCCGCCAACCCATCGCGCGGGTTCCGGTTCGAGGGTCACCTCGAACCTGCACCATTTTCAGTTTGCGCTGGCGCATTCGATACTTTCGCAGCCTGCGCCCGGTTTTCCACAATCCCTACCGAAAAACCCCTATCCCAAAACGCACTGACCGGTGCGCGCTCCTGCCACACCCGCGCGGCTTTAGGGCACTGAGGGGATACCCTCAATTGCCCCGTTTGTAATGAATGTGTTATCGGGTCTGCTGATTTCGCCTGCGAAGGAACACTTTTGATGCGCGCTGCCCAGGCCTGTATTCATGCCTCTCTGCTCTGCCTTACGGTGGTATTTGCTCTGGGCGGGCCGCAGGCGGCTCGGGCGACCCCCGCGCTGCTGTTTGAGGTTGATAACGGCAAGGTTCTTTACGCCGAAGATCAGGACGATCTGTGGTTCCCCGCCTCCCTCACGAAAATCATGACCGCCTACGTGGCGTTCAGCGCCATCAAGGCAGGCAAGCTCAACCTCGACGGCAAAGTTTCCTGCTCGCTTGTCGCCACACTTCAGCCGCCCAGCAAGGTCGGCCTTCCCGTCGGCGGCGAATTGACGGTCGACGTTGCCCTGCAGGCCGTCATCATCAAATCCGCCAACGACGTAACCGTCATGCTGGCAGAGGCCGTGGCCGGCTCGGAGACCGCCTTCGTCGAAATGATGAATACAGCAGCCCAGAAGCTCGGCATGACGCGGACGCATTTTGCCAACACGAATGGACTGCCGGACCCCAATCAATACACCACTGCGCGCGACCTCGCGAGGCTCGCTCGCGCTGTAGTCGCAGAGTATCCAGAGTATGCCCATTATTGGTCGGCGCCGGCGTTGCGCATCGGCAATCGGCGGCTTGGCAGTCATAACGCGCTGCTCAAGACTTTTCCGGGAGCCGACGGGCTGAAAACAGGTTTCACCTGCGATTCCGGCTACAATGTCATAGCCAGCGCGACACGGGAGGGGCGCAAGCTCATGGCCGTGGTGTTGGGAGAATCCTCGGGCGACGAGCGCGCCATTCGCGCCGCCAGTCTGCTGGAACACGGCTTCCAGACTTACGGCTGGAAAGAGCTGTTCAATTCCACCGACCTCGACACGCTGCCCGCCGACACCTCGGCAAAGCCGCTGACGAGCGTAAGGGATTCCGTCGTCGCGTGGAGTTGCGGCCATCATCCCCACAGGACGGCCAATGGCCGCAAGCCTTCCAAGGCGGCCAAGTCCAAGGCCAAAAGAAAGATCGACGCGGCGGACGAGTTGAAAGGCACCATCAAACCTCATCCTGCCGAGAAAGCTGCTGCGGCCCAGCCCTCGCCCCAGAAGGCGCAATAGCCCTCGCCCAGAGCGCTTTGCGCGACAAGAGATATCAGAGCGCTTTGCGCGAGAAGACAAATCGGAGCGCTTTGCGCGACATCGAAAACCAGGGCGCGTTGCGGAAAAGTCGAAAGCCCGTCTTCCGGAAAAAAGCGCGTTGAGAGCCGGCGGCGCGAAGCGCGGGAAATGGCTCCGTCTCCCGCCGCCGCAAACCGCGTCGCTGCCCAGCCTTGGGACAGCGTGTCCCGCTATTGAACGCGGAGCTGGCTCCACCGTTCCAGAGGCCCGTGGTTGGCTGTTCGCCGCCGTTCCAGAGGGCACGGGCCAGGGCACGCGGGAACGGCTGCTTTTCAGCACATTTTGAAGGCGGGAGGCTGCCGCCCGCCCCTCCAAGGGGCCGGCAGGCCAGATCGCGTTAAGGCTTTGGCGCGGGAAATCCTGCACCAAGCCCAATTGGCGCTGAACTTGCTTTCGATGGGCCCATGAACGCTTCTTTAAGCCGTCGATAGGACGTTACGATGACAGCGACCACCACTTGGCGCCCTGATCACGACGCAACGCCAACGCCGAGCGACGTCACATTCATGGCGGAGGTTCTCGAAGGCCGTCACGGCACACTTGCAGCCGAGGTCGCCGAGTTCTTTGCCAGCTATCACTGCGAGCGCGGCGATGCAGGGCGGGCATGGGCATGGTCGGGCGTTGCCGAACTGGTCCGTACCCGCGAGCGGGCGCGGCTCGAACAGAACTGAACCGACGCCTGGAGCGCTTTTGGGAAAAATGGAAAACCCATTTTCCGATAAGAAGCCGACAAAACAATTGAGCAGAGCCGTTTCGCGAATCCACGAAACTCGGAATGGCTCTAGCTGCAACAAGCCACATCAGAGCAAATGACAAGCGCGACAATAAATCGGCTGTACCCGGCTAACGCAGCACGCGCGCAAAGTGGCTCACACGACCACTTCGAGCCGGGTGAGGACAATCCGGAAAGTCCCCAACTCGGCCTCATCGCAACCGTCCTGGCACACGGCTCCCATATTCTTTCTTCCAAGAACGAGCGCGAGCAAACGCAACGCAACGCCATCGTCGCCTTCGCCATGCGCTGCCTCAGCGCGGCCCTTCTCTACGCATCGCAAATCGTGCTCGCCCGCTGGATGGGCAGCTATGAGTACGGCATCTATGTCTTCGTCTGGACGTGGGTTCTCATCCTGGGCGGCATGTCGCATCTGGGTTTGAACGTCACAGCCATGCGACTGGCTCCGACATACCGTGAAACGGGACAGATCGACCATTTGCGCGGCCTCGTGCGCGGCATGCGCCTCATGGCGCTGGCAACTTCCACCTTCGTGATGCTGGCTGGCGTCGCCGGCGTCTACCTGTTTAAGGATTACCTTCAAAGCCACTACGTGTTGCCGCTCTATCTAGCGCTCATTTGCGTGCCCATGTTCACATTGACGGACCTTCAAGACGGGATCGGGCGCGGCAACGCCTGGATGGGTCTGGCGCTCGCGCCTCCGTATGTGCTGCGGCCCGTACTGGTGCTGGCGGCAATGGTATGCGCCTACGCCGCCGGACTGCCAATGCAGGCGACGACCGCGGCAAGCGCCGCAATCGTCGCGACGTGGGGCGCAGGCTTGATCCAGACGCTGATGATCAACCGGCGGCTCTGCCAGACCATCCCGAAGGGCCCGCGCGCCTACGATTTCAAGGGCTGGCTTTCGATCTCGCTGCCACTGCTGGTTATCCTGGGTTGCGAACTCGCCTTGCAGAATACCGATATCCTGATCATCTCGCGCTTCATGACGCCAACCGATGTCGGCATCTACTTCGCCGCCGGCAAGACCATGGCGCTCATCATGTTCGTGCATTATGCGGTCGGCAGCGCGGTAGCCAACAAGTTCGCCTCCCTGCACGCACGCGGCGACCGCGAAAGCCTGCGCGCCTTCGTGACGGATGCGGTCAACTGGACCTTCTGGCCTTCGCTCGCAGGTGCGATGCTCATCCTCGCACTGGGCAAACCGCTGCTGTGGCTGTTCGGGCCGCAGTTTGAAGCAGGCTATCCGGTGATGTGCATCCTCGTTGCCGGCTTCCTGTTTCGCTCCGCCATGGGACCGGCCGAATTCCTTCTCAACATGCTGGGCGAGCAGAAGCTGTGCGCCACCGTCCTGTTCACAAGCGCCATGCTCAATGTTGCGCTCAACGTCGCGCTGGTTCCGCAGTTCGGGCTTGTCGGCGCCGCGTCCGCCACCGCGATCTCGCTCATGATGGCCGCCATGTTGAACTACTTCGTCGTCTGGCGGCGGCTGGAGATCGAAATCGCCATCTGGCGCAACCTGCCTAAATTCTAGCCGGGTACCTGGCCCGGAATGCGCGGTCTTGCCGGACGGGCGCCATGGCTTCCCGCGACTGGTCTTCCCGGCGGGACTGCCGGCTTCAGTCAGTTTCAAAGCAGAACCCGGACAACAGTAACTTGTGGGCACCGCCAAAAGTGTTGCACCACAACCTTGCCTCCCAGCACCCGGACCTTGCTATAAGGCGCTTGAGCAGAACGACTCGCGTTTATGTGTGCCGGGGGAGATTGGCCATGCGCGTGCGAATGACAAGCCAAGAGGGAGCAGGTGACGTGGGACTCAAAGCGCCGGGTATCATTACCTTCATGCTGTCGGTCATTCTGACCGTCATCGTGCTCGTTTCGAGGTTTTTCGGTGCGGAGATCCCCGGTCTGACGGGCAACGAGTTCTGGGCGCTGCTACTTTCCTATTCTATTTTGATGCTCGGCTGTCTTCTTCGCGGACTCTAGCCTGCTCCCCCGCCGGTCGATCAAACCCTGCATGCGGGAACGCTGCTTCGTGGACGTTTGACTTGCCGGGAGCCCTCCTGATTTTGCAGCGCAGCGATGCGAACTGCGCAAACGTGTCGCGCGGCATAGAGCGGGATGGAGCGCTAGCCTGCTCTCGACTTAGCTGGGCGGCATGATGGACACGTCTTCAAATACATTTGCCAGGCGCGCACGCCTTTCTACGGCAGCGATTGTTTTGGCGATAGCACTGACAGCAGCGGCGGTGACGGCCGTGTTGTATTCGACGGGAACGACCGAACTGGCAGGTTATCAGGTCGACGGGCCGATCCACGGGACAACGCACGCGCAGTGAGGCTTGGCCGCGCGCGGCTTTGCCAACCGTCGGGTCACGACGCGAAGGAAGCCATGGAACGGGGCCATGACGCTTCAGCTCAAATTCATGGTTGACCGGCTGGCCTAGGTACGAGCGGCTCGGCTTTAACAAGACCCCGTACCGAATTTCCCAGGTAGACGGCGTCGGCGCGCGACAGATCGTCGAGCGTCAAGCGCGCCTCCCGCGCCCTGCCCTGCGCCAGCAATTCGGCACGCAACGTCCCGGGCAGCAAACCGGCCGACATTTCCGGTGTCAAGAGCACGCCGTCCGATTGGATGAAGACCGTCGTTCTACTGCCTTCGCACAGTTCGCCGCGCTCGTTGAGATAAAGCACCTCGTCGGCGCCGAGCGTGTCGGAGAAATGCTTCCACTCCCGGTCGTAAAGCTCGCGGCGCGTGGTCTTATGGTACAAGAATAGGTCCCCGCTGGAGACCCGCGTATCCGACACGACATAGCGCATGACAGCGTCAGGTGCGCTCTCCGGCTGCGGCGACGTGGTGACGCAAACACCGCCCTCGTCATCCAAGAGCAAGCGCACGCGCAGCCGATCCTGGCGACGGTGTTCCAACTCTCTCTCGATGGCTGCGCGCGCAAGCGCTTCATCGTAAGGAAAGCCGAAGTATCCAGCCGACGTCGCAAGCCGACGTATATGGCGCTCCAGCAGCCATATGCCCTTGTCCGGCTCATGCAGCATGGTCTCGATCAGTTCAAACCGCCGCACGGGGTCGGTGAGGAACTTCATTTTGAGCAGGCATTCCTCATGCTCTTTCACACCTTGGCTGTCAGCGACGAGGCCGGACCCGATGCCCATTTCGCCATTGCCGTTCCGGTCGATGACCGCCGTGCGGATCGCGACGTTGAACAGCGCTTGGCCGTCGGGGGAGATGCGGCCAATGGCGCCGCAGTACACTCCGCGCGGCTCGGTTTCGAGTTCGCTGATCAGTTCCATGGCGCGGATCTTTGGCGCACCTGTCACCGAGCCGGGCGGAAAGATAGCCTTGAGCAGATCCTCCAGCGTCGCATCGGCCTTGAGCACGGCGCGCACGCCGGATGTCATCTGGTGCAGCGTCTGGAAGGTCTCGACCGTGAACAAATCCGTGACGCTGACCGAACCGAGTTCGGCGATACGGCCCAGATCGTTGCGCATGAGATCGACGATCATGAGATTCTCCGCGCGGCTCTTGATGTCGCTCGACAGCGCCTGGCGGACCTCGCGATCGCCTTCATGGGTGCCGGCGCGCGGCGCTGTGCCCTTCATGGGGCGGGTCGAAATCACCCGGCCATGTTGCTCGATGAACAACTCCGGCGAGGCCGAAAGTATGGTGGCTGCGCCCGTATCGACGAGACCGCCATAGGCCACGCGCTGCTTGAGCCGCAAGTCGCGGTACAAGGCCAAAGGCGAGCCTTCAAGTTGGAACTTCGCCTTGAAGGTCAGGTTGAGCTGATAGATATCGCCCGAACGGATGTTCTCTTGCACCTTAGCGAAGCGGGCGAGGTAATCCTCTCGGCTCCAGGAATGCGTCAGTGCGCCTAGCGCGGGGTCCCCGATGGCCTCGGCCCTGAGCCAGGCTTGCACCTGCGAGCCCCGCATCTCACGGGGCTCTTTATAGAGGCCGAACCACAGCAGCGGCACAGCGCGTTTGGCGGGCAAGCGGGCCGAGAGTTTGGGCTCCAGCACATACCCCAGTTCGTAGGAGAAAAATCCGGCGGCGTGCAGCCCGCGGCTCAACCCTGCCTGCAGAGCCGCAAGAGCCTTGTGGACGCCGGCGGGCTCGTCCGCGCGCACGGTCTCGACCGGATGCTCGAACAGAACGGAAATTGCATCCATCCGGGTGCTGTTGTCGAGCAGCACGAATCCTTCCTGTAATTCGGGCGTCCGCGCCATTGTTCTCGTTCTTCTAAATCCCTGATCCACGCGACTTGCGGATGCGAAAGCCAGTCCCGGGCGGCGCGAGAGCCCAGGACTTTCTAGCTCCTCGGAGGCGCAAAAACTATGTGGCAAGGCCGACAAAAGTGCGGTCCGATCCGGCCTCGCATGGTTCCTGGAGCGATTGGCGCGTTTCGTCCAAATCGCGCCAACGTTTCCCCTCATTGCGCGGCCGGCGCGCGAAAGTTGCCGGGAAGACAAACGTCAAAATCCCCTATGCGCGGGCGGTTTTCGTGGGGTTTTCCGGCCAATTGAGCGCATCTGTCGCGTTGCGGAGATGGGGGTTCACAAGGTATGAATTTGTGTTATAAGCCTCCCACTTGAGCCGCTCGGGAACGGGCGGCTTTTACTTCTTCGCTTTCAGGATCGTGGGTAATGATCCGGGGACGTGCGCCTTGGATGTTATACTAGCCGCGAGCCTGCTACCGGGGCGAAGATCATGTTGGTGACGCGGGGTGGAGCAGCCCGGTAGCTCGTCAGGCTCATAACCTGAAGGTC
>DAOKZR010000010.1:0-74415 GCA_035325525.1 Hyphomicrobium sp. | reverse complement strand
GCGCCGCCGGGGCCAGCCGGCGCCCGCTTCAAGTCCTGAGAATCACGCGCCCGGCGCGGTGTGAATAGCCCATGAACGGTGCGCTCAAGCCGCGTTCAATCGCCCTCGCGTATTGCAAGCGCCACATCCCAGCTATAGTCAGCCGATAGAGAAAAGACATGCTCAGTGTCGTCATGCGTTCCAGCGCTATGCTCCAAGAGGCCACCATGCTCGATCAATCCCAGGGGTCCAAGCTCTCCGCCCTTGCCTCCCACGGAGGCGTCGCGGTCAATCGCGCCATGCAGATCGCGAAGGCCGGTGTGCTCGCAGTCTCGGTCGCGGCCGCCGTTCCGACTGCCCAAAACCTGTACTATTCGTGGAAGACCGGGGTTCCCTTCAATCAAGTGCAGCATCGTCTGACCCAAGCTGCACTGTGGGAGAAGAATTTCGACTGCCGCATCGACTACCGCGCATTGACGACGGCTGCCAAGAGCAAGGTCGAGGTCGGATCGTGCGCGAAGACGGGGGACATTTCGATCCGCGTATCGAGCAACGGTCAGACCAATTACGAGTGGATTGCTTTCGAGCAGTTGCCTAAACCCGCGAGCCGATCCATTGCCTTCCTCGATATGTTCATAGCATCGGCCTATGCGGGCGAGCTGCCGCCGGATGCAGCCGGCGCGCGGGAGAACCAGGCGCGCGCTGCGCGGGAGAGCCAAGTGCGCGTAGCGCAGGCGAGCATGGAAGTCATCTGCCAGGCCAAAGCCAAAGATGCGGTGGTCCGTATCGTGAAGGATGGCGGGAAGTGCTTCCGCGAAACCGTTTCGCTGTTCAAGGGAACCGTCGAGAAACGCGAAGAGGTGCCGTGCAATACGCAGTGCGGCGCGGGCTGATCGCGGCCTGGGGTTCGCGTTTGATCCATGTCAGGCCAACTCATATTGAGCGCCGTCGCTCAGTCTCCGCGCGGCATTCGCCTTTGTGCTGCTGGGCGCCGAAGCGCATCAGTTGAACGAATGCGTTTGGCAATTGGTCATCAACTTCTCTGAACGTGCCCGAGTCGTACTTGACGTTGTCGGCCTGCGGGTGTTGACTGATGATGTGAAGCCGTCGCTGTTGAGACGTGAGCAGGGGCCATGACCGTGAGGATCTTAGGCGCTCCGTCGGCCACAGTACCGCGTTTGGTTGTGAGGCCGCGCGTCACAAGAGGCGAAACGCTAATGGAGGGAGGATGACTCCACCGGGTAGTTGTTTTCAGACCTCGTCTAGCTGCGAGGTCGCGGCTTGATTAGCGAACTCGAGATTTTGGCCGCGCTGGTCAGCGCCGTGTCACTTACAATCTGGATAAGCCACACGAGGGCGACTGCCTGCAAGGGTGTGTCAGGGCCTCGGATATACAGCCCGGTTCTAGTCCGGGCAGACCATCGAAGGTAACAGCGCTGCGATCACAGCGTTGCAATCTAAAAACCGATCGACCCCGCGCACGTCCGAGGACATGGCGGGGTCTTTCCATTTCTGCAAAGAACCACTGCGACAGGAACGGGTCCGATCAGAACGGGATCTCGTCGTCGAGCGCTTTGTCGAACCCGCCCTTGGCGCCGCCGCCCGGGCTGCGCGCGCCACCGCCGCTGCGTTTGCCGCCCGGCGAGGCCGGCTCGCCGTATCCGCCGCCGGAGCCGAAGTTCGCGCCTGCATCATAGCCGAAGTCTGGACCGCTCTCCTGCATGCCAGCCGACGCCCCGCGGCCGCCGCCTGCGCCATCGAGCATCGTGAGCGAGCCGTTGTAACCCTGGATCACGACTTCCGTGGAGTACTTCTCCGCGCCCGACTGGTCTGTCCACTTGCGGGTCTGCAATGCGCCTTCAACGTAGAGCTTGGAGCCCTTGCGCACATACTGCTCGACGATTTTGCACAGCGGCTCGCTGAAGATCACGACACGATGCCACTCGGTCTTCTCCTTGCGCTCGCCCGTGCTCTTGTCTCGCCACGTCTCGCTCGTTGCAAGCGAGAGGTTCGCGATCGGGCGGCCGTCCTGGGTGCGGCGGATTTCGGGATCCTTGCCGACATTGCCGACCAGGATCACTTTGTTGACCGAACCTGCCATCATACTCTCCTTCGATTACGTCTCGTTTAATTATGTCCCGTTTGATGGTTCTTGCGGCGGCTCTTCTTGCGGCGGCTCAGTCCCGGCCTGCGTATGGGGCCGGGCGTCTTCGAACCCGGCCTTTCCGGGCCTGGAAACCGCCTTGGAGGCGCGCGCACCGGCGCGTTCTCATCGATTCCTCGTTTCGCACACTAGCGGCGAACGCGGCCGCGCGCGGGATGGGCGAGCAGTTGTCCACGCAAATCGCAGACTCCGGATGACGTGGCCGTGACGGGTCGCGCCCCGAAGGCTAATGTTCGACTTTTGTTCTATCCGATTTATGCTCGAGATGCAAGAGCCGCAAGAACGGACGGGCGGCGGTTGCGATCGGCGCGCCTAGGGAAGTCGCGTTTTTTTTGCAATCGCATTTGCGCCGGGCGGCAAACCCCGTGCGAGCCCGTGGCCGCAACCTCATTGCCCGGACGGCGGCACCGGCGCGAACAAGGATTGGCGGCGATGCGCTCGGCCGTGCGGTCCTTGCAAGAAGGGCCCGCAACTTGACGTGTCCGGCGAAAGCGTTATGGCCATGCTGAAGCGATTAACCATCGACTCTCTTACGCAACGGGAGCAGCGAACGCGCCGATGCCGCAATACAATTGTCTGAAATGCCCAGGCTACTGCTGTTCCTATCCGGTCATTGCCCTCAACAAACGGGACGTGGAGCGCCTGGCGCGTCACTTCGGCATCAGCTTTGAAGCAGCCCGCGAGCGCTATACGCGCGAGGACCACGGGCACAAGTTCATCATGCGGCGCAAGCCCGACACGCACTTCGGCCGCATCTGTCAATTCTTCGACACGACGCTGCGCCGCTGCACCATTTATGAAGCGCGTCCCTTCGCCTGCCGCGATTACCCAGGAGACGGACGCTGCGGATACTATGACTTTCTGATGCACGAACGGCGTTGCCAGAAGGACGATGAATTCGTCGCCATCACCAATCACAAGGATTGATCAGCGCACTGATCGCGCAAGCGCGCGTGCGTGAACGCGCGTTGAAAAATAGTCAGCGTTCGGTGGGTCAATCTCGAGGCGAAAGCTTCGCGCGATTCTATTCGATCGCTGTGTTCGATGCGCAACGGGCGAGCCCGGCTTCTTCAAAAAACGCACGCAGAAATGATCCTGCGTCTTGCACTTCCCCAATAAAACAATTCAGCAAGGCGGTCTGACGTTGCGTTGCTCTTGGGGGGTGTTGAATATGCGCTCAACACCAGGGGCCGCAGCGGGGAATTCCCTTCGCGGAGGGTTTAAGCCGAATAAATCGAATAAGGCTTCGCGGCCTCTGGTTCTCATGCGCGGCCATAGGGGTGGTCGCGCGCCGTGCTTCGAAGGCGCCGCGGGGGCGCCTTCGAGCCGTTTGCGTCCCACACGCTGATCGTCCGCGCTGATCGTCCTTGATCTCGAACTCGTCGAGACCGGAGTCCATGTGACCGAGGGCCAATGTGACCGAGGGCCAATGTGACCTCGGGTTTATGAAGGACGGCGCTGCAGGCTTTGCGGCTTGTGTTGACGCAAGCGGATGGAGTTCGCGCGACTCCAAACGGATGCTGGAACTTCAGCCCGGCGAGAACGTGACCGAGCCCGGACGATTTCTCGCCCGGGCCCCGGATGTGGCCGGCACGTGCGCTGATGTCTAAGGCTTGGGTGGTTCCTCTGCCGGTGCCGGCTCCGCGGGCGCGGTGGTTTCGGGAGCGGGCGTCGCAGGAGCAGGCGTTTCAGGAGTCGCCGTCTCGGACTTGGGCGCAGCCTCTCCAGCAGGATGCTCACCGGCGGGATGCTCAGAAGGCTGGGCGGCTTCCTTCGCCTTTTCCACGGCTTCCTGCGCGGCGTTCTTGGCCTTCTCGAGGGCTTCCCTGGCGGCTTCCTTGGCCTTCTCGATAGCCGGGCCCGCTTTCTCCTTGGCGCTCTCGTAAGCATCCTTGGCCGATACGCCGGTCTTGTCACGCAGTTCCTGGCCCTTTTCCAGGGCGCGCTCGAAAAGGGACTTCTTCGGGCTGTTGCGCTGGAATGCAGGCGCGGCCTGAATGACGTCGTGCGTCGCAGCCGGCATGCTCGCGCTGATCTTGCCATCGGTAACTTCGAATTGAAGCGCACCGATTTCGACGCCGACCTTCTTTTCGAACAGCCCGAAAAAGCCGCCCGTTCCCATGACCACGCCAACGACCTGATGGTCGCCCGACAGAATGATGTCCTCGATGTCGCCGACGATTTTGCCGTCGGGACCCTTCACTTTGACGCCGATCAGCCGATCCTTGGCCAGATACTGGGCCGGAGCTTCCTCGGCGATGAACGTATTGGCTGGAAGCCCGGTCTCGGCCATGGCGGGGAGCGTGCCCGCCACGAGTACGAAGGCGAGTGAGAGAAGTGTCTTTTTCATGCGTTGTTGTCCTCTCTGAAGCCGCGCTCTTGCAAGGCGGCGGGAGCCTGGAATCGGCGGCGCTTTGGGCTGCGCGCTGGCTCGTGCGCCATGTAGGAACAGAGTTTGTCGACAGCAAGTCGCGACGGGGCTGGACTCCGCATTCGGTGTGTCGAAGTAACGGCATGATAAATAAGAATAAACTCGTGGGGAGATGGCGCCGTGACATGGCGACGCGCAGTTGCCGCCGGGCCTCCCGATCGGGTAAGTTAAAGGCGCGATTGATTTGGAGTGCCAATGGGGGCGAAAAACCGCCCGGCGCGCCTCAGGTCGGACGATCCCTTCAATAGCGATTTGGATGAGCGCTTAGCTTGGCAGACAATAGCGACGACGATCACCGTTCGGGCGGCAAAGAGCCAAACGACATCCGGCCGGTTCTGATTTCCGAGGAGATGAAGCGCTCGTATCTCGATTACGCGATGAGCGTGATCATCTCGCGCGCGCTTCCCGATGTGCGCGACGGCTTGAAGCCCGTGCACCGGCGGATCCTGTACGCGATGGACCGCTTGAATCTAGAGTGGAACCGCAAGCACATGAAGTCGTCGAAGATCGTCGGCGATACCATGGGTGACTTCCATCCCCATGGGAACATGGCGATCTACGATGCGCTCGTGCGCTTGGCGCAGGACTTCTCCATGCGCGTGCCCCTTGTGGACGGCCAGGGCAACTTCGGCTCGATCGACGGCGATCCTCCGGCAGCCGAGCGCTACACCGAATCCCGTCTGGCCAAGGTTTCGCAGTATCTGCTCGATGACCTGGGCAATGACACGGTCGACTTCCGCGACAACTACGACGGCCGCCTGCAGGAGCCGTCGGTCTTGCCCGCGAAGTTCCCCAATCTGCTGGTCAATGGCGCCGGCGGCATCGCGGTGGGCATGGCGACGAACATTCCGCCCCACAATCTGGGCGAGATCATCGACGCCTGTCTCGCCGAACTCGATAACCCCGAGATCGGCCTCGATGAGCTTTGCCAGATCGTACAGGGTCCGGACTTTCCAACGGGCGGCATCATCCTGGGCCGCGGCGGTATTCTCTCCGCCTACCACAAGAGCCGCGGCTCCATCATCATGCGCGCGCGCGTGAAGGTGGAGAACATCCGCAAGGACCGCGAGGCGCTCATCGTCACGGAGATCCCCTATCAGGTCAACAAGCGCGTCCTGATCGAGAAGATCGCCGACCTCGTCCGCGAAAAAAAGATCGAAGGCATCGCGGACCTTTGGGACGAAAGCAATCGTGAAGGCATCCGCATCGTCATCGAACTGAAGCGCGACGCGGTCGCCGATGTCGTGCTCAACAACCTCTACAAGTATTCCGATCTGCAGACGACATTCGGCGCCAACATGCTCGCCATCAACGGCGGGCGGCCCGAAAGCCTCAACCTGCACGACATGATCCACGCCTTTACGTCGTTCCGTCAGGAGGTCGTGACGCGGCGGATCAAGCACCTGCTTGCGAAATCCCGCGAGCGCGCGCACGTCCTGGTCGGCTTGGCGATCGCGGTGGCCAACATCGACGAGGTCATCAGGCTGATCCGCCATGCCGCATCGCCCGCCGCCGCCAAGGACGAGTTGATGGCCCGCGATTGGCCCGCCAAGGACATGGCGCCGCTGATCGAGTTGATCGCTGACCCGCGCCACAAGCTGGCTGAGAACGGCGCCTACAAGCTTTCCGATGAGCAGGCCAAGGCCATCCTCGAGTTGCGGCTGTCACGGCTCACTGCGCTCGGCCGTGATGAAATTGCCGACGAATTGAACAAGATCGCCACCGAGATCAAGGACTATCTCGACATCCTGTCGTCGCGCGCGCGCGTCGTGGAGATCGTCAAGAACGAAATGATCGCCATTCGCGAGGAGTTCGCCACGCCGCGCAAGACCGAGGTTCTCGATATCGAGGGCGAGGTCGAGGACGAAGATCTCATTCAGCGCGAGGATTGCGTCGTCACCGTCTCGCACAAGGGCTACATCAAGCGCGTGCCGCTCGCGGCCTATCGCGCGCAGCGCCGCGGCGGCAAGGGCCGCTCGGGCATGACCACGCGCGAGGAGGACTTCGTTACGCAGCTCTTCGTCGCCTCGACGCATACGCCCGTGCTGTTCTTCTCCTCGCGCGGCATGTGCTACCGAATGAAGGTGTGGCGGTTGCCGCCAGCCACGCCGCAGTCGCCAGGCAAGGCGCTCGTCAATCTTCTGCCGCTCAGCGAAGGCGAGACGATCACCTCCATCCTGCCGCTGCCCGAGGATACTGCGACCTGGGGCGAACTGGAGCTGATGTTCGCCACACGCTCCGGCCACATCCGCCGTAACGCGCTGGCCGACTTCGAGAACATTAACCGCAACGGCAAGATTGCGATGAAGCTCGACGAGGGCGACACGATCGTGCAGGTCGCGATCGCGCGGCCCGACGATGATGTCTTGCTCACCACGGCCGAAGGACAGGCAATCCGGTTCCTGATCTGCGATCAGGTGCGGCTGTTCAAGGGCCGCGATTCCACCGGGGTGCGCGGCATCCGCCTGGCGGAGGCCGACGACGTCATCGCCATGGCGATCCTCCACCATGTCGAGGCAAGTCCTGCCGAACGTGCAGCCTACCTCAAGCAGGCGTCGTTGCTGCGCCGCGCCGAGGGCGCCGAGGAGGCCGATCTCGAGATCGAGGCCGACGAAGAGGGCGCGGACGGCGAGATTACGCTCACCGCCGAAAAGTTCGCAGAGATGCAGGCGAGGGAACAGTTCGTGCTCACCGTCTCCGATAAGGGCTTTGGCAAGCGCTCGTCGTCCTATGAGTTCCGCACATCCGGCCGCGGCGGCAAGGGGATCGTCGCCATGGTCGTCAATGATCGCAACGGACGGCTCGTCGGGTCGTTCCCCATCGAGGAAAACGATCAGATCATGCTCGTGACGGACGGCGGCCAGCTCATTCGCTGCCCCGTGCACGATGTCCGCATCGCGGGCCGTAACACGCAAGGCGTACGCATCTTCAAGACGGATGGTGCGGAAAAGGTCGTGTCCGTGGAGCGCATCACGGAAGAGGACAACGGCGAAGACGGCGGCGAGGAATAGCGCGCCGTTCCAGGGCGAACATGGCCCCCAAAAGGCAAGGCCTGAGAGGTATGGCGCAATAACAAAAGGCTCCGGAGCAATCCGGAGCCTTTTCATTTCGTCTTTTCATTTCGTGGCGCCTGCTCTCCGGCGCGCACCTTGGGGAGCGTTTCGCGTTTCGTGCAAGTCGCGCCTACGGCTCGGAAAACCCGAATGCTGCTCTAAGGCGTGTGCAACGCGGAGACAGCGTTGGCCATGGGGCAATGGGCAAGAAGCGCCTCCCAATCGCGCACCGTCATTTGCATGCGGCCGGTCCGCTCGATGATGTTGGAATGAGTGAGCCGGGACATGATGCGTGAAAGCGTGTCGGCGTTGAGGGCGAGGTATTCAGCCACCTCCATGCGTGACAGGGGCATATCGAAACTCACCCCTCTGCTGTCGCGAACACCCAACCGGCTTGCCGCCTCTATCAGCAGGGCCACCACCCGTTGCTCGCTGGCGAGGCCGGCCAGCACGGCCACATGCAGCTGCATGCGGGCGCGTTGCGCGTTGAGCCTGTGGAAGACGAGATCGGCCAGCGCACTGTCGCGATGCATCTCCTGCGTGAAGGTGTGGGAAGAAAGCCGCCAGAGTTCGGCGGATGTTGTCGCTGTCAATCCCAGGTCGGGGATAGGCACCTGCAATCCCGGCACCAGGATGTCGCCGGGATAGAGCAGTTCGAAGATGGAGCGCCTGTTGGCGACGGGCGCGCCCTCCACGGCCATCAGGCCGGAGCGTACGATGTAGACGTTGTCCGGCGCCAAGAAGGCCAGCCGCTGACGCCGCCGGAGCCGCTGCACTTGGGCCACGCTGCGCAGTTTTATCAGGCCCGTCGTCTCCGGGTCGAAGGCCGGCAATGGTTCGGTGAGAGGCCGCCGCTCGGCGAGTGTGAGCTTCGAAGTTGGCATATCGATCCAGGATTGTTCCGCGCGCCGGTGTTAAGTTGCGCGCATATTCTGGCACAGCCGGGCGGGCCTCCCTTTGATCGGGATCAGGACCCCGGCGGATCGGCGCGCGCGCCGGATGCGGCGTCGGCGGCCAAACGTATTGATGTGTGTCAGCATCAGCGTGGCGTCAGCGCAACATCAACCGGAAACTCCGACGCCGGACTGATCCTTATCAGTTGGATTCGATTATCTGATCTGGAACCAAGCTCCTACTTGATAAAAGTGTGTCACCCACAGAGTCGCCGGACCGGCAGCGATTCAAGACACAGATGAAGACAGGGACAGGGGAAGCATATGTTCAACCTGGGAAAATCGACGCTGGCCGCCGCTGCGTTGGGGGCAACGCTGGCGACGGCATCGGCGCCTGCATCCGCTGGTAACTATAATGGGGATTTCCTGGTTCGCCTGCAGGGCACCGTGGTCGCTCCGGATGCCAGCGCAACTGTATATGCGCCCGGCGGCGCGCTCGTTCCCGGCGCTGACGCAGACGTCAGCACGGAAGTCATCCCGACGCTTACGCTCACGTACTTCTTCAACAAGAACATTGCGGCAGAACTTTTCTGCTGCTTTGCCAAGTTCGACGTAGACGGAGAGGGCTTGCTGGCCGGGGCCGATCTTGGCGACACCTGGGTGTTTCCGCCAATCCTGACACTGCAGTACCATTTCGATCCGATGAACGGCTTCAAGCCCTACGTCGGCGCGGGCGTGCAGTACATGGCCTTCTTCAGCGAAGGCAACAGCCCGACGCTGGGTGGTGCATCGCTTAATATCGACAACGCGTGGGGCTTCGCGCTGCAGGCCGGCTTTGACCTAGAGATCGGTAACGGCCTTTATCTGAACGCCGACGTCAAGAAAGTCTGGCTCGACACCGAGGCACATTGGTCGACGGGCCACTCGGCCGACGTCGACATCGATCCGTGGATCTTCTCGGTCGGTCTTGGCTACCGCTTCAATCTGTCCGATATCTTCGGGTCTCGTGAAGCGCCCGCTTCCCTGAAGTAACGGCCGACAGGATATAAGAAACCAAACACAGGGCCCGGCTTGGCGCCGGGCCCTGTTGCTTGTTGGGTCGAGGCAGGCGGGGCTAGGCGATGGCGGGCGAGGCGGGCTATCATGGCCAACCCCGGGCGATCGACGACCGGGCATTTTCATCCCTTTGTTGCAAGGCCGCCGATGCCCGCCAAAACAGCGACTCCAAAGTTCCTTACGGGCTTTTACTCGGGCTCCTTCGACCCCGTGACCCTCGGTCATACGGACGTCATCCGTCGCGCCGCGGCGCTGCTCGACAGACTCGTCATCGGCATCGGCGTCAATCCGGGTAAGTCACCGATGTTCAGCGAAGCCGAGCGCGTGGCGATGCTGCAGAAAGAAGCGGGCGCGATTGCACAGGACACCGGTGCGCAGATCGACATCGTGACGTTCTGCGGGCTTGCGGTTGACGCTGCGCGCGCTCACGGGGCGAGCGTCATCGTGCGCGGCCTGCGTGACGGCACGGACTTCGATTATGAGATGCAGATGGCCGGCATGAACGGCCAGATGGCGCCCGAGATCCAGACGATCTACGTGTCCGCCTCTCCGGCCGTGCGCCATATCGCGGCAAACCTGGTGCGCGCCATCGCGTCGATGGGGGGAGACACAACGCCGTTCGTTTCAAGCCATGTCATTGAAGCCTTGCGCGCCAAGACCGCGGGCAAAAACCCATTATAACGCGGCTGCTCAGGGTCATTTGCGGGCTCCATCCCGCACCAATCGGGCCGGCGAGACGGCAATGCCTTCCCGCAGCCTCCTCGCAGCTTGCCCCGATCGGCCGGACAGGATTGGGTTTCCTGCCGATCCCCGAGCAGTCCGCGCCCCTGGGCCGGCCGCGCGGGATGAAAGACCCTCCGGGCGGCTAGCCGCAGGGGGTTGCCGCGGAGCCGTCAAAACGCCATAAGGTCGGCCACACTGCCCGCCTGCCGCCGCCTGACGCTTTTCAGGCCGGCCGGCGCGACCAGCATCGGGCCGGCATCGGGTATGCACGCGGCGTAGGTCGATGATCGCCGATGCTTCTTTCCGAACAACCAGAGAGGACCCTATGCGTTTCCTGAAAAGCCTTGCCGCCGCGCTCGTGGCGGTGTCGTTCGGCGTCATCGCCATGAACTCTCCGGCCTCAGCCGCCGGCGACACGCTGGTCATCGAACTCAAAACCGGCAAGGTCGTCATCAAGTTGCGCCCCGATCTCGCGCCCAAGCACGTCGAGCGCGTGAAGGCCTTGGCCGCGAAGGGGTTCTATGACGGCATCAAGTGGCATCGCGTCATCGACGGCTTCATGGCGCAGACGGGCGATCCCACCGGGACGGGCATGGGTGGGTCGGATCTCCCCGATCTCCCGGCCGAATTCTCCAACGAGCCCTATAAGCGCGGCACGGTCGGCGCGGCCCGCACCCAGGATCCCAACTCGGCCAACAGCCAGTTCTTCATCTGCTTCGACGATAGCGGTTGCGCCGGTTTGCGCGGCCAGTACACGGTTTGGGGACAGGTCGTGTCGGGCATGGAGTTCGTCGACAAACTCAAGCGCGGCGCCAGCGGCAGCGGCATGGTCGAAAACCCGGATGTGATGGTGAAAGTCACCGTCGAGTAATTCTGCCAGCCCTCTCGAACGCCGCCGCGCTAGGTGCGGCGGCGTTCCGGCCATAGGCGTTCGCCGGAAAGAACGCCATCGCGAAAATACAGACTCCTGGAGGAATATCCCCAAAATGGCCGCTTACAAGGATCCCGAGAACACGCTGATCATCGAGACGAGCAAGGGCACAGTTGTGATCGAGCTGCGCCCTGACCTTGCACCCAAGCACGTAAAGCGCATCAAGCAGCTCGCCCGCGAGAAGTTCTACGATGGCATCGTGTTCCATCGCGTCATCGACGGCTTCATGGCGCAGACAGGTTGCCCTCAGGGGCGCGGCACGGGATCCTCGAGCCATCCCAATCTTCCAGCCGAGTTCAACAAGGAACCTCACGTGCGCGGCGTCTGCTCCATGGCGCGCGCGTCGAACCCGAACTCCGCCAATAGCCAGTTCTTCATTTGCTTCGACGACGCGGCCTTCCTCGATGGCCAGTACACGGTCTGGGGCAAGGTCATCGAGGGCATGGAGAACGTCGATAAGATCAATCGCGGCGAGCCGCCTCGCTCACCCGACAAAATGATCTCGGTGCGCGTGGCGGCGGACCAGGCGTGATGCCGGGCGCGCCGGCCGGAAGCTTGGCTCACACGAAAGGGGCGCTTGCACTCCTAGCCGGTGCGGGACTGGCCGGTGCCGCGGGCGTTGCGCTCGCGGCGGCGGCGGCCCACAAGATCGAAAGTCCGGCGCTGGCAACAGCCGCATCCATGCTGATGATTCATGCTGCCGCGGTTGTCGGCATCGCGGTGCTGGCTACGATCTTTCCCCATCGAGGGTTTGTCCCGTCCGGGGCGTCAATGCTGGCTGGCGTCTGCCTGTTTGCGGGCGCCGTGACCTTTCATGCCGTAACGGGGGAGCATATCTTCCCGTTTGCGGCGCCGACCGGCGGTAGCCTGACGATAGCAAGCTGGCTTGCACTGGCAGGATGCGCGGCAGCGGCCATCTGGCGGCAGCCGCGCTAAAAAGCGCTTCTGGGAAACGTGGGTGCCGGTTCTCCAGCAGGAAGCGCGACGGGCAACATCGCTAGAGCCGTTTCGTGTCATTGGCGCGATCGGTGAAAAGTGGCTCTAGCATTCCAAGTGCGCCTGCCGCACGATTGACTTTGGATCGGCGGCGGGATCGTTCAGACTTGATTTCGCATACGCCGATATTGCTTCACCGAGGCCGCAGCAGGAAATTTGATGCGAACCGAGCTTTTCGATTTTGAATTGGACGACGAGAGGATTGCGCTGCGCCCGGCCTCGCCGCGGGACAGTGCGCGCCTGCTCGCGGTGAAGCCTGGTGAAGAAGACATGTTGCGCGATTTCATCGTGCGCGATCTGCCGGACCTGCTGGCGCCCGGAGACGCGCTGGTGTTCAACAGGACGCGCGTCATTCCTGCTGCGCTTCGTGGCGTGCGCATCCGTGACGGCGTCAGCGCAAAGATCTCGCTCAATCTCATGCAGCGCCTTGACGATCATGTCTGGCGGGTCTTGGCGCGCCCGGCCAAACGGCTGGAGGCGGGCGATCGCGTGCAGCTTGGACACTCCAATACCATGTGCCACCTTGGGGCGCTCGACGCGACCGTGGTCGGCAAGACCGCGGACGGTGAAGTCGACCTCGCGTTCGATCTGTCGGGGCCGCACCTGGATGCGGCGTTCCTGGCAGTCGGCGAGATGCCGCTGCCGCCCTATATCGCCAATCGCCGGACTCCCGACGACGCAGACCGCATCACCTATCAGACGGTGTACGCGACCGAGCCCGGCGCGGTGGCGGCGCCGACGGCTGGGTTGCATTTCACCGATGAGCTCCTGGCCAAGCTCAAGGACGTCGGCGTGGAGGAGCATTTCGTGACGCTGCACGTTGGCGCGGGTACGTTCCTCCCCGTGAAGGCGGAGGATACGCAAGGCCACAAGATGCATGCCGAGTGGGGCGAAGTGACGCCACAGTCGGCGGCCGCGCTCAACGCAGTGCACGCGCGCGGCGGGCGCATCATCGCGGTCGGCACGACATCGTTGCGCCTTTTAGAAAGCGCCGCCAACGACTCGGGAGAGATAATGCCGTTCAGCGGTGAGACGTCGATCTTCATCACGCCCGGTTACCGCTTCAAGGCTGTGGACGCGCTAATGAGCAATTTTCACCTGCCGCGCTCCACCTTGTTCATGCTGGTCTCGGCCTTCTGCGGATTGCAGACCATGCAAGCGGCTTATAAGCACGCAATCGATAACGGCTATCGCTTCTATTCCTATGGCGACGCCAGCCTGCTGTTTCCCGCGCGCGGTGCCTTGAAGCGATAAGACGGCGCTGCGATGGAACAGCCTCAACCCCGTTTCGGCTACCGGCTGCTCGCTCAGGACGGGCTTGCCCGCCTGGGTGAGATCTCGACTGCGCGCGGAGCGATCCGCACGCCCGCCTTCATGCCGGTCGGGACGGTGGCGACGGTGAAGGCGCTCTACCCGGAACAGGTCAGGCAGGCGGGCGCCGGCATTGTCCTTGCCAACACCTATCACCTGATGCTGCGTCCGGGTGCGGAGCGGGTGGCGCGCCTTGGCGGCTTGCACAAATTCATGCGCTGGGACGGCCCGATCCTCACCGATTCGGGCGGCTTTCAGGTTATGAGCCTCTCCAAGATCCGCAAGATCACCGAAGAAGGCGTCGCGTTCCAGTCCCATATCGACGGCTCGCGTCACATGCTCTCGCCCGAGCGCTCCATCGAGATCCAGTCGCTGCTTGGAGCGGACATCCAGATGCAGTTCGACGAGTGCATCGAGCTTCCCGCCGAGACCGGTGAGGTTGCGCGCGCGATGGAATTGTCGCTGCGCTGGGCGGAGCGCTCCAGGCGCGCTTTCGAGACGTTCGCATCGCCGGGCCAAGCGTTGTTCGGCATTGTGCAAGGGGGCATCGATCCGGCCCTGCGACGGCGCTCGGCGGAAGAACTCGCCGGCCTCGATCTGCCCGGTTATGCGGTCGGTGGCCTTGCTGTCGGCGAGGGGCACGAGGCGATGGTTGCGACGCTGGAAGCAACGCTGCCGTTCCTGCCCGCCGGCAAGCCCCGCTACCTCATGGGCGTGGGCACGCCGCTCGATCTGATCGAAAGCGTGGCGCGCGGCATCGATATGTTCGATTGCGTGATGCCGACCCGTAACGGGCGCCACGGCTACGCCTTCACCTGGGGCGGCGTGCTCAACCTCAAGAACGCCAAGCACGCTGAGGATCTTGCGCCGGTCGATGCTCTGAGCGGATGCCCGGCGGCACGCGATTATTCGCGCGCCTACGTGCATCACCTCATCCGCTCCGGCGAATACCTGGGTGCAATGATCCTCTCGTGGATCAACACGACATTCTATCAGGAACTGATGGCGGGTATGCGCGCGGCGATCGCCGAGCGGCGGTTTGCCGCCTGGGCGCAGGAGGTCAAGCCGCGCGTCACGGCGCGCGGCTGAAAGCTGTTTTCTCCTCCCGAGAGATGACGCGCTCGCGATGCACGAGGTAGACGCCGGCTGCGATCACGACGCTGGAGCCGAGCATAGACCAGCGGTCGGGCACGTCGCCGAAAACCAGATACCCGAGGCTGACCATCGAGAGGATCTGAAAGTAGAGGAAGGGCGTGACGCTCGATGCGGGCGCGAGGCGATAGGCGAGAATGAGCAGGTAATGCCCCGTGCCGCCAAGCGCGCCCAGGCTCAACAGCTGCGCCCACTGCCAAAGATCGGCAGGCCAGATCCAGACCGATATCGCCGGCGGCGCGGAGGCGACCGTTCCCACCAGCAAAGCATAAAACAGCGTGACCAGCGGCGGATCGAATGGCGAGAGCTTGCGCGTCACCAGCATGAACAGCGCATACGCCAGCATCGCCAGGAAGGCGATGCCGAAGGCCCAATGCACATGGGTGAAGCCGGGGCGCACCACGATGAGGATGCCGAGGAAGCCGGCCAGGATCGCCACCATGCGCCGCCAGCCGACCCATTCTCCAAGGAACGGACCCGCCAGCGCGGCAACGACGAGGGGCGCCAGAAACGCGATCGACACAGTCTGATCGAGGCGCAGGTACTTCACGGCGATGAAATTGAATGTGGTGGTTGCCGCCATCAGTATGGAGCGGATGATCTGCCAGCCGAGCTTTTTGGTGGTGAACAGGCTGGGTATGGCGTTGGGGCCCAGGATCGCGATCATCAGCAACATCTGTCCCACGAAGCGCAGCCAGACGATTTCGGCCATGGGAAGGCCGCCTTGGGTGACAAGATACTTGGCGGAGGCGTCCAGGCAGGCGAACACGGTTACGGCCGTGCACATCAGCGCGATCGCCTTCAGGCGGTCGCTGACAAGGGCGAAGCGTCCGATGGCGTGCTTTCCTGTCATGGTCGATTGGGTCGATTGGGGGTGATCGGGCCTCGCGCGGGTGCGCGGATCAGTTCGCGCCGGGCGCCGGGTTGGCGCGGCGAGGCGCTGCCCATACAGCATTTACCTTGGCATTGCGCAACTCAAACCTGCCATGTCCAGGCCGCATGAGGAGGGCGGGAGGTGCTCGAGAAGCCGAGTCATCGGTGAAAGCGCAGGCTTCCGGCACCGCCAAGCGGGAGGCGTGCGCATTGCCTGCAGGGTGCCGGGCTTGGCGCTTGGCATGGTCGCGGCCACCTTCGCCATCGGTCAGGCGCACAAGTTGGGCCTCGTGCGGCTCTTATGGAAACGCAGGCCAAACCGGACCGTGACCATTGGCGCAACAGCCTCAGGAGCATGACGCTTGCCATGGCGTCAAAAGGCGGGTAATCGCACCCCCCTGGGGGCCCGTAGCTCAGCGGTAGAGCATCTGACTTTTAATCAGAGGGTCGTTGGTTCGATCCCAACCGGGCTCACCAATGTTTTCAATTGGTTAGAGACCTCCTCTTAATCGGTGGTTTGGCACGGGCAACCATTAGGCAACCACTAGATGTGGTGTACGGTCGTCTTGGGAGATTCGGCTATCTGAACGAATGCGCCCCGGAATGCACCGTGTGAGAAACAGTTCAGAGAGGGCGTCGATCACATCGAGCGAGTTCTGGGCCCAATTTTCAAGCCGATTGCAGGCCAAACGGCAATTACGACTGATGGCGACGATCTCTGAGCGTCCTGTTTTCGCCCGTCAACCTCACGAAAGTGTGAAAACCGCTTCTGGTACAATCCACGCATGGCCACGGCTGAGCGAGGATTTCAATGACGATAGCAATCTGCTTTTCATGCGGGGCGACAAAATTCGGCGCGCTTACTCTTTGCGAAGCATGCAACGTCAGCCCCAGACAGGAAGATGAAATTGTTCTGTCGCTGCTGATGACGGACAGGCACATGCCGATGGCGGCACTTGAGGAACTTTCTCAAAGGATGATGCGCGGCGAGGTCTGGCCCGTCCCGGACGAATCAACGATGGAGCTGTACCGCCCCGCCGCTCGCGAAGCGCAGCGCATGCTCGGACTGAAATAATCCTTCAGAAACGCTGCGAAGCGGTCAGCGTATGGCGCAGGCCTGCATCACGCCGGCGGCCCACAAATCGTTCAGCTGGTCGTATCTTGCTTGCAGCCGGCGATAGGTCGACCAGCGCATCCACCGCGGCTTGGGTGGGAATGGCTCGCCATCAAACGCGCCATTGTCGCCACCCACGCGCTTGCGCAGCTTGTCTGCCATGTCGAGCTGGCGCTGGTAGCTTGGCTCATATTGAGAGTTGTAACGAAGCAGGCGCACGTCCGGCGGCAGCATGGATACGGTCTTGAGCAGCTCGGCGCGGATCTCAGGCATCAGCCTGGCGGCCGCCGGCGTGTGCGCATACTGCGCCGAGCGCAGCGCGGCCAGAGGATCGCCTTGTCTGCGGTTCAGCGCATCCATTACCCATTGCGCGGAGGGGTGTTCGCGCAGCGAGGCGTCTCGACGGATAAGCTCGAGGAACGACGAAGCTGCCGCCGCATCCCTCCACTTCAACCCATCAACGCCATGCTTCCTGACCGCGCCGGTCGTTGGGCCGATCCCAACCGGGCTCACCATACGTATTCACAGCTGACCAGACCGAGCGTCACGCTGCTTTTTCAAGGCGGGCGGATTCAATCCACGACTTGATCTTGGCGATGTCGGGCGGATTGCCCTCGCGCAGAATGCGTTTACCCGCCTCGCTCGTTGCGAACTTCAGAATGCCGGCGGCGAAACCGACCGGGTCGGCGGCGGCAACCTGTGCGGCGGTCTTGTAGCCCGCCCCCGTCAAGAGTTGCGCATGGGTGCCGCGCAAGCCGGGGATCTCCATCACCAGTTGCGCCTGATCCTGCCACTCCTGCAGGATAGCGGCATTCATGCGCCGGTCGCTCAACAGTCCGGCAAGATCATCGGGCGCGTGAGCAAGGAAGTCGGCGACCGTCTTGATGCCGAGTGCGGCAAAGCGTTCGGCGGTCTTCGGGCCGATGGAAGGCGCCTTCTCGAGATCGTCGATGGCGGTCAGATACGCGCGGCGGTTCTGGGTTTCGTCCTCGTGCGCATGTGGTGCGCGCGCTGGCGCGGACGTGCCGTGGGGCGCCAGTGCCGCCGCGCCGGGCTCGGCGGCGAGCGGGTGCGGCGTGGGGTCTGCTAGCGCCTCGGGCGCCAGTTCCGCGTCGATCTCGATGCGGCGCGGGGTCTTCTGCCTGACAGCGGCGCTTGCGGCCTTGCCGCCAGCGGCGAGGGCGGCGGGCGCCAGGCTCTGGCCTTGGCGCAGCGCTTGCGCGCGTTGCGCACTGATCGGATCGCCTTCGGGCACGCGCGCTGCACGCTGGCCGGTTTGCTTCGCGCGTGCCGCGTCGAGAACTTCGCGCTTGTGCAGGTCGCGAATGATGCGGTCGTCCTCGGGCAGCGAATGCTCGACGCGGCCGGTTGCCTGCAATTCGTCGTAGATGGCCTGGACGATGCGCCGGTCCTCGGCGTCGGCGAGCTTCTTTTCGACCCACTTGGCCGGGATCTTCAGCGTTGCGATGATGGTATCGAGCGTGAGGTTGACATCCGGCGCCTGGACGCCCGATTCCGCGATGGCCTTGTCGAGGATGTGGCCGAAGCCGTCTGCCGCGTACATCACAAGCTCGGCGACGGCGTTGCGGCCCACGTCGTCGAAGCCTTCTTCCGGGTGCACTACGCCGCGCTTGAAATTGTACTGCTCGATCAGCTTCTCATAATAGCGATGGGAGAATTCCGCGCCGTCGCACGTCATCTCCTTCAGCCAGTGGGCGCCTTGGGGGACGGCGACGTCGAGCGTGCCGTAGCGCGCGACGCCAAGGGCGCGCAGCGCGTCATAGGAGCGGTTGATGGTCCATTCGACGGCGCGATGAATGGAGTTTTCCGCTTCCGTCTGCGCCGTGTGGAAGGGGTGGATCGGATCGGTGTAGTAGTGCGACAGCACGCCGGCGGCATAGGCCGCATCCGCCCAGCGAGACTCGCGCAGCGCGCTGACCGTGTGGCCATACCATGCCTCGACTTTCTCCGGCGCGCCGCCCCAGTAGGATTCGCTCACATGTAGAACGTGGTTCTTGAAGTCCTTGAAGCTCTTGTCGGGGGCCTTCGACCCTTCGAGGTAGAGATCGACGTGTTTCAGGAATACGCGCCGCCACCGCTCCGCGCCAGGCCGTTCCATGTGCTGGAGCGCATCGAGCGCCAGCTTATGATGCGTGCCGTTGGCGTGGGCCGCGTAAACGATGCGGAAGAGAAGCGACATGGTTCGATAAGCCTCGCGCGCCGGGCTCGCCTGTGAGCCAACGGTCAGGCTTCGATTACTAGGCGAGTCGCTTTGTCCCTTGCGCCTTGACGCCAGCTGGGGTTGCGATTCGTCAACGGCTTTCATTCGGCGGGGCCGCGGGCCGCAGGCGGAGGAAGCTGATGACCTCGCCGTCCAGTCCCCGGCCGTGTGCGAGCCGCCGGGCAAACTCGGCGCGCCGTTGGAAGAGAATCACGTTCTCCGCCTCCGGCGCTTCATCGAAGATGCGGTTGAGCGAGGAAGATTTGATGCCAAGCTGCGCGCCGACGCTGATGGCTTCGGTGCGGGCCGCAAAGTGCGCGGCCTCGACGTACCCCATCAACGCTGCGGCCGTCTGTGCGCTGCCGAGCGGCCCCGTTCGCTCGACGATGCCAAGTTCGCAAAGGACCGGCATCACGGCGTCCACGGCGTCGGGGAAGCCGCCGGCAAGCACCTTGGCGGAACCTTGCGCAAGCGCGTCCGCGCCGCCCAGCACAGCGGCGTCGACAACGCCGATGCCGCGGATGCCGACGAGGCCGAGAATGGATTGCAGCTCGCGCGGCGGATGCATGCCGAAATCGATGAGGCAGGACCCGGATGGCAGCTCGGCTGCCAAGCTGCCGCGGTCTTCATCTCCCAGCAGGATCTCGCGAAGCACCGGCATATCGTCGATCGCAATGGCGACCGTATCGCATTGGCGCGCGATGTCGGCGACGTTGGCCGCGGCTTCAAGGAGCGGAGAGGAGTGCGCGCGACGCGGCGCCGGTTGCAGCTGGAGACAGATGACGCGGCGACCTGCTGCGGCGAGGCGTTCCGCTATGGGAAGCGCAGCAGGATCATTGGTGATAAGGCCCAGCGGGCGCGCCGAGCCGGGGCGGCTCGAGGTCGTCCCCTCGTTCATGCACGTTCTCCCGGTCACCTCGTGAGCACAGCGTGCGGCCTATTTTCCCTGGCCGCATAGCGCGGCCTATTTCCAAGGCACAGAATAGCTGGGGCCGGCTGCCGTGTCATCGCTTTTGGGCTGCGGACCTACCGGCCTTCGCGCCACCAAGCGATTGCAAGCAGGAACAGCAATGCGGAAAGGGCCATGAGGCCTGTGAACAGAGGCGTCAGCTTGACCCCCTTGGTCAGATAGGCGTCGCGGTCCTTGAGGCCCATCCAGCCCGAGCCTGCAAGAAGCTTGGCGTTGGAGAGCATCGTCACGCGCGGTACCTCGACGGTCGTGCCGGCGGCGCCGGCCAGCAGGCCGCTGGCATCCGTCCAGAAAACCCCTGCGCCCGTGGCATCGGCGATCGGCTTCATCTTGTCGGCGGTCGCGGTGACCTCGTTCATCTCGCGCGGATCTTCGATGCCTGCATTGACGACTGCAGTCAGCGGGCCGGAGGGACCGGGCGTTTCTGCCTTGTAAAGGCCGGGAACCTTGACGTCGACACTCGAGCGCCAGACGCCGTTGCCGGCAGGTTCCAGCGTGACTTGCGTCTCCTCGCCGCCAGGCTCGAGCAGTTTCACAGGCTGAACGGCGTCTTCCATCGAGCGGCGCTCAAGCGAGATCTTGAACCCTTTGGAGGTGGCGATGACGCGTTCCTCTTCCAGATCCGGCTCCTTCATGAGCCAATGGGAGAGGCGGCGCAAAAGGTCGGTATGCGGGCCCCCGCCTTCGTAGCCGCGCGCCCACAGCCAGGCCTGATCGGAAGTCAGAAGCGCGACGCGGCCCTTGCCCTTATGATCGAGCACGAGTAGCGGTTTGTCCTCTGCGCCCGACATGAGCACGTGCCCCTTGTCGGCGCGCACTTCGGCAAGCCGGAACCAGCGGCCCCAGGCAGGAACGTCACCGGCCGACCCGGGAAGATCCTTGGTGACGGGGTGGCGCAGGCCGGTCTGGGTGATCTTTGCCTTGAAGGGTTCCGCGATCACGCGACCGGTCGGGGGCGCAGGCAGCACGGGCGCCAGCGGCGTCTTGAACAGCGTGTAGCGCGAGGCATACGCGTCACCGGCCGCAATCAGCAAGGCTCCGCCATGCTGGCTCACGTAACGCGAGATGTTGTCGTAATAGAGCAGTTGCAGGATGCCGCGATGCTCGTAGCTGTCGAAGATGATCAGATCGAAATCCTTGATCTTCTCCGAAAACAGCTCGCGGGTCGGAAATGCGATCAAGGACAGCTGGTTGATGGGTGTGCCGTCTTGCTTCTCGGGTGGACGCAAGATGGTGAAATGCACCAGATCGACGGCCGCATCCGACTTCAAGAGGTTGCGCCACGTGCGTTCACCCGCGTGCGGCTCCCCGGAGACCAGAAGCACGCGCAGGTTCTCGCGCACGCCTTCGGCTGCGATGACCGAGCGGTTGTTGGCGGGCGTCAACTCGCCGGGAGCGGTGCCGAGTTCCACCTCGACGATGTTGGTGCCCGTGTGGGGGAAGGGCATGTCGACCTTCACCGGGCTGTTGATCGTCGTCTTGATGGTTTCGTCGGGGCGGCCCTCGCGGCGCACCTTGAGGGTCACTTCCGCAGCGCGCTGCCCGGTCTTGCCCGTTTCGCGCACGGCGAGCCGGATGGGGCGCGTCTGGCCGACCAGCCCATAGCGCGGCGCCTCGATGATCTCGATGCGCCGGTCGAACTCATTGGGTGCGCCGGTCAGCAACGTATGCACCGGGGCGTCGAAGCCGAGCGCCTGGGCCGATTTGGGAACATCGTGCACCTGCCCGTCGGTCACGAAGATAACGCCGGCAATGCGGTCTGGCGGGGTGTCGTTGAGTGCCGCGTTCAGATCGGCAAACAGGTTGGTGCCCGCCGCGGTCTGCTCGTTGGCCTTGCCGCCGTCGACCCATTTGACGGTGAGCTGGGGGATCTTGCCGAGCTTGGCTTCGAGATCGGCCTTGATGGCGGCCGTCTCCTCGGGCCGCTTGGCAAGCCGCTGGCTCGTCGATTCGTCGAGCACGACGATGGCGACGTTGGCGAGCGGTTCACGCTCCTCCTCGCGCAGTGTGGGATTAAGCAGCGCCAGGACGAGAGCCGCAAGCGCAGCAAGGCGCAGCAGGGCGCCGCGCGTGCCGCGCACGAGCAGCAGCACCACGAGCGCCAGCGCGACCAGGGCAAGCAGCCAGAGCAGGAAATCGGGAAGCAGAGGCGCGAAATCTATAGACCAGTTCATCGAGTCCTCACTGCCCCAGCCGTTCGAGCATGGCGGGGACGTGCACCTGATCGGATTTGTAGTTTCCGGTCAGCGCATGCATGACGATGTTGACGCCCGCGCGAAACGACATCTCCCGCTGGTTCTCTCCGCCCGGTACGACCGGATAGATCGGGCGGCCGCGATCATCCAGCGCCCATGCGGCGGCGAAATCGTTCGACGTGATCATGATGGAGGTCACGCCGTCGGCGACACGGGCCTGGCGCTCGCCGTTGTCATGGTTGATGGCCTCGACCCAGAGATTGCCGCCGTCCCAGCGGCCGGGAAACGAGTGCAGCAGATAGAACGACTTCGTGACGACGTGGTTCTCGGGGACCGGCTCCAGGCGCGGCACGTCGAGCTTGCCCAGCAGGCGCTGGAGGGCATTTCCAGTCTTGCCGCCAATCGGCAACGCATTGACGCCGCCCTGTCCGTAGTCGCGCGTGTCGAAGATGATGAGCCCGCCTTCCTTCATGTAGGCGTCGATCTTGCCTATCACCGCATCGGGAAGAGGTTGGGCGTTTTCCAGCACCGGCCAATACAGAATGGGATAGAAAGCGATCTCGTCCTTGGCGATGTCTACGGCCTGCGGCGGCCCCGGATCGACGGCGGTGCGTGTGACGAGCACCTTGCCGAGCCCGCTCAAGCCCTCGCGGCTGATCTCGTCGGCCTGGGAATCGCCGCTCAGCACATAGCCGAAGGTGACCTTGCTCGTCGCCTCGATGGCAGCCTGATCGGCGGGTGAGAGGGGCGGGCCCGTCACCGTCGCAGGAGCGAATTCATCGTCGCGGCTCTGAACGCCGCGGTTCTGTGCGTGGCGGTTCTGTGTGTTCAGGCTCTGTGCGTCGATGTCCTGGGCAGTGACAGGCGCCGGCGCGATGACGCACGCCGCGCCCGCGATCATGAAGGCAAGCGCGGCAGCGGAAGATGCAGCACGCCGCTGGAAGATGTACTTCAGTCCGCCGGCTTGCAGTGTCAGCACGGCAACGATGTCGGCAAACAGCAATGCGAGGGCCAAGGCGAGCATCCAGGATTTGAGCGGCACGCTGGCTGCGTTGTCGTAGGTCAGGCGCTGCACGCCGCGCGGCAAAGCGGCGATCGGCTTCAACTCGGTCTTGGGCGTCACGACGTTGAACGAGTGGGGCGCGCTCGAATTGCCGTAGTAGCCGGGCGGATGCTCCAGGCTCGGCACGGTCTTTTCGATTTCGGAAGCCTTGATGGGCTCCGCCGTCGGTGGCGGCGGCTTCAAATCGCCATAGCCGTCGAGCGTCTTGAGCGGCGGCAGCACGTTCATGGCATCGGCGCTCGTCGCCTGGGCGCCACCTTCGCCTGCCGTATCGGCGGCGGCGCCCGAGGCGGCGCGGCCCATGGTCGAGATCCGCCGCAGCATGTCGACGAACAATCCCGAGATCGGCAGGTTGGACCAGTCGGTGTTGGCCGTGGTGTGGAA
Source organism: Hyphomicrobium sp. (assembly GCA_035325525.1). GTDB lineage: Bacteria > Pseudomonadota > Alphaproteobacteria > Rhizobiales > Hyphomicrobiaceae > Hyphomicrobium_B. Next base: position 50,906 of record DAOKZR010000010.1, on the reverse strand, counting down.
CAGCACGAGGCGGCCTTCGCCGCGGCGCGTGGAGGTCACGAGCGGTGTGCCGTCCGCCAGACGCGCCCAAATGTCCACGTCGGGGCCGAGCTTGGCGGGGTCGGCAAGAACCTGACGGTTGATGAGGACATCGGCAGGCGGGATCAAGCCCGAGAAGGGGCTTGCATCGTCGAAATTGGCGAGTTTCTGGGGAGTGGACCATGACAACGCGCCGCCTAGCGAGCGCCCGCCCGCCCGCAGTGGAACGGGGAGTAGATCATCGCCGCCCTTTTCCAGGCGCGGACCGGCAAAGCGCACCAGCACGCCGCCCTTCTTGACGAACGCATCCACCTGCTTGGCGCTTTCTTCCGGGAGCGTGCCGATGTCGGCGAGCATCAACACCGAGATGTTCTGCTTCAGGATTGAGTCGATGCCGGCCGCAAGATTGGCATCTTTGGCCTCAACGAGTTCTGCAAAAGGCTGGAGCGCCTTCTGGATGTAATACAGCGGAGCCAAAAGCGGCTGTGCCTGCTCCTGGCTCGCGCCGGAGATGAGCCCCACGCGATGCCATTGGGTCGCCGCGTCGATAAGGCTTACCGCACCTGCCGAACGCTCGCCCGGGATTTCGATGCGCGCAACCTGATTGCGCAACTCGAGCGGCAATTCGAACGGCACGACAGTGCGCCTTTCGCCTGCCCTGAGGGTAAAGTTGGCTTCACCCAAGCGCTCGCCGCGAGCGGAGAAGGCGTGGATAGGGCCCGACCGGGCCGTTCCGGAAGGCGAGTCGACCACCGCTTCCAGCTTGCCTTTCTGGCCAAGCTGGGCGGCAAGGGCCAAGGCTTCCTTACCCTTCGTTTCGTCGATGACCGCGAACGAGCCCGACTGCGCAATATCCGCCATCTGCTGGGCGATTTCGGCCGCATCGCCGGCGTGGTCGATACCGTCGTGCAACCACACGATGCTCGCGCCCGTTGCGTTGGCATCGGCAAGCGCATTCCGGATCGTCGCGACTGCGTGTGCGCGCTCGGGTGCAAAAGGCATCGGCTCGATGGCCGCCGCCGAGGTTCGCGCGTCCGCGGGCGGTTCGATCTTGGGCGTGCTGCCCTTGGCTTTGAGCGCCGTCGCCACCAGCATCACCGGGCGGCTCTTGCTCTCGGCTTCAGAGATCAACCGGTCGATCATACGCGCCCGCGCCGGCCAGCGCGAGGCCGCACCCCAGCCGTTGTCCGCCACGATGACCAGGGGGCCTTCGCCCTTGAGCGCGGCGCCCTTGGTCGGGTTGAGCACCGGCTCCGCGAGCGCGAAGATGACGAAGGCAGCGGCAAGAAGGCGGATGAGGGTCAGCCACCACGGTGTTTTTTCCGCCGTCTTTTCCTGGTTCTCGAGACCGACCAGAATGCGCGTGGGCGGAAATTCCACGCGGGCCGGGCTCGGGGGCACGGCGCGCAGCAGCCAGTAGATGACCGGAAGGCTGGCCAGGGCCGCGAGCAGCCACGGGTTGAGAAATGCGAGAGCTCCAAATGTCATTTGCCGGCTTCTCCCACGTCCGTGCCCTTCCAGCGCAGCGCGGCTCCAGAGCCGCTCAGGTGTGCGACGAGCGCAAGTAGCGGCTCGGAGGCGGAACGGTCGGTATGGTGGACGAGAAACGACCAGCCGATGCGGTGGGCAACCTCCTGAATGGCCGCGCGGTGCGCCTGCAGGCGCTCGACGTAGCGCTCGCGCAGACCCTCGACGCGGTCGGCGACCCAGCGATCGCGTCCATCGGGAGACAGGAATTCGGTGCGCCCGGCGTAGGGCAGGGTTTCTTCGGCCGGGTCGAGAACCTGGATGAGATGGCCGTTGGCCCCCGCGGCGCCCAACGCTTCGATGGCTTCCCGGATTTCATCGATGGGGTTGAGGAAATCGGAGATCAGGATCACGCTTGAAAAGCGTGCAAGACGCGCACTTGCGGGTAGCGACTTCTCCAGCGTATCACCGCTTTCGGAGACGATCGTGTGAGCGAGCTTTTGGGTGGCGCGCCGGTTCGCCGTTGGCTGCGTCAGACCCAGCAGCGCGACGCGCTCGCCCCCGCGCACCAGAATCTCGGCGGCCGCCAGCGTCAGCACCAATGCGCGCTGCTGCTTGGAGACTTTCGAAAGGTGGCTCTTGAATCGCATGGACGACGACAGGTTCGGCCACAGATAGACGGTGTGGGCCGCCTCCCACTCGCGCTCGCGCACGAAGAGCGTGTCGGACCCGGCCGAGCGCCGCCAGTCGATCAGGTGCGCGCCTTCGCCCGACTGATACTGCCGAAACTGCCAGAACGTTTCTCCCGGACCTACCCGGCGGCGGCCGTGAATGCCGTGCGCCACCGTTGCGGCGATGCGGTCGGCCTCCATCAACAGGTCGGGCATGAGTTCGACGAGGCCGACGGCCTCGCGTTCGAGCGCGAGAACGCGGCGGCCGTCATCGGACACGCTCGTCTTGCGGCCGGCGGGGCCTGCCATATGCGTTACTCCACCGCTTCCGCGAGGCGGGCGATGATCTTGGAGATATCCTGGCCCTCCGCGCGGGCTGCGAACGACAGCGCCATACGATGCTTGAGGATCGGCTCGGCAAGACCGATGACGTCATCGACGGAGGGCGCAAACCGCCCGTCGATCAGCGCTTTAGCGCGGACCGCCAGCATGAGCGCCTGACTGGCGCGCGGACCGGGCCCCCATGCGACGTACTTGTCGGTCTCCGCGTTGGCGCCCGTTCCCGGACGGCATGAACGCACGAGCTTCAGGATAGCTTCCACCACCTTGTCGGGCACGGGGATCTGGCGCACGAGGCGTTGGATCGCCATCAGTTCCGGCGCCGACAGAACGGGCTCGATCTTCACGCTGTCGGTGCCGGTGGTCGCATAGAGCATGCGCCGCTCGGCGACGAGATCGGGGTAATCGACGTCGATCTGAAGAAGGAAGCGGTCGAGCTGGGCTTCGGGCAGGGGATAAGTGCCTTCCTGCTCCAGCGGGTTCTGCGTGGCCAGCACATGGAAGGGCGCTGGCGTGTCATGGCGATGGCCCGCGACCGTGACGTGACGTTCCTGCATGGCCTGCAGCAGCGCCGATTGCGTCTTGGGAGAGGCGCGGTTGATTTCGTCGGCCATCAAGAGCTGCGTGAAGATGGGGCCCTTGATGAAGCGGAAGGAGCGGGCACGGCCAGGCTCGTCTTCCAACACTTCCGAACCGATGATGTCGGAAGGCATCAGGTCCGGCGTGAACTGGATGCGTTTGGCCTCCAGACCGAGCACCTTGCCCAACGTATCGACCAGCAACGTCTTGGCGAGGCCAGGAACGCCGATGAGGAGCGCGTGGCCGCCCGAAAGAATGGTGAGGATGGTGCGTTCGATGACGACATCCTGGCCGAAGATCACGGTGGCTGCCGTCTTGTGGGCGCGCTGCACTCGCTCGGACGCTGCTTCCAGGCGCGGAACAATGTCGGAGTTGGTTTCAATCACTATGCTCATGCGAACCGCATTCCTTGGCTATTTCGCTCTGCCGCTTCGCCTTCGATCGGCGCGAAGCCGAGTGTTCTTCGGTTTGACAGGTCCGGGAACGATGCCCGGATGCCATTTCGGCGCGCGGGGGCAAGCGTTAACGCGAACACGATCGTCAGCTTGAACGTTCGGTCTGAGGGTCCCCTAGCGTCAAGTGAATGTTACGTTAGAAATGTTCCCTGGCCGATAAACCGCGACCGATGGGGGAGCCCGCCAAGCGATGGCGGCAGAGACATTGCATCATGAACGAGAACACGAGCGCGGGTCTCGAGGCCCTGGTCGCAGCAGCCGGCGCGAGCGGGGCGACGCGCCCGGTGGAGACGTGGAATCCGCCTTACTGCGGTGACATCGGCATAGCGATCAAGGAGGACGGCACATGGATGTTCAAAGGCAGCGCCATCGGCCGGCCCGCTCTCGTCAAGCTGTTCGCATCGATCCTGCGCAAGGACGAAGATGGGCGGACGTACCTCGTGACACCCGTGGAGAAGGTCGACTGCGAGGTGGCCGATGCGCCGTTCCTTGCGGTCGAGATGGCGGTGACGGGCGAAGGCCGCGGGCAGGCGCTCACCTTCCGGACGAATGTCGATGACGTAGTTGCCGCAGGACCCGATCATCCGATGCGTTTTGCCATCCAGAAAGTCACGGGCGGGCTGAAGCCCTACGTTCACGTGCGCGGGCGGCTCGAGGCGTTGTTGACGCGCGCGCTTTATGCAGATCTCGTTGAGCTTGCCGTCGAGCACGAAGGGCGGGACGGGATCTGGAGCGGCGGCCTCTTCTGGCCCTTCGATGGCGTTGCGAAGGGTGCGTAAGCCTTGCGCAAACTTTGGCGCAATCTTTGTAGCAATGGTTGGCGCGAGGGGCTGCTGGATCGCGCCCTCAGTTGAGCTTGAACTCCGCGTCGACCAGCCGGAGTTCCGCGGGCCTGATGAGTTTGGCGTGAGCGACCGTGACTTTGTAGAGTTTGCCGTCGAGCCTTGCGCTCCAGAATTGAAGGAACGATTTGAGCTTGGGAAAGCGCGGGGCGAGGTCGTACTCCTGCCAGATGTAGCTTTGCAGAAGCGCGGGATGATCGGGCAGCCGGTAGATGATTTCGGCCGTCGTCAGACTGAAGCCTTGCAATTGCGCGCGAAAATCGTCGTCGGTCCTCGACCTCGTAGCATCGTTGCCGGACACGCGGGCTCTCCCTTCTTTTATGGTCGAACACGAACACCCATGAACAACGATGTTAGGCCGGAATCGCTCTTTCGCAAGTGAGAAAATCAATCATAACAAACTCTTAGCAGCAGAGCACGCCAAGTGCTGACACCGTTTTCAGCGCTGCGGGAGGTTTGCACAATCCATCGCCGGCCCTTAGCTTGACGTCGTCAATTCAAGGATTTCCCCGTGATCGAGACGGCGCTCAAAAGCTTCACGACGTTCGTGGCGACCATCGGTCCTGTGGAGGCGGCGGTGTTGTTCGCCACCTTGACCCCGCGGATCGATCGCGCCGAGCGCCGTCAGATCGCGATCCGCGCAAGCGTGATCGCCACGATCATTCTGCTGATATTCACGCTGCTTGGCGGCCCATTGCTTTCACAGCTTGGCGTTTCGCTTGCCGCATTGCAGACAGCCGGCGGCATCATCCTGCTGATGCTGTCGATTGACATGATCTTCGCGCGGCCCGGCAGCGCGCTGAAGATGACGCCGACCGAAGACGAGGAGGCCCATTCGCGCGACGACTTGGCGGTGTTTCCATTGGCGACGCCGCTGCTGGCCGGGCCTGGCGCCATGAGTGCGGGCATCCTGCTTGCAGCTAACGCCAGGCCTGAGCCGTTCGGCCTCGCGATTGTGACGGCGGCGCTGCTTGTCGTCATGGCCATCACGCTCGGCTTGCTCATCGCCGCGCACGAGTTCAGTTCCATGATCAGTCTGACGGCGCAGCGCGTTCTGGTTCGCGTATTCGGCATCCTGCTGGCCGCCATCGCGGTGCAGTCGGTCTTCAACGGCGTGGCCGCGTCCGGGCTGCTGGGCGCGTAGCCGCACAGCCATTAGCGGCTTGTTAATGCCTCGATGTTTCAATCCGGGACAGGTTTTGCGTTCGCGTTTGTTGCGTCGCTGTTGCGTTCCCTAGAGGCGTTCCCATGTTCGTATCGCGTTCCGGCTCGAGGCCGGTAGTGTGTTGTTTCGCATTTGCCGCGTTCGTTGGCCTTGGCGGTTGCGCCTCGACCCAAGCTCCCCGTTACAGTTCCGAGACGACAGCGCCTGCGCCACGCGTCGTGGCGCAGGCCGCACCGGCGGTCGAGGATGACGGCCTGCCTGCGCAGACACCGCCGCCCGCGCATATACGTCAGCTTCCCGATGATCCCTCCGAACCCTTCAGCCCCAACTACGGAGGTGGCAATCCTGCCACGCTCGATGCGGCGGCGAAAGCGCATGAGCCCGCGCCCGCACGGCCCTTCGTACACGTGCCCGTGCCCGATGATCTGCCTGCTGCATTCCGTCACAAACTTGTGACCGCACTGCGCCAAGATGAATGATCGTTCAGCGCACGGTCACACGGCCAGCGCGTTTCCTTCCTAGTCGTCGATGCAACGAAGGCTGGCGAACTTTTGCGCCGCCATCTTCGTTCAACCGACTATGACGCGCGACGTCCGCGCGCCGGCAAGGAGAGATGACTATGCATCAGATCAAGGTTGGCATGCTCGCGCTGGCTGCGGGCTTCCTGTTCCAAGGCGTCGCGCCGCAAAGCGTTCAGGCGGCTCCTGTGGGCAGCGCCGTGCACGCGCTCGACAAGAGTGCAGGCAGCGGCGTCATACAGGTGCGCCGCGGCGGACGCCATTTCGCCCATGCGCCCAGGTTTCATGGCCCCAGAGCCCATGGTCCCCGGTTCCACCACCATCGGCACCATTACCGGCGCCGCCACTGGCGCCCGGGCCTGTACTGGGGCCCGACAATCGGGATCTATCGCGGCTATGGCAACAGCTGCTACTGGCTGAAGCGCCGCGCCATCAACACCGGCAGCTCCTATTGGTGGCGGCGTTACAATGCTTGCCGCTACGGCTGGTAAGTATCGGGATCATCCGCTCGACGGATGGGGGTGCGTCCGCACCCCCATTTGCTTTTCGCCTTCATTGACGGCATCTGCGCTACAGGTCGCCTTGGAGGAAAGCCTGCACGATGCGCATTGTCCGATATAGCGAACTGGTCGCCCATCCCGCTGCCGCGCCGCCGGGCGGCGCGCCGTTGGCGGCGGCGCTCGATCGGATTTTTTTCGAAGCAAGCAACACAAAAGACTTCGCAAGCGACGGCGAACGTGCGGCCTTCCGCGAGCGGTGGCTTGGCCGGTATCTCCGGCGCGATCCCGAGATTGCATTCGTCGCGCTCGACGCGGAAAACGCCGTCGCAGGTTATATCGTGGGGGCGCTGGAAGACCCGGCCATGAGCGCTCGCTTCTCCGACATCTGGTATTTCACGCATTTTCAGGAACTCACGCGCCGCTATCCCGCGCATCTGCACGTCAACCTTGGGCCGGCCTTCCGCAATAGAGGCGTGGGCAGCGCCCTCGTCAGCCGCTTTCTGGCCGAGGCGCGAGGGCTTGGCGCGCCGGGCGCCCACGTCGTCACGGGGGAGGGTGCGCGCAATATTGTCTTTTATGCGCGCAACGGCTTTCACGAAGCAGGCTTGGCGGCGCGCGGTTGCGCGCGCGTCGTTTTTCTCGCCCGTGATCTCACGGACGGCTGAATTCGCCTTCACGGGGTGCGGCTTTTCCACACGCGCCCTGCGCGCGTAAAGCGGCGCTTGAGTTCGACGGCGCTGCCGTGATCTTGTCGCGTCATGGCACTCCGATTCATCCACACCGCCGATTGGCAGATCGCCAAACCCTTCACCCGCTTTCCCGATCAGCTCGCGGGCGAGCTGGCGGCCGCGCGCTTGTCCGCCATCGGGCGGATTGCAGCGCTGGCGCGCCGGCACGGCGCCGCCCATGTCCTGGTCGCCGGCGACGTGTTCGATAACGACCGGCTCGATGCGCTCACGCTTCGCCGCGCCCTGGAGCACATGCGCGCCGAAAGCGATATCGCGTTCCTGCTGCTGCCCGGCAATCACGATCCGGCCAAGGCCGGCGGGATTTGGGAACGCGTCGCGCGCCTCGGCGTGCCAGCTAACGTCACGGTGCTCGACGCGGCGTGCGCGCATGTCCTGGGGCCCGAGTGTGTCGTACTGCCCGCACCATTGACGTCGAAATCTCCAGGCCGTGATCCGACGGAATGGATGGCGAGTGCCCAAAGCGCGCCGGGGCAGATCCGCATCGGACTAGCCCACGGTTCCATCCAGGGCTTTTCATCGGACGGGGGCAGCAGCGTGTCCATCGCGCCCGATCGGGCCGCGCGCGCAGGACTAGCCTATCTCGCGCTGGGCGATTGGCACGGCACGACGCGGGTCGATCCACGCACCTGGTATTCGGGAACGCCCGAGCCCGACCGGTTTCCCGACAATGATCCCGGCAATGTGCTGGCGGTAACGATCGCGGCGGCAGGCGCCCCGCCGGTGGTGACGAGCTTGCGGTCCGCGCAGTTCACCTGGGTCAAGCGCGAAGCGATGCTGGCGGATGCGGCCGACATCGCGGCGCTCGAGGCAGCGTTGTCAGGGCTTGCGCCGTCGTTGACGTCGGTGCTGCTGCGCCTTCGGCTCAATGGCAGCCTGACTTTGGCCGGCGAGGCGGCGCTTCGGCAGTGGCAGGAGACGCTCGAAGGGCGGTTGCGCCACCTTGAGCTGGACGATACCGCGCTGATCGTCCGCGCCAATGCGGACGATCTGGCGATTGCGGGGGAGGACGGCGCGTTGCGCGATGCAGCCGGCGCCCTGGCGGCCATCAGCAACGATCCGGGGCGTTCGGACAGCGCGGCCGCGATGCGCGCGCTACAGATGCTCTACGCGTTCGCGGCCAAGGCCCGCCAGGAGGGTGCATGAGGCTCCTAGCGCTGCGCGCCGCCCAGTTTCGCCGTTTCAGCGACGGCGTCGCCATCGAGAACATCTCGCCGGGCGTCAATCTGCTGGCCGGTCCAAACGAGATGGGCAAGTCCACGCTGTTTGAGGCCCTGGAAGCCGCCTTTCTCGTTCCCCATGGCACGAGCGGCGCGCGGCTGGAGGACTTTCGTCCGCGTGGCGGCGGGGAGCCGGTTGTGGAAGTCGATTTTGAAACCGGGGGCGCGCGCTGGCGTGTGCGCAAGCAGTTCGGCCGCGGCAAGAGTGCGATACTGACCGATCTCGATTCCGGGCGCGTCGAAGCCCGCGCGGGCGAAGCCGAGGCACGGTTGTCCGAATTGACCGGAACCGGCGCAGGTCCGGGCCGCATCGGCCTTGTCTGGGTGCGCCAGCAGCGCGCGCTGCAAGCGCCCGATCCCGATATCGATCCGCTCACGGGCAAGTCCAAGACGCGGGGAGAGGCCAATGCATTGACGGCTCTGCTCTCCCAAGAGGTCGTCGAAGCGGCAGGCTCGGGGCTTGCAGAGGCCATCTTCGAGCGGGCGCGGGCCGAACTCCATCTGCTGGTACAGCCCAACCGCGACGGCCCGAAACGCAACGGTTCCTACGATTTGGCGCTGAGGGCTCGCGATGCGGCGCGCGACGGTCTGACCCGCGCCCGCGAAGCGGCTGCGGCAAGCGACGCGCGATTGGCAATGATCGCGGAGTTGTCGGTGCGGCTGGGCGCGTTGGAAGATCCGCGTGCAACGGCCGAGCTTGGGCAGCGCGTCGAGCGGCTGACCGCAGCGGTCGCGGCGGCACAGGGGCACCGTGAGCGCCGGCTGCACGCGGCCGAGAGCGTGAAGGTTCGCCGGATGGAAGCCGATGCGGCACGTCAGGCGCTGGACAAAGTCGGCGTGGCCCAGGGCCGTGCGCGGGAGCTGAAGCAGGCGCTCGCGCAAGCCCAAAAGCTCGCAGCCGAGATCAAGGTGCTGGCGGAGGCATTCAACGCCAACACGGCAACCCAGCAGCGCGTGGCTCAGCTCGACAATGCACGCGCCTTGCTCGCACGCGAGCAACAGGCGCTGGAGAGCATGAGCACCTTCGTCGAAATCGAGCCTGAGGCCGGTGGCGCAGGGCGTATCAAGGCCGATGGGGTGCCGGTGATGCAGGCTGTGCGCGCGTCTGTCGCCCAGAGCCTGACGCTGGAGATCGGCGGCGTCGGTACGATCCGGGTCGTGTCGTCGGATGCGCAGCGGGCAACCGAAACCCTGAGGCGTTGCGACGAGCATCGGCGCACGATAGCGCGGCTGCTTGGAGACATGGGCGTGGCGAGCGACGCTCAAGCTCATGCGAAGGCGGCCGAGCGCGAGGCGGCGTCGGCGCGGCTGGACGGGCTGCGCCTCGCGTCGATCGAAACGGCGCCCAAGGGCATCCCGGCGCTCGAGAAGGAGTTCGCGGAAGTTTCGGCTTTGCACGCTCGAAGCGATGCAGCCGGGCTTGCCGCAGCACTGGAGGCGGCGAACGCAGCCGTAATGGCCGCCCAGCACACCTGCGATAGCCTGGCTGCCGAAGGCGTCGATGAGGGACGGTTCCGCGACATGCAGGCCGGACTCGAAGCCGCCCGGCGGGAAGTGTCGCGGCGCCAGGACGATGCGCGCCGCACGAGCGAGAAACTCGAACGGCTGCGCGGCGAGCAGGCGGGCATCGATGAGGACGGGCGCGCGGGCGAAGTTGAAAAGATGGCCGGGCTGCTCGAGCAGGCCGACGGCGCGGTGCGCCGCCATGAGGCCGACATTGCTGCGCTGAAGCTCCTCACTACTACGCTGGGGCGCGCCATCGAGGATGTTCGCACGCGCTACCTGGAGCCGGTGACGAGCGCGTTGCTGCCGTATCTCAAGCAGGTCTTCCCCGGCGCGAGCGTTGCGTTTCGCGAAGGCTTCTCGCTGGAAGCGTTGATGCGCGCCGGCGCGCGCGAAGAGTTTGCCAGCCTGTCGGACGGCACGCGCGAGCAGCTTGCCGTTCTGGTCCGGATGGGTTTCGCCCAGCTTTTTGCCGCTCGCGATGCGCCGGTGCCCCTCGTGCTCGATGATCCGCTCGTCTACTCGGATGACGGCCGCCTCGACGCCATGTGCGCCGCACTCAACGATGCCGGGCGCAGCTATCAGGTCGTACTGATGACCTGCCGGCAGGCCGCGTTCGCAGCACTCGATGCGCACCGGCTGTCGCTCGCGCCATGGGCGGGCTGATCGACCGGTTGGTCAGCACGCACGGACTTCTACGCAAAAAAGCGCCCCCGCACGCAGATACGTGAGCGGGGGCGCTTTCCAAGGAGACCAGGGACGGGCATTAGTCTCTGGGTTCAAAACCGGCCTGAACCCAATTCTGCCGGAAGCGTTCTCGTTCGTCTTCTCGCGCTTCTTGCCGGAAAACCGGGTGCCACTTTTTCGATAAGCGCTTCAGCGCGCTCCGGGAAGCCGGGGGGGAACGATGGTCACGGAAGCTTCCGTTTCATCTTCGTAGGGCGCAGGCTGAGAGGGCACGGCGGCGAGTACAGGCGCTGCGCCCATCGGGTGCGACTGGCGGGGCAGCTCGCTGATGGTTGCGCCTTCGCGCGGATCTTGCGTCGTACGACGCGACTTGCCTTCGAACATGGCGCCCTGCTCGATCGACAGCGCGTTGTGATAGATGTCGCCTTCGACCTGGCTCGACGCCTGAAGCATGACGCGCTTGCCCCGTACCGTGCCGCTCACTTGGCCGCGGATGACGATCTCTTCGGCGACGATGCCGCCGATGATGTTTGCGTTGGGGCCGACGATCACATGGCTGCCATGAATATCGCCTTCGACGGTTCCGTCGACTTGAACCTCACCCTTGGACAGAAGATTGCCCGTTATGATCAGATCGGGGCCGATGACCGAAAGGTTTGCGCGCTCGTTGGAGCGCTGCGTGGCGATGAACGGACGGGCAGGAAATGCGCTCGGCTGATCGTTCGCGGCAAGGCTAGGCTGAACCCGTGCGGCTTCGGGCTCCGACTTGCGGAAATTCGGCAGCATTCGTGACTCCCCTCTCACACTACAAGAGCAACTTCGATTAGACTGTTACGCCCCGCACTCGATCTCGCCGCACGCACCACTACCCGTCCCGTCGAGCACGGCCGAATCGCTAGCACCGATCCTCGGGCCGGTCAGTACACCGCACCGAGATATCCACCTATAAAGCGCCCGCGAAAGCACGCATAGCCATATGTTGTGCCCGCAGTGTGGCAGCAGATCCACGCCGCCGGCGGCTGTTCGATTTGCACAAGACGCGGAGAAAATGGCTCTAGGACTTGAGGGCTTTCACAGCCTTCAGAACTTCCTCGGCGTGACCGGGAACTTTCACCTTGCGCCAGATGCGGGCGAGCTTTCCAGATTTGTCTACCAGAAACGTCGAGCGCTCCACGCCCATGTACTTGCGCCCGTACATCGTTTTTTCGACCCAAACGCCATAGGCTTGGGCGGCCGCTTTGTTTTCGTCGGCGGCCAGCCTCAGGCCAAGGTCATGCTTGGTCTTGAACTTGGCGTGGCTCGCCGGGCTATCGGGGGAAACGCCTATGACTTCAGCGCCTGCGGCCGCAAAGTCATCGGCAAGGCAGGAAAAGTCTTTTGCTTGCGCCGTGCAGCCCGACGTGTCGTCTTTAGGGTAGAAATAGACGACCACGGGCCGGCCCTTGAGCTTCGTCAACTGGACAGTTTTGCCGTTGTCGTCGGGGAGTTTGAAGTCAGGCGCTTTGCCACCTTCCTCGAGCATGTGTCTGCCTTTCTTTTGTCGTTATTCACCGAGTAGTTGCAGTACGGTTGTCGCGTATCGAACGTTCGTCCCGCGTCGCCGGGACAGTTGGGAATTTCAGGCACCTCAATCCGCAGATCGGCGTGCCGCGAGGCCGCCTGGGAGGCGCCTGGTGATCGAGGAGCGACGTTGACGACTTACCCGACAGGACGGCGCACGCAAGGGGGGCCGCCGGGCACGCAGCCGGCGACGCCGCCGCCGCTGCCCAAGGACTGGGTTGCGGCCGCTCAGGCAGGCGCACGCGGCGCGGCCGGTGGGGGGCCGGCGGCGCGCAAACCGGGAGAACCAGCCAAGGCGTCCTTGCGCGAACGGGCGTCCGCCATGCTGAAAGGCCGCGGCCGCGGTCCGGCCAATGCCGGCGGGCGGATGGGCGCACGCGTCGGCCGGAATGTCGGCAAGGTGCTCCTCTACACGTTCATACCAGTGCTGCTGCTGGGCCTGATGGCGACCGGCATCCTGATGGTCCGGTTACGGCACGGGCCGATCTCCTTCGATGTCCTGGTGCCGCCCATCGAGCGCGGCATCAACGCGGAGTTCGTCAATAATCAGGTCGACATCGAGGGCGCGGAATTGCGCCTTGGCAACGACGGCGGACTGGAGTTCCGGCTTCGCAATCTCAGCGTTCTCGACAAGGACGGCGCCGTGGTCGCCACCGCGCCGCTATCGGCCGTCAGCATCTCGCTGCCCGCGCTGTGGCGCGCACGCATCGTACCCGAGCGCGTCATTCTGATCGATCCGGAGATTCATCTCAGCTTCACCGAGGAGACGGGCCTTGCCCTGTCGGTCTCCAAGCTGGCCACGCCGCCCGATGGCGGCGCAGATGGCGGGCAAGAGCCGGGGGGCGGCGAGAACGCGCCAGGATCCGTCCCCGGATCCGTTCCGGGCTCCGTCGCCGCTCGGCCTGTGTCCGAGGCAGGGCCGGCACGGCCAATGCAACCGCTCAACATCGCCAAGATGTTGAGCGATGCCTCGGCCCGCGCGCGCCGCCAGCTCGATGCCACATCCTATCTGACCGAACTGGGAATGGAGAATGTCTCGGTCATTCTCGATTACGCCGGTCAGCGCTCCACTTGGCGGATCAACGAGGTCAGCGTCGACTTCAATCACCGCAGGAGACGCAGCGTCATTTCGGGCCGCGCCTCGATCGCCTCGCCGCGCGGACCCTGGACGCTCACGTTCCTCACCGACGAAACCGAAAAGACCGATCGCATCGCGGTAAAAACCACGATCCGGAATCTGGTTCCCTCCACGCTATCGGCTGCCGCGCCCCCGCTGGCGCTGCTCAACATGTTCGATCTCAATGTCTCGGGCGATGCTACCGTCGAAGTCTCTACGGGCGGCGAGATCGCCAAAGCGGAGATCGCGCTGCAGGCCGGAAACGGACGGATCGTTTTGCCCGGCATCTCCGCCGATCCCTTCCAGTTGACGGCCGGATTGTTCCGCCTCTTTTACGACGGGGAGAAGCGTAACTGGGAGCTGGCGCCAAGTCCGGTGAAGTGGGCGGATGGCAACATCATGTTCTCGGGCGCCGCCAGGGACATATCGGGCGACAAAGGCCCGCCCGTTTGGCGCTTCTCGCTGGAAGGCAAGAACGGAACGCTGGAGGCTGCCGAGTTTGGCGTGCCGCCCGTTGCGCTCGATCAGTGGAGCGTGCTGGGTTCGATCATTCCGCGGCGCGGCATCGTCGAGATCGGCGATTTCCGCGTCAAAGGCGGCGGCGGTGAGGTGGCCATGAAGGGCATGACCGTCGCTGGCCCACAGGGCCAAAGCTCACGGGCGGAAGTCACCGTGACGCCGATGCCGCTCGCGACACTCAAGGCCATGTGGCCGCGCGCGCTTGCGCCGGGCGCACGCGAGTGGGTTGGAGAACGCGTCACGCAGGCCGAGTTCAACGGCGGTAGCGTGCGCTTTGCATCCGGCGAGTTCATGAAGGATGAGGCGCCTGCTGCGGCCGCCGGCGGCGAGCGGCTATCGGCCTCGTTCGAGGTGAGCGACATCGTCAGCGTTCCCTTGGATGGCATGACGCCCGTCTCGGCGCCGCGTGCGTTGATCAGGCTGGAAAATAACGCTCTGGAAGTCTCCATGCCCGAGGCCTATGCGGAGGCGTCCGCCAACCGGAAGGTCCCGATCAAGACGGTCAGGCTCTACTCTCCCGATGTCGTGGGGCCGCGTCCCGACAGCGAGTTGACCTTCAATGTGCAGTCGGCCCTGGGGCCGTTCCTGGACGTTGTCGAGAGCCTTCCGCTCAAGGCCGTGCGCAACGCCGCCCCGATGCCGAAAGATGCCGAAGGCAAGGTCGACGCAGCACTCAAACTCAAGATCCCCTTGATCTCCCGTCTGGACGCGGATGAGGTCGTCGTCGAAGGCAAAGCCAAGGTGTCGGACGGCCGCTTCGGCAAAGTCGGCGGGCAGTTCGACGTGCAGGGCTTCACACTGGCCTTGGAGCTTTCCAACAGCGCCCTGGACGCCAGCGGCGATCTGCTGGTCAATGGGGTGCCGGCGAAGATCGTGGGGCAACATATTCTGGCGGGAATGCCCGTCGAACAGCCGCCATTCAAGATCACCGCCAAGCTCGACGATGCGGACCGCACGCAGCTGGGCCTCGACATCAACGACATGGTGCGCGGCGTCGTTCCGGTCGACATCACGCTGTCCAAGGGACCCCAACAGGAACCTCTCGTCAAGCTCAAGGCGGACCTTACCGACGCCGAGTTGACGATCGATCCCATCGCGTGGAAGAAGGCGCAGGGCCGCCCGGCCGTGCTCGAGGCCGACATTTCGAGCGGGGGCACGCACAAGACCGAATTGCAGAACTTCAAGCTGGCAGGCGACGATATTGCGGTCGAGGGATGGATCGGGATCGGCGCGGACAGCAAGATGAAGGAGTTCTATTTCCCCGAATTCACGCTCAACGTCGTCTCGCGGCTGGAGGTACAGGGCACGCGAGGCAACGATGGCGTCTGGAACGTCAAGGCGAAAGGCAAGATGTTCGACGGGCGCGACTTCTTCCGCTCGCTGTTCTCCCTCAACGACTCTCAGAAGGGCAGATCGCAAAAGCCGGGAGCAGGGATCGATCTGGTTGCCGATGTGGACACCGTGCTGGGCGCCTCGGACGTCGCGCTCAAGGGCGCGAAGCTGAAGTTGTCGTCGCGCGCCGAGAAGCTTGTGGCGCTGGATGCGCGCGGAACGCTCGAAGGGGACGCGCCGCTGGCGGCCGTCCTCGACAAGAGCGGCGGCCCGCGCCGCCTGCTGGCCGATTCCACGGATGCGGGCACGACGCTGAAACTCGTGGGGTTCTATCCCAATATCCAAGGCGGCCGGCTGAGGCTCGAAGTCAATCTGGACGGCAAGGGCGCGGCCGAGAAGACGGGCATATTGTGGGTCGACAACTTCAAGGTTCTGGGCGACCCGATCGTGAGCGAGGTCGTCGGCAGCGCCGATCAGGGCCGCCCCGCGATCGGCGGCCGCAAGGTGACGCGCGAGGTCTTCATCTTCGACCGGATGCGCGCGCCGTTCTCGGTCGGCTACGGTCAGTTTGTCCTCGAGGATGCCTATGTGCGCGGACCGCTGATGGGCGCGAACCTCACCGGAAAGGTCGATTTCAAGACGCGGCGCATCAATCTTGGGGGCACCTACATTCCGCTGCAGGGGCTCAACAATGCGCTGGGCGGAATTCCGTTGCTCGGCCAGTTGATCTCCGGCACGCGGGGCGAAGGCATCTTCGGCATTACGTTCGGAATTCAGGGCGACCTGGGTAACCCGCAGGTCCTGGTCAATCCGCTGTCGCTGGTGGCACCCGGAATCTTCCGCGAGATCTTCCAGATGACGAACCCCAATCCCAAGGTTCAGGCGCGCGGGGACAACACGCAATTGCCGCCGGTGGAGCAGCGCGTGCGCGCGTCCGCGCCGCCCGTGATCGTCGACAAACTCACCAAGCGGGGCGCACCCAAGTCGGCGGATACATCGGGCGGCATCATCGACGGCTGGTCGTCCACGACGCAACCCGGGCGCAATTGACTCAGGGCGCTTATCGGAAAAGTGGGAACCGGTTCTCCGTCGAGAAGCGCGGCCAGGGAGAACCAGTGGAGCGGTCCACGATTTGCACGCAACGCCCAAAACGGCGCTAGACGGGCTTGAGAAGGACGTGGCGCTTCTTGCCAAGCGACAGCTTGATCACGCCTCCATTGGCATCCGACGCGGTCAGGATGGCCTTGTCGTCGACAACCGGCCGGTCGTTGATCTTCACCGCCCCGCCCTGCACCTGACGGCGCGCCTCGCTGTTGGAGGCGACAAGGCCCGCCTTGACGAAGGCCGAAAGAACGCCAAGGCCCTTGTCTAGATCGGCGCGCTCCACTTCGACAGTCGGCAGATCGGCGGAAAGCTGCCCCTGCTCGAAGGTCTTCCTGGCGGTGGCCGCGGCGATCTGGGCTTTCTCGCGGCCGTGAATGAGCGCAGTCGCTTCGGTGGCGAGAATTTTTTTCGCCTCGTTGATTTCCGCTCCCTGCAGCGTCCCAAGGCGGTCGATCTCGTCCATGGGCAGCAGGGTGAACAGCTTCAAGAAGCGCTCGACGTCCGCATCCTCGGTGTTACGCCAGTATTGCCAGTAGTCGTATGGCGAAAGCTGCGCTTCGTTGAGCCAGACCGCCCCGCTTGCGGTCTTGCCCATCTTGGCGCCCGAAGACGTGGTGAGCAGCGGGCACGTCAAGGCGAAGAGCTGGTGTTTGATACCCATGCGGCGGCCCAGGTCTATGCCGGTGACGATATTGCCCCACTGGTCGGAGCCGCCCATCTGCAGATTGCAGCCATAGCGGCGCGCCAGTTCGACGTAGTCGTAGGCTTGAAGCAGCATGTAGTTGAACTCGATGAACGACAGCTCCTGCTCGCGCTCGAGGCGCAGCTTGGCGCTGTCCATCGTCAACATGCGATTGACGGAGAAGTGGCGGCCGACGTCGCGCAGGAACTCGATGTAGTTGAGCGGAGCCAGCCAGTCGGCATTGTCCAGCATGATGGCTTCGCGCCGGCCTTCGCCGAACGTCAGTAGGCGGGCGAACACGCCTTTCAGCGCCTGCTTGTTGGAGTCGATTTCGTCGACGGAGCGCATTTGGCGCGTTTCGTCCTTGCCGGAGGGGTCGCCCACACGCGTGGTGCCGCCGCCCATCAGCGTGATGGGCCGGCCGGAGCCGGTTGCCTGCAGCCAGTGCAGCATCATGATCGAGAGCAGGTGACCGACGTGCAGGGAAGGCGCGGTGCAGTCATAACCCACATATGCCACGATATTGCGGGCCGAAGCCTCCTTGTCCAAATTCTCCAAGTCGGAGCACTGATGTATAAATCCACGCCGAGTGAAGATGTTGAGCAGATCGGATTTGAGCTGGGTCATGTGCTAAGGCTTTTTGCGAACACCGGCACCCGCTGGACAGGTTCTCAAGGCTTGGCCTTGCGCCATTGTCCAGGCCGGGCAACCAACGATTGGGAGTTGGAGACGCACCTACATGAGCACGGGAAGGGGTAAATGGGCAAGCTGATGCGGGCGCTGGGCCTGATGAGCGGTACCTCCATGGATGGAATCGACGTGGCGCTTATAGTCACGGATGGTGAATCGCACGTCGAGCGTGGTCCTTCTCAGACATTCCCATACAACGCGGATATGCGCGCCTTGCTGGCGCGAGCCGTCGCCGATGCCAGGGATCTTACCGACCGGCGCGCGCGGCCGGGCGCTTTGGCGCATGCGGAACGCGCGTTGACGGAGCAACACGCCGCCGCCGTTTCAGGCTTCATGCGAACGCACGCTATTGCGGAAGATGCCATCGACGTCATCGGATTTCACGGACAGACGGTGCTGCATCGCGCTCCCGCTCCGCGCCAAGCCGGCCTGGAGCGTGGGCTGACGGTGCAGATTGGGCTTGGCGAACTGCTGGCGGGGCTGACGGGCGTTCCGGTGGTCTTCGATATGCGCGCAGCAGACGTCGAAGCGGGAGGGCAGGGCGCGCCGCTCGTGCCTGTCTATCATCGCGCGCTCGTCGCGAAACTTCCTCAGCGGCCGGTCTGCATCGTGAACATCGGCGGCGTCGCAAACGTCACCTGGATCGGGCGTGATAGCGCGATGCTCGCCTTCGACACGGGACCCGGCAACGCGATGATCGATGATCTGGTGCGTGCGCGCACGGGAGAGAACTGCGACCACGACGGCGCGCTCGCCGCACAAGGGCGCGTGCAGCAGGATATTCTGACCGCATACCTGAGCGACCCCTATTTTGCCCAGCCGCCGCCCAAGTCGCTCGACCGCAACGCCTTCGATGGGTCCCTCGTCGAAGCGTTGCGCATCGAGGACGCGGCCGCGACGCTGACGGCATTCACCGCCGGGGCAATCGCGCGCGCACGCGCGCACATGCGCGAGGAACCGCAGCTCTGGATCGTCTGCGGTGGCGGCCGCAAGAACAAGACCCTGATGCGGATGATCGCCGGGCGTGTGGAGAACGCGGTCGTTCCGGCTGACGCCGTCGAACTCGACGGAGATAGCCTGGAGGCGGAAGCGTGGGGCTATCTCGCGGTTCGGTCGTTAAGGGGCTTAGCCTTGACCTATCCAGGTACGACGGGCGTGCCGGAGCCCATGAGGGGCGGACGCCTCGCCAGTCCCGCAGAGCGTTGTGGACGCTGAAACCAGGAGCCTCATGCATGACGATGCTTCGCGCAGGGATGGCCGTCGGAATGGTCGTTTTCGGGTTGGCGGGCGCGCTCATCGGCGCCGTCGTACTCCTCAGCGCATTGCGCACGGGCGGTATTAGCCTGAGCTACGGCTCGGGCGCACGAGCGCTAACGCAGGTGCTGACCTATGCGGACGAGCCCGCGCGCTTCTTGCAGTTCACAGCCTTGCTCGGCGTTGGCCCGCTGCTTGCCGGGCTCGCCGCCGCGCGCTGGGGGCTTCGCGCCATTCGCGGGTCATGATCGGCGTTCGATCCTTGCGAGGCATTGCAACATGATGCAAAGCGCGCTGACGATGCGCGCAAGACTTTGGTAGTCGACGGTGTCGGGCGTATCCCAGGGCTGATGATAGAACGGATTGCGGTAGAGAGCGGTGTCCGTGATCATGAGGGCCGGAACGCCCGTTTGATGATAGGCCCAGTGATCGGAGAGATCGGCGCCTTCGATCGATGCGGGTGAGATCGTGCCCGTTGAGGGAAACAGATGCGCTGCCCGGAAGGCGCGCAAAGCCTCAGCGAGAAAGGTGCGTGACCCCGGAAGCCCGACGAAGGCAACGAAGTTGCCGCGATCGGGGTAGAGCCATTTGAAGGGTGCGGGCAGGCGCTGGCTGCCGGGCGTCTGGGAGAAGTAGCCCAGCGTTTCGAGGGCGATCATGCCGGCAACCCGTTCGCCGCGGGCCTGCAGAAGGCGTGCGTGCCGCAGCGAGCCCATGTCGTCGGTCTTGCCGAATGGCTGCTCCTCGTTGACGAAGAAGACGAGCCGCACCCTGCAACCAACGCACGCTCGCCCCACATGCAGCTCTCGCGCAATCTCGAGAAGCGCTGCGACACCCGTGCCGTTGTCGTGCGCACCCGGACTGTCGTCGGCGGAATCGTAATGAGCGCCTATGACGACCGTGCCCGGTCCGCGCGTGTGTGCGGAGGGCTCGAAGACCAACTCGATGTTGCGAACGTTTCTCCCGCCGACCTCATAGCCCTGGGACAAGGGAGACGCGCCGAGATCGCGAAGGCTGCCCTCGATATAGCGCGCGGCCTCATCGAGAGCTTCTGGGTATTGCAGGTTGTGGGGCCGGCTTGCGACACCGCGAACGTGAGCCTCCAGTCTCAGTGCCCGCGCCCGCTCTTGTTCGCTGAGCGGTTGAATGGGCCCTTTGAATGGCTGCAGGGGCCACACGATGAATGCGCGGGTCATGGCCAGTACGCCGGCGCTCAGCAAGCCCACGAAAACTGCTACGGCATAAACCATCCCGACGGTCTCTTGTCGCGACGACGCGAGCTATGGCTCGCACGTCTATTCATCAGGCCGGGGCAGGCCGGCCGCGAATAAACAGTACGATGAATTTCATACGCTCGCATTGCCGCCATCGCGCGAACTTGAGGGCTCACGATAATCAGCCGTTAAGCCGTCGGCTGCGAAGCCCACGCTGGCCGGCGCCCGACGGGCGCTTGAACTTGCCTGTCGCGCTGACGCAGGGCGAACGCTGGCTTACTCCTCGCCGTCATCGTCACTGCCGGGCGCAGGTGCGCTCGAGGCTTCCATGCGTTCCAGCTCGCGTTGGCGGGCGCGCTCGCGCTCGCGTTCACGCTCACGCTCCTTCTCACGCGCGCGGTCCCTTTCAAATTGGATCATGCGCTCGTCGACATATGCGCCGACGATCCGGTCGAGTTCCTCGGTCTTGTCTTCGAAGAAGTGGTTGGCGCCGGGCACTACCTCGTGCGTAATCTTGATGCCCTTCTGGGTCTTGAGCTTGGCCGACATCTCCGCCACCGCCGCGGTGGGCACCACGCGGTCCTTGTCGCCGTTGATCATCAGGCCCGAGGATGGGCACGGCGCCAGGAACGAGAAGTCGTAGAGGTTGGAAGGCGGGGCGACGCAGATGAAGCCGTCGATTTCCGGCCGGCGCATCAGCAACTGCATCGCGATCCAGGTGCCGAACGAGACGCCGGCGATCCAGCAGGTCTTGGCGTCGGGCTTGACGAGCTGCAGCCAGTCGAGCGCGCTGGCGGCGTCCGCCAACTCTCCTGGGCCGCCGTCCCAGACGCCCTGACTGCGGCCGACCCCGCGGAAATTGAAGCGCAGCACTGAGAACCCCCTGGCCGCGAAGGTGTGATAGAGCGTGTAGACGACCTGATTATTCATCGTGCCCCCGAACTGCGGGTGGGGGTGCAAGATGAGCGCAATGGGGCTGTCGCTCTTGCTCTCGTGATGGTAGCGGGCCTCAATCCGGCCTCCCGGGCCGTTGATGATCAATTCAGGCATCGGACACTTTCTCGAATTAGTAATACGTACCAGTGACTTGGAGGTTCACTTCGGGGCTTAGTCCGCCGCGGGGGTAAACCGGCGTTCACGAAGTCGTGGTGCGCGCTTTTCTATCCTTGACTTGGCTGCTCGGGATTTACATACTGCAGCCAAGTTTAGAACCGTTCGAAACAACCGGCGCCCCTGATGGACTAGCCACCAGCTAGGGCGCGTCTCTTAGCACGAGACGGGGTGGCGAGCGCAAGTGTTTGGATTTCGTCATCGCTTGGGGTGACGTCAAGTCCTGGAGCAGCTTACGTGGAACTGACCACACGAGGCCGTTACGCGGTCATGGCGATGGCCGATCTTGCGCGCTCGGATGGCGTGCGCGCCTATCCGCTGTCGCAGATCGCCGATAGCCAGAAGTTGCCGCTGGCTTACCTCGAGCAGTTGTTTCTCAATCTGCGCCGCTCGGGTTTGGTCGAGAGTGCCCGCGGACGCAGCGGCGGCTACCGGCTGGCGCGTCCGGCAGCCCGCATATCCATCGCGGACATCATGGCGGCGGTGGAAGAGGAGACCCATTTCACCCGCTGCAAGGACGAGGATTCGCCCGGCTGCCTCGGGGGCGAACGCTGTGTCACTCATTGGCTCTGGAAGGGCCTGAGCGAGGTGACTGACGGCTACCTGAAGTCGGTGTCGCTTGAAGACGTGATCGCGGGACGGATGGCGCGCGGCGCGGCCAAGTCTACGAAAGTGTCCTCCTCCCAACCCGCGCGCCGTTATCTCGACTACAACGCCACCGCGCCGCTGCGGCCGGAGGCGCGCGAGGCGATGATCGCGGCGCTGGATTACACGGGCAATCCGTCCTCGGTTCACGCGGAAGGGCGCCGCGCGCGCGGCATCGTGGAGACGGCGCGTGAGCAGGTGGCGGCGCTGATCAAGGCGAAGCCGTCGGAGATTGTCTTCACCAGCGGCGCCACGGAAGCCAACGCGTGGGCGATGGCGCAGGGCTTCGACAGCATTTTCGTCGCCGGGATCGAACACGATTCCATACTGGCGCCGGCCCGTGCGGCAGGTGCGCGGGTGATAGAGGTTCCGGTTCGCGGAGACGGGGTTGCGCAGATAGAGGATGTGGCGCGCGACGTGCTCACGCGCGCCGATCTGGGCCGCACCGCGGTCACGCTGCAGATGGCCAACAACGAGACCGGCGTCGTTCAGCCCGTGGGCGCGTTGGCGCACTTCGCGCATCAGCACGGGCTGTTCATGCATACCGATGCGGTGCAGGCTGCGGGCCGCATCGAAATAGACTTTGGCGCGTTGCCGGTGACGACGCTGGCTCTCTCGGCGCACAAGATGGGCGGCCCCAGGGGCATTGGCGCGCTCGTTATTCGCGATCGGGTCGATCTGCATCCCTTCATTCGCGGCGGCGGCCAGGAGCGCCGCAGGCGGGCAGGGACGGAAAACGTGGCCGCCATAGCCGGTTTCGGCGCGGCGGCGGCCAGCGCGCGCGCAGCGCTCGACGATGTAGCGAGGCTTGAGCGCCTGCGCGACCGCTTCGAGGACGCGCTTGCGGCGGTTGCTCCCCAGACGATGGTCGTTGGCGCGCAGGTGCAGCGCCTTGCGAATACGAGCTGCATCGCGTTGCCGGGCAAGTCCGCCGAATCGCTGGTCATTAAGCTCGACCTCGCAGGAATCGCGGTGAGTGCGGGTTCGGCCTGTTCGTCGGGCAAGGTCGGTGCGAGCCACGTCCTCGCTGCCATGGGGCTTGCGCCCGATGTCGCGGGTTGTGCGGTGCGCGTGAGCATCGGCCCTGAGACGGCGGAACAGGATCTGGCAGCTTTCGTGGCTGCGTGGAAGAGCATCGCAGCCAAGGCGGCCGCGGCAGCTTGAGCTTAGACAATTCGAATGCCAATGCCGCGTTGCGCGGCGCCAGAAGGAGTGGAAAAAAAACAGATGGGCGCAGTCAAAGAGACCATCGATCAGGTCAAGACCATCGACGTCGACCAGTACAAGTACGGTTTCGAGACCAATATCGAGAGCGTTAAGGCGCCGAAAGGGCTGGACGAGTCCACCATACGCTACATCTCGGCCAGGAAGAGCGAGCCCGAGTGGATGCTGAACTGGCGCCTGGAGGCGTTTGCGCGCTGGAAGGCGATGACCGAGCCGACCTGGGCGAAGGTGCATTATCCCAAGATCGATTTCCAGGACATCTACTACTACGCGGCGCCGAAATCGACGGAAGGGCCCAAGAGCCTGGATGAGGTCGATCCCGAACTCCTGCGCATGTACGAGAAGCTCGGCGTGCCGCTGAAGGAGCGCGAGATCCTGGCAGGCGTGAAGTCGACCAAGGTTGCCGTGGACGCGGTGTTCGACAGCGTTTCGGTCGTCACGACCTTTAAGGAAGAGCTCAAGAAGGTGGGCGTCATCTTCTGCTCGATGTCGGAAGCCATCCGCGAGCATTCCGAACTGGTGAAGAAGTACCTGGGCAGCGTGGTGCCGCAGTCGGATAACTTCTACGCCGCGCTCAATTCGGCCGTGTTTTCCGACGGCTCGTTTGTCTACGTGCCCGAAGGCGTGCGCTGCCCGATGGAGCTTTCGACGTATTTCCGCATCAACGAAAAGGAAACCGGCCAGTTCGAGCGGACGCTCATCATCGCAGACCGTGGCGCCTATGTGAGCTACCTTGAAGGCTGCACCGCCCCCACGCGCGACGAGAACCAGTTGCACGCCGCGGTGGTCGAACTGGTTGCGCTCGATGGCGCCGAGATCAAGTACTCGACGGTGCAGAACTGGTATCCGGGCGACAAGGACGGCAAGGGCGGCATCTATAACTTTGTGACCAAGCGCGGCGATTGCCGCGGCCATCACTCCAAGATTTCCTGGACACAGGTCGAGACGGGCTCCGCCATCACTTGGAAGTACCCGAGCTGCATTCTGCGCGGCGACTATTCGCGCGGGGAGTTCTATTCGATCGCCGTCTCGAACGGTTATCAGCAGGTCGACAGCGGTACCAAGATGATCCACCTGGGAAAGAACTCGTCGAGCCGCATCATCTCCAAGGGCATCGCGGCGGGGTATTCGCAGAACACCTATCGCGGCCTCGTCTCCGCGCACCGCAAGGCGACGGGCGTCCGCAACTTCACCAACTGCGACTCGCTGCTCATTGGCGACAAGTGTGGCGCGCATACCGTGCCCTACATCGAGGCCAAAAATTCCTCGGCGCACTTCGAGCACGAGGCGACGACGTCGAAGATCTCCGACGACATGCTGTTCTACTGCATGCAGCGCGGGCTTTCCGGAGAGGAGGCCGTGGCGCTCGTCGTCAACGGCTTCGTGCGCGACGTGCTGCAGAAGCTGCCGATGGAATTCATGGCCGAAACGCAGAAGCTCATTGGCATCAGCCTCGAAGGATCGGTCGGCTAAAGCTCTTGTGGGAATGGACGGCCGCCGGACGGCTCAGCGCAAATTCGTGTCAAAGGGTTATGAAAATGCTTGAAATCAAGAACCTGCATGTGAAGCTCGAAGATGAGGACAAGATGATCCTCAAGGGCATCGACCTAGTCGTGCCTAAGGGCGAGGTCCATGCGATCATGGGGCCGAACGGCTCGGGCAAGTCGACGCTGTCTTACGTCATTGCCGGCCGCGACGGCTACAAGGTCACCGAGGGCGACATCCTCTGGAACGGCGAGTCGATCCTGGAAATGGAGCCCGATGAGCGGGCGGCCAAGGGCGTGTTCCTTGCCTTCCAGTACCCGATGGAAATCCCCGGCGTCCCCGGGCTCACCTTCCTGCGCACGGCGCTCAACGCACTGCGCAAGAAGCGCGGCCAGGAGGAGATGAACACGGCCGCGTTCATGAAGCTTGTCAAGGATAAGGGCGCAAAGCTCAACATCAACGTCGATATGCTGAAGCGCCCCGTCAACGTCGGCTTCTCGGGCGGGGAGAAGAAACGCTCGGAAATTCTTCAGATGGCGATGCTGGAGCCGACGCTGTGCGTCCTGGATGAAACCGACAGCGGCCTGGACATCGATGCGCTGCGCATCGTGTCGGAAGGCGTCAATGCGCTGCGCGACAAGGATCGCGCTTTCCTGGTCATTACGCACTATCAGCGGCTGCTGAACCATATCGTGCCGGACAAGGTTCACGTCCTGGCGAACGGCCGCATCCAGAAGACCGGCAGCAAGGAGCTGGCGCTGGAACTCGAGAAGTCGGGGTACGCGGATTACACCGGCAAGGCGGCGTGAGATGACGATTGCAGTGATGAAAACCAAAGCAGAGCAGGCGCTCACGGAAGCGTTCGAGGCGAATGCGGCAAAGCTGCCGGGCAGTGATGCCGTCAGCGATGCCCGGCGCGATGCCATCGGCAAGTTCAGCGCCTCCGGCTTGCCGCACCGGCGCATAGAGGAATGGAAGTACACCGACCTGCGCAACGTGCTCAAGGACGTGCTTCCGTTGAGCGTCGAGGATGGCGTCAAGGTGACGATCGCCGACGTGATCGTTGCTCTTGGCGAGCTGGCTCATCTGGATGCCCATCGCGTTACGTTCGTCAATGGTTGCTATCGCGCCGATCTGTCCGGCCTTGCTGGCGCCGCCGGCATCGGCGTGGCGCAGCTGGCAGGCGCGCTTAGATCAGCGCCCGCGAAAGTGGCGGAAGGCCTGACGGCCCTTGGTGCGGCAGACGACGCGGTCATCACGCTCAATACGGCCTTCATGACGGATGGCGCGATCGTGCGCATCGCGCCGGAGGCGAATCCCGCCAAACCGTTGCTGCTTGTGTTCCTGCGCGCTGGTGCAGAAGGCCAATTCACAGCGGTGCGCAACGTGATTTCTGCCGGCGAAGCCAGCGCGGTGACGCTGATCGAGGCGCACGTTGCGTTACCCGGCGCGAGCGTCGAAGGTCAGGTCAATGCGCTGACGAGTTTGACGGCGGCGAAGGGTGCGCAAGTCGCCCACATCAAGGTTGCGGCCGATCTCGGCAAGGCGGTGCATCTGTCGAACTGGGACGTGACGCTCGAAGCCGACGCGACGTATCGCGGGTTCCAATACACGTCCGGACAGAGCCTGGCGCGCAACCAGATAGCGGTGCGCTATGACGGAGAGGGCGGCAAGCTCGATCTGTCGGGTGCTTTCCTGGTGCGCGGCCGCGAGCATGTCGATACGACCCTGGTCGTCGATCATGCCGTGCCCCATTGCGAGAGCCGCGAGTTGTTCAAGGGCGTCCTGGATGATTCCGGCCGCGGCATCTTCCAGGGTAAGGTCATCGTGCGCCCCGATGCGCAAAAAACCGACGGCAAGCAGATGGCGCAGGCCTTGATGCTGTCTCCCGATGCCGAGTTCGACAGCAAGCCAGAGCTCGAGATCTACGCCGACGACGTGGTCTGCGGCCACGGCACGACGTCGGCGGAACTCGATGAGGATCTGCTGTTCTATTGCAAGGCGCGCGGCATACCCGAAAAGGAGGCGCGCGCGCTGTTGATCGAGTCGTTCATCGGAGAGGCGCTCGACAAGGTCGAGCACGAAGGCGTGCGCAGCGCGCTCACGGCGATGGCGCGCGAGTGGCTGAACGCCGCAGGCAAGAAATAATAGGAGAGCCCCATGGGGCGTGACGCACTGGCAAAAGATCACCGCGGTGCGGGCGGGGAAAGTTACGACGTGGAACGCATCCGCGCCGATTTCCCGATCCTCTTTCGCGAGGTCATGGGCAAGCCGCTCGTTTATCTCGACAGCGCCGCAAGCGCGCAGAAGCCGCGCTCGGTGCTGGAAGCCATGGATCACGCCTACAGGTTCGAATACGCCAACGTCCATCGCGGTCTGCATTACCTCTCCAACGTGGCGACCGACAATTTCGAGGCGTCGCGCGAAACCGTGCGCCGTTTCCTCAATGCCGGCAGCGCCGATGAGATCGTCTTCACCCGCAATGCCACATCCGCGATCAACCTCGTGGCCAATACGGTCGGCCAGAAGGACATCGGCGAAGGCGATGAGATCATTCTTTCGCTGATGGAGCACCACGCCAACATTGTGCCGTGGCATTTCCTGCGCGAGCGCAAGGGGGCGGTGCTGAAGTGGCTGCCGATCAGCGACACCGGCGAATTGCTGATGGACGAGCTCGATCGCATGATAACGCCCCGGACCCGCATGATCGCGATTACGCATATGTCGAACGTGCTGGGCACCGTCAACCCGGTGAAGGACATCGTCCGCATCGCGCACGCCAAGGGCGTGCCCGTGCTGATCGACGGCAGCCAGGCGGCGGTGCACACGGGTGTGGACGTGCGCGATCTCGACACCGACTTCTACGTCTTCACCGGCCACAAGACCTACGGGCCGACGGGCATCGGCGTGCTCTACGCCAAGCGCAAGCATCTGGAGGCCTTGCCGCCTTATGAGGGCGGCGGGGAAATGATCGAGGTCGTCTCCGTCGATCGGGTCACGTACAACAGGCCGCCGCACAAGTTCGAAGCCGGAACGCCGGCCATCGTCGAAGCCATCGGGCTGGCCGCGGGTCTCAATTACATGATGCAGGTGGGGCGCGACCGGATCGCCGCCTACGAATGCGGGCTGGCGCAATATGCAGCCGAAGCGCTCGGATCGCTCCCGTGGCTCAAGATCCACGGTACGGCTCCCGGCAAGGGCGCCGTCTTCTCGTTCACGGTCGATGGCCTGCATCCGCACGACGTTTCGACCATCATCGACCGTTCGGGCGTCGCCATCCGCGCGGGCCACCATTGCGCCCAGCCCCTGATGGACCGGCTTGGCGTGACGGCGACCTGCCGCGCGTCGTTCGCCATGTATTCGACCCGCGCCGAGGTCGACGTGCTGGTTGGCGCGTTGGTCAA
This sequence comes from Hyphomicrobium sp., assembly GCA_035325525.1. Taxonomy (GTDB): domain Bacteria; phylum Pseudomonadota; class Alphaproteobacteria; order Rhizobiales; family Hyphomicrobiaceae; genus Hyphomicrobium_B. The sequence goes on along the minus strand of DAOKZR010000010.1, from coordinate 22,856 downwards.
GGCACACGATCTATTCGCATAGAGGATTTCGCCATGGAAGATACCAAGACCGATATGCGCGCGCAGGAATCGGAGTTCATCAGGGACGCGGCCGGCGCACTCGACACATCCCAAGACGTCGAGGCGAGCAAGCCGGCTGCGCCGGCGGCGAGCCCGCCCCCGCTGCCGCCCGAAGAGTTCGACCGCCTCACCGCTGACATCGTCGCGGCGTTGAAGACGGTTTACGATCCGGAAATTCCAGTCGACATCTACGAACTGGGCCTGATCTACAAAGTCGAGATCGACGGCGATCGCAACATCGACATCGAGATGACGCTGACGGCCCCGGGCTGCCCGGTGGCCGGAGAGATGCCCGCGTGGGTGGAGGCTGCTGTCTCCACGGTGCAAGGCGTCAAGGGTGTCAACGTCACCATGACGTTCGATCCGCCCTGGGATCAAAGCAGGATGTCGGATGAAGCGCGCCTGGCGCTGAATATGTTCTGAAGGGTCTGGGCCGGAGCCGCCGAGCGGGCCCACTTTAATATTTCGCAGCAGCCACCATATCCTTCGGGGCCAAATAACGCTATGAGAGCCAGATGCCGACTTTGCGCGTGACCCCGAAAGTTCTAAGACTTACCGATGCGGCCGCAAACCGCGTCAAGGCGCTGATGTCCGAGAAGCCGGAGATCAAGGGGCTCAAGATCGGCGTCAGGAAGGGCGGCTGCGCCGGCATGGAATACACCATGAACTGGGCGGGCGAGATCGGGAAATTCGACGAGGTCGTCGAGCAGGACGGAGCCGTCGTCATCATCGAGCCGGGCGCCATTCTCTACCTGCTCGGCACCGAGATGGATTACAGGACCGACAAGCTGTCCTCGCAGTTCGTCTTCAACAATCCCAATCAGAAGGGCGCGTGCGGCTGCGGCGAGAGCGTGGATCTCCAACCCGCGATGCCTCAGCACGAGCTTTGAGGCCATGCCGGCGGCGCAAAGGCTCGCCCCCAATTGGTGGCGGCCGCTCGTTGCCTACTGGTTCCATGAACTCACGCGCGCCGACTGGTTTACGAAAGACGATGCGGTCGATGAGGCGTTGCGCACACGCTTTCTGCCCCTTTACGAGCAGCTATCGGCCAGCGATCTCACCGCGGCCAGCCTGAGCCCCGATGAAACGCTGGCCGCGGTGCTGGCGCTGGACCAGTTGCCGCGCAATTTGTTTCGCGGTGCGCCGGGCGCCTTTGCGACCGATCCTACTGCCCGAAAGTTGACGGTCGATGCGGTGGCGCTCGGATACGACCGCGCGCTGGGTGTGCATGAGCGGCTGTTTGTCTACCTGCCGCTCGAGCACTCCGAGGATCTTGCCGACCAGGATCGCGCTGTCGATCTGATAGGCGCGCTCGGGGACGCGGAGTACACGCGCTACGCCCTCGCTCATCGCCAGATCATCGCCCGTTTCGGACGTTTTCCCCACCGCAACGCCATTCTCGGCCGGCTCTCGACGCCAGAAGAAATCGCGTTCCTCGCCGAGCCGGGCAGCTCGTTTTGAACCGGCTCGAAGCCCGGATGGAAGGTCAGGCATGATCGCGAACGACAGCCTGATCGAATTGTTGGGCGAAGTCTGCACGCCGCTGGGGGCGTTCAAGGTGCGCCGCATGTTCGGCGGCCACGGCCTCTATCTCGATGGCGTGTTCTTCGCGATCCTCGACGGCGGGGTGGTTTATTTCAAGACCAGCGACGGCACGCGCGGGCGCTTCGCGGCTGAGGGCATGTCGGCGTTCACATATAAGAGCAAGTCGGGAACGCACGCGCTTGTATCGTATTGGCGCGTGCCGGAGCGGCTGTTGGACGAACGCGAGGAGCTTGCCGAATGGATCCGGCAAGCGGTGGGGGCCGCACGCGGCGCTTTGAGGTCCAGGACGAAATCTGCCGGCAGGACAAAACCGCGCGTCCATGGCGCGCGGTCCTAGCGCCATTTTAGCGTTTCATGCAAATCGCGCAGAGTAGCAGCGGAGGGTGTTAGCGACCCCCCGGCGGCTGCTTCAGGGGACGGGCCGGCTTGCGCAGGAAGGCTGGGATGTTCTCGGCAAAACCGACTTTGCCGCCGCCCTGGTGGGGCTGCTGGTGGGGCTGCTGGTGGGGCTGCTGGGGGCTGGCCTTTCCCTGCTGCGCACGCACAACTGGCGACGGCTTGCCCTCGGGCTTTGCCGGCGCATCCGCCCAACTGTCGGGACGGTGCGGACGCTGGGGCTTCACCGGCCGTTCAGCGGGATGCTCACGGCCATGGCGTGAAGGGCCAAGATCGTTGTGCTCGCCGTGACGTTCGGGATGGGGTTCAGCGCGGCGTTCGCTGTGGTGTTCAGCGTGGCCCTGGGGCAGGCGCTCCTGCGGCCGGCGCCGGGGCTGCTCGCGCTTTTCGGACTGGCCGGTATGCTCCGCATGTTGCGCGCGCCCGGCGCCAGGCGCGCCGTGGCGGCCTTCGGCGCGCTGCTCGACGCGGCCTTCCTTGCCGTGGCGGGCTTCTCTCGCGCCCTCACGTTTCGCGCCCTCGCGGCCGGCATGGCGATGGTCATCGCGAGTGCCGCGTCCATGTCCATTGCGCCCACGCTTGCGCCTTCCGGTCTGCGCGTAATCTTCCTGCGTCGGCGCCTCGCCGAGCCAGATCGCGTCCTCGCCGGTGATCTTCTCGATATCCTTGAGGAGCTTCAGATCGTCCACCGAGACCAGGGAAGCCGAATAGCCCTCCTTGCCAGCCCGGCCGGTGCGTCCGATGCGGTGGACATAGTCCTCAGCCGCCCACGGCAAGTCGAAATTGAAGACGTGGGAGACGTCGGGAATATCCAAGCCGCGCGCGGCAACGTCAGAGGCCGCCAGCAACATGATTTCGCCGGAGCGGAACTTGTCCAGCGTCTCCATGCGCGCCTTCTGGTCCATGTCGCCATGCAGCGCGCCGGCGTTGAAGCCATGCTTGCTGAGCGACTTGTGGAGCACGGCGACGTCGCGCTTGCGGTTGCAGAATATGATGGCGTTCTTCACGTGGCCGTTGCGTATCAGTTCGCGCAGAACCTCGCGCTTGGCGTAATCTTGGCCGTCGGGGCAGAACTTGAAACGCTGGGTGATGGTCTTTGCGGTCGTCGCGGGCCTGGCGACCTCGATGCGCACGGGATCTTTCAGAAACTGCGATACGAGCCGCGTGATCTCGGGCGGCATGGTGGCGGAGAAGAACAGCGTCTGGCGACGTGGCGGCAGCAGTTTGCAGATCTTCTCGATATCGGGGATGAAACCCATGTCGAGCATGCGGTCGGCCTCGTCGATGACGAGGATCTCGACGCCCATCAGCATGATGCGCCCGCGCTGGAAGTGGTCAAGCAGCCGCCCGGGGGTTGCGATCAAAACGTCTACGCCGCGGTCGAGCTTCTTGACCTGCTCATCCATCGAGACGCCGCCGATCAACAGCGCCACGTCGAGTTTGTGATTGATGCCGTATTTCTCGAAGCTCTGCTCGACCTGGGCGGCAAGCTCGCGCGTGGGGGCCAGAATGAGCGAGCGGGGCATCCTTGCGCGGGCTCGGCCCGTTTCGAGCCGGGTGATCATGGGCAAGACGAATGAGGCGGTCTTGCCCGTACCCGTCTGCGCGATGCCCAGGACATCCTTGCCGGTTACGGCAACGGGGATGGCGGCGGCCTGAATGGGCGTCGGGCTCTGATAGCCCGCAGCGGTAATGGCCGCCTGCACCTTGGGCGATAACCCAAGATCAGCGAACGTCTTGGTATCCAAAGAAAAACATCTCCATCTGCGAACTCTCCCCAGCCCGGCGCGAGCTTTCGCGCCAAGGTGGCATCCGAACGAGAGCGCAGGGGAAAACTGTGCCGAAAAGGACCTAAGCCAAATTGGGGGGATGGATCGAAAAACAACTAAAAAACTGAATCGAGCCCCTGCGCTCCGGCACGCCCGGGTGCTCGCATACATTGTGTGCAGACGCAAGGAAAACAATGGCGCAGGGTCGCACCCAAGGAAAAAACGTAAGAAAAAAACCCGCAAGCCTGGCTTTTGACGGTCCCGGGAACTTGCCGGAGCTTGATCGAGGGTGCCCGCTTGCGATCAGAAAACGGCCAATTCCACTCCGGCGCACCCGCGATCCGGGAGGCGAGCGGGCGCCGGCGGGTACGGCCACGACGACGGCGTGCCGGTTTAATTGCAGGATTGTAATCCTCGGCGCCAGTGCCTTGCCAAAAAGTGAAAAAGGTAAAATGAATTGAATGACCAATGCAACGCGGCCAGTCTTGTCGGTCCGGCGGAGGCGAGGAGCAATCGGAGTGAAATCAGCTGCGCTGGAGCATGATGCCAGGGTGGGGCCGCCAGCGGAGCGCCGCGGGGCGCAAACGGGCTTGGGCGGCGAACAGCTTTTGCGGCTCAAGGCGCGCGACAACGTCACCAATTGCCGCCACCTGGGGCGCGTGTGGCTCATCATCGCCGCGACATACGCAGCCGTGATCTGGCTCCAGGGCTTTCTCGCAGCCTACGGAGTGTCGCTCTGGTGGGGCACACCCGCATGGCTCCTGGCGATCTTTGTGATCGGCGCCTCCCAGCATCAACTGGGGGGAGCGATCCACGAGGGCACCCATTCGCTCCTCTTCGCCAACAAGCGCCTCAACGAGCTGGGCTCAGATTGGCTTGCCGCATTCCCGATCTATACGTCGACCTATCAATATCGCGTGCATCATCTCGCGCATCATCAATTCGTCAACGATCCGGTTCGCGATCCGGATATCTCGCAATTGAAGGACAGCGATCACTGGCTCGATTTTCCGATCGAGCATATCGATATCCTGCGCAAATTGGCCAAGCAGTTGTGGCTGCCGAACCTGTTCCGCTTCACCCTGGTGCGCGCGCGTTATAGTGCGCTGGGAGGCGAGAGCAACCCTTATCTCGACAAGTCGCTGGCGCAGAACAAATGGCCCGTGCGCGCGGGAATTTATTTCGCCGTCGCCGTCCCTTTCATCGTCAATTATTTGATCGTGTTTCAGGGTGCGGCGTGGGCCTGGGGATGGCTCGCCGCCAGCTATGCCTTCGTGATGGCCTATTACGCGCGCCTGCCCGACCGCGAGTTTCCCCAGTCGCGGCTGCGCCCGGTGATCGCTCACCGCGCAACGGCGATGAGCCGCATGACGTTTCTGTTCGTGCTCTATGCGGCATTGACGGCACACGATGCCGGAACGGGCGCTACCTGGGCCTGGGATCAATTCGGCAGGTTCTGGGCGCTGCCGCTGTTCACGAGCTTTCCGCTGTTCATGATGATGCGTCAGTGGGTGCAGCACGGGAACGCCGACCGCGGGCGCTACACCAATACGCGCGTGTTCCTTGCCGGGCCCATCATACGCTATGCGGTTCTGCCGTGGGGCATGGACTACCACCTGCCGCACCACATCGTGGCTTCGGTGCCCCATTACCGGCTGAAGGAATTGCACGACGCGCTGATGCAGGATCCTGAGTACAAGGAAAAGGCGCTGCTGGTTGAGGGCTACTTCGGGGAGGGCGATCCTTCTGCCGGCCGCCCGACGATCCTTTCGGTGCTGGGGCCCGGTTACGCCCCGCGGGCGAAGACCGAAGCCTTTGTTGATGACGCCACGTTGGAGTACGTCGAGGTCGACGATGCCGCGGCAATCGCGCGAGAGGCGCGGCGCTCGGCCGATCAAGGCGGTTCATCCTGACCGGTCCCGTGTTATGATACGGCACACGCATTTTACCCCTACCTCCAAGGAGGCCGGAAAATGATGTATGCCGTGGGTCTCAAGCTCAACAAGCGCTCAGGTCACGTCGTGGTCGACGCCGAGGACGCGCTGATCGCGGCGCTCAAGGCCAAGCACCAGCAGCCGGATGCCGCCATCACTTACGTGCGCCGCCAGAACCGCCGCGGAGATGTGCGTCATCCACCGGGCAGGTGATAGAAATGGCTCCGGTGGGAGCGAAGGATGGCGGCCGCGCAGCAATCGCTGCGTGGGGCCGTCCGCACGCTGTCAACCACCTTTCCTCGTTTGCCTTGTCGCGTTTGTTGCCGGCAAACGGGCGCGCACTCTTCCGCCGCTCTAGATGTCGAGGTCTTTGGCGAAGGCCGCGCGATCCTGGATAAAGCGGAAGCGGGCCTCGGGCTTGGAGCCCATCAGCGCATTGACGGTTTCCGATAGAACCGAGCGATCGCCCTCGCCGATCTCCACGCGCAGCAGCGCGCGTTTCCTGGGATCCATGGTCGTTTCTTTGAGTTCGCTCGCATTCATCTCGCCCAGGCCCTTGAAGCGTCCGACCTTCACGGGCGGATGGGCCTTGAATTCCTTGGCGAGAAGCTCGTCGCGATGTCTCTCGTTGCGCGCATAGAGCGACTTGGCGCCCTGCGTGAGCTTGTAAAGCGGCGGCACCGCCAGATGGAGGTGGCCTTGCTCGATAAGCTCCGGCATCTCCTGGTAGAAGAACGTGATCAGCAGCGCCGCGATATGCGCGCCGTCCACGTCGGCGTCGGTCATCAGAATCACCCGCTCGTAGCGCAGATCCTCCTCGCGGTATTTGGCGCCCGTGCCCACGCCGAGGGCTTGAATGAGGTCGCCCAGCAACTGGTTTTGCGACAGCTTGGCGGATGAGGCGTTCGCGACGTTCAGGATCTTGCCGCGCAACGGCAGGATGGCCTGGGTTTCGCGATCGCGCGCGCTCTTGGCCGAGCCGCCGGCCGAGTCGCCTTCGACGAGGAAGATCTCGGTGCCGGCCGCCTGCTGGATCGTGCAATCGGCAAGTTTGCCGGGCAGACGCAGCTTGCGCGTGGCCGACTGGCGGCCGACTTCCTTTTCGCGCCGGCGCTTCAGGCGTTCTTCCGATTGGTCGATCGTCCACTCGAGCAGCTTGTTGGCCTGCTGAGGGCTGTCGGCCAGCCAATGATCGAACGCGTCGCGCACCGCGGTCTCGACGATCTTGGTCGCCTCGGCCGTTGCCAACTTGTCTTTCGTTTGGCCCTGGAACTCGGGCTCGCGGATGAAGACGGACAGCATCGACGCCGCCGTGCCCATGACGTCTTCGGAGGTGATCTGTGCGGCTTTCTTGTTGCCCACCAGTTCGCCGTAGCCGCGCAGGCCCTTGTAGAGCGCCTGGCGCAGGCCGTTCTCGTGCGTGCCGCCTTCGGGCGTGGGTATGGTGTTGCAGTAGGAGGAGGAGAAACCATCCTCATCGGAAATCCACGCCACCGCCCATTCGACGGATCCATGGCCGCCCTCCCTCTCGATGCGGCCCGAGAAGATATCCTTCGTGAGTTGGGTGTGGCCCTCGATGGTTGAGGTTAGGTAATCCGCCAAGCCGCCGGGGAAGTGGAAGACCGCCTCGGCGGGCGTGTCGTCCTTGATGAGGGAGGGGTCGCATTTCCATCGGATCTCGACGCCGGCGAACAGATACGCCTTGGAGCGGGCCATCGTCATCAGGCGCGCGGGCTTGAAGGCGCAGCCCTTGCCGAAGATCTTTTCATCCGGCTTGAAGCGCACCTTGGTGCCCCGCCGGTTCATGATGCTGCCGAGCTTTTCGAGCTTGGTCTGAGGCTCGCCACGGGAGAAGACCATGCGATAGAGCTGCTGGTCGCGCGCGACTTGAACTTCGAGTGTCCCGGAAAGCGCATTCACGACGGACACGCCGACCCCGTGCAGGCCGCCGGAGGTGTTGTAGGCCTTGCTGTCGAACTTGCCGCCCGCGTGCAGCACCGTCATGACCACTTCGAGTGCGCTTTTGTTCTTGAACTTGGGATGCGGGCCCACGGGAATGCCGCGGCCGTTGTCGGTGACGGAAAGAAACCCGTCGGCGGCGAGTTCGACCTCGATCCAGTTCGCATAGCCCGCGACGGCTTCGTCCATAGAGTTATCGATTACCTCGGCAAAGAGGTGATGCATCGCCTTCTCGTCGGTGCCGCCGATATACATGCCCGGCCGGCGGCGCACAGGCTCCAGTCCCTCCAGAACCTCGATATGGCTTTCCGAATAGCCAGTCGGCTCGGGCGCCTTGCGGGCGCGGGAGGAGGTCTTTTCGCTCATCTCGCTCTCGATTTGAGAAAACAGGTCGGATTGATCTGCCATAGCGGGGCCGGTCCTGTGCAGCGTTGCGCGGAAAGCCGAAAATTACTGAGGAAAGCCCGCAGACGGCGAACCGGCACGCGCAACAGGGCCAGATGGCGGCCACAGAGGCGAATCTGAATGAACCCTTTATAGCGCGGTTGGGCGCCCTTCCAACACGCGTTGTGCCGCTGTTACCCATTCGCTACGGGAAAAGCATGGTCTATCAATGGCGAGGTGGCCCGGGCTGCGTTGTATCCTTAGCCCGCACGGCCGCCGGCGCCCCGTGGACGTGCGTGCCTCAAGGTGCGGGTGAGAGCGTCCAATCGCTGGTCAGGGTGACGTTGTTGGATTTCTTGCCGGCCGCGCGCAGGCTCAGCTTGCCCTTTGCGCTTTCTCCAACCAGCGTTCCGCTGAGGTCGCCTGCGAATTTGTAATTGTGCAGTACGCCCGGCAGATAAGAAAACGGCTTATCAGGATCGGCGGCCACGTATTTCGACGTACCCGAGACCTGGGCTTTGATCGCGCCTTCCGGGGAGACCGTGCCTTTCACGGTTGCGGTCTGCTCGATGAGGGAGCCGTCCTTGTACCGGCTCTTGGCCTGGATGGCGCCCGTGACGCGGTTGCCTTGGACCGACAGCTTGAGGGTTCCGCGTGCGGCGCTGAGTTGCGAACGCAGCACGACGGGGCCTGCAAAGGCGCCCTGGGTTATTTGCGTGGGCGCAAGCGTCTTGTCGAGCTTGGAGACGGAGGCGATTGCTTCGTCGAACGCCTCGACCATGCCGGTGAGTTGGTTGAGTTCGGCGCCAAACCTGTCGGGGTAATCGGGATTGAGGCTGCGCTTCTTTTCTTCGACCTGCTGCCAGTGCTGCGTGCGCCTGCCCGCCAGTTCTTCCTGCATCTTCTTCAGCGCCTGGGCGCGCTCGGCAGGTTCGTCGATGTCGCGGATGCTGCGCAATTTCGCCAGTACTTCGTCCGCGCCCGATACGAACCCCATGGACTGGTTGGCCTCGGCGCCCACCGCGCCTGGCCATTTGCTGTCCTTTGGGATGCTGCTTTTCTGCAACTGGGCTCGATCCCAGGCCTGCTCGCGCCGCTTCTCCCAATACGAGATGGTCGCATCGAGCGGATCGGCCAAGCCAGGCTCGGCTTGCACCTGCGGTGAAGGACCGGCGAGCACCGCAGCGAAGGCGGCCATCACGACCATCACCAATAAAGACTGCCGAAAGCGCATCGTTCTCCTCGCATCGCGTTGCGGCTCCGGCAAACTGGGAGCATCGTGCCATGAGCATTGTGCCGAACCGATATTCATATCGTCGCTCACGGACATTTCCCTATGACCGGCATCAAGTCGTTCTGGTGGGTTGACGCAGCTGGCGCCGCGCCGCGTCAACATCGGGCCTAACGCTTCGCCCATAGCGCTGTAACGGTTGTGGTCGCCCGGCGATCGTCAGCGGTCGCAGCCGCCTGCGGGATGATCGTCCAAAGGGCGCCGCCGCGCACAGGCAAAGGATGCCGCGTAACGCGGTTAACCGCTTGTCAACCATGTTGAAACGCGGCCCCTAGGTTAATGTGTTGCGGGCAATTATTGTCAATCGCGAACGACGGCGTTTACGCAACGCGAGCTGCGCGAGAAGCGCGGGTTTGCCGAACAAAACGCGATGCGGGGCGTTCAAGGAACATTCTTGGGGTTTGGGCGAGATGCGGGCTCGTCCAGGCAGCAGGAGCCCGGCCGGGTCTCCCATGTCTGGAGAGTTGGGATGGTTGCATATTGGTTGGCGGGCGCCCGCGCGCTCATTATTCGCGTGTGCGGATTTTTTGGACGATGTGCGCTGGGTGCCTCGGCAAGGATGTCCCGGGCCCTCTCGAACTTGAGCTTCGACGCGTCCGCCGCGCTCGGCCAGCTTGAGTTCTTCCACGGCGACCAGATCAGCGGCATGCCGTCGCTCGCGCAGTTTCCCTACCTGCTCTCGCGGCGGGTAACACCTGCAGGAACGAACGACGAGACAACGGCTTCATGCGACGAAGCGCAACAGGACGCATCAGCGCGCAACGCACGTCCGATCGTTGGCGCCAGGATCGCTCGCTGGCAGGATGAAAACGGCCAGGCAGCGCGAACACCGTTGACCTATGAGGCGAGTGTCGTCGTCGCCCTGGCGATCACGGGAGTGCTGGCGCTGCGCATGGCGGAGACGCCGGCGCGGGGGGAATCCCGCAACGCGGCCGCGGAAAGCATCGCGGCCCAATTTGCCGCCGCTTCGGACGGAGCGGCAGCCATCGAGGAACGGTTCGCGTTTGCCAGACGCTTCCGGGTCATCGCCGCGCCCATTCGTTGGTTTGCCGGCAATGGTGTCGGTGCGCGCAGCACCGATGCGAGCAGCCGCGAGCCGGAGACGGGGTCCAGCCTGCCGTTCAGTGCCCTGGGCGCCGTCGTGATCCACGGCTTGCCGGACGGAACCCGCCTGTCTCAAGGCCGCGGCGCGGGCGGCACATGGATCGTCGCGCCGGGCGATCTGGACGGCATGGAGGTCGTCGTGCCGGCGGGCGGGATAACGAAACTTGCACGCGCGCGCATCGAGGTGCTCGATCAGTCGGGCGTTCGCAGAGGGGCGCTCGCCTTCGGTTTGAGAGAGGAGGAGGGACCCGGCATCGCGCTGGGTGCGCTGAGGGGCAAGGACGGCCTGGATTGGATCGGAGCTGGCGCCGGGCGCAGGTTGGCCGCGCCCGATCGCGGCATACGCACCGGCGCGCTCAACGCGCCCGCAGAGGGTGAGGGTTTGGAGCCCGATGTGCCTCGAAAAGTAAAATCCGCTGCAGGTCATGCAGGCGCAAAGCGCGTGCATCGCCGTCTGCACCATGCTACGGCGCCCGCCCGCACCCGCAGAGCCAAGGGGACCGGCGCTGCGGTCCCTTCGCCATCCGTGCCGGCAAGGCCGGCCGGCGGCGCGGATCTTACGGTGCAACCCAAGCCGCCGCTCCTGGCGCAGCCGGAGGGCGACCAGGACAAATCAGCCGGTATCTTGCTGTTCAAACCGGCAAACACTCAGCAGGGTCAGGCCCTGCTGCCCGTCGCGCCGCTGACATCGCTCATTCAGCTTGGTGTTTTCCCAAGGAGTCCGATGGAAGAGGAAGCCGCCCGCAAATGAACGCGGGCGCTTCGCGTGGGCCTGTGATCCCGGTTTTCACAAGAGAGGGGCTTCAAAGCCCGCCCCCGCGGGTGGGTGCATCGCCGGCGCTACGCTCAAGATGAGCACGGTACGCCTAGGTTTGGACGAAAAGTCAGCCAGAAATAGCCCATTAGCGCGGCTTTAACCGCATTGCCGTGAGCGCCGCCGTCGCGGCGCAAGGGGTTGAGACCGCGCACGTTTCGCGCCTGGGGAACGCGCACGTTCATGCTTGGCATTAGCGGGAAGAACAAAGGCTCGGATACGGGTGCTGGCCGCATTTTCGCCCGCATCCGCTAACAGTGCTCATGGTTCGGAAAGGCCGCTGGTCATGTCGGACAGTTCAAACGAGACGCTCCTTGGAGATCTCGAATTTGCAATGCCGTTGTTTCTAAGCCGGGCCGGCGCCGCCTCGCGCGCGGGGCTGGTCCCGCCGCCGTTGCCGGCCGCATGCCAGGCGCCGGCTGCGGGCGTGCGAGGTGTCATCCGGTCAGGGCGGCTCGTCGCGTTGCGGCTCACGATCGCTGCCGGCACGGCTGCCGCCGCGTACGTTTTCGCTGCGGCGGCGCCTCCCCTGACGAGCTATTTGGGTCGCGATCCAGGACCCGCGCTCGTCGAAGCGCCGCGCCCATTGCGCAGCAGACTGTCGCAAGCCCTTGCGATGGTTGCGGAGCTCGAGGCTCGGCTGGCATACGGCGTGCGCTTTGGAGATCACCTGACGGCGGCCGACCCCGCTAGGTCCTCGGCGAAAAGCGCAGCCTCCGCTCTGGCCGCAGCGATGGCTGGAGGAGGGGAGGCGGAAGCCTTCGATACTGGCCCGTTCGAGGGGGACGCCCGGCAGCCCTCGCCGGATACACAGGTCTCCTTGCTGGTGGTGCGCAACTTGCCGGATGGGGCGACGCTTCGGAAGGGCGCTTCAGCGGGCGAAGGTGCATGGGCGATGCCGGCGGCGGATATCGGTGAGTTGGCCGGCGCGCTAGGAGACGGGTTTGACGAACCCGTCCAGGCCGAAGCCGAGATGGTCTCGCCGTCCGGCGTGACGGTGCGCACCGCGCGCGTCACGTTGCAGAAAGACACGTTGCGGACAGACAAGGCAACCATCGCCATTTCCGATGCGGGAACACCAGGCGATGGGGCTGCCATCGCCACCGGTTCCATCGAACCTGAGCACGCACAGGCCGAGCACGCTGCCGTTGAGGGGGAGGAGCACCAAGCCAAGCCGGTCAGGAAGCGCCGCCACGCGCGAACGCGGTCGCAGGCCAAGAGGGAGGCGGCGTTGAATCAGGCGCCGCGCGGCGCGCGCTATCTGGATGCCTGGAGCGCGAATACCGCGCGCGAACCCGCGCGGGTTTCACACGCCCGTATGCGCGCCATGGGTGTCGGCCTTGGAAATGGGCAGGAGGAGCCGGCACAACCTGGCCTCATCGCCAAGTTCGTTGCGTGGGTCAAAGGCAATCCGGCACCGGCGCCGGCGCCCCAGGACACCGCCGCGACGGCGCCCGCGCCAGTCTCTCCCGCGGCCACGACGGAGACGGAAGATACCTTCAGCCAATTCGGCATGTTCCAGTCCAAGTGAGGCTGGGCTTGCCCGCTGGCTTCAGACCGCGACATTGTCGATCAGCCGCGTCTTGCCGAGCCACGCGGCAGCGAGGACGCGCAGCGGGCGCCCGCCCAGCGTCTCGACGGGATCGAGCGTCTCGGCATCGGCGACCGCAATGTAGTCGATCTTCGAAAAGCCCGCGTTGCGCACGTTGCGCTTTGCCGTCTCGATGGCGCTCTTGATGTCGACGCCCTTGCCTACCTCTGCCGCTAGTTCCGCGATGGCCGCCTGAAGTGCAGGCGCGATGGCGCGTTCCTTCTGCGAGAGATAGGCATTGCGCGAGGATAGCGCCAAGCCATCCTTTTCGCGCTTCGTCGGCGCGCCGATCAGCTTCAGCGGCAGATTGAGATCGCGCACCATCTGGCGCAGCACGGCGAGCTGCTGGAAGTCCTTTTCACCGAAGATCGCAATGTCGGGCATGACCTGTCCGAACAGCTTGCAGCATACTGTTGCCACGCCCGCGAAATGGTGCGGCCTGAATTCGCCCTCAAGCGCCATGGCCGCGCTGCCGGGCTTCACGGACGTGGAGAAGCCTTCCGGATACATTTCCGCGACCGTGGGAGCCCAGACCAGATCACACCCTGCGCTATGCAACTTGGCAACGTCGCCGGCCTCGTCGCGCGGATAGCGCGCTAGATCCTCATGAGGCGCAAACTGCGTCGGATTGACGAAGATGGATACGACCACCCGGTCGGCCTTTTTCGCGGCTAGCTTGACTAGCGTGAGGTGCCCCGCGTGCAAGGCGCCCATGGTGGGAACCAGCGCGACGCGCTCGCCTTTCTCCCGCCACTTCCCGACTATCTTGCGCAGGTCCTTTAGTGTTCGCGTAATCTTGGTTTTTCCGCCCACCCTGATCATCCTTTGGCCACGGACCGTTCGAGTGGCACAAGTGGGCAATCCTCCGGCGGCTCGTCAAGAGGCAAGAGGGATGAAGCGGGCGGGCCCGAAGGCGAAAGGGGTGCCTGACGCATCTAAAGGCGGCGGGAAGCGCAAGCACGGGCGGTGCCCGGCTGGCCGCCTGCGCGCAGCCCTTCAATCTGCTAAGTTTGCCACGATATTCGAATCGTGTGTTCTCGCGTCGGAAGTCTTGCGCGCCGCGGGCAAGCGGCGTTTTCGGATCCAGGAGATGGCATGGTTGCGGCCGTAAAGCGCGAATCGAGTAACCGCGACCGGGAGTTGCCCTCTCGCGATGAGATCGCCGCGCATCATTTGATGGACGAGCATCGCCTCGTCGGGGCGCTGATCGAGCAGGCCGTGTTCACGCAGGATGAGCGCAGACGGGCCGACGAGATCGCTCGGCATCTGGTGCATGCGACCCGCGCCAACACCGCCAATCACGCCAGCGTCGATGCCTTCATGCATGAGTACGGGCTGGCCAGCGAGGAGGGCGTCATCCTGATGTGCTTGGCGGAAGCGCTGTTGCGCATTCCCGATTCCCAGACCGCGGATGACTTCATCGCCGACAAAATCTCAGGAGGAGCGTGGGAGAAGCATCGCGGCGCTTCCGACAGCCTCTTCGTCAATGCCTCGACCTGGGGGCTGATGGTCACAGGCCGCATCATGAAGATGCGCGAGGCACAGGGCGCCAATCCCATTCAGTCGATCAAGCGGCTGGTGGCGAGGTCCGGCGAGCCGGTGATCCGGCAAGCCGTCCGCCGGGCCGTCAAACTGCTAGGGGACCAGTTCGTGCTCGGCGCCACGATTCAAAGCGCGCTGTTGCGCGCCAAGCCTCTGGAGGCCAAGGGCTGGCGCTTCTCGTTCGACATGCTGGGTGAGGCGGCGCGCACCGAGCGCGACGCGGAGCGCTACTTCCAGAGATACATGGAAGCCATCGACGCGGTCGGGCAGGCGGCGGGTACGATGAGTGGGACGAGCCGGGACGCGATCTTCGCGCGGCCCTCCGTCTCCATCAAGCTGTCTGCGCTCCATCCTCGTTTCGAGCCGGGCAAGGAGGCGCGGCTGGGACGCGAATTGAATCCCCGCCTGCTGACCCTGGTGCGCGCCGCTCGCGACAAAGCTATAGGCATCGTGATCGATGCGGAAGAACAGGACCGCCTCGACCTCACCGCGCGTGCGTTCGGCGAGACGTTCCTAGATCCTCAGTTGGAAGGCTGGCACGGCCTTGGCCTCGCGGTGCAGGCCTACGGCAAGCGCGCGATTGCGCTACTGCGATGGCTGCGGCGGCTTGCGGGGCAATCCGGGCGGCGAATTCCCGTCAGGCTCGTCAAGGGCGCATACTGGGACAGCGAGATTAAATGGGCCCAGGAGCGCGGCCTTGCCGATTATCCTGTGTTCTCGCGCAAAATGCATACGGACGTGTCGTATCTGGCGGCGATGCGCTATCTGCTGGCCGATCCTCAAGCGTTCTATCCGCAGTTCGCCACGCACAATGCTCATTCGATTGCGTCTGCGCGCGTGGCGGCCGGCACCAGCGACTTCGAGTTCCAGCGGCTGCACGGCATGGGCGAAGCGCTCTACGAGGCGATCATGTCCGATGATCGCAACGCGCCCGCCTGCCGCATCTATGCGCCCGTCGGCGGGCACGAGGATCTGCTGGGATACCTCGTGCGCCGGCTGCTGGAGAACGGCGCCAACACCTCTTTCGTCAACCGGCTGGCAGATGACGAAACGCCGGTTTCGGAACTCGTGGCCGATCCCGTCGAGGAGGCCGAGCGCGAGCGCGGTTCCGGCAGCCCGCATCCGCCGATGGTGCGTCCGCGCGAAATTTTTCTGCCCGGCCGCAAGGCAAGCGCCGGTCTGGCGTTGACGGAGCGCAGCGTGCGCGGTCCGTTGCTGGAAGACATGGCGCGCGTTCTCAAGACACCGTTTTCCACCGGCCCGGTCGTGAACGGCGCGGCTACCACGGGCGGCGAGGCGGCGCAGCTCATGCTTTCGCCTCACGACAACCGCGAACGGGTAGGCACGGTGCGTCTTGCTACGCCCGCGCAACTCGACGAGGCGCTGGGAAGCGCCGTGCAGGCGACGCACCGCTGGGATACGACGGCCGCCCACGAGCGCGCACGCATCCTCGAACTGGCCGCCGATCTTTACGAGCGTGAGCGCGCCAGCCTTCTTGCGGCCCTCGTGCGCGAGGCGGGCAAGACGCTGGAAGCGGCGCAAGCCGAGTTGCGCGAGGCGGTCGACTATCTACGTTATTACGCCGTCGAGGCGCGCCGACTGTTCGCCTCGCCTGTCAGCCTCAAAGGGCCGACGGGGGAAGAAAATATTCTCTACCTGCGCGCACGCGGAGTGTTCGCCTCTATTTCGCCGTGGAATTTCCCTCTTGCGATTTTCACAGGCCAAGTCGCGGCGGCGCTGGCGGCGGGCAATGCAGTCATCGCCAAGCCGGCCGAGCAGACGCCCATCACTGCGTTTCTCGCCGTACGCCTGCTGCATGAGGCGGGCGTGCCCATGCATGTGCTGCATCTGGTGACGGGCGCTGGCAAACTGGGCGAGGCGCTGGTCAAGGATCCTCGCATTGCGGGCGTCGTCTTTACCGGGTCGAATGAGACTGCCTGGGCCATTCAGCGCACGCTCGTTGGCCGGCAGGGTCCCATCGTCCCGTTCATTGCGGAGACAGGCGGCCTCAACGCCATGATTGCCGACAGCTCCGCCCTCGCCGAGCAGGTCGTGCGCGATGCCGTGCGCTCCGCCTTCGATAGCGCAGGCCAGCGCTGCTCGGCCGCGCGCATCCTGTTCGTTCAGGATGACGCCTCGCCGCGCATCAAGGCGATGCTCGCGGGGGCGATCGAGGTTCTCGATGTCGGCGATCCGCTGGACGAGGCGACCGATATCGGGCCCGTGATCGACGAGGCGGCCCAGGACGCGCTCGAAAGTCACAAGGTGCGCATGGAGCGCGAAGGGCGCGAGATCATCGACCTCCCCATTCCGGAGGCCTGCCGCGCAGGAACCTACGTCACGCCCGCGCTCTATGAGATCGACCGGTTGTCGCGCCTGGAGCGGGAGGTCTTCGGCCCCGTCTTGCACCTCATCCGTTTCGAGCGCGGTCATCTGGATAAGGTGATCGCCGCGCTGAATGCGACGGGCTACGGCCTGACGCTGGGCCTGCATTCGCGCATCGAGAGCGTGGCCGAGTACGTCACCGAGCACGCGCGCGTCGGCAATATCTATGTCAACCGCAACCAGATCGGCGCTGTCGTCGGCGTCCAGCCATTCGGCGGGGAGGGGTTGTCGGGAACCGGGCCGAAGGCCGGCGGACCCAACTATCTCTTGCGGTTTGCCACTGAGCGGACGCGATCGACCGATATCACCGCGACCGGCGGCAACTACAGGCTGCTTTCCAGCAGTGAGTGAGGGCGCGGCGTCGAACCCGTTGCAGCGGGGCGGCATGTCGCGATGAACAAAACGATGCGCGCGCAATTTGCACCGAACGCGAAAGTGGCCCCGGACGGGACCGCCTTGATGCGCAGGAGGATGTTGTTGCCATGATTGCAGCCAGACGCGCCGGGAGAATGCGGGGCCGCGTTCTTGCCATTTGCGCGATGTTTGCGGCCTGTCAGGGCGCTTTTGCACAGGACGATGACGAAAGCGACGATCGCGCGCTGACCGAGTACGAAATTTCGTGCATGGACTGCCATGGGCCCGATGGGCATGGCGATGGACCGATGGCGCCGCGCCTGTCCAAACGCCCGGCCGACCTCACCAGGATCGCCAAGTCGAATGGCGGCGTTTTCCCCGAAAAGCGCGTCAGGGAGATGATTGACGGCCGTGCGGCGGTCGCCGGGCACGGGTCGCGCGAGATGCCGGTATGGGGTGCGCGCTATCGCGTTTCCGCCGATCCTGACGACAATCCTTCCGACGTCGATCGGCGGGCGCGCGAACTGATCGATCAACTCGTTGGTTATCTCGAGGCGATACAGGAACGCTGAACGGCGCCTAACGCACGCGCGATCAATTCGCCGTCATCACGAAACAATCGAACGCCTGCTTGCGCAGCGCGGCGCAGGCATCGGCGGCCGAGTTCGCATCGAAGCCTCGAAACCGCGCCCGATAGATCGTGCGTCCGCCTTTGTCGATAGGCTGGGTCACCGACGCGCAATTGGCTACCACCGCGCCCGCGCGAGACTGCACTGCCCCGAGCGCGCGCTGAGCATCGCTCATCGAGGCATAAGCGCCGATCTGTATTTCAAAGCTGCCGGCAACGGGATCGGCGGCTGCAACCTGCCGAATACGGCCATCTGACATCGCGGCGGCCTGTGCTTGGAGCGTGGAGGGCGGCATGCCGCGCCGAAGCGCCCTGACGGGAGGTGGAGCGTTCCGGGTAACCGGGCGCGGACGTGGCGCATCGATGGCGGGCGGCGCGTCGGCCGGGGAGGGTGGCGCGAAGCTCGCCGTCATCAATTTGGGCTGGGCGCGCGCTGAGCCCGCACCGGGAGACGGCGTAACCGGCGGCGCGTGTGCGCTAGACGGCGGACCGGGCTCGACCGCAGCCTGATCCGGTGCGGCCGCGGCTTGTTCGGCAGGCGGCGCGACGTCACCCGCGCCCAAGGCGGCGCGCTCGTCGATCGCAGAGACGAGCGCCGGCCGGTTGGTGCGCGACGTCTTGGGCACGATGGTTTCAGTAACGTCAGGCGTGATGCCGAAAGGGGCCGCAGCAAAGGCGAGCGACTGCGTAGAGGGCGCTGTGGACGCCAAGGCCGGCGTCGCAGGCCGGGTTGGCGCCGTGGCGCCGTCCGTGATGGAACCATCGCCGTCCGGGTCCGTCGCCTCCATGTCGGTAGTCTCGGCGGGGTTTGGCGGCGCCTTCTTCTCGCTGCGGCGCGGGGCCACCATGATGTGACGGACCTTGCTTACGATCCGAACGGGTGCGGGAGAGGATTGCGCAGCTTCAGGCGAGGCAGGCTCGGACGGTGATTGAGGCTGAGGGATTTCCTGCGGGACATTGGCTGCGGCCGCGCCCGCTTGGGCATTCCGGCTTGCCTGCTCGCCCGGTGAGGGAGGGGTCGGCAGCAGAGCGCGCTGAGCGGCGGCCTGGGGTTGCGCCGAGGCCAGCTTCTCGGGTTTGGGCGGCGCCTCCGTCTTGGGCTTGTCGGGTGCTTCCGCCATCGATGCGGGCTTGGCTTTGAGGGGACGCTCGGCGCGCTGTGGCGGGCTCTTCAGCCGGGCCACAAGCAGCGGTGCGGGCTTGCGTGTCTTCACACGCGAGGCCCGGTTGAAGGCGCGGGTCAGCAGAACGCGCATTTCGCCGTTGCGGGTGGCAGCGCTCGCCCCGCCGAACACTGCGCCGACGAGATGGCGGCCATTGCGGCGGACGGAGGTCACAAGGTTGAATCCGGAAGCTCGCGTGTAGCCGGTCTTGATGCCGTCGATGCCGCCATAGTTGTTCATCAACGTATTGTGATTGCGGTACGTGCGGCCGTGGAAGGTGAACGATCGCGTGGAGAAGATTCCATAGTACTGCGGAAAATCATCCTGGAGGCGCAAACCGAGGGTGATCATGTCCCGCGCCGTCGTTACCTGATCCGGATTGGGCAGGCCAGACGCGTTCTCGAAGTTCGTGCGCGTCATGCCCAGTTCGCGTGCCTTCGCATTCATGAGGCGCGCAAAGTTGCGCTCCGATCCGCCGATTTTCTCGGCGAGCGCGATAGCAATATCGTTCGCGGATTTGGTGACGAGCGCCAGGATGGCGTCGCGCACGGCGATCTCCTCGCCCGGATCGAGGTCGAGCTTGGAGGGCGCTGCCGACGCCGCCTGCTGACTGATCGTGACCATGGATGACATGGTCATGCGCCCCTGTTGGATGGTCTCGAACGTGAGATAGAGCGTCATCATCTTGGTGAGCGAGGCCGGGTAGCGCTGCTCGTCGCCGCCATCATCGTGAAGCACCGCGCCGGTGTTGGCATCGATGATCATGGCGGCATGGCGTGCAGGCCGGGCGCTGGCGGGGACGGTGGACTGCAGGCACGCAGCAAAACCGACAAACGCAATCGCAAGCTGTGCCAATAACCGCCGCAAGACGCCAACATCCCTCTTTCCTCGCTTGCAGTGCGACAAAGCACTATGCGAGGGTCGTCATTATGTTTCGCAAGGCATGCGGCGTTCCATCCTCCGCTGCCCTCGTGTGCCATACCCGTTCAAAAGGCAGGTAGGCATTGTTTTGGGGCACTTTTTTGGCGTGCACGCGGCCGCCAGGAGGTACCCTCTCAATGGCGCAAGGCTAACGGGTTGCGGCTGATTTAACGTTAAGCGGCATGGTTAAGTGTCGGTTTCGATGCGTTGCAGTATGCGATGCGAGCAGGCGGGAATGAGGGGGATTGCATCTATGGTTAAGACGCGCAATGCTTTCTCCGTCAGGGGCTAACACGGCGAATGGGGCACGTAGCAGATCAACCCAGAGGTAATGGCGATGATCAATGCCTTCCAAGACGTCCAGAAAATCAGCCAAGGCAATCTGGATAGCGCGATACGGATGTGGGACGCGATGGGCCGCAACTGGCAGGCGATTGCCATGGAGATGGGTGCCTATTCCAAGCGTTCCTTCGAGGATGGCGCCGATGCCGTACAAAGGCTGCTCGGCGCCAAGAGCCTGGAGCAGGCCTTCGAGATCCAATCCGACTATGCCCGGCGCGCCTACCAGCAGTATCTCCAGGAACTGAACACGCTCGGCGGCATGTACGCGGGGCTTGCAAAGCAGGCAATGAAGCCCTTGGACGAAGCCGTGCGGCAATAGCCCAAGAGTCGATGAACGCAGGACGGGGCGGTTTGGCTGGGCGCAGGACAACAGGCCCCCAACCACCCTTCACATGCGGGACACGGCTGGATACAAGTACGCAGAAGCAGGATGTTGCCGATCGACATTTGTGCGAGGTTGTCTTGCCGTGCCTATTTTTTGCGCCGTAAGTCTTCCTATATGACGGGAGCCCGTTTCCGGGTGAGGGCTGCCACATCCCAGAGATTTTGCTCTGGCCGCGCCGACCTCCTTGCAAATTTGCGCTATGATGAAAATCATTCCCGTCGCCTCGTGCATAGGCAACGCTGTGAAGAGGAATGCTAGGATGGCGGACGCTGAGCGCGGACGTTCGCGCAGGGGCCCGGCATGAGTAATCGGGCAAGAATAATCGGGTTAGACTTGTCATGCGTAGGACGACGATCGAGCACGAATGAAACCATCTGACGATACCATCGCTGTCGCTGAAGGCATGGCGCCTCGGGCCGCCAAGGGGCCCGTGCGCCGGGATGGCGGCGGCAACGACGAGGAAGGGCGCACGGGGATCGTTACGAAGACCCGGCCCAAGACCAAGAAGCCCAGCCTCTACAAAGTTCTCCTACTGAACGACGACTACACGCCTATGGAATTTGTCGTACTCGTGCTGCAGAGGTTTTTCGGTAAGGATCAGGAAGAGGCAACCCGCATCATGCTCCACGTCCACCACAAAGGCGTCGGGATTTGCGGGGTATATACGTTCGAAGTCGCAGAGACCAAGGTGACGCTGGTCATGGATTTTTCACGACAGCATGGCCACCCTTTGCAATGCACCATGGAGAAAGAGTAGGACAGCTTTGACGTCTCTCTCGAAAAATCTGGAAGCCACACTCCACCGCGCACTGGAATATGCCAACGTGCGACGGCATGAGTTCGCGACGCTCGAGCATCTGTTGCTTGCACTCGTGGATGATCGTGACGCCGCCGCGGTCCTCAGGGCGAGCAACGTGGATATCGACCAGTTGCGCAATCGATTGGTGGAGTATCTCGACAACGAGTTGTCGCCCATCGTCTCCAAGGTGGCGCGCGACGCACAACCGACCAACTCTTTCCAACGTGTGGTTCAGCGGGCCATCGTGCATGTGCAGACGTCGGGCCGCGAGGAAGTGACGGGCGCGAACGTGCTCGTCGGGATCTTCTCGGAGCGCGAAAGCCATGCGGCTTATTTCCTGCACGAGCAGGACATGACGCGATTTGATGCCGTGCAGTACATCGCGCATGGCATCGCCAAACGTCCTGGCATGTCGGAGGCGCGACAGGTGCGCGGCGCAGACGAGGATTCGGCAAGCGACGGCGAGGAGAAGAAGCCCGGCGACGCTCTGACCGCGTACTGCGTCAACCTCAACAAGAAGGCGCGCGAAGGCAAGATCGATCCCCTCATCGGGCGCGAGCAGGAAGTGCTGCGCACCATCCAGGTGCTATGCCGTCGCCAAAAGAACAACCCGCTGTTCGTGGGCGATCCCGGCGTCGGCAAGACCGCCATCGCGGAGGGCTTGGCGCGCAGGATCATCAAGGGCGAGGTGCCCGACGTCTTGAAGGATTCCACCATCTTCGCGCTCGATATGGGCGCGCTGTTGGCGGGTACGCGCTATCGCGGCGATTTCGAAGAGCGCCTCAAAGCCGTGATGAAGGAGATCGAGGCGTTCGACGGCGCGATTTTGTTCATCGATGAGATCCACACCGTCATCGGTGCGGGCGCCACCTCGGGCGGCGCGATGGACGCATCCAACCTGCTGAAGCCCGCGCTTCAGTCAGGTACGCTAAAGTGCATCGGCTCGACGACCTACAAGGAGTACCGCCAGCACTTCGAAAAGGATCGCGCTCTGGTTCGCCGCTTCCAGAAGATCGACGTCAAGGAGCCCACCGTCGAGGACACCATCGAGATCCTCAAGGGCCTGAAGAGCGTGTTCGAGGACTACCATCGCATCAAGTACACCAACGAAGCCATCAAGGCGGCGGTGGAGCTGTCGGCGAAGTACATCCATGACCGCAAGCTGCCCGACAAGGCGATCGATGTGATCGACGAGACGGGCGCCTCGCAGATGCTCGTGCCGGAAGGCCGGCGCAAGAAGAAGATCACTGTGAAGGAAATCGAGGCGACCGTCGCCACCATGGCGCGCATCCCGCCCAAGACGGTGACCAAGAGCGATGCCGAAGTGCTGGCCAACCTGGAGCGTGACCTCAAGCGCCTCGTGTTCGGTCAGGACAAGGCCATCGACGCCCTGACCAGCGCCATCAAGCTGGCGCGTGCAGGTTTGCGCGAGCCTGAAAAGCCGATCGGCTGCTATCTGTTCTCCGGCCCCACCGGCGTCGGCAAGACGG
>DAOKZR010000009.1:0-87688 GCA_035325525.1 Hyphomicrobium sp. | reverse complement strand
CGCAAACGGCACTGCGAGCCAGACCGCTCAGTGGTGCGCTTCCTCCATAATGCCGAATGCCTGAACGAGACGCTGTTCTCGACGCTTCGTGAAGCTCGCCAGATCATTGAGGCTTGGCGGATCGACTACAACCAGGAACGGCCGCACACCAGCCTCAACGGGCTCACACCAAACGAGTTTGCACGAAGGTCCAGCCAGGACCATAACCAGAACGGAGTCTACTTATAAATGAGTACCAATCGGGGTGAGGGTCACGAGGTGAGCGAGCTTGGTGATGTAGAACGCCAACGTTCCGACTTTGCATCGTCGATTGCCGGTGTCGGCAACAAGACCGCCCAGAATCCCGATCTCGATGCTTGTCAATGCGATATCCGGCGGCTCGTCGGGCGCAGACCGTGCCATCATCGCCAGCTACAAGACCCGCCCGCTCAAAATGCAGAACGCGGCCATCAAGTTGGCGAGACGGTAGAACGACAATTCGCTCGAATTTCAATTCGAGAGCAACGCGCCTCAGATCGCCGTACACGTCGTGCACTTCGACATGATGCAGCCCCTTGACCTGACCCTCATCCATTTCGGTGGTGATCGTATGCTGTCCGTCGCCAGCCAGTCGATCGACGCAGGTCCGCACCAGAAAATGCGCGCCGAGGTGCCGTCGAGATGGCCGGGCGCTTGCTGGTGTTCTGAAAGCCCTGAGGGTACTGGCGTGATCGTTCCTCCGACCAGCACCCGATCGATCGTTTCGCGGTCCGAACGCAGTGTCGCGACCAGTTATTGGGGCAGGTTTGCTGGGCCTTCCGGAGAGGCCTTCGCCAGAGTGCGGTCGCTCGAGTTCGGAGCATCCAACGAAGCACCAAGTTGCGTCGTGTCTGGAACCGCCAGCAGCGGCAGGATAACCTTGACCGTATCGCCAGGTTGTACGGTGGTATCCTCCCCGGCCGACAACTCCTGCGCTCTCCCTCCGGACATCCGCACGATGGCGTAGGTCGGCTGTACATCCATTTCCTCGCGCGTCCGGATGACATCAATGGAAGATTCGGTCCACAATTGCTCATTCGTCTTGCGACGCTGCACCAGTTCGTCGAGCTTCTCTTGCGTCTGATTGAGATCGACGGTGATGTCCTTCACCCGGGTGTTCCTCAGCGCGATGATCTGCAGATCGGTCTTGCTCAGCTCCTGCTGCACCTGATTCTGCGAGTTGAGAACCTTAAGCCGGTCCCCCTCCAGCTGCGCAATGTCCCGCTGAAGCCCCAGGCTCCGGGACGCCGTGGCAAGGCCCTTATCGGCAAGACTGCCGACGCTGGCCATCTCCATGCTTGCGAGCTTGAGCTGACGCTCTTGCGTGGCGAGCAGTGCGGCAAGCGTACCGATGCTGTCCTTCAGAAAGCTGCGCAGAGATTCAAGCGCCTTGTTCTCAGTCTCGAAACTGCGCGAACGCGTGTCGAACAGAAGCTTCTCCTGGTACATCACCTGCGCGACAGAAGGCTCGTCGGCGCGTTTCTGAAGCGCATCGGGAAACGTGATCTGCTTTTGATCGTGCAACTCGGACTCCAGCCGCGCTTTGCGGGCCCTGAGCTGCAGAAACTGCACGTCGATAACCCGGATCTCGCCCATCGACTGGATCATCTCACGGCCGTAGTGACGCTGGTCGCCGTTGTCGCGGTAGAAGCCGCCCGCAATAGACACCGACTGGAGCACCGTCATACCAGGACGATAGGGGAATTCCCCCGGCGCCCTGACGTCGCCGATAATGTAGAATGGCCGGAATTTGACTACTTCCACAGAAACACTCGGCGCCTTCTGGAAACCGAGGTTCGCCTTCATCTTATCGGCGACCCGCCGGGAGAGTTCGGCCGTGTCGCAGCCGGCGGCCATCACGTCACCCACAAACGGCAGGGAGACCGTACCATCCGGCCCGATAGTGAACTGATCGTTCAACGCCTTCCACTCGTAGACGTCGTCGCGTGCGGGTTGCCACTCGAATGCCTTGATGCGGATAAGATCCAGCGGACCCAGGAGGTATGCGCTCGGAGCCGCCTGTTCGGCACGCGGAGCCGAAGTCATCACACAGACGGCCGCGAATATGATGAGGGCATGAGCAGCCAACCGCTTTAGCGGTCCCGTACAATTTTCGGCTATGACATCCAAAGTATTTCTCATTTGCGTCTCACTGCTTCCGGGCTTCCAACGCCAAGCCGGGCCACTATTGTTGCCCTGGAAGACTATCACGCGTTCGAATAAGCTGCTCGCAGGACGTCGTCTGATGTAAAATTACAAAAAGTTGTAGGGCGTAACACCAAAGATCGCTTGCGCGCGAAATTCCCGCAAGAGCTGCGGAGTTGGCTAGGTCGGGTTCGTTGTTCTCCTTCGTCGACCTGGAGAGCCGGGTGCCGTCGAAGCACCCGTTGCGGGTGATCAAGACCATCGTCGACGAGGTGTTCGTTTCGCTCGATGCCGAATTCGCTAAGCTCTACGAAGGCACCGGCCGCCACTCGATCGCGCCGGAACGGTTGCTCCGCGCCACGCTACTGCAGGCGTTCTACTCGGTGCGCTCCGAGCGCCAGCTGATGGAGCAGATCGACCACAACCTGCTGTTCCGCTGGTTCGTGGGCCTTGGGATCGACGATCCTGTGTGGGATCAATCGACATCCTCGAAGAGCCGCGACCGCTTGCTCGACGCCGACGTCGCCGCGAAGTTCCTGGAAGCCGTGCTGCGCCATCCGAAGGTCAGCGGTTCCTTTCGGACGATCATTTCTCAGTCGACGGCACGCTGGTCGACTCAACAACAAGGAGATTGCCGCAGAGGTCGGCGTCTGCGCGGCGACGGCTCGGCCTGCAGCCGCATCGGGTCGGAACGTTCAAGCTGTCGTCCGATCCGCTGTTCGTGGAGAAAGTGCGCGACATCGTCGGGTTTTATCTGTCGCCGCCCGAGCGCGCCGTGGTGCTGTGTGTCGACGAGAAGAGCCAGGTGCAGGCGCCTTATCGCACTCAACCCCTGCTGCCGATGCGACCGGGACAGGCCGAGCGCCGCACGCATGACTACAAGCGGCACCGCACGACGTCACTGTTCGCGGCGCTCGATGTCAAGGCCGGAACCATCGTTGGCAAATGTATGCCGCGCCATCGGGCAGCCAAGTTCCGCAAGTTCCTCGACGAGGTTGAGCGCAACGTGCCGGACGGCCTCGACGTCCATGTCGTCATGGACAACTACGGCACCCGCAAAACCAAGTTGATCCGCGCCTGGTTCGCCAAACGGCCGCGCTGGCACGTCCACTTCACCCCCACCAGCGCCTGCGGGATCGACCAGGTCGAGCGATTTTTTCCGCTGCTCACCGAGCGCGCCTTACGGCGCGGCGTGTTTCGCTCCGTGGCCGAGCTCGAAAAGGCCATCAAGGCCTACATCGCGGCGACCAAGAGCGCCGACGACATCCTCGCCAGCATCCAGCGCTTCTGTCTTCGCACACTCGCCGCAAAAGTCTAGTATGAAGCGGACTTCGGATTCACGACACTAGGTCGCTGCACCGCTCAAGGCCCGCCGAATGCCGCCTTGAACGACGCCCCTGCCAAGGCGCGTTTCCCGTCGGAGAGCTTGCCCTTGAACGACTCGTCAGAATTCCAATAGGTCTGATAGATCACTGGGTGATCGGCGAACCAGCGCTGCACGTGGTCAATATACGAGGCGCTGTCATCGGCCATCACACCCCATTCCGAATACGCCGTCGGCTTGCCATGAGTGGCGGCGAATGCCTGATGCCATTTGAGTCCCCATTTGCGCTGGACCATGTAATTGAAGGCCGCAGTGGCTTCTTTGGGATCCCAATCGGTTGTCCAGTAGAAGTCCATGCCTATGATGTCGACGAAGGCGTCTCCCGGATAAGCCGTTTCCGGGTCCATCCCGACCTCGCCGATGTTGACGTTCCACTCGAATCTGAAGCGCGGGGAAACCTTCCGGAAGACCGTCACGAAACGCTGAAACGCGCCGATGAACTCGTTAGGCTTGCCGTGGGCGGACCAGGGGAACCAGTTGCCATTGAACTCCCATCCGGAGCGCACATAGATGACCGGGTCTTGCGGGCGGAACGCTGCGAGAGTGTTGGCAACCGTGCGATAATGCTCGTCATATTCGCCGGACGCGGCGTCGGCGAGCGTCGCTCCCTTGGTGATGAGCGGTACTGACCAGAGAACGCGGCGATCGATGTGGCTCCAAAGATCGACGGCCCAATATGTCGAACCTTCGAAGTCCTCCCAGCTCTCCTGGCCGATATAGCCGAGCACCCCGTCGACCTTCTTGCCGAGCCATACCTCGAACTCCTTCACCTCATCCGGGGAGTTGCCGCAGAAGACGCCGAGCAGATGGCCGTCCGGCAGGGCGTGTGCCGCTCCAACCCCGATCTCGGCGGCCGCTGAAACCGACGACTCCGTCAAGGTTCCGTATGCGAGCGTGGCAGCGGCGGACAGCAATCCGATTGTGCATGCTGCAGCCGAAGACGTGATTCTGATGCGTCTCATATGTCACCGGCGCACGTACTCGGAGGGCTTGGCCCTCCTTTGACTCGACCATCCAGGGGTCACCAGCTTAGTTTTAATGGCGAAAACGAGGACGCCTGCCGCCCAGCTCAAGTGCATCACCATTGCCACAGCACCCGCCATGACAAGGTGTGGCGCGCGCTCCTTGGCGGCGAGACCTGCCCCCCACACGAGGCACAGCAAGGCATAGGTAAGAGGTACCGCGAGAACATGCGGCTTGAGTGGAGCCAACATCAGAGCTGCGCCGCAAGATACAAGTATGACGAGCGGCGCGAGCTGCCGAAGCTTGGGCATGCGCCGGTGCTTGAGGATCGTCCTCGCTCGCCCCGAACCGAAGTTGAAATATTGGCGCGCGAGCCCCGTCAGCGTCCGTCGCGGAAAATAGGTGATCTCCGCCTCGGCCGCCAAATAGATATTCAGATTCTTCTCGATGAGGCGGATGTCGAGTTCGGCGTCCTCGTTAACACTGAAATTCTCGTCATATCCCCCGAGGTGAAGGAAGATCTTCCGGTCGAACGCCGCATGATGGCCGTGGTCGACAAACCGCGACCGCCCGCTCACGCGGTGAGCCGCAGCACCGTTGCCAAGACGGCTGTTCTGTGCCGCTGCGATCGCCTGCTGCAACGGCGTGTGTCCGGCCGTGCGCATCGAGACCACGACTGAGGCTGCGTTCGTATCCCTCAGAGCTGCAGCGCAGGATTGAACGAAATTTGCCGGGTAGACCGCGTGGCAGTCCGCACGCACGAGATATTTCGAGCGCGGATCGGCGATACGGGCGGCCTTGTTGACCGCGCACGATTGGATCCTCTTCTCGTTGACAACGAGCTTTATTCTGCTGTTGGAGGCGCTTAAATTCCGCACTATTGTTGCCGTATTGTCGTTGCTTCCTCCATCCATCACGAGAAGCTCGTATTCGACCTCGGTCTCGTCGGGCAAAACTGAGTCGATGGCGGCAGCGATATAGTCTTGCTCATTGAGCGCCGGCATGACGATCGTCACAAATGGCCGGGATTCCGACACCGGTTGAGCAAGATCCGCTGGATCGGACGTCTGGCGCGCACCATGTGCCATATCCAGAACCCCTCGCGCCTAGTTGGTGCAACGGATGATCGAGTACCAAGCGAGCATCCGAACGCCCGGCACCTTCAGAAGCAGATTGTCGATACGCGCGAAAAGATCTCGCATGCTTTCGCCGAAGACAAATCTTTGG
This sequence comes from Hyphomicrobium sp., assembly GCA_035325525.1. Classification (GTDB taxonomy): domain Bacteria; phylum Pseudomonadota; class Alphaproteobacteria; order Rhizobiales; family Hyphomicrobiaceae; genus Hyphomicrobium_B. Next base: position 81,951 of record DAOKZR010000009.1, on the reverse strand, counting down.
ATCGGAACAGCAGCGATCGAGGTCAGCCCATAAAGCTCGATCTCGACCGAGCGAAAATGCTGCTTCATCACAGAAAAATCGTGGCCGACCAGCGGATGTTCGTCAGCCGTTCGTGCGCCCGGCGTCAGCCATCGGTAGATATTGATGAGCGGGTTGTAGCCGAGCGGCTCCCAGAACAGCGCCCTACCGCCCGACCTCAACACCCGCGAAACCTCGCGCGCGCAGGTGTCGATATCGAGATGATGGACAATGCCACTTCCATAGATGAGATCGAAGCTACGGTCGGCGAACGTCATGTTCATGGCATCCATGATGCTGAAGGAGACATTCGTCGCGGGGTATCGCTCCTTTAGTCGTGCGATTGCAACATCGGATATATCGATTCCGGTGAATGACCTGTAGAGCCCTTCCAGCTCCCCGGCACGCGATTCCGACCCGCATCCGTATTCGAGAACATCGCTATTCGTTGCGAACTCCTTCATCTGCGCCAGAAACCTGCGCGAGCCGGCATCAATCGACCAGTAATATTTGAGCTGAGCGACCCGGTTGTCGCCATCGACGTAGCGCCGATCGTGGAACTCTCGCTCGGATACGATCCGGCGCTCCATTTCGCTTTGCTGCATGTGCCGGCACCCTCCCGTCACGGACTTGTTTCGATTTCCAGATTTCGATTTCCGAAACTCCCTATCCGTACGCCGATCAATCCCAACGGTCGCGCGAGCAGATCGGCCAAACTTTGAGGTTGCGGCGGTCATATCGTCAATTCGACCGATCTAGCACGCTTCTGCACGCGGCATCGTCCATAAGCGGTGGCGGTTTACGCCAGCGCCGGTGCTGTCTGCCACTTTCGGCGAATCCCATAAGTCTTTTCTGGCGCACGCTTTGGCCGAAGACATCGGCAACGAAGGCCCGATGGACCGGCACAGGAGCCTCGAGGATCGCTACGCCGAACGAGGTACCGGGCCGGGCTGACGCCTACACCCTATATGCGCAATGCAATTCCTCCGGGGAACAGGAATACTGTGAGCCGAGTGGTCCGGTGCGTTCTGGAGGCTGGTTATCGATGGCAAAAATCGATATTGCCATACCGTGCTATCAATACGGTCGTTATCTCACTGAATGCGTCGAGAGCGTGCTCGCTCAGGATGTCCAGGACCTTCGCGTCCTCATCATCGATAATGCGTCGACTGACAACAGCGTAGAGGTCGCGAAGGAGTTCGCGCGCAAGGATCGGCGCGTCGAGATCGTCGTTCACCAAAAAAACCTCGGCCCACACGCGAGCTGCAACGAAGGTATCGATTGGGCGAGTTCGGACTACTTCCTGCTGCTTGACGCCGACGATCTGCTGCACGAGGGCGCATTAGCGCGTGCAACACGGTTCCTCGACGCGCATGGCGATGTTGCCATGACTTATGGCCGTGCCTCGTACCTCACATCCGACGGTGCGCTGCATCAGGGCAACCAGGTTGATCCGCGAATCGGGTGGGAGATCATCGATGGCACAGATCTGATCTGGTCGTTCTGCGCCCACCCCGTTCATATGATCCCATCACCGACGGTGGTTCGCCGCACGGCCGCACAGAAGAAAGCCGGATATTACCGCACCACTCTGCCTTATACCGATGACATGGAGATGTGGCTGCGCCTCATGACGCTCGGCCGCGTCGGGCGCACCGGCCATGCGCAGTCCATCCAACGGTTCCACGAGACGCGGCACACCAATCAATATCTCGAGACGGTAATCAGGGATTTTAGCGAACGCGAGAAGGCGATCGAAAGCTTTTTCGCGCACGAGGGCAAGAATGTGCCAGGCGCGGCAGACATGCTGGCCCGCGCCCGCCACTCGCTCGGCTGCCACGCGTATTGGACTGGCCTGTCTCAAACGCTCAAGGGCAAGCTCGATCTCACCGACAGCCGTGACCTCTTCAGTTTCGCTTACGCGCGAAGTCCTAGCGCATTTCTTTTTCCTCCCCTGCTCTGGCTGTTGAAGCACAAGCTTCCGCACACGAGCCAGAAGCGCGGTTTCGGAGGCGCCTGATCGTCGCCAACGCGAAGCGATATAAATGTCCACTGCCAAAGCCGAGCCGAACACTTGGCAAAGACCATCCCCGTATGATTTCGAGCCGCAGATGTCCCTGAATGTGATGAGCTGCATCGTGACGACGTCTCGTCGACCGGACTTGGCGCAAGACTTCGAACGGCGGCACGCATCATGATCGGGGTCAGGCGCGCACTGCTGGTCACGTTCGCCGAACGCTACGTCACGCTCGGCACAAACTTCGTGACGCTTTCGGTCCTGTCGCGCCTGCTGACGCCGGCAGAGATCGGCGTCTCGATCCTAGGTCTCGCCGGCATTACGCTCGCTCAAGCGGCACGGCATTTCACCGAGCCGATCTATCTGATTCAACACAAGGACTTGCGCGCCGGCCACGTGTCGAGCTTCGTCACGATCCAAATCGCTGTTGCGATCCTGATCTTTGCTGCTATCGTGAGTTTGGCGCCGTATATCGCCAGGGCTTATGGAACGCCGGAACTCGTCTCCTATCTCCACGTGGTCAGCCTGTGCATTCTGGCGCAGGCGGTGTCCGAGCCGATCGCGGCCCTGATGCGGCGAGACATGTTGTTTGCCAGGCTCGCGGCCATCAACATGCTGGGCGTCACAGCAAATTCCGTTACCAGCATCGTTTTGGCGCTGCTCGGCTTCAGTTTCATGAGTATCGCCTGGGCGACGCTCGGCTCGGCACTCCTTGTCAGTCTCTTGTCGCTCGCATGGTGGCGCGACCCAACGATCTTCCGGCCGGCTCTCAGTGAATGGCGCGAGGTCGCCTCCTTCGGAGGCTACAACGGCGCCAACATGTTCCTGTACCGGATCTCAGAAGCCCTGCCCACTCTGATACTCGGCCGCATTCTATCGGTCGATGCGGTTGCCATGTTCGGTCGCAGCATTTCGATCTGTCAGCTGCCCGACAAGGTGATAATGGGTGGCGCGAGTACTGTCATGCTGCCGGCATTCTCCTCCGGTGTCCGCAGCGGCACCGATTTGCGCCAGGCATATCTGCGTGCGGTCGAATACATAGCAGCGTTCCAGTGGCCAGCTTTCATTGTGCTCGCAATTCTTGCCTATCCGATCGTGCGTATCGTTCTCGGCGACCAATGGCTATCCATCGTTCCACTCGTTCAGGTGATGGCGATAGCGTCTCTGTTCGCCTTTTCCGCCGAGCTCAACTACCCAGTCCTTGTCGCGGTTGGAGCGATCCGCGACGTATTTCTCCGTAGTTTAATCATTTGGCCGATTTCGGCGATCGCCGTCGTCGCCGCCTCCGTGTTTGGGCTGAAAGCGCTGGCCGCCTCGTGGCTGTTCGTCATTCCGTTCCAGGCGCTCGTATCTCTTCTTTTCGTCCGCCAATACATCGACTTCGAATGGCATGATCTCGCCAAAGCGGCGCGCAAACCGGCTGTCATAGCCGCCTGCAGCGCATGTGGACCGCTGGCCGTGGTGCTCGAGGCTGGAACCTCCCAAATCTCTCTTCAAAGCACGGTTCTTGCCATCGTCTCAAGCGCCGTCGGATGGATCATGGCAGTCTGCCTCAGCGATCATCCTCTTGCGGCAGACCTCCGCCTCGTCGTCTCGGCACTGCGCGAAAGGGCGATCGCGCGCCAACCTCAATAGGTTCGACCACAGGAGCAACTCATCGATGTTACAGTCAGTCGACGAACCCGCCTCCAGCGAGCCACCATCCACGACCGCGTCAGCAAACATCACCATAGTCGTGCCGACACGCAATCGTGCCTTTACGCTACAGCTCGTGGCGACGAGCTACTTCGAGCAAGCTCTCGTCGATGAGATCATATTTGTTGACGATGCCGGCAGCGATGACACAGGCGAGGTCATCGCGGGGATCGCCAAGGGCTATCCCAGCGTAAGCGCCGTTGTGGTCAGAAATTCCTCCCGGCTGGGGGCTGCCCGGTCACGCAATGTCGGCGTTGGACGGGCACGAAACAAGTATATCCTCTTCTGCGACGACGATGAATATCTCGAAGCAGGTTATGCCCGCACCTGTCTGGAAAAGCTCAAGCGTTACGACGCCGGCGCCGTATCAGGGCGCCGGGTCTACATGCAGGCGGGCGAAACGGAGGCCGCTGCACTCAAGCGGTTCGGCAATGGGCTGAGATCAGCAAAACCATTCCACTATAGCATCTGCGAAATGGTCAATGGCGCTCGCTTTGAAGGCGACAGGAGCCAGCCCTTCTCCAACGCCGTCATCCTGACGCGCCGCGATCTCGTGCGCAAATTTCCTTTCGACGGGCATTACGCGCGAGGCACCGGCTATCGCGAAGAAACCGACTACCAGATGAACCTCTACGTTAATGGCTATTCCATCTACATCAGCAATGACACGCACAGCATCCACTTGCCGTTGTCGCAGGTCCGTTCCGGTGGACAGAGGACCTCGCGTCTGAGAAGGATCTATTGGGCGATTTTCTACACACGCTACTTTTATGCGAAATATTATGATGACTATGCGAATCGAACCGGGCTGCTGACTCCCAAATGGCTCGCCTTGCTCGAATTTTCCGCCTTCGTGATATATCGCGAAACGGTCCGCCCCCTACTCCATGAGGGCATCATGAGACTGCGGGCTTGGCGGCAGGAGCGGATCGTGGCGGAAGTCGAACTTCGCCAAGGCTAGTTGTGCATTCCCGGGAAGAAGTGGCTTGAGTCGACGTTGAAGCGGTTCGGCTGATCTGTGTTGAGCAATCCATTGGCAATCTCGCAGCCAAACACGGCAGCGAGCGATTTGTCAGCGATCTGGTGGACGAGGCATGTGCGAGATACACGCGCAACGAGCCACCGTGATCAGGAAGCTTAGAAGCTCGCGCTTGGAAGCTTCCGCACAAAGGAGACACGCCAAGTTCGGAGAATGAATGCTTGAGCGCAGAGGAGCAGACGCGGCACTTGCCGACATCGTGAGCGGCGGCATGATCTCCGATGACAGGGCTTGAATAGGTGTTCACGTAGGCAGAAGGGGTTCTGTACGCTCTTGCCGGTGAGATCTGCGCGATTTGAGTTGCCCTAATAGCCGTAGCGATTCGCGCGCCGTCCCTACCTCCTTTTGACCGGGAGAGACCGCAATCGGTCGAAGTAGGGCTTCAGCGTTGCAAGGACTCGCTCTTGCCAGGGCGGCTGCCGCGGTGCCCCGCGCAGTGTGCGGTCGATGAGGCGATATTGCTCCTGCAGCTCATGCTCGAGCTTTTCGAGCGTCTCGGTGATGCGACGCCCACAGACGCTACGTTCTGCGACGATCGCCTCGAACAGGGCGATGAGATTAACAGCCTCGATAGTGTCGATGTCCAGACACTTTTCGCTGAGACCGAACGAACTGAGAAGGCTTCTGTTCTTCTCGCTGTAGCCTATCGATAACACCGGCCGGCCTGCCTTCAACGCACAGACGATATTGTGAAAACGCGTCGCGACCACGACGTCCGTTCGGGCCATAGCCGCCATAACATCGTGCAGTGTCCGTGCATCCTCGATCAGGACGGCGCGCGCCGCCGCGGGTCCGGCGGCGCGTTTCAGCCGCTTCATGAACGCGCCTGCGGTCTCGCGATCGACGTCGTCGCCGATCATCAATCGAAGGCCGTGGCCACCGCCGATGAGCCACATCGCGAACTCCGTCAGCTCATCGAGATATGTCTGATAGAGCGTTTCGGAGTCGGGGCGGTTCGAGTGCCATCCGCGATAGTTCATGAGCCCGAGGCCGACCACCAGTCGACCGGGCTTGAGCTCCGGCGGCTTGTGACGCGGCGCCGCAAGGCTGAACGCGATATCGGGATAAATAGGGTCGCTCGTCGTATCCAGCTCGAGACGTGTGAGAAACGTCTTCGACGTCTGGTCCCTGTAGGACCGGAACGTGGCGAGCCGGGCGGCCGATGTCATCAGCCATCGGCTCAGCGGATGGACAATAGGCCCTGCGCCGACACTTACCATCATGATCTGCGTGCCGGTAATGCGCGCGGCGAGACACCACAGGAAGAGGTCGACCGGGATTCCGAGAACGCCCGACGTGAAGTCGTCGAGCAACCCGGTTCCGGGCATGATCAAGGCATCAAGCTTGCGCGTTTCTTTGAGTGCGCGCGCGAAGTTGACGAGCTTCGTGGGCAACGTCAGCGCCTGCCGCGCCCGGCGGGAGGTCGGTGGCGGGGCGATATCCTTTATGATCGGAATCGCGCGTACGCAGTAAAGCCGTGTCACGATCTCCGGCCCAGCGCAGATCGTAACGAGATCGGCGTCGGCGTGTGCGGACCGCAGGTGCTGGATCATGGCTTCGAGCGAGCCGTCGTTGCCAAAATTGCCGCAGCCGAACAGGCCGAACAGGCCGATGCGCAGGGGCCTTCTTGCACGCCGGTAGAAGTCGGTCGCCTCAGCCAAAGTCCTGCCCGTAATCATCGCGGCGCTCTCGAGATGAACGCGCGCATGATGGGCTCGGACGGGTTGCCGACGAGGTAACTCTCATAGATGCGCCGGTAGGTCGCGGCGGTGGATTCAAGTTCTTCGAGACGGGCTTCCGGCTCGGACGGCGCTGCCTGCGCCGCTCCTCGCGCGCCGCCGCCGCCCCCGCGCGTGATCCGATAGTCGTGCGTGGCTTTGTAACGCTGCATGTTTTGGGCTGCGGAATTCATCTGACCACGCAATTGGTCGATGCGCTCCTCGAGCCACCCGGAGCCTTGGCGCGCAGCAAGCGCCTTGGTATCGGGCTGATCGCGGACATAGGCGTCGGTGATCGTGTTTGCGATAAGCGCGGCCTTGTCCGGATCTCTCTGCCCGGCGAAGATCAGCACATCACCAAGGCTGACGAATTCAGGCGCCGGCGGGGCTCCCTCAGGACCAGACGCAATTAGGGGTCCGACGTGCCGTTGCATCATGGCTCCTGTTGGCCGCTTGGTTGGTCGCTGGGCGATACACACCGCTGTGCGGTGCGGACCACGGCTCGCCACCGTCGTAGAGGCTCACGTATTGGCGTTTTCAAACTGCACGATAGGCTTGGCGGTATGCCGCCGTTAATTCCGTCAAAGGGCGTAGGATTTCAGCATCCGCCGTAGGCGCGGCGCCGGGACGGCGGACGCTTACTGCAGTGCTGATTTCCGAAACGGGTTGACTCTCACAAACGCGCCAAAATCCAGAGCATCGGCGCGCTCGCGATGATGAGCCTCCGGGATCGGCGCAGCCAAAGGCGATTGGAATTTTCGCCCGCTTACCGCTTTCGATGGAAGAGGTAGACATCTATCGGTCGACCGGTAGAATTGACGAGCGGAACCGCGCGTATCTACAAAAATGCCCGGTCACGATTATAGGAAGGCGAGCAGGAGGTCCGGCGCTTCTTGCAGCGCGTGCCGCCCACAGTGCCTGGTTGGCCCTGGAAGGGTGGACTAGCTGCGAAGAACAGCTGGGCCTTATAGCTCAACGGATTTACGTCTTGAACCGTTCCTTCATGAAGAACCGCAAAAACGTTATATTAATTGCCATACTGATTATCAGCGTCGCCGCTTCATTGGCCGCTGCTAGCCGCATAGTAAACAGGATCAGTCACGATCTTGCCGACGCCAATGCTGCCAGAATTCGAAGCGAGATCGTTGGGCGGGTCGCAATTATTGGCGAAAAGCTGATCGGCCACCTGCCCCAGCTCTCGTGGTACGAACTGGCCAAAGGTGCGTGGCCCGGCAAGCAGCTCGGCGACTCCTGGCGCGGCAGCGGATTCATCTCCATCGAGAAATACATGGAAGCCAGGAGCTTCGATGCCTCCGTCGTCAATCCCTTCGGCGATCCAGAAAGCGTTGCCGAAGGTCGTAAGCTGTTCCAGGAGCGGTGCGTTGCCTGTCATGGCTATGACGGCAAAGGCGCCGGACACGCTCCCTCCCTTACCCGCGCGAATTACCGGATCGGAGCCAGTGATTTTGCAATCTACAGGGTTCTGCGCGACGGCATCGAGGGGACACGGATGGCCGCACCGGACCTGTCGATCTCCCAACGCTGGGACATCGTCAGCTATCTGCGGATGCTGCAGATCAAGGATAAAAAAATCGATGTCCCAGAGGTGCGTGCTCCGCAGGTCAACGTCACGTGGCAAGATCTTTTGGATGCCAAGAGGCGCACTTCGGATTGGCTTACGTATTCGGGCAGCCTGGATGGTTGGCGGCACTCGAACCTCAAGCAGATCACGCCAGCAAATGCGTCCGGTCTGAAGCTGATCTGGGCGCACCAGTTCGAGGTCTCCCAGCGCGGGGCATTCGCCGCGACTCCGCTTGTCGTGAACAAAACGATATTCATGGGCACGCCACCCAACGACGTCGTCGCATTGAATGCTGAAACAGGCGAGGAGATATGGCGGTTTCAGCATGACCTCCCGGCCGATCTCGCCGTCTGCTGCGAGAGCACCAGCCGCGGTCTGGCCGTGTTGGGTGACACGCTGTTCTTTGCGACTTTGGACGCCAAACTGATTGCGCTCGATGCCACGACCGGCGCGGTACGCTGGCAAACCAGCGTCGCCGAAACGCGCGAAGGCTACACCATTACCGTCGCACCCCTTATTGCCAAAGATGCCGTTGTCGTAGGCATTTCTGGCGGTGAATTCGGAGTAAGAGGCTTCCTTTCTGCGTACGGCGCGGCGGATGGAAAGCTGCGCTGGCGCTTCAATACGATACCCGGGCCTGGGGAGTTCGGATCCGATACCTGGAAGAACGACGCCTGGAAAACGGGTGGCGGACCAACCTGGGTTACCGGAAGCTTCGATCCCGAACTCAACCTGCTCTACTGGGGCGTGGGAAACCCGTCTCCGAATTATGCCGGCAGTATGCGCCCAGGCGACAATCTCTTCACCAACAGCGTTGTCGCGCTCGATGGCGACACGGGTAAGCTTGCCTGGCACTTTCAGTTTACGCCGCACGATGCTCACGACTGGGACTCAAACCAGACGCCGATATTGGCGGATCTGACGGTCAATGGCGCCGTTCGGAAGGTGATCTGCTGGGCCAATCGCAATGGCTTCTATTACGTCCTCGACAGGACGAACGGAGAATTCCTCGCCGGCAAACCGTTCGTTCAGGTCACCTGGGCGAGCGGGCTTGATGCCAAAGGCCGCCCTGTGGTGACCAAGAACAACGATGTGCCTTTGGAGGGCGTCGAGACAAGGCCATGGGTTGGAGGCGGCACGAACTGGCTCCCTCCCTCCTACGATCCGGCAACGGGAACAGTCTTCGTTCACGCGACCGACGGGTCCTCAATCTATACCGCGGCCGCGCCGGAGCATGTCGCTAGAGGCGTGGGCGGGATTTTTGTGGGGAGCGGGTCATCCGCAGCAGTACCTGCGGTCAACTACGTTATTGGCCTTGAGGCTGCGACCGGCAATTTGAGATGGAAATATACCGCACCGCGAGTGCCGGAACATTCGAGCTACAGCGGGACCCTGTCGACGGCGGGCGGAGTTGTTTTCTCGGTCGCAGATGGCGTGATCCTCGCGCTCGACGCAAAGACGGGAACCGAACTTTGGAAAGCCAATCTCGGCGGCAAAGGTCAGTCGACACCCATATCTTTCGAACTCAATGGCAAGCAGGTCGTCGAGGTGACCGCGGGCAATACCATGTTCCTCTTCGGGCTTTGAGCGTTCGCGAGGCGCGCATGGGTCCGACGAGACGGCCTCCAATGGGTTGACGATGATCCCAACGGCCGCGGGCGGCTCCGTCCATCGCGCGGCTTCGCTGAAGGCGCATGCGATGCTAGGGTTGGAACGAGGAAATAGCGACGGATCTGGGCCATGAAGTTCATCGAAACTGAACTGGGCGACGCGTGGCTCATCGAGCCGGAGCCCATGCCCGACATACGCGGGTTTTTTGCGCGCACATTCTGCATCAGGCAATTTGCGGAACGGGGCCTCGAGACTACATTCGTGCAGCACAGCCGCTCACAATCCCGAACCAAGGGCACGCTCCGCGGCATGCACTTTCAAATTCCACCACACGGCGAGTGCAAGGTCGTCAGCTGCCTGCGCGGTGCGATGCTCGACGTGATCATCGACCTTCGCCCGCAGTCTCGGACGTACCGCAAATGGCAGGCCTTCGAACTCTCGGGAGACAACCGGCGGCAACTCTACATCCCAAAGGGTTTCGCCCATGGTTTTCAAACGCTCACCGACGATGTGGAAGTGAATTATCTGATCTCCAGCTTCTATGAGCCAAACGCGTCCTCGGGCGTCCGCTTTGACGACCCCGCCTTCGCCATTGATTGGCCCCTTCCGGTTGGTGCGATGTCTGACCGGGACCGGTCCTGGCCGCTTTTGGCGCCTGGGTCATAGATTGCCCGGCGACGAAGATGGCCCGGAGGATCGGGCCCCGGAGGATGGGCCTGCGACGCCCTCATCCGCAGAGACGAGAAGCCCGGCCGCCTCGAGTTGCCGGGCGGCGGCGTCGATGTGTGCGAAAGCCATCCCGGATCGTTCCGCAATGTCGAAGAGGGATGCCGTGCCGTCGCTCAGGTTAAGCAACCAAAGCATTGCCATGTTGCGGGCCGCTGCATCCGCATCTCCACCGATGGTCGAGTAAAGGCCGCGTCTTCCAAGTGCGGGCTCGCATTTCGGGTTTGTATTGATGAGCGTGCGATCGGCCTCCAGAATTTCGATCGCTTCGAGAATGACCTCGTAAGATGTCGCCAGCCACTCGGGCCTGATGAACGCGAGGTCATCCGCCGACGTATGGTATTCAGGGAATGTTCCGAACTGGCTGCGTTGAAACAGACCGACCGGCAAGTTGAAGGCCGGCGAGCAGAACTGGCGTTCGTCATAGCCATACGGACTGAAGTCCTGGATCACCGCCGATGGTGTGGCTTGGCGCAGGACATGCTGCATGACTCGATCGATCATTGCGTCGCCGCGACGGCTCTTCTTGTAGGTCGGCCCGCCACGATCTCCAACACAGGACACGATCAGGCCATGTCTGATCCGATGGACCCCGCCCTCGTTGCGCGCAAGCCATGCGATTGACCCGATGGTGCCGGGTGCGAACAGGATCCGGTAGGTGTGCTTCAATCGGCGCTGCAGCAGTTCGGTCGCAAGGATGGTGAGAAGCGCCAGGCCCGAGCAGTTGTCATTGGCAAGGGATGGATGGCAGATATGCGCCGAAAGCAATACCTCGTCGGCCTTCTCTCCTGGCAGCACGCACTCACCGTACGTCAGGCTGCCGTCGGTGAGAGATGAATCGATGACGGCTTCGTAGATCCCCTCCGTCATCTTCGACAGCACGTTGTGCTGCATGCAGAAACCCCACCGCTCGACATAATAGGAGGTCCGGTAGGGAATGAGATCGGGTTGATCCGGCAGGGTGAAGATGTGCTTCTTGAGTTCCGCGAGCGTGAACCTACCGCTGATGGGTGCGCTGTAGTTCAGGACGTGCAGATTCGAAACCCGGAAATCGACGATCCGCTTGCCGTGCTCATCGGCGATGTAGGCATCGCGGATCGTCCATTCGCGCGGAATGATCCAATCAAAGACCTGGGTCCCAGTCGGTACCTCGCAAATGGCTATATCCAAGTGCTCTGAGAGCAGCGAAAGGCTCTCACGCACGCCAGCTCCCGTGATGCTGCGACAGATCGGATAGAGCCGCGATGCGAGTTCGTGGATCGCCTGCCCGATCGCGGCGCCACGGGAAGCCTGGCCGAAATGCGCCCGTTGTTGCATGGCCGCCAACCTCGAGTGGCCTTCAAGCTGCCTTGCGATCCTTGTGCCGCAAATCGCTGTCCAGGATGCCGTCTGCAATCAGCTTCTTGATGTGGCTGATGCGCTGGTAACGCGGGCCTTCAAACTGCTCGAGCGTGATTCCCGACGATTTGTAGGACCGATAGAGCTGTTCGGCGCCCTTTCTCGCGTCCCACTGCGGCTTGAAATCGGGAAGGGTACGGGCAATCTTCTCGAAGCTTACGCGATAGCAGCGCTTGTCGGGACCGGCATCCGCCGCGTACTCGAGCCGGCAGCCTGGAACGACTTGCGCGACGATCTCGGCGATTTCGCTGATACGGTAGTTTTGCGATGTGTGGCCGACGTTGAAGGCCTCGTTGAATACCTTCTCGCGCGGCGCAGCGAGCACAGCAAGAAAGGCCCGGGAGATGTCCTCGATGTGGACAATCGGGCGCCAGGGTGTGCCGTCCGACTTCATATAAATGAGGCCCGTCGTGACCGCCCAGGCCACGAGATTGTTCAACACGATGTCGAAGCGCAGTCGCGGCGACACCCCGTATGCGGTTGCCGGACGCAGGAATGTTGGGCTGAAGTCGTCATCCGCAAGCGCCGCCAAATCGCGCTCCGACCATACCTTCGATTGGCCGTAGGCGGTTACCGGGTTGAGATCGCCGGTTTCATCAATGAGCTCATCGCCCGCCAGCCCGTAGTTGCTGCAGGATGAGGCCATGACAAAGCGGCCGACGCCAGCGCGCTTGGCGGAGCGCGCCAAGTTGACGGTCGCCCGATGGTTTATGTCGTACGTAACCTCCGGATTGAGATTGCTTAAGGGATCGTTGGACAGCGCCGCGAGATGAACGACCGCGTCGAAGCCCCTCAAGTCTTGCGGCCCGATGTCCCGAATATCTTTCTTGATCCATGGCACGTCGGCGATCTTGCCGCCGCTTTCAAAGGTGCAGCGTTCGTACAAGTCACTGTCGCAGCCCGTTATATCGTGGCCGGCGGCAAGAAGCATCGGCGTCATGACCGTGCCGATGTAGCCGAGGTGGCCGGTAACAAGAACCTTCATGAGCATCTCCGCGGTGCAGGCCGGACTATCGGCCATGGATTGAGCTGTGATCATGCCGCTCAATCCTTGCACGGCCCAGAGGTTCGAACAGCGGTGCAGTGGAATCGTTTGATGATCGGTCACCGCATCGCAACGGGCTCTATTACCTCTTATGACCTAGCCCTACCTCTTGGCGCCACCGGGTGCGGACGCAAATAGGTTCCCCCGGCAATTTCCGCCGGAGGATCTCTCAAAAATCGTTTTCTAGCTGGCTTGCAGGATCATCGCAAACGAGAGGCGCACGATTGCGACCGCCATGCAGGAAAACGCTGGAGCCTGGGATGATGCGGATTCTTCTCAATGGGAAGCGCCGAAAGCCGGCCGTGCAATTGCCAGGGTTCCACCCCGCGCAATTAACCTTATTGCGCCACCGACTCGGCGTTACACCGTGGGCTAACAATCAGGCCAATCAAGCTGCAGATAAAATTCTCTCTTGACCTCTGAACTAAAGTGTACAAATTGTTTATATACTACGATAAAATGACGGGTAGCGATAATTAGCCCTTCTGATTGTCCTAGAATGCCTTCTGGCTGATCCTAAACAGCCTCTTGGTTGTTGTCCAAAAATGCGCGATGCCGAGTATTATGAGGTATCGAAATGTCAAAGCGTCACTCTGAAGAATCATTGATTGGTACTGCTAAAGTCTCCTCTCCTGATCAACATTTAACTGCAGACCGATCATTTACGTCGTTAAGCAACATAATTGTAATCGAGAGCCGCAGTCTCATCCGTGAGTGCCTTGCACAGTGTCTTCGACTGAGTGCCGGACCAAACGTCGGAGCATTTCCATCGATCGAGAAATGGCTGGAGAGTTCGCATGTGTGGCCTGCTTCGCTAATCATCCTCTGCGCGGCCGGAAAAAGCGTCGAAACCGAGTTGAATCGCGAGATAGCGCTGCTTGAGCAATCTGGATCGCGCGTGCCGACGGTTGTTATCTCGGACGTCGAGGATTTAGACCAAATCGTCGATGCCCTTGACCACGGCGTTCGCGGTTACATCCCAACCAGCGTTCCCTGGGAAGTCGTCATTGGCGCCCTGCAGTTGGTCAAGGCCGGTGGCACATACGTACCCGCCAGTAGTGTGTTCGCGGCAAAGCACTCGACGTCCGCGGGCGAAGCCACGGAATACAAACGCTTTTGCAATGGCATGTTCACTGCCCGCCAAGCGGCTGTCGTAGAAGCGCTGCGGCGCGGAAAAGCCAATAAAATTATTGCCTACGAATTGAAAATGCGCGAAAGCACGGTGAAGGTACATATTCGAAGCATAATGAAAAAACTGAACGCGAAGAACCGCACGGAGGTCGCCTTCATCGCAAACGGCCTCATTGAAGAAGAGACGAAGCTGCGGAGCGGAAATAACCGTATTTAGACGAGATCAAGGTGAGTACCACGGTCCGCCGCCTTTTCCTGAGCACGGCCGGAAGACCAGGCGACTTGCACCCTAGCCGGGTGGCTAGATGGAAATCTGTCATCGCGCCTTGTCCGTTCTTCGTGGTCAAGGCCCCCAAGCGCTCACGGACCGCGTAGCGGGTTCTGCGGCGAGCGCCGGCACAAATATTTCCGGTGCCCGGCCCTCCGGCACCGAGCAAAGTTATACTCCGCCGCCGTCAGCAGAGCAAAATGCCCATGGGCATCTTCAATCTAGGCGCGACGGGGCAATACCGCCAAACGCTTGGAAATGGAATGGCGCAGGCCGGCGTTCCATTGCGCGCTTGCCGTCTTGACCAGGCTCGATCCTTTCCTCGGCCTTACGAGTATCGAACCTCCCCGCGACAGCAAAAGCCGCGCTCGTTTGATTGCGCGGGCAGATCCGATGGTGAGTTCAATATAGCTCAGCAGCACGCCATCGAAAGAATCCGGCGCAACGCGATCCCGGTTACGGAGAACCTCGTTGAGAAGCTCACCGATGTAGATGGGCATCCAGGCGGAACGGCCAAAGAGAATTTGGCCGAGCCATGCACCAAGGGCAAAGCTCTCATGTGCAAAGGCCCAGCATGGATAAATGTAGGCGGAATTTACACCGGAATGAACGCTGGCGACCAGCGCATCCGCCATCGTGACGTCGAGGCCGTTCACGTCACGCCGCCGGACGCCTCCCCGCGATTCACAGTCCAGGTAAACGCGTTCGATGCATGAGAGACAGCAAAGCTCATTGACCGCGCGACCTGGCGTAACACGTCGGCGGATTACGCTGGACAGAACACCGCCGCTGCGCTTAGCGAAACTGAAATGCAAAATTTTTCGCTCCAGCTCTTCGTCCGGCATGCTGACGATCATGCCCCGTTCGTGGAGCGTCTTAAGGCAAGTGCGCAACTCGTCTTGAGCACCAAAATAGCGCTCTTCGGTCAAGGTCGCGACAGCGGTTGCCAACTGATTTGCAAGGGCCTCCCGATAGAGGCCGCGCAGCAAATCGGCATTCTTGCTTTCAGGGACCGGGGCGGAGAGCAGCGAGGGAATTATGACGACCAGTTCGTCAGGCGCAACGCTGTCCCAGCTGCACGGATACCAAAGCGCCGGCAGAGATTGCTCCACAAGGCCATCGCCCCACGGCAGCTTCGTTTTTCCGCCGATCTTTCCCCGGCCTTGAGTATTGCCAAACATGTGCTGGCCAACGTCGGCGGCTTCTCTCACTTAGCGCATACAAATCGCACAGTGTAACCGGGTAAACTCATCCAAACGAGGTAGCGCGGTACTTTGGCGGTAGCGCACGCTAGGACAAGGTATTCTCCACTTGCCTCGATCGTGAGTTTGCTTGCCTCGATTTCGTCGATGATCGGGTCGGTAATAGTCTTATTATCCGCCGACGCGACACCGAGGCTCCAATGTCGATCATTGATGTGAAGCAAGGCGAAAACGTCGTCATCAGCGACCCGCATCTCGTTTGCCTGAACGGATGCACGATAGGGTCTGATACGGTAATCCAGCCGTTCGTGAGCATCGACAAGAGCACGGTTGGGGCCAGATGCGTGATCTCCCACCACACTTTCATCTGCGATGGCGTCGTCATCGAGGACGACGTTTACATCGGTACGGGCGTCGTGTTCACGAAGACGCTGTTCCCGCGGCGCCCTGAGATAACACGCATCGGAAACGATCTCGGCCCGGTGACGGTTGTAAGAAAGGGGGCCTCGATAGGCTCGAACGCCACGATTCTGTGTGGCGTCGTGGTGGGAGCCGGAGCATTCGTCGCGGCCGGCGCCGTGGTCACGAAAGACGTGCCTGGCAACTGGCTTGTCGCCGGAGTACCGGCGCGCTTCATGGGCTATGTTCAGCTGCGCCAACGGCGGCGCGCTGCTTACCTGAAGGCGCGTAGCCTGCTGAAGATGGAAATAAGTGCCGTCAACAGGGTTGGCTCGATAACCAAGCCAAAACGATTATAGTGGAGTCCGGTTCTGGAGGTTGCGCCGCACCCCGGCACGCGCAAGGGACACGTCGATTGCTCCTTCCCGGCCATCGCGGCCATAGTGCAAGAAGGTCCTGCTTGGGGCCGCGAAGCCCTGATTGGATCGCATCGGGCCATGTCCACAGCGCTTGATTTCGAAACAGTAGTCATCGGCGGCGGTGTCATAGGCCTTGCCATCGCGGAGGCCTGCGCTCGAAAAGGCCAGGAGACGGTCGTCCTGGAGCGCCACAGCAGGGTTGGACAGGAAATCAGTTCACGCTCCAGCGAAGTCGTTCATGCCGGGATCTACTATTCACAGGGTTCCCTCAAGGCGTCCGCATGCGTGGAGGGCCGCCGGCGTCTTTACGAGTTCGCCCATGAGAATGGAGTTACCGTCGGAAAGCTGGGAAAGCTCATTGTGGCGACCTCGCCCTCGGAAGTGCCCAACCTCAAGGCCATCCGGGCGCAGGCGATTGCGAACGGTGTCGATGACCTGGTTTGGCTCGAACCCTCACAAGCTCGGGATCTCGAACCGGAGATCTCGTGTTCGGCCGCACTGTTCTCCCCTTCCACGGGAATCGTGGACAGCCATGCGTTTATGCAGGCCCTCGAGGGCCATCTTTTGGCACGAGGAGGGTCTGTTGTTCTAAATGCCGAAGTCTCGGGTGTACGGCTTTGCGCAGACGGGACTTTCGCACTCGAGGTGATCTCCAATGGCGAATTGACAACGCTGACGTCTCGAAATCTCTTCGCTGCGGGCGGCCTCGGCATGACGGGCCTCAGTTCCATTCTGCCGCGATCGGCGGGCTATGAACCGCCCTGCGTGCACTTCGCAAAAGGGCACTATTTCACCTTGCAGGGTAAGGCGCCCTTTCGGCATCTTATCTACCCCGTTCCTGTTGAAGGTGGCTTGGGCACACATCTGACTATGGACATGCAGGGCCGTGCTCGTTTCGGCCCCGACGTGCAATGGGTCGACAAATTAGACTATGGCTTCGACGACGCCGGTGGACGGCGGCGCTCGCAGTTCGAGGCGTCAATTCGGCGATATTGGCCGCATCTCCCGAGCGCGGCGCTCGAGCCCGCGTACACGGGCATCCGGCCAAAGATTACGCGCAAAGGTGAGCCGGCCGGCGATTTTCTCATTCATGGTCCGAGCGAGCACGGAATTTCACGAATGGCGGCTCTTTACGGGATCGAGAGCCCGGGGCTGACATCGAGCCTTGCAATCGCGCAGTACTGCGTCGGACTGTTGCCTTGAACGCTGCGGCGGGATTTGCCACTGCATAAGCGGACGGCCCGCAGGACTGAGATCCAGCATCGCCCTCAAACAATCGATGACGGTTGGCGATGGCGGAGTTCTATTTTTGAGCCTGCCGGCCTGATGCCGTGCAGCCCTATCCGATTGCTTGGTTAAGGCGCGAAAGGATACGGCCGCGCGAGGCATTGGGACACCTCCACGTTCCTGGGCCGCGGGCGGCGCTTGGCCCAGTAGAAATCCTCATCGTGAACCGCTAACACTCTGCTACTTCCCCTGTCGGGCCTATCGTGAAAGCGTACCCGTGTCGACAGCCCGAGTTGGAAAATCAGATCATTAAGAGGCACTTGATGGCAACCCTATCGGCGCAGACGGCGAACGGAGACCTTCCGCGTATCATCGTCGTTGGCGGCGGCGCAGGCGGTTTGGAACTCGCCACCCAGCTCGGCCACAAGCTCGGACGCAAGGGCAAGGCGGGCATTACGCTGGTCGACAAGTCGCGCACGCACATCTGGAAGCCGCTTCTGCACGAGATCGCGGCGGGCTCGATGGAAGTGGACCGCCATGAGCTGGAATATCAAGCCCAGGGCCATTGGCACGGGTTCAAGTATCGCTTTGGCGAGATGACCGGCATTGATCGTGAGAAAAAACTCGTCCATCTTGCAGCCACTTACGACGAGGACGGTCGCGAGATCACGCCGGAACGGTCTTTCAAGTACGACATTCTCGTGATTGCGATCGGCAGCGTGTCAAACGACTTCGGCACGCCGGGCGTCAAGGAGAACGCCATCATGCTGGACACGCCCGAGCAGGCCGAGCGCTTCAACCGGCGCCTGCTCAACGCGTGCGTGCGGGCCAACGCGCAGCCCGGCCCCGTGCGCCCCGGGCAGCTGCATGTCTCCATCATCGGCGCGGGCGCAACCGGCACCGAGCTGTCGGCCGAACTCCACCGCACCGCGCGTGGCGTCGTCGCTTTCGGCCTCGACAAGATCGACCCTGAAAAGGACATCAAGATCACGCTCATCGAAGCCGCGCCCCGCATTCTGCCGGCCCTACCCGACCGGCTTTCAGCAGCCAC
This sequence comes from Hyphomicrobium sp., assembly GCA_035325525.1. Lineage (GTDB taxonomy): Bacteria > Pseudomonadota > Alphaproteobacteria > Rhizobiales > Hyphomicrobiaceae > Hyphomicrobium_B. The sequence continues at coordinate 63,405 of DAOKZR010000009.1, read as the reverse complement.
GATGAATATCCTGACCAACCTTGGCGTTGAAGTTCGCACCAACGCGCGCGTAACGAGCATCTCGAAGGAGGGCGTGAACCTCGCAAGTGGCGATTTTCTACCCTCCGAACTCGTCGTGTGGGCGGCGGGCGTTAAGGGCCCGGCGGTTCTTGCAAACCTCGATGGCCTGGAAGTCAGCCGCATGAACACGCTCGTCGTGCGGCCAACCCTGCAGACGACGAAGGACGACGACATCTTCGTCATCGGCGATGCGGCGTACCTGGTTCCCGAGGGTGAAACGGCGCCTATTCCGCCACGCGCACAGGCGGCGCACCAGGAAGCCTCGCACCTCGTGAAGCAGCTTGCGCGCAGGCTGCGTGGTGAGCCGCTACAGCCCTTCGTTTATCGCGACTTCGGTTCGTTGGTTTCGCTCGGTCACTACACGACCGTAGGCAGCCTCATGGGCTTTGTCTCGGGCAAGTCCATGCGCATCGAGGGACTGTTTGCCAAGCTGATGTACCGCTCGCTCTACAAGATGCACGAGATGGCGCTGCATGGGCCGGTCAAGGTCACGCTCGACACGATCTCGCGCCTCATCACCCACCGCACTGAGCCTCAAGTGAAGCTGCACTGAAGATCCGTCCATAGGTTCAAGCGTTCGAAGACCGCGCGCCGCTTCTTGCCGAAAAGCAGTCTAATCGCGGCCGGCTTGGGCCTTGGATTTCAGATCGGCGTACAATTCATAGAGCGGACCTGAGCGGGTGACGCCCGCGCGTGCCTTGGCCTGCGCTTCAAGCACGAAAGTCTCGACCCGTGGACGCCATTGGGCCATGGGCGGCAGAACCAGCGGCTGGCCGCGGGGCCGCGCCCGGTTTCGGGCTTCAGCCAGGAAAGTTTTCGCCCTGCGCCAGAGATTTCCCACCTCGATGGTAACGCCAAGCCCAAGGCCCCAGTAGGCGGGCTCACGTGCTCTAACCGCCACGACCGGCGCTCCCGAGCGCGCCATGATCTCCTCGTCCACGCCGCGCGCCTCGAATGGCTCCCCGAATGCCTCGACGATCGCGGGCGTGAGCACTGGTGCGCCCGCGCCTGCCGGGCTCGCCTCGATGATATCGCCGCCGCCGAGACTGGCCCGGGTGGAAATCGTCTCCTGGGGCGCCACGGGATCAAGATACATGATCGTCAGCAGGCGCAACTGTTGGCGGGAGTGGCGTGGGCCGGCATCGGCGCGACCGGCCACGGGAAGCTGCGGCTCGGGCTCTATCGCCGCAAAGCGCCTTTCGCGAAGTGATCCGCCAACCCCGGGCGATCCCGTGCGGAAACTCAGGGAGAGGCTGGCGAGGGCTGCTTCGTGCGCATCCCCGAATGAGGCGACCAGGCCGATATGACCGGGCGGCGCCTTCGCCTGCGCATCGTTCAAGGCAACCAGAGCAAGCGCGCACGCAAGCGCAAGCCAACGGAGCCGCAGCAGCGGCCGCGACGCGCAGCGCGGCACGAGCACGGTTGCTTGCCGATGGCCCGGCGCTTTCCGGTTGGGGAACATCGAAAAGAATCCCTACCTGGCCCGGCAGCCTTGATCGCTGCACGGAAGAAGGCACATTAGCCGTCAGGCTTCTCAGATACAGTTAACAGAGTGGGAAATGTGTTTCAATTTGGAGCGAAACCGGTTCCAGGTTCAAACAGACTGTTAACTGTTCCCTAGAACCGCTCGGCCTCCAGGTCGTACTCGCCGGCCCCGATCACTCGCGCACGCACGATATCGCCGGGCCTCACGCCCTGGTCGCCGTCGAGAAACACGCTGCCGTCGATCTCCGGCGCATCCCAGCGCGAGCGGCCCACAGCCCCGTCGTCGTCGACCTCGTCTATGATGACATCGATGGTGCGGCCGATCTTCTGGGCCAGCAAAGTCTCGCTGACGCGCTTTTGCGCTTCCATGAAGCGGTGCCAGCGCTCCTCCTTGACCTCCTCGGGTACAGCAGCCCCCGCCAGATCATTGGCATCGGCGCCTGCAACGGCTTCGTACTTGAAACAGCCCGCGCGGTTGATCTTGGCCTCCGCGAGCCAGTCCAGCAGAAACGAGAAATCCTCCTCCGTCTCACCCGGAAAGCCCACGATAAAGGTCGAGCGGATCGCAAGATCGGGGCACGTCTCGCGCCAGCGGCGGATGCGCCCGGCCGTCTTCTCCTGGTGCGCGGGACGCCGCATGGCCTTCAACACGTTCGGCGATGCGTGCTGGAAGGGGATGTCGAGGTAGGGGAGGATCTTGCCGTCGGCCATCAGCGGCACGACCTCATCGACGTGCGGATACGGATACACGTAATGCAGGCGAACCCACGCACCGAGTTCGCCCAGCGCGCGCGACAGATCGAGGAAGCGCGCTGCCAACGGCGCGCCTTTCCACTGGCTTTGCGCGTACTTGATGTCGAGGCCATAGGCGCTGGTGTCCTGCGAGATGACAAGCAGCTCCTTGACGCCCGCTTTCACCAACCTTTCGGCTTCCGCCATGACCTGACTTGCCGGGCGGCTCACCAGATCGCCGCGCAGCGATGGGATGATGCAGAACGAACAGCGATTGTTGCAGCCTTCCGAGATTTTCAGATAGGCATAATGGCGCGGCGTCAGATGCAGCCCCTCCGGGGGCACCAGATCGACGAAGGGATCGTGCAAGGGTGGCACGGCCTCGTGCACCGCATTGACGACCTGCTCATACTGATGGGGGCCCGTGACGGCCAGCACACCGGGATGAGCGTCGCGAATGCGGCTCTCCTCGACACCGAAGCAACCCGTGACGATAACACGCCCGTTGGCGGCCATGGCCTCCCCGATCGCGTCCAGGCTCTCCTGCTTGGCGCTGTCGAGAAAGCCGCACGTGTTGACTACGACCACATCGGCGCCGCCGTAGTCCTGCGCGATCAGGTAGCCTTCCGAGCGCAATTGCGTGATGATTCGCTCGCTGTCGACGAGTGCCTTGGGGCAGCCAAGCGACACGAAGCCGACCTTGGGCACGCCGGTCTTGCGGGCGCGGGAGGAGCCCGCGTCGGCGTGGGAAAATGCGGTTGGGAAATTCTTTGTCATGGGCTGCGCTTCTAGGCCAGCGCGCAAGCCCGCGCAATCGCGCCATTTGCGCACCGGCCCGGGAGGTGCTTTCTAACGGCTGATGAATACGACGCCCTCACCCCCCGAAGCGCCAGGACAGGCTTCAGCCATTGCCGGCTTGGCCGCGATCGTGCTGGCTGCAGGGCGCTCCTCGCGGTTCGAAGGGGCCCATAAGCTGACCCAGGCCCTCGACGGCCGTGCGCTGGTGGGGCGGGTCTTGGACCAGGTCGCCGCAGGGCCGGCCGGCGACATCGTGGTCGTCGTCGGCGAACGGGCCGAGGCGGTGCGCGCCGCGGCGGGACAGGGCCGCTGGCGATTTACGCTCAACGCCCTTGCGGCCGGCGGACTCTCCACGTCGATCCGGGCCGGGATCGCCGCGCTGGCGCCGGGCACGCAGGCCGCAATGATTGTCCTGGCCGACATGCCGGGCATCACGACACCTCTGATCTGCGCTCTGGCTGAAGCCGCCCGGGCCAACCCGGGCGCAATCATCCACCCTGTCACGCCTGACGGTCGCCAAGGCCATCCCGTGCTGTGGCCGGCAGACCTTTTTGGCGCGCTCAGGGCGCTCACAGGCGACAAGGGAGCCAAGGGCTTGCTCGAAACCCATAAGGCGCGCATCGTTACCCTTCGCTGGGACGACGCCGGAATCACGCGCGACATCGACACACGGCAGGACCTGGCGGCCTTCCTCAAGACAAAAAACTAGGCGGCTACAGGCGCCGCAAATGATTGTCGAAGGCGATGCCGTCCAGAACGCGCTCGCTCAGGATGCGCGCGCCCGGAGCCTCATGGCGGAAGGCGCCAAGTCCCGAAGTTACACAGAAGCGCGCGTGCTCCTCGCCCGCCACCCCGCAACCATCCGGCAACGCGCTGTTGCCAACGATCATACCATCGGAAGTTCTGACGTAGACGATGCGGCCTGCCTTGGGCGCACTGGCTGCGATGATGCTGCCATCGCCAGCCGCAGCCACCGACCCGATATAGCCTTTGAGCTCTTCGCCCATCGCCGATGCCGGCGCGATGAGCCGGATGGCCGAATCACGGCTCGCGTGGCCGATCAACTCCGGAGTCGCCTCCGCGTCGCCCTCCCACTGCCCGCCGAACCAGACGGCCCCGCTGGCGTCGGCCGTGATATGGCGAATGGACAGACGGTTGAGTTCTTTGCTCAATTCGTGGCGTGCGATCAAAGCGCCGCTGGCGGCATCGGCAAAGGCGAGGTTGGGCTGCATCTCCTCGAGGTTCAGCATGGCCCGGCCCGCCTGCGGCACCGTGTCGATCCCGCCGTTGGCAATGGCGAGCGTGCGCCCGTCGGAAAGCAGGATGATCTCATGGGGTCCGACGCCGTGGCTATCGTGCTCACCGATGCGCAGATAGCCCGCCTGCGCGTCGTAGATGCCGATGACGCCGCGGCCGTTGGCGATGTCGTTTTCGGAAACGTAGAGAAGCCTGCCGTCTGCGCTGAAAGCGCCATGGCCGTAGAAGTGACGCCCCTCGATCGCATTGAAGACGGACGGCTGGCGAACGCCCTCCATATCGAAGGCCACCGCAAAGGTGCCCGGACGGCGCGCAAACGCCACGGCGCTCCCGCTCGGGCGATGCAGAGCGATGTCATGGCCGCGCGCGCCAAGCGGCATCTGGCGCAACACGCTGCCGTCAGCCGCCAGAAACAAGATGGCATAGCCGCCGCCGGGCATGCGTGCCGCGCTGACGAAGGCTGGCTGCGAATGCGCTGCGGCGACGGCCATTGCGCCACCAAATCGCGCCAGGGCCACCACCGAGAGCGTGCCGAGAAGCACGGTTCTACGGTCAATCGCCATCGAGCTCGTTGAAGCCGATTGGAATGCCCGCCGCATTGGCCATCTCCCTTCCGATCAACTGCCGCAGGCCGTTGATACGCCCGGCGACCTCCCTTGGCGAGGGGGTGGATCGCGTTGGCACGCCCTTGGCCGCTCCACCCACCCCGCCACTTTGCAGGATTGCGCGCCATGCTCCGGCTGCCCAGCCCTTCATCCAATGTTTATCCGGCGCTAGGCTGGCCTCCATGTCGAGGCCGTCATAGAGCGCCTTCAGGGCGTGCGTGGCGCCGGCGAAGTAGGCCGGCTCCGCCGCGATGCGGGAGAACGGTCCGTTCGTTTTTTCAGCTCCGGGAGGCGTCGCCGATTGCACAGCCGCGGCACCCGAAGTGCGTGGTTTCGCCTGGGCATCGGCGATCACCTGAAGCCCGGTCAGCAACGATCGCACCAGATCGGCCGCCGCCTCGGTATCGGTTTTGTAGATCCTGTGATCGGGGCCGGTATCCAGCATCATTTGCCGGTAACCTCCGTCCTTGGTCCACTCCTGGCGGATTTCGTGCGCAAGAGAAGCAAGGTTGCCGCCTACCGCGACGGCCAGCTTGCAGCGGTAGCCCTGGTCGTCCCCTTCGGCGGCACTCAGCGCGCCCCCCGCCTTCTGTGTGCCGGCGACCGAAACGATCAGATATTCGAGCGCCGGAAGTCCTTGAACGGCAGCGCTCTGCATGACGAGCGCGCCGGGTTCCAGCAACGCGGGATCCTTGGCTGCGAGAACCTGCCGCAACTGACGCGCCATGACGCCGCGCGGATCGGGCCAGAAGGCGAACCGCTCGCGCCGCCCCTTGGTCACCAGAGGGCCGAAGCGGAGAAATTCGACACCGCCCCACGCCGCCGCGGTTTCACGAAACGCATCCGTCAGGGCGGCATAAGCCTTCGTCCGCACGCCATTGGCGGCCGGTTCATTCTCATTGGCCCGGTCGCTTTCGGCCGCGCACCAATCGCGCACGTTGCGCGAGAGCTTCAATGTCGAGATTTCGAGCTTTTCAACGCCGGGGATGACCACCATTTCCAGGACGCTCGATACGCGCTGCTGGTTGCCGGACGCAGCACCCAGCGCAGGCGGCGCCTGGCAGCACGCGAAAAAGCCTGCGCAAACACCCGCCCGTTTCAACCCTTGCGCCAGCGCCCTCATACCCGCTCCGAGCCTAAAGATTTCGAATGTCTTGCCTACCTGCCGTCATCTGCATGCGGCTTATCGAGGCTGTCTGAGCCTTCGACGCTGATCTTCAGGCCAAGCGCCGCAACCACGGCCTCGATGGCTCGTGTCTGCGCCACGAGCGAATCGACGGCGTCGAGAATGAGCTTGTTGCCTTCCTCGTTGCCGGCGGCCAGCATTTGATCATAGGCCATGCCGCCGGTTTCGGCCTTGTCCTTGATGGCTTTCAACTTCGCAAGCGTCGCCGCCATGGCATCGTCGACTCGCTTCGCAGCATCGGGCGCCTTGGCGTGGGCCAAATCGGCGATCGAGGCGGCCTTGAACGGCTTTCCGAAGTCTGCCGAGCCCGACCAGATCGACATCATGCCGATCTGATCGTTGTAGTGGCTGTTGTGGGTGTCGTCAGAGAAGCAATCGTGCTCCTCCTCGGTGTCGTGCAGCAGAACACCGAGCTTCATGCGCTCGCCCGCCAACTCACCGTATGACAGCGAGCCGAGCCCCGTGAGGATCGTGGCGAGCTGATCGGATTCCGATTTCGCAAGCAGTTGCTTGCGTGCGGCTCCGCCTTCGGCCCAATCGTCGGCCATTTCCTTGAGATCGTCGATCAGGAGATCGCCAGCCGCCTTGAGATAAGCGCGCCGGCGGTCGCAGTTCCCGTTCGTGCAGGCTTTCAGATCGTAATCGGTGGCGGGGCGGTTCCCCGCGCCCGGTCCCGTGCCGTTGAGGTCCTGCCCCCACAACAGGAATTCGATCGCGTGGTAACCGGTGCCCACGTTGGCCTCGACATCGAGCAGGCTGTCGAGCTTGGAGATCAGTGTCTTGTCGATCGTCGTTGCATCGAGCGTCGTATCACCCAATTTCACCGTCTTGCTGGCGATGATGTTCGCCGTATAGGCGGGGTTCTCATCTTTCGAGTCGCCATAGGATGCCGCGTCGACGTAATCGATGAGACCCTCGTCGAGCGGCCAGGAATTCACACGGCCCTCCCAGTCGTCGACGATCTTGTTGCCGAAGCGGAAGCCCTCGGTGCGTTGGTAGGGGTGCCGGGACTCCTTCCAGGCTGCGCGCGCTGCCGCCAGCGTCTCGGGCGCTGGCGCCGTCAGCAACTCGTCAATGGCGGATCCCAGGTCCTTGGCCTTCTGCAAAGCTTGCAAATATGTAACGTGAGCAAGCTCCATGTACCCGGACATCACATCGGCCGCCTTTGGCGCTGCGGCTTGAGCGGGCGTTCCGGTCAGCATCAGCATTGGCGCGAAAATCGCGCCAATGAGCTTGGTTCTGGTCATCTTATCGAGTCTCCCAAGGCTTAGAATGTTGCGGCTTGACCGCCAGGTGGGTGGCGAGGCGCGCGCAAGAAACGAGTTTGATTACTTACCGAAATAGTATAGTTTTGCAATGCCCCTGCAAAGCAGCTAGGAATTGTTCCAAACTTGAAGCCCAGGACTTGAAGCCCCCAACTTGAAGCCGCCAATTTGAAGCCATGGGACGTGTCGCACAATCGGCATCCAAAGAGGTCTCGACAGAATGCGCCTAACCAAGCAGACCGGCCATGCCATTCGGATTTTGATCGATTGTGCGCTCGCAGAGGACGCCCTCGTCAAAGTTGCGGCCCTCGCAGACCGGCTCGGCATAACGCATCAGAACGCCTTCAAGATTGTTCATCTGCTGTCGCGGGCGGGCTTCATCGCGAGCGTCCGCGGGCCTAACGGCGGCATACGCCTCGCCCGGCCCGCCAAGGATATCCGCATTGGCGACATCGTATCGGCGATGGAGGAAACGAGTGTTGCCGTCGCGGGCGAGGAGGATGCCCCGGCGGGTCCACTGTCGTCGCTGTTCGGCGATGCGCTGGCCGCCTTCGTTTCAGTCCTCGATGCCCACACGCTGGCTGAACTGGCTGCGATGCACCGGCCGCAGCCGGGCTCTGCACGCAAAGCCCCTGCAACCCCACAGGCCCGGCGAAGCACCGCCGCCCGAAAAGCCTGAGATGCATCCGGCGCCCGGCTACGGGCCGCGCTATTTGCTGCTCGAATTATCGCCGTCGGACACGTGAGTGTCGGGGCCATACCACACCTGCGCCTGCTGGGTGAAATGCATGCTCGCGAGATAATACGCCATTCCCGCCACCAGCAGCGGCGTTCCGAGCACGTGAACCGCCTTGAGAAAACGGTCCACCCCGGGCAACCTGCGTATGATCGGGTTCACGCGCGCAATCGAAATCGCGATCATGATACTCACCGCCAGGTAGTCGATGAGAAAGATGCGGTCCGAGACCGTCGCCGAATCGGTGCCGACTTTCGGAATCGAGAAATAGAGCGCGACGGCCGACAACAGCGCCGTCACTTGGATCGTGACGATGGCTTCGAAGTGGTCGTTGGGGATGAAAATCGACAGGAAGGCGACGATAAGGATGAAGATCAGCGGAATGACGACGCGCAAATAATAGTCGGTCGCCTGACGCTGCATGATGTAGCCGAATTCCGCTTTGTAGAACGGGACGATGCTCTTGGAGTCGGAGCGCGCATCCGTGACCGGAATGTAGTCCTCGTCATAACCGACATACTGATCGCGCAGCACCCAGCCGTCGGTCTGCAGAACACGGTCACGCATCGCCGCGGGCGGCGGCTGGATGATGAAGGCCGACTCCCCGTCCTTGGGCTTCATCTCGATCGAGAAGAGTTGCGTGTCGAAGGGGTAGCGCCAGAAATCCGGCCTCGACATGAATTTGCCGCTGATTTTGTAGATCCGAATGTCATCGGGGTAGATCCCACCGCCCTCCGCTTCGTTCAGCGGCTGGATCGTCAGCTTCTGGCCGCCCTCGTCGGCGTCGAAAAAGGCGTTGGAGAAATTGATGCTGGAGACCGGGACGCCGCTGTCCGCGTTCATGGTGAGAAAGAACTCCGCAAAGAAGCTCTTCTCATCGTCGTCGATGCGAAACAGGCGCGTGACATCGACGTCCATGTAGATGGTCTTGATCTCCCGCAGCGCGTCGTTGCGTAACTTGACGTACTGGCGGCTCGCCAGACGCTTGCCGTCCATGCCGCGGCCCTTGACCAGAATGAGCGGCGATTTGCTTGCGGTCCGCCCCAGGGGATGGAACGACCAATCGTCGAATTTCCCCCGATAGGCGCCGCGCCCCGTCCCATAATCCGTCTTCATCGCCTCGATGACGCGCGCGCGAAGATCCGCGAGCGCCAATTCCGGAGGCGACAGCCTGGCGATCTCGCCGACAAGGCCGGCCATATCGCCATACGAAGCACCACGGCTGAGCGCGCGCAGATTGACCGGATCGAGAGGATTGTCGGGAATACCCTCCGGCGGGACCTTGCAGGAGCCGTCCTGCCAGCCCTGAGCCGAGGAGTTCTTGACGTCGGCAAAAAGCCAGCGTGCGTTGGCATCATCGAGCATCTGTCTGCGCAGGCGGCTGTTGTAGACGAACGGTAATGTGGACCAGCCAAGCTGATAAAGCGCCGAGCCGAAATCCTTGGCCGCTTGCGAATAAAAGACCCGATCGCCGTCGCTCAGCACGAACACCTGTGCGCGAAGCTGCCCGGCCGTGGCTTCCTTGAGAAACTCCTCCATAGCCGTTGAGCCCAGCATGACCAGGACGATGTCGGCATCCTTGGCCTTGATGTCCTGTATGGCCGCCTTCAGGTCCATCATCGAAGGTTTGCCGTCCTCGACGGGAATGGCGTGCTCCGCAACGAGCGGCGCTTCTGCGCTCTGGCTGTCGCGCAGCAGCCGCGCCAACTCTGTCGAGGCAGGATTGCCCTCCATCCCCAGGAAGGAGGGACGCAGGTATTTGCCATCCTTCAGGAACCGCGAAATGACCGGCGTGCGCTCGCTCTCCTGGGAGGGTCGCATGGTGAAGGCGTTGGGATAGGGCGCCAGACCAGCCATCACCGATTGATCGGTGATGAAGGGGATGTTTCGCTTTGCTATCTCCTCGCCCAATGCGTCGAAGACGGCCTTGCCGCGGCTCGATCCAGACAACCCGATCATCGCCAGCGTCGTGGGATCTTCGATCGCCTTCCTGACATTGGCGACAGCCGTGTCGTTGTCGCGATAATCGTTATAGACGTCCACACGCAGGCGGCGGCCGGCAAACTCCGGCAGCGCGTTAAGCTCCGCGATGCGCCGTCCGACGAAATACTTCATCGCAGCGACCGCACCGGAGCTGAAACAGCGGTCCTTGGGCTCCGAAACGAAGACCTTGATGGAATATTTCGCTGCAGCCGCGTCCGCCGTATCGGCGTGCGCGCGGCCCGGCCAAAGAACGCCAAGCATCGCGGCGAGCGTGAGGGCTGCGCAGGCCGCCGCCCCGGCAAAGTTGCGTGTCACGGGAATCCCCCACATAGAACCCATCAAGCGTCGAGACTGCTTAGGAAAAAAGCGGCTCTCCAGCAATTCACGGATGGTAACGGCGACTAATTTTCCCGCTCCCCGTCACCATAAAGCGCTTTCTTCGGAAAAGCTGGAACCGGTTTTCCGCCGGGAAGCGCGACGGAGCGAATGCATAGTGCCGGCTGCAACCGGATCGAAACGCGCAACTGCCGCTAGACTAGTGCGCCTCGTCCCAGTTGGACGCCGCCTTGGCATCGACATGGATCGGCACCGAAAGCCGCACCGCAGGTTCCGAAGCCTTCTCCATGACAGCGCGGGCCGTCTTTATCAAATTCTCGGCCTCGCCGCTCTTCACCTCGAAGACCAACTCGTCGTGCACCTGCAGAAGCATGCGCGCTGACGCGAGTTTTGCCGCGCCGATCCCTGCCGCCATGCGGATCATGGCCCGGCGGATGATGTCGGCGGCCGAGCCTTGAATTGGCGCATTGATCGCCGCACGCTCCAGGAAGCCGCGCATGGAGGGATTCTTGGTGTTGATCTGCGGATAATGGATGCGCCGGCCGAACACAGTCTCGACATAACCGTTCGCATGGGCGAACTTCTTGGTCGTCTCCATGTAGTCGCGAATGCCCGGGAAGCGCTTGAAGTAGGTCGCGATGTACTCGCCCGCTTCCTGCTTGGATATGCCGAGCTGGTTGGCGAGGCCGAAGGCCGAGATTCCGTAGATAATGCCGAAATTGATCGCCTTGGCTCGCCGGCGCACATCGCCCGGCATGTCCTTCACCGGTACGCCGAACATCTCGGATGCCGTCATGGCGTGAATATCGAGCCCGTCCGCGAACGCTTTCTTGAGCTGAGGAATGTCCGCGATATGCGCCAGCACGCGCAGCTCGATCTGCGAATAGTCGGCCGAAACGAGCTGATGCCCGGCTTGCGCGACGAACGCCGTGCGGATTTCGCGCCCCTCCTTGGTGCGCACGGGAATGTTCTGGAGGTTCGGGTCGGATGAAGCCAGCCGGCCCGTGCTCGTGGCCGCCAGTGCGTAGTTGGTGTGAATGCGACGGGTCTGCGGATTGATGAAATTCGGCAGGGCGTCGGTGTAAGTGGATTTGAGCTTGGTGAGCTGGCGCCACTCCAGCATGGCGTTGATGAGGTGGCGGGCATCCTCGGGCAGCTCCTCGTTGGCCGCCAGGTCGTCGAGCGTCCCCGCGCGCGTTTCCCACTGACCGGTCTTCGTGCGTTTGCCGCCCGGCAGCTTCAACGTGTCGAACAGAAACTCGCCAAGCTGCTTGGGCGACCCCAGATTGAATTTCTGGCCCGCCAACTGGTAGATGCGATCCTCGGCCTGGGCCGCGCGCTGCGCGAAGGTCCCCGAGAGCCGCGCCAGAATCGCAGGATCGACAGCAATTCCGGCATGTTCCATATCGACGATGACGGGAACCAGGGGACGCTCCAGCGTTTCATAGACCCGCGTCATACGTTCGGCCGCCAGACGCGGTTTCAGCGTCATCCACAGCCGCAGCGTGATGTCCGCACTTTCGGCCGCATACAGCTTGGCCTGTTCGATCGGCACGCCATCGAACGCGCGATCGGCTTTCTTGGACCCGGCGGCATGACTGAGTACGCTTGCAAGGCTCCTTGCCGCATGGGCGAGATGACGCTCCGCCAGTTCCTCCAGGTCGTGCCCGCCCTTGCCCGCATCGAGCGCATACGACATCAACATGACATCGTCGAAGGGCGCGGCGTCGATGCCATGGCAAGCGAGCGTCAGAAGGCCGGGCTTGAGATTGTGGCCGATCTTGAGGACGCTCTCGTCTTCAAGGAGCGCCTTGAACCCATCGAGGACTTCGCGCAGTCCAAGCTGACCCGGAACCAGGCCGCCGCCGGCAAACAGATCGCCCGCGCCGCTGCGATGCCCGACGGGAATATAAGCTGCGTCGCCCGGCGCCAGCGCGATCGACAGCCCCGCAATCCCGGCGCGCATGGCGTCTGGACCCGAGGTGTGGATGCCGAGCGCAAAGCGGCCGCGTGCGCGCGCGCGCGCGATCAACGCCTGAAGATCGCCAGCGCCTGTCACCAGCATGCCGGGCGAGCCGAACGCTATCTTGAGGATCGCGGCATGGTGGAATGCGACGCCCGCCGACGGGGTGGCCCCGCCGGACACGGACGCGGGCGCTTTCTCCTCACCAGCCGGGCCAGCCGCCGCCTTTCCCCGCACGCTCCCCGCGGGCTTGATCGAGCTGCCGACCGATACCTCCAGAGGGGGCGGCACCGGAGCGCCCAGCCCTTCCGCGATCCGCTTGGTGAGCGTACTGAACTCCATGCGCCGCATAAAGGCCAGCAGTTCGTCCGCCTTGGGTTCCCGAACAGCCAGGGCATCGAGCGGCACGTCGACGGGGACGTCCTTCTTGAGGACGACAAGCTCGCGCGAAAGCCGCGCCTGATCTGCGAATTCCAGCAGCCTCTCGCGGCGCTTGGGCTGCCTTATCTCGCCAGCCCGCGTCAGCAGGCCCTCAAGGTCGCCATACTCGTTGATGAGTTCGGCGGCAGTCTTGACCCCGATACCCGGCACGCCGGGAACATTGTCGATCGAGTCCCCGGCCAGGGCCTGCACTTCGACGACCTTGTCAGGAGGTACGCCGAATTTTTCCATCACTTCATCGCGGCCGATGCGCTTGTTTTTCATGCCGTCGAGCATGACGACGCCGGGTTCTACGAGCTGCATCAGATCCTTGTCGGAGGATACGATCGTCGCATCGCCGCCCGCATCCACGGTCTGGCGGGCGTAGGTTGCAATGATGTCGTCGGCCTCATAGCCGTCAATCTCGACGCAGGCGACGTTGAATGCGCGCACCGCGTCGCGGATGATTGCGAATTGCGGGATCAACTCTTCAGGCGGTGGCGGGCGATGTGCCTTGTAGTCGGCGAAGATCTTGTTGCGGAATGTTTCGCGCCCGGCGTCGAACACCACGGCAATGTGGGTAGGGGCCTCCGATACCCTGCTTTCCCGCAACAGCTTCCACAGCATGGCGCAAAAGCCATGGACGGCTCCAACCGGGAGTCCGTCGGAGGGCCTCGTCAACGGCGGGAGCGCATGGAAGGCCCGGAAAATGTAGCCTGAACCATCGATGAGATAGACGTGGCTGCCTTTGGCGACTGGCGCCGCGGCCTCCTCCGGATTGGAATGGAACGCGATAGCAGGCGTCTGTGCGGGTGACTTGCTCATCCGCGCACTATAGGATGGCGCAGCAATATGGTCATCACGCTTCAGCTTACTGCTCGTGACGGACCTGGAGTTTCTCCACCATCATTCTCAGGCCATTCTGGAACCCCGCGCGCTGGCTGGCCGGTAGGACCCCGACGACGCTATCCTCCACCTGCCGCGCGACGCCCATGGCAGTGTCGAGAACCTTCCGGCCGGCATCGGTAATCCTGACGGCGTAGCGCCGGGCGTCCTCGCGGGTACGCTTGCGGGCGAGTAGACCGCGCGAAACCAGCCTACGCACGATGTCCGCGAGCGTGGAACGATCGATGCCCGACAGTTCGCAAATCGTCGTCTGGCTGGGGTTATCCTCGCGGGCCACGATATCCAAAACGATGAACTGGCGGGCCGTAATGCCATCCCTTCCGAGCGCGGAAAGAAAGGCCTCGTCGGCGAGTTGGCCGGCCCTGTGGAGAAGATGTATTGTGCTGTCCGATGCGACAAACGCGCGCGCTTTTTTAACCACTGAATATACCTCCCGGTTTCCGGAACCAGATTAAAATCTACTTGGCTATGCCAGTATGCTGAAGCAAGAGGCTGTACAGGATTTCATGGAACCGCGCTTGACCGTTTGCGCAGCCCTGCTTGACCGTACAGGCGTCTTCGTCCTTGAAGCGATCATACGCTTACTCACATTTTCGTGTCCGTGCACAACGTAGCGCCCGTTCAGACCATGCCCAATTCGACTCACGTCGTACGCGCGAGCATTTTGAGGGGTTTCGATCGACTCCTGGAAAGCAAAGGTGTGCATGCGGCGGAAATATTTGCCAAAGCAGGTCTGAAGCCTTCCGATATCGCCGATTCTGAGCGCCACCTGAACCTCAATGCCGTGATGCGTCTGTTTGAGCAGGCGGCCGCCGCTACCGGAGATCCCGCTCTTGGTATCAAGTTTGCGCGCACCTTCCCCTTGGGCGGAACCGGCGTTCTGGGTTTTCTCTTCGTCCACTCCCCGACAGTCGCTCACGCCATGCGCACGGTGGCGCGCTATGCGCCGCTGCTGGGCGTCCCCCGTAAGATGTTCTTCGAAGAAAGCCAGCGAGGCGGCGTCGTGTGGTGGCGGTGGCCCGATACGATCGAAGGACCATTCGCGCAATTCGGCGCCTTCGCCAACGCGCTGCTCACGCTGCGGTTGAGGCTGATCATCATCAATCCGGATTGGCAGCCGGTTGAAGTGGAAATGCAAAGCACTCCATTGGCCAATCCCGAGGTCAGCGAGGTCTTCGGGCCGAACGTCACGTTTCTGGCCGGCTGCAACGCCATTCATGTCGACGCGGCGACGCTGGCGCAGCCTATCGCGCGCGCCGAGCCCGAACTGCGCGCCGTTCTGGAGAGTTACGGCGAGCCCATGATGGCGGAGTTGCCATCGGCCGATTCCGGCCCCTTGGAGAAAACGCGCGCGGCCATCGAGAGGCTGATGCCGGAACGGCGCGTTTCTCTCGACGACATGGCCAACTATCTCAACTGCCCGCCGCGCACGCTCCAGGCCCGCCTCGCATCGCAAGCCTCCGAGACCTTTGAGGAAGTGCTCAACGACGCCCGCAAGTCGCGTGCCGAGCAACTCTTGAAAGGCTTGAATGTCACGATGACGGAGATCGCATTGCAGCTCGGATTTTCCGAACTGTCGGCCTTCACACGCGCGTCCCAACGCTGGTTCGGCCGAACGCCCAGCGCGCAACGGCATTTCCTGCGCGCTCGCGAACCCTAAGCCCCAGGTTGCCTGGGACTAGGCGACCCAGCGTCAGGCGAACGGGGACTAGTCGCATCCGGCATGGCGTCGATCCTCGCGAAGTAGGGCTTGAGATCGACGAGTGGCGTGCCGTCGATGCAATCGACGTTGCGCACGCGCAGGCTGCTCGCTGCCACCTCGACAATCTCAACCGCCGCCAGTCCGATCGGGTTGGGCCGAACCGGAGAACGCAGCGCAAAAACGCCACGCGCCGCGCTCAAATGGCTTGGAACCTGCTCGATAAGATCACGGCGCGCGCGATCCAGCCAGTAGAGTGCGAAAGCATGTGAAAACAGTCCGAGATCCTTGAGTCCGGCAGCAAAAGGCGGAAAGATTTCAATCGTCGCGACGACGTCCAACCGCGCCCGAGAATTTTTCGGGCACTCCGACGCACTCGTCCAGGGTGTCCGGATCCGCCCTATGAAATACACGCCCGCATCGAATGCAGCCGGCAACTCGATCTCGATCTCGCCAGCGCGAGGCGGCTTGAATTGCGGCATCTTGCTCTCCAGTCGGCGCCCCCGCAACGTGGACCGCCGGTTCGAGGGCGATCCCGCCGGGAAATTTGAGCAGCAACACTTTCACAACCGCGATTTTCGCACAATGCCTCACGCCGGCCTCAAATCGGCCCGCAAGCTTTAAAACACTTGCGCATACGGCATGATTGCCGTTCATGCACCTGCCGTTGTTTCTTACATCCAAAAGGGGAGTCACATGATTTCGAACAAGGGACTCGTGTCCGCGTTGATCGCCACGACCGTCGCCGCCACAGCGTTTTCGGCCGTAGCCGAGGCTAGGCGCTACAGCCCGCGACATGATCCCTATTGCCATACGCGCATGGAAGGCCAGGCCACCGGCCAAGGCCTGTTCGGCATGGGTACCGCCAACGCGCGGTCTTCGGCTGTGTCCGACTGGGCCGACAAGGTGAACGCCCGCTGGGGCATTCGGTACGCCAATTTCGCCAACGCCAGGGGCGTTCGATGGGACTGCAGGAAGGGCGCCATCCTGCAGGCCAAGTGCGTCGTGACGGCGATGCCATGCCGCCGCTAGACTTGCCGGGCGAACATCGTGGGGTGGCGCCGCAAGTGCGCCGCCCTTTTCTATCTCTCTTGGCGGCGCCTGGGGTGCAGGGGCGCAATTGCGATGCCCGTTTGCGGCGGCGCGCCGAATGGTTTATGGATGCCCCTTCGAGGGGCCCCACAGCCCCTGCACGCACCCGTAGCTCAGCTGGATAGAGTGTCGCCCTCCGAAGGCGAAGGTCACAGGTTCGAATCCTGTCGGGTGCGCCACGAGCCAACTCCTTGATAATAATATATATTTATGGATTCCGATAGTTGGGATCACACCGCGAATTCCGCGTGTCGGCGTCTTACATTTTATTCCTTGCAACGTATCGGACCGTTTCTTCGTCGCTCAAATCGGTTGATTGCCCGTTTTATCCTGCCGCCGATTTTCAGCCGGCCAGACACGCGCCGGTTTGGATGGTCGCTGGTCAATCATTCGGACCGGGAGGCCGATCTACTTTCGCGGCGTAACGGCACCAATGCCGTAGGGTGCTGCGCGCGATGCGCTGTTCACCTGGCCATCGGCATAGAAGTCGTAGCGATAGCCGATGGTGAAGAACAGGTCCGTCGACGTTTCCTCGATGCCATTCTGCTTTGACGAGCGCCAGTCGGCGCCGACCTCGAACTCGAGGCTCATGTCGCGCGTGAAATAGTAGTCAACGAGAAGCGATGGTAGAATGGAGTATTCGACGAGGTCGTCGAAGTCGCCTGTCCGGTAGCCGAGCCTCAGCCGCGGATTGATTTTCAGATTGTCGATCAGAGGATAGCGCGCGCTCAAATCGAGAACGTAGTAATTCGATAGCGCAAGATCCGCGAACCGGACGCCGGCGATCATGAGGTCGCCGTTGGTGAATACGCCGTTGCCGATGATCTGTGCCGAATAGAAGTACTCGTTGCCCGTTCCGGTGATCGCCTCCACGCCGCCGGACATGATGGTGCCCTCAAGATCAGTCACGGTGGCATCGGCACTGACCTGGAAGGTATTATTGATCGGATGCGAGAAGCCGATCGAGGCCGTTGTGAAGGATGCTGTGCGGTCAACAGCGTACTGTTCGACTTGCTCCAGTGTGGCGTTGCGAAGCATCTCGTAGAGCGTTGGATAGCCCTGCCCCCGCAACGCGGTCCATGTCGAGAGATAAGGCGACTTGCGATATTCGTAAGCAGCAAAGAGCGTTGACTTGTCCGCGAATGTGTAGGTGCCGTTCAGCACCGCTGCGTTGAGCTCATTGTAGTGGATGTCGTAGTCGATGGCGCCGAAAGAGGAAATATTGGCGTTGTTGTAACGGAACTCTGCGCCAACGGCCCGCCGATCGAGAATGGAGCGGTCACGCTGCTCGATTGCGAACACGCTGAAGTCAAGACCGCTATATAATTGCACTAGGTCGATACTTCCACCGTAGAAATACCGGTCGTCCACAAATGGTTCGTCGCTCCGCCGAAGGACCGGCGAGCCTGCGACGGCGCCAAAGCGAAACAGTTCGGTTGGTGCGTAGCTCGCATACACGCCATCGAAACGGCCCAGAACGCCGCCTGAGTTGAGCGTTTGCCTGCCGATACGTCCTTCGAAGCCCCAATCAGCAACAGATGACTGAAGATAGAGGGCGGCAACGCTGATGATGTCATCCTCATCGGAGAAGCTATGCTCCTCGGTGCCGGAGAAGCGCAATTTCGATTTGGTCCCGCCGCCGCTCCAGGTTGCGATCGCATCGATCGTCGAGAGGAGGTCGTTCTGATGGACGCGGTGGGTGTCGAGATCCTCGTTGATGTCGAGTGGCAACGAAGGATCCCGGAGGGTTCGAAAGCTGTCATCACGAATGTAGAATTGCGACGCGCTTCCAGAGACCGTCCAGGTTCGCGTACCATCATCGACCGCGGCCTTGGCGCGGGGACTCTCGCGCAGTTGCGAAGCATCGCCTGTTGCGGTGACGATGACGGCGGGCCGCTGGCGGACGCGCTCGGCGGGTGTCCATTCGGCTTACCCGTTGCACGCGAGCCGTTATGACACATGCTGCACTTGTAAGGCGTGCCTTTGAACAGGCCGCCGACGTGACAAGACTCGCAGTCCGTGCTGGCGTGCGCGCCCCGTAAGGGGAATCCGGTTTGACTGTGATCGAAGCCAGTGACCGCCTGCTGTGCTTCGACAGAGGCTGAGAACAATGTCATCAGAGCGCAGACGTGCACGAAGAAAAATGCGGCGAAGAGCTTCGCTGCCTTCATGCTTTCCCCCTTACGCTCAAGTCACATTTTCTGCCGCTTCCCCGAGAGCGTCGGGCCATTACATAGGACCCGCGAAAATGACTGCTCTGTAATCAAACGTTCCGGTATTAGTGTTTAGGTTTCAGTCGAGCGTGGCGAAAACGATTGTAGAGGGTAGATATTCCCATTCGCACATGTGGTTTGTGTGCCGACTGTCACCTCTGACGGCGCTGCCTGAACGTTTCGGTCGTATGGCATGTATCGCAGGCGCGGCCAAAGGCGCCGCGGTGCGCATCATCGCTGCGATGACATCCAAAGCAGGTTGTCGGTACCGTCACTTTTTGAACTACCGCAGAACTATGGCAGGCGCGGCACGCAAGGTCCTTGTGCGCGCCCGTGAGCACGAACATCGTTTGTTTGTCGTGATTGAAGATCCAGCGTTGAAAGCCGTTCGGATTGTGACATCGGGAGCAGGCTGAACCGAGTGTACCCTGGTGATGTGTATCCTTGTGGCAGCTTTCACACGCGGCCGGGGCGTCCTTGAAAGTGTTTGAGCGATGACATTCTTCGCACGGCACTGTGACGTGAAGGCCGATCAGCGGAAATCTCGTCAGGTCGTGGTCGAATTCGACTTTCTTACGCCATCCAGTCTCGGTGTGACAGCGAGCGCAACGCTCGCCCAACTGCCCTTTGTGGGGATCGCTCTTCTTGTGACAGGCGACGCATTCGACAGAAAGCTTCTGTTTGAACAGATCGCCAGTGTGGCACTTGTCGCATCTGACTTTCTGATGGCCGCCCCTGAGCGGAAACTTTGTCTTGTCATGGTCGAAGTGCGCCTTACTCCACTTCGCGGATGCGTGGCAGCTCTCGCACTTGTCGCCGTAGCGGCCACCATGTGCATCGTCTGCGCGATGGCAGGAAAGGCACGCTCGCGGCAAATCCTTATAGCGTTCACCCGCATGGCATATGGCGCATTTGACGTCTTTGTGCGCGCCGTCGAGCGGAAACCGCGTCTTTGCGTGATCAAATGGCTTCTGGCGGCTCCAGGTCTCATCGTTATGGCACCCGGCGCACTTTTCCCCCAATGCTCCTTTGTGCTGGTCGTCCTTCTTGTGACAACCGACGCAGGTCAGGGACGCTGAGCGATACTTCTTGTCCGATGCGTGGCAGCCTTGGCATTGCAAGGTCTTGTGCGCGCCGCTGAGTTCAAAATCGGTGAATGTGTGATTGAACGTTTGGGGGTCGAATTGAACAATATCCGCCTTGCGGCCCTTGTGATCGGTATGGCAGTGCTTGCACTCGACCTTGCCAATGTCCGGCCGCTTGCCGTGAAGGCCCGTTTTTCCGCCGATATCCTTGGCGACATCCTTGTGGCAATCGAGGCAGAGCCGTCTTTGGCTTTCCTTGGAAAAGGGTTCATGGCAGCTCTCGCACGTCTTTTCAAACTTGACGTGGCCTTCGATGACATCGCCAGGCATCACGAGTTTCTCAAACAGGCTTTCGGCCCTGGCAGCACAGGTTGCCAACAGGACCATTGCCATGCAGATCGCCAGGTGCAAGCCGGCTGGTCGCATCGCGCTCGCCACGGCGGATCAATACCGATGAACGGCGAAGATGTGGAACAGGACCGACATCACCAGCATGATGAAGAGCGGCATGTGCAGAACGTGCCAAAGGGCGAAAAGACGTTCGAAAAGCGCAAGTCGTTCCGCTTTCTTGACAGCGGAAAAGTAGATCTTCGCATGCAGGTTGAACGCGGCGACCTGCCTGCGTTGCTGACGCCGTGACCATCCGTTCTGCCGGGCCATGCGGCGGATGGCCCGTGATGCTTCTCGCAGAACGCTTTGTTTGACGATTTGCACGCGCAAGCCGATCGTAACCGCCGATGCGAAGGCGCTGACTGCCGACTTTTTCGATCCGGACACGGCACTGTTAAGCCGCTCTAGTGAAGAAAAGACAGCAGCCGAACCGGCGACGTCGAGCCCGAGTTGTTGCTGTAATGCCAAGATGTCTTCGAGGATGTCGCGCGCTTCGGCCTTTTGTCCATAAAGGCCGCGATGGACCTGCGAGTAGAGATAGCGTCCAACGATGCCGCTTGCGACGACTGTCAGCATGGTGAAGAGTGCAAGCCGGCTGTTCATCGAGCCAAGCTTGAAATTGCAGTGCAGGACGATGAGCATCGGCCCCAGAACGCCAAATACCATGTGGACGCGAAACAGCCAGCTGACGCGGCCCAGAAAGCTCAAGGCAGGTAATCTCTTGCGCATGGAATACAAGGAAACGATGAGTATCATCACGCTTCCGGCGATGCCAAGCGTATAGCCAAAGCCGCTTTCGGCCGTCCAATGGCCCTCGTCTCGGACGGTCCACGCATACGCAAGCGCGCCAACAACGCCGATCGCGAAGACCAGCGGGCCCGATTGCAGCAGCGGACGATTCAGATAATGCGCGAAGCCCTTGCGTCGCGCCGCTTTCGCCGCGGGCGCGGAGTCACGATGCTGGGGCGGAAGCGGCGGCTGCGACGCAGAGCGCCGTTCAGGTATCGTGGTTGCGCCAATATTCATTATCGCGGAATTAGACAATTGCATCCCTCGCGATTTGAACGACGGCGATGCGAATTCGAGCAATCAAATTTTTGATTGCCGGACATTCGCTGCAATTCAATGGCATGAATCGAACTCGGCGCCGCATTCACAGCACTTCGATCGTGGCGCGACCGTGGCGGACGGCGAAACTTTTCGATGGCGAAACACATGACAAAGGCGTCATGCATCCGATGTGTAGGGAATAGTCATCGCCGCGCCGCGTTATCAGTGAAGGTATGCGTCGAGCCATCGACAGCTGCTTGCTGTTTTGCGCGCTGGCGCGCCGGAGCGGTTCGAGAGTTCTTGTTATCGGGTGAAGGAGAGAACGGCAGTTCAGAGATCTGGATCCTGTTGCTGAAACTTCTTCACCACAGACGCGCGATGGAGACGGGCTATGCCGCACGATCTTACTCTTGCAATTCTTGGTTCCGTTGCCGCGACCCTCTTTGCGATTCTTGGCGTCCTGCGTTTCAATAGCGGATTGAAGCTTGCGGTGCGATGGGTAAGGGCGCGTGCTGCCTTCGCAAACAGCCTAATGATCACGCTCGCCGGCGCGTCGGCTGCCACTTTTTTCATAGGCGACGGCGAGTTCCTTTGGTCACGCCATGTGGCGATTGCAGAACACGGGATCAATGCAGTTGCCGGCAGCGCCGGCGAAAATAACGATGAGAAAAGAAGCTCGGACGCGCTTGAGGCTTTACGTGCCTATGCGGCGCGGATTGCCAACAAGCAGCAATCCATAGCTGCGCTGAGCGAGGAGGATGGAGGCGCGACAGCCAATCCGTCTGTTCCTGATGTTGACACCATGATTGCGCGGCTCGCGCAGCGGCTGGAGGCGGGCCCGGATGATGTGAAGGGCTGGACAATGCTCGGCTGGTCGTATCTCAACACACAGCGGCCCGCAGATGCCGTGAAGGCCTATGAACGCGCCTTACAGATCGAGCCGGAAAGCGCCGAGATAAGGGAGGCGTTGAACACGGCAAAGCAAAAGCTGACGCCAACTGATAGTGCGCAACAAACCGGGCAGCCCTCCCTGCCAGGTAGCGCTTCGGCGCCCGGCCAGAACGTGGCCGCGCACCCCAATGCGTCGGCTGATTGAGGCTGATACTTGGCGCGATAGCAGCATGACTGTCGATCCAATTGTCATCTTTTATGGGTTGCCTCTGGTTGCGATCTGGGGCGGCTATCTCGCATCTCGTCATCGCGCAGAAGCGAGAAGCCTGCAGGTTCTGGCCGAGGCAACGGAAGACGGCCTCCTTGAGCCGGCATCTTTGCATCCAGTCATCGACCAGAGTTTGTGCGTCGGCTGCAAGGCCTGCATCAGCGCTTGTCCTGAAGGGAATATCCTTGGTTTGATCGGCGGCAAGGCGGAACTGGTCGCGCCGTCGAACTGCATTGGCCACGGAGCCTGCAAAACCGCTTGCCCGCGCGGAGCGATTTCACTTGTCTTCGGGACGGCAACACGCGGCGTCGACCTGCCCGCGGTCGGCCCCGACTTCGCGACCAACGTCCCGCGCATCTACATCGCCGGTGAGCTTGGCGGCATGGGCCTCATCCGTAACGCTGTTGAGCAGGGGCGGCAGGCCATCGACTCGATCGCCAGTTTGCCTCCGAGCCGGCCGGGTTTTCTTGACGTCGTAGTTGTTGGCAGCGGTCCCGCTGGCATCTCGGCAAGTCTTGGAGCCATCGAGCGACAGCTCAAGTTCGTGACGCTCGAACAGGATACGCTCGGCGGAACGATTGCGCATTTTCCACGTGGCAAGCTCGTCATGACGGCGCCCACGGTCCTGCCGCTTGCCGGCAAGATGCCGTTCAAGGAGGTGAGCAAAGAGGAATTGCTTGGCTTCCTGCGGAAGGTCGTGCGCGAGACCGGATTAACGATCCGTGAGCAAGAGCGTGTCGAAGCCGTAAACCCTGTCGAAGGCGGCTTTTCAGTCAAGACGACGAAGGGGGCCTACCTGACACGCGCCGTTCTGCTCGCCATCGGGCGGCGAGGCACCCCGCGCCGTCTCGGCGTGTCGGGTGAAGATCTCCCGAAGGTCGTTTATCGTCTGATCGATCCCGAGCAATACAGCGGCCACAACGTTCTTGTCGTCGGCGGCGGGGATAGCGCTCTTGAAGCGGCCCTCAGTCTTGCCGAAGAGCAAGATACACGCGTCACCCTCTCCTATCGCGGCGAAAATTTCGGCCGCGCCAAGGTGAAAAACCGAGAAGCCATCGAGGCAGCAGCGCGGCAAGGTCGCGTCTCGATCTATTTCGCCTCGCAAGTTCGCCGGATCCTGCAGGATCACGTGGAACTCTACCTGGGCGAACGCTCCAAGGTCCTTGCCAACGATGCCGTCATCGTCTGTGCAGGCGGCATTCTGCCGACCGACTTTTTGCGAAGTATCGGAATAAGGATCGAGACCAAGTATGGGACGATATAGGCTGGTATTCTTGGCGCTTTATGCGAACGTTCTTGCGGCGCCTGCGTCTGGCGTTCTCGCCCAGTCTGCAGCCGCACCTTCGAGTTCGGGAGCCGTCGACGGCGCGCTGCGAACGGGAGCCTTCCACAAGGCCGCAACGCTGCTCACCGAGCGCGCAAAGTCTGGCGACGTCGAGGCGCAATATCAACTCGCCTCCCTTTATCGCGCCGGCCGCGGCGTTGCGCACGATGACGCAATTGCTTTCAAGTGGATGAAACAGGCCGCTCAAGGTGGACATGTCCGCGCTGCTTACAGCCTTGGCGCGATGTATCTCACTGGGCGGGGAACCGGCGTCGATGTTGGTTTGGCGCGCATCTGGCTCAATAAAGCGGCGAGCAAACATCATGAGCAGGCGATCCGGCTATTGGCCGAAATCAATTCGGCTCCGCCGTCGCCCAAGCAGGCGGAAGTGAGCAGCGGTACGGACACCGCGAGTCCAAAGGACGGCAGCAAAGACAGCGCCCGCATACCAATTCGGCACGACGCGCTCCTCACCGATCCCGATCGGAAGGATGCAATGCCGCCACTCGTCGAGGCTGCCCGGCGCGGACGCGACAAGCTGGTGGCGCAGCTACTTGCCGCGAAAGTCGATTTGGAACAGCGCGACAGCGACGGCAATACGGCGCTCGTTGTCTCTGCCAAGACAGGTCACGCGAAAATCGTCGACGCTCTTCTAGCTGCCGGGAGCAACATTCAGGCCGCCAATAGCAGGCGGGAGACGGCCCTCATGCTCGCCGTAACTGACGCAAGGCTGGAGATCGTCGCACGATTGATCATCGGCCGCGCCGGCGTCAACCTGAGCGACGACAGAGGCGCAACAGCGCTCTCTAGAGCGGTCGAGACCTGCAACGCGGCGATAATTTCACAACTGGTCAAAGCCGGCGCACGGTCCGCGCCTTCTAAGGATGGACGCACGCTCTTGATGCGCGCCGCGGAAAATTGCGATAGCGGCGCGCTCGAAGCCCTATCGCCGGGCGCCAGTCAACTCGATGCCAGGACCACGAGCAACGAAACCGCACTTTGGATCGCCGCCGACAAAGGCAATGCTGCGGCGGTTCGCTTCATCCTCGCCAATGGCGCCGAAGCAAATGTTGCCAATAAAGATGGTGATACGCCCCTGTTGCGCGCCCTTGCCCGTGGATTTGGGAACGTAGCACTTATGCTTCTCGCGCAAACGGCTGACATCGGTTACGCCAACGCGAGCGGCAACACCGCTCTGATGCTGGCTGCCAGAGCGAACCTACCGGACATAATCGCAAGACTCATTGCTACAGGCGCGAACGTCAATACACGCAACGCGCTCGGATATTCCGCAATGATGCTGGCGGCTCAGGAAGGCTACGCCCCGATTGTCCGGCAACTTCTCGCCGCCGGCGCCGACGTATCACTCCGCAACAAGAGACGCGAGAAGGCTCGCGACCTAGCCCTCGCATTCGGACATCAGGACATCGTTGCCATATTGAAGTGAGCGCGCGGCGCGTTCGCCGTCGAGTGCGAACGCATTGCCACCCGGGAGAAGGCCGCGTCGGCCGCTCCCGGTAGCGGCCCTGCCCGCCGCTACTTCATATGCACGTAGCTGCCCGGCGCGTCGGTGAGCGGCGGCAGGCCTTTTTGTGGGCAGCCCAACGGGGGAGGCGCACCTGAGCCGCTCGATCGCTCGCCGAGCCAGCGCACCCACTCGACCCACCACGAGCCCTTGCGGCGTGGCACTTCCGCGGCCCACGCATCGGGACTGATATGAAGGTCGTTATCCGCACGGGTGGCGATCTGGTAGCTGCTGCGCGGATCGTCAGGCGTTGCCACGATGCCGGTGTTATGGCCGCCCTGGCCGAGCACGAACGTGACGTCGGTGTCCGACAGACGGTTCCACTTGTAGACCGAACGCCAGGGCGCCACGTGGTCCTTTTGCGTCGAAACGCAAAAGAGCGGCACGCGGACATCCGATATCTGCACCGGTTCGCCATCGACGTCGAATCGTCCCTCCGCCAGGTCATTGTTGAGATAGAGACGGCGCAGGTATTGGGAGTGCATCCGGTAGGGCAAGCGTGTAGAGTCCGCATTCCACGCCATCAGATCACTCATAGGCGCCCGATCGCCCAGCATGTACTCGCGCATGTTGCGCGACCAGACGAGATCGTTCGATCTGAGCATCTGGAACGCGCCCGACATCTGCTTGGCGTCGAGGAAGCCTTGCTCCCACATCATGTCCTCGAGGAACCGAAGCTGGCTTTCATCGATGAAAAGCTG
Organism: Hyphomicrobium sp.; assembly: GCA_035325525.1. GTDB lineage: Bacteria > Pseudomonadota > Alphaproteobacteria > Rhizobiales > Hyphomicrobiaceae > Hyphomicrobium_B. Next base: position 37,435 of record DAOKZR010000009.1, on the reverse strand, counting down.
CAGCTCGCCGGGCTCCTCAAAATCGATCTGGGCGGCAAGGAACGACAAGCTCGCGAACGGCGAATCCGGTGTGCGCGCAAGGGCGGCCGCCGCAATGGCCAGCAACGTGCCGCCCAGGCAATATCCCACGCCGTGAACCTGCCGCGCCGGAGCTATCGCCGAGATCACGTCGAGCGCCGAAAGAATACCCAGCGTGCGATAGTCGTCGAGCCCCAGATCGCGGTCATGCGGATCCGGATTCTTCCACGAGATGACAAAAACGGTGAAGCCGTTGTCGACCAGATATTTCACCAGCGAGTTGCGCGGCGAGAGATCGAGGATGTAATATTTCATGATCCATGCTGGAACGATGAGCACAGGCTCCTTGCGGACCTCGCTTGTCGTGGGCGCATACTGGATGAGTTCCATCAGGCGGTTGCGGTACACCACTTTGCCCGGAGTAACCGCGACTTCCTCACCGGGCTGAAACGCCTCGGCCCCGACCGGCGGCCTGCCGCTGACGGCGCGATCCCAGTCTTCCATGAAGTTCTGGAACCCGCGGACGAAATTCTGACCCATCTCCCTTTGCGTCGCGGCCAGCACCTCGGGGTTCGTCATCACGAAGTTGGAAGGGGCGAAAACGTCCAGGATCTGGCGCGCGGCGAACTCGAGCGCGCGCTCATGTTGCGCCGACACGCCGGGCACGCCCGTCGTCGCCACATGCCACCACTGCTGCGCAAGCAGATGGGACTGGTAAATGATGTTGAAGGGGAACTGCTGCCATTCGGGAGCGGAAAAGCGGGTGTCTTGGGGAAGCGGTTCGATGCAGGGCATCGCATCGCCGTTGTTGGCGCTATGAAGTGCGCACGTCATGGCGAACCGCTGCAGCCGCAGCGCTTTGCGGAAGGCCTTCTCGACAAGCTGCAGGCGCTTGCCCGGCGCCGAGTTCAAATGGATCAGCCAGTCAAAATAGGCCCCCATGAGAGACGCCGGGGAAAGTCCCAGAGTGACCTTTGCAAGCGTGGCATGCGCTGCACGATCCAAGACTTCCGCCAATGCAGTGGAGGTGTAGGAGTCGCGCTCCAGCGGCGAGAGGGTATCGGGACGGGCCTGGACGGGCGCCGATTGGATGGCCGTCTTCAACGCAAAGGCGGGCGTGTTTTCGGACGCCCCGGTCTTGGTTGAAGTCTTCTCTGCAGTCTTCGTCGGCACCAGGGCCCGGTCGGTCTTGAGATCCATGACTTGATTATCTCCTTCGCACTGCCCCACCTGTGGCGAGGCCCATTGCAGGACCTATGGCAGCGCCCATGGCAAGAGCGCGAACTCATGGGTTTTGGCATCCAACGAGGTCGCACCTGAAAAAACGAAGTCGCGCCCTAATAGATGAGAATTCATTGAGATTAATCAAGGTCTGGCGACGCGCGGCAAGCCGCCCCAGAGCGCTACTTTCTCTTCTTGTATCTGCCCAGCAGCACGGCTTCTTCAAGGATGTGGCCACGCATGGCAGCCTCGAGCGACGCCTTGTTAGCGGGTGAAAGCGCGCCAATCACGCGGTCCAGCGCATACAGTTTGTGGAAATAGCGATGCTCGCCAATGGGTGGGCAGGGCCCGCCGTACCCGGTGCGGTTCCAGTCGTTGAGCGCCGGGCGCGCGCCCGGCGGCAACGACTTGGCGCCTTCCGGGATGCCGCCGGAGTCGGGAGGCATGTCGTAAACGACCCAGTGCACCCATGTGCGTTGCGGGGCTTTGGGATCGGGCGCATCCGGATCGTCCACGATAAGCGCCAGGCTTTTCGCGCCGTGCGGCACCCCCGACCAGGACAGCGCGGGCGCGATGTCATCGCCCTCGCAGGTGTATTTTGCAGGGATGGTTTCGCCATCGCCGAATGCAGGCGAGGTCAGCTTCATAGCCATTGATCGTCCTCCTGCGCGTTGGTTGCGCTCGTGGGCAAGAACCGGCGCCCTTCAAGAGCGGCCCCGCGGGTCTCGCGCGGGAGCCATTAAAATCCTCTGGCAGCCAACTTTCAACGCACCCCCGGTTGGAGTTGCGCGCAATTGCCCCAGAATTGCCGTCAACCGGCGGACAGGCGCCGTAAAGCAGCCGGAGTTCGCTCATATGCAAGGCGCGATTTGCAGATTGATTCATCTGAATATCGCAGTCAGTCGGGCAACGGCACCGTGCTGTTTGCGTATAGATCGAGCATCGGCAGACTAAATTTGGCGAGACGAGGATCACGCATGACATTCGACATACGCGCGCGAGCCAGGGCTTTGGCGCACACAACCAGAATTCTCCCACGCCTATTGGCAATCGGGGTCTTCGCCGGAGCGCTGCTCGCCGCTGGCGTCGCCGCTCAGGCCGAACCCGCCCAGCCCCAGGACCTGACGCCCGAACAGAAGGCAAAGATCGAGGCCGCGCGCAAAAAGCGCGAGCAGCTGAAGCTGCAGAACCCCAACGGCGCAGCCAACCCCAACGGCGCGCAGGGCCGGCAGAACCACAAGGCGTTCCGTAAGGGGCCGCCGGCAGACGCGCCGGCAGCCGGCCAGGACAACCCCGCGCCCAACCCAGCCGTGAAGACGTTCCGCTCCAAGAAATTTGCTCCGCCGCCGGCCGCCGCCAGCAATGGGGAACACCCGCCTGCCGCCTCCAATGAGAACCAGAACGGCGAGGGCAACCAGAACCAGTTCCGCAACCGGCACCACCGCCCCTTTGGGCGCAAGCCCGGCGCGCCGTCCGATAATTCGACTAATTCGGATAATTCCAACGCTCAGGCTCCGGTCGATGCGCCGCCGCGCAAAGCCTTCAATCCCGCGTTCCCGGCAGCGCCGGGCGCAGTCAAGGCTCCGCAAGCCGTCAACCCCGCTTATCCTGCCGCGCCCCAGGCTACCGATCCGGCGTTTTCAAGTTTTCGGCGCGCGCGGATGCATCGCCGTCCACCGGACACGCCGCCACCGACCCTTGAAGCGATCAAGCAGCAGCGCCAGAAGATCGTCACCAAGCGGTCTGACGCGGTCGTGATCAAGGAACCCGACAGCCGCGTGATCGTGAAGCGGAACAACCGGACATTCATCACGCACAACGAGTCCGACCGCTTTCGCCGTGTTGCACCCAACGCAATGGTGGAGCGCCGCGACGGCCAAAACGTGACCGTCATCCGGCGGCCGAACAATATCTCGATCTATAACGTCACCGACAGCAACGGCCAGCTCATCCGCCGCTACCGCCGCGGCCCCGACGGCCGCGAGGTCGATATCATCGACAATCGCAGAAAGAGCAGCAAATGGCGGCGAAATCTCGCCATAGGCCTGGGTGTGGGCGCCGGCATCGTTGCGGGCGCAGCGATCCTGAACTCCGTGGTTGACGTACCTCCGCCGCATGTGGGCGTTCCGCGCGACAAGTACATCGTCGATTATGACGATGCCGATGAGGATGATGTGTACGAAGCGTTCAGCGCTCCGCCCGTCGATCGCATCGAGCGCCGCTACACCCTCGATGAAGTCCGCGCGACGCGCTACCTGCGCGAACGCATGCGTCGCGTCGATCTGAGCGACATCACCTTTGAAACCGGCTCTTGGGAGGTCGACGAAAGCCAGTACCACAAGCTGGAGCGCGCCGCGCGCGCCATGATGCGCGTGATCGACCGCAATCCCAACGAGGTCTTCATGGTCGAAGGCTACACCGATGCGGTTGGATCGGAGGAAGACAACCTCACGCTGTCGGACAGGCGCGCGGAATCGGTTGCGGTCATCCTGAGCGAGGAGTTCAACGTGCCTCCCGAGAACCTCACCACGCAGGGCTATGGCGAGCAGTACCTCAAGATCGAAACCGATGGTCCCGAGCGCGCAAACCGCCGTGTCGCGTTACGGCGCATCACGCCGCTGATCTCCGACAGGCGCTAGAGCTTGCCGGAAAACCGGTTTTCGTTTTTGCGACAAGAAGCCGATCACAAGACAAGCGAAAAGGCCCGCCATTCGACGGGCCTTTTTTTGGTCCAGCGCGCTGATCCGGTGCGATCCCAGACGATCAGCTCGCCGGTCCGAGCGGGAACTTCTTCGTCCACGAGCCGCCGTCGGTGTCCTTCATGGTCACCTCGAGTTCGCCCGCGGAGACGGAACGCATCATGTCGAACTCGATCATCGGATCCTGAGAAAGCGCGATCGACCCCTCGGCGGTGAAAACCGGCTCATCGCCCTGCTTCACGGTGATTTCGGAGATCATCTTGATCGGCGTGTAGAGCAAGGTGATTTGATCCATCACCATACCGGTGTGGTTGGGGTGGGACAATCTGATCCGCCCGCTCATGTGCATGGAAGTGGCCGCGCCCTCGGCAGCAAGGGGCACGAAGCTCATCTTGCCCATGTTGGCCGCGATCTCGGCGGGATCTCCCGCCGGCGGCGCCGAGCAAGATGCCTGGCCACCGGCAAACTTGACGAGTTGGCTCACCATGTAGAGCTTGCCATCGCTCGCTTCGACGACGGCGCGCACGTCCGACTGAGCGTTGACGCGGAACTCGGACTTCAACGAGACGTGCCCGCGCTGACCGCCCATGTGGAACACGGCAACCACAGGCGTCGGGTTCTCATCGATGACGAAGGTCACCGTCTTGACGGTGCGGCCATCCTTGAAGGCGGCGTCGATTGAAATGGGGACCCGGCCCATATCGTCGGGACGGTTGGGGGCCTCTAGCGAGACCAGGCCGCGGCCGTCTTCGATTTTCTTGTCGCCGTAAACGCTGCCCTTGATCTCGTCCCAGACCGGCCCAGCACTGGCAGCGCCGCCTCCGAGAGCCAAGGCAACTGTGAAGCCGGCGGCACGCAGGACGTGGGATACGTGGGCGTTCATGGGGAACCTCGTGGAAAGAGAATCCAATGATGGCGGAGATTTCGAGCCGTTTTTATTCTCTTGCGTGCTCCGACGTCAACGGATCTCCCGATGACGTGGATGCAATCTCGGCGCATGACGAACCAGAACACCGCGATCGCCCGCCGGGCAATCAGCGTTGTTGTGCAGCGCGCCATCCGGCCGCGACAGCTTCCGCCTCGTTGCAGAACCAGCGCTCGCCGCGGGCCTCGTCGATCTTCACCTTGTCGTACCAGGCGCTCCAAGGTGTGTGATAAATCATGCCCTTGGACGAAATATTCCCCTTGATGGCGCACCCCTTGGGCGCAACCGCTTCAGCGGTCTGCCAGCGGCCACGACGGAAGTCCCAGGGCGCAAGATTGTCCGCCTGCCACAACCCGCGCCGCGCGGCGCGCGCCTCCGCTTCCTGAGCCACATAGAGTTCAGAATATTTTACAAATGCCCGCGCCAGGCCCTCTTCGACCAGGGTCGCATTGATGTCTTCCCCCTCGACGAAGCAGACCGCCAGGGTGCGCCCATACGCGTCGGAACCGGCCGCGTCGCACGCCACTGCCTGACCGCGGGTCATCACCATGAGCCTCTTTTGCGCGGCCAGCCCGCACCGCCATGGCGACCCGTCGCCGGTCTGACATGACTGCGCCATTTCGGGCGCGTCGATGCCTTCCAGGCGAATGCGCCGGCCCGCGATCTCCAGCGTGTCCCCGTCGATCACGATTGCATCGCCGGCAATCGGCGGTTCAAACGGTGGGCGCGCCTCAAGACCTTGATTGGACGCAAAAAAAGCTAGGGCGGCGGCGGCGGCGACAGCCGCGCACGTCAGTTTGCCAGACGTTGAGGGTTGCAGAACCATGACCGCATGGCTCGCTGAGTCGTGTGGCACAACCTAGGCGGACTCGCGGAAGTTTTTACAACCATCAATGGCTGATGCAACTCGGTCCGCCCAAGGCTGCTCTTGCTCGCGCGGCAGGTGCACGCCGCCGGCAACGCGTACGAAATGCACCGGCCGGGCGGACCGCGACCCGGACCAGCGCTAAATTTCTTGAGCGACGCGCTGGATCTGGACGGCGTTCAGCGTCCGGCCAATTGATCGGCCATGACCGAAATGGTCTTCACGTAGACCTCGGCCTTGTTCCACTCCCGGATGACATCGTAATTCGCCGAGCCCGGACCCCATCCCGCGCCGCGCTGCCAGCCATGGCCTTTCAGGAAGTTGGCTGTCGAAGCCAACACGTCCGCGGAGCTGTGAATGAGATCCCGCCGCCCGTTGCCGTCGAAGTCGACGGCGTATTTCACGTAGGCATCGGGCAGGAACTGCGTCTGCCCGATCTCGCCCGCCCAACCGCCGACCAGTTGACTGGCGAGCATGTCGCCGCGGTCGATGATCGTCAAGGCCGCGATCAGTTCCTTCTCGAAGAATGCGGAGCGGCGGCAATCGTAGGCCAACGTCGCGAGCGATCTGACGATCGACATCTGGCCGCCCTTCTGCGCGCCGTAGGCAGTTTCGAGGCCCCAGATGGCGATGACGACGGCGCCCGGCACGCCGAAGCGCTTCTCGATGGCGTTGAGCGTGCCGGCGTGCGTTTTCATCAGCCGGCGGCCCTTGGCGATCATCGCGCCGTCCACGCGACGGCGATAGAATGCATCAAACGACAGCTTGAATGAGTGTTGGCTGCGATCGAGCCGGACGACCTTCGGATCGTAGGTCACGCCGGAAAGAGCCGAATTGATCGTCTGCGCGGAAATACCCTTGGCGGCTGCGCGCTGCTTGAATGCAGAAATCCATTCGGAAAATCCTGCTCCCGAATTCCCGCACGGCGTTGCCGACGCGGGAGCGCCCTCCACCACGCAGAACAGCGACATGCACATCGCCGCCACGGGGACTACGTAGTTGCGCTTAGGGGACATTCTTCTCAGGCTCCACGAATTGGCACGGATGAATCGGCACGGACGAATTGGCGTGCCGGGCGGCACGATATCGTATGGTTTGGCACGATTGTGTTGATCATGTGCGGCAACATCGCCATTTCGATGCGGCTTGAGCACGTCGCGCGCACATCACATTATCGGGGCCGCAGTGGAAAAGACCACGATTGATGCTGGAACGCGTCGGCTTTGCAGTGACATAATTGTCAACGATAGTGAATCGAAGCCAACTGTGCGCCCCATGCGAATGCGGGGCCTTTTCGGAATCAAGATTTCGAGGCGCGCCAGATGCCGAACCAAAGACCGCCCGCCCCGCCGCCGCTCGCCGCCTACCGGCCGAGCGCCGAGCGGGGGCCTGCGCCGCCCTTGCGCCGGGGACCGTCCTTGCCGCCCAACATGCGGCCCAGACGCCCCGAAGCGCCCAAGGTCCGGCGCAAACGCGGCGGCCTGCTCGGCGCGCTGCTTTACGCTTTCGTGTTTGTGTTTGTCATCGCCGGTGCAGGCGCGGGCTACCTGCTGCTCAATCCGCCGAGCGATTTGATCCGCCAGACCATCGCCCAGAAGGTGAAGGACAAGACCGGACGGGATCTCATCATTGCGGGAGCTGCCGCCTTCTCGTTCTATCCCGGTCTGGGCGTTCGGCTGCACGGCGTCACGCTGTCGGGCCCGCCGGGGTCGCCCGCCACGCTCGTCAGCATGAAAGAGCTGGACATCAACATCAAGACGATGCCCCTGCTCAACAGGCAGGTGGAGGTGCGCCGCCTCATCCTGCGCGAGCCTGTGTTCGATCTGCGAATCGACGCGCAAGGGCGAAAGAACTGGACTTTCGCGCAAGCCGAGGGCTTCACCCGCTACGCGCAAGCCGAAACCCCAGGCGCCTCCGCTACGGCAACCGATGCGCCCGCACCGGCGCAGCGCGCGCCCGGAATCCGCCTGCCCACCAGCCTTGCGGAAGTGGAGCATTTGGAACTCGATGACGTACGCGTGGAGAACGGCACGCTGCGTTACACCGACGAGCGCACCCGCAAGACGCAAGCCGTCAGCGCCGTCAACATGAAGCTCAATTTGAAATCACTGAGCAGCGCACTATCCGCACAGGGTGATTTCTCCTGGCAGGGACAGAAGACCGAATTCGAGGGCCGCGTCTCTCCGGTGCGGATGGTGCTTGAGGAAAAGCCGGCGCGCCTCGTGTTCAGCGCGGTCAACCAGCACATCAACGCGACGTATGATGGCGAATTGCAGGTTGGCGAGGGCGCGGATCTGGAAGGCAAGCTCACGCTTTCGAGTACGTCCGTGAAAGGACTGGCGGGTTGGCTCGGCACCAGGATGCCGCAGGTGAGCGGGCTTGGTCCACTTTCCATCTCCGGCAACCTCAAGACCAACGGCAATGTCACGAGCCTGACCGGCGCCAACATCAATCTAGATGGCGCAACCGCGAAGGGCGACGCCACGGTGACGACGGGCGGCGTGCGTCCTTATGTGCAGGCCAACCTGCAGATTTCGGAGATCGACCTCAACAAGTATCTTGGCGGCCAGCAGGCTGCGGCGGCGGCCGGCGCGGCTACGCCCGCAGGGATGGCGAAACCCGGCAAGGACGCCATCGAGGAGCTCCTTGAGAAACCCGCCACAGGCCCGCGAGTGCATGGGTTTGAGGGACGCGCGGGCTGGTCGAGCGCGCCCATCGACCTGGGCTTGCTCGGCATCGCCGACACCGACGCCAGGCTGCGCGTCGGCCGGATGCTGTTCCACAACATGAAGGTCGGCCAGTCCGCACTGACCATCGATCTCAAGAACAAGGTGCTGAAGACCAGCTTCGACAACATTCAGCTCTACGAGGGCCAGGGCAAGGGATTCCTCAACGTGGATGCGACGGGCAAGGACGCGGGCATCGGCGCCAACTTCACGCTGGATGGAATTTCCGCGCTACCCTTCCTCAAGGACGCCGCAGATATGAAATGGCTGGCCGGCAGGGCACGTCTGGCGTTGCAGTTGGCGACGCGCGGCGGCAACCAGCTGCAGATGGTGGAGGCGCTCAACGGCAAGGCGGACGTCACCTTCGCCGATGGGGCCATCGTGGGCTTCAACCTGCCGGGCGCCATCCGCGGCTTGAGCCAGGGTGACATCTCGGCCCTCAAGCAGACCCCCACCGAGAAGACGGATTTCAGCGAACTCGCAGGCAGCTTCACGATCAATAACGGCGTCGCCCAGAACCAGGATCTGCGCATGACGAGCCCGCTGTTGCGCGTAACCGGCGCGGGCACGGTACAGATGCCGCCGCGCACCGTCGATTACCTGGTAAAGCCCAAGCTCGTGGCGAGCCTGGAAGGCCAGAAGGGCAAGACGGACCTTTCGGGCCTGGAAGTGCCGGTGCGCATCTCCGGCTCCTGGGACAAGCCCAAGTTCGAGCCCGACCTCAAAGGTATCCTGTCCAACCCTGACAAGGTCGTCGATACCGTCAAGCAGATCGGCAAGAAGTTCAAAGGCAAGAATGCCAACGAGATCGCCGACGAACTCTTGGGCAAGAACGGCTCGACCGGTTCAGTGAAGGCCAAGGACCTGCTCAACAACCTGTTCAAGCAGTAGCCGCGCCGGTAGCACTGAACCGCCCGATCGTACCGGCGATTTCTGCAGCCGCAGCGACCTGATCGCGGGTGCGCGTTTTCGCGCACGCTGCGCGGAGCGAGCATGGACGCGCAACTTGCAAACGGCCTTGCCGGCGCGGCGCGAGCCTCCTGTGACAAAATGGTGTTTAAGCCCGCGTAAACACGACGCAAAAAAATTTGTGCCGGGGGTCAAAAAAATTCTTGCGTGGGGGGGCGACTAGCCTCATATGCAGCGTCTCTCGTCTGTCCACCTGCCAGCATGGTCGAGGTTTTCCAGAACCAATGAGGTAAGGAGCGGGCGAGTCAAACGCTGTCTGCTGGTTGGGGAGGGTCTTATGGCCTATAATGACGCCCTCTTCCAATTGGGGATGGACTTGACTCGTTCAAGCACCGCCCAAAAGGAAGATCACTGTGTAGTTGCGTGCGATGTGCGCAACGAGCCTGCCGCGGCAGTTGCCGCATCAGCTCCCAAAGGTTCAGGACGGAACCTTTTCATTGATCTGCATGGAGCCTCGCGGCTCGGCGACGCCAAGTCGGCCGAACGCGCGCTCAAGGTTGCGCTCGGTGCGCTCGGCAAGCAGCCGCGCGCCATCGAGATCGGCCGCCTCGCGGACGGCACGCTTTCGGGCGTGGCGGTGCTGGGTATCGGTCATCTGTCGTTCCAGGCGAGCCCCAAGAACGGGTTCGTTGCAGTGGACGTTCGTGGCTGCGCCGGGCTCGACCCGCATGCCGCCATGTTCGCCCTGGCGGATGCCTTCGCAGCGCGCGAGGCCGCGATCCAGACGGCGCGGGCTTCCGATGTCGTGTTCCTTCCGGCTGCAAAGTCCGTGAAGGTCCGCGCGAAGGCGGCCCCCCGCCGGCGTGAAGCCAGGGCAGCCTAAAGCGCTTGCCGGAAAACCGGCAAACCGGTTTTGCGGCCAGAAGCGCGACAAGACGAATGGCGAGAGCCCGTTCCGCGATTTGCACGAAACGCGGAACGGCTCTAACGGGCGCCATTGCCACGAATGCGCACGGCCCGACCAAGGGTTGCTGTGATCCGGGACGCGTTATGCCTGCCGCTACTCGCCGCGTCCGGCACGCCAGCGGCGAGCGGCCGGGCGCGCGAAATCAATAAACTTCGAAATTCTAAAGATCAAAGCCGTCCGGCTTCCGCGCCCACCGAATCCTCGGTGACGGCCTCGCGTTTTCGCCCCGGCTTGGCCAGAAGTTCGGCGCCGGCGTTCGCATCGAGTTTCCAGACGAAGAGCACCGCCGACAGGCCGGAAATCAGCGCCACAATCAGGAACACCGGCGCGAAGATCCCCTGCGTCATGGTGGTGGTGCCCTCGACCCGCATCATGATCTCGAGTCCCAGCGCCGCCACCGAAACGCCAATCGCACCCGACAGCTCCTGCAAGACCGAGGCGAAGCTCGTGGCTCGCGATAGCTTCTCCTCAGGGATATCGGCGTACGAGATGGTGTTGAGGCCGGTGAACTGCAACGATCGCGACAGCCCGCCAGTCAGGAAGATGCCACTCATCAGCAGAGCCGGCGTCGCATGCGTGAACAGCGCGGGCAGCGCGGAGAAAAGGGCGGCAACGGCGGCGTTGGCGATGAGCACGTTGCGATAACCCCAGCGCCGCAGAATGCGCGCCGCCTGGGTCTTCATGAACATCGCTCCAAAGCCGGTGGCGAAGATCAGCAGGCCGGACTGGAAAGGCGTCAGTCCGAAGCCCTCCTGGAAGAGCAGCGCCAGAAGGAAGGGCGCGGCGCTGATGCCGGTGCGGAACAAGAACCCGCCCACGACGCCTGCAAAAAACGTCGGTATCGCCAACAATCGAAAATCAATGAGTGGACGCTCGGCATTGAGCGCATACCACACGTAGGCCGCCATCAACGCAGCGCCCGCGAGCAGCAAGGCTGCGACCATATCGGGAGAGAGGAGATCGAGGCCGAGCAGCATCGCGCCGGTCAGGAACATCGACAACCCCGGCCCGATGAGCAAGAAGCCTTTCAGGTCGAACTCCTCGCGCGCGTCGGCGCCGAGATCGGGTATGAAGCGCGTGACCAACAGGATGCCCGCGGCAGCCACCGGGATGTTGATCCAGAAGATCCACCGCCAGTTGAAATAGGTGGAGAGGAACCCTCCCAGCAGCGGACCCAGCACGGGCCCCAACAGCGCCGGGATTGTGAGCGCGGCCGCAGCCGCGATGATTTCCGATTTGGGTACGCTGCGCCAGACGATGAGGCGGCCCACGGGCATCATCATCGCGCCGCCGATGCCCTGCAGCACGCGTGAGGCCACAAGCGAGCCAAGACTGCTCGATAGTCCGCAAAAGATCGAGCCGAGCGCGAACACGGCCATGGCGGCGCGGAATACGTTCTTTGGGCCGAAGCGGTCCGCCGCCCAGCCGGACGCAGGAATGAACACGGCCAGCGCCAGCAGGTAGGTCGTGAGCGCCAGCTTCAGATGGACGGGATTGAGGCCCAGATCGTGCGCAATCGCCGGCAACGACGTCGACAGCACGGTCGCGTCGAGCGTGGCCATGAAAAGGGCCGTAGCGACGATGAGGGGGATCGAGTTGCGCCGGAGGACTTCTAGCATGGGCGGATGTGTATCACGCCCGGCTCAAGCTTCGCGCCTTTCTTCTCTCGCAGGGCAGATGCGAGCCGCGACACGGCGCGCATCTGCCTCCAGGCGCCGGCTGCCTCAAGCGAAGTCTGCGCCCTTTTCGGGCTTGTCCAGGATCGACCGCAGCGCGCTGATGAAGTGCTGGCGTTGCTTTTCCGGCAGCCGCGACGCGACCTGGCGCTCCACATCATGCGCGATGGGAAGCGCACGCTCCAGCACCTTGCGGCCTTCATCGGTGAGTTGCACGGCATACCGTCGCGCATCGGCCCGGCTGCGGCGGCGGGCCAGATAGCCCTTTTTCACCAGCCGGCGCACCATGTCCGCGATTGTCGAGCGGTCGATGCCCGAGCGCGCGCAGATCGTGGTTTGGCTGGGCCGATCCTCGCGGGCGACAATTTCCAGAACGACAAGCTGGCGGGCCGTCAGATCCTGTCCCGCGGTGGCGGCCGCGAACAGATCGTCCATGTGCTGGCTGACCCGGTGCAGGCAGTGGGCGAGCCCATCGACGCTCGAAACATTCGATTCGAGGTATAGATTGCTCTGAGCCATGGCTTTGCCCCCTTTGACAAAAATCAGCGCGGATGAAAATGCTTACCTAAATCAGAACGCATTAGGACAATCTGTTATTCCGCAAGAAATCGGCGTGCGCCCTCCCCTGCGCGCCTGACGCCGAAGCTATCCAAATTCAGCGAGCGACTTCAAAGGCAATGCTGCCCGCAGGCCGCGCCCTATCCGCGCGACAGGCCCTTGGCGGCGAGTTCCTCCAGGTAGGCCTTCCAGCGCTGGTCCTTCTCCTTGCCGAGCAAGTGCAGGTAGCCCCAGGTGTAAAGCCCCGTGTTGTGACCGTCGTCGAAGGAAATGCGCGTGGCGTAGTTGCCGACGCCCTTGAGATCGCGGATGCGCACGTTCTTCTTGCGCGATACGGTCACACGCTGATCGGGCGAGTGGCCCTGCACTTCAGCCGACGGGCTCATCACACGCAGCATTTCGGCGGACAGTTCGAACGAGCGGCCATCCGGGAAGGCGGCCTTGAGCGCGCGGCCATCGTCCGTCACATCGAGCACCGGCGGCGGCGTCAGGGTTCCCTGAGCGCGCTCCACCTCGGTCCACGTCTTGGCTGCGATATCACGATAGATCTGCGCATGGAGGCTTTCAGGATCGGTCACCACGATTGGCTTGCCCGAGTCCGACTTGACGCGAATATCCATGTGCAGCGGCACCTCGCCGAGGAACGGCACGCCAAGCTTCTGCGCCTCCTCGCGTGCGCCGCCGTGCCCGAAGATGTCCGAGCGCGTGCCGCACGAGGGGCAGGTGAAATAACTCATGTTCTCGATAATGCCGAGCACGGGCACCTCGAGCCGCTTGAACATGGCCAGCCCCTTGCGCGCATCGATGAGCGCCAGATCCTGCGGCGTGGAAACGATGACCGCCCCTGATAGCGGAATGGCCTGCGAGATGGTGAGTTGTACATCGCCCGTGCCAGGCGGCAAATCGACGACGAGCACGTCGAGATCACCCTCATCAGCCCACGCGGTTTCGCGCAGCATCTGGTTCAGTGCGGAGACGACCATGGGTCCCCGCCAGACGACCGGCGTTCCCTCATCGACCATGAAGCCCATGGACATGACCTTGAGGCCCCATCCTTCGAGCGGCTGAATGGTTTTGTTCTGTGTGACGCGCGGCTGGCCGGAGACGCCCAGCAGGCGCGGCTGCGAGGGGCCATAGATGTCCGCATCGACGATGCCGACTTTCAGACCCAGCGCCTGGAACCCAAGCGCCAGGTTAACGGCCGTCGTCGATTTGCCGACGCCGCCCTTGCCCGAGGCTACCGCGATGACGTGCTTGACGCCGGCGATGGGCTCGATCCGCCGCGACGAGACGCTGTGAGGTTGCGTTGCAGCCGCTTTACGGGGCCCCGCGCCATCGCCCGCAAGACCGCGCTGGCGTGCCTCCTGCACCCTGCGATGCTCCAGAACGTTGCCTATACCCCGGGAGGTTTGCGCAACGCCCGGTGCGGCTTCTGCAGTGAGCACGGCCGTCACCCCGGACACACCCTTGAGGTCGGAAACCACCGTCTCGGCCGCCTTGCGAAGGTTTTCGAGTTCACCAGCGCGCGCTGCGGGAACCGTGATCGAGAAGTAGACGCGCCCGTCCTTGATCATGATTTCGGAGACGAGGCCAAGATCGACGATATTGCCGTCGAGATCCGGTCCGCGCACGCGGCGCAACGCATTCATCACCTCGGATTTCTCGATTCCCATCTTGAGCGTCTCCCGGATTGACGCGGCGCGAACAATCGGCACCGGCGAAGGATTTTCGACTACATGAGCCCATCGCAGGCAGCGCCGCAAGGGCCTCACTGCCGCGCCTCTGCAGATCCACGATTGGTCCGATCGGGCCGGCGCGCCCCCTCGCGCATGATGCGCACCGTGCGCGGTCAAGCCTCGCATGTCGCCCTTGAAGGCCCGCTGACGGGCAAGCTAGATACAAGCCCATGAGCAAAGTTCGATCGATCGCAGGCGTGGTCCTGGCTGGTGGCGGCGCGCGGCGCATGTTTCCTCACAGCCCCACCGGCGGGGACAAGGCGCTGGCTGTCCTGGGCACGCAACCCCTGATCGCTCACGTCGTCGCGCGCCTTGCGCCCCAGGTTCCCCGCCTCATCATCAACGCAAATGGCGACCCTCAGCGGTATGCCCGGCTGGGCCTGGAGGTGGTGCCGGACGCCGGAGAACCCGACCAGGGCCCTCTTGCGGGGCTGCTTGCCGCCATGATCTGGGCGCAGCGTACCGCGCCCGATGTCGATGCCATCGTGACGGTCTCGACCGACACCCCCTTCCTGCCTTTCGATCTGGTTCAGCGCCTTGCTGGCGAGGCCGCAGACGGCCCGGCCGTCGCCGCAAGCTTCGAGCGCGTTCATCCCGTCATCGGACTTTGGCCGCTCGGCCTGCGCGCCAGCCTGGAATGCGCTCTCGCGCAACAGCGGCGCAGCGTGGAAAAGTTCGCGCGTCAGCACGACGCGGTTGCGGTTGGCTTCGAGCCGATCACTATTGGGGGACTGGCGGTGGACCCGTTCTTCAACGCCAACACGCCCGAAGACCTCGCCCAAGCCCACACGCTCCTCGCGCTCAACTCTCCCACCAAGGACAAAGCTCATGGCTGACTGCGCCGCCAACATCTCAACACCCATGATCGGCATTGCCGGCTGGTCGAACTGCGGCAAGACGACCCTGATCGAGAAGCTTGCGGCGCACTTCTCGGCCAAGGGACTGCGCGTTGCGACCATCAAGCACACACATCACAAGTTCGACATCGATAGGCCAGACAGCGATACCGCGCGCCACCGCCGCGCGGGCGCCAGCGAATCGGCCATCGTTTCGGGTTCCCGCGTCGCCGTGATCGAAGAAATAGCCACACGCGGAGAGCCCTCGCTCGAAGAGGTCGCGCGCCGCCTCAAACCGGCCGACATTATCTTCGTGGAAGGCTACAAGTCGGCCCACATCCCTAAGATAGAGGTGCGCCGCCAGGCCGTAGCGGGGGAACGGCTGCTGGCTGCGACCGATCCGCTCATCATCGGCATCGCCGCCGACCACGACCTCGACGGCTACGGCAAGCCCGTGCTCGCCCTCGACGACGTCGCCGGCATCGCAGGGTTGATCGAGACAGTCCTCGGTCCTTTTGACGCCGTCCGCCAACGCGCCTAATCCTGTCGTCTCGTACCCTGTCGTCTCGGCAGGGCGTTTTGCGTTGGGCTTTCAGGTCCATAAGCCGCAGTTTGCGGCGTGCGGCCAACCCTTCGGCGCCATCGTGCTGCAGGGGTTGCGCGATGGACCAAGGGGCTCGATATTAGAACGAACAGTCGATCCCACCCACAGAGAGATCCGATGACGGCCGCAAGCACGACGAAGGACACTGTTCGCCCCCTGATCGACCCGTTCGGCCGCGGCATCGAATACTTGCGGGTCTCGGTCACCGATCGCTGCGACTTCCGCTGCGTCTACTGCATGTCCGAGCACATGACCTTTCTGCCCAAGAAGGATCTGCTGACGCTGGAGGAACTGGACCGGCTTTGCACCGCATTCGTGCGTCATGGCGTGCGCAAGCTACGCATCACGGGCGGTGAGCCGCTGGTGCGCAAGAACATCCTGTCGCTGTTCAAGGCGCTTGGCCGCCACTTGGCCACAGGCGCCCTCGACGAGTTGACGCTGACCACCAACGGCAGCCAGCTCGCCAAGTACGCGGCCGACTTGAAAGCCGCGGGCGTAAAGCGTGTCAACATCTCCATCGACACGCTCGACCCGGCGAAGTTCCGCGCCATCACCCGGTGGGGCGAACTCGGCATCGTCCTAGAGGGGCTCGAGGCAGCTGAGAAGGCAGGCCTCGCGGTCAAGATCAACGCTGTGGCGCTCAAGGGCGTCAACGAGGACGAGATCGAGGACATGATCCGTTTTGCCCACGCACGCGGTGCGGATCTGACGCTGATCGAAACCATGCCCCTGGGCGACATCGAGGGCGACCGGACAGATCAATACCTGCCGTTGTCCGTCGTGCGTTCGCGGCTCCTGGACCGCTTCACGCTGGAGGACATTCCCTATCGCACCGGCGGGCCGGCGCGTTACGTGAGCGTGAAGGAGACGGGGGGCAGGCTCGGCTTCATCACGCCGATGACGCACAACTTCTGCGAAAGCTGCAACCGCGTGCGACTTACGTGCACGGGCACTCTTTACATGTGCCTTGGCCGGGACGACTGCGCCGACCTGCGCGCGCCTCTACGTGCCTCGAGCGACGATACGGCATTGAACGAGGCGATCCGCGCCGCCATCGCGCGCAAGCCGAAAGGCCACGATTTCGTCATTGACCGCAAGACGAGCAAGCCCGCCGTGACCCGGCATATGAGCGTAACAGGCGGCTGATCCGATCAGCTCCGGTTTCCGGCGGCCGGACGAGGGGGCAGGTATGCACCGGGCCGCAGGAGAGCCGGAGGGAAATGCCACGGGCGCTGTGCAATATGCCCGTCTGAGCTTTCCCCCAGCGCCCTGCCAAAGCCCCTGCCAACGAGCACCCGCCAACAAGCACCCGCCGCATGGCCCCGCAACACATCCACATTCGCCACGGCAACTTGACCGGCATCCTGGCGATGCTGGGATCGATGGCATTCTTCGTTGCCAACGACACGTGCGTGAAGCTCGTGGGCGAGACAATTCCGCTGGGCGAACTCATCCTCCTGCGCAACACGTCCGCAACCCTTTACATCCTCGCCTTTGCGGCAATCGCCGGCGGGCTGCGGCTTCCCAGCCATGCACCCAGGCGGCTGCTTGGCTGGCGCATGGCAGCGGAAGCGTTATCGACGCTGACCTTCCTCACCGCGCTCCTCGCCATGCCCATCGCCGACGTTACGGCGCTGGCGCAGTTCACCCCGCTCGCTATTACGGCCGCCGCCGCGGTCGTTCTCAAAGAGCCCATTGGCTGGCGCCGGTGGCTCGCGGCGTTCGCCGGCCTGATCGGCGTGATGCTCATCGCGCGCCCGGGCACATCGGCGTTTTCGCCCGCTACGCTCGTGCTCCTCCTGGCGGTTGCGTTCGTTACGGCGCGCGACCTTCTGACCAGGCAGATTCCCGCCAGCGTGCCCACGCTTACCCTGACGCTGATGTCGGCAGCGATCACCGCCCCAGCCGGGCTGCTGCTGGCGCCCTTCGAGACCTGGGTTGTTCCAAGCGCGCACGAAGGCTTGCTCTTGATGCTGTGCGGGGGGTTTCTCACCCTTGCCTACGCGCTCATCGTCGTTGCCATGCGCTCGGGCGATGTCGGCGCCATCGCGCCGTTTCGCTACGCCGTCATCCTGTTTGCAATTCTGTCGGGCTGGCTGATCTGGGACGAGACGCCCGACCCCGTGCAGGTGCTCGGCATCGTCATACTGACGCTGGCGGGCCTTTACACGGTCAAGCGTGAGCGCCGTGTCTTGCGGGCGCCGCTGCGCTGACCTGCGCACGCCAAACGGTTTGCGCCCAATTCACGCTTACTCAACGCGAACGCGCTAGCTTTCCGGATAAGAAAGTTCTTAACGGCGTATTCACAGCCCCGCGTATCCCATGTCTGTTCATGCGTATGCCCCCGCCCTTGAAATGCGCGATCTGCGCAAGACGTTTGCAAAGCCTGCGGTGGACAACCTGTCCCTGACCGTCCAACGCGGCGAATTTTATGCGCTCCTAGGACCCAACGGAGCGGGTAAGACCACGACGCTGCGCATGGTTGCCGGGTTGCTGAAACCCGATTCAGGCGAGATCTCGATTTGCGGCATCGACGCGCTCGCCCGGCCCGTGCAGGCCAAGACCGTGATGGCGTGGGTGCCCGATGAGCCGCTCATCTACGACAAGCTCGATCCGCTGGAGTACCTGGAGTTCGTTGCCGGCCTTTGGGCTATGGAACCGGCCAAGGCCGAACGTGAGGCGCGCAACCTGATCGAAATCCTGGGGCTGGGGTCCCATGCGTCCACCCGCTGCCAGGACCTTTCGAAAGGCATGCGCCAGAAGGTGGCGTTGGCGGGTGCGCTCATCCACGACCCGCAACTCATCATTCTGGACGAGCCCTTGACTGGGCTGGACGCGGCCTCCGCGCGTCAGGTCAAGGCCGTGCTCAAGGAGCGTGTGGCCTTGGGCGCCACGGTCATCATGACGACTCACATCCTCGATGTCGCGGAGCGCATGGCTGAGCGTATCGGCGTCATCACAAACGGCAGACTGATCGCACAAGGCACGCTTAAAGAACTGAGCCGCGAGGCTGGCCAGGATGGCGGCACGCTGGAAGAGATCTTCCTGAGGCTGGTCGCCGGCGAGGACGCCGCCGCCGCATGACCCGGGCTCATACACTGGCGTGGTTCGCGCGCCACGAGATCAACCTTGCCTGGCGCGATTGGGCGGCCATGATGGCGGGGGGACGCACGGCGCGTGAGCGGGCCGTGACCTTGATGGTGCTGGCGTTCGTCGTGGGCCTTCACGCGATCGCCTACCTCGTTCTTGCGCCGGCATTCGCCCAGGGCGTCGAGGCAGATCGCGCAACACTCATTGTGCTGACGGCCAGCATGGCGACGGCGTTCTCCATGATGCTTTCGCAATCGATCGAGCATGTGACGCGCGCCTTCTACGCCCGCGCCGATCTTGATCTGATCCTATCCTCGCCGGCGCCGGCGCAGCATCTTTTTGCCGTGCGCATCGCGGCGATCGCGGCAACCGGCGCCATGATGACGTCGTTGCTCGCCGCGCCCTTCGTCAATATGGCAATCGCACTCGACGGCCCGCGGTGGCTTGCAGCCTACGGCGTCATCGCTTCCATGAGTGCGCTCGCGACCGCGCTGTCACTGACGGTCTCCATGCTCCTGTTCAGGATGCTTGGGCCGAAGAAAACGCGCCTGATCGCACAGATCACGGCGGCGGCCGTCGGCGCGACGCTGCTCATTGCGCTACAGGTCGCGGCCGTGATGATGTATGGCAACTTCTCGCGTCTGGCGGTGCTACAGTCGCCGCTCGTAGGATCAATCGCGCCCGCCGCCGACAGCCCGTTCTGGCTTCCGGCACAAGCCATGCTGGGCGACTGGCCCACGCTTTTGTATCTCCTCACGGGTGCACTCGCCCTTCTGACGGCGGCCATTGCCCATTTCGCGCCGCGCTTTTCCCACCATGCGGTCGCCGTAGCCGGAGTATCGGATGAAGAGCCAAAGGACGTGGCATCAAAGCGGCTTCGACCCTTCGTGAAGCGGTCGACGGCTCAGGCTCTGCGCTACAAGGAATGGATGCTGCTCGCGCGCGATCCCTGGCTCATGTCGCAGTCGCTGATGCAGCTGCTTTATCTCATTCCTCCCGCAATCTTGCTCTACAAGGACATGGGTGCCGATGAGAGCCCCGGTGTTATTTTGGCGCCCGTCCTGGTCATGGCGTTCGGCCAACTTGCCGGCGGCCTCTCGTGGCTGGCGTTGTCGGGCGAAGACGCGCGCGATCTCGTCGCCACCGCGCCGCTGGCCCCGCGCCAACAACTGCGCGCCAAGGTCGAGGCCGTGCTTGCGGTGATTGCGGCCGGCTCGGCTCCCTTCTTGGCTGCGCTCGCCATCTCGTCTCCTCAGGGCGCGGCAATCACCGGCTGTGGAATCGCGATTGCCAGCGTTGCGTCCATCGTCATCCAGATGTGGTTCAAGGTCGCCGTCAAGCGCACGATGTTCCGGCGCCGGCAGGTCGCCTCACGGGCCGCGACGTTCTGCGAGGCCCTTTCATCGGTCTTCTGGGCGGCCGCCACCGGTTTCGCGGTCAGCGGAAGCTGGTTTGCGCTATTTTTCGTCGCGCTGGCGCTTCTCACGCTCGCCGTCGGTTGGCTGATCCGCCCACGGGGCGAGTGACGCCCCGCCACGCGCACTCCCGGCAGATGCAAAGACGAAAAGGGCGGACGCTCGAAGCGTCCGCCCTTGCCGCCACCCATTGTTTCCCGGAACGCTGCTACTGCGTGAGATGCAACGGCGACAGCTTGATTGCAATATCGCGGAACACATTGCGCAACTGCTCACCGTCCTGGGCAAGGTAGGCGGTCGTGGAGTCGGTTGCGCACTGCGCCAGCGTCTGGATGGCCTTGGAGTTCGTCAGGCCGAAGCCCACCGTGTAGACCTGGATGCCGGACGATTTCATATTTGCGCACACGCTGCGCGCCTGGGTATCGGAAGGGCCATTCAGCGGCGTGGTGTTATTGGTCGAAGTCATCAGACCATTGGCGTCATACTGCGTGTTGTACTCGCCGTCCGTCATCAGGATCGCAATCTTCTTGACCGAAGCGTCACCATAGTTGCCAGGACGGCTCTCGCTGCCCCAGACGCTGGACCAGTTGGGCGACAGCAAGTACCAAGCCCATGCCGAACCCAGATGCCCGGCCGTGCCTCCGCTTGCCGTCAGGCTGCTGATCGTCGAGCCGAGAATCGACTTGTCCGATGTGAGCGGAACGATCGCCGAGGCCGTCGTGCAGGAGCCGCTCTTGGTATATACCGGGCGCAAGACATCGCTGCCATCGGGTGCTGCGTCGCTATAGGCGGCAGCGCCGGCGCGCTCCGATACGCATGACGTCAGCGTGTAGGTTGTCAGGCGGCCGTTCTTATCGCGCAGCTTCACGCTGCCCGGCTGCGAGCCGCGGACGCGGTCGAGATAGGTGCTACCCGGGCGCACACTTTCGGCGAACGGCGCTATCGCAACGCGCACGTTCGATTGCCCATCGGGAAGGACGATATTCACCAGATCGTTCGCCGCCGCCTTCAGGTCCGTCAGCTTCTGACCGCTCATGGAGCCCGTAGTGTCGAGCATCACGGATATTTCGAGCTTCTGACCGTTGCCGCCGCCGATTTCGGTTACCGCCTTTGCCGTGTTCGATCCGCCGTCCTTCCAAAGCGCAAGGCGGGGAATGCCGGCGACGGCGAGGAAGGGTGTCGTAACATATGCCGTCCCGGTTGCAACAACACCAGTGCCCCCATCGCTCACATTGAACTCGATGCTGTCTCCCTTGACCCCAGATCGCCCGGCGATGTTCGCATTGTAGAAATTCGTCGCCGTCTCGATCGCAAGCGTGCTATCGCCGCCCGACACCTGGAGAGCGCGACCGCCTGCCAGAACGGCGGAATCCACCGCGGCCTTCGTCTCGCTGTAGGCGTGCATCCAGCGGCCCAAATCGACAGCGCCGCCGATCAGCATCATCAGAACGACCGCCATCATGCCGAACAGCATGGCGACCGTGCCGCGATCGTCGCCCTTGAAAGGAGCGATTTTCGCTTCCAGCTTTCCAAGAATGCTGAAGGCCGCGTTAACGTGCGCGCCGCGGTTGAAGATTTGCCAAAACATGGTCACCACTCCACTAACGAAAGGAACTGGGAACCTTTAATAGCCGATCAATAAATGTAGCCAAAACATAAACAAGAATCGCGATTTCCGAATTACTAATGGATGCGCATCAATTCAAAGCGAATTTGGCTTGTCTTTTTGACGATAAGAATTCAGCCGGCATCGCGAACCGCCCGCGCGCCCGGAAGCCTCCGCAGCACCAAAGGCAACACACTGATATAATTTGCCTTATCCGCCACGGTCCGGCCAGCGACAGGTGGCGGGTGCGGATTTTCCGTAAACCTCTTTTTAGCCCGTCGAAGGCGCCGGAGACGCGTTCGACGGGGATATTTCAAATTAAGAATAAATGCAATTGAAAGGCCGAGCGCGGGGATTCGGCAAAAAATTCTTCACACTTCCAATTGTGCTATTTACCGCTGTCCAGATATGGTATTTTAAATAGCCGGGATCATCCGCGCGCTACTCGAGATCCTCGTTCTCATCGGGTGCGCGCTCGTCCGCTGGCGGGGTGCGCGGACCGCTGCTGGAGCCTGGATCATCGTGCAAGCGCGGTGCGTCCTGATGCGACGGCGCCCGCGAACGCCATTTCTCAGGCCATGCCCCCTCGCTCTGCCATCGCTCGAAGCCGCGTGACGCGGTCTCATCGGGTCCGCGTTCCCGGGCGCGGCCTTTCTCAGTGCCCGGCGGCGGCCAAGCCCTACCCTGCGGCTCGGCAGTTGGCCAGGGCCTGCCCTCGGCCTGTCCGGACGCCTGAGCGTTGGCCCGCCCCATCGCCTCGGCGATCGCCGAGCGAAGTCCGGCATCACCGGAGCCGTCATGCTCCGTGGCTTTTATCGGATCGGGATGCCGGGCGTTGCCCTGATGCGCGCGGCCTGCCGCCTGAGGTCGGTCCTCGCGCAACGGTGTCAGCAGCAGGCCACAGCACAGCGCCGCGATGGCCATTCCAGCGCTCGTTCGCAGCGGATAATCCACGAAGGAATGCAAAGCGAGAAACAGCACGGCCAGCGTTGCCGCCTTGACCAACCCCAAATCGAGATCGCCGGCCTGCGCGTTGCCCTTGCCGCTCCATACCGCGTAGGAGTGCCGAGCTAGAAATACGCCGAATGCCGCCATCAAGGCAAAAGACAGGACGCCGGACTCCAGCAGCGACTCCGCCACGTCATTGTGTGCGTGGTTAGCATAGAAGTTACGCACGTCGCCGGGCGCCTCCAGCAGCGCATAGACAGGCACGAAGGCGCCGGTTCCGGCCCCGAATGGCAGGAAGTCCTTGGCGGCTTCGAGCGTCTTGGAAGAAATGATGATCCGGGTTTGCTCGATCGGGTCCTCCGAAAAACGCTCGATGATGCGAATCAAGGCGTACTGCAGCGAAAGCACCACCGCGGCGATCGCAGCACCCATAACGATGCGCGCACCCCCGGCTTCGGCTTGACTGGATCGCCGATCGGTCGCCGCGACGCCCAGCACACCGAACAGACCCGCGATCGTGAAGACG
This sequence comes from Hyphomicrobium sp., assembly GCA_035325525.1. GTDB lineage: Bacteria > Pseudomonadota > Alphaproteobacteria > Rhizobiales > Hyphomicrobiaceae > Hyphomicrobium_B. The sequence goes on along the minus strand of DAOKZR010000009.1, from coordinate 14,110 downwards.
ATGCCTGCACGCGATCGCGCCATCGCCTGCGCCATGACGAGCGCGATGAAGACGACGAGCGTTCCCGCCAGAACGAGAACCCTGCGGCTCTCAGCAACATTCCAGCCGCTCAGCCTGAAAGCGGACTGGAATTGAACCACCGCATTGACGGCGAAGCTCGCCGTCAACAGCGTGGCGCAATAAAGCAGCGCCGCATAGTGGTTGCGATTTGCAAAGAACCCTACGGCTTCCGTATCGTTGGTGATCGCGTAAAACCGCATGGGGCTTTTGACGCCCTGTGCAAGTTGCAAAGCCCCCAGAAAGACACTGAGCATCGCGAACGCGATCAACACCGTCACAAGATAACGACGCTCCCGGTAGCCCAGTTGCAGCACGCCAAGCAGGAGCGCAATCGGCGCGATAAGCGAAAGCAGGGATATCCAGGTTGCTTCGGGCGCAAGGGATAGGGGCCACCACGGCGCATCCCGGCCGATCAGGCGGTAGCTGTCGTTGACCCAGAGACTCCCGGGCAACAGACCGCGCACCACTGCGGGTAGCGGAATGAGCTGGAGAAACGGAACTGCGGCAAGACACAGGCAAAACGCAATAGCCAGGCGCGCCCCGACGCCGAGCTTCTGTCTTATGCGCGCCAGACCGGCAATCGCGGCCGCGAGCAGCCCGACGCCGGCGAGTTGCACGAGGACATCGCCGCCAAAGCCCGCGCGCGTTCCGCCGCCAAAGACAAGCGCCACGAGAAGGGTAAGCGCCGACAGCCAAAACAGACCGCTAAAGTGCAGGTTCCAACGTCGCACATCGGGCCCGTATTCAGGTTCGCGTGCCCAAGCCTGGCCGTTACGGGCTTGCGGGACGGTCGCTGACTTCATTCAATACCAAGACGCCGCCGAGAAGGCCGCCAACCACGACCGCGCCCACGGCAAGCATTGGCGAGCCGTCTTCGTTGACCGCGTCGGCTCGGCAGGGCGGTTCCGATTTGATGGAAACGGACTGTCCTGGTCCGACGCTCACCCGGCAGCCGTTGTCGTACACGATCTCGGCGCTGCCATTGGCAGCGGCCATGACGATGTCGCCGGGATTGGCAGAGGTTGATCCGGCGACTCCCTTGAAGCCCTGTCCCTGACTGATCGAAACCGAGCCATGCTTCACATCGACAGAGGCACTCTGAGCTTGTGCCGAAGCCAAAGCCAGAACACTGGCTGCAGCCAAGAATAGTCGCAACATCGGCTCACCCCCGCGTGAATGCGATTCCGATCAGACAATCGCCCGTAAGCTTTGTTTAAGACTGTTAACCAGATATGTATAGATTGTATAGATACTGTGATCGAGTTTTTGGCGCCTGCGCGCGCGATGGCCACACCTGCGCCTCGCCTCAATCTTGTTTCATGAAGCCTCGAATCGTGGTGTTGCATCCGCAGCCGGGGCCGGCTCGAGATTAAGGTACTGATCGGCCACGGGCATCGACCGGGAATGGATGTGCCGCGCGCCTTGTGAAATCCCCAGCGAAGCAAAGCGTGAACAACAGATTTTCTGTGAACAAGCCCATGATCGACTTGCATTGCCATATGCTTCCTGGACTGGACGACGGCGCTCCCAACCTCGCCACGTCGCTGGCCATGGCGCGCATGTTCGCCGCCGACGGAATCTCTCACGTCGCATGTACGCCGCACATTCTCCCGGGCTTGTATCACAACACCGGCGATCAGATCCGACGGGCGGTCAACACCCTGGACGCCGAACTGAGAAGCCAAGGCATTGAACTGGCGATTTTTCCAGGCGCAGACGCGCACATCACGCCGACGTTCCTGGAAGGGCTGCGGTGCGGCAACATTCCGACACTCGGCGCCAGCCGCTATGTTCTGGTTGAGCCGCCGCACCACACGGCGCCGCAGCGAATCGAGCAGTTCTTTTTCGACATCCTCGTCGCTGGGTACGTGCCTATCCTCACCCACCCTGAACGATTGAGATGGATCAATCAGCATTATGCGACGATGCAACGCCTCGCCGCACAAGGTGTGTGGATGCAGGTCACGGCCGGTTCTGTAACTGGCGCTTTTGGTAAGAATGCGCAATATTGGGCCGAACGGATGCTCGATGAGGGCTTGGTCCATATCCTTGCGAGCGACGCGCATGACGTGCACCACCGTATTCCCAATTTGAGCTACGGCCGCGACGCCGTAGCCAGGAGGTTGGGAGAGGTAGAGGCCCAGCACCTTGTAATAACGCGTCCATGGGGAATTCTTTCAGATGAGCCGCCAAACGCCATGCCGCCGCCACGGGGCGTCCTTCACGAAGGACATCCGGCTGTTGCTTCAGCCGGCCGCCAGCCGGCTGGGGCGGCTGGCCGGCGCAGTGACTCTGGCAAGCGCAGTTGGGCTAGCAGGCTGCGGAACCTCTTTGAATGAACCAAACCCCAATGCCTTGGCCGGCACGGGTGCGCAATCGGCTGCGTTCAACGCAGCCGCCGGTCCCCAAGCCAATGGCGCAGTGACCGCGGCAGCCACAACGTCCGCGTTGGCCCAGCCAGAATTATCCCAGGCCGCAACGCAACTCACCGCAGCCTCGAAGCCGGGATCGAACGCATACAAGGTCGGGCCGCTCGACGTGCTGGAAGTTTCGGTCTTCAAGGTTCCCGACTTGTCGAAGACGGTACAAGTCGCCGATAGCGGCACGATCAACCTTCCGCTCGTCGGCGAGGTTCCAGCCGCCGGTTTCACCGCGCAAGAGATCGAACGCGATCTCACCAAGAAACTTGGATCGAAATATCTCCAGAACCCACAGGTCACTGTTTTCGTCAAGGAATACAATAGCCAACGTGTTACCGTCGATGGCGCTGTCCGGAAGCCTGGCGTCTACCCGATCCGCGGCGGCTCCACGCTGCTGCAGATCATCGCCACGGCCGAGGGCCTGACGGAGCTCGCCGACAGCGAAGTCGTCGTATTCCGCGAATCGAACGGCAAGCACATGGCGGCGAAGTTCAATCTCTCCGAAGTCCGCTCTGGTCAGGCGGCGGACCCGCCCCTTCAGCAGGGAGACACGGTGATCGTCAGCACTTCCGCGTTGGCGTCGGCTTATCAGAACCTGTTGAAGGCGTTGCCTATTGGCAGCTTCGTGGCGCTACTGTAGGTGTGCTGTTCAAGGATGGTGCGCGGGGTGCGCCATCCTTTTCTTAAAGACGTGGCGGGATGTCGAACGCATTTAACGTGCAGCCGAGCGGCAATCGAGGGAGCCTTACCGTTGCGCCGATAGAGGATGGCGCTCTGGCGCCGCGCGACCTCTATGCCCCGGCGGGGCGCTACCCGGCTTCGCTCGCCGAACCGGCAAGCGACATCGCCAGCAAGATCCGCGAATATCTTCGCATCCTCAACCGCCGCAAATGGATCGTGCTCAGCATTGCGGGTGCGGTGCTCATTTTGGGCACGATACGCATGCTGATGATGACACCTCTTTACACCTCCACGGTGCGCATCCAGATCGATCGGAATGCGGCGAAGATCGTCGAGGGCGGCAGCGTCGCGCCCATGGATACCGATTACTGGAACAACGACTTCCTGCGGACGCAGTATGAGCTGCTGCAAAGCCGTAGCCTTGCCGAGCGCGTCGTCATGTCGACCGACTTGGTCAATGACGACGAATTCTTCAAACCTCGAAGCTTTTCGATTTTCGGCGCGGCGGCGGGCTTCCTCGCCAGCGAGCAGGCCGAGCAAGAGCCCAGCCAGTCCGCACGCGCCGAGCGGATCGCCTCCGCCGTCGGCACCGTGATGGCAAGCCGCGCGGTGCGGCCCATTCCCGGTTCGCGGCTTGTCGAGATCAGCTACACGGACCCGTCGGCGCCTCGCGCCCAGAAGATCGCCGCTGCTTACGCCGAAGCCTACATCGCTTCGAACCTCGACAAGCGCTTCGAAGCCAACGCCTACGCCAAGGCCTTCCTGGAGGACCAGATCAAGCAGCTCAAATTCCGCACCGAGGAGTCGGAGAAGACGCTGATCGAGTTCGGTGAGAAGGAGCGCATCCTCGAACTCAACGACAAGACGTCGATCGTCGAAACCAATCTGGCTGCCGCCAACACCGCACTCGGCAACCTGATCTCGGAGCGCATCAAGAACGAGCAGTTGTGGAAACAGGTCGAGGACGCCAAAGGCGTGGACCTGCCCCAGCTCTTGAGCAACGGCGTGATCGACGGGCTGCGCACAAAGCGCAACGAACTGGTGACCGACTACCAGGAGAAGCTGGAGACCTTCAAGCCAGGATATCCGGCGATGGTCCAGATCAGCAACAAGATCGCCGAGATCGATCGCCAGTTGGCGCGTGAGATCCAGACCATCCGCGGCGCCTTGAAGGCAGGTTACGAATCCTCGGTCAATCAGGAAAAAGAGATGCGCCAGCGCATCGAGGCTTTGAAGACGGAAGCGCTCGATTTGCAGAAGCGCTCTATCCAATACAACACGCTCAAGCGCGAGGTCGAGACCAATCGCGGCCTCTATAACGGCCTGCTGCAACGCTACAAGGAAGTCGATGTGGCGGGCGGCGTGGGCGCCAACAACGTGTTCATCGTCGACCGCGCCGATCTTCCGGATGCGCCGACCTCGCCGCGCATTGGGCGCGCCCTTGTGCTGTCGCTGCTGCTTGGGCTCGGTCTTGGGGTGGGCGCGGCTGTGTTCATGGAGACATTCGACGACGTTATCCTTTCCATGGAAGACATCGAGCGCCTTGCGGGTTTGTCGACGCTAGGCGTCATCCCCAAGGCTGCGGCGGGCAAGGCGGAGTTGGAGCTTTCAGATCCCCGGTCCGGCCTTGCCGAGGCCTACCGCTCGCTGTGCACCTCGCTGCAATTTACCACCGAGCGCGGGTTACCGCGGTCGATCGCCATCACGAGCGCAGGTCCGGGCGAAGGCAAGTCGCTCACGTCCTATGCCATCTGCCGGCACTTTGCGCGCATGGGCCTCAAGGTGCTGCTGGTCGACGCCGATTTGCGCAACCCCTCCATCCACAAGAAGCTGCAGCTCGATAATTCCATCGGCCTGAGCAACTACCTGATCGGTGCATGCACGCCGCCCGATGCCTTCCAGAAAACCGACCTTCCCAACCTCGCGGTCATGTGCTCAGGTCCTCTGCCGCCCAACGCAGCCGATCTGCTGGCGGGTGCGCGGCTGCTGGAGCTTCTGACCGTTGGGCAGGAAGTGTTCGACCTGGTGCTCCTGGATGGGCCGCCCGTACTGGGCCTCGCCGACGCGGTGCTTCTGTCGAACGCGGCGCAAGCCACGATCTTCGTCGTTGGCGCAGGCATAGCGCGCCGTGCATCCGTCAGCGGCGCGTTGAAGCGGCTTGAGCACTCTAAGAGCCCGATCATTGGCAGCGTGCTGACCCGTTTCGATGCCAAGAGCGCGGGCTATGGCTATGGCTATGGCTACGGCAGCTATGGCGGCGGGCACTACGCCTATACCTATGGCGGCAATTCTCACCTTCAAGCTGGCGCACCGCAACAACTAACCTCGCATGACACGAGGGCATGATGAGTTCCGACGAGGCTATCCGAGAGGCGATTAGTGTATTGAAGGTCCCCTCCCAGGTCCGCCGGCTCCGCACAGCCCCGCTCCCCGAAGGCACGCCCTTGCTGCTCGCCATTGCCGCCGGCGATCCCGACGCCGAGAAAGTGGCAATGTCGCTGACCGGCCGTCCCGTCGAACTGCTTCGTGAGGCAGCCGGCTTTTTCATCGAGCAGATCCTGCTGTTTCCCGACGCCGACAGTTACAGGATGTTGGGCGCCGACAAAACAAGCATGTCGCAGGAACTGCGTAACCACATGGTCCTGCTGATGCGTTGGCTGCATCCCGACATGGATCAAACCGGCGAGCGCGAGCATCTCGCAGTTCGCGTTCTGTCCGCATGGGAGGATCTCAAATCCACCGAGCGCCGCTCAGCCTACGACGCTGCGCACGCGGCCAGCGATGCACAAAATCGTGCTCGCGCGCCGTCCGCGGGTAGCAAGAAGCAGCCGTCCCACATCAGTCGCCGCCCTGTCGTGCACGGTGCGCGCCCGCCGGCGGGCGGATGGTTGCGTTCAATCGTGGGCATGTTTTCGAGTCGGTAGGGCGCTTTACCGGAAAAAATCGGGAGACCGGTTTTCCGGGCAGAAGCGCTACAAACAACTGAGCAGAGCCGTTTGCGCGATCTGAACCGCGCAAATGGCGCTAGGCCCAAAGAGGCCTCAGGCTTTTTTCGAGCCAGCTCCAGGCGGCTGCGCTTGGCGAGGCGACCGAAAAAGGAGGCATTCATTTCTAGCGCGATCACCAGGTTGCAAATCGGCCTCGGGCTGTTGTGCGCGCTGCTGGTCTGGCAGATCGTGACACGCTCCTTGCCCGCTTTTCTGGCGCAAAGCCACCCGTATGCGGCGCTCGCCCTTCGCTCGTCCGCAAGCGCGCCGCAACTGGAACTTGCCGGCCAGGCCCTCGGGGTACTCCTGGAAGAAGAGGCGCAAGTCATGGACATGGGCGCGGCCAAAGCGGCCGCGGCCGCCGGACTGACGCCCTCCACCCCGGCCACGGCGGCTTCGGTTCCCGACGAGCAGATTCGCGCCTGGGCATCTGGGGCCATTGCCAGCGCGCCCCTGAGTTCACGCGCTTTGGCCATCCTGGGCGCGGTCGAGGCGCAGAACGGGGACGTATCGGCGGCCGAACGGTTCATGTCTGCCGCCACCGCACGGTCCTTGCGCGAGAAAACCGCGGTCGCCTGGTTGCTCAACCAGCATTATCAGGCCGCAGACTACGGGGCGGCCCTGCACTTCGCCGATGCGCTGATGCGCGCTGCGCCGCAAACGGCCGACACCATCGTGCCCTATCTCGGGCGCATGGCAGAAAGCCCGAAGTCCAGCGCCAAGTTCACGCAATTGATGCTGACGAACCCGCCCTGGCGCACCAACTTCTTTTATCATTTGAGCGGCAACATCGCCGATGCCCGCACCCCGCTCGCCCTGCTGCTTGCCCTCAAGAAAACGGCCAATCCGCCAACCCAATCCGAACTCAAGGCGTATAGCGCGCTGCTCGTGCAGAATAAAATGTACGAACTCGCTTACAACGCGTGGCTGCAGTTCCTCACGCCGGAGCAACTGGCCAAGGCGGGCTTTCTGTTCAACGGAGGATTCGATTTCGAGCCTTCGTCATTTGCGTTCGACTGGACGCCCGCGCATGGAAAGGGACTGCTCATCGATCGCATCGGGCGCACGGGCACTTCCGGCGACATGGCTCTGATGATCGAATTCGGCGGAGCGAGGATCGACCCGGTTCTGCTGAGCCAGACGCTGATGCTGCAGCCGGGCGATTATCTCTTGGAGGGCAAATATCGCGGCGACTTGACTTCGCGCCGCGGGCTGTCGTGGAGCGTCAAATGCATCGGCCTGCCGGGTGCGATCAATGCCCCGACCGACGCACGGTTTGCCAGCAAGCAGGCGAATTGGACTGCGTTCACTTTCACGTTGTCGGTGCCGCCGTCCGGTTGCCGCGCGCAACTTCTCCAATTGCAGATGAACGCCCGATCGCCCTCCGACACCATGGCCACGGGCAGGCTCTATCTCGATGAGCTGAAGATTACCAAACAACGCTTGGCAGCGCGCGAGGCAAACCCTGCGAACCAGTAAGCGAACCAACAAATCCGGCGTCTTTGCACCATGCAGGATTGTGGGTGACGACGCCCTGCACGCACTAGTAGATGGAGAGGATGGCACAGTCATACGCAACGAGCGTGTCCACCTTTTCAGAAGACGACCTCTTAATGATGAATTATGATTTGTCCCTAATTCTGGCTAACCACGAATCGGTGGGATGAGGGATTGGCCAGATGGGCGCGTATTCTGCGGTTGCACGGGTGGTTGTAGTGTCATTATTCGGGGGGCTTTCGGGACAAGCGGCCGGTGCCGCGACCCTGACGGTTCTGGCGGGCGAAGTCCTGCTCAGCCGCGGCGAGGGCTATCAAGCCGTTTCAGGGCAAATGGAAGTCGAACTGACGGACTGCCTTCTGGTTAATCCGGGCGGCAGTGCGAAGATCGCCTACGACGACGGCGCCACCGTCGAAGTCGGTCCGGGTTCGACGACGTGCGTGGGTTCGGCGCTGGCCGATCCTTCCGGACAGGGCGGTTCGGGCGCCATCACGGGTGCAGCAGGCAACGATGCCATGAGCCGATCGGCGGCCCGCACCAGCGGCGCAATGGGGCCGGAGAGCTTCGATGGCGGTTTGTTCGTGGTTGGCGGCGCGGCGATCGTGAGCGGAATTGGCCTCGTGTCGGCTGTCCACAACGACAGGCACGTCACACCGCCGGCCAGTCCTTGATGCAACAACGGGGCATGCTATGGAGATGTACAGGCTGCTCTCATCGATTCTCGAGTAAGGATGGGTGCGGCCGGTTTAGCGCACCCATGAAAGTGACGACTTTCGGTCCGCAACGGGGCTCGTGGGGAGCCTGAGGGAAACGGATCGAGCCATGCGTAGGACTTGTGGGGGACCATGCGCCGATTCGTCGTTCTGGTTATCGACCTAGTATTGATCACTGCAGCCACCGTGGCTGCGGTCTTCCTCAGAGAAGACCTCGAGTATTCATTCTCGACACTGATCGGCATCATTCCGCACATTTGCTTCACGCTTGCAATCGCGACGGCCATCATCCCGGCGCTCGGCCTCTCCACCAGTGTGTGGCGTTACTCGACGTTGGGCGACTATCTGCGCGTTGTCGCGGCGGCGATCATCATCGTTGCAGGCGCGTCGGGGGCAAGCTTCATATTCAATCGGCTCGATGGCGTCTCGCGCTCCCTTCCCGTGCTTCAAGCAATGCTCATCGTCTTCGCCATGGTCGGCGTGCGCGTTCTATCCCGCGTCCGCTACTCGGGTGTCTTGAGAATGCAATCGAGCGCGCCTGCGCGGCCCCAGGTATCGCGGCAAGAATCAGTTCTGATCGTCGGGGTGACGACGCTTTCGGAACTCTATCTGCGCTCTATTTCTCAGTTTGCACCGGGCCGCATCCGCGTCGAGGGCCTGCTGGGCTCGACGGACCAATTCGTCGGCTCATCGATTCAGCGTCTCCCGATCCTTGGAACACCCGAAGAAATTGCCGCGGTTCTGCGCAAGCTCGAGATCCACGGGGTTGCCGTCGATCGGATCGTGGTGGCCAACCCCTTCGAGCAGCTTTCTCCAAAAGCGCAGCAGGCGCTGCTGCAGGTCGAGGCATCTACCACCATTCGCATGGAATTCCTCGCCGAGCAGCTCGGATTCGATGAACGGGCAGCCCTGGACGGGATCGAGTCCGACGATACGGGCATGCCCAAAACGATGTTCAAATTGTCGGAGCGGGACATCCTCAGGCTCAACACAGGCTCCTACTGGCGTATCAAGCGCTACATCGACATCGCCGTTGCCGCGGCGATGCTGGCTGTCGCGCTGCCACTGATGCTCGTCGTTGGCGTGCTCGTTGCAGTTGACGTCGGCTTCCCCGTCATGTTCTGGCAGCAACGCCCTGGCCGTGGCGGCGTGCCGATCCGCCTTTACAAGTTCCGGACCATGGCGTCTGCCCACGATAGCCACGGGCGGCGCATCTGCGATACCCGGCGGATGTCGGCGATCGGCCGATTCCTGCGGCGCACCCGCCTGGATGAGCTACCCCAGCTTTTCAGCATCCTGTCTGGTGAAATGTCTTTCGTTGGACCAAGACCTCTGCTTCCGATCGATCAGGCGCCCGAGTTCGCGGCTCGCCTGCTGGTGCGCCCGGGCCTGACCGGGTGGGCGCAGGTCAACGGCGGCAGAGAGGTTTCGGCGACCGACAAGGCCGCAATGGACATCTGGTATGTGTGCAATGCCTCTTTCGTGCTCGACTTGAAAATCCTGCTGCGAACGCTCCCAATGGTGCTCTTTGGTGACAAAACCAGGGACCACGACATTCAGATAGCTTGGCGAGATCTATGCGCTTCTGGTATCTGCCGTTTCCCGAGCGGGGATTTGGCTCGACAGGCCGCCTGACATGGGCGTCCCGTCCCGGATGCCTGCACCGGCGGAAGGTCGTATTGCCCCCGGTGGCTATCGAGGCGTGTCATCTGCGCGATTAACGGCATCTACGCCTACCACTACGCCGCCAATCCGGTTGCGCGGCAGGAGATTATCCGCACGCGCGATTACATGGCCGCGCGCGGCCCCGACGATAGCGGACTCTGGCTCTCCAGCGATGAACGCATAGGATTTGGCCATCGCCGTCTGGCGATCATCGATCCAAGCCCCGCCGGCGCCCAGCCGATGCGCAGCGCCGCTCACGCCAGCCACATCGTGAGTTTCAACGGCGAAATCTACAATTACAAAGAACTGCGGTCGGCCTTGGAAGCACGCGGCCACGCATTTCGCAGTAACAGCGACACGGAAGTTCTCCTCCACCTTTACGCCGAGAAGGGCGAGGCAATGGTCGAGGACCTGCGCGGCATGTTCGCCTTTGCGCTATGGGATGGCGACAAGCGTTCGCTTCTGCTGGCGCGCGATCCCAACGGCATAAAGCCGCTCTATTATGCCGACGATGGCTGGACGATTCGATTTGCCTCGCAAGTCAAGGCGCTGATGGCAGGCGGGGGGTGCTCAGGCACGCCGGACGCTGCGGGTCTTGCCGGCTTCTACATGTTCGGATTCGTGCCCGAGCCTTTCACGATGTTCTCCTCCATACGCGCATTGCCCGCCGGCAACACGCTTCGCGTCGACAGCATCGGAATTCATGGCCCGCGCACATACTTCTCGCTGGGTGAAGTCTACCGTGAAGCCGAACAGCTTGCTCCCGGCGCGCGCCCGAGCGCCCAAGACGTCGCGTGCGCCTTGCGCGACAGCGTACAGGCGCATCTGGTGTCGGACGTTCCCGTCGGTGCGTTTCTCTCCGCAGGCGTCGACTCCGGGTCTCTGGTCGGCTTGATGCGGGATTGCGGCTCGCCGGAAACTCCCACCGTAACCGTCGCCTTCGATGAATTTGCAGGCACGGATGCCGACGAGTCGGTCCTGTCACGCAAAGTCGCCCAACTGTACGGCACGCGACATGCGACGCGAAAGATAACCAAGCAAGAGCTGCTGGCCGACCTCAAGCAGATCCTGGTTTCCATGGACCAGCCGTCTATCGACGGTTTCAATACCTGGTTCGTCTCCAAGGCGATGCGTGAGATGGGGGTAAAGGTCGCGATATCGGGGTTGGGCGGCGACGAGCTCTTTGGCGGATATCCCTCCTTCGACCAGGTTCCCAGGCTGGTGCGCGCAATGCGTCTTCCCGCATTGGTGCCCGGCTTTCCGAAGTTGGTGCGGGCAACGGCCGGCTACCTTGGCGTGGCCGGCAAACTTGGCCTGCACCCCAAGGCGGCGGGTATGGTCGAATATGGCGGCAGCTATGCTTCTGCCTATCTGCTCAAACGCGCTGTCTTCATGCCATGGGAATTGAGCAGGATTCTAAGTCCTGAAGTCGCCCGGGAAGGACTGCGCCGGCTGGACGCGGTAGCCTACATCGCGGGCGCCGCCTCCGGTCCACGCACGTCCTTCGGACGGGTCGCTGTCATGGAAAGTGCGGTCTACATGCGCAATCAGCTTCTGCGTGACTCCGACTGGGCCAGCATGGCCCACGGACTCGAGCTGCGCACGCCGCTGGTCGACCACAAGTTGCAGCGCACTGTCGCCGCATACATGACGTCGGGACGAGCGTCCTGTGGGAAGGAGGTTCTCGCCGGCGCTCCTTCGACGCCCCTTCCGCAAGAGATCGTGACGCGGCGCAAGACGGGATTTGGCTTCCCCGCTGCGCATTGGATGTCAAAACTGATAAATATTCCCGAGCCCGCCAACCCATTTCATCCCTCGAGTGCATCTATCCGCGCACTTGCCGTGGCCCTGGCGGGGACCTGCGGACTGCACGTGCCCGATGCCTTGCTTGACACCTCGTCTGCGTAGTTCTTACTGCGGTGCTACCCACTCGATTCGCGTCCTGTAATTCAAGGCTTCGGGGCCCAACATGTCTTGCTCGCGGGCGGGGAGATCGTGAGGTCCTGATGCGGATGCAGATCATTGCATTGTTGAGCGACGCATTCGGCGGTCACGGCGGAATTGCGCGTTACAACAGAGACCTTCTTTATGCGCTCTCCGAGTCGGCACTCGTCTCCAAGATCCTCGTTCTTCCACGCCTGCAACCCGAACCCCTCGGCACATTGCCCGCCAAGGTCACTCAGTTGCCGCCTATTGCCAATCGGATCCGCTATTCGCTCGAGGCGATACGGCTGGCCCGCCAAATGCCGGCCGGCGGACTGATCTTCTGCGGGCATCTCCTGATGACCCCGCTGGCGGCTTTGATCAGCATTTTGACCGGCTATCCCATCTGGCTTCAAGTGCACGGCATCGATGCCTGGAACGAACCCTCGCGCCGTGTGCGTTGGGGCGCGCGCAAGGCAGATCTCGTGACCGCCGTAAGCCGTTTTACGCGCAACCAGATCCTCGCCAACTGGTGGGACGGCGATGCGGACCGGGTTAGAATCCTGCCCAACACCGTCGACCCCGTCTACACACCGGGCGCTCGCTCGCAGAAAATTATCGACCGGCATGGCCTTGCCGGCCGCAAGATCATTCTCACTGTTTCCCGGTTGGCCTTGGCGGAGCGCTACAAGGGGCACGACTACGTGATCTCGGCGCTGTCAATGCTGCGTCAAGGTCATCCGGAACTTGTCTATCTCGTGGTCGGAGGCGGAGACGGCCTTGATCGGCTCAAACATGTGGCCACCACTTTTGGCGTGGCCGATCGCGTCATCTTCGCCGGCAAGGTTGCGCACGAGGAATTGCCCGAATATTTCCGCACGGCCGACGTGTTTGTGATGCCTTCGGTCAAGGAAGGATTCGGCATCGTCTTTCTCGAGGCGGCCGCGTGCGGACTTCCGGTCATAGGCGGCAACCGCGACGGCAGCATCGATGCGCTGGCCGAGGGCACGATAGGCGAACTGGTCGATCCTGAAAGCCCCGCCATGATTGCCGCTCGGATCGAAAGCGCGCTGAAGGCTGCTCCCCGCAACGGTCTTCAGGCGGTGACGCGGTTTTCCCACGAGAACTTCGAGCGCCATGTCGGCCGCATGATCGAAGGATTGACGCCTGCTGTCAGAAACTAAACCGAGACAAAACTGATGCCATTCGTTCAAACGACCGTTCAGGGACTTCGCAGAATTGCGCCAAGAGGCTGGTCGCCGGTGTTATCAGGTCTCGCCCGCCTCTGCGGGCCCCTGCAACGCTACAAGGCCAAGCTGGACAACGCAGATCACATCTATCTCGATCTGCGAGAGTACATGTGCCACATCTATCTCTATAATGGCCGTCTGCCACACGAGGAAGGAACGGAAAGGCTGCTGCCGGCCATCCTTACCGAGGGAGCCACCTTCGTCGATGTCGGCGCAAATCTCGGTTACTTTACCCGCATCGCCAGCAGACTTGTTGGTCCATCCGGGAGCGTCATCGCCGTCGAACCCGCACCGGCCGCATATCGCCTTTTGCGATTGAACAGCGCGGATCTCGAGAATGTAACCGTTGTCAATAAGGCGCCCGCCGAGAAGCAGGGCACGGCTAATTTCTATGTCCGCAAGAAAGGCGACATGTCCTCTCTGTCAGGAGATTCGTCCGCCGACGCCATCGTCGTGGAGATCTCTACGCTCGATCATGTCCTTGCCGGATGCCGGAAAGTCGATCTCATAAAGATCGACGTGGAAGGCTTTGAGCTTGGCGTCATCAAGGGTGGCCTCGAAACAATCAAGAAGCACAGACCGATCATCTATTTCGAGTTCATCGAGGAATTCGCGGAGCGGCTAGGATTCGCATTCGCCGACTTCGCGAGCGTACTTGTCCCGTTGGGCTACCGCTTGTCCTGGATCAACAATGCACGGAACGATGATCGGATTCTGGGCGAGGAAGCGACGACGTACGCTGTCGCAATCCCGGACGGGATACGCCTCTAGACGTCCGCAGCGGGGACCGGCCATGCTCGCGCGCATAATCCGAAACTCCGCGGCTCAGTCTCTGGCGCTGGCGCTCACGTTTTTCGACCGCTTCGTCGTGGTCGGCGTGTTGTTGCGCGCCTGGGGTCCGCAGCTCTATTCCG
>DAOKZR010000008.1:0-110455 GCA_035325525.1 Hyphomicrobium sp. | reverse complement strand
TCCTGGAGGTCACGGACTCTACCAAATCTCGGAGGTGTTTTAGGGTCTCAGGTCAGCACCCAGGTCCGGAGAAGGGCTGCCGGCCAGGGAGCGGGATTGTTAGAACAGCACGATCAGCGGGACGAGCACTAGCGCAGCGAGCCACAAGGGCTTGCGCGCACGGCGCGCAAATCCGGCCGCGGCTGCGAGCGTTGGCCGGGAGCGCCTCACCCAAGGCCCAGAATATGGCGCACGAGCGGTAGGGCATCGGGCGCGCTGAGCTTGCCCGTCACCACGGCGACGAGCAGCATGAGCGGCGCCAACGCCGTGATGAGCTCGGACCACGGACTGATTCGATCCGGGCCGGGCGACTTCGCTTCGCGGAGCCCGCCGCCCGTCCCCATCTTCGCGGCCAGCTTGTCCGGCAGCTCCCGCTGCTCGTCGAGAATGGACAACAGGATCTCCGTCTGCCGCCGGCCCTCGGTCCTGAACTCGCCGAGCAGCAGGCCGACCTCGAACGTCGATCCGTTGAAGGAGGGGGGATAGTCCTGCGGCGATCCTGGCCAGGGCGGCGGTGTCGATCGGCTCATGATGTCTTTCGATGTGACGGGTGGTGGTCATGGTCGTCATCTGCGCACTGTGGGGGCATGAGAGATGGTCTCGATCCGCCCGGCGATGCGAGTGGATCTGTGGACGGTCGTATCGTACCGGATCGGATGTCATGTCATGTGTCTAACCCCTTATTTTCTATCCATACTTCTATTGACGGCGCTAATAAACGTGTGTATATAAAAAAATATAAAAATCGAATGGGACAACGCGAAACGAGACCGGACGCTCACCGAGCGAGGACTCGATTTCGCCGATGTCGCATTGGTTGACTGGGACGTCGCGCTGACGGCCGAGGACACCCGCAACCCGTACCCGGAGCCCCGTTTTGTGACGATAGCTCCGATCAACGGGCGGCTCTGCGTGTTCGCGTGGTGCTGGCGCGGCAGCAATCTGCGGGTGATCAGCCTGCGCAAGGCCAACCAACGGGAGCAGAACCGTTATGAAGAGACCTTTGATCGGTAAGGACGGCGAGGTGCGAGAACTCGATGCCGCGTTTTTCGCACACGCCCGGCGCGGCCGTCCGACCATGCCGGAGGCGGTGAAAAAGCAGCGCATCAATCTGATGCTCGATCCGGATGTCGTAGAACGACTGCATGCGACGCCAAACATGAGCGCATTTGTGAATAGCCTACTACGTAAAACATTCCGAGCATCTGACGCCGCCGCGAAGCGGCGCTGACATGCTCAGATCTTGGCCACCTGGCCGGCCGGTTGACAGCGCCAGCGTTTCACGGCCCACCGGGGATGCGTGTCCGCCCAGCGTGCGATCTCGCTCTGCGCCCCGACGAGGCACTGCATGGGCGTGACAGTCTCGCCAGAAAACGTGAGGCTCACGTCCTTGCAGCGGGCCGGCTCGGCGATGAGGCAGGCGGAGATGACCAGCTCGATCATTTGGTGCTCCTTGCGAGGCTCTGGATAGCTGCACGACAGATGTGGCGACGACCGAGCACACGCTCATAGCGGGCGTGCGCCTCATCGAGGTGGCGAGCCCCGTCAGAGCGCGTCACATCCCGGTCGGGAAGTGCGGGCCAGACCGGGTCCTTGGCCGTGCACTCGGCCGGCATCGCATCGCCGCCTTCGAAGACCCGCCGCGTAGAGCGCGCCTGTCATCTCAACAGCTGTTGCCAGCGCCCGCGGTCCAGCTCGTCCCGGATCATGCAAGAGCGCGGCGTGAAGCGCACTGAAGTCTTTGCGGCTGGAGACGCGTGATCGAAATCCTCGCGCGTGTACGCTCCAGTGGCGAGGATTCCTGCGCCTGAAGGACCCAGGCCGATGGCCGGTCAGAAAGACATATACAGGCAATCCGGCAATTCCTATTCCTAGGAGGCAAGAGGCGCAGGCAGCTGCCTGAGACGGCCGGCATTCAAGCTGATCGTGGTCAGCAGGGAGGCGTTGCGATGTCCCGGTGGAAAGCACTTTTGGCGGCGCTGTGCTGCATGGTGGCCGTTCTACAAGCCCCGGCCTGGGCGGAACCATTCGAGGATGGATTAGCCGCTTACCGCAGGAGTGACTATGCCAGCGCCCTCCAGACGTGGCGCCCGCTTGCTGAAAAGGGAAACGCCAGGGCGCAGTGCCATGTCGGCTTGATGTACGCCGACGGCCGCGGCGTGCCACAGGACGACAAGGAAGCTGCCGCCTGGTACCGCCGGGCGGCAGACCAGGGGTTCGGCTTCGCACAACACTATCTCGGCTTGATGTACCGCGACGGCCGTGGCGTGCCGCAGGACGACAAGGAAGCCGTCGTCTGGTACCGCAAGGCGGCAGGCCAAGGCATCGGCGACGCACAGTACTATCTGGGCTGGATGTACGAGGACGGCCGTGGCGTGCCGCAGGACGACAAGGAAGCCGTCGCCTGGTACCGTAAGGCCGCAAACCGGGGCAACGCCATTGCACAGTACTATCTGGGCGTGATGTACGAGAGCGGCCGTGGCGTGACGCAGAACGACAAGGACGCCCTCGCCTGGTACCGCAAGTCCGCAGACCAGGGGAATGCGAGGGCACAATGCTATCTCGGCGTGATGTACGAGAGCGGCCATGGCGCGCCGCAGGACGACAGGGAAGCCGTCGCCTGGTACCGCAAAGCGGCGGACCAGGGGGACGCCCACGCACAGAACAATCTCGGCGGGATGTACCTGAACGGCCAGGGTGTGCCACAGGACGACGAGAAGGCTGCCGCTTGGTACCGAAAGGGGGCAGACCAAGGCAATGCCGCCGCGCAGTTCGGTCTCGGGATGATGTACGAACAGGGCAGAGGCGTCGAAAAAGACGAAGCGGAAGCTTTGCGCTTTTACCGTTTGGCCGCAGCCCAAAAGAACGCTCCACCCCGGGCAAGGGAAGGACTGGCCAGACTCGAAAAATCCATCGCGCAAAACAAGAGGCTCGACCCCCCGGCGCTCGCCCCCCCAGCCACACCGACACGCACACCCACGGCCCCGTCAGGTCTGCGCAAAGTCGCGCTGGTAATCGGCAACGCTGCGTACACGCACAGTGTTCCTCTGGACACCCCCAGGAACGACGCCACGGCCATCGCTGAGACGCTCACCAAAATGGGCTTTTCGGTTGTGAGCGGTGCCGGCCTCGACAAGCAGGAGATGGAACGCAAGGCCCGGCAGTTCACCGAAGAGGCCCGCAGGGCGGACATAGCCTTGTTCTACTATGCCGGGCACGCCATTCAGGTGTCGGGTCAGAACTATCTTGTTCCCGTGGATGCCCAAGTCAGTCAGCCATCCGCCGTGGATGTCGAGTTGCTCAATATGGCCATGCTGACGAACTATATGGGCGGCGAAAACAAGATCGGCATCGTGCTCCTGGATGCTTCTCGCAACAACCCTTTTGCGCAATCGCTGGCTCATTCTCTTGCGCCCATCCGAACCGCTTCAGTCGGAAGCGGCCTTGCGGCAATTTCAGCGGCGGCGGGTGGTATGTTGATCGGGTTTGCCGCCGCTCCCGATGATGTGGCCGAGGATGGCGCGGGACAAAAGAACAGCCCATTCACTGCAGCCCTCTTGAAGCATCTGCCAACGCCTGGGCTGCACATCGAGACGGTCATGAAGCGGCTGGAAGACGACGTCGCACAGACGACCCGCAACGCACAACGGCCCTGGCACAATAGCAGCCTAACCAGGGAGGTCGTGCTGCTCCCGGCGCGGTAGAAGGTGGGCCTCCGCCGCACATCGGGCCTATGGAACGGCCGCCTGTGAGCACGAGCCGGCAAGAGTTGAGTTCAGACTAGCGTGCAACGGCGCCGCGCATGAGGTCCGCGACCGAGGCCCCCTCCCTGGCCGCCGGCACGCGCGCGGCGCGCCTCTCGCGCGGCCGCGCCGTGAGTGTTGCTGCGGGCGGGGCGGATGCGGTACTTGAAATCCCAGTTGGCTCTTTGCCGGCAGGTTGTACAGCCCCGGCCTGAGCCGCAACAGGTGCCGGTTCAGCTCTCGGATCAACGGGCAAGCGCTCCGCCGTCGCGATGATGCGCGTCGCATCCCCGAGCAACAATTCCCCGCCGCGCGTCGCCAGATAGTACGCCCCCTCGCCGCCGGCCACCGTGTACCGCACGCCGCGAGGGGTCTGCGACGCGCTGACATTGTCGAAGGTTTTCTCACCGCTTCGCAGGTGCCACTCGGCGATAAAGCCATCCTTGGATTTCAGGATCGTCAGTTTGCCGGGCAGCGCAGGCGGCGAGGTCAACCACACGCCAACCACATCGCGCGTGTCGTGTTGTGCTTCGGAGCGAAACAGCGCCTCCTCCTCGGCCCGCAGGCCAAGGATCGAAACGCTGGGACGCGCGTCCGCAAAACGCGCGATTGCCCATGGTTGGGCGGCAAGATCGGCCTTGGGCAGGAAGAAGGAGATGGATGCGAGTTCCTCGGCTGACTTGCGCTTGGCGCTGAGATCGCTTGCAATGTCGTAAAGCGCCTGCTCGCTGATGCGCTCATTGAGGCGCACCGCGACGATGCGCGCGCCGTCGGGGCCATCGATGCTGACGGTCTTGTACTCGGGCAGCGACTGGGCATTGGCCTGCGCCGCGCATGCAAAGATGCATGCGTAGATGAAGCTCGCCCAAATCCTTGCCATCGCACCCGTCCCTGATCAAGCCGGCGCGGCACATCTGTATGCGCGCAAGACAAAGGGCTAGGTGGAAATGGTTAATGGAATCTTAACATTGGGAGCGCCCTAACGCGGCCTGACCTTGAACGCGGCAAGACCTCTCTTAACGCGCCCGGCGCCCCTCACGAGCGCGCGCGTCCGCAACCGCCCGCCCGCATCAGGGAGCCAGGGCATTGGCCGCAGCAGCCGGTGGACGCTCTTCATCGGGATCAGCCCATGTTCCAGCAACCGTAGAGGCGGGGCGATCGCGGCCGTAGATGTCGGGGCGGAATTCGACACGGCCCGTCGAGGGCTCAGCCCACGCCGTGATATAGGTGAAGTAGACAGGGATGGGCCGCGTCAGCGTCAGATCGAGCGCCTGTCCCTGGGCCAGCACCTCCTGCACCCGGCCGGGCTGCTCCCAGCCGGGCTCGTACTTTGCAATCCACTCGGCCAGTTGGAAGACTTCCTGGACACGAACGCAGCCAGCGGAGAACGAGCGGTTGCGCTGGTCGAAGAGCTTCTTCATCGGCGTATCGTGCAGGTAGACGCCATATTCGTTCTGCATGTCGATGCGCACCAGGCCGAGCGCGTTCTTCTCCCCGGGATCCTGCTTGAACTTGTAGTTGGCGACCTGCGGCGCGCCCCAATCGATGGTCATGGGATTGAGTTCAGGCCCGTTGTAGCCATCGTAAACCCTGATCACCTCGTTGGTGAGATAGTCCGGCTCCTTCTTGAGCCGCGGCACGAGATCGAGCGTAGCGATGCTGTCGGGCACGCGCCAGTACGGGAAAAAGTTCAGCGCCTTGATCATGGTGCGGACTTCGGGCGTCTGGCGTTCGGCGCGGCCGACGATGACGCGGTGGCGCAACTGCACCTCGTACTTCTCGACCGCCTCCAGCTGGAAAGCGGGTACGTTTACGAGAACGTAGCGATCCTCGATGCCGGTTTGCACGAGGTCCCGCAGCCGTTCGTAGTTGAGCTTGAGTTGATCGAGGCGCTCCTGCGCCGTCATGTTGAGCACGGCGTAGACAGAGCGCTCAATCCTACCCGTGGGACGGATGCCGTTGCGCAACTGGAAGCGCTTTACGGCCTCCTCGAGTTCGCTGTCGAAGGTCTCGCTGCTGTAGTACTGGCCCTTGGAGGGCATATCGCCCGACATCCGCAGGCGCTTGCGCAGGATGGGCACACGCGGGTCTTCATCGCCCGCACGCATCATGCGCCCTTGGGGAACGAGCGGCCAGCCGCCCTGATCGACGATACGCTGATAGCGTTCGATGGCGGCAGCCAGGGCATCGAGCATGACATCGCTGCGCCAGGGCGTTGCATCAGGGCGCAGATCGTTCAGAGCCTCAGGCTTGCGTTCCGGCCGCTGCGCGGGATCGCCATCGCCTCCATACACCGGACTGCCGATCTGCTGGCCGGCCCACGATGCTTGAGCATTGGCCTGCGAAGTACCGGCCGCAAGACCGAGCAACGCCGTCAGAACGAGAGCCCGGCCCGCGCTGAGCCTCGCCGACGCAAAGCAGTGTAGAAATGTCATTCCTCAGCCCGGCCCACTTCCATTGTCGCCTGATCGAGCAATCTCGCTGCGCGAGTCTGCGTTCCATTTCAAGGGCATTACTGCATGCCCTGCACATTTGCCCCACGCGAGCACGCTTGACGCTACCTTCTGGGCAAGCATATGGCCAAACGGTGACGCCAGATCGCCGGCCGCGCTGCAAGCCTGCAATGTCTCGCGTTATGCCTCTGAGGCAACTGTGGAAATATAACCATCCAGCACACCTGGACAACGGATCGCCCGCTGGAACGCGGGTTTCGGCGCCAGCATCACGAGAAGTGGTCGTAGCCCTTGGCGCCGAGATCCATCTCATTGCCGGCAGCAGTCGTAACGCAGACGCCGCTTCCCTGCCGCAGCCAGCCAATATGCGTGATATTGAATGGCAGCGACGAGGCGTCCGCCTCAAGGGCGTCCTTTTCCTCAGGAGGAACCGAGAACAGCACCTCGTAATCGTCGCCGCCGGCAAGAACGGCCTGCGTCCATCGCGGATCCGCCGCGATCGCCAGTTGCGCAGGCGGTGAGAGTGGAAGGTGATTGAAAGACACGTCCGCCCGCGCGCGGGCGCCAGCGGCAAGGCGGCCCAGATCCTTGGCCAAGCCGTCGGATATGTCAAGAGCGCCAGAGGCATGGCGGCGCAAGAGGGATGCAATTTCCACGCGCGCGGCAGGCCGCAGATAGCGGGCGCAAAGAAAGCCCTTGTCGCCGCTGGTCAGCACGTCGTCCATGAGTTGCGGCCGCAGGTGCAATTGAAGTCCCAACGCGGCGTCGCCGAGCGTGCCGGTGACGAACACGGCGTCGCCCACCGATGCGCCGTTCCGGCGCACCATGGCGCCTGAAGGCACCGTGCCGAAAAGCGTCACACCGATGGACAGCGGGCCGCTCGTCCTGTCGGTATCGCCGCCCAGGAGGGCGCATCCGAAAGCCCTCTGGGCGCCCGACAGGCCTTGGGCAAACTGCGCCATCCAGGCGTGCTCGGGCGGCTCGGGAAATGCAAGAGACATCGTGTATCCGAGCGGCGTCGCGCCCTTGGCGGCAAGGTCCGATACGTTCACGGCCAGCGCTTTCCAGGCAATGTCGTCAGCGCGTCCCCCAGCCAGGAAATGTACGCCCGCTATGATCGGATCGGTGGTTACGACGACGTCGCAACCGGCCGGCGGGGTGAAATAAGCCGCGTCGTCGGAAAGCCCGAGCGCGCCCGGTGCCGCCGCGCTCAATGGTGCGAGGTACGTCTGGATCAGCTCCGTTTCACTGGTGATCCGCTGCGTCAAACCAAACCTCTCGACGTGACGTGGACTGTGTCAGACAGCGCCGCCCTTGGACTGGAAATCCTTGGTGCGGACTTTGCGGGCGATCTTGTCGAGCACGCCGTTGACGACGCGCGGCTCGTCTTCGGAAAAGAAGAAGTGCGCCACGTTGATGTATTCATTGATGACGACGCGAACCGGTACGTCGGGGCGCTCGATGAGTTCGCAAACGCCTGCGCGCAGCACCGCGCGAAGGATGCTGTCGACGCGCACAAGTCTCCAACCCGTGGCGAGCTGGTCGTCGATCAGCCGATCGATCTCGCGCTGACGGCGCAGCACTCCGCGCAGGATGTCGGCAAAGAATTGCCGGTCTGCGCCGCTGGCTGCGGCCACGGCGTGCGCATCCTCTTCGCCCGAGTCGTCCGCGCCCGTCCCGGGCGTCATGCGCTGCGACAGGAATTCCTCGATGACGTCATTGAGGTCGGTGCCCGCCACGTCCATCTGGTAGAGCGCCTGCACGGCCGCCAGCCGCGCTGCGGTACGCGCCGATATCAGCTCGGGCGGGCTGCCCGGCTGCTTCTTGGTGGTCATGACTTGTGTCCCCAAAAGGCGCGCTTGATCTCGATGAGCGACAGGCACGCGCGGGCGGCATCCCCGCCTTTTCCCTTGCGTCCGCCGGAAGCGCGCGCGATGGCCTGACCTTCGGTCTCCACGGTCAGTATGGCATTGCCGACGGGCGCATCGTTTCGCATCGCGGCGTCCATCAGCCAATGATTGGCGTTGTTGACGACGATGTCGTAGTGCGCGGTCTCACCGCGGATGACGCAACCCAGCGCAATAGCGCCATCGAAACTGATGCGGCCCGCCGCGCGCGCGCCGACGGCCGCCGCCAGCACCTGCGGAATTTCCAGGGCTCCTGGAACCGCAACACGCGTGTAGCTCACGCCGCGCGCCTCGAATTCTGCAATCGCACCTTCCACCAGCAGGTCGGCGATGTTGGTATAAAAGCGCGCCTCGATGATCAACACATGCGCGCGCAGCTGCGCCTCGGAGCGCGGAGCGCTCGCATCTTCGTTGCCGTTCCTGACGATCATGACCCCTACTCGATTTTTCTCGTCCCCGTGACGCGCAGGCCAAATGCCTCCAGGCCGACGTATACATGCGCGGGGGACGTTGTGAGCAATTCCATGTCTTTCACGCCGAGATCGACGAGAATCTGCGAGCCTACGCCGATTTCGACCTGACGGCGCTCCTTGGAACTGTCGTGCATCCCAGGCGCCTGCTGCTTGACCCAATCGGACAGGGTCTTAGGACGCAGGTCGCGGATCAGCACGAGGACGCCGCGGCCTTCCTCTTGGATGGCGCGCAGCGACTGGGAAATGGCGGCCTCACTCTCGCCGCCGATACCCAACACGTCATTGAACACGTTGAGCGGCTGCACGCGCACGAGCACCGGCTCGCGGCCCGTGATCTTGCCCTTCACGAGAGCAAGATGTTCGGATGGCTCTACCGTCGTCTCATAGACGTGCAGATCGAAATCGCCGCCGACGCGGGTTTCGACATGCGTCTTGGCGACGTGCTTGATGATGCGATCGTTCTTCAGGCGGTAGGCGATCAGATCCTCGATCGCGCCGATTTTCAGCCCATGGGCCTTGGCGAACGGCACCAGATCGCCCATACGCGCCATGGTGCCGTCATCGTTCATGATTTCGCAGATGACGGCGGCCGGCACGAGACCTGCAAGGCGCGCCAGATCCACGCTCGCTTCCGTATGGCCCGCGCGCACCAGCACGCCACCCTCGCGCGCGATCAGCGGAAAGACATGGCCGGGAGAGACGATGTCGCCGGCGCTCTTCGTCGGATCGATGGCCGTTGCGATGGTGCGCGCGCGATCGAACGCCGAGATGCCGGTTGTGATGCCCTCGCGCGCTTCGATGGATTGCGTAAAGGCGGTCGAGCGGCCGACGCCCGCGCGCGCCTGCGATTGCAGGCCGAGTTGCGTCGCGCGCGCCTGCGTCAAGGTCAGGCAGATCAGTCCGCGGCCATGCTTGGCCATGAAGTTGACGGCGTCTGGCGTCGCCATCTGCGCCGGGATGACCAAGTCGCCCTCGTTTTCGCGGTCCTCCGCATCCACGAGCACGGCCATCCTGCCGTTCTGCATATCCTCGACGATCTCTTCGATCGGCGAGAGCACGGACGAAATGCTTTGCGAACCGTGCTTCACGGGCGAAACTCCAGCAGCCGCGCCACGTAGCGCGCAAAAACGTCTACCTCGATGTTGACGAGGTCGCCCGGCCTTTTCGCGCCCCAGGCCGTTACCGTCAAGGTGTGCGGAATGAGGTTGACGCCGAAGCGGTCGCCGGACACCTCGTTGACGGTCAAGGACGTACCGTCCATGGCGATCGACCCTTTGGGAGCGATATATCGCGAAAGATGCTCGGGTACCTCCAGAACGAAGCGGCGGCTGTCGCCATCGGGGGTGATGGAAATGATCTTGGCCACCCCGTCGACGTGACCCGAGACGATGTGCCCGCCCAACTCGTCCCCGGCCCGCAGCGACCGTTCCAGGTTGATCTTGCGGCCCGGCTGCCAGCTTTCCAGCGTCGTCTTGGAACGGGTTTCGTTGGAAACATCGACGCTAAAGCGCGCGCCTTGCGGATCCGCGGCCACGTCCTTGGCGGTAAGACAGACGCCGTCGCAGCAAATCGAAGCGCCTGGAGGAATTGTATCAGCGCCGTACGATGTGCGTATCGTGAACACGCCGCCATCGCGCGCCACCACCTCGCCGACGTCGCTCACCAGGCCCGTGAACATGCCCATTATCCTTCCTGCTTATGCGCCGGCTGCTTATGCGTCAGGCGCAAACGCCAAAGTCTATCAGCTCCCAAGGTTGCCGTATCCGCGATCGCCAGCGGCAGATTGCCTGCGTAGGGCGCTACGAGCGCAAGCGGGGTCACAGGGCTGAAGCCATCCTGCCCGCCCGCGTTGTCCACGCCCGCAACGTACAGTGCGATCTCGTCGACAAGCGCTTGCTTGGCGAAGGCGCGCCACATTCCCGGTCCGCCCTCCACCAGCAACCTCGTAATTCCGCGCGCCACCAGCGCCTCCATGACCGCCGGCAGCCAAAGCTGTCCCCCCACGGTCGCCACCAGCGCCACCTCGGCGCCCAGTCTTTCGAGCGCCGCCTTGCGCTCCGGGCCGGCTCCCAGACCCGCGATGCACAGGACGCCAACCGCATGAGTGTCGTCGAAGAGGCGGGCGCGGGGTGAGATATCGAGCCCCTTGGAGAGCAGAACGCGCAGGGGCGAGCGGCCTTCGAGCCCGGGCAGGCGGCAGGTCAGTTGCGGGTTGTCGGCGCGCATGGTGCCTGCGCCCACCAGAATGGCATCGGCTTGCGCACGCAACAGGTGACCGTGAGCGCGCGCCTGGGGGCTTGTCACGAAGACCGGAGAGCCCCCGGTTCCCGCCGGTACGCGCCCTTGGCTGTCGAGCGCCATCTTGAGCGTGATGAAAGGGCGGCGCTCGGTGACGCGGACGATATGGCCGCGCGTTATCCAGCGCGCCTCTTCTGCACCCACGCCACGCTGAACTTCAATGCCAGCGGCACGCAGCCGGTCGAGGCCGCGGCCGGCCACGCGAGGATCCGGATCCTCGATGGCGATCACCGCGCGCTTGAGGCCCCCCTCCACGATGACGTCCGCGCAAGGAGGCGTCTTGCCGAAATGGGCGCAAGGCTCCAGGGTCACATAGATCGTCTTGCCGCGGGCCCGCGGGCCCGCCTGGGCGATGGCCTGCGGCTCCGCATGCGGCCGGCCTCCCGGCGCGGTCACCGCGCGCGCGATCACCTCGCCCGTCCCCTCGTCCGCGATAAGTGCCCCGACCGATGGGTTGGGCGCCGTAAGCCCGAGCCCGCGGCGCGCCATCATCAAGGCGATCCCCATCATCTGGGCGTCGAATTTGGCCCGATCTGTGCTCACTGCCCGTCCCTTCGCCGAGCTGGCAGACAACTCCACCAGCACGCCCGCTGGCAAGCAGGTCTGAGGTATGTCCCGGCAGCCGTCACGATGATCTATTTCTTGGTTGCCGGCGTACCGGCGCCCGAGCGAGGCGCAAACGCATCCTCGCGCGCGCGCCGGTCCAAGACGTCGCTGGCAATATCGCGCAACACCGCGTGAAAATCGCCGGCATCACGGAAATCCCGGTAAACAGATGCAAAGCGGACATAGGCGACCGGATCGAGTTCGCGCAACGCCGCCATGACGAGCTCGCCAATTTCAGCCGACGTGATTTCGGTTTCGCCAGAGCTTTCCAGCTGGCGCACGAGCCCCGTGACGAGACGCTCGATGCGTTCCGGCTCGATGGGACGCTTGCGCATGGCGATCTGCACGGAGCGTTCGAGCTTGTCGCGCTCGAACGGCACGCGCCGGCCTGAGCGTTTGACGACGATCAACTCGCGCAACTGCACACGTTCGAAGGTCGTGAAACGCCCCCCGCAGTCCGAGCAGACGCGGCGGCGGCGGATCGCGGAGTTCTCGTCGGAGGGCCGGCTATCCTTGACCTGGCTATTTTCGCTCCCGCAGAAGGGACAGCGCATACTGGACGTTCCTTGCCTCGTTCAATTGGCTTTGAGCGCTTCTCGACCGCCCGGCGGAGCGCGTCAAGGCGCGAATTACCCTCAAACAGGACGCGGGGCTGGACGTTCCTTCCTGAAGAACTCCGCCCGCGCGGGAAACACCCCATGACCACCCTCGATGAGCACCCTCCCCGGCCGCCCGGGCTTTCTGTTCGTGATGGGACGCGCTAAAGGGACCTACTATGCGAAGGGGGGGCCGGTTGCATGACACCACAAGACTTCATCTCCAAATGGCGCGCCGTCGAGCTGAAAGAGCGCTCGGCGTCTCAGTCGCATTTCAACGACTTGTGCGCCGTCCTTGGCCAGCAGGACCCCATCGGCGCCGATCCGAAGGGCGAATGGTTCACGTTCGAGAAGGGCGCCTCCAAGACCGGCGGCGGCGAGGGCTGGGCGGACGTGTGGAAGCGCGGCTGCTTTGCCTGGGAGTACAAGGGCAAGCACGCGAACCTCGCCGCCGCCTTGAAACAACTCAAGCTTTATCAGGGGGCCCTCGAGAACCCGCCGCTGCTGATCGTCTCCGACATGGAGAAGATCGAGGTCCACACGTCCTGGACCAACATGGTGCAGGAGACCCATGTATTCACCCTCGACGGCCTGATCGACGGCCGCCGGCGGGCGCTGCTTAAGGAGGCGTTCTCGCCCACCGGAGTCGAAGCATTCAAGCCGGGCCGCAAGCGCGCCGATTTGACCGCGGACGTCGCGAAGGAATTTGTCACGCTGGCGCAAAGCCTGCGCGACCGAGGCCACCCGGCAGACAAGGTCGCGCACTTCGTGAACCGCATGGTCTTCTGCATGTTCGCGGAGGACGTGGAGCTGCTGCCCGGCAACATGTTCAAGAAGATGCTGCAGGCGAGCCTGCGCGATCCGGCCAGCTTCCAGGACAACGCGCGCGGCCTGTTCCGCGCTATGGCGAAGCGCGGCGGCAAGGTCGGCTACGACCCGATCGAATGGTTCAACGGCGGGCTGTTCGACGATGACGATGCGTTGCCGCTCGAAGCCTCCGACATCCGCGCGGCCCTGAATGCCGCCGAACAGGACTGGTCGAACATCGACCCGTCCATCATGGGCACGCTGTTCGAGCGCGGCCTCGACCCGGGAAAGCGCAGCCAGCTCGGCGCCCACTACACCGACCCCGAGAAGATCATGATGATCGTCAACCCGGTCATCGTCGAGCCCTTCAACCGGGAATGGGAAGGCGTCAAGGCCGAAATCGAGGCCGGGATGGCAAAGCGCGAAACGTCCAGGAGCGGCGAAAAAACGAAAGCGTTCAATCGCGCCAAGGCGCTCAAGACGGCGTTCCTCGAACGCCTCAATGCCTTCCGCATTCTCGATCCGGCGTGCGGATCTGGCAACTTCCTCTATCTGGGCCTCAAGGCGCTCAAGGACATCGAGCACCGCGTCAACATGGAGTGCGAGGCCCTCGGCATCCCGCGCGATTTTCCGCAGGTTGGCCCGGAAAACATGCTGGGCATCGAGATCAACCCGTTCGCGGCGGAGCTGGCCCGCGTGTCGGTCTGGATCGGCGAAATCCAATGGATGCGCGAACATGGGTTCGACGCTTCGCGCGATCCGATCCTGAAACCGCTGGATACGATACGCTGCCACGACGCGCTGCTGAACGAAGACGGCACCGAGTACGAATGGCCCGCCGCGGACGTAATCATCGGCAATCCGCCGTTTTTGGGTGGCAAGCTTTTACGTGACAATCTCGGTGACGCGACGGTCGCTGGCATGTTCACGGCATTCGAAGGGCGCGTGCCTCGTGAGGCCGATCTCGTCTGCTATTGGTTCGCCAAGGCGCGTGAACTGATCGAGGCAGGAAATGCGATTCGCGCGGGTCTCGTCAGCACCAACTCGATACGGGGTGGGGCCAACCGCGAGGTGTTGGACGACATCGCCGAGACCGGGCGCATATTCGAAGCCTGGAGCGACGAACCTTGGATCGTCGATGGCGCGGCGGTGCGCGTGTCGATCACGTGTTTCGATGGCGACGATGTGGACAATGGTCTGCGGCTCGATGGTAGGGCGGTGGATCAGATCAACACCGACCTCACCGCCACGAGTGCCGATCTCACCAAGGCGGCACGGCTCCGGGAGAACATGGGTGTCGCTTTCATGGGCGACACCAAGGGCGGCGCATTCGATGTGGTGGGAGACGTGGCGCGCATTTGGCTACAAGCCCCGACGAACCCGAACGGACGGCCAAACTCGGACGTTCTGAAGCCCTGGATCAACGGCATGGACATTACCCGCCGGGCAGCAGGCAAATGGATCATCGACTTCGGTTGGACGATGAGCGAGCAAGACGCCGCTCTTTATGAGCTGCCATTTCGTCATGTCGCCGATCACGTTCAACCATCGCGGAGAGGCAACCGTCGCGAGCTTTACGCCCGGTTCTGGTGGCGCCACGTCGAGCCTCGTCCCGGCATGTGGTCGGCTATTGGCCAGAAGCCCCGCTATGTTGTGACCCCCACCGTAGCTAAACATCGATTGATGACCTGGTGTCAGCGCTCCGTTTGTCCCGATCATCAGCTGATAGTCATATCCCGCGACGACGATACGGCGTTTGGCATTCTGCACGCGCGCATGCATGAGCTGTGGTCGCTGCGATTGTGCACATGGCTGGGAGTCGGAAACGATCCCCGCTACACGCCATCGACGACATTCGAAACCTTCCCCTTCCCCGAGGGTCTGACACCGAACATCCCGGCCGGGCAGTACGCCGCCGATCCGCGTGCCATCGCCATCGCCGAGGCCGCAAAAAAGCTCAACGAATTGCGCGAGAACTGGTTGAACCCGCCTGACCTCGTGCAGCGTGTACCCGAAGTAGTTTCGGACTACCCCGACCGCATCCTGCCGAAAGACGAGGCGGCCGCCGCGATCCTCAAGAAGCGCACGCTCACCAATCTCTATAACGAGCGGCCCGCATGGCTCGACATGGTCCACAAGGAGCTGGACCGCGCCGTTGCCGCCGCCTACGGCTGGGCCGACTGGGGCTCCGATCCAGCGACCGGCGGCCTGCCCGATGACGTGATCCTCGAACGGCTGTTCAAGCTCAACCAGGAGCGCGCGGCGGCGGGACGCTAGGCTCCCCTTCCCTCTTCGTGGGGAGGGCTTAGGAGCGGGGAATCTGACAAAAAAGTTCCCGGCGCGGACGCCGGGAACTTCAATGTAACCTGTTCGTTCCGGCGCGGAGAGCGTCCTACGAGTAGATCGGGAACCGCGCGCACAGCGCCATGGCCTTGGCGCGGACTGCGGCTTCCACGGCCGCGTTGCCCGCTTCGCCGTTCTTGGCAAGCCCCTCGAGAACCTCCGCGATGAGTCGGCCGATCTCCTGGAACTCGGCGACGCCGAAACCGCGCGTCGTGCCGGCGGGCGAACCCAGCCGGATGCCCGAGGTCACCATCGGCTTTTCCGGGTCGAAGGGGATGCCGTTCTTGTTGCAGGTGATGTTGGCCCGGCCCAGCGCCTTTTCTGCGATGTTGCCGGTGAGTTTCTTGGGCCGCAGATCGACGAGGATCAGGTGGCTGTCGGTGCCGCCCGAGACCAGCGCGAAGCCGCTTTGAACCAGCACCTCGCCCATGGCGCGGGCGTTGTCCATGACGCCCTTGATGTAAACCTTGTACTCAGGCCGCAGCGCCTCGCCGAAGGCAACCGCCTTGGCGGCGATCACATGCATGAGCGGGCCGCCCTGGATGCCGGGGAAGATCGCCGAGTTGACCTTCTTGGCGATGTCCTCCTCGTTAGTGAGGATCATGCCGCCGCGCGGGCCGCGCAATGTCTTGTGCGTCGTGGTCGTAACGACGTGGGCGTGCGGGAAGGGGCTCGGATACAGTCCGGCGGCAACCAGCCCCGCGAAGTGGGCCATATCGACCAGGAAGTGCGCGCCAACCTCGTCTGCGATCTTGCGGAAGGCGGCGAAGTCGATCTTGCGCGGATAAGCAGAGCCGCCGGCGATGATGATGCGCGGCTTGTGCTCGTGCGCCAGCTTCTTGACCTCGTCCATGTCGATCAAGTGCGTATCGGGCTTGACCATGTAATGGACGGCCTTGAACCACTTGCCCGACTGGTTGACGGGCGCACCGTGGGTCAAGTGACCGCCCGCGGCGAGCGAGAGGCCGAGGATCGTATCGCCGGGCTTGGCAAGGGCGTTGAACACGCCCTGGTTGGCCTGCGAGCCGGAGTTGGGCTGGACGTTTGCGAACCCGCAGCCGAACAGCTTCTTGGCGCGCTCGATGGCAAGCTCTTCGGCGATGTCGACGTATTGGCAGCCGCCGTAGTAGCGCTTGCCCGGATAGCCTTCCGCATACTTGTTTGTCAGCACCGAGCCGGCGGCGTCAAGCACGGCCTGCGAGACGATGTTCTCCGAGGCGATAAGCTCGATCTCATGCTGCTGGCGGCCGAATTCCTTCTGGATGGCGCTGAAGACTTCCGGATCGGTCTCCGACAGATGCGACTTGAAAAAGCGCGAGGTCTGCGAGTTGGCCGCTTGGGCCGGAGCGTTCGACATGGGCGTTCCCTATGTTTCTTGGCTGATTTGCTTGGCTTGTTGACGAGCTTGTTGACGATACGTGCGCAGGCGCCAACAGGTTCTGGGACCTGCTTGCGCAAACCATCTGCGACCATAGTAGGAGCGGCGAAAAGACGGCTCAACTCACAAAAAGCGGCCGCCCCCCGTGTAAAATGGGCGCGGGATTGCGCGCGCCCACACCAATGGGTAGCGCCAGCCATACGCGAGCGGCCATCGCCGCCCGCCGGATCGACTTACTCGGCAGCCTGACTCAAGCCCATTTCCGCCTGCAGCGGGCACTTGGCCCACAGCTCGGACATGGCGGCGACGAGGTGATCCATATCCTTGTCCGTGTGCAGCGGCGTCGGCGTCAGGCGCAGGCGCTCGGTGCCACGCGGAACGGTCGGATAGTTGATCGGCTGAACGTAAATTCCGTACTCGTTGAGCAGAGTGTCGGAAATCTGTTTGCAGCGCACGGGATCCGCGACGAGAACCGGTACGATATGGCTCTGTCCGGCGATGACGGGCAGATCCACGGCCGTAAGGCGGCGCTTGAGCGTGCGTGCACGTTCCTGATGGCGTTCACGCTCGACGCTCGACGACTTCAGGTGGCGAATGGAGGCCAACGCACCGGCCGCAACGACCGGGGCCAGCGAGGTGGTGAAAATGAAGCCTGGCGCATAGGATCGAACCGCGTCGCAAAGGGTCCTGGAGGCCGCGATATAGCCGCCCATGACGCCGAACCCCTTGGCCAGCGTGCCATTGACGATGTCGACGCGATCCATGACGCCGTCACGCTCGGCGATACCGCCGCCGCGGGGACCGTACATGCCGACGGCGTGGACTTCATCGAGATAGGTCAGCGCGTTGTACTTCTTGGCCAAGTCGCATACGGCCGCGATGTTCGAGACATGGCCGTCCATCGAGTAGACGCTCTCGAATGCGATGATCTTGGGAACATCCAGAGGTACGCGCTGCAGTTTCGCCTCGAGGTCGGCGAGGTCATTGTGCAGGAAGATTTGCTTGGGTCCGCGGCCGTTACGAATGCCCGCGATCATGGATGCGTGGTTCTTCTCGTCCGAAAAGATGATGCATCCCGGCAGGAGCTGGGCAAGGGTCGAGAGGGCTGCCTCGTTCGCGACAAAGGCCGAGGTGAACAAGAGCGCGGCTTCCTTGCCGTGCAAGTCCGCGATCTCGTGCTCGAGTTCGACGTGGTAGTGCGTGGTGCCGGAAATATTGCGCGTCCCGCCCGAGCCCGCACCGACAAGATCGAGCGCCTCGTGCATGGCGGCGATAACCTTGGAGTTCTGCCCCATGCCAAGGTAGTCGTTGGAACACCATACCGTAATGGGACGGGTCGCCTCCGGGTTGATGAAGTCCGCCTTGGGGAACTCGCCGCAGTGGCGCTTCAAATCAGCGAAAATCCGGTATCGCCCTTCACGCTTCACCGCATCAAGGGCTGCGCCCAGCTTCTGCTCGTAATTCATGAAGCCTTCTTTCCATTCCCAAAGGGTTATCTTTTTAAGAATTATGCCGGGGTTTGCCCCTCGATCAAAGCGTTCTTTCGTCGCGCGTTCAGTTGTTTCTTATGGCGAAACAACCTCGCCCGACCGATTCCGCCGCGCCGCCAAGACATTTCCGGGCAGGGGGCATGTTCACCAACCGGTGACGCAGAACATTGCGCCAAATCAAGGTTCGACGCAATGGCGCAGTCCCAAGGCAGCCATCAATTAAAGCAGAAGCCCGGCCAAAGCCGGGGCCGGCCGGGCGCCGGCTCCTAATAGTTTGCGGCCACTTCGCCGACACTGTCGCGCTGATAGAGATCGCGCCGGAACTGCACAACGCCGTCCGACGTGGCCCAGGCGGTGATATAGACGAAATGCAGATCGACCGGCTTTTTCAGGCGCACGTCGCGGCGTTTGCCCGATTCTTTCATCTCGGCGATCGCCTCTTCATCCCAGCCATCCTGGCCGCGCAGCAGCCAGGCGGCCAGATGCGTGATGTTGCGCACGCGAATGCAGCCGGAACTCGCGGAACGGAAATTGCGTCCGAAAATCGTGTCGGATGGCGTATCGTGCATGTAGACGGAGTGGGCGCTGGCGAAGTTGATTTTCAAGAACCCGAGCGGATTTTCTTTGCCGGGCTGCTGGCTGTAGGAGTAGGCGCCCGGCCGCACTTTGTTCCAGTCGATCTTGGCCGGATCGACTTTGTTGCCCGAGCCTTCGTAGGCATCGATGTGGAATTTCTCCAGCACGCTTTGCCCTTTGCTTTGCATCTCTCGCCCGCGCGGAATGAGGTCCTCCGACTCCACCGTGGGCGGCACGCGCCAGATCGGATTGAAATTGAGATCGGTTATGGATGAGCGCAGCAGGGGCGTCGCACGGTCGGGCTTGCCGACGACACCCGCATAGCGCGCCACGATCTCGCCGTTCTCCACGGCCTCGATCTGGGCAGCAGGGATGTTCACCAGGACATACCTCTTGCCGACCTGGCCGATCAGCGATTGCAGGCGAGTGAGGTTTACCTTGAGCTGCTTGAGGCGCACGCCGGCAGGAACATTCAAAGCCGCGATGGTGCGCTTGTCCAGAACGCCCGTCGGCGTCAGGCCGTTTGCGGCCTGGAAGCGCTTCAACGCCTTCTCCAGTTCATAGTCGAAGAAATTCGACCCGTCGTCCTCGCCCCGGTAATCGCCGGACGCGGCCAGCCGGGAACGCAGGAACACGACACCCGCATCCCGCGAGCCTGCCTGCAACTGCTGTTCTGGCACGGGGGCCCATCCGCCGCGGGCGACGATCTGGGAGTACAGCTTGATCGCGTCTTTCATGGGCTCGATGTTAGCCTTCGAGATGGTGGCGAAACCTTTGGGGGGGTTTGCTTCCCATTCGCGAATGAAGCTGCGGTCGTAGCTTGGTGCCGAGCCCTCGCCGCCGCTGTTGGCGAACGTCTGCTGGTAATAGGCCATGCCTTGGGCGGCGGCGGGCTCAGCGGCAACCATGCAGAAAATTGCGCTCAGCACGCAAAGCAGGCCGGCGCCGGTCGCATGCACACCGGCTTGAGCTTTCCTGATCGCCCGAGCTTGCCTGATCGCTTGAGCATTTCCGAGTGTGTAATCTGCGCCTTGCACGTCCATATCCGGCACGGTCCCTTCGCAAGCATAACGCCGACCACCTGCGCGGCGGGGTGGCCGGCGGGCCGACATGCTTAACGCTTCCCTCATTTGGCTTAAGCAAACGTTGCCAGCCGCCCGAGATCGGCATGGGCGCGAAGTTTAAGGTGGGAACGCTGACGGTGTGAGACTTTTAGCGCTGGCGCTGCCGCATTTTGAGCCGCAGCGGTGTTGGAGCCACACTTTTTACCGGCGCATCAGGGCGCTTACGTACCTCCAGGGCCTGAATGACGAACTTCTCCGCGGGGGTGCACCGCAAAAAATGCAAAAGAGCCGCCGGCGCGATGCGCCGGACGGCTCGTCGAAATGCAACCGCTCGTTCCTTGAAGCCCGGCCCTGCCGGCTGCAATCCGTCCGTCGATTACAAGCGGTAGCGGATCTGATCCGACCAGAAGCGCTCCAGGCGCACCAGGGCCTTGTTGAGGCTCCGGATGTCCTCGGCGGACACTTCGCCGACGCTCCGCACGGAGCCCAGCTGGCGGTGGTAGAGCTTGCTCACCACGTCGCAGGCTTCCAGGCCCTTCTGGGTGAGGCTGACGCGGACCGACCGGCGGTCGGTATCCGAGCGCTTGTAGTGGATATAGCCCATGTCAACGAGCTTCTTGAGGTTGTAGGACACGTTGGAGCCCAGATAGTAGCCCCGGGTCTTCAACTCGCCCGCGGTCAGCTCGCTCTCGCCGATGTTGTAGAGCAGCAGCGCCTGGACGCTATTGAGTTCGGCGCCGCCCTGACGGTCGAACTCATCCTTGATGACATCGAGAAGAAGACGGTGGAGACGCTCGATCAGGCGCAGCGCCTGCAGATACTCCGAGCGGAACGCCTCGTCATGAACCGGCGCCTTGCTGCGCGCCACATCGAACGCAATACTCATAACCCTGCCTCTTTACCATTGACGCATCCCGATTATTCCGGGTTGCGCTGACGGTAACGCAGATGAATAAAGAGCGACTAAATAGATATAGTAAAAGAATAGTAGCAGCCCCTCGAAAACACGCTATTTTAATGACTTGTGCGCGTTGAGCCCATTTAGAGCAAATTGCCGGCGAATTTATTGCTTCAATTTTTATGCAATACGGAATTTCCGTCTACACACGCGCAGCTTGCATCCTATCCCGGCTGGGCAGGTCCAGATCGTCGGCCCCCAGGGGTTCGAAATATCGCGCGATCTCTGCCTCGTCGATGTCATCGATCGTTGCCGGCGCCCAGCGCGGAGCGTGATCCTTGTCGATCAGGGCCGCGCGCACGCCCTCCATGAAGTCGTTTTCCTCCAAGCAGCGCCACGCAATCCGGAAATCCTGGATTAGAGTTTCGCGCAGATCCAGTTTGCGACACGAGCGGATATGGCGATGCGTAATTGCCAGCGACGTGGGAGAACGGCTGGAAAGCTCCTGCAGCACGTTGTCCGCCCACGGCTTGGCCACGCCTTTGGCGCGCGCCAGCGCGCTCAGGATATCCCCCGGCGTTTCGCCCGAGAAATAGTCTCGGATCATGGCGAGATCTCCTTCCACCTCACCCTTGCCGGGATCCTCGTGAAGGCTATCGAGCAGCGGGTCGACGGGTTCGGCCTGCGAGAGCGCCCGCGCGATGCCCTCGAAGCGACCGGCCGCAATGCAGTGGGTCGCAAGCCCGAGCCAATAGGCGTCCGCGCGGGTGATGCTGCGGCCGGTCAGTCCCAGGTAGAGCCCCACGGGCCAGGGCAACGCGGCGAGCCGGTAGGAGACGCCGACGTCCGGGAAAAGCCCGATCGCCGTCTCCGGCATCGCGAAGGCATAATTTTCCCCCGCGACCCGATGCGTGTTGAAGCACGTCAGTCCTGCGCCCGACCCCATGCATATGCCGTTGATGAACGAGACGGTCGGCTTGGAAAAGCATTCAAGAAGCCAGTCGAGACGATATTCGGCGGCGAACATTTCGCGGGCCCGCGAACGATCCGTCTTCGCGCAGCCGGCCAGGGCGCGCACGTCACCTCCTGCGCAAAAGGCCCGCTCGCTGGCGGAAATCAGCGCACAGATATAGATATCGGGATTGCGGGCCACCCGCGGAATTTCGCTGGCAAGCACGGCGCGCATTTCGTCATCGAACGCATTCAGGACACGCGGTCTGTTGAGCACGAACTTTACGAGTGCTCCGCTGCGCACGACTTCCAGCTTCGGCGGCGCCACGACGGCGCCTTCAGTTATCGGATCGTTCTGGCTCATC
Organism: Hyphomicrobium sp.; assembly: GCA_035325525.1. Taxonomy (GTDB): domain Bacteria; phylum Pseudomonadota; class Alphaproteobacteria; order Rhizobiales; family Hyphomicrobiaceae; genus Hyphomicrobium_B. The sequence continues at coordinate 88,468 of DAOKZR010000008.1, read as the reverse complement.
CCATTTCCCGCGAAAGTCTTTTTTCTGCCACGCCCGCCGATTTCGTGGGCAAAACGCAGGCCACGCCACAATTTGGTACTATACACGCCCTAGATCTCGCCGCACTCTACGAAACGCTGATTCGGTCGAGCGGAACGCGGGGCCGTGTCAAGGCGTTTTCCATGCTGATCCACACAATCATCCGGGGGGATGTTGGAGCACATGTTCAAAGCCTGTCCGGCTGCCAGTGTTGCGTCGCTTGGCGCTCTCGCAATGACTTTTCTGGCCACGCTGCACGGACCGGAGGCAGGGGCGCGTGAGAGCGGGGCGCAGGCCCCCCAGCCATCCGATACGAGAACCGGCGACAAGCAATCGGGCGATGCACGATCGGAAGGTGCGGACGACGCGGACCCCAAGAGTTCGACCAAAATTCGCAAGGGCGTACACATCGAGCTGAAGGTTCCGCAAATTCCCGGCATCACCGGACCTAAGTCTTCCAGCAAATCCTGGCCCAAGACCGTTCCAGAAGCCGAGGCCGAGAAAAAGGCCAAGGAGGCGCCGCCCGAAAGGTGGACGGTGGAAGAAATCGCCGCCGCAAAGGCGCGCTGCACGGCGATCCTGAAACGCATCAACGCCATCGCCATTCCGCAGGAACCGATCAAGGAAGGCGGTTGCGGCACACCTGCGCCGGTTCAGCTCATCAGCATCGGGCGCGATCCGGAAGTCGCCTTGTGGCCTCCTGCGATCATAAACTGTGATTTCGCCGAGACCTTGCAGACCTGGATGCAGAACGACGTACAGCCCCTTGCGCAGAAGTACTTCTCCAACAAGGTCATCAAGATCGAGGTGATGAGTTCGTACTCGTGCCGCAACGCCTACGGGCGCAAGGGCAGCAGGCTCAGCGAGCATGCGCTCGCCAACGCGCTCGACATCCGAGGCTTTGTGACGGCCGGCGGGCGGCAGGCATACGTGCTGGAGCACTGGGGTACGCCCCAACGCGAGATCCTGGCCCGGATCGCGGCCGAAAAGGCGAAGGCCGCAAAAGCTCAAGCCGACGCACAGGCCGCCGAAAAAGCCGCGCAGACCATGCACGCCGGCGGCAAGCCCTCACCGGACACGCCTCCCTCCTCCGTCGCTTCGACCGCTGGAGAGCCCGCCGGAGGCATTGCCCGTTCGACCATCTTGGAAGGCACGCCCCGGATCACGGTCACCCTGCCGGGCGCCGCATCGAACAGCGAAGGCGCCGACAGCGGTTTCGCCATGGCGCCGAGCCGCCTCGGCGGCCCCAAGAACGTGGACGAGAACGCGAGACCCGGCAACGCTACCGAGGCAGACGGCAAGGCCCGGCGCGACAAAGAGCGTGACAAAGAGGCCATGACAGGGCAACCCGGCGCCGGGGCCCTATCGAGGACTGAAAAGAAAGCAAGCCTCAGCGAGGAAGAACGCAAAGAAGCGTTCTTGCATGCAACGCACGCGGCCGCTTGCCGCCTGTTCGGCACGACGCTCGGCCCGGAGGCTAACGCCGCGCATCGTAACCACCTTCACATCGACATGGCGCCGCGCAAGACGACCAAGATCTGCGACTAGAGCCATTGGCGCGTTTCGTGCCGATCGTGCACGTGCAAAGCATCCAAATCGCGCAGAACGCACAAGATGCGCAAAACGCCTCGCGGCGGAAAAGCGGTGCTCGCTTTTCCCCATAGGGTTCCAGGATCTGCGCTCATGGTGCAGCGACCACGCGAATGCGGGCTTGTCAAAAGCGCCCCTGCTGGCCCAAGGTGCCCCCGAATTCAAACCGGATCCGCATTTCATGTCTGACCGCAAGCCCCGCGCGCCCAAGACCACAGCGCCCGCAAGCCCGGCCCCGTCTTCGCCTTCCGCCCCCCTGCCGGCAGGTTGCTATCCCGCCATTCGTCCTCGCCGCAATCGCAAGTCGAGCTGGTCGCGCCGCATGGTGGCGGAGAACGTGCTGTCGCCCTCCGATCTGATCTGGCCGATATTCGTGCTCGAGGGCGTGGCCAAGCGCGAGCCCGTCGCATCCATGCCTGGCGTGGAGCGAATGAGCGTCGATCAGATCGTGGAAAGCGCGCTCGAGGCCGCACGGCTGGGCATTCCCGCCCTGGCGCTCTTCCCTTACACCGACCCTAAACTGAGAACTGACGACGGCCGCGAAGCGTTCAATCCCGATAACCTCGTGTGCCGTGCAACGCGCGCGATCAAGCAGGCAGCCATCGACATCGGCGTCGTCCTGGACGTTGCGCTCGATCCCTACACCAGCCACGGTCACGACGGCCTTCTGGCCGGCGACGAGATCGTCAACGACGAAACCGTCTCGGCTCTCGTCAAGCAGAGCCTCGTGCAGGCCGAAGCCGGCGCCGACGTGCTCGCGCCCTCCGACATGATGGACGGCCGGATCGGCGCCATCCGCGCGGCGCTGGAGGCGGCGGGACATCACAGCACGCAGATCATGTCGTATGCCGCCAAGTACGCGAGCGCCTTTTACGGACCGTTCCGGGACGCTGTCGGCTCGGCGGGATTTCTCAAGGGCGACAAGCGCACCTACCAGATGGACCCGGCCAACACCGAGGAGGCCATGCGCGAGGTGGCGCTGGACATCGCGGAAGGCGCCGACATGGTGATGGTCAAGCCCGGCATGCCGTATCTCGACATCGTGCAGCGCGTTTCACAGACGTTCAAGGTGCCGACTTTTGGCTATCAGGTATCGGGCGAGTACGCGATGATCGTACGCGCAGCGCAGGCCGGGTGCTTCGACTGCGACAAGGCGATGATGGAAGCGCTGATGGCGTTCAAGCGCGCCGGCGCGGCCGGCATCCTCACCTATTACGCACCCCGCGCGGCAAGGCTTCTCACCGAAAGCTGATCGCCGGGACCGCCCCTGTGACGACCCGGGCGCCTGCGGCAATCGTGCCCCGCGTCAATCGCGCCGCCGCAATCGCCGCGCGAGAACGCGCATGACATGGAGCGCGAACACAGGCTCCTCCTTCACCAAAGCCAGGAACATGTCGCGCGGGATGACTGCGATGGTCGTCTTTTCCGCCGCCAGCGCCGCGGCCGAACGCGGACCCTCATCGATGAGCGCCATCTCGCCGACGAAGCCTCCCGGGCCCACCTGCTCGAGTTCTTTTCCGTAGCTCACGACGTCGATGCGCCCCGACAGCACGGCGTACATCTCCGCACCTGGACGATGCTCGAAGAAAACCGGCTCTCCGGCGTCAAGCTGGCGGATCTCTGGATTGCGGCGGGTGATGAGCGTCAGCTCGAACGTATCGTCCATCGCGACAACGTCGCGGCAAGCGATCGGCCTTGTCAACACGCAACCTCGGCAAGTGCCTGTGCCTGCTAGCGGCGGACGCGGCGACGGGGTACTCCGGCCGGCTCATCGATCGGCGCCCAGGCATCCTCGCCCGTGCCGGCCGCGGCCTCGTCTGCGCTGGAGGCGGCATCCGCGGGCGCGGGCGCAGCTTTCTGGGCGGTCGTCCTGGCGGGGTTCTTGCACTCCGTCAGCCAGACGTCGACCGTGGGATGCTCAACGCCGAAGATGCCCGGGCTTTCGGCAAACATCCAGCCCGTGAAAATGCGCTTTTGCGCGCCGTCGAGCTGGGTCTCGTCGACCTCGACGAATGTCGTCGTCTTGGGAAGTTCGGTCGCCGGGCGCGAATAGCACACACGCGGCGTGACTTTGATCGATCCGAATGGGACCGTCTTGTTCAGTTCGACTTCGAACTTGGAAATGCGCCCCGTCACCTTGTCGAGCGCGGAAAAAACCGCCACCTGGTTTTCAATGCGCTCGGCAAAGGCGGGCAACGCGCCGCCGCAGATCGCGGCCACACCAAGCGCCGCCACGGCGATCGATCTCACCATGCGGCCGCGCGGTTGGCTTTGGTCTGTCATCGAGGTCGCCAGCACCCTGGTTTTCCAACCTATCAAATCTTGAAAGAGGCGGCGTCACGCGCCTCACATCAGCGCCTTGTTCCATTCACGCCAATGGTGGCGTCAACATGGCCCTTGTACATGGCCCTTGTACCAGCCGGAACCCCGGACCCATCGGCACGCGCGTCACTGCGAGCCTCACTCACGTGCATTACTGGGGCGACCAAGGCCGGTAATCGCTCGTCGTCTTGGCGCGCGGTCCCGGGCCCAGGATCGAGCCTTGCGGCCGATACGCCTGGGGCGTGCCCGTCATGTTCATCTGATGGGGCTTCTGCCATGGCTTGGCCTGGTAGGGCACGTCAGTGGGAAGTTCGTCCACCGTGTAATGCAGCCAGCCGTGCCATTCCGGGGGAACTTGGGAGGCCTCGGAGAGATTCTTGTACGTCACCCAACGAGCCGGCACGCCGAGTGGCCCGATGCCCGAGCGTTGGATGTAATAGCGGTTCCCGAACTCATCCTCCCCGACGAACTTGCCCTTGCGCCACGTAAAAAGCCGCGTGCCCCAGGTGTTGCCACCCCACCAGGAGAAGATCTCGGTGAACAGTCCCATATTTGAAAATGCCTCTTTAGCGTTTTGACACCCAGAGCCGTCTGCCACGTGGCTTAACCCCGAAGGATCGCGCCTGTCCATACGGCACAATCACCGAGGCAGCAGGGCAACACTTCGACGCCGGAATCGCTCTAAGCTCGGGACACGGCGATAGAGCGGCTCCAGCATTTTGGGCCTTTCAACAGCCCGCACCGGATCGCCAAGCGGCGCTTCAGCCCGAATTTCCTGACACTTTCGAATGTTCAATTCACATTTCGTCAACACCCCCATATTTAGCTGTCGGTTGCCTCTGCTACCACAACATATAGATACGCGGAGGTGACGGGCGCATCGAATCGTCCTAACTTTCACGCCATGGCAGCAGCGTCTCCGGGGGGAGTACTCGCGCTGCCTAGACGGATGGTAATGAGGCGCTTTCGGCCACGCGACGGTGGCTTTTGGCAAAGCGTTTCGTGCCGCGTCGATCGGGCCTTTTCAGGTTCGTTTGTCGTCAAGCCGATCGAGTGTGCCGGCCGGGTGCGGGGAGCATCCGGAGGAGCAGCGGGATTGTGTCTTGTGCAGGGGGATTTCCTGCACCCGCGGCTTCGAACCGTGCCCGCAATGTTGAGCGCTGCGCAAGGCCCAACGGGTCAATCGCGGTCACGGCCACAAGCAGGACTTGCGCTTTGCTGCAGGGCGGGGCGCAGCGTCCAAACGAAAACAACCATTCGGGTGTTCCAGCCCTCGTGCCGCGTACTGCAACACCCCCGCAATAATCCGGGGGCACTAAATCCATGAAGATGACGCGGCGCTTTACCCAAGCCGGCCAATCACCCTATGCCACTATCCCATTCCGCCGGGCCACGTCGGAGATCAAGAATCCTGACGGGTCGGTGGTCTTCCGCCTGGAAGGCTTCGAAGTGCCCGAGCACTGGAGCCAGGTCGCCGCAGACATTCTCGCCCAGAAGTATTTCCGCAAAGCAGGCGTCGCCCGCGTCCTGAAAAAGTTCGAAGAGACTGAGGTTCCCTCCTGGCTGTGGCGCTCGATCCCCGACGAGGCGGCGCTCGCCGGCCTGCCGGAGAAAGAGCGTTTCGGCGGCGAGACGGATGCCCGCCAAGTCTTCGACCGGCTCGCCGGCACATGGACCTATTGGGGCTGGAAGGGCGGATACTTCTCCTCCGAGGAGGATGCCCGGGCCTTCTACGACGAGCACCGATACATGCTGGCCAACCAGATGGCCGCCCCCAACTCCCCGCAGTGGTTCAACACCGGCCTGCATTGGGCGTACGGCATCGATGGTCCGGGCCAAGGGCACATGTATGTGGACTACCGGACCGGTGAACTGACGCCATCGCAGTCCGCCTACGAGCATCCCCAGCCGCATGCCTGCTTCATCCAGTCGGTCAATGACGATCTGGTCAACGAGAACGGCATCATGGATTTGTGGGTGCGGGAAGCGCGCCTGTTCAAATACGGCTCGGGCACGGGCTCGAACTTTTCTTCGCTGCGCGGCGCCAATGAAAAGCTGTCGGGCGGCGGCCGTTCGTCCGGCCTCATGAGCTTCCTCAAAATCGGCGACCGCGCGGCAGGCGCCATTAAGTCGGGCGGCACGACACGGCGCGCCGCCAAGATGGTCGTGGTCGATGTCGATCATCCCGACATCGAGGAGTACATCACCTGGAAGGTGCGCGAAGAGCAGAAGGTCGCCGCGCTCGTCACAGGCTCCAGGATCTGCCAGAAGCGGCTCAAGGCCGTAATGGCGGCTTGCATCAAGTGCGAAGCCGACGGCGACGCCTGCTTTGATCCCGCGCGCAACCCCAAGCTCAAGATCGCCATCCGCGAAGCCAGGCGCGACGGCGTTCCGCAGAACTATATCCTGCGCGTCATCCAGTTCGCCAAGCAGGGCTATACGGATATCGCCTTCGACACCTACGACACCGACTGGGACAGCGAGGCCTACCTCACGGTCTCTGGCCAGAACTCCAACAACTCGGTGCGCGTAACGGACGGCTTCCTCAACGCGGTGACCGAGGACAAGGATTGGAACCTCACCGCACGCATCACCAGCAAGGTGACGAAGACGGTCAAGGCCCGTGATCTTTGGGAGCAGATCGGATATGCCGCCTGGGCCTCGGCCGATCCCGGCATCCAGTTCCACACCACCATCAACGACTGGCACACCTGCCCGCAATCGGGCGAGATCCGCGCATCCAACCCATGCTCGGAATACATGTTCCTCGACGATACGGCCTGCAACCTCGCCTCGATGAACCTGCTGCGCTTCCGCCGCGCGGACAAGTCCTTCGACATCGAAGCCTACGAGCACGCCTGCCGCCTGTGGACCATCGTCCTCGAAATCTCGGTCCTGATGGCACAGTTCCCCTCGCGCCAGATCGCGGAGCTTTCCTACCGCTACCGCACGCTGGGCCTGGGCTTCGCCAACATCGGCGGCCTGCTGATGTCGGCCGGCATTGCCTATGACTCGCCGGAAGGCCGCGCGATTTGCGGCGCGATCTCGGCCATCATGACGGGCATCGCCTATGCGACCAGTGCCGAAATGGCCAAGGAGCTAGGCCCCTTCCCCGGGTATGCACCCAACGCCCACGACATGCTGCGCGTGATCCGCAATCACCGCCGCGCCGCCTACGGGGAGGCGAACGGTTACGAGAAGCTGTCGGTCATGCCGGTCCCGCTCGATCACGCCTCCATCAAGGACAGGCGACTGATCGAGGCGTCCGAGGCCGCCTGGGACCGTGCACTCGCGCTTGGCGAGCAGTACGGCTATCGCAACGCGCAAGCGACCGTCGTCGCCCCGACAGGCACCATCGGCCTGGTCATGGATTGCGACACCACCGGCATCGAGCCCGACTTCGCGCTGGTGAAGTTCAAGAAGCTGGCTGGCGGCGGCTACTTCAAGATCATCAACCAGTCGGTTCCCGAGGCGCTGCGCGCGCTCGGCTACAAGGAGAGCCAAATCGCCGAGATCGAGGCTTACGCAGTCGGCCATGCCTCGTTGCGGCAGGCCCCCGCCATCAACCATGCGACGCTGAAGGCCAAGGGCTTCACGGACGACGCGCTCGCCAAGATCGAGAGCGGCCTTGCCTCGGCGTTCGATATCAAGTTCGTCTTCAACCGCTGGACGCTCGGCGATGAGTTCCTTACCGATACGCTCAAGGTTCCCGCTGGCAAGCTCAACGATCCGGCGTTCGACCTGTTCGCGCACATGGGCTTTTCCAAGAAGGACGTGGAAGCAGCCAACGAGCACGTTTGCGGCGCCATGACGCTGGAAGGCGCGCCGCACCTGAAGGCCGAACACCTGCCCGTGTTCGATTGCGCCAACCCATGCGGCCGCAAAGGCAAGCGCTTCCTGTCGGTGGAAAGCCACATCCGCATGATGGCGGCATCCCAACCCTTCATCTCGGGCGCGATCTCCAAGACCATCAACATGCCCAACGACGCCTCCGTGGAGGATTGCAAGCAGTCCTACATGCTGTCGTGGAAGCTGGCATTGAAAGCCAACGCGCTCTACCGCGACGGCTCCAAGCTGTCGCAACCTCTCAACGCGCAGGTGCTTGGCGAGGACGATGCAGGCGAAGAGGCGGCGGAGGCGCTGGCGGCGGCTCCGCAGGCGCAGCGCACGATGCTCGTCACCGAGAAGATCGTGGAGAAGCTCGTTGAGCGCGTCGTCTACGTGAAGCAGCAGGAGCGCGAGAGGCTTCCGGCCCGCCGCAAGGGGTACACGCAGAAAGCCTCCGTCGGCGGCCACAAGGTTTATCTGCGCACCGGCGAATACGATGACGGCCGCGTCGGCGAGATCTTCATCGACATGCACAAGGAGGGCGCCGCCTTCCGCTCGCTGATGAACAACTTCGCCATCGCGATCTCGCTCGGCCTTCAGTACGGCGTGCCGCTGGAGGAATACGTCGAAGCCTTCACTTTCACACGCTTCGAGCCGGCCGGCCTCGTGCAGGGCAACGAGACGATCAAGAACGCGACCTCGATCCTCGACTATATCTTCCGGGAACTGGCGGTGTCCTACCTCGCGCGCCACGACCTTGCCCATGTCGATCCGCGCGAGATCGTGGGCGAGACGGGCCTTGGCTCATCGGACAAAGAGACCGACGAGCAGCTCGATCTGGAGTTTCCCGACGTCTCCAAGGTGGTGTCGAAGGGCTTCACGCGCGGCCAGCCGGTGGTGCGTCTTGCCGGCCGCGGCCATGGCGGTGTGCATCACAATCACCACGCGGAACCTCCGGCCTCGGCGCTCGGCGAGACGGCGGGCATCATGCGCGCCGACGACGGCCCGAGTGGCGGTGTGACGACGGCCCACATCGTCGGCGCCAACGTGATGAAGGCCGATACCGAGCTTCATGCGGCGGCGTCGATCTCCATCGAGACCGTGCTTTCGAAGGCGGAACTCTATCGCCAGCGCATCGCCGACGCCCGCCTTCGCGGCTACGAAGGCGCCGCCTGCTCGGAATGCGCCAACTTCACGATGGTGCGCAATGGAACCTGCCTGAAGTGCGAAACCTGCGGAAGCACGAGCGGATGCTCGTGATGCTCCGCTGCCATCCTGGGCGTTGTGCCTGAGAGAGCGCATCCCGCGAGAGTGGGCGCAGGTTCCGGCGGGAACCGACAAGGCAAAGGCGCCGTCGCGCCATGCGTTGCGACGCAGGGGGGATATGCACCCGCTGTCAGCGCCAGCAAGTATCGCATGGTCACAGGCACGGCGGCGGGCGCGCCTTTCACACGCCCGCCGATCGGCATCTGCTACCAGCGCGCAACGTCAGAACCGCGTCGCGTTCCACACGCCCGAGCAACGCCCCGAGGGGCCTGTACCGTTCCACGTCCCGCGGCCGCTCACGCGAGTGAAACGGCCGCTGCCGTGCGCGACCCGTGGTCCTGTAACGGCTGTCATGCGCGTTCTGCCGGAGGTGGCGACGCGCCCGCTCAACTTTATCGGATGGAATGCGAACGATCCGTCCGTCGCATAGATGTGGCCGCGCTGTATGCCGAAGCCAACCGATATGACGCCGCAATGTCCGCGGGTCGTCTGCGCGATCATCGACCAGTGTCCGTCATACTTGCTCGCAAGTGCGGGGGAAGCCAAAGCGCCGGCGGCCAGGAGAGCGACGGTTATGCTGCGATATCCGATCATGAGGAACCTCGTAACGCTACTGTGCTGCGGTTCAGCATGCGCGTGGAACTATACGCCCTGGCGCGGCAGCTTGCGAGAGGCCTGGGCGGGCGCGTCCGCATGTGCACGGCCCCGCTCGATTGTGCGCCGCCACAGCAAAGTTAAGCAAATCGAGACCTTCGGCCGATTGGTCGCGACGGCGGGCCTGCTTATTGTGCGCCTCGGTCGCCGGCAGCCCTAGGACGTGCCTTCAAGCCAATCGAGGAACCGCCCGATGAGCGCGCTGGATATCAAGTGGCCGCAGAAGACGCGCGAGATTCAGAGCCACCACTTCGACTCGACCTTTTGGAATGACTTCAAGTTCCGCGAGGACGACATCATCATCTCCACCTACGCCAAGTCGGGCACGACGTGGATGCAACAGATCGTCAGTCAGTTGCTCTTCAATGGCCAGGAGGGACTGCAGATCGCGGAAATGTCGCCGTGGCTCGATCTGCGCGTGCCGCCCAAGGAAATCAAGTTGCCGGCGGTGGATGCGCAGACCCACCGGCGGTTCCTGAAAACGCATTTGCCGGTCGATGCGATTGTGTTCTCGCCCAAGGCGAAATACATCTACATCGGGCGCGATGGCCGCGACGTGGCGTGGAGCTTCTTCAACCACCATATAAATGCCAACGAGCAATATTACGCGGCGGTAAATGATTCACCCGGCCGGGTGGGCCCGCCCTTCGAGCACCCCGCCGACAACGTCGTCGATTACTTCCGCATCTGGCTTGAAAGAGATGGCCACCCCTATTGGCCGTTCTGGGAGAACATCCGCACCTGGCGGGAGACCCGCGATCTGCCGAACGTGCATTTCATGCACTTCAAGGACCTCATCGACGACTTGCCCGGCGAAATGCGCAAGATCGCGGCGTTTCTCAACACACCCATCGACGAAAACAAGTGGCCCGAAATCGTCGCGCACTGCACGTTCGATTACATGAAGGAGAAGGCCGCGCCTGCTGTTCCGCTGGGCGGCGCGTTTTGGGAAGGCGGCGCCAAGACGTTCATCCATAAGGGAACGAACGGGCGCTGGAAAGACCTGCTGAGCGCGCAGGATAATCGAAAATACGAAAGCAGAGCCAAGGAAGAACTGGGCGAGGCGTGCGCCCACTGGCTCGCGACGGGCATGCGGTAGCCTTTCCAGTTCACGATTTGGGCGTGCGCGCCAGCCCCGTCGCCCCGAGAAGGGTGGCGGGGTCTTCTTGCGCGGGCCGCGCACAGGCACGCGCACTCAAATGGGCGTGAACTCAAAACTCCGTCTGAAGCTCGCGCGTTGAAGGCGGCGAAGGGGGCACGTGATTACGCACGTTGAAAGGAGATCTCCCATGACACGCATCCCCTACGTCATCTGCGCGCTGCTTATGACGACCGGCTCCGCTTTCGCGCTGACCGTCAACAACCAGTCCGACCAGCAGATCAAGATCGGGCTCGACGCGGGCAACAAGGAAAAGGTCGAAACGATCGACGCTGGCAAGACCGCGAATTTCCCCGAATTCTGCCATGAGAGCGGTTGCGGGATCTCGGGTCCCTGGGGCTACTCGGTTATGACGAAGCCTGGCGACACCCTCACCTACAGCAAGGGCGTGGTGCATCTGTCGTCGCAGGAGGCCGCAAACCAACACATGACAAGCTCCAAGAGTCACAAGACCAGCAAGAACTGACGATTTCAAGCGGGTCGGTTCGGGGCTCTGTTCGCGGCCGCGTTCTTGCGGCTGGCGCGCGGTGTGAGACATTCACCGCGCGCCGGTTTGGCATCCCCCCTGCGCCGCAGGCAAACCTTCGTTGACGAGCGTCAATGATCCGGCAAGCTGTACCGGCAAAGCCTTCCAAGCGTCAACCGGAGGAACTGCCCCATCATGATTGCCAAGGCACCGAACGTCACAGCACCGATCGCTACAGCCAGCACAACTTTTCGCGTCGCGGCCATCGCCGCTGCGGTGTTGATGATCTCAGCTTTGGCGATGCCGCTTGGCGCGCAGCAGGAAGCCCAAGGCAGCGCCGGCGCCGGGCACACCTATGCCAATGCCGTGTGCGCGCAATGTCATGCCATCGAGGCGGGGCAGAAATCCTCGCCTGAGGTGAAAGCGCCGCCATTCTCCACCATGGTTAGGAACGCCAAGCTTACCCCTCATGGCATCGACGGATGGCTTGTGTCGTCCCACAAGGACATGCCGGATTTCTCCGTTCCTGCAGAGAAGCGGGCCGATCTCATCGCATACATCAAGAGCCTCGCGCTGAAGCAGTGAGCCCCCTGCGCAACGGCGCGTGATCGCTAACCTCCTGTCAAAACGCCTCACGATCGATTGACCGTGGTCAAACCAATGAGGCACGGATCGGCCGATATATGTGACGTCTGATTAGTCGAACATCGCTTCTCCCGGCTCGCTCCGGGGATGCCAAGGCAAAGGAGAGCGGCATGTTCAAGATCGCAGCCCTTATTTGGATGGTCCTGGCCACCACGCTTGGCGGTATGGCCGTAACGGCGATCGTCGTCACGCCGGGCTTGGCAGAGCAGGCTCCAACGCTCATTCCGGTGGCGTTCCTCACGGCCGTCATCCTGGCGATGCCGTTGTCGTATCTGATCGCCAAGCGGATACAGGTCATGTCACACGGCATTTGACGGCCGCTGCGCGAGGTGGATTGCGAGCCCGGTCGGGAGATCCGGCTCGCGTCAGCACCGGGGCGGGCCGGAATGCAACGATCGCGTTCGGCGCCGCTGCGCCAACAGGCGCCCGGTGCGTCAGGCAAGCACGATGCAAAGCGCGTCGTGCTTGCCATTTCGTTTGCGGCCGGCCGGTCTATTCGAGATCCTCGACGACGGGCGCCGGGCCGCCCTTGATGCGCAAGGACAGCGCGGCCTCGATGAATACGTCGATGTCGCCATCGAGGACAGCTGCGGGGTTGGTCGATTCCTCTCCCGTGCGAACGTCCTTCACCAGCTGGTAGGGCTGCAGCACGTATGAGCGAATCTGATGACCCCAGCCGATGTCGGTCTTGGCGGCCTGATCGGCCGATGCCTTCTCCTCGCGCCGCTTCAGCTCCATATCATAAAGGCGGGCCTTGAGACGCTTGAAGGCGATATCCTTGTTCTGATGCTGGGAGCGTTGCTCCTGGGCGAATATCACGATGCCCGTGGGCTTGTGAACGAGACGCACGGCGGACTCGGTACGGTTGACGTGCTGGCCGCCTGCCCCTGACGAACGGGCGAACGAGATGTCGACATCGGCCGGGTTGATTTCGACCTCGATGGAATCATCGATGACCGGAAAGACCCCGACCGAGGCAAAACTCGTATGCCGGCGCGCGTTGGAATCGTAGGGCGAAATGCGCACAAGCCGGTGAACCCCGGCTTCGGTCTTCAGCCAGCCGTAGGCGTTCTCGCCCTCGATCTCCATCGTGGCCGATTTGATGCCCGCTTCCTGGCCGGGGCTCTCGTCGATGAGTTTCACCTTGAAGCCGCGGCGCTCTGCCCAGCGCATATACATGCGCGCCAGCATCTGCGCCCAGTCCTGGCTTTCGGTGCCGCCCGCACCGGCGTTGACTTCAAGATAGGTGTTCATGCCGTCGGCTTCACCCGACAGGAGCGCTTCGACCGATCGGCGCTGCGCCTCCCCATCCAGGCGCTTCAGGACCTGTTCGCCTTCCAGGACGCTGGCTTCGTCGTCCTCGGCCTCGCCCAGTTCGATGAGCGTCAGAGCATCGTCGTACTCGCGTTCGATCCTCTTGAGGTCGCCGATATTGCGCTCCAGCGTCTGGCGCTGGCGCATGACCTTCTGCGCAGCCGCCGGATCGCTCCAAAGCGAAGGATCCTCGGCTTTCGCGTTCAGGCCGGCGAGACGCTCTTCAGCGGTTTCCCAGTCAAAGAGACCTCCTCAGGAGGACGATAGCCTCCTTGATGGTGTCCGCGAATTTTTGCGCTTCTGCGCGCATCGTCATTTCCTCCAGTGTTCGGCCGGTTTTGCCACCCTCTAGGGCCGGCAGGCGCCCGAGCCCGCTGTCAGCGAATTCGAGTTGCGTCTCGAGACGCGTGCGTGTGCGGGGAACGGACATATAGTAAGCGCCGCCGCTTATGTAAACGCACCCGGGCGCGGCCGGTCAACGCAACGAAATCCGCTACCAGACCCCGCCCCGGCCCGAGCCTATCCCGGGACTTGCGCCCTCCACCGGTGCGGTTCCGGCGGGCGCGGGCTGATAAGCATCACCGGAAGCGGCCGTCGCGGCCGGCGTGTTTCCCGCAAGGCCGATGACGGAGTAGGCATCATCGGGCTCTTCATTGGGCTTGAAAGCTTCCATGATCGTGTCGGTATCCGTGGCGCTGGCGCGCAGGCCGGTCTTGAGGCTGACGCGGATGAGCTTGATGCCGGGCGGAATGCGGAATGGAACCGGAGGCGCATCACCGAGCGCCGCCTTCATGAACTTGCCGAAGATCGGGGCTGCGATCGCGCCGCCCGTATTCCCCTTGCCCATGGGCTTGGGCGTGTCGTAGCCGAGGTAGACGCCGACCACCATGTCGGGCGTGTAACCGATGAACCAGGTATCTTTTTCTTCGTTCGTGGTGCCCGTCTTGCCGGCCAGCGGACGGTTCAGCGACTTGAGCGAGGTTGCCGTGCCGCGCTGAATGACGCCCTCGAGGATTGAGGTCATCTGGTAGGCCGTATGCGGATCGATGATCTGCTTGCGGTCGTCGATCAGTTCAGGCTCAGGCTGGTTGGCCCACTTCTCAGCCATACAGCCCATGCACTGGCGTTCGTCGTGCCGCCAGACGGTCTTGCCCCAACGGTCTTGAATACGGTCGATCAACGTCGCCTTCACCTGCTTGCCGCCGTTCGCCAGGATGCAATAGGCCGTGGCCATGCGCAGCAAGGTCGTTTCGCCTGCGCCAAGTGACATGGACAGCACCGGCAGGAGATCGTCGTAAATCCCGAAGCGCCGCGCGTACTCCGTGATGATGGGCATACCCAGATCCTGCGCGAGGCGGACGGTCATCTGATTGCGCGACTTCTCGATGCCAAAGCGCAGCGTTGCGGGACCTGCCGATTGGTTTCTCTCGTAGTTTTCCGGACGCCAGATGTCCTGGCCGGGGCCCTGCGCGATCTCGATGGGCGCGTCCAGAATGATGGACGTGGGTTTGTAGCCATTGTCGATGGCAGCCGCGTAAACGAACGGCTTGAACGAGGAGCCTGGTTGGCGCTTGGCCTGTATCGCCCGGTCGAACTGACTCATGTCGAAGGAGAACCCGCCCACGACGGCGAGCACGCGACCCGTATGCGGGTCCATCGCGACCAAGCCGCCACCGACTTCCGGAACCTGCATCAACGACCACGGACCCTTGACGTTGGCGGGATCCTTCGGCGACACATAGATCACGTCACCCGGTTTCAGCAGATCGCTCGTTGCCGCCGGCGTCGTTTTCTTCCCCGGCACCTTGGCCCATTTGATCTCGTCGAGCGCGACTTCGACGGCCTCCCGCTCCTTGACGAGCTTGCCGTCCTGCTGCCTGGCAGGCTTGAGGCCGACGATCGCCTTGGTCTTCTGAGCATCCAGCACGACACCTAGCCGCCAGGGCTGGATATCGGACGGGCTGTCGATGGCGCCCAGCGGCACGCCCCAGTCACCGGAAATGTCGATCTTGGCGACAGGTCCACGCCAGCCCTTCTGCCGGTCGAAATCGACCAGGCCGTCGATCAGCGACTGGCGCGCGATCTGTTGCAGCTTGGGATCGAGCGTCGTGCGGACGGAAAGGCCGCCGCCGTAAAGCTTGTCTTCGCCATACTGCGTCAGCAGCGAGCGGCGCACTTCCTCGGCGAAGAACTCCGCTGTCGAGATATGCGCGCCCGTTTGGCGCAGATTGACGGTCAGCGGCTTCTTCTTGGCGGCTTCGGCTTCTTCGTTCGTGATGTAACCGTTCTCGGCCATCTGGCCGATGATCCAGTTGCGGCGCTCGGTGGCGCGCGCCTTGTTACGGAAAGGATGGTAGTTGCTCGGCGCTTTTGGCAGCGCCGCCAGATACGCCATCTCCTCGATATCGAGATCCTTGAGTTCCTTGTTGAAGTAGGTGAGCGCCGCGGCCGCCACGCCATAGGAGTTCAAGCCAAGATAGATTTCGTTGAGATAGAGTTCGAGGATCTTGTCCTTGGAGTAGGCGCGCTCGATGCGGATCGCGAGGATCGCTTCCTTGAGCTTGCGCTCGATCGAGCGTTCGTTCGTCAGCAGGAAGTTCTTGGCCACCTGCTGGGTGATCGTGGAAGCGCCTTGCGTGCGCCGGTTGCCGCCACGCAGCTTGGTCTCGAGTGCCGAAAAGACGGCGCGCGCAATGCCCTGAAAATCGAGACCGCCGTGCTCGTAAAACCGGCGGTCCTCCGCCGATAGGAATGCGCCCAGGACCCGTTTCGGGATCGCGTTCACAGGCACAAAGATGCGCCGCTCGCGCGCGAACTCGGAGATGAGCGAACCGTCGTGCGCATGGATGCGAGTCATCACGGGCGGCTCGTACTTGGCCAAGCTTTCGTAGTCCGGCAGATCCTTGGAGGCCTGATAGAGCAGCATGCCTACGGCCGCGGATGCCGCGAAAAATAACAGGACGCCCGTCGCAAAGCCAAACCCGAGAAAGCTCAGGAGCAGGCTCTTGCGGCGGCGCTTCTTCTTTTTCGGCGCAGCCGGCGGCGGTAGCGTTGGCGGTCGCATCAGCAGCGAAATTCCGTTGTTCGAGAGCGCGTTGTAACGGGTTTACCGCAATGCAGCAAGCGGGAGCCCCTCCTAGCCCACCATAACATGGAATATGGCAGCAAGCTGTCGGCGGCCACGTTTTGATCAACGCTGAACCGCGGTGCGCTTGGTGAAATATTGGTCTACGGCAGCCTTGATCGCGCCAGCCACTTTGAGCTGCCAGTCCGTCGTCATCATTTCGCGCTGGTCCTTGGAGTTGCTCATATAGCCCAGTTCGACCAGAACCGAGGGGGCGTGGGCCTGCTTGAGCACCTTGAAGGCGGCAGACCGCTGGGGATCGCGCGACATCACGATGTTCTTGGTAAGCCCAGTGACCAGGAGCTGAGAGAAGTCCGCTGAAAAATTTGAGGTTTCCCGCTGCATCAGGTCGAACAGAATATCGCGCACCTCGTCACTGCCCTCTTCCCCGCCCCAAGACAGGCCCGCGATCAGATCCGATGCGTTTTCTTTCTCCGCCATGAGCCGCGATTGCTCGTCGGAAGCCTGCTCCGACAGCGTGTAGACGGTGGCGCCACGCACGCTTTCGGCGAACTGGGTCTCGGATATCGAGTCGGCGTGCAGCGAGATGAACAGATCGGCCCGGAAATCGCTCGAGAGCTTCAGCCGCTTGTCCAGCGATACGAAGACGTCGCTGGTCCGCGTCAGGCGCACGTCATAGCCACCGCTCTTGCGCAAAAGGTCCGCCACATGCCGGGAGACCGCGAACACAATGTCCTTTTCAGCGACGGCTTTCCCCACCGCGCCGGGATCGATGCCGCCGTGACCGGGATCTATGACGATGACGGGGCGTTGCTTGGCGCCCGAACCTCCCGGCTCCGGCTGAGGGCCCGGAACTGATTGCGCGCCGGTCTCGTCGCGGTCTGCGTCAGGCTTGGCCATGGAGGCGACAAAGGCCGAGGCATCCGTCGTCTGCAAAGCAATCTTGAGAACGACGGCGCCCTTGCCGCCTTGCCTTTCCATGATGGCGGAGGCCACCGACACAGGGCCCGTCGTTTCGATGACGACGCGCGCCTTGCGTTCGGCAAACAGCCCATAGCGAAAGACTTTGACATGGCCCGACGGCTTTTCTCCGGTACCCGGGGGGAGCTTGAAGGCGACGTCGGGCAGGTCGACGATAACGCGGTACGGGTTGTCGATCGTGAACACCTCTGCGGTCACGCCGCGGGTGAGCGTCAATGCAAAAACGGTCGTATCGGGAGTGGCCGTCAACTGCGCGGCCGTCGCATAGACGGGTGCCACAGGCGCCGGCGCCGGCGCGGCCCTTGAAGCGCTCGGCGCCAGCGTTGCAAGGACGAACGCAATCAAGAGCGTGAACGCCACCCTCTCCCGCAACAATCTGCGGTGGCGGGCAGGCGGTATCCTCTGGATTAGGTTGTATATCGCCGTCTTTTCGGCGCTCCTCAAGACCAAGCCCCTCCCCTCTTGCACGCAGGTCTCTCGCCCTCGCGGCTTGCGCCTATGGCTGCGACCCCGACCGCGACTCGAAGGTTAACAATTTGTTTTATTTGCGATTTACGCCCCCGCAAAGATTGCAATAAAGCCTCGTTATACTGACGTTATATCACTTGCCACCACCGTGGCGACCACGTAGACTTCGCAAATGTTCGGTCATCGTCCATGGGCGGCATAACATGCCTTTGCCCGCGGCTCGTATGAGGGTTTGATCGGCCTGCTGCAACATTCCGTGAATGTTGCGTTCACAGGTAATCAGATCCGGCCGGACGGCCAACGGGAGACAGCGTGAGGGCGCTTTTGCGCCGCCTACGGCGTCTTCAAGCGTAGCCTCCGCAGGAGTGTCTATCTCGCGAAAACGTTGCGACATTCAAATTTGATCCATCACCGGTTGTCCCGCTGAAAGAGGGTGCCGGTGCATGGTGGCGGTGTCCCCGGCAACGAGGAGACGATGACCGCCCAAGAATTCCAGGCTTGCGCCGCGCAGCAGACGCGGCGGCGCTGCAGGGTCTTATCGACAGGGGCCATGACGACCGTACGCACCAGCACCCCGATCGCAAAGCCGGCCGCAGGCCGCGCGCGCGACGACGCAAGCCCGCAGAAGGCCTCGCGCCTTTCGGGCCGCAGGCTGGACGCACGCCCGCCGCGCCTCATTCATTTCCACGCCAACAATGCGCGTAACCGCACCCCGCTCGCCAGACTGTTGCTGTCGTTTTTCGACGCGGGCGGGCCACCGGGATTGCGCGCGAAGGAACAACAAAAATGTCCAACTGCAAAATGCTCATCGATGCGACGCATCCCGAGGAGACCCGGGTCGTCGTACAGCGTAATGGCCGGGTAGAGGAGTTCGACTTCGAGAGCGCCGCCCGCAAACTGCTGCGTGGCAATATTTATCTGGCCAAGGTCACTCGCGTGGAGCCCTCGCTCCAGGCCGCATTCGTGGACTATGGCGGCAATCGCCATGGCTTCCTCGCCTTTAACGAAATCCACCCGGATTACTATCAGATTCCTGTCGCCGACCGTCAGGCGCTGATCGACGAAGAAGCTGCCGCCGAGGCCGAGTTGGAAGCCGCCGCCGACCGGCGAGCCGAAGCGCTCGAACGGCGCGCACGCCAACGGGCGGACGCGCGCTCCCAGCAACCGCGCCAGGATGCCGAGGAGGGCGTCGAAGCGACGGGTGGCGACGACGCCGACCACGAGGGTGAGGGCGAAGAGATCTCGAACATCGTCGATGTTGGCGAAGACGAGGAGCACATCGAGGTCGTCGGCGGTGAAGACGGCGACGACGACGGTCCCACGACCTTCGCCGCCGCGATCGCGCGTGACGAGACCATTTCCGAAACCATCGAACTCGCCGCTGTATCCACCCCCGGTACGGCCGAAGTCGACAACGGCGATGACGCCGGCCGCTATGCCTCCGCCGACGTCGCCGAAAGCCCTTCTGACGACGTGGGCGAGAAGCCCGACGATGACGCCAACGGCGCCGACAATAACGACGAGGACGTCATCGAGAGCACGTCGGCCCGCGATCACGCCATCGATGATCGCGATCCCGAGGTCGTACATCCCGGCGAAGCCCACGATCGGCACGAGCCCGAGCACCACGAGCACCACGAGGGTGAGCCGGGCGAGGCGGCCCATGCGGCGCACGGCGCGGACATGCTCGAAGAGATGCCCGCGCGCACGCGCCGGCGGCCGCGCAGCTACAAGATCCAGGAAGTCATCAAGCGCCGTCAGGTGATCCTGGTTCAGGTTGTGAAAGAAGAGCGTGGCAACAAGGGCGCCGCACTCACCACGTATCTGTCGCTGGCGGGCCGCTACACGGTGCTCATGCCCAACACCGCGCGTGGCGGCGGCATCTCGCGCAAGATCACCAACCCGCAGGACCGCAAGCGCCTCAAAGCTATCGCCCAGGAACTCGACGTTCCGGAAGGCATGGGCCTGATCATCCGCACCGCGGGCGCCGCGCGAACCAAGCAGGAAATCAAGCGCGATTTCGAGTATTTGTTGCGCCTGTGGGAAAGCGTGCGCGACCTGACGCTGCAGTCGACCGCGCCGAGCCTCGTGTACGAGGAGGGCGATCTCATCAAGCGTTCGATCCGCGATCTCTACAACAAGGACGTGGAGGAAGTCGTTGTCGCGGGCGAAGGCGGCTACAGGGAAGCTGCCGACTTCATGCGCATGCTGCTGCCCAGCCATTCGAAGAACGTGATCCTCTACGACGAGCCCGCGCCGCTGTTTGCGCGCTATGGCATCGAGAGGCAGCTGAATGCGATGTTCTCGCCGCAGGTCACGCTGCGCTCGGGCGGATACATCGTCATCAACCAGACAGAAGCCCTCGTCTCCATCGACGTGAACTCGGGCAAATCGACACGAGAGTTCTCGATCGAGGAGACCGCGCTCGCCACAAACCTGGAAGCGGCCGACGAGATCGCCCGCCAGTTGAAGCTGCGCGACCTTGCCGGTCTCATCGTCATCGACTTCATCGACATGGAGGAAAAGCGCAACAACCGCGCCGTGGAGCGGCGTTTGAAGGACGCTCTGCGACATGACCGCGCCCGCATCCAGCTCGGGCGCATCTCGCATTTCGGCTTGATGGAGATGTCGCGCCAGAGGTTGCGCACCGGCGTCCTGGAGGGATCGACCTCCCAATGCCAGCATTGCCAGGGCACCGGCATCATTCGCTCCACCGAAAGCATCGCCCTGGCGGTTTTGCGCGGATTGGAAGACGCCATCACCGCAGGCGCCCACGCTCCCCTCATTGCCACGACCACTACCGCGGTCGCGCTGTACATCCTGAACTCAAAGCGCGCTTACGTGGCAGACATGGAGGCCCGCCACGGTTACTCGGTCACTGTGCTGGGGTCCGATCGCGTGCACGGAGCCAACTTCACCATCGAACGCGGCCAGGCTACGGCCTCGCCGTTGCGCCGGCCGGAGCGGGCAGCCGTGAACATGGACTGGGGCTTTGAAGGCGAGGACGACGAGGAAGCACCCGCCTTTGAGGCCGGCGAGATCATCATTGATGAAACCGGCGCTGAGGACGCCGGCCGGGAGCGCCAGTACGGCCGGGAGGGCGGCGAGGAGGAAGCTGGCCGCCGCCGCCGCCGCCGCCGCCGCGGCCGCCGGACCGATCGCGGGGAAGAGGTCAACCGGCACAACTTTGCCACCGGTGCCAGCGAGGATGGCGAACAGGACGAACTCGCGTCGACAAGCTTCGACGACGCTGGTGAAGGCGAAGCCGGCGAAACCGATGACCACGGTGAACACGTCGAGGCCGCGCGCGGTCCGGCGGAAGGAGAAGAAGGGGGCGAGCGCCGCCGGCGCCGGCGCAGGGGCCGCCGGGGCGGACGCCGCAGCCGTGGCGAGCGTGACCAGGGCGAGCATGACCAGGGCGAGCATGACCAGGGCGAGCGCGACCAACTCGACGCGCAAGCCGCCGAACATGGCGACGAAGGCGATGGCAACGGCGAAGAGCCGAGCCTGGATCTCTCAATGCCTCAGGCGCCCGGCGAGCGGCAGCCCGAGGAGACGGCGACAGAACCGGTCGTGGCGGAGGCCGCCGCCGAGCCGGGCGCCGCGACGACGGAAGGCGCGGCAAGCGAGAAGCCGGCACGCAGCACCCCTCGCGGACGTCAACGCGCCGAACGAAAAAAGCCGGAGCGTCTGTGGGATGCGCCAGCGGGCGAGGCGGCTGAAGAGGCGCTCGACGCCGCGGCCAAGGCTGACATCGAGGCAGAGGCCCCCCGCGACGAGACCGCTGTCGAAATCGCAAAGCCGGCCGAGGCCGTTGAAGAGGTCAAGCCGCTGAAAGGCGCCAATGGTGCCGCGAACGGCAACACGCTCGAAGACGTTACGCCCGTTGAAGATCAAAAACGCCAACCGCGTCCTCGCCGCCACGAATTGGGGTCATCCGAGCCGCGCATCGAGCATGTCGTGATGCGACCCGACCAGAGCGAAAACCCGGGATCGGAGGCTGCGCCCGCGCCGCAGCGCAAAGGCTGGTGGCAGCGCCGCTTCGGCGGCGAGTGACTGCGGCTCGCATGATCCGATCGGATTGAACGAACAAGCCGGGCCCAATGCCCGGCTTGTTCTTTTACGCCCGGCGCCAAGCTTTCAGACGCGCGGCCGCTTCGGTCATGGCTTGCGTGGGTCCTGCATAAGAAAACCGCACAAAACGGTGTCCGCGCGCCACATCGAAATCGAGGCCCGGCGTCACCGCAACGCCGGCGTCGTCCAGAAGGCGGCGCGCCAGATCAGCGCTGTCGGACGTCATCGCGGCGACATCCGCATAAAGGTAAAATGCGCCATCGGCTGGCGCGAACGTCTCGAACCCGGCCTTCGGCAGCTCGTGGAGGAGCATCTCGCGATTGGCTGCGTAGACGGCGCGGTTTCGTTCCAGTTCCTCAAATCCGTCGAACGCGCCGATCGCGGCCGCTTGCGATATCGCAGGGGGCGCAATGAACAAGTTCTGCGCGATGGGCTCGATCACGCGTACGAAACGTTCGGGAACCACCATCCAGCCAACGCGCCAGCCCGTCATCGAGAAGTATTTCGAGAAGCTGTTGACGACGAACGCATCGTCGGAAAACTGCAGCGCCGTTGCTGCAGGCGCGCCGTAGGTCAGCCCGTGATAAATCTCGTCTGAGATGAACGCGATGCCATGACGTGCGCACCAGCGCGCAATCTCGGCGAGGCGCTGCGGCGTCAACATCGTGCCCGTCGGGTTTGCCGGACTGGCAAGCAGCAGTCCGTCCAAGCGCCCCGCGGCCTCGATCGCCGCGACGTCCGGCATCCAGTTTGTCCCGGGGCCGATTTCGATCAACGCCTTGTCGCAGCCGAGTGCGGTCAGGATGTGGCGATAGCAGGGGTAGCCGGGCGATGTCAGTCCCACGCGCGCGCCCGCGTCAAACAGCGCCAGGAAAGCCAGCACGAACGCGCCGGACGACCCGGTGGTGACCACGACCCGATCGGGCGAAACCGTGAGCCCATACCATTGCTGGTAAAGCTTCGCGATCTTCTCGCGCAACTCCGGCAAGCCCAGCGCCAACGTGTAGCCGAGCGTGTCTTGCGCGATAGCGCTGAGCGCCGCCTCCAGGGCCGCGCGCGGCGCGGCCGTCCCGGGCTGGCCCACCTCCATGTGAATGATGCTCGCGCCGGCACGCTCGCACTCGGCGGCGGCCCGCATGATATCCATCGCCATGAAGCTCGATATCGAACTGCGCAGCGAGGGTTGAAGCGCGCGCCCCTGGGGGAGAAAGGTTTTTGCTGTCACGATTTCACATCCTCAAGGTGGTGTTTGACTCATGAGCGGCACAATTCCACATCCTGGCCATGATTTGGCGGGATTTATGAGCAGGCCCAGTACCCGCCCGGCATCCGGCTAGTATCCGGCCAGCCGGGAAAGGGAATGAGGCCCGTTGCCGGCACGGCATTTGACCCGTGGAGCGTGGCGACTTACCCTTATTAAATGAGTTCGAGGCGCGCCGAACGCTGCTTTGGCACGAACGCCACGCTAACGAGGGATTTCGATGCGATTGCGTTGCATCTTCCAGATGGCCGCCGTGCAGCGGATCGTGATCGGTGCTATTTGCGCCGCCGTCTTGCTGGCCGGCGTTATGCCGCGGTCCGTTAGTGCACAGAACCTTCCTCTCATCCGCGACAGCGAGATCGAAGCCCTTCTCAACGACTACGCGCGGCCGATCTTCCGCGTTGCCGGACTTGGCAATGCGCGCGTTCAGGTGCGCATCGTCAAGAACGACAATTTCAACGCCTTCGTGCTCGACGGCCGTAACGTGTTCATTCACACCGGCACGTTGATGCAGGCCAATACGCCCAACGAAGTCATCGGCGTACTTGCACACGAAACCGGCCACATAGCCGGCGGCCATATGGCGGCGCTTCGTGCCCGCATCGCCAAGGATCAGACGCGCGCGCTGCTGACGCAAATCATCGGCATCGGCGCCATGGTGGCGGGCGGCGTCGCGGGCGGCGACGGCGGCAGGGAAGTCATGGGCGGCGGTCAGGCCGTCCTGCAGGGCGGCAACGAGGTCATCATGCGCGGCATCCTTTCGGAGCGGCGCTCGCAGGAAAGCGCCGCCGACCAGGCAGGTCTGCGCTACCTCGATGCGACCAAGCAATCCGGGCAAGGAATGCTCACGACATTCGAGCGCTTTCAGCAGCAAGAATACATCTCGGACCAATACAAGGATCCCTTTGTGCGCAGCCACCCTGTCGCAACGGATCGCCTTGCCCGGCTTCGCAAGCTCGTCGAATCGAGCCCCTACGTGGATGCAAAAGACCCCACGCCTCTTCAGCTCCGGCACGATCTGATGCGCGCCAAGCTGTCGGGATACCTCGAGCGCCCGGCATCGGTCTTCAACCGCTACCCTGCCAAGGACACCTCCTTGCCCGCGCGGTACGCACGCGCGATTGCGACCTTTTTCCGCGGTGGCAGCGGGGCTCTGGAGTCTGCCTTGAGCCAGATGGATGCTCTCATCCACGAGCAGCCGCAGAACGGCTATTTCTACGAGGTGAAGGGTGATCTGCTGATGCGTTCGGGCAAGATGCAGCAGGCCATTCCGTTCATGCGGCAGGCGCTCAAGCTTGCACCCGACAGTCCGCTGATCCGCGTGCAACTCGCCATCGCGCTGCAACAGACGGAGGATCCCTCGACGTTGGGCGAAAGCATCACCCTGCTGCGCAAGTCGTTGGTGGACGATCAGAACGCGCAAGCCTATCGGATGCTTGCATCGGCCTACTATAAGCAGGGTAAAGGCCCGGAGGCCGACGCGATGACGGCGCAAGCCTATTTCCTTGAAGGAAACCTCAAGCAATCCCAGATATTTGCAAAGCGGGCACAAAGTAAGTTGCGCGCCGGCTCACCGGAATGGATAAAGAACGACGATATCATCAATTATCGACCGCCGGATCTGAACTGACCCCGCGAACCTGCGCGGCCCTAAACCCGAACCTCATGCAACGGAACGCAATACCCATGTCTTTACCCAGTTCTTCGCACGTCTCATCGAACGGCAAATCCGAGCGCACGACGCCCGCCACGACGAAGCGCGGACCAGGCGCGCTCAAACTCGCCGCCGGCGCTGCCTTGCTCGCCATGTCCGCGATGCTGACCATCGTCGCCACCCGGTCGATTGTCGAACCGGCGCGCGCGGCGGAGCCCTTCAACGAAGAGCAGAAAGCAGCCATTGGCGCGGTCGTGAAGGACTACCTGCTCAAGAATCCGGAACTCCTGTTTGAAATCCAGTCGGCGCTGGAAGCCAAGATGGAGAAAGAACAGGCCGAGAAGTTGAAGGCCTTCATGGCCGAAAACGCCAAGACGATCTATCGCAGCCCGAACGCATCGGTCGCCGGCAATCCCGATGGCGACATCACCGTGGTGGAGTTCTTCGACTACAACTGCGGATACTGCAAGCGCGGGATGCCCGAGGTCCAAAAGCTGATCGCCAACGACAACCGCGTGCGCGTTGTATTCATGGAGTTGCCCATTCTGTCCAAGGGCTCCGACGAAGCCGCACACGCCGCCCTGGCCGCAAAGCGGCAAGGCAAGTACTGGGAATTCCATCAGGCCATGTTGTCGAACAAGGGCCAAGCAAACGAGGCCTCGGCGCTCAAGGTCGCTGAATCGCTCGGTATGGACATGAACAAGTTCAAGGCAGACATGAAAAGCAGCGACGTTACCGGCGAACTCGACCAGATGAAGGCTCTGGCCAAGAAGATGGGCATCGCCGGCACGCCGCACTTCCTCGTCGGGGACAGGTCGATCCCCGGGGCGCCCGAGGATCTCCACAGCCAACTCGAAAGCCTAGTGGCCGATTTCCGCAAATCCGGCTGCGGCTATTGCTGACATCAGCCCGCTCGGCTGAAACTCAGCCAAAATAAAGTTATTTAATTCAATATGTTGAGGGGTGACAACTCCTCAACATGCTTATGTTGTGGTGCCCTTTCCCGGCATCTTGAAAGCTGGTAGACCCCTTGGAGCCTTGGACCCGCCCCCGCCTCCATGCGCGGATCCACGGTCTAACTATCTGACGCCGCCTTTTTTATTGTCTTGAACCCAAGCAGCCCGACATGGCGAAACCAGTCTTCGTACTCAACGGCCCGAACCTGAACATGTTGGGGACCCGTGAGCCTGCCGTTTACGGCAGCGACACGCTGGATGACATAAAGGCCCGGTGCGCGGCCCGCGCCAAGACGCTCGGACTATCCGTCGATTTCCGGCAATCCAATCTCGAAGGCGAGTTGGTGGGCTGGATTCAAGAAGCCCGCGCCAAGGCCCAGGGCGTCATTCTGAATGCGGGCGCCTATACACATACTTCGATCGCAATCCTCGACGCCCTGCAGGCGGCCGAGTTGCCGGTCGTGGAGGTGCATCTGTCCAACATCTTCCGCCGCGAAGACTTCCGCCAGCACTCTTTCGTGTCGCTGGCGGCAACGGGCATGATTTGCGGGCTGGGTGCGAAAGGTTACGAACTTGCGCTGGACGCCATGGCAGATCTCGTGAAACGCCGGACTAGGGCTTGATCTGCGCGATCCCTGTGCGCTTGGCATCTGCAAACGCAAAAACACGACAGGAAAGGGAAGACTGAGGCGATGACGGGCAAAGATCACGGTGCAAAGCCGAGCGCCGAGGGCCAGCTGATCCGCGAGCTTGCCGAACTGCTGAATGAAACGGGTCTCACCGAGATCGAATTGGAAAAGAGCGGACTGAAGGTCCGCGTCGCGCGCAACATTCAGGTCGCAGCTTCCGTGCCGGTGGCTGCCCCCATGGCCGCCCCATCCGCAGCGCTCCCGCAGACCGCTGCGCCGGCTGCATCGGGCGCCGCAGACCTGAGCAAGCATCCCGGGGCCGTCAAATCGCCGATGGTGGGCACTGCCTACCGTTCGCCCGAGCCTGGCGCTGCGTCCTTCTGCGAGGTCGGCTCGAGGGTCTCCCAGGGCGATACGCTTCTCATCATCGAGGCCATGAAGACGATGAACCAGATTCCCGCTCCGCGCGCCGGCACCGTCACTGCCATCCTGTTTGAAAACGCCCAACCCGTCGAATATGGCGAGCCCCTGGTCATCATCGAATAAGGCAGGCAGCACGAACCAGAGCGCTTGCGACAAAGCAATGAGAGCGCTTCTCGCAAAAGTCGAAAATCGGCCTTCCGGCAAGAAACGCGATTTGCACGTATTGCGCAAATGGCTCGAGGTAAGCCCCAAGTTGCAGAAGCCCCAAAGTGATGATCCGAAGTGACGATCCAGGAAGTGACCCAGAAAGCCGCCCGCAGATGTTCGACAAGGTACTGATCGCCAACCGTGGAGAGATCGCGCTACGCATTCAGCGCGCGTGCAAGGAACTCGGCATCGCGACCGTGGCCGTCCATTCCACTGCCGACGCCGACGCCATGCATGTGCGGCTGGCCGACGAGAGCGTCTGCATCGGCCCGCCCACCGCCAGCGAGAGTTATCTCAACATTCCAGCCCTTGTGACCGCCTGCGAAATCACCGGGGCGGACGCGGTTCATCCCGGCTACGGGTTCTTGTCCGAGAACGCGCGCTTTGCAGAAATCCTCGAAGAGCACAAAATCACCTTCATCGGCCCAACGTCGGAGCACATCCGCATCATGGGCGACAAGATCGAGGCAAAGGAAACGGCCAAGAAACTCGGCATCCCGGTCGTTCCCGGCTCGGACGGCGCGGTCACCAACGAAGCACAGGCCATGAAAATCGCCGAAAGCATGGGCTTCCCCGTGCTTATCAAGGCGGCAGCGGGCGGCGGCGGACGCGGCATGAAAGTCGCGCACTCCAAGGCCGACCTTGGACTTGCGCTTTCAACGGCACGCTCCGAGGCCAAGGCCGCCTTCAAGGACGATGCGGTCTACATGGAGAAGTACCTTCAGAAGCCGCGCCACATCGAAATCCAAGTGTTCGGCGACGGCAAGGGGAACGCGGTGCACCTGGGCGAGCGCGATTGCTCGCTGCAACGGCGCCACCAGAAGGTCCTGGAAGAAGCGCCTTCGCCGGCCCTCAACGCTGCGCAGCGCGCCAAGATCGGCGAAACGGTCGCGGACGCCATGCGCAAGATCAAATATCGCGGCGCGGGCACAGTGGAATTTCTTTTCGAGGATGGTCAGTTCTACTTCATCGAGATGAACACCAGGCTTCAGGTCGAGCATCCGGTAACGGAGATGGTCACCGGTTACGATCTGGTGCTCGAGCAGATCCGCGTCGCAACCGGCGCGACACTCTCCTTCAGGCAGGAAGACATCGTGCTATCCGGGCACGCAATCGAGTGCCGCATCTGCGCCGAGAACCCAAGGACGTTCCGCCCCTCGCCTGGCCAGATCAGCTATTGGCATCCCCCGGGGGGCCTTGGTGTGCGCGTCGACAGCGGCGCCTATCAGGGCTACCGCATACCGCCCTACTACGACAGCCTCATCGGCAAGCTGATCGTCCACGGCAAGACCCGCAACGACTGCCTGATGCGCCTGCGCCGGGCCTTGTCGGAATTCGTCATCGACGGAATCGAGACGACGATCCCCCTGTTCCAGGACCTGATCGGCCAATCCGATATCGTAGACGGGCTTTACGACATCCATTGGCTCGAAAAGCACCTGGGAATGAAATAAGCCTCTTGCAAGCCGCTGCACGCGCGGCTTGTAATGGCTCGTTGCATTCTACTTGTTGGGCCCTTATCGATGGCGTCGCGCGACGAACCTGCAATGGAGATTACGCCGCAGGTTCTCCTCAAGGCATACAGTTGTGGCATCTTCCCCATGGCGGAGAGTGCCAACGATCCGGCTTTGTACTGGATTGAACCACAACACCGCGGAATTCTCCCCCTTGAGACCGCGCGGTTTCCCCGCCGCCTCCTGCGCACCGTGAGGACGACCCCCTTCAAGGTCAGGATCGATACGGATTACGACGGCATCATCGAAGGTTGCGCCGCACCGCGGCCGGGGCGCACCAGCACATGGATCAACAAGCGCATCCGCGCGCTCTATCGCGAGCTCTTCCATATGGGCGCCTGCCATACGGTCGAGGTCTGGTCGGACGACCGGCTGGTGGGCGGACTTTACGGCGTTGCCCTCAAGGGGGCCTTTTTCGGCGAAAGCATGTTCTCATACGAGCGCGACGCCTCCAAGATTGCCCTCGTGCATCTGGTCGCCCGGCTCATTTACGGCGGCTTCCTGCTGCTCGATACCCAGTTCGTAACCGATCACCTCAAGCAATTCGGAACGATCGAGGTGGATCGCGACGCCTTTCAAGTCCGCCTCGAGGAAGCGCTGCTCGTGGAAGCCGACTTTTGCCGCCTGCCCGCCGAACCCGACGTGCAAGACGTCGTGCGCATCGTCGGGGGGTAGGCAACCTTCGCACCTCGCTCGAACTGCAGGCGGCCCGCAGCCCGCCAGAGGCGTTTTGCGTATTTCGTGCAAATCGCGCTTCTTACCGGAAAACCGGTGCCCACTTTTCAGGGGAACGCATCTCGCGCCGTCACGTCGATGCGGATGCTCGCAACGACGATAATCGTCCTGACGCATGAACCGGCGTTCGTCAGATATTGCGGAAAAATCCACAATTGGCCGGAGAATAAATCCTGCAGGCCGTCGTTATGCAAATGGTGGGCTCACGTTGTCTACCCGCAAAGGCATGAGTGAGCACCGCAAAAGCGTCTCGGATTAGTTTCGCGTATATTCCGAGACGACGCTGGTGGGACAGGACCCCGCATCCTGTCCCACTAACTTTTTGCGGCCATCGATGGAACCCGCCCCAGCCAATCAAGTTTTCCTGAATACCGGGATGGTGTCGTCGTGCGGGCGCGATGTTGAAAATCGTCCGCTTTGGGAGCATTGTTTTGCATACGCAAGCCGGCTCGCGTAGGGCCGTGCGGGACACAAGGAGGCAACAGTAATGCGTGTACTCACATCAACGGCGCTTGCTTTGATGACCGCGTTCTCGGCCATGACCATAAGCGCCAACAGCGCCGAAGCGCATCGTTATCGCAACGGCGCGGTCGCATTTGGCATCGCATCGGCCGTCATTGCCGGCATCGCGCTCTCGCGCTACCACCGCCACCATTATTACAGCTACTACGACGATCCTTATTATTACGACGACGATTATTACTACGCGCCACGGCGCTACTATAGATACGGCTATTACGGTTATTATCCGCGTGCGCGCAGCTATGCGTACGGCTGGCGCCATCATCACCGCGCCCATTATCGCGGATATCGCGGACACCACGGCCACTTTCGCGGACACAGGCATCGCCATTAGGCTCGAATGTCGCTTTGGCTAGAGCCAGAGATGCAAAAAGGCCCGTCTCGCGGCGGGCCTTTTTGCTTTTTTGAGATTCGGCGCCACAAAGCGGCCGATGGCCGGCGGTGCCTCACATATCCATCACTCCCACTCGATGGTTCCCGGTGGCTTGGAGGTCACGTCATAGACGACCCGGTTGATGCCGCGCACCTCGTTGATGATCCGGGTCGCCGCGCGCCCGAGAAAGCCCATGTCGAAGGGAAAGAAGTCCGCCGTCATGCCATCGACGGACGTGACGGCGCGCAACGCCAGAACATGATCGTAGGTGCGGCCATCCCCCATCACGCCCACGGTGCGCACCGGAAGCAGGACCGCGAACGCCTGCCAGATGGCATCGTACAGTCCGGCACGCCGGATCTCGTCGAGATAGATGGCATCCGCCTTTCGCAGGACATCGAGCTTCTCGTGCGTGATCTCGCCGGGAATACGGATGGCAAGGCCGGGCCCCGGAAAGGGATGGCGCCCGACGAAGGCATCGGGCAGGCCGAGTTCCCGCCCCAACACGCGCACCTCGTCCTTGAACAATTCGCGCAACGGCTCGACCAGCTTCATATTCATCCGCTCGGGCAAACCGCCGACGTTGTGGTGGGATTTGATGGTGACCGACGGCCCGCCCGTGAACGATACGCTCTCGATCACGTCGGGATACAGCGTGCCCTGCGCCAGAAACTGCGCTCCGCCGATCTTCTTGGCCTCGGCCTCGAACACCTCGATGAAGTGCCTGCCGATGGTCTTGCGCTTGGTCTCGGGATCTGAGACACCCGCCAACGCCGTGAGAAACCGTTCGCTCGCGCCCACATGGACAAGCGGGATATTGTAATGGTCGCGAAACAGCCCGACGACCTCCTCGGCCTCGCCTTGGCGCATCAGTCCGTGGTCCACGAACACGCAAGTCAACTGATCGCCGATCGCTTCATGGATGAGGACGGCCGCGACCGCGCTGTCCACGCCACCTGAAAGCCCGCAGATGACGCGGCCCTTGCCGACCTGCGCACGGATGCGCGCCGTCATCTCCTTGCGGTAGGCGGCCATCGTCCAATCCGCCTTCAATCCCGCGATGCGATGCACGAAGTTGGACAGCAGCCGCGCGCCATCCGGCGTATGCACCACCTCCGGGTGGAACTGCACCGCGTAGAAGCGGCGCATCTCGTCCGCGACTGCTGCAAACGGGGCATTCTCGCTCGTCGCAATGACTTCAAATCCGCTCGGCAAGCGGGTCACCCGGTCGCCATGACTCATCCAGACTTGGTGACGCTCGCCCTTCGCCCAAACGCCGTCGAACAGAGGGCTATCGCGCGTGACCTCGACAAGTGCGCGGCCAAATTCGCGATGATGTCCGCTTTCGACCTTGCCGTCGAGTTGCGCGGCCATGGCCTGCTGGCCATAACAAATGCCAAGCACCGGAATGCCAGCGGAAAAGACACCTGCGGGCGCACGGGGGCTCGCCTCCTGCGTCACCGAGGCCGGACCGCCCGAAAGGATCACCGCCTTCGGCTTCAATCTGCCGAATGCGCCTTCGGCGCTCTGAAAGGGATGGATCTCGCAGTAGACGCCGGCCTCGCGCACGCGCCGCGCAATCAGCTGCGTGACTTGGCTGCCGAAATCGACGATGAGAACGGTATCTGTCATGGAGACGGCTCGATCAGAAAAGTCAGGGGGACGGCCAAGAACAGGGCTTGAGGGGATAGACCACCCCCGCGGATCAGGGTCAAGGTGGCGCGAAAGAAGGTCCCGTTTTGCCGCGGATCATGCCCAAGATCGCCAGGGAAACCCCTATTGGCGCTTCTTGAGCCCCACTATGGCCCGTGCTTTGGCCCATCTTCCGGCCCAGCCCTCACGGAAAGGACTCTAGAAACGACTCTAGGACGGCAACGCGCCGATCGAGTTCATGACCTCCGCCATATGCTCCAGCACCCAGAAATGCCCACCGCCCCTGATCGCAAGGTATGCGCACTGCGGCAGCTGCTGCGCCAGGAATTCGGCCGCGCGCTCGGGAACGATGCGGTCCGCGGTTCCCTGCCAAACGATCGCCGGCATATTCGCGGCCCTCGCATCGACGTCCCATGGCCGGCCGTAGATTGCGAGATCCGACGCGCCTCCATATGCGCCCTGCCTGAAGGCCTCGCGCATGAATTTGGCGAAATACCTTCTCATGCCGGGTCTTGCGAGAAGAGTGGCATCCGCGCCACCCGACAAGCGCGCACCAATGCCGGAGAATGTTTCAGGTGCGGCCCGCACCAGGCTGCCCAGCGCGGCGCCCACCGGTCTCGTGAGCCACAAGTGCTGACCGATGTGCAGGAAGAACCGCCGATGCACAAAGCCGATCGCAGCCCCCTTTCGCGCAGCCGTGGCGGCTTGATAATCGGCCACCGGCCCCATGGGGGACACCAGAGCCAACCCGCTTACGCGATCAGGCATCAGCGCGGCAAGTGCAACCGCATAGGGCGCGCCGCCCGAGATGCCGAGCACACAGAATCGGCCGAGCCTTGCAGCATCCGCGAACTCGGCGAGCCACTGCGTGCGCGCCGCAAGGGTTGCATTGCGGTCTGGCGGGGTCAGTCCGTAACCGGGCCGATCGGGCGCGATGATGCGAAGTCCACGCTCGTATGCGGCCTCGTGGGCGACACTGAACATCAAACGGCACGCCGGAGCGCCGTGTAAAGCCAGGAGCGCAGCGCCTTCGGGATCCCCATAGACTGCGTAACCCACAGGACCTTGACCCCGAGTTTGCAGGATCAGGTTTTCGCTGTCCGTCACCGTCATCCAAACCTCACATGCCTAGCAAGGAGGATAAGTTGCGCCTCAGCCCGTACGAGTCAAAATCGCGACGAAGAAGCCGTCGGTGCCGTGCATCGCGGGCGTTAGCACGAGGTGCGTGCTGGAGCCGTCGGCGGATGCCGGCGGCTCGCCGGGTAGGCTCTCCCGCCAAACCTGCGCAAACGGCACGCTGCTGAACTCATTGTGGTCACCCAGGAACGCCGCGATCTGCTCGCCGTTTTCCGCCTCCAGCAATGAGCAGGTGACGTAGACGAGGCGGCCCCCGGGTTTCACGAACCTGGCCGCCTGCGCAAGCACCTCGCGCTGCTGCCCTATTCGATCGGCGAGATTGTTGGGTTTGAGCTTCCATTTCGCATCCGGGCGGCGCCGCCAGGTGCCGGTGCCCGTACACGGGGCGTCGACCAGGGCCACGTCGAAGCGCGGCCCCAGCGCACCTAGCGCACCCTTGTCGCCCGCACGCAGGATCTGCACGTTGCGCACGCCCGCACGCTTGACGCGCTCGAAGATGGGTTTCAAGCGCATGCGGTCTTCGTCGTAAGCGTAGATCTGTCCGGTGTTCTGCATGGCGGCCGCCATGGCAAGCGTCTTGCCGCCCCCGCCCGCGCACAAGTCGAGCACCTGCTTGCGCGCACCAGCGCCCGCCAGGGCCGCTGCGATCTGGCTGCCTTCGTCCTGGATCTCGCACCAGCCCGCCTGGAACGCGGCCTCGGCCTGCAAATTGGGCGTGCGCTGCGGCCCCGACGGCGGCGGCACGCGCACACCCAGCGGCGCATACGGCGTCTCGACGGCGCCAAATCCGGCCAACGCCTTCAACACCTTCTCGCGGGTCGATTTGAGACTGTTGACGCGGATGTCTGCCGGCGCGCGGCGGCTCATGGCCTCGCCTTCCTCGCCCGCACGCGCGCCGAACGCGCTGACGAAGCTCGGCCAAAGCCATTCCGGGACATTGGCGCGGATGCACTCGGGCGCACTTGCCGGATCGCGCGTCAGCCCCCGGACTTCCGTTTCGCTCAGTGCCTCAGGTGCGTGGTGCTCACCATCACACGCGGCCACGACCGCTTCCGGCGTCATGGCCAGCGCAGCGGAAGCCGCCCCCAGAGCCAGCGCCCGCGGGCTGTCGCTTTCCATTGCCCAGGCAATCGCGCTTCTGCGGCGCATCGCGTCGTAAACGAGCCCGCCGATGGCATTTCGATCGCCCGACCCCGCGAAGCGGTGCGCCTTGCCCCAATCGGCGAGCGCGGTTGCGACCGGCTGATGGCGGTTCACGATCGCGTCGAGAATTTCAATCGCCGCGGCGATCCTTGCACCTTGCTTCATGTCGATCAGGCGCCAGCGGATATGACATGAAGAAACAGCCGTAGCCACATCACCATCACCAGGATTGATCCGGCCAGATAGACGAGAAAACGATGCGGCACATAATTGTACGTCGTGTGAATGAAGGCATGCACGAGACGCGACACGACGAAGACCCACGCAAGGCCGAGCATCGGCACGTCGGCCGCACTGGCGAGCATCGAGAACGCAACCACGGCATAAAACAGCATCGGGATTTCGAGCTGATTATGAAAGGCGTTCGAGACGACAGCGGCGCGCTCGGGCCAAGCCGGCCTCTGCCCCGGATGCGCGCCGCGCTGTACGGCGCCGGCCTGCACGGCTCTGTAGCGCTCCAGTCCCATCCATATCTGCAGGCCGAATGTCAACGCGACCTGCACGAAGACAGGATAGAGAATGGCGACGTCCATGGCGCGGCCTCCAGCCGTCAACTGCCGGTACCGGGATAGTTGGGGCTTTCGCGCGTGATCAGCACGCCATGGGCGTGGCTTTCGCGGATGCCGGCATTCGAGATGCGCACGAACTTCGCGCGCTTCTGAAAATCCGGGATGGTCTTGGCGCCGAGATATCCCATGCCCGCGCGCAGACCGCCGACGAGCTGGTGCACGACGGCGTCCATCGGGCCTTTGTAGGGCACCTGCCCTTCGATGCCCTCGGGAACCAGCTTCAAGGTATCGCGCACCTCGGCCTGAAAATACCGGTCTGCCGAGCCCCGCGCCATGGCACCGACAGAACCCATGCCCCGATAAGCCTTATATGTACGGCCCTGATAGAGATAGGTTTCGCCTGGAGCTTCGTCGGTGCCCGCCAGCAGCGAGCCGACCATGACGCATGAAGCGCCCGCGGCGATGGCCTTGGAGATATCACCCGAGTAGCGGATGCCGCCATCCGCGATGACAGGGACACCCGAACGGGCCGCTTCCCGGGCGCAATCCATCACGGCGGTGAGCTGCGGCACGCCCACGCCCGCCACGATGCGGGTCGTGCAGATCGAGCCTGGACCGATGCCGACCTTGATCGCGTCTGCGCCGGCGTCGATCAACGCCTTGGTGGCATCGGCAGTGGCGACGTTGCCCGCAATGACTTGAGCGCTGTTCGACTTCTTCTTGATGCGCGCCACCGCCTCGATGACGCGGGCGGAATGACCGTGCGCAGTATCGACCACGATGACGTCGCAACCGGCGGCAATGAGGCTTTCGGTGCGCTCGAAGCCGTCCTCGCCAACCGTCGTCGCCGCGGCGACACGCAAGCGGCCCTGCTCGTCCTTGCAGGCGTTGGGATGCTTGGCTGCCTTCTCGATGTCCTTTACCGTGATGAGGCCGATGCAGCGGTAGTCGTCGTCAACGACAATCAGCTTTTCGATGCGGTTCTGGTGCAGCAGCTTCTTGGCATCCGCCTGGCTGACCGAGCGCGTGACCGTAATGAGTTTGTCCCTGGTCATCAGCTCCCAGACAGGCTGGTCCAGATTGGTGGCAAAGCGCACATCGCGGTTGGTGAGGATGCCCGCGAGCTTGCCGTCCTTCTGCACAACCGGCACGCCCGTTATTCCATTTTTGGCCATCAGATCGAGCGCGTCACGCAGCGTCATCGACGGGTTGATGGTGACCGGATCGAGCACGATGCCGCTCTCGTAGCGCTTCACCTGCGCGACCTGCTTGGCCTGATCCTCGATCGAGAGATTGCGGTGAATGACGCCGATGCCGCCCTCTTGGGCCATGGCGATGGCCAGCCGCGCCTCTGTGACCGTATCCATGGCCGATGACAGCAGCGGGATATTGAGCCTGATCGCCCTGGTGAGTTTCGTTGCGACCTCGACTTGACCGGGCATGACCTCGGACGGGCCGGGAACGAGCAAGACGTCGTCAAAGGTAAGGGCTAACCCAGAATCGAGCGCGAAGGGGCTCGAGGCCATGATTCTTCTCCGAATTTTCTGGGGGCGACACGGTCTTGCGCCCCACGGGCGAACAATGTCGCTGGGCCTATAGCACCAACGCCGGGCCAGGGGAAGCCACCCAGGGCGCGGCAAAGCAGGCCCCCTGCGTTAAACCACACCCGGCGGACACGGCCGGGCACACCCGCGATTGCCACAGGGAGACCTGTCATACGCCTGTTGGAAAAGTCTGGCATCCCTCTTGGCGAGGGGCGATGAGCCCGTGAGATCGAGAACCCGCGATGTCGCCAACCGTTCAAGCCCGTTCGGCAATTCTGGCCTTCGCCGCTCTTGGCTGCACCACGCTGGCGCTGATGCCTCCATCGAGGTCGGCAGACAGGTCCGCGGCGGCCGATCGCGCCACGGCGGCGCTCGCCTGGGCAAAAGCCAAATGCTGGCCAAGCCTGCAGCGCACGCCCTCTTCATCGCGCATCCAGGCCGAAGACCTCATGACCGTGTCTGCCGATCTGGACGCCGCGGCACGCCGCTTCGGCGCCGGGCGCGCCTGCAGTGAGGCCATCGCGATTGCGCTGCCGGCGCTTGCCACCGCCCGCGTTCCGCCGGTGCCCGTTGAGGCGATCGAACATGCCGCCGGCCCGATTGGCGCGCGCCGGCCAAAGCGCAAGGCCGTTCACGTGGGGCATTCGTTGTTCACTGAACGGTCTCCGGCTGGCTGCAGGCTGCCCGCAGCATGGCCGGCGCGCATTGCGCGTAGCGTGCGAATATCAGCGGATCGTTGTGAGCCTTGGCCTGCACCTGAGCGCCCTGGATCAGCCCCATGAGGAGTTCGGCTGCCGCAGGTATGTCGGGATCTTCGACGTCGATCGAACGTAGAAACTCTGCAACGGCAGGTTCCAGCGCCCGCGTCAGATTCTCGATTGCGCTCCTGGCGTGCTCCCGCACGACCGGATCGGTTGCAGCCATCTCGAGTATGATGTTGCCGATCAAGCAGCCCGAGGGCGCGCCATGCGCCGCCTGCCACGCCAGATTGCGCGCTTGCGGCACGCCGAACACGTCGCGCACCTTGTGCAGCGGCGAGCGGTCGCTGGCTGCAACCTTCGCAAACTGGTCGCCGACCTCCCACGCATACTGATCGATCACCTCCAGCAGAAGATCAATCTTGGACGGGAAGAAATGATAGAAAGTGCCCTTGTTGACCTTCGCGACGTGGCAGATCTCGGCAATGCCGGTCTTATGAAAACTGCCCCCGAGGAAAAGCTCGGAAGCCGCCCGGATCATCCTCTCTCGGCTTTCTCTCATTGTCGGGACTCGTATCGGTCATCGTCAGAGCGGGCGCTTAACTTCGCACGAAACTCAGCGGCCCGCACGCCGAAACAATATCGAGTATCGAAAGGATATCCTTCCAGCTTCTTACGTCTTTCTTCCTAATACGTACGTCGAAGGCGCCGCTTCGTCATTGCCTCCTGCGATAACGAAGCGGCATGGAAACCATCAGAAAAACGAAGCGATCTTGGACGCCGCGCGTGCCCGGCAGATGCCGCAACGAT
Organism: Hyphomicrobium sp.; assembly: GCA_035325525.1. Taxonomy (GTDB): domain Bacteria; phylum Pseudomonadota; class Alphaproteobacteria; order Rhizobiales; family Hyphomicrobiaceae; genus Hyphomicrobium_B. The sequence goes on along the minus strand of DAOKZR010000008.1, from coordinate 50,770 downwards.
CATCTCGCGAGCACGCGCACCGCACGTCATGCACGCACCGGCATTGCGCAGTCGACACGCTCATGCAGTTGCCGGAACGGCTCTGTCGCGTTGCGCCGTCCGCGCGCTTTCCGCCCCGACCTGGCGTTGCTTGACCAGGGCATAGATGACGGGAATGACAATCAAGGTCAGAACCGTCGAAGAGACCATTCCGCCCACCATAGGTACGGCGATGCGCTGCATCACTTCCGAGCCCGTGCCGTGGCTCCACAGAATGGGAAGCAGCCCGGCCATGATCGCAACGACTGTCATGATCTTTGGCCGGACGCGCTCGACCGCGCCCTCCATCACCGCGGCGTGGACGTCCTCGCGCGTGAAGGCGCGCCCCTGCGCCCTTGCACGTTCCAGGCGGGCTTCGAGCGCATGGTCGAGATAGATGAGCATGATGACGCCGGTCTCCGCAGCCACGCCTGCGAGCGCAATGAAGCCGACCGCCACCGCTACCGACATGTTGAACCCCATCCACCACATCAGCCACACCCCACCCACCAGGGCGAAGGGCAAGGAAAGCATCACGATCAGCGTCTCCGTCATGCGGCGGAAATTCATGTACAGCAGCATCAGGATCGCCAGCAGCGTGAGCGGCACCACGATGGAAAGCCGCTTCTTGGCCCGTTCGTAGTACTCGAATTGTCCGCTCCACACCGCGTAGTAGCCGGGCGGGAAATCGACGTTTTCGGCGACGGCCTTTTGCGCATCCGCGACGTAGCCGCCCAGATCGCGGTCTCGCGCATCGACGAACACGTAGGCGGCCAACTGCGCATTTTCGGTTCGGATCACAGCCGGTCCTTCCCTCAGGCTGATCTTGGCGACTTGGCCCAGCGGAACGGAGGCGCCATTGGCAAGCGGCACGAGAACCTCGCGCGAGATGCTGACGGGGTCGGAGCGCACGTCACGCGGGTAGCGCACCGCCACCCCATAGCGCTCGCGCCCCTCGACGGTTGTGGTCACGGTCTGCGCGCCGATGGCGGAGGCCACAACTTCTTGCACGTCCGCAAGGCTCAACGCGTAACGCGCCAGTTCGCGCCGGTCCGGCTCGATGTCCAGATAATAGCCGCCCATGATCCGTTCGGCATAGGCGCTGGAGGTTCCAGGCACCGTCTTGATCGCAGCCTCGATCTTGCGTGAAACCTGCTCGATGACCTTCAGATCCGGACCGATGACCTTGACGCCCACGGGCGTGCGTATGCCGGTCGAGAGCATGTCGATACGCGCCTTGATCGGCATCGTCCAGGCATTGGAAACGCCAGGAAACTGCAACGCCTTGTCCATCTCGCCAACGAGCGCATCGACCGTCATGCCTGCGCGCCATTCCTCCTGCGGCTTGAGATTGATGACCGTCTCGAACATTTCCGTCGGCGCCGGATCGGTGGCGGTCGCCGCGCGCCCGGCTTTGCCGAACACGCTTTCGACTTCGGGGAATGTCTTGATGATCCGGTTCTGGATCTGCAACAGCTCCGCAGCCTTGGTCATCGAAAGCCCGGGCAGCGTCGTGGGCATGTACAGGATGGTGCCCTCGTTCAACGAGGGCATGAATTCTGACCCGAGCTTGGAGGCCGGCCAGACGCTTGTGACGAGCACGGCCCCCGCCAGAGCGATCGTCGGCAATTTGGCGCGAAGAACCGTCTCGATCACGGGCCGGTAGACCCAGAGCAGCAGCCGGTTCACGGGATTGCTCGCTTCCGGCACGATGCGGCCGCGCACGAACACGACCATGAGCGCCGGCACCAGCGTCACCGACAACATCGCCGCGGCAGCCATGGCGAACGTCTTTGTCCACGCCAGAGGCTTGAACAGAAGGCCTTCCTGCGCCTCCAACGCGAAGATGGGCAGGAACGACACCGTGATGATGAGCAGCGAGAAGAACAGCGACGGCCCGACCTCGCACGCCGCCTCTATCAGAACCGCCGCACGCGGCTTACCTTCGGGTGCGCGCTCCAGATGCTTATGAGCGTTCTCGATCATGACGATCGCCGCGTCGATCATCGCGCCAATCGCGATCGCGATGCCCCCGAGGCTCATGATGTTCGACGAGATCCCCAGAAGCCACATGCACAGATAGGCGATGAGAATTCCAATCGGCAACGTGAGGATGGCGACGAACGCGCTGCGGGCATGAAGCAGGAATACGAAGCAGACCGCAGCGACGATGGCGCTTTCCTCCAGCAGCGTAGACTTGAGCGTTGCAATGGCCCGGTGAATGAGGTCCGAGCGATCGTAGACCGGCACGATCGTCGTGCCCTCAGGCAAGCTCTCCTTGATCCTGGCAATCCGGTCCTTGACGCTATCTATGACTGACAAGGCATTCTGGCCGTAGCGTTGCACGGCGATACCGGACACGACCTCACCTTCGCCGTTGAGTTCCGCAACGCCGCGCCGCTCATCGGGGGCCAATTCCACCCGAGCCACATCCTTCAGGCGCACAGGCGTGCCCTGCTCGCTTTTCAGAACAATCTGCTCGATATCTTCGATGTTCTTGAGATAGCCGCGCCCACGGACCATGAATTCGGCTTCCGCCAGTTCGACGACACGCCCTCCAACGTCCATGTTGGACTGGCGAATGGCTTCGCGCACCCGCGACAGCGGGATATTGAATGCGCGCAAGCTGCGCGGATCGACAATGACCGAGTACTGGCGCACGAAGCCGCCGACGCTTGCGACCTCGGCTACTCCTTCGGCCTTGGCAAGCGCAAAACGCACCTGCCAGTCCTGGGTCGTGCGCAGCTCCGCCAGCGTCCGCCGGGCGGCCATCACCACATACTGATACACCCAGCCGACGCCGGTTGCGTCCGGACCCAACGCCGGCGTCGCGCCCTGCGGCAAGGCGCGAGCCGCAGCGGACAAGCTTTCCAGGACGCGCGAACGCGCCCAGTAAATGTCCGTTCCTTCATCAAAGATCACATAGACGAAAGATGCGCCGAAGAAGGAGAAGCCGCGCACCACCTTGGAGTGTGGCACGGACAGCATGGCGGTCGACAGCGGATAGGTCACCTGATCCTCGACCACCTGCGGCGCCTGACCGCTGTATTCCGTGTAGACGATGACCTGCGTGTCCGAGAGATCGGGCAACGCGTCGAGCGGCACTTTCCGCACCGCGTAGAGTCCTGCCAGAGTGAGGAGAGCGGTTGCGGCCAGAATGAGAACGGCGTTGCCAGCAGACCATCTGATGATGCGTGAGATCATTGCCCGGCGCTCCCGTCGTGCGAATGTGCATGATGGCCGGCGGCAGGCTCGGCGCCGGCCTCACCGGCAAAGCCCGCCAGTGCGGCCTTCAGGTTGCTTTCGGCATCGATCAGGAAGTTTGCTGCAACGACGACGTTTTCGCCCTCCTTCAAGCCTTCTCTGATCGCGACGTAGCCCTCTCCCCGCAAACCGGTCTTGACGTCGCGCGGTTCAAAACGCCCATCGCCCAGATCGACGATCACAACCTGCCGCCGGCCGCTGTCGATGAGGGCCGATGCCGGAACCGCCAGTTCCTCCGCCCGACCCGGCTGCGTATCGATCTCCACATCGGCAAACATTTCATGCTTGATGCGGTGATCCGGGTTGGCAAGTTGAATGCGGACATGAGCGGTGCGCGTCGCCATGTCGAGTTCGTGCAGGATGAAGGTCACGTCGCCTTCGAAGACTTCCCCGGGAAAGGCACGGAACGTCACCTTGGCCTTGTCCCCGGCGTGAACCTGCCCGATGTCCTGTTCGGCCACATCGGCGATGACCCAGATGCTCGACAAATCCGCGATGCGGAAAATCTCATCGCCCGTCTTCGCCATCATGCCCTCAAGCGCGTTCTTGCGCAGCACGAAGCCGGTCACCGGCGACGGCCAGTCGAATGAGAGGACCGGCTCGCCAGAGCGTTTCAACTGCTCAACGACCGGCTTCGGCAACCCCAGGTTTTCCAGGCGTTGCGTTGCACCCGCTTCGCTGCGTTCCCCGCCGGCGTTGCGCGAGATGCGGTAATCCACCTGCACCTTGACCATGTCGGGGCTGTAGATGCGAAACAGCGGGTCTCCCTTTTCGACGTGGCGGCCATTCTCGTTGACATACAGCTTCTCGATGAAGCTGTCGGCGCGCAGGGTGACGGAATAGAGCGTTCTCTCGTCAGGCTTGGCGACGCCCGGCGCACGCACCGGGCGCATCACATGACGCCGCATCACGGGCTCCGTGCGCACACCCGTGCGTTGAACCTTGGCGACACTGACTTTGACAGTCGATCCGTCATCGCCGTCGCCCTCGTAGACAGGGATGTAGTCCATCCCCATGGAATCCTTCTTCGGGGTAGGAGAGGTGTCCGGCAGCCCCATCGGGTTGCGGTAGTAGAGGATCTTCCTGTTTGGAGGCGGCGCCTCACCCTTGGGACGCGCGTTTGCAAAGTCAGCCTCTTGATCGTCGTAGACGGGCACGTAGTCGCGCCCGTCCTCTGTCTTCCTGGCCTGCGCGGAAAACTCCGCCTCATCGGAGGGATGACGCCAATAGAGCACCTTGCGGGCGTGTGCGTGCTCGGGTGCGGGCGCTTCATGCGCCAGCGTTGCGAGATGGGACGTATCGGGCCATCGGCCGGCACCGAGTCGAAATCCAGCCGCCACGGCAGCAAGAATCGCGGCGGACGCGAGGCCGCCCGCAAGGAGTTTGTTCATGGCGGCGCTCCTCAGTCTTCGGCCTGGAAGACGATGCTGCCTTCAACGGTCTCCGATTCACCGGGGACCTTGGCCATGAGCTTGAGCGCCCATCGTCCTGCCATTGTCAGGTCCGCCTTGAAGCGATAGACGCCATCGGGCGCAGCCGGCATCGGTTCTATCGAGGCAGTCATGTCGCCCATGGCGTCGGGCGACATGTCGAGGCGGGTGCGAAACACGATCGCTCCGTCAACCGCCTTGTTCGACGGCTTATGCATCAGCCGAACGGCCAATTCGCTGCCTGCGCCACTCTTCACGGCCACTTTCACCGGCTCGAAAACGTAGTCGGCCGCTCCTGCCAGCGCAGCGTCGTGCGATGCGACCACCCCAGCGCCAAACAGGGCAGCGCATATCATCATCCTGGAATTCATCTGTCGGTTCCTCAATCCAAAGCTGTCACGCGAGCGGCTTCGAGCACCGTCTCGCTGCGTTCCGCGCAAGCGGCCCGCTGTCAACCAGCACGCGGACGCACTGGCTATGCTTGGGATCAGGCTCGGGGAGGTGGAGGCGAAGGGCCGTAAGACCAGCCTGCAGGCCGCGACATCGCCACCGGAAACGCTTGCGCAATCCTGAATGCTAGCCGCGTACTCTCTGGCGCGAGCACGGCAGTCAACTGGAAGCATTTGACCAAGCATAAAGCAGCCGCGCACAGCTTGCCGTCGCCGCAGCAACCCTCGTGCGGCGTATCGCTGCCTCCGCGGGTCTCTTTCATGGCGTGGCAATCGTCTGCAACGTTCGACAGCGCGCCGTGATCATGGATCCCGCCAGCGTGGCCCGCGTGATCGCGTGCGGCCGCGCCAACCTTTACGCCAGTCCCGCCCATCGCCGCCCGACTGGCCAGCATGTCGGCCGCCACGGCGGGTCCAAGACCCACCGAAAAGGCCAACAGCAGCGCAATCGCGATACGAAACAGCTTCACGAAGGGACCAGCCCTTTTTCAGGTCGAACGGCGCCGTATAACACATCCGTGACAGCCCGGCACCCCTGTTTTTGCCGCGGTCCGATCTACTCGGCCGGATGGGGAACGGATTCATGGGGCGCCTTATGGCGCTTGGATTTCGCCAGCCAGCGGCAGATCACGTAAAACACTGGCGTGAAAATAAGGCCGAACGCGGTCACGCCGATCATGCCCGAGAATACGGCCGTGCCGAGCGCCTGGCGCAACTCGGCGCCCGCGCCAACCGCCCAGACGAGCGGAACCACACCCAGAATGAACGCGAGCGACGTCATCAGGATGGGACGCATGCGCAGGCGCGCGGCCTCTCGCGCCGCCTCGAAGCGGTCGCGGCCCGCCTCCTCCAACTGCTCGGCGAACTCCACGATCAGAATGGCGTTCTTGGCCGCCAGACCGATCAACACGATGAAGCCAACCTGCGTGAGGATGTTGTTGTCCATGCCTCGAATGATGACGCCGGAGATGGACGCGACGAGGCTCATCGGCACGATCAGGATGATGGCCAGGGGCAAGGTCAGACTTTCAAACTGCGCCGCCAGAACAAGGAAGACGAACGCGACGCCGAGCGCGAACGCAAACACCGCCGCGTTGCCTGCCCGGATCTGCTGGAACGCCAGGTCTGTCCATTCGAAGCTGAATCCCGGCGGCAAGGTCTCGGCCGCCATCTTCTCCATGATGTCGATGGCCTGGCCTTGCGAATATCCCGGCGCCGCCGAACCGTCGAGTTCGGCTGCCGGATACAAATTGTAGCGCGGCACGCGCGATGGAGCCGAGACGTCCGAGACCGTTGCGAACGATCCGAGCGGCACCGTATCGCCAGCCGAGTTCTTCACGCGAATGGCAAGCACATCCTTCGGCGTCATGCGAAACGCGCTGTCGGCCTGCGCTGTCACGCGATAGGTGCGGCCCAGCAGGTTGAAGTCGTTGACATAGGCTGAGCCAAGATAGGTCTGCAACGTCGAGAACACATCGGTGACGTTGATGCCGAGCATCTGCGCCTTCACCCGGTCCACATCGAGGTAGAGTTGCGGCGTTGCGTTCTCAAACAGGGAAAAGACCTGCTGCACACCCGCCGTCTGGGCCGCTTTGCCCATCATGGCGCCCACGGCCTGCTGGAGTGCTGCGGGTCCGGCCGCGTTGCGGTCCTGCACCATCATCCGGAAGCCCCCCGCGTTGCCGATACCGCGAACGGGCGGCGGCGCCACGACAAACACCAGCGCATCCTGGATGGATGAAAATTTTGCGAGCAAGGCTTGCCGGATCGCCGCCGCCGACTGGCTGGGATCCTTGGCGCGCTCCTCGAAGGGCTTGAGAGTGACGAACACGGCGCCGGCATTCGAGGCGTTCGTTCGCGTGGCGCCTGAAAAGCCGATGAAATTGACGGCGTGACTGACGCCGGGCACCTCGAGCGCCAGCTCCACGACCCGCTTGTTGACCTCGTCGGTCCGCGCGAGCGATGCCGCGGGAGGAAGTTGCGTGGCCGTGATGAGATAGCCCGCATCGAGCTGGGGAATGAAGCCAACCGGCGCCTTGCGGAATTCATTGAGGCCGAAGGCGATGATGCCCACGTAGACGATCAGCATCAGCGCGGCGAAGCGCACCACGCGGCCGACGAGCCAGCCGTATCCCGCCGACATCCTGTCGAAGCCCCAGTTGAAGGCCCGGAAGAATGCGTGCACGGGCCACATCAGCAAAGAGCGCTTCTTGCCGTGGTCGCTGGATTTCAGCAGCAGCGCGCAAAGAGCAGGCGAAAGCGTCAGCGACACGATCAGCGAGATGACCGTTGCGCCCGCAATCGTGAGTGCGAACTGGCGATAGAACTGACCCGAGATGCCGGTGATGAAGGCGGACGGCACGAACACCGCCGTCAGCACCAGCGCGATGGCGATCAGTGCGGTGCCGACTTCATCCATGGTCTTATAGGACGCCTCACGCGGACTCATGCCCAGCGCCATGTTGCGCTCGACGTTTTCCACGACGACGATGGCGTCGTCGACCACGATGCCGATGGCCAAAACAAGACCGAACAGCGACAGGTTGTTCAGCGAAAAGCCGAACACCGCCATGAGAAAGAAGGTGCCAATGAGGGACACGGGGATCGCCACGATCGGAATAATGGCGGCCCGCCACGTCTGCAGGAACACGATGACGACGATCACAACGAGCACGATAGCCTCGAGGATCGTGGTCACGACCGCATCCACTGATTGTTGGATGAAGTCGGTCGGGTTGTAGACGATGTCGTATTGCACGCCCGGCGGAAAGCTCTTGGACAACTCCGCCATTGTGGTTTTGATCTTTTCCGCGGTGGCAATGGCGTTGGACCCGGGCAATTGGAAGATGCCCAGCGCAACCGCCGGATTCTTGTCCAGGTAGGAGTTCAGTCCGTAGTCCAGAGCCGCCAGCTCGACCCGGCCGACGTCCTTGACCCGCACGACCGACGTATCGGACTTCTTCACCACGATGTTGCCGAACTGCTCGGCATCCACGAGCCTTCCCTGCGCCTGCACGGCGATCTGGAAGGCGCCCTGCTTGGGGATCGGCGGCTGATCCAGGACGCCGGCGGCCACCTGTATATTCTGCCCCTGAAGTGCGCTGACGACATCGCCGGACGTCAACCCGAGAGACTGCAATCGATCCGGGTCGAGCCAGACGCGCATCGAATAGTCGCGGCCGCCGAACACCGTGATCGAGCCGATGCCCTCGATGCGACTCAAGACATCCACCACGTTGACGCTTGCGTAGTTGGACATGAAGAGCGTATCGCGCGACTTATCGGGCGACAGCATGTGCACGACCATCATCAGGTCGGGCGAAGCCTTGGCAACCGTCACGCCAATGTTGCGCACGTCTACCGGCAAGCGCGGCAATGCCGTCGCGACGCGATTTTGAACCTGGACCTGCGCGATATCGAGGTTGGTGCCCAGATCGAAGGTCACCGAAATGGAAAAGCGCCCATCGCCCGTCGAGTTCGAGGAGATGTAGAGCATCTTCTCGACACCGTTGATCTGCTGCTCCAAAGGCGCGACCACGGTCGCCGCCACCACCTCGGCACTCGCACCGGGATATTGCCCGGTCACGTTGACGACGGGAGGCGCGATCTCGGGATATTGGGCGATCGGAAGCCGCCCGACGGCAACGCCGCCCAGAATCATGAATACGAGCGAGATCACGGCCGCAAAGATCGGCCGGTCGATAAAAAAGTGCGAAATCCTCATGGGCGAGACCGCCTTGATCAGTTGGCCGTGACGGCCGGTGTTCCTGGAGCGGCTTCAGCCGTCGACTGCTGCGGCGAAACTTTCGCACCGGGCCTGATGCGCATCAGTCCGTTGACGACCACCACGTCATCCGCCGATAGCCCGGCCGTGACGACGCGCATACCGTCGATCTCCGGGCCGAGCGTTACGTACTTCGGGTTCGCCACGTTGTCGCTGCCGACCGTGTAGACGAACTTGCGCACCTGCTCGGTGGCGATCGCAGTATCGGGCACCAGCAGGGCGCTGGCAGGCGCGGAACTTGGAACCTTGATGCGGCCGAACATGCCAGGGGTCAATCGGCCTTCCGGATTCGGGAACTGGGCGCGCACACGGATGGTGCCCGACGAACGGTCGATCACGTTATCCACGAAATCGATTTTGCCGTTATGCTCGAATTCCTTCTCGCCTATGAGCTTCAACGTCACCGCCACTCCCTTGCTGCCGTCATCGATCTTGGCGTGCGCGGACGTGAAACGCATATAGGACTGCTCGTCCATCGTGAACTCGAAACGGATCGGGTCGATCGAGACAATGGTCGCCAGCAACGTCGTCGACCCATTGGATCCGCCCGTCACCAGATTGCCGATCGACACACGCCGGTCGCCGATGCGGCCCATGATCGGAGCCTTAAGCTCGGTATACTGCAATTCTAGTTCGGCCTGCCTGACCGCCGCATCCTGCGCCGTCAACGCGGCCTGTGCCACATTTCTCGCCAGGACGCGCTGATCGTAAGTCTGCTGCGTTATCGTGGAGCCTTTCACAAGGCGGTCGCCGCGCTGCAGATCGCTGTCGGCATAAGCCAAATTCGCTTCGGCCTGAGCGCGCGCGGCCCTCACCCGTTCGAGCGCGACCTCGAAAGGGCGGCGATCGATCGTAAAGAGCGTCTCTCCAGCTTTTACGAGTTGGCCGTCGATAAAATGGATTTTGTCGAGATAACCCGAGACGCGCGCGCGCACCTCGACATGATCGACGGCCTCGAAGCGGCCGACGTACTCATCGAAGTCGGCAACGACCTTGGTCACGGGACGCGCGACGGTCACCGCGGGAGCTTGAGGCGCCGCAACAGCCTGTTTCGACTCGGGTGCATTCTCATTGCAGCCGCCCACCGCGAGCGCTGCCATGAGGGCGGCAGCTGCAAACGAGGAAATGCGCATCTTCTGCATGGAAGTCTCCAGCCCATTGCCGCGACAGATCATCAGACTTGCAAATGAACATCGTGACGCCGGGGAAATGTTGTGCTAGACGGTACCGATCGGTAACATGGTGCTTACCGAGCGGTAACATCCCAGTCAAGAAGCTTATGCCGAGATCTGACCCATCCGCAATGCATGGCGGGATTGCAATTTCCAGCGCACTGGAGGAGCTTCCCCCAAAAGACCGAATTTTGGAAACCGCTTGCGACCTGTTCTACCGCGAAGGCATCAACGCTGTCGGGGTCGAGGCCATTGCTGCGGGTGCACTCACGAACAAGATGACGCTTTACCGTCATTTTCGTTCGAAAGACGATTTGATTGTGGCTTACGTCACGCGCATCGCCGATCAGGGCGACGCAGCATGGGAACAGCTTGACGAGCAGTATCGTCATGCCCCCGAAAAGCGGCTTAATGCTTGGGTCGATTACGTCGAAGATGCTCTGTCCAATCGTTTTCAAAGAGGTTGCGCGCTCGCCAATGCCGCAGTCGAGCTTCCGGCCGGTCATCCTGCCCGGGACGTGATCGAAGCCTACAAGGAAAGAAAGCGCAAAAGCCTCGTTCAGCTTTTTACCGCGGCGCGCTATCGCCAGCCGCAAAAGCTCGCCGACGAAGTGTTCCTGCTCTTCGAGGGCGCAAGAATAAGTCTCCAGTGCGGTGGGAAGATTCCCGCAACACGTGTCGTGTCCATGTTGCGAGATCTCCTCTCCCACGCCCCCAAGAAACAACGCACTTCCCAGGGTCGCCCTTCATAAGGCCATTCGACAAGGCCGCTAACCCGTCCGTCGAGCCGGAACCGCTACAATCGGCTTCGGCTGCGGATACCTCGACGCCCGCATCCGCAACTGCCAGGCGATCTGCTCCGGGGTCAGGCTCAAAGCTCTTTCAAATAAGCCGCGATCCGGCGCGCGACCTGCGAGGCGAAGAGCACGTGACGGTGGCCCAAGCCGTCATAGGCCTGGAGTTCGGCACGAGGGGAGCGCGCAGCAATTTCCTCTGACGCGCTGAACGGCACGTCGGCATCGTTGCGTGCGTGGATCAGGAGTGCGGGCCGGCCGGAGGCTTCAAGGAGCCGCGCTACCGTGAACAGGCCGATGGGCCGGCGACCGATACGTTCCAGGCGGGCTTCGAGGGCGCGCAATGCCGGCGGCGCAAGTTGCCAATGCGCCGCGAACCAGCGCGTGACATCGCTGAGGCGATTGGGACTGGAGATGAGAACCAGCCTCTTCACGTCTTCCAGAGCACCCGGCATCGGCGGCGCGCCTTCGATGGCGACGAGCGCGCTCATGCTGCCAAAGGATTGCGAAACAACGCCGTCGAACGGACCGAGCGCCCCGCCGAGCGCGACGATCGCTCTGGCGCAGTCCATCAGATTCGTGGAGCGGCCTCGGCTCATGCCGTGCCCAGGCAGATCGACGAGGAGCGTCGTGAACCCGGCGCGGCGGATCGGTTCGGCGATGGCAGTCATGAAGGAGGCCTCGCTCGTCCAGCCGTGGACCAGAAGAACCCTGCCGCGCGAAGCGCCGTCAGGGTCGAAGCGGTAAGTTGCGACTTCGCCGACCGGTGTCGGAACGTGCCGTCGAACGGCACTGCACAGATAGCGCCGTGCGCGGGCCACAAGGGCCCGCTGCTCGGGATGTCGCCACTGCGACAGAGCGGGCGTGCAGAAGATGCGAAGCGCGATATCCGCCGCAACGCCCGGCGCCAGGTCCGCGAGCTTGCGATCCGACCAAAACTGTTCTGGCAGCCACACCATGTGCGCTGTGTCTAAGGAAATTGCCTCAAAGAAATTCGGACCGCATTATGCCGATTGCGAAAAGGATGAAGCATATGGCCGATGCATACGGCGAATGTGACGGGGCATTTGCACCCGCGCAACCCCTCGGGCCAAAAAGCCGACTGTGCGGTCGGAGCCGGCAGCCGTCCTCGCTGCAAGTTTCATCCGGTTCCATATTCGCCAAACTCACAACCGATGGCAGTCCGCCACAATTTCCGGCGCAGCAACCGTCACCTGAAAGCAGTGCAAAGCCCCGTGTCCGGAGACGGCACACCTCGATCGGCCAACCAACTCCGGCGACGAACAGGCTTCATTCATTTTTAATACTTACATCCAGGATAAGATCGGCGGCAAGCCGCTTCGGCGGCGCGTTCCTTCGTCCCCTACCCTCGCGGGGGTCTCCGCCATGCCTCGCGCCAGACTGGCGTGCCGCCGGCAAACCGCAATTATTGACTCGCGTCAAAGTGCCGGCCAGTTCGTTGTCAGAATTCTTATTTGTGTCCTATCTGTATATGGCTGGACGGTTCGCGCGCCGATGCAGATCGCGAACCAGGCAGCGCTTTTCAGGCATGGAGAGTAATGATGGCACAGGAAGTCAAAAAGACGGAGACAACGAGCGCTCCCGCCCCCCGTTACCTAGATCCTTTCTCTGCGATGCGCGCCGAAATGGACCGCGTGTTCGACTCATTCCTCGGCCGTGGCTTGGCCGGTTTTCCCTCTCTGACACGGGCCGGTTGGAAGGAAATGCTGGCTCCCAGCATCGATCTTCGCGAAACCGACAAGGAGTTCATCGTTGAGGCCGAACTGCCCGGGATGGAGGAGAAAGATGTCCATGTCACGCTGAGCAACGGCGTGTTGACGCTCAAGGGCGAGAAGAAATCCGAACGCGAAGAAAAAAAGGAAAACTACCATCTGATGGAGCGCAGCTACGGCAGCTTCCACAGATCTTTCCAGCTCGGCGACGCCGTCGACCCCGACAAGGTCGCCGCGACCTTCGACAAGGGCGTGCTGAAAGTCACGCTCCCAAAGCGCGCGGAGGCCGCCAAGGCCGAGAAGCGAATTCCCATCGCCAAAGGTTGATCCTAGAGAACGATGCCCCTGCCGCGCCTGGCGCGGCGGGGGGAACGCTGCGCCGCGGAGCGCCCTGACGGTCCGGATTGCCGTGGCCCCTCAACTGAACCGCAACGGCGCCCTTGATCCCATAGGTTCGCCTTGAACAGCAAATGCGAGCACTCCGCAACGGGGCGTGCGTGTTGGGAGCATTTCCCGCACGGATCGGACATCGGCGTGCGCGGCCGAGGTCCGACGCTGAACGCCGCATTCGAGCAAGCCGCTCTTGCGACGACCGCGGTTATCACCGACCCGGCGAACGTGGCCGCGCAAATCGCCGTGGAAATCAAGGCCGAAGCGCCAAACGCGGAAATCCTTCTGCTCGACTGGCTCAATTGCCTTATATTCGAGATGGCGACGCGGCGGATGTTGTTCGGCTCATTCGACGTGCTCGTGGAAGGCAAACACCTCAGCGCGGTGGCGAGGGGCGAACACGTTTCACGCCAGCGGCACAGCCCGGCGGTCGAAATCAAGGGCGCCACCATGACGGAGCTTTTCGTCGGCGAGGATGGGCCTGGCATGTGGCGCGCCCAGTGCGTGGTCGACGTATAGAACCTATTTCGCGAGGAGACGGATCCAGTGGACATCTCGCGATTCGAGAAAGTCTCGGACACATCGTGGCAGATCCCCGCGACAGGGCGGATGCGCGTGCCCGCTGTGATCTACGCGACCGAGGACCTGATCCGTGACATGGATGACAAGGTCTATCAGCAGGCCGCAAACGTTGCGTCGCTTCCGGGTATCGTGCGCGCCTCGTACGCCATGCCGGATGCCCACTGGGGTTACGGCTTCCCCATCGGCGGGGTTGCCGCATTCGATCCCGACGACGGGGGAATCGTATCGGCAGGCGGCGTAGGCTTCGACGTCTCTTGCGGCGTCAGGCTTCATCACACACACCTGTCGCGTGAAGACATTGTTGGCGTGCAGGAACCCCTCGCGGAGGCTCTCTACTCGGAGATCCCGGCCGGCGTCGGATCCGAAGGGCTGATCGCTCTCGATGATCGGGAAATGACGGCGATGCTTTCAGGCGGCGCCCGATGGGCGGTCCAACGCGGTTTCGGCAGAGCCCAGGACCTCGAGCGCATCGAAGAGAACGGCTGTCAGGCGGATGCAGATCCGGCTTTTGTGTCCGAGCATGCCAGAATGCGCCAGAGCCGCGAAATGGGGACATTGGGGTCTGGAAATCACTACCTCGAGGTACAGCATATCGCAGAGATCTACGACGAAGCAGCCGCGTCCGCCTTTGGGCTCAAGCATGGCGAGTGCGTCGTGGCTATTCATTGCGGGTCGCGAGGTCTGGGACACCAGATCGGCACCGAATTCTTGCGTGAAATGGCAATCGCCGCAGAGTCCTACGGCATCCAATTGCCCGACCGCGAACTCGCGTGTGCGCCCATCAGGTCAGAGATCGGCCGCCGCTACCTCGGAGCCATGCGATCGGCCATCAATTGCGCGATTGCGAACCGCGAGATCATCGGCCATCTGGCCCGCAAGGTGTTCGCTCAATTCCATCGTCACGGGGACTTGCCCCTGCTGTTCGACGTCTCGCACAACACGTGCAAGGTCGAGCCTCACAAAGTCAACGGGGAGGAGAAGAGACTTTACGTCCATCGCAAGGGCGCGACCCGGGCGTTCGGGCCTGGACACCCGAGCCTGCCACCGGCGCTGCGCGGCGCCGGGCAGCCGGTGCTGATAGGCGGCAGCATGGGAACAGAGTCCTACGTCCTCGTCGGGACCAAGGTGGGAGAGGTGCGCGCGTTTTCATCAGCCTGCCATGGCGCCGGCCGCCAGATGAGCCGGCATCAAGCCTTGAGGACATGGCGCGGCCGCAGGGTGGTGGACGAGTTGAGGACGAGGGGCATTATCGTGAAATGTCCGTCCATGCGGGGCATCGCCGAAGAGGCTCCGGGCGCTTACAAGGACGTGCGTGCCGTCGTGGATGCTGCACAGGCGGCGGGGTTGGCGGCCAAGGTGGCAAGGCTGGAACCGTTGATCTGCATAAAGGGGTGATGTCCCGGACGGCTTCACAGCGCCTTATTGGGCAAAGTGAAAATCGGCGTTACGACAAGCAGCGCGACCATAAGCACAATACAAACATGCACAGGCGTGGAACCGTTTTCGCGACCGGCACGCGACGCGCAATTGGCTTCAGGCTCGCCGGCTCCCCTTTACGCGACGTGGCGCTTTCCGATCGGTTTAACGATGGTCGCTTGCGGGCCTTTATCGCCCGGCGCTTCCGAGAAGCGCACTTCCTGACCGACCGAGAGTTTGTCGAAGTTTCCACCCTCCACACTATTGCGATGGAAGTAGATCTCACGCCCGTCCGATGCCGCGATGAACCCGTGGTCGCGTTCGGGCACAAGTGCACGGATGACGCCATGCGGAGGCATTTCATGCACCTTGATGCTGCCTTCGCGTTTGCGCACGAGATCCTGCAACTGCCTCCGTGCCTCATCGAAGGCATCGGTGATCGTGACCTGTATCTCTTCATGCCGGCCGGTAGCAGCCGGATCGCGGCTGACGGCTACGTCCGATGCGCCCGGAACAGTCAGATGAATGCGAATGGCATAGGTGTCCCCCTTGTGATGTCGACGCTGGGGGCGTCCGATCACGACACGAGCCGAAGTTATCCGATCGCAGAACTGCTCGAGCTTCCCCGCCTCCTGTCGAACCCGCTCCCTTATGAAGTCCGAGGGATCGACGTGCTCAAACTGAATTTGCAGCGGAACTTGCATGGCGGGGCACTCCATACTCTCAATCAAAATGACAATCGGCCGGCCCGTGAGGAGCAACGCTCCCCGCGCGGCATCTCAATCGCGATCCATTACCGCGTCGGAGCGCGCAATTATCTCGCAGATTTCCGCAACGACACCGTGCGGCGGCCGATGCGCCGAGCGCATCATGGCGTCATCCGCCGCAAGCCAGGCGAGCGCCTCCCCGAGTTGTTCAATCGTTGCTCGTGTCTTGAGAATTTCAAGAACAAGGTTGTCGTCGGCGGCATGACCAAGAGCGCGCACGACGTCTTCGCGAGTGAGTAAAGTCATTACTCCAGTCCTCTATGCTCGCTGAGATGAAAGCCTACCTCGATCGAACCGGGCAATCACGCGAAATTTCAGGTGCGCGCTCGGAGCCTGTCGTGGTTCTCAGCCGCAAGACCCATTGCGACCTGGGGCGCTTTCTTGCCAGTATGAAATCGATTTTGCCTTGGAGAGCGACGTCGTCCCTGGATCGCCTGTTCGATGCGTGGACATCCGCCGCTCAAAATATTTTGAATTGTCCCTTGGCTGGCAAGTGGCGTCCTTGACTTTAATCAACTCTCCGTCAGCGCCTGCCGGATACAGGCATTCCATCGAATTTTTCGCACCAGGCTCTGCAAGCCGGACCGCCAACGCCGCGGCGGATTTTTTCATGTTGCACATTGCTGTTGGATGATACGTTTAAATATTATTGCTGGAACCGGCCAAGCCGCCGTAATTCGGCAAACTCAGGTCAGCACGTGCAGGATTGCAAGGTGGCGGCGGATCGCCCCATTGGTTGGGCATTGCGGGTGACGTGATGGAAACCTATCCAGTTGACATTGCAGCCGAGCAAATCGTCCAATGGCTCATCGCAGAACAGGCATCCGCTCGCCGCGAACTCGAGATCTCCGCCTCACGCTCATACACGCTTGAAGACATCTCTTCGTCGGATCGGCGGCGACGCCGGCTGGGCGAGGAGGAGATCGACGATATAACCGAGGTGACGGCCATCGGCACTCTTGATGTGACGCCGCTTCACAGCCCCCAAGGTTGGGTCCTGCGCGTCCGCATCGAAGATGCCCTTGGCGAACGCCTCCCTGATGATGAGCCTTTTCCGGCCGAGCCGGAGGAAATCGATCTGAGAACCTTCCAGGAGCAGTTCATCGAGCGCGCAAGCGGCGCCGAGTTTGTGAGCGTCGACGCCGAGACGCCGCAGGCTTGGCAGCTATGCAAGAAGCTCCTGGCTGAAATCGAGGGGAACAGGCACGAGATCTGATCGGCTGATCGGCGGTCTGCTTCCCGCGCCTGCCGCCAGTTCGAAATTTGTTGGAGCTCAGAATTGTCCATGGACGCACGAGGTCCGAGTGCAGAACATGAAGCGAGCTGACGTCCTGTCGGCCTTCGACAGCACCACGCGGGAACGCATCGGCAGCCGGGCCCTCGCTCTTGCCGGGACGTGCCGGTCCTGGCCGCTGGCTTGGCGGCTCGGCGTGGCCGCCTTGATCGTGCTCGCCGCCCTGGTGCTCCGCCTCACGCTGCTCGGCGGCCTGGAGGAGCGCCTAGTCTACCTGGCATTCTACCCTGCGGTGATGATGGCCGCCATCGTCGGTGGGTTCTCCGCCGGCGTCCTGGCAACAGTCCTCTCCGCCATCCTGGCGCATTGGTTACTGCTGGCGCCCTTGAGGGAGACGGCAGACTGGCTCGCACTCGTCACGTTCTTGGTCACTGGCGGCCTCATCGTCGCCATTACCGAGGCGTTCCACACCACTCAAGCTTCGCTCGCCGCTGCGGAGCGGGACCGGGAGAACGAGCAGCGCCAGCGCCTCTTCATCGAGCAGGCGCCTGTCGCAATGGCGCTATTCGACACCGGCATGAGATATTTAGCCTTCAGCAAGAGGTGGGCGGACGATTACGGGCTCGATGCAAGCAACATATTGGGCCGCAGTCATTACGACCTGTTTCCGTGCGCGCCCACGCGCTGGCGCGAGATGCACAACAGAGGGCTGAAGGGGGAGACAGTCAGCGCGCAAGAAGACGAATTCCAGCGATCGGACGGCACGGCGCAATGGTTGCGATGGGAGGTCCGGCCGTGGCGGCAGGGGGACGGAGCAATCGGTGGTATCATTATTTTCAGCGAGGACATCACCAGCAGCAAACTCACCCAACGGCGCCTGCAGGAAAGCGAAGAGCGACTGAGCGCCATCGTCAATACCGCAGCCGAAAGCATTATCGTCATCGATGTCCATGGCGTCATTCAATCAGTCAATCCGGCCACCGAGGCGATCTTTTCATACGGTCCCGAGGACTTGCTGGGCCGGAACGCGAACATTCTGTTGGCCGAACCCCATCCGATCCGTCACGACGAGCCAGATCGATCCTGCCCGGGCGCCGATGCCGGCAAAGTCATCGGGCTCGGGCGAGACGTCGAAGGCCGCCGAAAGGACGGATCGCTATTCCCGGTCGACCTCGCCGTGACCGAGTGGCGCGACGGACAGGGCCGGCGCTTCTTCACCGCCATCATCCGCGACGTGACGGCGCGCAGGCAGGCCGAGGACGCGTTGCGCAAGTTCTCGCGCGTCGTCGAGCAGACGGCGAGTACGGTCGTCATCACCGACGCGGATGGCGTCATCCAGTACGTCAATCCTCGGTTTACCGAATTGAGCGGGTATTCGGCCGACGAGGCCATCGGCCGGCGCCCGAGCCTGCTCAAGTCGGGGCATACCAGCAGCGAGGATTACGCAAAGCTCTGGCAAACCATCAAGGGCGGCGGCGTTTGGCATGGCGAGTTCCGCAACCTGCGCAAGGACGGCTCGCTCTATTGGGAGACGGCCATCATCTCGCCAGTGCGCGATACCAGCGGACTGGTCACGCATTTCGTCGCCATCAAGGACGACATCAGCGAACGCAAGCACGCCGATGAGCGGCTGCGTGAGAGCGAGGCGCGATTTCGCGCCATGTTCGAGAGCGCGGCGGTCGGAATCGCCCAGTCCGGGCCGGACGGAATATGGCTGCGGGTGAACAATCGCCTGTGCGAGACACTCGGCTACACGGCAGCCGAACTCATGACGAAGTCGTTCTTGGACGTTACCCACCCCGACGACATCGCCGCCGATGTGGCGCTCCTGCGGCGCATGCTGGCCCGCGAGATCGACACCTACAGCATCGAGAAGCGCTACGTCCACAAAGACGGCCCCATTGTCTGGGCGAACGTTACGGTGGGCTGTGCGCGGCAGGCGGATGGCACCGTGGATTACCTGATCAAGGTGATCGAGGATATCTCCGCACGCAAACTGGCCGAGGCGGAGCTTGAGCGCATTCGGACCATTCTGGCGGAAGGTCAGCGGATCGCGCATCTGGGCAGCTGGGAATACATCGCGCAGACACGCGAAACAATCTGGTCGGACGAGCAAAAGCGGATCTACGGCCTGGATCCCGGCGAACCCTCGCCCGCTTACGAGGAAATGCTGCGGCATCACATTCGGCCGGAAGACGCCAGGGAGTTGGACAGAAGCTTTCGTTCCGCGCTTCAAAACGCGGCGGTCTTCGAAAACGAGAACCGCATCGTGCGCCCCGACGGCAGCGTCCGGTGGATTTACAATCGTGCCATTCCCCATTTCGACGCCGACGGCAAGGTGGTCAAATATGTCGGCGCAACGCTCGACATCACCGAGCGAAAGCAGGCCGAGGAGGAACTTGCCCAAACCCGGCGCCTGGAGGCGGTGGGCCACCTCGCGGGCGGCGTCGCGCACGACTTCAACAATCTCCTCGCCATCATCGCCGGAAACCTCGAACTGGCTGCCCGACGCGTCCATGACGAGGTGGCGCAGCAGCTTCTCAATCGCGCGCTGGAGGCTACGCAGATCGGCGGTAGCTTCAATCGCAGGCTGCTGTCGCTGGTGCGAAAGAGGAACCTCGAGCCGGTTCGCTTGAGCCTCAACGCACGGGTGCAAGAGGCGATTAAGCTCATGACACGCACGCTCGGCGAGCACGTCCGGCTGAAAGCGGAACTCGCTCCCGATCTGTGGAATATCGTGGCCGATGCCGGGGAGGTCGACAGCGCCCTGCTTAACCTGGCATCCAACGCGCGTGACGCCATGCCCAATGGCGGCAACATCATCATATCGACCTCGAATATCTCACTCGATACGCAGCAGGCGAAGGATCTTCATGCCGACGCCCGCCCCGGCGACTACGCGCGCATGGCCGTCGCCGACGACGGCGTCGGCATGTCCGAGGAGACGTTGAGGCGCGCGATGGAGCCGTTCTTCACGACCAAGGGTCCAGGCAAGGGAACGGGCCTTGGCCTCAGCAGCGTGGCGAGCTTCACTCGGCAAGCAAGGGGATTTGCCACCATCCTCAGCAAGCCGGGCGACGGCTGCCTCGTGAACATCTATCTCCCTCGCGCTCAGGACCCGACAGAAAAGAGGCTTTCTGCGCCCATTCCGCGCAGGAACCTTCCGATGGGAGATGGTGAACTCGTGCTCGTCGTCGAGGATGACGATCAGGTGCGCGAGGTAACGCTCGGCCGGGTCGAGTCGCTGGGTTATGCGGTCGTCGCCGCCCGTTCGGGACCGGAGGCCGTGCAGTGCCTGCAGGCGGCCGACCCCATACGCCTCGTGCTAACCGATATCGTGATGCCGGGCGGCATGACCGGGTACGACGTCGCCCGGTGGGTGCGGGTGAACGCGTCCGGAATCGGCGTGATCCTCACATCGGGCTACAACGAGGGCGATCGCGGCGCGGGCGACGGGAACGCCCTGCTCGAAGAGAAGATCCTCGTCAAACCCTATTCGCGCGAGCAACTGGCCAGCGCGCTTCACGATGCGCTCGGCACTTCGTCTACCTGGACCGCTTCTCGGGAATAGCGGAAACCGGTCTTTCGAAAGGAAGCGCGGTCACATAAATGCGTAGAGCCATTTCTCGCGATTTTCGCGAAACGCTCAAAGGCACTCGTGACGGCGCGCCAACCGGCAGCCAGGACCGTCATGCGCTCAGCGCGCCGCCTCGCCGATGGCCTCCAAGGCGATGTCGATATCGCGAACCGTGTGATCGGCACAAATCTGAAAGCGGATTTCCTCGTCGCCTTTCGGCACCACGGGATAACCGAGTCCGGTTGCCAGCACCCCTTTCTCGAAGAGCCGGCTCACGATCGCTCGGGTTCGCGCCGTGTCGCGCACCATGAGCGGCGTGACCGGATGGGGCCCCTTGATCGTTTCCAGACCGAGGTCCTCGAGCCCCTTTTCGAAGCGCTGCGTCATCGCACGCAGGTGGCTGAGAAGCGCTGCGCCGCGTGGACTTTCGAGAATATCGACCGCCTCGATGGCGGCCGCCGCCTCCCCGGGCGTGATCGGGTTCGAGTAGATGTAGAACGGCGCAGTCTCGCGCAGAAAATCGACGATAACCGCCTCGGCGACGACGTACCCGCCGTTGACCCCGAACGCCTTGCCCAGCGTAGCCACCAAGATGTCCGCCGGCCCGCTTCCCGTGATTTCCTGCGTGCCGCGCCCGGTCTCGCCGAACGCCCCCACACCGTGTGAATCATCGACGGCGACCAGGACGCCATCGGCAAAGTCATTGTCGAAACTGCGTGCCAGATTCACGATCTCGTCGAGCGGCGCGTAATCTCCGCGCATGCTGAAGACGCCATCGGTCACGATGATCGCGCGGTCGGCAACCTCCCTTGCTGTCCGCAGATGGCGCTCGAGATGCTGCAAATCCAGATGCGTGTAGATCAGTTTCTGTTTCGTCATCGAAAGACGGATCGCATTGATGATGCAGTTGTGGTTGAGTTCATCGCTTATGATGGCGGTCTGGGGAGTGACCAGCGCCGGCAGGACGCCCATCACGGTCGCGTAGGCAGAGCTGAACAGCATCGCGGCCTCGCGGCCATGGAACGCCGCAAGCCGACGTTCCAATTCAACATGCGGCGCCCAGGTGCCGCAGATGAACCGCACAGCGCCGGGCCCGGTGCCATACGCGCGGACCGCTTGCTCCCCGGCAGCGATCATCTGCGGATCGCACGACAGCCCGAGATAGGCATTCGCGTTCATACGCAGAAAGAGTTTATCGCCCTGCCCGGCCAGCTTATAACGTGGCCCCCGGTCGCCCTGGGCTGGCGCCACGCCGGTGATGATGCGCTCGTCGCCTTTGCCGGCGCCTAAGGCGCGCAGATGAGCAAGTCGCTGCGCGAAGGATCTCGACAATTTATGTTGGGGCATGTTGGATCCAACCTCCGTCATGTTGAATGCGGCTTGGCCGGCTTCAGCGTGCTCTTGAGGTGCGCGATCATGTCATCGCACATGGCATCGAGATCATAGCGCGGCTGCCACCCCCACTGGGATCTCGCGGCGGCATCGTCGACCGACCGCGGCCATGAATTCGCGATGGCCTGCCGGATGGGGTCGATTTCATACTCGATTTCGAAGCCCGGGATGCGCGCGCGTATGGCATCGGCCAATTCCTTCGGCGTGATGCTCATCGCCGACACGTTGAATGCATTCCGGTCCGTAAGCCTCGCCCTATCGGCCTCCATCAGTTCGTACATCGCGCGGATGGCGTCCGGCATGTACATCATGTCGAGCTTCGTGCCGGCGCCGAGAAAGCACGTGTAATGGCGGTAGCGGATGGCCTGCCGAAAGATCTCGACTGCGTAGTCCGTCGTGCCGCCGCCGGGCGGCGCCATATAGGAGATGAGGCCCGGCAGCCGTAACCCGCGCGTATCGACCGCAAAACGCGATGCGTAGTAATCGCACAGAAGCTCGCCTGACACCTTGGTGACACCGTACATCGTTGTCGGCCGCTGCACGGTGACCTGTGGGGTTCCATCACGCGGCGTCGACGGGCCGAAGGCGCCTATGGAACTTGGAAAGAAGACAGCGCAGCCGTATTGCCGGGCGGCTTCCAGAACGTTGTAAAGGCCGCCCATGTTGGTGGTCCAGGCAACCTGCGGGCGTTCCTCGGCGGAGGCCGACAGCAGCGCGGCCAGATGATAGATCGTTCCGGCATCGTGGCGGCGGACGACCTCGAGGATCTGATCGGGATACGTGCAATCGACATGCGCGAACTGGCAGAGGTTCTCCTGGCCAACCTCGCCCCTTTCCAAACCGCCCTGCGGCTGGCGCATGCGCACGTCCGAGGCGATGACGTTGCCGGCGCCATAGCGTTCGCATAGGGCGGGCACGAGTTCGCTCCCGATCTGGCCGAGCGCGCCGGTGACCAGGATCTTTCGCATGGTTTGTCCTGCCCACTGTCTAACCGAAATTCACAGCTACGCTCGCACAACCGGGCTGTCTGCGATTTGATCTGGATCGTAGCCGTATCCCGGCAGGCGTGGCAAATTTCGCACGCGCGCGGGATCGCGGACGCTGTTACTTACCCCTCGCCGGCAAACCGCTGCAAAGTGCGGCCGGCCGTATGGAACGCGTATGGGAAGGCCATCATGGATGCTGGCTTGCACGACCTCTTGACGCGCTTGGGATGCCCACTGACATCCGCGCGTGGGCGGGCTACCCGCCTCGCTATCGATACGACTGGGGCTCTGACATATAATGGCCAAATACTTTGATCCTCAGCTTATCAATGGTCCTTTTGATGATCCCGGACTTTTTATCGATCTTGTTTTCGAGCGGCGCGCAATCCTGTTCGACATCGGCGACCTCTCCTTGCTCCCGCCGCGCAAGATCCTGCGAATAGCGCACGTCTTCGTGACCCACAGGCACATGGACCATTTCATCGGCTTCGACCAACTCTTGCGGTGCCAGCTTGGCCGAGACAAGACAATCTGCATCTGGGGGCCGCCTGGTTTGATCTGCGCGATCGAAAACAAGTTGAATGCCTATGATTGGAATCTGATCGCGGGCTACGAGGGCAACCTGCGAATTCACGCGTCGGAGCTTAGCCTCAAGGGGGAGCTGACATCGGCCAGGTTTTGTGGCGTAAACCGCTTTGCGCGCGAGGATCTGGGGGGCGCCGCGTGCAACGAAGGCGTGCTCGTTACCGAGCCCGGATTCACGGTCAGAGCCGCATATCTCGAACATGGAATCCCCGTGCTCGCTTTTGCGCTGGAAGAACGCGTGCGGCTCAATATTTGCCGAAGCCGCCTCGTGGCGATGGGATTGGCCGTCGGCCCGTGGCTCAATGCCTTCAAAGAGGCGATACTGGCCGGGGAAGATCCCCAAAAGCCGATCCGGGTACTGTGGGCGCACTCGGAGTCTACGCACGCTCCAACCCTGCCGCTGGGCATCTTGGAGACCCAAATCATGAAGACGACCAGGGGGCGCAAAATCGCTTACGTCGTGGATGCCGCCTATACGCAACAGAACGCCGATGCGATTGCGGCGCTCGCGCGCGATTCAGACATATTGTATATCGAAGCGCACTTCCTCCAGGAAGATGCCGAGCAGGCTACGGCAAGAAGACATCTGACGGCAGCGCAAGCCGGCGCGCTTGCAGGCCGCGCGAACGTCAAGCTGCTTCGCACGTTCCATTATTCGCCGCGCTACCGGGGGCGAGAAATTGACATTGTCGAAGAAGCCGAAACGGCATTTCATGGCAGAACAAGGGCAGCAGCATCCGATTAGCCGATGCACCGCGGGGCAGCGTCGAGCCCGCCAAACCGGCTTTCGCATTTTTGAGCCCCGCCGGCTCTGGACTGCAGGACCGGTGAACGGCAACACGAGCGCGTCACAGCCCTACAAGATGCAGCGTGTTGTCCGGCCTGACGATGACGCACGTGCCAAATGTCATGCCCTGGCGCGTCAGGCCGGCAGCAATCCACTCTGCCTCATGACGTGTGGCTTCTTGCAGCCGGAACTTGTGAATACGAAAGGGCGCCATTTCCAGGCTGCACAAGACCCCGTCGCCCGTCGACACGCAGGCAAAATACATCAGCACGAGATCGCCACGGAACCGCTCGTAGCCGGTAATGCCCTCATAGTCGTCGATGAGGTCACCGCAGCCGTAAAGGATCAGCTTGCCGCGATGGATCTCGATCGCCTTGGGATGATGCGAGGAATGCCCATAAACGATATCGACCATCGCATCGTCAATGAGTGCATGGGCGAATGCGCGCTGTTCTCCGGCGATCTCATAGCCCCAATTACCGCCCCAGTGTATCGAGGCGACGACGATGTCTCCGCGTCGCTTCAGACTGCGCACCGTGTCGGCAACGTCGCGTGCCGCGGCAGGCGAAAGGCTTTGTGGCAGGAGGTTGAGACCCGGCCTGTCTGGCAGCGCGCTCCAGTCCGCCGGAATTCCGCTATCGGGGCACCCGAACGCGAGAATGATGACGCGACCGCGGCC
Organism: Hyphomicrobium sp.; assembly: GCA_035325525.1. GTDB lineage: Bacteria > Pseudomonadota > Alphaproteobacteria > Rhizobiales > Hyphomicrobiaceae > Hyphomicrobium_B. Next base: position 25,731 of record DAOKZR010000008.1, on the reverse strand, counting down.
CGCCGCGGACAAGGCTAGGGGCGCGGATGCCTCTTGCAGGCTGCGTCCCGCACCCGCCATTGCGATGCCCGCCGCGCGCAGGGTATCGAGTGTGTCCTCAAGCCCCTCCCTGCCCCAATCCAAGACATGGTTGTTGGCAAGCGTGCACGCTCCAACGCCCGCCTCAGCGAGCACCCCGGCGTTGGCGGGGTGCATGCGATAATTGATGCCCTTGGGCGCCGGGACGCCGCGGGCCGTAATCGCGGTTTCCAGGTTGACAAGGGATAGATCGGGACGGCGGCGCTCAATCCCGGACAGCGCATCTCCCCAGATGTACGCGAAAGGCTGCGGCCTTGGGATCGGCCCATGCGCCCGCTCCGCGAGGGCGACGTATTCCAAGGCCGACTTCACATATGCCTCGTGAAGCACGGGGTCGCCGGGATGCGGCAGAATCTGATCGATGCCGCGCCCCGTCATCACGTCGCCGGCCAGCAGCAGCGTCACGCGGGACATCGAAGGCGGCTCGGCGCTTGCAGCCATGGTCTGAGGGCTCTCATCCCGCAGTACGATTTTGCCACTGCCGGAATTTGGATCATCTAGTCACGTCAAAGCAGCGCATTCCCGATAGAAGCCGCACCGCTCGACAATTGCAATCCCTGCCGCGGGGATCATAGCTCCACAACCGTCAGGCCGGTCACGGGTTCCCTTGTCACAGACTGTCCGGCGATACTGGAGTCCATGCCACAAAAAAAAGAAACCGGCGCCTCAGCACCGGTTTCTCTTCCTGCATGTTCACGAGTTTGTTCGCTCACTCGTCGCTAGGCTCAGCCGGCCTTTTCGAAGACATTGCTGCGATACCAATCGTAGGTCCGGGCAATTCCCTCCTTGAGGCTCACCTTTGCGACCCTGCCCGTGATCTGACTCATCCTGGCCATCTTTGGTGCGCGACGCTCCGGTGATCCTGGCGTCGGCGGTTTGGCATCTATGGTCAATGGCTTGCCGACCGTCTCGATGACGATTTCGGCGACCTTCCGCACCGTGTACTCAGGGCTCTCGGCTCCCAGATTGAGCACCTGATTGGCTGCTCCGGGTGTTTCCAGCACACTGGTCAGCATATCGACAGCATCGTCGATGAAGCAGAACGTGCGTTTGTGATCGACCGAAAACACCTCGATGGACGAGCCTGGGGCCGCCTTGTAGGCCTTCTCCAGCAACTGTGGCACGATGTGTGACATGCCCATCCGCGGCCCGTAAACATTATGCGGCCGCACGATCGTGTAAGGCAGCCCAGAGTGGATGAGCATCGCCTCACCGTAGATTTTCGACAGCATGTAGGAGCAGCGCGGCTCTTTGAGCGAGGTCAGCGCCAGGGGAAAGTCCTCCGGCGTCGGGAACGGCAGATTCATATGCATCAGGCTGCCAGCATAGACTTCACTCGTTGATGTAAATAGCAGGCGCTGCAGTTTGGATTGACGGCGCGCGAATGCGATGACGGCTGCCTGCATCAGCACATTATCGCGTAGCGTATCGTACGGCCGATCGAGCACGTTCTGCACACCGAGGATGGCCGCCAGATGCACGATCACGTCATAGTCGGACGCAAATCTGTCGAGAGTGGCCGGGTCGTTCAGATCCACCTTGTGCAAGCGCACGCGCCCGCTCTCAACAAGTTGCTTCAACGCATCGTCATCGACGCCGCGTGACAGATTGTCGAGAATGTCGATTTCGCTCCCATGCGCCGCAAGCGCGGAAGCAAGACGGGCGCCGATGAAGCCGGCGCCGCCCGTGATCAGGATTTTGCTCACAGATCCCCTCGTCCAATGACCCGCAAGGGCCGCTTTACAGTTTTGAGCGCATCGATCTGGGCGGCGGTCAGCACACTGTTGGCGTCCACCACCACCGCGTTCGACCGGCCCAGCCACGTCGCAACATCGAGCGCGCGATAATCGCGATGGCCTACGGCAAAAATGACGGCCGCATATCCACCGGCATCTGGCAGTACACGAATCACGGGTCCGTCGACCTCTTCCATCATGTCCACGAGCGGGTCGTGGATATCCACATGGGCGCCTTCGGCGCGCGCGCTGCGCACGAACTCGGCCGATGCTGAATAGCGCGTATCCGCCACGTCTTCCTTGTAGCTGGCCCCCAAGAGCAGCAGCCGCTGACCGCTGAGCTCCCCAAGCGCTTCGCGCACCATGACAAGCGTTGCCATCGGCATTCGTTGATTGGTGCGCACCGCAGCCTCCGCGAACGGAAAGCTCAAATCGTTGAGGCCGAAGAACTCACGCGCACCCACTCCGACCAGCAACGGGTCTTTCGTCAGGCAATAACCTCCTACGCCGAAACCCGGGCGCATGATGTTCTGGTGGGTGGGACGGCGTCTTATGGCTTGGATCACCGCAAGCAGGTCGACGCCCGCGCGCTCTGCAAAGCGTCCCCATTCATCCACTAGCGCAATGTTGACTGCCCGAAACGTATTCTCGAGCAGCTTCGCCGACTCGCTATCCACGGGCCGGGACAATCGCGTCAGCGGATATTTGTCTGTGTCGATGATGCTCTTGAGGAAAGCTTCGCAGGCCGCTGCCGACGCCTCTGTCACACCTGAATATACGCGCCAGAAGTGGGTTACGGAACTCAAGTAATCGCGCCCCGGCATGACGCGCTCGTAGGAATGAGCGATAAGCACGCTGTCCGGATCGAGCTTGCGTGCCTCAAGCCCAGCCCGGATTTCGGGCTTCACCACCGATTCGGTGGTGCCCGGCGGCACCGTCGTCTCCACAAGAACCAAGGCGCCGGGTTTCGCGTGTTTCGCCAAGCTGCGGATAGCCGCCTTGAACCCGTCAAAATCAGTCCTTGGTGGGTTGGCCCCGAAATCGACATCGAGATGCACGTCGACGACAATGATATCCGCGTCCTCGTACTCCCGCGCGTCAGCACTGGCGCTCAGGTTTCCGGCAGCACACGAATTCTTTGCCGCCTCCACCAGTTCCGCATCGGTCGTCTCGAATGGGAACCGCCCCGCATTGATGGCATCGATGCGCGTTTGCCCCCTTTGATTGGCGAGGTCGACGCCAACGACCTTGTAAAGCGGCTGCCCATCTTTGCCCTTGGCCCGGGCGACGGCCACGGCCATGGCGGCTCCGACGAAACCCAAGCCTTGAATGCAGACCTTACGCAAGCTCTTCCACTTTCCCTTCTGGGCATCGGTCCCGCCCGGTCGACCACAACATTACGAGCGGCGCCAGACCTCTGCGTGATTTGTCATATGCATCGGGAACACAGTGCTGGCGCTTACTGGTCGCACCGATCGAAGACTTCAATTCCAATCAAGATCCCAAACCACGCTTAGTTCGGCATCGGACGGCACGCAAGCGACTGAGGCGCCGCGTACCGTTTTGTCCACCTGCGCTTTCCATGCGTTTCACACGAGAACCGCGTCGAGGACTTTCCGCGTTTCCACGATGGCTCTTATTTTCTCTGCATCATTCATGAGTTTGGAATTGTGGGCGTGCGCGCTCTTCACGAGCGGCGCCGGAAAAAGCTTTCCGCCGTTAAGATATCTGCGCTCGATTTCGGCATTGCTTTCCTCCAGGGCTGGGATGATCTCCATGATCTCGCCCGGTATCGGCCAAACATGCTTGTCTGCGCCGCGCAGCCGCGTTTTCGACAGCATCAACACGGTCTGGTACGCATTTCGATTCGTCATCCCCCCCTTATCGAGCAACAGACGTTGCAGTGTCTTGGCGGCGACCCGCGGAGGCAGCGTATGCGCTATCTTGAAAAGATTGCGCATACGGCGCGGAGGCTTTTTCTCGACCCATTGCCGAAAGGCTTCCAGGATGACCGGCGACGGTGACGTGTTCACTGTTTGGGTCATAAGCGCGACGTCACGGTCGCTGCAACCGTCGGTGAGAAGGATCTGAAGAAACGAAGCTATGGTATCGCGCTGCAGGTCGTAGCTGACAACCCGAATCCGCTCCCGGCCGAAGACGCGCTCCCACTCACTGAGAAAGGCTAGATAGTTCAGCCTGTCCGCATAGTGCTGCGCGTATTGGCTGCAACTTCCCACGTAGCCCCATTTGATGGCTTCTGCGTAAAGTGAGACCAGCCAGTTCATCTGGTTACGCAGGAAGACGACGATCTCGACATCGTAGCCGGCGAGGAATTCTCTCAATGCCCCGATCGTCTCGGGACATGCAGAATAACTGAAGTGTTCCGTACTCAATACGGGCACCAACTGCGTGCCCGCAAGCTCTTCTCTCATCGCATCGAGAAGCCCGGGGGTCACCTGCACATCGTTTCCCTTGGAAAAGCCCAGAGCCGCTGCAAACGGCAGGTGGTGATCCGATATCCGCCCCGTTAGCGGATAGTGGAAACCGAGTCTGGCCAACGTCGATGCCGATGCAGCCAGGGTAGCTTGCAGCGACGACGTTCCTGTCTTGTCCATACCGACATGGACCACGCAACGCCTTTTGACCTGCGTGACATGCATTAGGGATTGCACTCCAGAGTGAGGGAAAAATAGAGCATGCCAGGACCGTATCGAGTGACGTCAGTTTTGCAACTGTTGCGAGTATGCCGCCACCATGATCGCTATATCAAGATTCTGCTCGGCGAAGGCCCGGGCCCCTGTTGATAAACGCCGTAGAAATTCGCGATCATGCTCGATGGCATTGATAACCTTCACGAACGCAGCCGTGTCCCCGGGAGCGCACAGATCGCCGTTCTTGCCTGGGATGATCAACTCCGGCAGGCCGCCCACTCGAGAAGCGATCACGGGCACGCCGATCGCCATCGCCTCCATGACCACGACCGGCCTTCCGTCGAGTTTGGAGGGCAGGATCAAGAGATCGACACCGGCCAGGATCGGTCCCAGCTCCGGCACATTACCAAGGAGATGGAAGCGGTTTTCCAGCTCCGCCATGTCTCGGAGCCGGCTAGATATGGCGTCGGCCTGTATGCCTGCGCCGGTCATGACGAAATGGATGTTTGCGTTCGATGCAAGTTGCCCGGCGATATCGACGAAACCGATCGGATTCTTTTCCGGCGACCACCTTCCGCAGAAGCCAACGATGAGCTTCCCCGGTTCGATGTCGAGAGCCCGGCGCAACATGGCTCGCTCCTCAGTAGACGGAAGATCGACGATTTTCACCGCGCTCGGGATCATGCCGATGCGCCCCTCCTCCTCGCCCTTCTGCCGCAACCAGTCGCGCACTTCCGAATTTTCACAAAGCGTTTTATTGATGTATCCGGAGTAGCGGCGGTTGTTGGGCGTGTGGCCCACCGTATTGAAGAGCAGGTCGTAAATGCGCAGTTCGGGGTATTTCCGCTTAAGCCGCGGCAATTGCTCGTAGACGAAGGTGCTGCCGGCCATGAGAAGCGCTTCGACGCCCCGGCTCTCGATCAAATAGTCGACGAAACCTGCCCACTGATCCTCCGGCATGTACTTTGGCAGATCGAAAATGTGCGGCGTGTGCTCGGCGAACCAGCCCGATGTGTCGCCGCCGCTCGGATCGGGCGGCAGCGTCGTGATGATCGTCACCTCCCACCCTTGAGTGACAAGTCCCGCAACCAGGCTGCTCAGAAGCCGTTCTGCGCCGCCCAGCACCATCCAAGGCAGCGCGATCAACAGCTGTCGCGACGAAGTCTGGAGCGGGGACCGCAGAAGATTGACCAGCGGATTGACAGGGTTGTGTGGCGTCAGACGCCGAGTGACGGAATTCTCGATCGCACCAGAATTCAAAACGTCCGAGTTTTCCTTGATGATGAACTTGATCTGCTCGTCCATGCTTCGCACTTCAGGGCGCTGGCTGAGGCTGCCCGTGCCGTGGACGCGATATTTGAAAAGACGCTCGCGCCGGATGTTGTAAAAGCGTGCGCCGAGCGCTGCCAGCCTGATCCAGAATTCCCAGTCTTCGTGGATATGTGTCTTCGACGATCCATCGCCGTGATCCTTGTAGCCGCCAGCCATGCGCCACAGGTCCCGCTTGAACAGACCGCACGTCGCAACCTGGTTACCCTTGAGCAACACGTCGAGATCTACGACATCCGCCACATTATAGCCGTCCGATACATTTTCGAACTGCTCCACGGAAGTCGATACCACGTCATATCCGCGGGTCTCCATCAGGTACACGGCTTTTTCGATGTAAGTTGGGTCGATTTTGTCGTCCGCATCGAGACAGCAGATGTATTTCCCGCGGGCCTGCTCGATGCCGAAGTTACGGTTGCTCCCCGCGCGATGCCTCTCTGTGCGTGCAAGAACGCGAACCCCTTCGTCAGCCAGCGACGCCACGATGGCGGGAGTCTCCCCGTCGTTCGACCCTCCTTCGACCACGATGATTTCCAGATCCTTGATCGTTTGCTTCTGAACCGATTCGACCGCTTCCCTGACGAACCTGCCGTAATTGAAGCAAGGGATCACGACTGATACGAGGGGCGCACCAGTTGCATGCGCTTCGATGCGGTACTCGACCGGCCCTTTGTTGCGCAGGGCGGCAACCGGCGCCAGCGCCGGCGAGACCAGCGTTTCAGCCATGCGTGCCTGACGCGTAATCTTCCACCAGGCCCGGCGCAGTTCATGAACGACGCGCGCGGCGCGCTCGGGATCGTTCTTGCCAAGCCGCATGATCACATCGACCGTCGCCAGCTTCAGCGTCAGCAGCGGGTTTTTCGACCATGCCGTCAGCCGCGACGGAATCCTTCCGATGCGCCCAACGATCCCCCGCTCCGAATCCTTGACCCGCTCCAGAAGCTGCGATCGCTCTGCCTTCTGAATGCCGAAGGCGACGTTCATCTGGCCCTGGTGACGCTGATTGGACTGATCATACATACGCTTCCACTTGTCCGCCTGCGCCTCGTGCCAATCGCGCGCGGCCGTGAGCCGCCCGATGTAATCCAGCTTCTCCTTGAGTTCGGCCTGAGCCTGCGCGGCCCGCTCCGCATCAAGCCCCATCGTTGCTGCGGCTCGCGCTACTATCTTCACCAGCCTGCGCAACTCCTGCATGTCGGCATCGCACTCTTCGAGTGCGTCGAGAAACTGCAGATCCGCGTTGTCTGCACAGTTCCCGTAGATCACGTGCATTAGCGCCCGGGCCCGCTGCTCGGACCTCGCGTCAGGGAACTTACCCGGCGCGCTGATCCGGTTGAAGATTTCGAAATAGCGATGCATCGCGGCGCTGTTGCGGGTCGCGATACCGATGTACGATGCCCCACCCGCCGACTGAAGCACCACCCCGGCCACCGCATGATTGGAAAACAGCATCTCGATGGATCGCACTGTCGGGAAGAACGCTTGCGCCGCCGGGTAACGGCTCACATCGCGGTACTTGCGGGCGGCGAGCGCCATCTCGAAGAGGAGCACGCCATCGGGCTTGAGCAATTCGAAGGCGCGTACAATGGCGCCACGAAGATCGCGCTCGCACTCGAGCGACCTTATGGCCGTGATGGCGCCGAATTGGCCGGCCTGCGATCTTCCCACGTCCTCGTCGAAAAGAGATTTGCTGATGACCGCAACGCTTCTGTCTCGTACCCCGACCGCAAGTGCGTCGTCGCCCTCGATCCCTTTCGATCCCCCAGCCGCCACCACGCTGAGCAGCGGACCGCCGCCGCGTCCCACATCGAGAACGGGTTCATCGACCCTAAGCGCTGCCAGCAGCGCCGCTGCCCAACGTTTGTCGCGATCGCTTGTCGAACCGGCGGCAAGGTGGCTGTCATCTGCGTGCGCACCCCCAACTGCACCCTGCTCCATCCGGCGCCCCAGCCCGCAGCTTTTGCAGTAGGCGACCCGGCCCCCCGCAAACGTTTCAGGGCGGCACTCGCTGCAGCCGCATGCCACACACGAAAATTCCGCCTTCAACGCCGTGCGTGCTGTTGCCATCCCTTACCCCCCAATTGCCTCGCACCGCAAGCCGAACGGCCCCGCCCGCAAGTCCGATCGTCTGTCAGCGGCCCAGCCACTGGTCCATCAGCCCGCGCAATTCTTCCCTTATGTCGGCAGACGGGGCCTCGATGCCGAACGAGGCCAGCCTGGCGACGCATCCACTGATCGAGGGCACTTCCGACGCCCTGAGCAGCTTGGCATCGCACACGATAGAGAGGCTGCGTCCCGACCGCTCGATGAGAAAGTCTATACCTTCGCGAACGGACTGCGCCTTTCCCGATGCAATATTCACGACCTTGCCGACGGCTGCCGGCGTGTCAACCAGTTGCATGATGGCGCGCGCGGCCTCATCGACACTGAGAAAGTCCCGGTTGACGTCGACGCAACCGGCAAGAATTTCTCCCGTGCTGGCGGCGATCTTCTTCGCCATATCGGCAAAAACATTGCCGAGCGGCAGGTCGCGCCCGACGATGTTGGACACCCGCGCAACAATGACCGGCTGTCCCAGATGAGCCATCGCCAAGCCATGCAGCGTTTGCGCATGTTTGGCGATGCCGTAATCTGTCAATGGCTTACACACGTCGTCTTCCCGTGTGACGCCGTTTGCGTGCAAAGGAATGCCGTACTCTGCCGCCGAGCCGATCAGCACCACCTTGGCCTTCGGCGCCGCCACCCGTGCAGCTTCCATGATACGCACGGCGAGAAACGTATTTGCCTCGTACATGTCTTCGAGGCTCCGCGCCGTTCGCACCCCCGCAAGATGAAGAATGGCATCAGGCTCGAACCGTTGCATGATCCCAGCTAAAGCTTCACTGCTCCAGCGCTGTTGGGGAAGCAGGTATGTCGCAAGGTGAGCCGTTGCCTCGTCCGGCCGCCGCGCAACAAGTCCGGGCGTATCTCCGCGCACGCACAGCCTCCGCAGGAAGGCGCTGCCCAGAAACCCGGCACCTCCGGTGAGAAGAACCCGCACGATCAAGCCGCTCCGTCGAAATAAGCCGGATTCTCGTCGACCAGCTTTTGCGCCAACGCGAAGTCTTCCGGACGTCCGATATCAAGCCAGAAAAAGTCGCCCGTGAAGCAGCGCACATCCGCATTGGCCGCGCACATCAAGCACATGAGATCGGGCATATCGAGCCGCTGCCCGGCCTGCACGTGCGGCCTCACTGCCGATTTCTTGAGCACGTACACACCCATACTGACCAGATGCGAAAACGTGGGCTTCTCCGAGTACCCAGTCATCCGCATGTGATCATCGACTTCCAGAATGCCGAACTCACTCTTGAGTTCCTTCCGGTAGGAGCCGATCGTGGCGTCGGCCCCGGTCCGCATGTGCTCGTCGATCATCTTGCGAAGATCGAGCGTGGTGAGCAGATCGCCATTCGTCACCACGAAATGCTCGCCCAGTTCATCAATGACCATCCCGATGGGGCCGGCCGTGCCCAACGGTTGATCTTCAAGGCTGTAGGTGATTTTCAAGCCGTGCCGCGACCCGTCTCCGAAAAAAGCCTCGATCAGATGACGCAGATGGTTGACGCCGAGAATTGCATGATTGATGCCTGCGTTGGTAAGTCGTCTCAGCAGCAGCTCGAGGACGGGGGCCTCCCCCACCGGCATGAGCGGCTTTGGCATGGCCGCTGAATAGGGATAAAGCCGGGTGCCTTTACCGCCGGCCATAACAATCGCCTTCATGACGTGATCCTCACGCGGTGTGGCCGGCAACGGTGACAGCCTCAGCTGCCGCGCGACCCGCCGCAATCGAGGTGGCGTCCAAGTAGCGGTGCCGACCGGCTACGAACACACCAGCCCGTGCTAGAACAACCTTTGCAACCATGCGCATCGTGCATTTCCAGTAACATGTTGTCCAACGCGAGCCTTCTAATTCCGATTGACCGCCACGTCTATATTCGCTTGGGAAGTGCTCTTTTGATCCACACAAAAAACCCAGGCAACACGTGAGACGACCCTGCTTTCCGCTTGACGTGTTGCCGTTTGAGCAACAACGCCCTGCCGATGGTCGCCAACGCGACGGCAGCGGTTCTGCGGTTGCCGAAATCTCATCCAGGCTGAGCGGCTGGCGTTATTGGTGTTCAATTGCGGGTGTCACGCGGTGTGCTCCACCCAATAGCGCGGCGTTTCATAGATGCGCAGCGTCACCGCCTTCCCTGGCAGGTGCGGCTTGATCTGCGCCATGAACCATTCGGCCAGGATCTCGCTCGTCGGATTTTCGAGACCTTCGATTTCGTTCAGGTAGCGATGATCGACCCGCCTTATGATCGGGTTCACGATGTTTTCGAGTTCGGCGTAATCCATGACGAAGCCGCGAGCATCGAGCGGTCCTTCGATGCTGACTTCAATCCTGTAGTTATGTCCGTGCAGGTTCTTGCACTTGTGCCCGTCTGGGAGGTTCGGCAGGCGATGAGCTGCCTCGAAGCCGAACTGTGCTGCTATCTTCACGTCTCTTCCTCTGCGTTGACTGTCTGCCTATGGACGATCATCGGCACGTCCACCGCGCGCCATCCGTTGAACGTGCCCGCAATCGGGCCCGGAGCAGCCTGATGAGGCTGCGCGTGCGGGTCAACCCTGTCTTTGAGGCTATTGGGCGCAGATCCGCCTTGATCCCGCTCGCAAAGGTCTGCCTCTGACGAAGTAGCATCCAAAAAGCACATTTCGACGGGCCGGGCAGGCGCGTATCCGCCTTCGATTGTTGCGAGAATACCTATAAGCTGATCGCTCGTGGATAGAGATGCGGATAAATTCCAAGTGGCGCGTAAATTCCACAGTGCTGGCAAGGCGGCCGCGCCATCGGGCCTAACGGCGCCGCCCGCAGGTCATGGTCCGCCCGGAGACTGAGTGATGGCGCCGAGATCCCGGCCGGCTCTGTTCAAGCCCGTTCTGCTGGTGGCCGCAATAGGCGCCATTGCAGTCGCCATCGCTCTGCTGACACTGGTCTTCAGTTCATCGAAAGCGCTGAGGCTGGTTCAGCCCGCGCATGCGCACCTCCAGTACATGGCGCGCCTGAACGATGTCTCGCGCGAGATGCATCGGCTTCTGGCCCGGCAGTTCGACACCGGACCGCCTCCGGCCTCGCCTGAAATCGAGCTTGCTCGAAACAAGCTGGCACGTTTGATCGCCCAGGAGCAAAGCCTCTCCATCGAGACGTCCACCCACCTTGCCAAGGCGCGTGTGGCTCTGGCGGAATTCGCCAAAGCCCCATCAGCAGCGCTGCTCACCAGCCTTCTTGAGATCGAGGACGCCCTGGATCTCGAATCCAAGGCGCATGCCAAGTTGATGGATGAGATGCATGATTACGCTTTGGCCGAATACCGCCTCGCGATCATCACATTGGTTGCTCTGCCCCTCATTGCGGCTGCCGCTTTCCTGCCGCTGCGTGCACGGGTGCTTCATTCGATACAGCGGCTTGCGGCGCTGCTCGAACGGCTGTCGAGACGCGACTTCGCCCCGGTTGCAATCGACGAGGATGCCGGCGAGTTCAAGCCGGTTCTGGAAACCTATAACCATCTCATCGAGCGGCTGACGGCCGCGGAGGCGGAGAACGCGGTCCGGCAAAAAGACCTCGAAGGCCAGGTGCGGGCGGCGAGCCGGGCACTCCTGCGTCAGGGGCGGGCGTTGGCCGAAGCCGACCGGCTGGCGGCCGTTGGCGAGGCATCAGCACGCATCGCCCACGAACTGCGTAATCCGCTCGCCGGAATAGAACTTGCACTCGCCAATCTGCGCGCCGAAAGCGACGTGGACGGTGCCGCGCCGAACCAGGAGTTGCATGGGCGGCTCGGGCCGATGATCGCCGAACTCCAGAGAATGTCGCGTCTTATGACGGGCCTGCTGGAGGCGGGCGCCCGTCCCCCCGAGAGAGCCGCCCACGTCGCCTTGCGGCCGATGGTGGAGGAAACGGCAACTCTCGTCAGGTACCAGACGCACGACGATATCGAGATCAACAGCGACATCGCATCCGGCCTTGCGTGCTTTCTCCCACCCGATACACTGCGACAGGTCGTCTTCAATTTGTTGCTCAACAGCGTGCAAGCGATCGGCGGGCGTGCCGGCCAAATCCGCCTGAGCGCGATCGCCAAGGACTGCATCGTGACGCTGGTGATCGAGGACGATGGTCCGGGTCTTCCAGCCGATCTGCTGACGAACGGACCACGCATGTTCGACAGCCGCCGGAAAGGCGGTACGGGAATCGGGCTTGCGACCGTGCGCCGTCTCGTCGACGGCATGGGAGGACAAATCTCGTTTGCCAATGGCGAGCATCAAGGTGCCCGCATTCAGGTCGAGCTGCCATGCAGGAGAAGCGATGCCTGACCAGATCCTGATCGTGGAAGACGAGGCGCTGCTCGGCAACGAGCTCGTGCGTCACCATCGACGCCACGGCTGGGATGCAGTTCTCGCCGCGTCCATCGGTGAAGCAGAGCGGTTGCTCGCAAGCGACGACTGCGATCCGATGATCGTGCTGGCGGATCTCAACCTTCCGGATGGGTCGGGCCTCGACTTGCTCGAGCGCGTGCGCAAGTCGGGCCGCCACACCGCGGAGTGGATCTTCCTCACCGGATTCGGCGAGGCCACGGATGCGGTGCGCGCCATGCGCCTTGGCGCCTACGATTTCCTGACCAAGCCTGCCGACCTCGGCCGGCCCGACCTTGTCGTCGCCGGGGCTCTGCGCAGCGCTGCCGCGCAGCGGCGATTGCGGCGTGCCGCCTCCAGCGATTCGAAACGATACCGGCCCGAGGCGTTCCTCGGCTCGAGCCGCGCCGCCGAGGCCGTGCGCGACTTGTTGCGCAAGCTCGGGCGGCTTCCCTATTCCGGCCTGATCATCAAGGGCGAGACAGGAACCGGAAAGGGCCTGACTGCAAAGATCCTCCATCACAGCTCGTTGCGCGCCCAAGGCCCGTTCGTCGACGTCAATTGCGCGGCGCTCCCGCGAGAGCTGCTGGAGTCGGAACTCTTCGGACACGAGGCGGGCGCCTTCTCCGGCGCCAAAGGCCGCCATATCGGCCTGATGGAGCAGGCGACCGGCGGCACGCTTTTTCTCGACGAGATCACAGAAATGGATACCGCCCTGCAGCCCAAGCTCGTGAAGGCGATCGAGGATCGCATAATTCGCCGTGTCGGCGGCGACCGCGAGATCAAGGTCGACGTGCAGATCATCGCTGCCACCAACCGTAACCTCGATGAGGAAATACGCGAGAAGCGCTTTCGCAGCGATCTCTATCATCGTCTATCGGTGTTCGAGGTCGCGCTGCCGGCGCTGCGGCATCGGCCGGAGGACATCGCCGAGCTGGTATTCGCCTTCATTGCCGAGTTCAACGCGCTGGCGAAGAAGAAGGTTCGCCATGTACCGGAGAAGGTCTGGTCCATGCTCGAGGCGTACGAATGGCCTGGAAACGTGCGTGAACTGCGCAACGTCGTCGAGCGGGCGGTGCTTCTGTCAAGTTCCGACACGCTGCCGCTCGAATGGATCGAGCTGCGCCGTATGGGCGAGACGGCATCGCAGGCGCTGCTTGGCGCGCATGAGGGTGAAGCGGTGACGCTGCCGCTCGACGGCAGCATGACACTCGACGACATGGACCGCTTCATCATCGAGGCCGCACTGAAACGGCATGACTGTAATGTCATGGCAACGGCCCGGGCTCTTGGCACCACCCGCGAGACATTGCGATACCGTGTGCAGAAGTACGGCCTGCTGCGCGAGCGCGCCCGCGACGGGACTGGCGACGAATAGTCCGGCTTCCTATCGTAAACTTCCGCAGGCGGGCGCTATCCTTGCCGGCCCCGGGTTCGACAACCGCCGGCGGTGGTGCTTTGCCACCATCGTTACGGGACCGCCCGGCGATAAAGGGCGCAAAAGGGCTTATTTGCCCGACTTCACTGCAACTGGCACGCCGATTGCCAGTCGAACTTGGAAACAAGTCCGCTTCGTATCGACGGCGACCAAGATGCAGACATACCATCCAAATTCACCCCTGGCACGACACCCCTACGCCAAAACCGCTTTGGTTCTCCAGGGCGGCGGCGCGCTCGGCGCCTATCAAGCCGGGGTCTATGAGGTGATGCTCGAGTCAGGATTGTCCATCGACTGGGTGGCCGGCATTTCGATCGGAGCCGTGAATGCCGCGATCATCGCGGGCAATCCAGCTGAACTGCGTGCACAGCGGTTACGCGAGTTCTGGGAGCGCATCACCTCCCGGCTAAGCGTGCCGATACCGCCGTGGGGCGACGAAGCGCGGCGCGTATTCAATCGCTATAGCGCGGCAACGACCATCCTTGCAGGGCAACCCGGCTTCTTTGCGCCCCGCTTTCCGCCAGCGCTTACGCACCCGCGCGGCAGCGACGGTGCGACGAGCGTCTACGACACCGCGCTCCTCCGCAATACTCTTCTGGAACTGGTCGACTTCGACCTCATCAACCGCGGACCGATGCGCCTGTCGGTTGGTGCCGTCAACATCAGCAACGGCAACCAGGTCTATTTCGACAGCGCCGACCGGGAGATCCACGTCGAGCACATTATGGCCAGCGGTGCGCTGCCACCGGGATTTCCACCGGTGATGATCGAGGGCCAGGCATATTGGGATGGCGGACTCGTCTCGAATACACCGCTCACTTACGTTATCGATACGGAGCAACACCAGGACCTCCTCGTCTTCCAGATAGATCTTTTCAGCGCGAGGGGACGCGTTCCGGGCGATCTGTTCGACGTCGAGCAAAGGCGAAAGGAGATCGTCTATTCGAGCCGCACGCGGGCGGCGACGGAGCGGGCGAATACGATCCAGACGCTGAAGCGCGCAATCGCCCTTCTTTACGAGCGCCTGCCGCCGGAGCTTGGCCAGGACGAGCACATGCGTGCGCTGCGCGAACTCGGCAAGGACCGCTGCATCGGCGTCGTCCACCTCATTTATCGGCCGCACGGCTACGAGCTGCAATCCAGCGACTACGAGTTCTCGCGCGCGTCGATGGCTGATCACTGGCAGGCCGGGCGCGACGACATGCACCGAACGCTACGGCAGCCAGGCTGGCGCGCGAAACCCTCGCGCCACAGCGGGATCGCCGTCTTCGATATTGGCGACAACCGAACGACGAGGAGCATACGATATGAAATTGACTGACGTTGCCAGCGCTTACGCGATGCCGGCTTCGAGTCCGGCTTTTCCGAAGGGTCCCTATCGCTTCTATGATCGCGAATTCCTGGTCATTACCTACAGGACCGATCCCGGGCGCCTCCGCCAGCTGGTGCCCGAACCGCTTCAGATCGACGAGCCGATCGTGAAGTTCGAGTTCATCCGGATGCCGAACTCGACGGGCTTTGGCGACTATACCGAATCCGGCCAGGTAATTCCCGTGCGGCTTGGCGCTGAACGCGGCAGCTACAGCTTGGCGATGTTCCTCGACGATGGACCGCCTATTCTCGGCGGCCGCGAGCTGTGGGGCTTTCCCAAGAAGTACGCCGAGCCGTCATTGCGCGTGCACCGCGATACGCTCGTTGGCACGCTCGATTACGGACCTGTGCGCATCGCGATCGGCACGATGGGCTTCAAGCATCGCGCGATCGAGGAGGGGCCGCTGCTCGCCAGCCTCGCCGAACCCGCGTTCCTTCTGAAGATAATTCCGCACGTCGACGGCACGCCGCGCATCTGCGAACTGGTGCGATATTCGCTCCAGGATGTCGTCCTCAAGGGCGCATGGACAGGTCCGGCGGCCCTTGACTTGAGACCACACGCCCTCGCGCCCGTTGCCGATCTGCCGGTGCTGGGAGTCATCTCGGCGGTGCACTTCATCGCCGATCTGACGCTCGGCCTCGGTTGCGTCGCCCACGACTATCTCGCAGGCGGCGCGTCAAAGCCAAGGCGTCGCCTGAACGATACCCCGACAGGAAAAGGAGAACTGACATGAAACTGAACGGAGACGTCGCCGTGGTGACCGGAGCAGCACGCGGCATCGGATTCGGCATCGCCAAGCGCTTCGTCGAGGCGGGCGGCCGTGTCGTCATCGCCGACCTGGATCGCGCGACCGCTGAGGCCGCGGCCAGAACGCTCGGCAATCCAGACAAGGCGGTCGGCATCGCCATGGACGTGACCAGCGAAAGCGCCGTCAGCGACGGCATCGCCGCGACTCTGAAGACCTTTGGGCGCATCGACACGCTGGTTTCAAATGCCGGCATCCAGATCGTCCATCCAATCGAGAAATTCCCGTTTGCGGATTGGCGCCGGCTGCTCGCCATCCATCTCGATGGCGCCTTCCTGACGACGAAGGCTGTACTGCCGCACATGTATAAGCGGGGCTCCGGCTCGATCATCTACATGGGCTCGGTTCACTCGCTGGAGGCCTCGCCGTTGAAGTCCGCCTACGTCACCGCCAAGCATGGACTGCTCGGGCTTGCGCGCGTCGTCGCCAAGGAAGGCGCGGCGCATGGCGTGCGCGCCAATGTCATCTGCCCAGGCTTCGTGCGCACGCCCCTCGTCGAGAAGCAGATTCCCGAACAGGCGGCGGACCTTCACATCTCCGAGAAAGAGGTCGTCGAGAAGGTCATGCTCGGAGAGACGGTCGACAAAGAATTCACGACCATCGAGGACGTCGCCGAAGTCGCCCTTCTATTCGCCGCCTTTCCGACCAACGCGCTCACCGGCCAAGCCCTCGTCGTCAGTCACGGCTGGCACATGGACTAACGCAATTTCCGGGCGCCCCGCTTGCTCGCCAAGAGGCGGGGACCGCTTGGCCTAAGCTGTTGGGCTGCGCACGCTCCGGCCGGCCTCGCACATATCTTGAAAGACTTTTATTCATCAATATCAATTGCCTCGGCTGCTCCCTGATCGGCCGCTCAATGGCGAAAATCGCATCAAACCGATCGGAGCCTCCTGTGCGATGGCCGACGTGCGCGAAACACCTGTCCGCCGGCGGCGCAATTTGTCCCACGCTTAACATCGGTTAAGCGCACCCCCCCCGGTCCGGGTTAGCCGAGAGTGTGCGAGGCAATATGGATGCCACCTCGCGGAGGAGGTGAGTGCATGCTCCGGCGCGCCAAGACCGCAGGCGGTTGGAAGTTGCTTTTGCGCAGCATAATCATGGCGTGCGTCCTGCCGTTCGCCTGTTCGGTCGCGGTGTTTGCGGCCGGCTTCGGCGCCTACCGCGCGGACGTCAAGCCCGCCGATGTTTTCGCTGGCGCGGATAGCTTCGGTCCGCTTGAGGGCACGCCGCCCGCGATCGCGGCCTACAAGGGATCTGCCGTCGCCGGATACGTCTTCGAAACTACGGACATCGGCTACTCGGGCAAGCCCATTCGCATACTCGCCGGCATCGATCTCAAGGGAACGATCACCGGAGCGAAGGTGATCGAACATCACGAACCCATTCTGCTCGTAGGCATCTCGCCGGAAAAGCTGTTCGATTTCGTCGCTCGCCACGCGGGCCGCAACATCATCGACGTTTCCAAGGAGGCTTCCTCCAAGCAGGTTGACGTCATTTCCGGGGCGACGGTCACGGCCGTGGTTATCAATGACGGGATCATGCGCTCGGCGATGGCGGTCGCAAAGTCGCGCGGGCTCGCCGGATTCCCTGCGCCCGGCGCGCGCAGTGCGGCCGCCGCCGAAACTCCTTCCGGCCCGGCGGCCGTGGCCGAGATTCCATTCGTGAAAGCAGATTGGACCACGATGCTCGGTGACGGCTCGATCCGCCGGCTGCACCTCACGAACCGGGCGGTCGACGAGGCCTTCGCTAAAATCGGCGTCGGGAGCCCGGAGCCTTATGGACGCTCAGGCGTTCCCGACGAGGACTTCATCGATCTGTACGTGGGGCTGTTCAGTATCGAGACGATTGGCCGGTCGCTGGTCGAGGACAAAGATTATGCGGCCCTTTCGGGATGGCTCAAGCCCGGCCAGAGCGCGCTGGTACTCGCATCGAACGGCGACTACAGTTTTCGCGGCTCCGGGTTCGTGCGCGGCGGCATCTTCGATCGCATCCAGGTGGTGCAGGACGATCAGACAATCCTGTTCAAGGACAAGGATTACCGGCGCCTCGACAAATTTGCGGATCCCAATCCCGAGTTCAAGGAGATCGGGCTCTTTCGCATTCCGCAGAAGAGCAAATTCGACCCGACGCGCAGCTTCCGCATCGAACTCCTGGCCCAGCGTCCGACAGGAGCGATCCAGAAGGCCTTTACGAGCTATTCGCTGTCCTACCAGCTTCCGGCGCGCTTCATCGCGCAGCCGCCAGCGCAAGCCCCGGCACCTGCCCCGGCCGTCGCGGCAACCCAGCCCGACTCGGGATCCTCGAGCGCCGCACCCGCCGTCGCGCCGGCACAGCCCGCGGCTGAGCCCGGCACGGCAGAGCCCGCGCCAGAGCCGTTATGGCTCAAGATCTGGAATGCCCGCGCGCTCGACGTCGCCATCCTCGCCATATCCCTGGCGATCCTAACGTTGATCTTCTTTTTCCAGGACTGGCTCGTCCAGGACCGTGTCCTGTTCACCCGCTTGCGGATCGGCTTCCTGCTGTTCAGTGTGCTTTGGCTCGGCCTTTACGCCAAGGCTCAACTCTCGGTCGTCAACGTCCTGACCTTCTCCCATGCGGTCTTCACCGGCTTCCGCTGGGAGCAGTTCCTGCTTGAGCCGCTGATCTTCATCCTGTGGTCCGCCACGGCCGTGTCGCTGTTGTTCTGGGGGCGCGGGGCCTACTGCGGTTGGCTGTGCCCGTTCGGCTCCCTTCAGGAATTGCTCAACCACGCGGCCCGCAAGCTTCGCATCCGGCAGATTACCGTGCCGTTCTACCTTCACGAGCGGATGTGGGCGCTCAAGTACGTTCTCTTTTTCGTCATCCTCGGCGTTTCTCTCGGCGACATGGCCTCCGCCGAGCAACTTGCCGAAGTCGAGCCATTCAAGACCGTCGTGCTGCTGCGCTTCATGCGCGAATGGTGGTTCGTCATTTTCGCCCTGGCGCTTCTGATGGCGGGACTGTTCATCGAGCGCTTTTACTGCCGCTATCTGTGTGTGCTCGGCGCTGCTCTCGCCATTCCGGGACGCGGCCGGATGTTCGACTGGCTGAAGCGGCGCAAGCAGTGTGGTTTCGAATGCCAATTGTGCGCCAGGCAATGCACCGTCGGGGCGATCCATCCACTCGGTCAGATCAATCCCAACGAGTGCATCTACTGCATGCACTGCCAGGTCGTTTACTGGGACGACCACGAGTGCCCACCGCTCATCATGAAGCGCGAGGGGCGCGGCAAGAAACGTCCGGCGGCAAGAGACAGCGGCGCAACCGTCGGCACCCCGCCGGCCAAGCCGCAGACAACTTTCACCCTGACGGTCAAATCTGAGGAGACAACGCATGGCTAAGCACGACAAAGACGGCGTCAGCCGACGCGATTTACTTGGCACAGGTCTCACCGTCGCAACCGTGGCCGGCACCGCCGGCCTAGTTACCGGCGGCACGGCCGTGATGATCGCTCAGCCCGGCACCGCTCAGGCGGACGACGATGAGGATCATCACAAGAAGGCGCTGGTTCCGCCCGGTAAGCTCGACGAATACTATGGCTTCTGGTCGGGCGGACAATCGGGCGAACTGCGCATCCTCGGGGTGCCCTCGATGCGCGAACTGATGCGAATTCCGGTCTTCAACCGGTGCAGTGCGTCGGGCTGGGGCATCACCAACGAGAGTCTCGAGATTCTCACCGAAGGTCTCACACCCGCAGGCCGGGCCTTCCTGGAGGCCTCGGGTCAGAAAACCTACACCAATGGTGACCTGCATCACCCGCGTCCCTCCTACACCGATGGCGCCTACGACGGGCGCTACGTATTCGTGAACGACAAGGCCAACACGCGCCTCGCCCGTATTCGCCTCGACGTCATGAAATGCGACAAGATGATTCAGATCCCCAACGCGCACTCGATCCACGGCCTGCGCCTGCAGCGCTATCCGCGGACAGGCTATGTGTTCTGCAACGGTGAAAATCGGGCGCCCATTCCCAACGCCGGCAACGCTCTCGACGAGCCCAAGTCCTGGCGCTCTGTGTTCTCGGCCATCGACGGCGACACCATGAAGGTCGCATGGCAGGTCATCGTCTCCGGCAACCTCGACAATAACGACGCCGACTACAAAGGCCGCTACGTCGCCTCCACCTGCTACAACGCCGAGGAGGGACTGACGGTCGCCGAGATGACGGCGAACGACAAGGATCACATCGTCGTCTTCAACTTGGCGGCCATCGAGCAGGCCGTGAAGGACGGGAAGTATCAGGAGATCAACGGCGTCAAGGTTCTCGACGGCACCAAGAGTTCGAAGCTCGGGATCACCGTCTACGTCCCCGTAGCCAACAGCCCGCATGGCTGCAACGCGGCGCCCGACGGCAAGCATCTCGTGATCAACGGAAAACTCTCGCCGACCGTGACGGTCTTCGCCTGGGACAAGTTCGACGATGTGTTCGCCGGCAAGATCAACGGCGAAGACGCGATCGTCGGCAACCTCGAGGTGGGCCTTGGTCCGCTTCACACCACGTTCGACGGTAAGGGCAACGCCTACACGTCGCTCTTCCTCGACAGTCAGGTGGTCAAGTGGAACATCGATGAGACAATCCGCGCCTACAAGGGCGAGAAGGTCAACCCCATCAAGCAGAAGCTCGACGTCCACTATCAGATCGGGCACATCAACGCGACCCACGGCGAGACGAAGGAAGCCGACGGCAAATGGGCAATCGCCCTGTGCAAGTTCTCGAAAGATCGCTTCCTCAACGTCGGGCCGATGAAGCCGGAGAACGATCAGCTGATCGACATCTCTGGCGACAAGATGGTGCTTGTCCACGACGGTCCCACATACTCCGAACCCCACGACGCAACGATTGTCCACAAATCGAAGCTGAACCCTGTCGAGGTCTGGAAGCGCGACGATCCGTTCTTCAAGTTCGCAACGGATTGGGCAAAAAAGGACGGCATCAATCTCGAGGAGGACAACAAAGTCATCCGCGATGGCGACAAGGTTCGCGTCTACATGACCGCGGCGGCGCCCACGTTCGGCTTGCCGCAGTTCCGGGTGAAGAAGGGCGACGAAGTAACGGTCTTCGTCACCAACGCCGATGATGTGGTCGATCTCGCCCACGGCTTCACGCTCGTGGACTACGGCATTGCGATCGAGGTTGCGCCGCAGGCGACGGCATCGGTTACGTTCAGGGCCGTCAAACCCGGCGTTCACTACTACTATTGCCAGTGGTTCTGCCACGCACTTCATATGGAAATGTCCGGCCAGATGCTGGTCGAGGAAGCAGGAGCCTAGTGAAATGGCACAACGGCCGCGCGCGCTGCCGATGTTGATCGCCGGATTGGTTCTGGCGATCGGCGTTAGTGCTGCGCGCGCCGCCGAGATTTCAGTTCGACCGGGCGCCGGCAACCTTGCGGCCGCCATCGCACAGGCGGCGGCCGGAGACCGTCTCGTGCTGGCGCCTGGAGTGCATCACGGCGGCGTCGTCATCGAGAAGCCATTGACCCTGCGTGGCGAAAGCGGATCCGTAGTCGATGCCGGCGGCACCGGCACGGCGATCAAGATCCTCTCGCCTGACGTGAGCGTCCAGGGCCTCACCATCCGCGGGTCGGGCACGCGCGGGGAGAACTTCGACAGCGGGCTATACCTCGAGCAGGGCGCCGATCGCGCATCGATCGAAGACAACCGTCTTGAAGGAAACCTTTTCGGCATCGTGCTTCACGGGACGAAATCGGCCGCTGTGCGAAACAATTTCATATCCAATCGAAGCGACCTTTGGCCGAACGATCGCGGCAACGGCATTCACATCTGGAACAACGGCGGCACGCTGATCGAGGGCAACCATGTCACGAGCGGCCGCGACGGCATCTACATCGAAGCGAGCCACCGGAACGTCATCCGCGGCAACCGATTCGATGGATTGAGGTTTGCCATTCACTACATGTACGCGAACAACAACGAAATCACGGACAATATCTCGATCCGCAATCGGGTCGGCTTCGCGCTCATGTATTCCAAGAACTTGAAAGTCTACCGCAATCTGTCGGTCGCCGACCTCAACCACGGCCTGATGCTTCACACGACTTACAAATCGGACATCGCCCAGAATTACGTCTACGGCACTGGGGAAAAAGGCTTGTTCGTCTATACCTCGGCGGGCAACTCCATCCGTGACAATCGCTTCGAGCAATGCGGCATCGGCGTCCACTTCACCGGCGGATCGGAGAACAACACCCTCTACGGCAACAGTTTCCTCGCAAACGAATTCCAGGTGAAATACACTGGGATGCGGACCTACGAGTGGTCCCACAAGGGCCGCGGGAACTATTGGAGCGACAATCCGGCCTTCGACCTCGACGGAGATGGCGTCGCAGACAGCGCCTACCGGCCCAACACCCTCGTCGACTGGGTGCTGTGGCGCTACCCGCTAGCAAAATTGCTGATCGCCAGCCCGGCGATCCGAACCCTTAGATTCGTACAAGAGCAGTTGCCGACACTCTATCCCGGCGGCGCCGTGGACAGTTTCCCGCTGATGACGCCGGGATCGCCGCCGGTTGCAATTCCGGCCGGCCTCGATCTGACACCGGCGCCGCGCGATCCTGCCCAGGCGGGAAGCGACAGCCGTCCAATCATGTGAGGATACGATGGCAATGGCAGCAGTCTCGACATCGGGCGCGGGAAAGGACTACGGATCGCGGACGGTACTTCATGATGTGTCCTTCGCCGTGCCGGAAGGAACGTGCGTTGCGCTGATCGGGCACAATGGCGCGGGCAAAACTACATTGATGAAACTGATGCTCGGCCTCATCCGGCCGACACGCGGTCGCGTCGAAGTTCTGGGGCAGGACCCCGCAGCGGCGAATTCCGATTTCCGGGCGGCGCTCGGGTTTCTTCCAGAGAACGTCGCCTTCCACGATCAGATGACGGGCCTGGATACGCTGCGCTTCTTCGCCGGCCTCAAGAATGCCAATCCGGGCGAGATCCACGGCCTGCTCACCCGCGTTGGCTTGACCCGGGCGGCAGACCAGAAGGTGAAGACCTACTCCAAAGGCATGCGCCAGAGGTTGGGGCTGGCGCAGGCGCTCCTGGGAAGGCCGAAGCTGCTGCTCCTCGACGAACCTACCACGGGCCTCGACCCCGTGCTCCGCACGGAGTTCTTCGAGATCATCCGCAACCTCACGGCATCCGGGACGACAGTCGTCCTGTCATCGCACATCCTGACCGAACTCGAAGCGCGGACCGATCTTGCGGCGATCATGCGTGAGGGCCGCCTGGTCGCCTATGGCGATCTGGAGTCGCTGCGGCGCGAAGCTGGCCTGCCCGCCACCGTCCGCGCCAGGGGCAACACGGCCGCGATATCCAAGGAGCTGAACGGCGCCTTCCACAAGAAACTGCCTCCGGGAGAGGATTACATCGACGTGGAATGCGCCCTGGCGCGCAAAATGGACCTGCTGCGCGCGCTCGCGAATTGCGGCGATCTGTGCACCGACGTGGAGGTCAAGCTTCCGACGCTCGACGATCTCTATTTGCACTTCAGCGGCCGCGCCATCGGCGCAGGATCCGCATCTGAGTCCGCAGCGCAGGAGAACACACCATGAGGTCCATCCTCGTTCTTGCCGCCAAGGAATTCCGCGATGGTCTGCGCAACAAGTGGGTCGCCGGAGCCACCCTCCTGCTCGCCGCGCTCGCCTTCGCCCTCACGTTTCTCGGATCGACGCCGACAGGACTGCTCGACGCCAAGCCGCTCGCCGTCACGGTCGTCAGCATCTCGAGCCTTACGATATTTCTCGTGCCGCTGATTGCGCTGCTTTTGGGCTATGATGCGATCGTCGGCGAGAGCGAGCGCGGCTGTCTGCTTTTGATGCTCACGTATCCGGTCAGCCGCCGCCAGATTTTGCTTGGCAAGTTTCTCGGTCATGCAGCGATCCTGACGGTGGCCACGGTCGTAGGCTACGGCGCCGCGGGCCTCGCGGCGGCTGTTGCGGGTAACGCAGACGCCGCAAGCTGGCGCGCATTCGCCGGATTGCTCACAAGTTCCGTCCTGCTGGGCCTCGCATTTCTCGCCCTGGCCTACTTGACGAGCGTAATCGTCGCCGAACGCGGCACGGCGGCGGGGATGGCGGTCGGCATCTGGCTGGTGTTCGTCGTCGTCTACGACCTCGCCCTCATGGGGTTGCTCGTCGCCAGCAAGGGCGGCGTCGGCGCTGATATCTTCCCGGCGCTTTTGCTCTTGAACCCCGCCGATGTCTATCGGCTCTTCAACCTGACGGCGTTCGAGAACGTGCGCCAGATCTCCGGCATGAGTGGACTGGCGGCCACTGCGCACTTCAGCCCTGGCATTCTCGCAGCCGCCCTTGTGGCCTGGATCATCCTGCCAATGGCTGCGGCGGCCGCCGTGTTCGAGCGGAGGGAAGCATGAGCATTTCGAGATTCCTTGCCATCTCCATGGTGACCTTACTGTGCGCATGCGGACCCCAGGCCGAGCAAGCGGCCAAGCCGCGCGAGCCCGACAAGAACGCGATCGGCTTTTTTTGCCGCATGGGCGTGACCGATCACGATGGACCCAAGGGGCAGATTCTGCCCAAGGGCTGGAACGATCCGCTGTGGTTCTCGTCCGTGCGCGACGCGCTCACATATGCCGAGATGGAAGTCGTCAGCGAAAACGAGATCGCGAGCTTCTGGGTCAATGACATGGGCCAGGGCACGTGGGCAAGACCGGCGCCCGGAGCTTGGGTCTCGGCCCGAGCGGCATGGTACGTCATCGGCAGCCGGATGACCTCGGGCATGGGTGGCGGCGAAGCCGTACCCTTCAAGGAACGCAGCGCCGCAGACGCGTTTGTATCGCTCAACGGAGGCCGTGTCGTCGACTACGGCGAAGCCAAGCGCAGCATCGCGTCTGGGGAAAGCGGAGGTGAGACATGACCCGTCCTGGACTACCCATCAGCCGTAGACGGTTCATTGCCGTCGCGGCGGCAGTGGCTGGCAGCGCACATCTATCGCGGTCCAATGCCTTCGCTCCGCCGCAGATCGGATGGCGCGGCATTGCCCTTGGCGCACCTGCTACGCTGACGCTCCATCATCCCAACGAACGCGAAGCGAAGGAGGCGATTGGCGCGTGCCTCGCCGAGCTGGCGCGCCTGGAAGCAATCTTCAGCCTGCACCGGCCCGATAGCGCTCTGGTCCGGCTTAACGACCACGGCCGGCTGGACGATGCACCGCCCGACCTGTTGCGCCTGCTTGCGGAGGCGCTGGCGCTCGCAGAACGCACCAAGGGCGCCTTCGATCCGACCATTCAGCCTGTTTGGCTCTGGCGTGCGCAGAACATCGGCCGGGAACTGACCCCCCAGGACCGCGAAGACTTCGCCAGCATCCGCAAGCTGGTCGGATGGCAGGACGTGCACATCAGCGGCGCCGGGATCGGGCTCGCAAGGCCGGGCATGGCGCTCACGCTCAATGGCATCGCCCAGGGCTACATCACCGACAAGGTCGGCGACGTTCTTCGCGCACTGGGCTTCACGAACGTGCTCGTCGACATGGGCGAGCAGTTGGCTCTTGGTCCGAAGTGGGATGGCGCCGCCTGGCGCATCGGCCTGCGCGATCCTTCTGGCGCGCGCACCGTTATGGAAACGATGGATCTGAGGCAGGGCGCGGTGTCCACGTCGAGCAATTTCACAACTGGTGGCGAGGCGCAGCCCATGCCGCATATTCTCGAACCATGGACGGGCCAAGCGGCCGAACGGTGGGCCAGCGTGACCGTGGTATCCGAGCGGGCGACGTTCGCCGACGGCCTATCGACCGCGCTGTCCGTACTGCCTGTGGAGCGATGGCGCGAGTTCACAAATAGCCAAGTCCGTATCTACGCTGTCCCGCTCAATGCGAGCAGGGGGTTCTGGGTCTAG
>DAOKZR010000007.1:0-150358 GCA_035325525.1 Hyphomicrobium sp. | reverse complement strand
AAAACTCTAGCCCAGGACTCTCCCTCTGAGTGGAGGAGACAAGGGTCTCAGGTCAGACCGAGACGTGATCGTAAAGCCGGCACCGCATGGGCTGTAGGTACATGCAAATCGCCTCCTGTGCGCGCACGACGGGATTATCGTGCGCGCGAAGCGATGACAGAGGCCAATTGGTAAAGAATTGGTTAATTGGAACGCGCAAAAGCACCCGCGTCGCAAATTATTTGCGATACGTCGCCCGCCACACGGCGATCGCTGCTGTTCCGTAAAATGACGATCTCAGCGTTCTCTCACGTGCATACCAATTGCCGGGTCGCTCGTGCGATGACGATCTCCTCGTCGGTCGGGATGACGAGTACGTCTACCGCGGAATTCGCGCCGCTGATCCTCAGGGCGTTATTCGCGTTTGCCGTTTCATCCATGGCAACGCCGGCCCAGGCAGCGCCGGCACAAATGCGGCGACGCATGGCTGCCGAGTTCTCACCGATACCGGCCGTGAAGACCAGCACGTCGAGGCCGCCAAGCACGGCGACAAGGGAGCCGAGTTCGCAGACTGCCCGATACGCGAAGAGATCGAGCGCCTCCGCTGCGCGCGGATCACTGCTCGCCTCAAGCTGCCGCACATCGGAGCTGATGCCAGAGACACCAAGCAGGCCGGACTTTTGGTAGAGTACGTCGGATACTTCGCGCACTGTCATGCCCTTCTGCTGAAGCAGATGCAGAATGACGCCAGGATCGAGCGCGCCCGACCGCGTCCCCATCATCAAGCCGTCAAGCGCGGTGAAGCCCATCGTGCTGGCGACGCTCCGCCGCCTTTTCATCGCGCACATGCTGGCGCCGTTGCCAAGATGAGCGACGACCACGCGGCCCTCGGCGCGCTGGCGCGCGTGGCGCGGAAGAACGCTGGCGATGTACTCATACGACAACCCATGGAAGCCGTAGCGCAGAACGCCGTCGTCGCTGAGTTGCCGCGGCAGAGCGAAGAGCTGCGCAATGCGCGGCTGCGTGCGATGGAACTGCGTATCGAAGCAGGCCACCTGCGGAAGTTCTCCCCACTCCTTCGCAACGGCGCGGATGGTTGCGAGGTTGTGCGGTTCGTGCAGTGGCGCGAGGCCTACCAGGCTGTCGAGTTCGGACAATACCACATCATCGACGACTACAGCGGACTCATAGCGGGCGCCGCCATGCACCACGCGGTGTCCGGCGGCTGCAATCGATAGATCGGGCAATCGTGTCCGCAGGAGATCGAGCAGCCAAGCGGTCGATGCCTCATGTGTAGCTTCGCGTGGCAATGGCCCCTTTAGGGCGAGTGCCTCCGACCAGCTTCCTGTGGCCGTGAATCGCTGCGCCGCCCCGATGCCATCGATCTGCCCGCTGCAAAGCACGGCCAGCTCGTCGACCTCGTAGATCGCGAACTTGATGCTTGAGGAACCAGCATTCAGAACCAGAACGGCTCTTGTCATGATCCACCCTGGGCACTGTGATGGACGAGGAGTTGTGCCAGTGCGCACGACGCCTGCCGTGCGAGCGCACCATCCGCGCGGCTCGTCAACATGATCGGCACGCGTGCGCCTAGCACGATGCCGGCCGCGTCGGCGCCCGCGAGATAGATGAGCTGCTTTGCGATCATGTTGCCGGCCTCAAGGTCCGGCGCGACCAGGATGTCAGCGTCGCCGGCGACAGGAGAGACTATCCCCTTGGTCCTCGCCGCCTGGCTAGACACCGCATTGTCGAAGGCGAGAGGACCGTCGATCAGGCCGCCCTTGATCTGACCGCGGTCGGCCATCTTGCATAGCGCTGCAGCCTCGACGGTCGAGGCAATCTTCGGATTGACCGTCTCTACGGCCGACAGGACCGCCACTCTTGGCGTGGCAATGCCGAGGGCGTGCGCGAGATCTATGGCGTTCTGCACAATATCGCGCTTGGTCTCGAGATCCGGATAGATGTTGATTGCTGCGTCGGTGATGAGCAGCGGCTTGGGGTAGTGCGGCACGTCGAGGGCGAACACATGGCTCATGCGCCGCTCGGTCCTGAGACCAGTATCGGCTTTCACCACCGCAGCCATTAGCTCGTCCGTGTGCAACGCGCCCTTCATCAACGCCTCGACGCACCCTTGGCGCGCCAGCGCCACGGCGCGCTCGGCTGCTGCATGGCTGTGCGCCGTGGCGAGGATCTCGATGCCTTCGAGATTTCGGCCTGCCGACGCGGCTGCATTCCGGATCTTCGTCTCGGGCCCTACGAGAATTGGCACTATCAACCGCTCGTTTGCGGCATCGAGCGCACCGGCTAACGAGATCTCGTCGCAGGGGTGAACGATAGCGGTCCGGATCGGAGGAACCCTCTGCGCCGCCTCGATCAGCTGTCGGTAGCGCGCGCCCGGCTCGTGGAGATGGACCTCGGGCAGCAACGCGCGGGGCCGCCGAACCTTCACAGCCGGCGCGATGACCAGCGCTTCGCCTTGGATGACGGTATCGCCGCTCTGGTTGTTGCATTGGCAGTCGAGCCTGACACACTTCTTGTCGGCGATCTTGTCTTTGACCGTGATGCGCACCGTGACCGTGTCGCCGAGCCCGACCGGACGGCGGAAGCTGAGCGATTGGTCGAGATAGATGGTGCCGGGACCCGGCAACTGGGTGCCGATCACCGCGGAGATCAGCGAGCCGCCCCACATGCCGTGGGCTATGACCTTGTGGAACGGGTCGGATCGGGCGAACTCCGCGTCAACATGCGCCGGATTGACGTCACCCGACATGATGGCGAACAGCTCGATATCCTGCTTGTGCAGCGTGCGCGTGATCTCGGCGTGGTCGCCGACCTTCAACTCTTCGTAGGTCTTGTTCTCGATGTACTGCATGTCAGCACCTCACGACATTACATGATAGCCGGCATCGACGTAGGCGATGTTGCCCGTGACGTTGGGTGCCAAGTCGCTGACGAGCCCGGCTGCCATGGCGCCCACATCGTCAATCGAAACCAACCGGTGCTCGGGCGCTCGTGTGCGGGCTTCATCGATCAGCGCATCGAAGTTATCGATGCCCGACGCCGCCCGCGTCTTGAGCGGTCCGGGCGAGATCGCGTTGACTCGGATGCCTTCGGGACCAAGCTCAGCTGCGAGATAGCGGACGCTCGCCTCGAGCGCCGCTTTGACCGGCCCCATGGCATTGTAATGATCGACCACCTTCTCGGCGCCGTAGTAGCTGACCGTGAGCAGGCACCCGCCATTGGGCATCAGCGGCTCGGCCAGTCGCGCCATGCGAATGAACGAGTGCACGGACACGTCCATGGCGCGTGCGAACCCGGCGCGCGAGCAATCGGTGACGCGGCCATGCAGATCCTCTCTTGGGCAGAACGCAATAGAGTGCAGCAGGAAATCGAGCCGGCCCCATTTGGCCTTTATGCCGGCGAACACGGACTCAAGCGAGCCCTCCGCCTCGACATCGAGCGGCAGCAGAACAGATGCATCGACGGCCGCGGCTAGGGGCGTGACGAACGGCTTCGCCCTGTCATTGAGATAGGTGAGCGCAAGCTCGGCCCCCGCTGCACGGAAGGCTCTTGCGCAGCCGGCAGCGATTGAGTGCTCATTGGCGACACCCGCTACGAGGCCGACCTTGCCGGCCAGCAGACCGGTTTCTCTTGCCATGGCCTACTCCTGCAACACGTTCGTTCCAGGTGCGTTGGTGAGTGGTGCGTAACCAAGTATCGGGCGCACCGGCGGCAGTTCGTCACACCGGCTCGCTCGAATGCGACGCAAGCCAAGCGGTCGATTCCGGCCACCGGGAGCATCCTTGCTCAGCGCAGCGGCCGCCAACGCATCTGGCTCTCTCCATAATGGTCGAGGCTCACCTTGCGGCGTCCTCGGTTCCGACTGCCATCAGCACACTCCTCGTGCCGCCATGGCAAGGCAACATACGAATATGTTGCAGCGCAGTGATTGACCTAGGTCAACGTCGTGACATACTAGGAATCTTAGCATTCATGCAATTGCTGCAGCGCACATAGCGCGCCCAATCGCTGTGAGCAACGAGGACGAAATGAAAGCTGATATACGCACCGTTCTAACCGCGGGGTTGGCGGCGCTCGTAGCAGCCGCCGTAGGCTTCCTCGCTTGGAAGCAGAGTGCCCGGAATGCCCTGCCAGCCGGCATCTACGCCGCCAACGGCCGCGTCGAAGCCAATCAGGTGGATATCGCGACCAAGCTTGCCGGCCGGATCATCGAGGTGATCCCCCGTGAAGGGGACATGGTGGAAATGGGCAGCGTCGTCGCCCGGCTCGACAAGGATCAACTCGAGGCCCAGTTCCGTCAGGCCGAAGCCGAAGCGCAGCGCGCCCGTCAGGCTCTCGTGGCCGCCGAGGCCCAGGTCGTGAGCCGCAAGGCCGAGCTGACGTTCGCCGACCAGGAGGTCAAGCGGTCCGCCGCACTTGTCGATAAGGGCTATACCTCGCGCGAGAAGATGGATCAGCGTCAGCAGCAACTCGCTTCGGCAGAAGCCGCGCTCAATGCAGC
The DNA here is from genome assembly GCA_035325525.1 of Hyphomicrobium sp. GTDB lineage: Bacteria > Pseudomonadota > Alphaproteobacteria > Rhizobiales > Hyphomicrobiaceae > Hyphomicrobium_B. The sequence continues at coordinate 145,857 of DAOKZR010000007.1, read as the reverse complement.
GATCGCCCAGGTTGACCAGGCCAAAGCGGCTGTCACGGCTGCAGGAGCCCAGGTCGAGCAAAGCAAGACCGTGCTTGCCGACGCCACCGTCAAGTCGCCCGTGCGCGGCCGTGTGCAGTACCGCTTGATCGAGCCCGGCGCGGTGCTTCCGGCCGGCGGCCGCATCGCATCGGTGCTTGACCTTTCAGACGTCACCATGACGATCTTCCTGCCGGCACGAGAAGCTGGCCGGCTCACGATTGGCGATGAGGCCCGCGTCGTGCTCGACGCCTATCCGCAATATGTGTTTCCGGCGAAAGTGTCATTTGTCGCCGGGGAGGCCCAGTTCACGCCGAAGACAGTCGAGACGAGCGAGGAGCGCGAGAAACTTATGTTTCGCGTCAAGCTGCAGGCCCCGCGTGAAATGGTGAAGGAAATCGAGGACCGGGTGAAAACCGGCCTGCGCGGCATGGCTTATGTGCGCACGGACCGAGCGGCCGTCTGGCCCGCAAAGCTCGCCCCGAAGCTGCCCTCATGAACGGGATGACGCCGATACGCCGGGTTGCCCAACCAGGAGCCGCGGCAGCCATACTCGAAGCCGTGTCCCATCGCTACGGCAAGACGGTTGCGCTCGACGATGTCAGTGTCGCGATTCCGGCCGGTTGCATGGCCGGTCTCATCGGCCCCGACGGCGTCGGCAAGTCGACCCTGCTGGCACTGGTCGCCGGCGTGCGGCGGCTCCAGATCGGGAGTGTACACGCTCTCGAGGGCGACATGCGCAGCGCAGCGCATCGCCAACACTGCTATGCGCGCATCGCCTACATGCCGCAGGGCCTTGGCCGCAATCTCTATCCGACGCTCAGCGTCTTCGAGAACCTCGACTTCGTCGGCCGGCTCTTCGGGCAGGATCCCGCCGAGCGCAAGGCGCGCATCGACGATCTCCTGCACAGCACCGGTCTCGACCCGTTTCCGGATCGCCCAGCGGGCAAATTGTCCGGCGGCATGAAGCAAAAGCTGTCGCTGTGCGGAGCTCTGATTCATGATCCGGATCTCCTGATCCTCGACGAGCCGACGACCGGCGTCGATCCGCTGTCCAGACGGCAGTTCTGGGAGTTGATCGACCGTATCCGGCTGCGTCGCCCTACCATGAGCGTTGTCGTTGCCACGGCCTACATGGAGGAGGCCGAGCGCTACGACTGGCTTGCGGCCATGGACGCTGGCCGCATCATCGCCACAGGTACGCCGGCAGAACTCAAGACGCGCACTGGTGCGAGCGGGCTCGAAGAAGCGTTCCTCGCGTTGCTGCCCGAGACAAGGCGGCTGGAGCATCGCAGCGTGAGCATTCCTGCGCGCATCGTGCTGGAAGGCCCTCCCGCCATCCAGGCCGATGGCCTGACCATGCGGTTCGGGAATTTCGTTGCGGTCGACCATGTCAGCTTCCGCATCGAGAAGGGCGAGATCTTCGGCTTTCTCGGGTCGAACGGTTGCGGCAAGTCTACGACCATGAAAATGCTGACCGGCCTGCTGCCGGCATCCGAGGGCACGGCATCGCTGCTTGGTCGGCCGATCGACGCCCAGGACATCGAGGCGCGCCGCCGCGTCGGCTACATGTCGCAGTCATTCTCGCTCTACCGCGAACTGACAGTGCGCCAGAACCTGGAGTTGCACGCCCGGCTTTTCGACCTGCCCGAGGGCGCCAGAGCGGCTCGCGTTCGCGAGATGATGGAGAAATTCGGGCTTGTGGATGCCGCCGACATCAACCCGGAGAGCCTGCCGCTCGGAATGCGTCAGCGGCTGCAACTGGCGGTCGCCGTGCTGCACAAGCCGGAGATGCTTATCCTCGATGAGCCGACATCTGGCGTCGATCCTGTGGCGCGCGACCAGTTCTGGCAGTACCTGATCGATCTCTCCCGTAACGATGGCGTCACCATCTTCCTCTCCACGCACTTCATGAATGAGGCCGAGCGCTGCGACCGCATCTCGCTCATGCATGCGGGCAAGGTGCTGGCCGCGGACACGCCGCAAGCGCTGATCAAGGCGCGCGGCGTCGATACACTCGAGGCGGCGTTCATCGGCTATCTCGAGGACGCGGCCGGTGCCCATCCTGCTCCAAACGAGAGCGCGCCCGTCGAGGCCACTCAACGGCTGACAGCCCGGCGATCCGCCTCAATAACGAGCTTCGATGTCAGACGATCGTGGGCCTATGCACGCCGCGAGAGCGTCGAGATCTGGCGCGATCCGTTGCGGCTTGCGTTTGCCCTGCTCGGCCCGATCATTCTCATGATCACCTTCGGCTACGGCATCTCGTTCGATGTCGAGCATTTGCGTTACGCGGCGCTCGATCAGGACCAGACTGTCCAAAGCCGGCAGTTGCTCGAAAGCTTCGAGGGCTCGCGCTATTTCGAGCGTCGGCGTGATATTGCCACCCCTGACCAGATTGAGACACGGCTCCGAAGCGGGGAACTCAAGCTCGCCGTCGAGATCCCCTCCGGGTTCGGTCGTGATTTGCTCAACAATCGCGTGCCCGAGGTCGGAGTCTGGCTCGATGGCGCCATGCCGTTCAGGGCGGAAACCGCCCGCGGTTACGTCAGCGGCCTGGCACTCAGCTATCTCGCCGACCAAACAGCGCGACGGACGGGATCATCCACCTCGGCCTTGCCAATCGGCATCGAGACGCGATTCAAGTATAATCAGGCGTTTAAGAGCGTGTTCGCGATCGTCCCCAGCGTGATCATGCTCATGCTGGTCCTCATTCCGGCAATGCTGACTGCGGTCGGCGTCGTGCGCGAGAAGGAGACCGGCTCCATTGCCAACTTCCGTTCGACGCCGGTGACAAGCCTGGAGTTCCTCGTCGGCAAACAGGCGCCCTATGTCGCCATCGCACTCCTAAGCTTCGTCACATTGCTGGTGTTGTCCCTGTTCTTGTTCGGTGTCCCGGTCAAGGGCTCCGTCACAGCATTGCTGGCAAGTGTCGTGCTCTACGTGCTGGCATCCACCGGCTTCGGGCTCGTCATTTCGGTGTTCACGCGTACGCAGGTCGCGGCAATCTTCGCAACGGCTGTCGTCGCCATGATCCCGGCTGTCAACTTCTCCGGGCTTCTTGTCCCCGTCTCCTCGTTGTCCGGCGCCGGGCGCGCCCTTGGTTTGGCGTTTCCCGCCGCCTGGTTCCAGCAAATCAGCGTTGGAACCTTCGCCAAGAGCCTCGGCTTTTCCGAGTTATGGCCCAACCATCTTGCGCTAGCGGCGTTCGCCGTCTCGTTCATCGGTGCGGCGGCCGTGGCCCTGAGGAAACAGGAGGCCTGAGATGCGCAAACGCCTCACTAACGTCGTCTCGCTCGGCATCAAGGAGTTGCGCAGCGTCCGAGCGGACCCGGTTTTGGTTCTGCTGGTGCTCTACACCTTCACCTTTGCCGTCTACGCGGTTGCGACGGGAGCCAAGCTCGAGGTGGAGCACGCCTCGGTCGCCGTCGTCGACGAGGACCACTCGGAATTGTCGGGGCGCATAAAGGCCGCGATTCTCGAACCGTTCTTCAAGCCGGCACAGGAGATCAGCGCGGCCGAGATTGATCGCGCCATGGATCTCAATCGCTACACGTTCGTGATCGAGATTCCGCCGAAGCTCGAGCAGAACCTGCTCGCTGGCCGCAAGCCTTCCGTGCAGATCAACGTTGATGCCACGGCGATGGCGCAAGCGGGCAATGGTGCAGTCTATCTGCAGAACATTATCACTCAGGAGGTTCTGAGCTTCGCGCAGCGCGCGGAGGGAACAAACAAGTTGCCTATCAATCTCGTCGTCCGTTCCAAGTTCAATCCGAATCTCGCATCGCAATGGTTCACAGCCGTGATGCAGGTGATCAACAACATCACTATCCTGTCGGTCATCCTCACTGGCGCGGCGCTGATCCGGGAACGCGAGCATGGTACCGTCGAGCATCTCCTGGTAATGCCGGTGACGCCGGTCGACATCATGCTTGCCAAGATCTGGGCCAACGGCCTCGTCATCCTTGTGGCCGCGCTCGTCTCGCTCAAGGTCGTGGTCGAGCTGCTGCTGAATGTTCCTGTCGCTGGATCGGTCGGTCTGTTCCTGGCCGGGGCCGTGATCTACCAGTTCTCGGTGACAGCGCTCGGCATCTTGATCGCCACGTTCACCACCTCAATGCCGCAATTCGGTCTTCTGGCGATGCCGATCCTCGTCATCATGAACCTGCTATCCGGCTCAACCACGCCGATGGAGAGCATGCCGCAGTGGCTGCAGGACGTGATGCAAATCTCGCCTTCAACCCATTTCGTCAGCTTCGCCCAGGCGATCCTCTATCGCGGTGCCGATCTGTCCATTGTCTGGCCCCAACTCATTACGATGGCCGCCATCGGCGCGGTGTTCTTTGCGGTATCCCTGATGCGCTTCCGCAAGGCGATCGCAGTCCCACAGTAATCGCTCATCGAAAGACGCTAGAACCGTCTCCCCGATTATTTAAGCCCAGTGACGGCAACATTTGCCGCACCATGATCTGCACTTACTTCTGCAACGAGTCCGATGTTGTCCTTCAGGCTCAAGCCAAACGGCCTAGGACGTCTGAACTTCAGCTGCGCGTGGCCAAACGGCATCCCTAATCGCGGGTGCATATGGTAGGGTGGAAAACCTCGCAGTCGGAGCGGTACATCCTTCTCCGGCTACTAGCCGTTTGCTTCCGGCATCCAGATATGGACACACTCCAACAGCACACCTTACCCGGCATGGTCGCATTATGCTGCTTGGCGTTCTTCCTCCCGCCCCTGCAAGCCTGGGCTCAGACTGCCTCTGTTGAAGGCGGGAAGATCGTGGCCGAAAGCCGGTTCGGACACGGTTCCATTTCGGCGGCCGTTCGCGAGACACAGCTTGGTCCGCAAGTGCAGCTTCCTGGCGGCCGCTGGCTCTATTGCAGGCGCGATTGCTCCGAGACGCTTCGCGTTGAAACGCTCGATTTTTTCGAAGCCAACACGAACAGTACCGGCTCGCTGCATCCCGGACAGGGCGGCGTTGGCTCCGAATGCGGCATCTTCGGCTGCCTGGAGTTCAATTGGGGCCGCTGACCGCAGAACCATCAGGGTTTATCACGATCTGTAAGGTTCGCCTCATCTTCCCGGCATAAATCCGCCCCAACCGGCGATTTTCATGATCGTGAGAATGATGGTGCACGGGGGAGCGTGCACCCGGCGCGGGCGCCGTGTCCGTTCCGCGCCAGATCAAAAAAGGGGGATATCGCTTGCGGTTACTCTTCGTGGAGGACAACGCGCGGCTGGCCGAGCATGTCTCCTCCGGTCTGCGGCGCGAGGGTTTTGCAGTAGACACATTTCACAATGGCGCCGATGCACTGGCGGCCATAGGGACAACCGCGTATGGCGCTATGATCCTCGATCTTGGCCTGCCAGACGTTGATGGCTTGCAATGGCTCGCGCAGGTCAGAAAGCAGGTCGAGCATGTCCCGGTTCTCGTGCTGACGGCGCGCGACGGCGTCAGCGATATCGTGCACGGCCTCAACGCGGGCGCGGACGATTATATGCGCAAGCCGTTCGAGATGAACGAGCTGGTGGCACGGCTGCGTGCGCTGCTGCGCCGTCCCGGCCAGTCCCTCGGATCAGTCCTCTCGCAGGGCAAACTCACCTTGAACGTCAACTCGCGGGAGGTATTCATCAATGGCGCGCTCGTGGATCTTGGCCGGCGGGAGACTGCCGTTCTGGAACTCCTGCTGCGCAGAGGAGGCCGCGTAGTATCGAAAACGGCCATCGAAGAAGAGGCCTACGCGTTCGGAGAAGAGCTGGCATCGAACGCAATCGAGGTTCTCATTCACCGCTTGCGCAAGCGCATGAGCGAGGCAGACTGCGCGGTGTCGATTCATACGCTACGCGGTGTTGGCTATCTGCTCTCAGATACGCCGGGCTAGAAAATGGCCAGACCGAAGGCGGCGACTTGGTCGATATGGAGCCGGCTCATCGTCGGCCTTGTCAGCGTCTCGTTCATCGGAGCAATCGCAACGAGCATTCTGATCTATGATCGCTTCGTCGCGACCAATAGCGCCTTCCGCGACCGCACGCTGCAGGCTGATGCGAAGACTATGAGCAAGCTGCTGAAGCGTGCGTCTGAAGGAAAGCCGCTGCGATTGCCCGACTTTCTAGCGGATAATTTTCAGCAAGGGCGTGGCAAGTACGCAATCGTCTCCGACAATGGCGTGCTGATCGCAGGATCGCCTGGCGTTACCGAGCCGCTCGCTCCGATCGATGATAGCAAGGCTAGAGACTTCTTCCTGTCGGACAACGACCATGATGGTCGAAAGCTCTATGGCTACACGCTGGAGGGCTCGTATGGCGCGCGCCACGTCTGGATCCAGGTGGCCGTCCCGGACGGGGGACTCGCCGTCAACTCAGTGCTGGAGGAATTCGTCACCGACATCGGCTGGGTTTGGGTCCCCTTCGTCGTGATCCTGCTCGGCACGAATTTGCTTGTCGCGCGAATCGGCCTTGCCCCTCTGCGGGTTGCGGCCGCGCAGGCGGAAGCGATCGGTCCCAACGCGGTATCCGTGCGGCTTGCAGATAAAGGCTTGCCGGACGAGGTGCAGGCCCTTGTCAAGGCGGTCAATGGCGCGCTCGATCGCCTCGAGGCGGGCTTCGAGGCACAAAAGGCTTTCCTCGCCGATGCGGCGCACGAGCTACGCACGCCGGTTGCGGTGTTGAAGGCACATGCGGCGCTGCTGCTGGGCAATCCGGATACCGATAAGTTCGCCGACGAAATCAGAACCTTGGAGCGGTTGGTCAATCAGCTTCTCGATTCAGCGCGCATCGGCGCAGTGAGCATCGAGCCCGGCGCGACGGCAGATCTCGCCGCCATCAGCCGAATTGTCGGCGAGCATCTCGGCCCGCTTGCGGTTGCCAGCGGGCGCTCCATCGAAGTGAACGTTTCGGGTCCGGTGTTGGTCGAGGGGCAAGAAGGCCTGCTGTGCTGCGCTGTACGTAACCTCGCTGAGAATGCTTTGAGGTTCACCGCGGCGAGAACTGCGGTCGAAATCTCGGCCTGGCAGGAGGACCGCGAGGCGCATATCGCCGTGCGCGACCATGGTCCGGGCGTTCCACCTACCGAGCGGGCTAAGATGTTCCAGCGATTCTGGCAGGGCGGACGTGATCGCGGCGGAGGCGCAGGACTGGGAATGGATATCGTCTCTCGCATAGTGAAAGTTCATGGTGGCCGGCTCGACGTGGGCGATGCCGAAGGCGGCGGCGCCCTGTTCGTAATGACCTTGCGTGCCGCGCCAAACCTGGGCCGCAAGCTTGCGACCAGCGCCGGGAAGTTGTCTGATGGCGGCGAGCAGGCGGTCAGAAGCGCGTGATGAAATCGACCTTGAACAAGTCGAGATCAGCGCCGACGTCTTGCGGCCCGCTGCCGAGCGCACTGAAATCCTTGCTGCCGAAAGCCATGTGATCGATCTCGCCGCGGATCGTAAGCTGGTCCTTCCAAACCCATTCGGCGCCGGCGCCCACCGTCCATCCGTTCAGGAATTTGTTGTCGCTCACATCCGTCCCGGCGTTGCTGATCGACATCTCGCCGAAGGCCCAACCACCTGTTCCGTAAACGAGCCAACGCCCGCTCGCATAGCCGACTTTCCCCCGCAACGTGCCATAATCGGTCATGCGAATACCGATGTCGGGCCGCATTTTTCCGTTCGCATCGTACCAAGTGTAATAAGCTTCGCCCGATACGCCGAGCACGAGATTGCCGAACTGGCGATCGTAATCGATCTCCCCGCCGACGCGCCAGCCGCTGGGATCATCCAAGCCCGCGGACCCCTTGCCATTGAGGCGCAGGGTCTCGTAGCCGAAATAGGGAGCAATCGAAAATCCGGTCCAGTTGTAGGCTTTGAGATCCATATCGGCGTCCGGCCAAAGATCTGCGGCAGCCGCACTTGCGACAGCGGATGCGAACGCAAGCGCACTAGCGGCAATCAAGCTCGGTGTTTTGCTCATGAGTTCTCCCCTCTCGACGGACAGTGCTAACTCCCGTCTCTCATGAGGCGCTTACACACTGCTTACGCGCATCAGTTCCGCACACAAAATGCAATCTGTACGCTTTTGTGGCAGTAAGCAGAGCGTAAGGATCAAAAACGAATGTCGGCTCAATTCGAAATTCGATGAGGAGCCCGGCATGCGGCCTTTCCTTTTGATGATAACCAGCGCACTTGCAGTGGCCCCGGTGTATGCCGGAGAAGTCTCTCCAGCAGCGAAGCTCGCAACTCCCGATGGCTCCAAACGCGCGGCCAACAAGGCCGTCCTGCAAATGCCACCGGCTTCAGCCCATCTGGAGTATGCCGTGCTGCGTGACGGTTCCGAAGTCGGCCGCCACGTCGTGGACATCGCGCGTCAGGGAAATGCGACCGACGTAACGATCAAGACGCAGGTCGCCGTCTCGATAGCGTTCATTACGGTCTACCGCTTCGAACACGCAGCAAGAGAGCATTGGTCGGGCACCTCCCTTCTCAGCCTGAAGTCCAGGACGAACGACAACGGCACCCACCATGAACTCTCCGTGGCATCCGCGGGCGATCATCTCGATGTCGGCGCAGATGGCGGAAAGAGCACGGCTCCTGCCCATCTGCTTCCTGCGAGCCTTTGGAATGCGTCGACGGTCGCGCAATCCAGCCTTCTGAATACGCTTGACGGCCATCAAATGCGCGTTGCCGTCTCTGATCAGGGCGAGGACACCGTCAAGGTTCACGGTGCCCGGACGGCGGCCCACCACTACAAGATTAGCGGCGGCCTCGCCCGCGAACTATGGTTCGACAGAACCGAAACGCTCGTGCGCGTGGCATTTGCCGCCGATGACGGCTCCCACATCGTCTACGAGCTTCAATGACGGTCAGCGCATGACGGGCGGGTTGGGTAACCGATCCGCCCTCTTCGTCCTTGCGAACATCATCGCCGAGGCAGTTGCCTCGAAGGGGGTCAATCATGAGGATGTCGGTCATCCCCAAGACTCACGCCTCCCGGCGTGCAGTCGAGCGGTTCATTGCAGATCTCTATGCCTATCATTACGGCGCCGAGATCGTGCATTTCCCGCCGGCGCTTCTCGCGTTGCAGGATCGCCACGGAGCCATCAAGTGCGCGTCCGGGCTACGGTTTGCCGAAGACGGATTCTTCTCAGAGTATTATCTCGACGAACCCATCGAAGCCGCCTTGACGCGTTACGCTCAGGCGCCTATCGCCCGCCACGCAATCTTCGAGGTGACCAGTCTGGCAAGCGCCGCCCCATCGGCCGCGATGCAGTTCTTGCGCGGCGTCGTGGCCTATGGCGAGCTCGCCGGGTTCTCGTGGGCATTCTTTACCGCCACCGGCCGCCTGCGGTTGCTGCTTTCAAAGCTCGATCTACCCATCATAACCCTCGGGCGGGCACAGCGAACGCGCGTTCTCAACCCCGATGCCTGGGGCACCTACTACGAGACCGATCCGTGCGTATGCGCGGTCGATCGCGCTATGGCTGGCGCATTCCTGGCCCAATTCTCAGGAGAGCAAGTCCATGCATGACATCCTGACGGCACTCGAGCAGTTCGCAGGAAAGTATGACGGCGCCGTGATCTTCAGCGACGACTTGCGTGTTCTCACGCGAAACTCTCTGGCGCTGCTGGCGCTGCGCACGGCGGCCACGTTGAAAGATGTGCCGGATGTTATCGGCATCCTGTGCGAAAACAGCGTCGAGGCCGCCGTGTGCCAGTTAGCCGGATGGGCTGCAGGAAAGCACGTCGTGCCATTGCCGTATTTCTTCACCGAAGGTCAACTCGGGCACGCCATTAGGGACGCCGGCATCACCCATTGCCTTACGAGTGACAGGATGCGCGACCTCGCCTTCAGGCTGGGTCTCACGGCGGTCCAGATCAAGACGCTTTCCACACCCCTCTGCCAAGCCATCCGCGGCGGCGGTCAGATTATCTATACGTCCGGCAGCACTGGCGCTCCAAAGGGGGTAAGGCTTTCGCTGGATCAAATCAACAGTTCAACCCGCCAATTGGCGCAACTGACCGGCGCAACAGCTTCCGATCGATATCTGTCGATACTTCCGCTGCCGCTGCTTCTTGAAACGATCTGCGCCATCTGCGTGCCGGTTATCACCAGTGCGAAGACACATTTCGACAGGGAGGCGACAGGAGCCGTAGCGCGCGGGGACCCTTCGCTGATCGCAGATGCCTTTGCGCGCCACACGCCGAGCGCATCCGTTCTGGTGCCTGAGCTTCTGGCCGCCTGGACAGCACAGCTCGCGCGCACGAAACGAAGGGCGCCCTCAACCCTTCGCTTCGTCGCCGTTGGCGGCGCACCTGTACCTGCGCCTCTGGCGGCTGCCGCATGGCAACGCGGCATTCCTGCCTATGAAGGTTATGGCCTGTCGGAATGCTGCGCCGTCGTGTCCCTCAACGCTCCCGGCTCAAGGCGTGCGGGCACCGTAGGGCGCCCTTTGCCGGAGCTTTCGGTCAGCATCGAAGACGGAGAAATCGTTGTCGAGGGTCCCACGCTCATGAACGGCTACGTCAACGCCGTGGACACCCCTGCGCGCTGGAGGACCGGCGACCTCGGCGAGTTCGATTCGGACGGCTACCTGCACGTACGCGGGCGCAGGGACAATCTGATCGTGACCTCGTTCGGCAGGAACATTTCGCCGGAGTGGATCGAAGGCATGCTCCTCGCCGATCCGCGCTTTTCCGCAGCGGCCATCATCGGCCACGGCGAGCCGGCGCTAACGGCGCTGCTTGTGCCATCGAAAATGGGTGCGGTCTGGCTGGAGCAGGCACCGCGAGCCCATGTGCTGCTGGCACTCACTTCAGCCTGCCGTGATGCGCCCAATTACGCCTTGCCGCGCGATTTCCTCGTCGTCAGCCGTACCCAGATTTCGAAACACAACCTGATGACTGCGAACGGCCGTTGGCGAAGGAGCACGCTCGCTGACGCAGTGAAGGATCTACGCGCCGCGCGCGCGAGCCAGAACTCGATCACTGAACAACCTAAGGAGCTGACCGCATGACATTCTACGATGAGCTATTGGTACGCACTTGCGCCGAGCGCAACGCCTTTCTTTCGATCCCGCTCATCCGGGACGCCACGCAGAACGGTGCCTCGCGCGAACTCTATCTGGATTTCCTGACCCAGGCCTACCATCACGTGAAGCACACATTTCCAGAACTCGCCCTTGCCGCCGCGCTGACATCGGACGAGACCTATCAAGACGCACTCTTCGAGTACATGGAGGAGGAGCGGGGCCACGAAAAGTGGATCTTGGAGGACATCGCGGCCATGGGCGGCGATTCAGAGGGCGTTCGCTGCGGCCGGCCGGGTCAGGCGTGTCAGGTGATGGTCGGATACACTTACTATGCGATCCAGCACGTCAGCCCGTATGCGCTGCTCGGAAGCGTGCACGTGCTCGAAGGTATGTCCACCGCACTCGCGGACAAAGCTGCCGATGCCATCCAGATGTCACTCGGGTCGCCGGGCGCGGGAGGGTTTTCGTATCTGCGCTCACACGGTGCACTAGACATCGAGCACGTCGCCTTCTTCAAGGAACTCGTTTCGAAAATCTCCGACCCGGCAATCCAGGACGTGATCGCCGACACCTCCAAGATTATCTACCGGCTCTACGGGGATATCTTCCGCGAACTCGATCTGCGGCATCCGAAGCGGCGCCATGCAGCTTGAGGGAAAGCACGTGCTCGTGACCGGCGCCGGATCCGGCATCGGTCGCGAACTTGCCATTGAAGCCGCGCGTCGCGGCATGACCGTCGCCCTCAACGGGCGGCGGGAGGATGTCTTGCGCGAGACCCTGGCCCTGATGGGACCGCCGCGAGGACACGCCGTCTTGCCTGGCGATCTCACGGACCCGGCCGTGCGCGTAGCGCTTGCCAACTATATCGCCTATTGGTGGGGCAGGCTCGACGTCCTCGTCAACAATGCCGGATTTGTCAGCGCCGGGCCGCACGCCTGTACCAGCGATTGCGAATTGGAGCGCCTCGCGGCCACCAACATCGTTGCGCCTGCGGCCTTGATACGGGAAATGCTGCCCCTGCTCATAGCGGGCAAACCCTCCCGAATTGTGAATATCGGTTCGATGTTCGGAGATATTGCCTACCCACTCTTTGGCGCATATTCCGCTTCGAAGTTCGCTCTGCGCGGATTGTCCATCGCACTTAGACGCGAATTGAAGGCCTACGGCGTCGGCGTCACCTACGCCGCTCCCCGCGCAACCAAAACGGACGCAGCCAGCGCATTCGGCGATCTCGTCGAGCCCATGCAGATGCGCATCGACACGCCGCAAAAGGTGGCGAACGACATTTGGAACGCCGTCGCGCGCGAACGCGACAGCATCTATGCTCGCGGACCTGAGCGCATTTTTGTACTCGTGCAGCGGCTGCTACCGCAGTTGGTGGATCGCTCCGTGGCCCAGCAGATGTCCGACAAGCGCGTGCGTGCCTACCTCGCAAGAAGGCGGGCGTGGCCAGCTGCCGTGAAAGCCCGCCTGGCAGTGTGAATAAGGTTTATGTACCTACCCGCTCAGCCGCGACTCGTCATTCCTGGAAAACAGCCGGTCCGATCCCAGAAGCGGCGTTTCGCCTACCGCAGCCGGCGAGGCGGAGCAACATCGGCCACGGCGCCTTCCATCCCACGGCTGAGGGAGAAGCAGCCATCGCTGATGCAGTGCCTGCCGGAGCTCCCACGGTCCTGCATCCGCAGCATCTTGAGAAATCATCGCCAGGGCCGGGTGGGGACGAGGCCCGGACTCATGTAGCCCAACCGCCACACCGACGCTCCTCAACATGCATTGGCGGTGCTTATTATTCACTTTGATCGTATAGAATTATTATATACTTGGATTTCAAGATCGAGAATCTCGGCATACCTTGGGAGGAGGCTTGCTATGGCACGCCTTATTGCGCCGGTGTTCGCGGCGGTGTGTATCAGCTTGTTTGGCACGGCGGCCGCGCTTGCAGGGCAAGGCGCCAATTTCGTGCTCTACAACCATCATATGGAAGAACGGGGCGCCACGGAAGTCGAGGTCTACTCGGATTACGGCCGCGTAGGCAACGGAGAGTCCAATTACACGGCGCAAATGCTCGAAGTCGAGTACAGCGTTACCGACCTGTTCGCCACTGCCCTATACCTCGAGGGCGCAAAGACATTCGGAGACGATGAAAGCTACGAATTCGGCAGTTTTCGCTGGGAAAACCGCTTGCGGCTCTTTCGTGAGGACACGCTCCTCAATCCCGTGCTCTATGCCGAATACCTCTACAAAAAACCCGAGAGCAGATATATCCGGGACGTCGTTGGCCGCGTCGACGGCGAGGAGGAAGAAGAGGAAGAAGGCAGCGAGCACGAACTCGAAACCAAGCTGATCCTCGGCCATGACATCACGAACAACCTCAACGTCGCCTTCAACACGATACACGAGGTCAACCTGGAGAATGGGCATTGGGCCTTCGGCTACGTGACCGGCTTGAACTACACATTCTTCCGCGCCTCCGATTCTCGGCCTGGATTCGAAAACCTGGCCGACAGCCGAATTGAAAAACTCACGCTTGGACTTGAAATGTTTGGCGGCGTCGGCGATTCGGTCAAAGGACTTACCCTGGCCGGCAGCAAGACAGAGCAGTACGCCGGCGTCAATTTGCGCGCCGACTTCAAGGACGAGTTCCACGTCGGCATCGGCGGCGCATTCGGCCTGACCGGTCACAGCGAAGACGCCATTTTCCGGCTAACGGCGGGCGTCGAATTCGAATAGCCGCCGTTCGAAGGGGCGGCGGAAGGCAGCTGCAAAATCGGGGCCTCATGGCTCCCGTGTTCGCGATGAGCCTTGCGAAGCCCGTTTGCGATCGTCTGCTCTATTGATCGGCGGCTACCGGTTTGGCTCGTGCGGATGCGTCGACCGGCCTCTTCTCCAATGCTTCGGCGATTGCCTCGTCCACCCGCTCAAGCCAAACAAACTTGAGCCGATTGCGTGCATCCTCCGGGATGTCGTCGAAATCCCGGCGATTGCGCGCTGGAAGCATCACGCGAGTTATGCCAGCCGCCGCAGCCGCGACGACCTTTTCCTTGATACCGCCGACTGGCAGTACAAGACCACGCAGCGAGATCTCGCCGGTCATGGCAGTGTCGCTTCTGACCGTGCGGCCGGTCAGGAGAGAGACGAGCGCCGTGTACATGGCAACGCCTGCGCTCGGACCGTCTTTTGGCGTCGCGCCGGCTGGAACATGGACATGGATGTCGCTTTTCTCGAACAGGGCCGGATCGATACCCAGCGACTCCGCGCGGCTCTTGAGGAGCGTCATTGCAGCTTGCGCACTTTCACGCATCACGTCGCCGAGTTGCCCGGTCAAGATCAGCGCACCCTTGCCCGGAGCACGGCTGGCCTCGATAAACAAGATGTCACCACCCACCGGCGTCCACGCAAGGCCCGTTGCGACGCCCGGCACGCTCGTGCGCATCGCAACCTCGTTCTCGTAGCGTGGCGCTCCGAGGATCCGGTTGAGATCGGCGATTGAGATATGGACACGGGCTGCGTCATGCTCAGCGATCCGTACCGCCGCGTTTCGTAAGACTTGCCCGATCTCGCGTTCAAGGTTGCGCACACCGGCCTCCCGCGTGTAGCCGCGGATGATGGCGATGAGAGCCTGATCGTCTATCTCGACCTGATCGGGCTTGAGCCCGTTGGCAGTAAGCTGCCGGCCGACAAGATAGCGGCGAGCGATCTGAAGCTTCTCGCTTTCCGTATAGCCGGCCAAGCTGATGACCTCCATCCGGTCGCGCAACGGACCCGGAATCGTATCGAGCATATTGGCGGTGGTAATGAAGACGACGCGGCTCAAGTCAAACGGTACGCCCAGGTAGTTGTCGCGAAACGTGCTGTTCTGTTCGGGATCGAGAACCTCGAGCATCGCTGCGGACGGATCGCCCTGGATGCCGCGGCCCATTTTGTCGATCTCATCGAGCATCATCACGCAGTTTCGGGCGCCCGCCTTCTTGATGGCCTGAATGATGTTGCCGGGCAGCGCTCCGACATAGGTTCGGCGATGTCCGCGGATCTCGGCCTCATCGTGCACGCCCCCGAGACTGACCCGCACGAACGCCCGCTCCATTGCCCGGGCGATGGACTGCCCGAGCGAGGTCTTGCCAACTCCGGGCGGGCCGACGAAGCACAGTATCGGGGCCTTCCCATGCGGCGCCAGCTTCCGAACGGCGAGATACTCGATAATGCGGCTCTTGATCTTTTCCAGGCCGAAATGATCCTCGTCCAGAATGCGCCGCGCTGAACCGATATCGATGGGCTTTTCCTCCGGCAAGCTCCACGGGAGCTCGATCAGCCAGTCGAGGTAGTTGCGAATTACACCGGACTCGCCAGCCGCCTCCGGCAGGCGCTGATAGCGGCTGAGTTCCTTCTTTGCCTGCGCCTCCACGTCCGGCGGCATCTTCGCCTTGGCGATGGCCTCGGTGAGTTCCGCAACCTCCTGCGCTTTGCCTTCGCCCTCGCCGAGCTGACGCTGGATCGCGGCCATCTGCTCGCGTAGCACGGCCTCGCGCTGGCGCTCGTCCAGGGCGGCCTTGGTCTGGCGTCCTATCTCCTGGGTAAGACGCAACACCTCGATGCGTTCGGCGAGCAGACGGGAAACCCGATCTATCCGTGCGGCAAGATCGATCGTCTCAAGAATCGCCTGCTTGTCCTGGGCCGGGATGTCCATCGTGCCCGCAGCCAGATCCGCCAAGCCCCCGGCCGACGTGGTCTGCTGCAGCGCCGTGATGAGTTCCGGCGGTGCCTGAGGGAGGAGCTGCGCAACCTCGAGGGCCTGATTTTGCAGATTGAGAAAACGCGCTTCGATTTCCGGCGAGCGTGCGTCGGGTTCGGATATATGGACGGCGCGAGCGGCAGGAAATGGCGTTCCGGGATAGAAATCGAGGATGCGAATGCGCTGCACGCCCTGAACCACGATGTGATGCGTGCCGTCCGGGGCGGTCACGTATCGCAGGATATTCGCGAGCGTCCCGATCCTGTAGAGATCATCCGGCCCTGGATCGTTGATTTCCGCGATTCGCTGCAGCACGACTCCGATCTGCCGTTCTTCGCGGACCGCCTGCTGAACGGCCGCGATCGATTTCGGCCGCCCCACTGCCAGTGGCAAGATAAGTCCGGGGAACAGAACAGTCCCGCGAACGGCAAGCAGAATTACGGCATCTGACGGAAGCGGCGGGTTCTGCCCGGCTGCCTGGGGATGCGCGGCGTTCGATTCAGGATTGGAAACACTCTTGTCGCCTTCAGCCATGACGCGATCACCTCATCTTGCCAAGCCGTAGAACGAGACAACCGTTCTCCGCAAGCCTTCGCACGCTGTAACGGCCGGCAGGCAGCGCTATTCGCCGTTCGAACCGGCCCTGCGGCAACTCGAGGCGATGGATGGCCGCATTGCGCAGTTCGGGCGGAAGCACCCGATGACCTGCAACCCGCAGCACGCTATCTTCAATCACGACTTCCACGTGATCCGGAGCGACGCCGGGCAAAGCGACGGTGATCAGCAGCTCCTCCTCCGTCTCCAGCACGTCAATGGGCGGTTCCCACGTCGGTTTGCCCGCGCTGCTGTAAGGACGGAGTTGGAAAAACTGCCTGTGCAGACGCTCCGCGCGCGATAAACTTTCGACAGCCTCCGAAAGCATCCAGCCAATCGGGTCGTATTTTGTCGGCATCGAGCACTCCACTTGCATCTGGCAAAAGGTACCCCGCTTCAACCTAATACCAATTTGAAGCGACGTCGAACCCGCAGGATCGGGGCTTTCAAAAAAACTACTTACCTAACGGATACAAGATGGACGCGCCGCGGCACCGTAACTTTGCATCGACAAAGTTCAAAGCCTGGCTCCCGTGCGTCCACCGCTCAGGCGTCACCGATGGCGTTCGAGCCGGCTACGACGCGGCCATCGATGACTTCGATGATACGGTGGCAGCGCCGCGCGAGTTCCATGTTGTGCGTAACGATGAGAAAAGCGGTCCCGTCGTCACCGTTGACCTTCTGCATCATCTCGAACACGGCGTTGGCCGACTTTGAATCCAGGTTCCCGGTCGGCTCGTCGGCAAGGACAAGAGCCGGGTTCATCGCGAGTGCGCGGGCAATCGCTACGCGCTGCTGCTGGCCGCCGGACATGTTGTTGGCAAGATTGTTCTCCCATGGGGTCAGTCCGACCTGGGCAAGCAACTGGCGCGCGCGATTGCGGATGGCATCACTGGGAAAATCGTGTTCAACCAGAAGGGGCATCATGACGTTTTCGAGCGCCGTAAAGGCAGAAATGAGGTGGTGGTATTGAAACACGAACCCGATGCTGTGGCCCCTGAGCCTCGTGATCTCGGCATCGCTGAGCGCGCTCGTCTCATGTCCCTCGATAAAAATCTGACCCTTCGTCGGGCGGTCCAGAAGACCGATTACGTTGAGCAGGGTGCTCTTGCCTGATCCCGATGGGCCAATCAGCGCAACGAACTCGCCGCGTTTGAGCACCATATCGATGTCGTGAAGGACTTCCACCGCGACCGGGGTGCCAAGGTTGTAGGACTTGCACACGCCCACGAGGCGCAGGACCCTATCGTCAGCCACGGATCGCCACCACTGGGTCTAGCATCGCTGCGCGCAAGGCCGGCACTGCCGCAGCGGCCACGCCCGTAGCCGCTGCGAGCAGTACGGTGTTCACGAAGAGCGACGGCTCCAGGATGAGCGGGAAAAGTTCGCTGCCGTCGGGCTGTCGCAAGTAATTGTGCCAGAATACCACCGCCCAGCCTCCAGCCGCCGCGCCGATAATCGACCCGGCAAGTCCCAGTAGCCCGCCTTGCAGAAGGAAGACCCGCAATACCTGCCCTCGCGAGGTTCCCATCGCCCTGAGAATTCCGATTTCTTTCGACCGTTGAATGACCGAGACGATGAGTACGCTTGCAATGCCAAAAGCGACGGACAGAGCAACGAACAGCCGGATAAGAGTATTGGAGACCGTCTGGGCATTGACTGCGGTGAAAAACTGCGCGTTCGTCTTTATCCAGCTATCGACTTTCACCCCGGTTACGTTTCGTATGGCCTGCGCCATGTCCTCCGCCGCATAAACGTCGTTGACGGTAAGGTCGATCGTGGTGACACCGCCCACCAGGTCGGAGAGCGCTTGAGCCGTCCTCAAAGCCACGAACGTCGATCGCTGGTTCGCGCCCTTGTTGCCGAGATCGAAAATTCCCTTGATGGTCAAAACGCGAGAGGAGCCGGTTGCCGCAGAGACGAAGATCTTGTCGCCGAGAGATACGCCCAGATCACGCGCAAGCTCCGTACCAATCAGGATGTCTTCCGTCGAGATGCGCGCGTGCCCCTGTACGATGTAATCGGGAATGCGCACGATGTTGAAATAGACGTCCGGATCGATCCCCGTGAGTGTGATCGACCGGCTCGTCTCGCCGCGAACGGCAAGGGCCGAGACTGCCATAGTGGGCGAGACGACGACGACATCGGGCCAATTCATGAGCAACTTGCGAATGTTCTGCCATTGGTCGATCGAGCGGATCCTTTGTGAGGGTCGCTGAATGATCGGAGCCGGCACAATGCCGGGGGCCCCCGCGCGCAGGGGACGTGCGATTTCATCTGGCGGCAATAGCTGAATGTGTGGTTGCGAGGTCAGCACACGCTTTATGAAATTTGCCTGCATGCTCGACAACATCGCTGACATGAAGACGATGACCGCAACCCCGATGCTGACCGCGGTGACTATAAAGATCGTCTGCATCCGCCCCTCTCTCAAGAAGCGGATTGCTGCGATCCATTCAAAGGGAGTCCAGCGGTTCATTGATCTCGCGCCTGAGCCAACTGGCTGCGAATTCTTACCCCTTCTTCGAGTGGCGCGGTCGCGGACAACAGCAGGTCTCCATCTTTCAACCCATCCAGAATTTCAGCCTTGCCGGAATTCACCAACCCGACACTCACGGGCTGGCGTTTCGTGCGCCCGCCGGCAACTTTCATTACCCAGGGTTTGCCGCTCGTCATCCCGCGCAGCGCCGAGGCCGGAGCAATCAAGGCCTTCGGCCGCTCGGCGGTTTTGATGTCGACGGAGACGGTCATATCCTGGCGAAGATAGGCAGGAGGCTCCGTAACCCGCAGCTTGACCTCGACCGTCGCCCGCTGGAGGTCGACGCCAGGATTGATGTAGACGACCTGGGCGTTGAAAATATCCTTGGGATAGGCATCGGTCGACACCAGCGCTGGCTCTCCGAGCCGGATAAGGCCGAGATTCTTTTCGTCTATCTGGACCACCAGTTGCGTGTCGCCTGTCGGCGACAGCGTCATCAGGACGTTCGAAGGCTGCACGACATTTCCCTTCTCGACGCCGCGCGAAATCAAAACGCCGTCCCGGGGCGCCTTTATGACCGTGAAATCCAGGCGCGTTCTGGCGGCGTCAAGACTTGCGCGCGCTTGATTGAATTGCGTTTCTGCGATCACGTAATCGCTTCCGCCCGGACGGTTCGTAAACACCTGGAGTTCACCCGCCCTGACCCGCGCACGCGCGATATCGAGCGCTCTTGTGGCATCATCGAGGGTTGCCTTCGTTCCGAAGTTGTCCCTTGCCAGCTTCTCGGCGCGATCGTATGCCTTCTGCGCGTTATTCAGCGTCGCCTTCGACTCCTTCAACGCCTCCTCGGCAGATGGAAGCGTCACCTCTTTCATCTGGCGCAGGCGAGCCTCCGCCTGAGCGACCGCGCCTTCTGCTTGAACGACGGCGGCGCGCACCTCGCGATCGTCCAGAACGACGAGCGTGTCGCCGGCCTTCACGGTCTGCCCTTCTTTGACCGGCACGTCGGACACGACCCCCACAATTTGACTGCCGACGTTCACGCGAAATGGCGCTTCGACGTGACCATTGGCTACGACGCTCTGAACGAAGTCGGCTCTTACGACTGGGTCGACGCTGACGACGGGTCCGAGGAGGTAGGGCCTGACGAAGAACCATAGCGCGGCCACGACTGCGATGGCGGCCGCGACGCGGTTGCGCCGCCGCCACAGCCAGACGCCGCTGTTCTTCAGGCGCCCCCGCACAGAGCGGGTTGCCGTCTCAGACGCCCCGGGCCACCACCAGTGCGGATGATCGAAGGTGTCGTCATCCTCCATGGGATCGGGCGGCAAATACCTCATGTCCATGACTACCTTCAGGGAGGAGCTGAGATTGATCGCGAGGTCGGCGCCCGCTCGTCCCCTCAATTTAGTTGTGCGCCCTTTCGTGCCGCAACATGACATGGGTCAAAAAACCGATCCGGCAAGAGGCCTCGCCAAAATCCGAGGGTGCGCGTCAATGCCCTGACAGCGGGCCGAAATGGTTCGAGCAATCTCCCCTTGCACGAGGCGCATATCAGCCATCTCACCGCATCCTCTGCCGCGGCCGCCGTTACAGGCGTCACTCAATGGAGCACTGCCGCGCATGACGGTCACAAACGCTATGGCTGGAGCGCCGTGACAAGAGACCGGATGCCGAACAATTCTTTACAAAAGTCTTTTTGTTCAACCCTCAGGCGCGGACTTAGATGTCGGCAGCAGTCGAGATTGGCGTAGGGAGTCAGTCATGAAAGTCAAAGATGCAATGCACAAGCCAGCCACGTGGGTCGACGCGGATATGCCTGTTCCCGAGATCGCAGCCATGATGCGCCAGGAGGATATTGGCGCGGTTCCCGTCGGTGAGAACGACCGGTTGATCGGAATGGTGACGGACCGGGATATCGCCATCCGCGCGTTCGCCGGAGCAAGCAATCCGCTGGAGTTGAAGGCGCGCGATGTGATGTCGAAGGGTATTGTCTACTGCCGCGACAGCGAAGACCTTGACGATGCCGTCCGCCTTATGGAAAGCAAACAGATCCGGCGGCTACCTGTGCTCAATGAAAGAAAGCGCATGGTCGGAATGCTCAGTCTGGGTGACGTGGCCCACGCGGCGTCTCGCGAAGTGACGGCAGAGACGATAGCAGCGGTATCGGGCCATCATGTCGTATAGACGCGCCAGAGTTCGACACCCGAGATTGCCAACGGCCGTGCGATGAAAGGCGGTGCAACGTGCTTGAGATCTCTCCTGACAAAGTCGCACACATCATCATCAAGGCCCGGGAATACGAGGCCAAAGTTGCGGCGTGGGACGACAGTGCGGCTGCGGGCGATCGGAGCGATGACCCCGAAGCGATCCTGGAGGATGTCGGTGTTGATCAGGCGCGTGCCGAGATCGCCGCATTCATAGCCGGGCTCAATGAGGATGAGCAGGCGAACCTCGTGGCCCTCTTGTGGGTGGGGCGCGAGACCTACTCTCCGGAGGACTTCGACGAGGCGGTTGCCGTCGCCAGAGCCGAACACGTCAATGCAACGGAAGAGTATCTGCTCGGAACACCCCTCCTCAGCGAATATCTTGCCGAAGGGCTCGACAAGATGGGCATCGAGGAACCAGCCGCGGAGATCGACCTCTTGGGTGCGGAGGAAGGCGAAGGTCCGGAACGTGACCGCAGCATCGGCTCCGATTAGAGGCCATGATGTCGCTTCAGTGCGATACCGCCTACGTTCTCGAGAAGCTGCGTTGGATGCGTGAGGAGCGCATCTGGCCGAACGGACCGCGGTATCTGTGGACGGACGCCTTCGGTGTCGTTCTGCTTGTCTCGCTCGCCGAGGCGCTTGGGGATCCGCGATACCTGGATCAAGCCGAAAGCGTGGTCGCGGAGGTCAATCGCGTCCTCAGGCGCAAGCGCGGCATTCGTATCGGCGAGGAACCCGATCGGGACGGGCAGTATTTCCATTACCTCGCGATGTGGCTTTACGCACTGGCGACGCTGGGGCGCGCGCGGCCCCGTTACCGCGATATGGGTATCGAACTCGTCAAGCAGGTTCATAAGGCCTTTGTCGTACCTGGCCGCGGCGTGATCTGGAGGATGGAAGAGGACCTGAGCGGTCCCTATCCGGGCCATGGGTTGGGCGCGCTGGATCCCTTTGACGGTTACGTGGCCTATCGCAGGCTCGACGAGAAGGAGCTGGCCAGAGAAATCGACGATATGCGACTGTTGATCGATCATGTCGTCGAGGACTTGATGATCACACAGGATCTCGGACTGGGAATGATGCTTTGGATGGCACACTTCTTTCCGGAGGAACCATGGGCGAAGCTTCAGCGCCAGCGCTGTCTGGACGTCCTCGACGTGATGTGGAAGGAAGACTCGTATTTTTGCCGCGAGCCAAGCCTGCCGCGGACAAAATTCGCCTTCACGAACTACGGCGTTTCAATCGGCCTGCAGGCCGTCGCCGAGATGCGTGATCGCGTCGACAAGATCAATTCATACTTCGAGTCCTATCAATCCGGTGATGAATACGATCTGGCTGGGATAACGCATGTCATGTCCTGCAGCGCGCACTGCCCCGGCCTGCTAATATGAGCCTCGCCGCCGGTGCGCCCGCATCTCCTCGAGCGCAATGGACCTGAGGGTTGGAGCGCCGCGTCAACGCCTAGCGTTCGACCCAGGCATTTCCCACTTTTTGGTAACGCTTCTTGACCGCTGCCCACGCAACGCGGTGGGCAATCTCCTCACGTCGATCCGGCGTCTTCGAGCCGTAGGACTCCCAAGCGGAATTAAAGGCGGATCGGAAGATGTCCTGGGCATGCTGCGGCAGGTTCTTCCTGATCGAGGCCGGAAGGCCGGCATTGGACACATAAGGCATTGACCAGACACTCCAGGGATATCGTCAAAGGCGCTAGATCCCCAGTCCGCCGACGTGACGCATCTGCTTGATCCAGCTTTCGCGTTTTTTCGCAGTCGAATTGCCCAGACCAAAGAGGTTCTCTCGAATGGGTTTGATTCCCGCAAAGCTCAACATGCTACGCTCGAAGCTCCTTAGCCCGAAGGCGCCGAAATACAGGCGAAAGAGAAGAACCGGCATGCTCATCGTCACGACGATCCGCGCGGATCGCCCCGCAAGAAGCTTCTTGGGAAAGCCGCTCCAGCGATATTCGAGTGCAAACCCGGGCCTGAAGATCTGTTCGAGAAATCCCTTGAGAAGCGCCGGCATGGCGCCGTGCCAAAGCGGAAAGAAGAAGACCCAGTGCTCCGCCCAGCGCATATCGTCGCGTGCCTGCTTGAGGCAAGCCGGCAGCATCCCGGATTCGAATTCTGCCTGGGTGCGCAGCAACGGAAAATCAATGCGCGCGACTTCTATGCGCCTTACGACGTGTCCGGCCGATGCCGCGCTATCCGCGTAGGCGTCGGCTAGCGCCTTGATGAGATGCTGCCCCGAAGGATCAGGGTGCCCCTGAATGATCGTGATGCGTCGGCCCATGTTGCCGGTCCTATCGTGCATCGATGACCACGCGAACGCCCTGAAATCCAGGTTGCCGGTTTTATCATCAAGAAGGGCGGAGCCCGCCCGGGGGAGGGCGGGCTCCTTCCGAGGACCAGCAGCTGAGGGACATCCGGGGGTGATGGCTGCTCGTCCAAACCAAAAAGCTGTTTTGTGAAAATTACTTTGTGGCGGACTTGACCTCCTCGTGGGCCACCGAAAATTTTTGTGAAACATAACAGGAAGAAAGCGTCGAACGGTCGGATATGCCGAAAGCTTCGATCAGCGGCGGCAGCAAGCGGTCGGCATGCAGGCGCTGTCGTGGTGAAAGAGCCGCGTACAATGCCCCCATGCCTTCACGAAGCTTCAGCATTGCTTCAAGGCGCAAAGCGATCTCGGTCGAATACCATTCGAGCACGCCAGGCAGATCCGGTTCCGCACTGACGATCTCATACTGGACGCGGTAGCGGCAATCGCGAATTCGCTCGACCAGCGCCTTCATGGTAGAGACAAAATCCCACCATACCGGCAGTTGAGCCGGGGCCAATCCCAACTCCATCGGCATTTCCGATAACCGCCGTTGACGCACATTCTCGCTTGGAGCCCACATGACGAATGCCACCCGCGGCCTGCCCAATCACGCGCCCTGCGCGCGCGAAATACGCCCGCGCGCAATCTCGAATAACCCGCCGAATTCCTGATCGTAGTCAGAAGCTGCCTTTTGACAAAATTCCGCAGCCAGCGACAAGTTGCTGTCGCCGCTGCTCATGGCCGCCCATCCTGGCACGAGGCCTAAGCCGATCGCCGTTCGCCTCATGGGGACGCCGATCCAGTCTACCCCAACCATACCGGCCCTGTGGGGGCCGCTTCCACGGTCATTTTGGAATTGCTCCAATGACCGCGTAAAATGCTTGGCCCAATTTGCAAAAGGCCAATTATCGACGGACTCCGATACACGAGCACCCATAACCATCCTCAACGCACCCTGTACGTGTAAATGCGTGCGTGATACTGAATGAGCTTTGAGGCGCTATGAACCCCAAGAATTGTAAAGAATTGTTCGGGTCAGGCGGTTGGTAAATTCACCAGATGGATCCGAAGCCGTGCCGTTCCAGTTGGTTGGATAAGATGACGGGTCCCGATGGCGCCGCCCAAATTGCGAGCGACATCTACGGCATCGTGCTCGAACATGCCGCAACGGGTGTTGCTGTCATTGACGCCCATGGGCGGATCGAGACCTTCAATTCTGCATTATGCAGAATATGCGGCTACTCGGGACCCGAGCTTCGGAATTTACCGTTTCTCGACTTGATCCATCCTGACGACCGCCAAACAACCGAAACCTTCTGGCAGCGGCTGTTTGCGGGTGAGATCGATCATTTTGAGGTCGACAACCGTTACCTGCGCAAGGATGGAACGGCAGCTTGGACGAAAAAATACGTCTCTGTGCTTCGCAAGGATGGCGGCGATCGCCGGGCCGTCGTCCTTTCGGATCCATCAGAACACGCGCGCGCGGCAATTGCATTACGCGACAGCGAGCGGAGGTTTCGCGCGCAGGTGAACGCCAGCTCTTACGTCGTCTATCGCATGAGCCCGGACTGGAAGGAGATGCGCGAACTCGACGGGCGCGGTTTCATCGCCGACACCGTGGCGCCGAACACGAAATGGCTCGACGAGTACCTCGATCCCGCCGATCAGCCGGTGATTCTGGAGGCCATATCGAAGGCAATCCAATCCAAGAGCGTTTTCGAGCTGGAGCATCGCGTCAAACGGCCTGACGGAACATTTGGATGGACGCTGTCGCGCGCCGTACCGTTGTTCGACGAACAGGGTGAAATCACGGAATGGTTCGGCGCAGCCAGCGACGTGACCGGCCGGCACCTGTCCGAGGAGAAGCTGCGCGACAGCGAGAGCAAATATAGATCTGTCATCGACACGGCGACGGACGCCATCATTGTGATCGACGATCGCGGCACAATTGAAATTGTCAATCCGGCAACGAGCAAGATATTCGGCTACACTGCCGGCGAGCTCATCGGGCAAAATGTGACGATACTTATGCCGGCCGAGGCCGCCGCCAAGCATGACGAGTGCCTTGCCGATTATTTGCGTACCGGCGCGGCCAAGATCATCGGGATCGTCCGCGAAGTGGAGGGGCGGCGAAAGGACGGATCGATTTTCCCCCTCGATCTGGCGATTGGCGAATGGCACGACGGCAAATCCCGCTTCACAGGCATCATGCGCGATATCAGTGAACGCAAGACGACCCATCAGGCATTGGCGGACGCCAGCCGGCTTGAAGCGGTCGGCCAGCTTGCAGGAGGCGTCGCCCACGACTTCAACAATCTGCTTGCAATCATTGCCGGAAATCTCGAACTCGCGATCCCGAAAATATCGGATGAAGTGGCGCGCAATCTCATTCAACGGGCGATGAATGCCGCAGAAATCGGCGCCTCATTCAATCGCCGCCTTCTCGCGCTGGCCATGAAGCGCAAGCTTCTGCCGCGCGCGCTGCTCATTAACGAACGCGTTATCAATACCGCGGCGCTGCTGTCTCGCACCTTGGGTGAGAACGTCGAAATCGTTCTGAACCTCGCGCAGGATCTCTGGCTTACTCTTGCCGACCCCGGCGAGGTTGACAGCACCTTGACGAATCTCGCCGTAAACGCTCGCGATGCGATGGTTTCGGGCGGCAGGCTAGAGATATCGACGCGGAATATCGTCATCGACGCCCTCGCAGCCCGAAGGCACGCGGTCGCGCCAGGCGAATATGTGCAGCTCACCGTTTCCGACACCGGCCCCGGGATGGCGCCCGAGGTCCTGCGGCGCGCGCCCGAGCCGTTCTTTACCACCAAAGACGCCGGCAGCGGCCATGGGCTCGGCCTAAGCAGCGTCTTCAGCTTCGCCAAGCAGTCGTTAGGCTTCACAACCATTATTAGCGAGGTCGGCAAAGGGACGTCCGTCGCCCTGCACTTGCCGAGATACAAGGGACCCGCGGCTGGTTCCGGGCTGGACGACCAGATCACCATGAATGGTGAGGGAGAACTCGTCCTTGTGGTTGAAGACGACGATGAAGTTCGCGAAATGACCCTCAAGCGCCTGGAGGCCCTCGGATATGCGGTCGAGGAAGCGCGCAACGGTCCCGAGGCCCTCGGGAAGCTTAACCAAAGCCACCCCATTGGGGCTGTCCTCAGCGACGTCGTCATGCCGGGAGGGATGTCGGGCTATGATATCGGACGATGGATTGCGGAAAACCGGCCGAACGTCAAATTGGTACTTTGCTCCGGCTACAACGAGGGTGACCGGGCCGCCGATCGGCCGCTCGAGGGCGTGAAGATCCTCAACAAGCCCTATACGCGCCAGCAACTGGCGGCCGCGTTGCGCAACGTGCTCGGCTCATCGAGCGACGCTTAGGAGCAAACCGGTTTTCCAATTAAATGCGCGGCGCCAAATGGGCAGGAGGGCGATGTTCCGGGCGATTTGCATGAAACGCGAAAGTCGGCTCTAGACCAACAGGACGTCGGCGGTGAACACGTACCCGACCCCTCTGACGCTCTTGATCAGGCGCGGCTCGTCGTCGCCGTCGCGTTCGATCTTGCGTCTCAGCCGCGCCACATGACCGTCGATCGCCCGGTCGAGCGGAGACCAATCGTGCCCGCGCAGCATTTGCCAGATTTCATCGCGAGACATGACCCGCGCGGGATTTCGCAGGAAAAGTTCAAGCAAGCGGAACTCCGTTTCCGTCAAGCCGATGATGTCGCCGCTCCGCTGGCGCAACTCGCGCCTCTTGGCATCAAGGATACAATTGTCGAAGGCATACCGATTGCCCGGTGTGGGCGGAACACCGATCGGAGAGCCCTCGCCATAGCGTGCAAGCACGCTTCTCACGCGGATGATGACCTCGCGCATCAGAAACGGCTTGACGATGTAGTCGTCCGCGCCCTGCTCCAGCCCCTTCACTCTGTCGACCGGATCGCCCCTCCCGGTGATCATGATGATGGGCACATTGTGGCGTGCCCTGATCTCACGAGCCAGTTCGAGACCATCCTTACGGCCGAGATTTAGGTCCAGCGTGATGAGATCGACCGGCTGCTTCTCGATTGCAGCGAAAAGAGCGTCGGTCTCGCCTGCTTCGGCGACGGCGAAACCCTCCTCCTCCAATCCGTGCCGCAGAATGGCGCGAATTTCCGGCTCGTCGTCAACGACCAGAATATGAATCATGTCCGTCATGCTGTCTGGTGGCGGAAATAAGATCTCTAGGAAACGACTTGAAAATAATAGGACAAAAAAATGCGGGCAAAGCAATTGCAAAACGCCCAAGCCCCTGGTCCCGTCAGGGCCGAGCGCAGCGCGTAAAGGATGCAGGCCGTACTATCAAGTCGAATTGCACCCAACCTTTCGTCGCTGCGGGATCGGCGGAGCGCTGCGGATACGCCGATCGGGTCCAAATGTCCGTGTCCGCATTAACCGAAGCCGGCAACGCGCATTTCATCTACATTCATGAAACTGTTGTATTTTCTTGGACGGAACAACTGACCCACCGAGGCCGCCAGCGCGAAGATCGGCGTCAACGACGGACTATTCTGGAAACTATCGGCTCGCAAGTTCGCAGCCGGAGCCCAATTCAACCGGCCGCCTGGACAAGGAGTTCGTGGCACCGAACCGGCTAACAGATATCGATCAAATAAGTCACTTCGTCGGGCCTGTAGGCCGAGCGGCGATATTCGAGCCGGGTCTTATCGATGCCGAACGTTAGCCGCCGGACCTGCATTACGAGTTGTCCTGCTGCTAGCGCCATGGCTGAGGCCGTCGCTGCGTCTGCGACATCGACCGACAGTGTCTCTTGCGCGTGGGTGGCGATAAGGCCGTAATCCGCCAGCAGCGGATACAATTCCTGGCCGAAATTCATCTGCGAGTTGAATCTCGGCAACTGGCCGAACCGCAGATAGGATACCTCAAGCCCGACGATCGTACCCTCAACCATGAGTCGCTGGCTGACTTGTAAAATCTCAATGCCTTGGGGTAAACCTAAAGCCTGCGCGACCTCGCCGGGCGTGGACTTTATCCGGTCGACCGCGAGGAGTTCGTAGCCGACGGCAAGCCGCCCGCCGTCCTTCGCGCGCAGCCGATTGAATTTTTCCCTCAAGACGTGCGTGCCGACCCCGGCAACATAGGTTCCGCGGCCTTGAATTCTCTTGACCAGGCCGGTGGCCTCAAGCCCCTCGATCGCCTTGCGGATGGTGCCGACGCTGACCCCGAAGCGTTGCGACAGGAACGTCTCGTTGGGGAGCGAGTCCCCCACAAGCCATTCGCCCCTGCGGATGTGATCCAGCAGGGCTTGACGCACCTGACCATAAAGCGGCAGCGGGGTGAGCGGCCGGGCTCCCGAATGCTCGACCGATTCTGAAGCAACCGATTGATCTCTCATAGCGATCGACCCCCGCGACGTATCAGCTTCACACATCCTTAGCGTGTATTTTTTAATTTGAACACCCGCAATAGGTGCACGCGTAGAAATATTTGCGGATGTGTCGTGACCCCCCGCAGACATGGCGACGGCGGCCGGCGGGCGGACCGATAGTGCCCGCCCCGGTCGCAAAGATGTCGCCCCGGCGGGTCGCTAATCAGCGTGGTCCACGCTCTGGAGCATTACGAAGGCGGTCGATTTTCTTCTTGAGCTGCTCGACCGTCGAAACAAGTCGTTGCAGCCTGCGCTCTTGCCAAAGCAGCCGGTCGCCGACGAGCGCCGTGATCACAGCCACGATCGAGAGCGTCGCGGCCACGAGCGCATGATCGTCGATGCCCAACAAGCTAGAGGACATGATCACGGCAGCCCCGCTCACACACAGCGCGCCGTATCTGAACCAACGCCCCGCCCGCATCTTCAGCACACGGCGGGCTCTCGAATGGAACGGCGCGCCCCCGTTTGCGACCGGCGGTGGCAGCGCCTGGGGCTTAGCGGCTGCAAGAGCCGAGCGGTTTGCAACTTCGGCCATGACCATCTCACACGACAAATCACCCCGACCTACGCGGCGGAGCGAACATGAACTCGTTGATGCGCACGTCTTTCACGACTCCGCTTCCGATACGCTTGTCGATGCGCTCGCCAATATCCTTGAGCAGCGCATCGAGATCCGCCTTTCTCGCGTTTCGAAAATCGGCCGCGGCTTTTTCGTAAACGACGCGGAAAGCTTCATCGACAGCGATACTCTTCATTTTGCCGCTCACCGCGGCCACGGCGGTCGCATCGTAGTCGATACTCAGATCGATCAGAACGTAGCCATCCGGCACCTCGTTTGCCATGATCGGCACGCGCATGATGCTCGTGGCAATCGTTTCGATCCTCGGAACGCCGGGGGCTGCGGGATGCCCAGGAGAAAATATATCCATCCTGACCGCGATGAAATTTGCAATCGTCGCAACAAGAACGCCCCATAGTCCCACCGCCAGCATTCTGATCATCGGTGATCGCCATTGCCCCCGCAGGGTTGCGCATACGTGCCATCCGACTGAGCTGCTTCAATGGATCGAACGATCATGCGCGACACTTCCGACACGGCATGAATATTGATCGCAAGGTGCCGCCGGTTGCGTTCGATGGCGTCGCGCAAGATCTTGAGCTGATCGGCCAATGCGCGGCCAGCAGAGATCTGGCCCGCCTGACGCAGGTGCCGGTCGAGATTGACGAGAGCCTGCCCCTTCCTCTCGATGAACTTTTCCAGGTCCCGGGTACCGCATCGCCGGATCTCTTCCGTTTCATCGTCGAGGGCCTTTACGGTCGAATCGATGAGAGCGCACAGTCGCTTTTCAAATTCTGCCACGGCTCGAACATTCTGCTCAGCGCCCATCTTGCCCGCTCCCCGTTGCCTCACCTGGATAAGCCGCCCTAAAAGCGAGCACCTTCAGGGCGGGAGCCACAGCTTGTGCGATTTGATCAGCGAGAAAGTCCCGCCACGTGTCTGCGGCAAGCCCGCCGGAAGAAGCCTCCCCGCGCGGCATGATCGTACGTAAGGTCTGAGCAAGCACGAGTTGGGTCAACTGCTGCTCAGTGACGTTGCTTGATGCCTTGAATTGTGCACGCTGGCTTTCTTCGGCGTCGCGGAGCGCGTGCGTCCAGGTCCTGGCAACGTCACGATCCGGTTTGACGGCGTGCGTTATTTCGCGCTTCTGCCAGGACGCCGAATTCTGGATCTGCATCGATCGCGCCTCATTCCCGCATGAGCACGATCAGATCTGCTTCTCCTTACCTCAACCTTGCGGCGCCGGCTCGCCCGGCCTCCCCGCACGCGACTTCGCTTATCGTCCGCTCCTCGCACTTGCGGTCAGCGCGGCGCTGCAGTTCCTCCAGATGACTTGCGGCAACGTCACTGGCCTGCCGTGCCCGCTGGGCTCCCAGCAGCGCCTCGCGCTGTTGCTGGCGCAGTACGCACAACCCCCGATCTATGACGCCGATCGTGCGGAATACCGATCGCACGGTCAGATCGGCAAACGCGGCCGGATGCTCGCGCATAACGAGATCCGCACGAAGCGCGCTTCCCGCGATGATTGCGCTGTTCAAACGCGCCGCTTGCATCTGCGCGCAACCTTCCCGCACTTCGAGGATACGGCGCAATCGCCTGAGCTGTTTGATCCTGCTCGCGTCCATTCAATGGACACTCAAGAACTTCACCAGCGCCTCCAGGAACACCTGGATCGCAAGCGCCAGTGTGAACATGGCCACGAACAGTCCGCCGGCGAGCAACGCCGGCGCCGAGACAAGTTGGATCGGCACCTGGGGGATCAATCGATTGGCCAATCCCAGGAGAACGTTGCCGACCATGACATAGATGACAAACGGCGCGCTCAGCTGAAGCGCCATCATGAATACCTCGGTCAAAGTCGCGCTCAGCCATTCGAGCGTTCGAAACTGATCCAGTCCCGTACCCGGCGGCAACGTCTGGTATGATGCCGCAAGCTTCTCGATGAGGACGAGATGAAGGTCGTTGACGAAGAATACGACCGCAGCAAACATCACGAACACATTGCCAAGAGGTCCGGCCATCTCGGCGTCCGTGGCGCTTGGAACCAGCATCCCTGTGAATCCGACCAAATGGCTGGCAAAGTCGCCTGCGAACGCGAACGCTGAAAAGAACAATCGCACCAGAAAACCGAGGAACAGGCCCTTCGCAACCTCCGCAGCTACAAGAGCCATGAAGCCGTTATCCATGGACCCCGTCACAACGCCCGACATCGACGGATAGAGATACGCGGACAAGGCAAGCGCCAGCACCATGGCTGCGTGGGCCCGCACGAGCGCGGGCACGCGAACAGCCGACAGCACCGGAACCACGGCGAGGAACGCCGACACGCGCGCGAACACGACGGCGGTCACTTGGAGGCGCAGCACCAGCTCATCGCTCATGTGATTGTCCCGAGCGTCGCAAGTCCCGCCGTTCGACCGATCTCGGCATGTGAAATCACGCTGATCGTCGGAAACAGACGCTCCACTACCAGACGCACGTAGGGTCTCGTCTCGCCCGCACAGACGATCGCAAAGCGATGACCCTGATCGAGGAGCGCATGCACGGCCGTAGTGCACTCGGTGCTGAACGCCTCTACCATGCGCGGATCGAGATCGAACTCGACGATCTCGCCTTTGGCGTC
Source organism: Hyphomicrobium sp. (assembly GCA_035325525.1). Classification (GTDB taxonomy): domain Bacteria; phylum Pseudomonadota; class Alphaproteobacteria; order Rhizobiales; family Hyphomicrobiaceae; genus Hyphomicrobium_B. The sequence continues at coordinate 113,887 of DAOKZR010000007.1, read as the reverse complement.
CTTCTTGAGGGCCTGATGAAATGCCATTTCCCAGCGATTGCTCAGGCGCAAGACCTTCAATTGTGTGCCGTCGGCCAGATCTCCGCAGATCTGTTGGGCGATGCGCGATCGCACGTGCTCGGCAATCGTCTCTATCTTGCGCGTAAAAGGCGCAACCTCGGCCACAGCCTCGACAATGAGATGCAGGTTGCGAATGGATACGCGCTCCATCAGAAGGGCCTTCATGACCGCCTGCAATCCCGAGTTGGAGATCTGATTGGGGCAGATCTCGTCAATGAGCTTGCGATAATCGGGGTCGAGCCGCTCGATCAGTGCCCGTAGATCTTTGTAAGAAAAGACGGCCGCCAGATTCATGCGCACGACCTCCGCCAGATGCGTGAGCAACACGGATGCATTGTCGACCGGCGCGAATCCCTCCTGTCGCAGCCCGACGGCAAACATTTCTGGAATCCAGAGTGCCGGCATCCCGAAGGCGGGATCACGGACCTCGTCTCCTGGAAATTGCGGTTTACGGCCAGAACCGTAGACTACGAGAACCTCGCCAGGGCGCAATTCACCCGTGGCAATGATCGTTCCATGGATCTTTATCTGATACGATTTGGGACCAATCGCGTGGTCATCGCTGATTTTGACTTCCGGTATGACGAACCCGTATTGAAGAGCGAATTTGCGCCGGATCCGCGCGACACGTACCGCGATCTCGCTGCCGGTGTGGAGCAGCAGTCCGGCCAACTGGGTGCCGAAGACGAGTTCCAGTTGGGCGGGCGGCGAAATGTCTTTGCCGCCGGCCGACTCGGAGGCGGCCGCGGCGCGCCGCTGCGCCTCGTCGTCTTCGGCGAGCTTTCGCGCCATGGCCCGGCGCGCGGGGGTCACAACGGCAAGGGCCATCAGGGCGCTGCTCAGCAACACGAACGGACCCATCGGCAGTCCAGGCGCAAGGCCGAGCGCGGCAACCACGAGGCCGGCGATCATGACGGCGCGAGGTTGCGATCCGATCTGGCCGAAAACAGCCTTGTCGGCGGATTCGCGCGTTCCTCCCTTGGAAACGATCAGCCCGGCGGCGAGCGATATGATGAGCGCGGGGATCTGCGTTACCAGCCCGTCGCCGATGGAGAGGCGGAAAAAAACGTCCAACGATCTATCGACCGGAAGCCCGTGGCGAAAGACACCGATCAAGATCCCGCCCACGATATTGATGGCCGTGATTATCAATCCGGCAATAGCATCGCCACGAACGAATTTCGATGCGCCGTCCATGGAGCCGTAGAAGGCGCTTTCATCCTCAACCTCCCGTCGCCTTCGGCGCGCTTCCCGTTCGTCGACAAGCCCTGCCGAAAGATCCGCATCGATAGCCATCTGCTTGCCCGGCATCGCATCCAGCGAGAACCGCGCCCCTACCTCGGCGATACGCGTCGCGCCCTTGGTGATGACCAGAAAATTGACCGTGATGAGGATCAAGAAAACGATGACGCCGATGACGAAGTCGCCACCCATTATGAAGCCCGCAAAACCCGCGATGACGTGTCCGGCCGCGTCTGCGCCTTCATATCCTTGTGACAGGATCAGTCGCGTGGTGGCGATATTGAGTGCAAGCCGCAACATCGTGGCAATCAGCAGAACGATCGGGAATGCCGTGAAATCAAGCGGACGCGAAATCCACAGCGCCACCATCAGAACCAGAACGGACAAGGCGATGGAGAACGCCAGTCCCAAATCGATCATGAAGGCTGGCAGAGGGATAAACAGAATAGTGAGGATGACGACGATCCCAACGGCGAACGCCACGTCATTACCCGGCGCGGCCTGTCCATCCGGCGTCTGGCTGGAATCCGTTTCCAGGACACGCAAGCGTGCGCCTTTCCAATCACCCATGGCGGTCCCGGAGCGGCATCGCAATACGCATCATCGGGAAATGCTCTCAATCCTGCTGTAGACCGTATCGGCGAACATTCCAATTTGGCTTCCCATGTAGGGCGCCCCCACGGTCAGCACTATGAGCGCAACGACAATCTTTGGGACAAACGTCAGCGTCACCTCTTGTATCTGCGTGAGCGCCTGCAAGAGGGATATAGCCACGCCGACGGCCATCACCGCGATGACCACCGGTGCGCACACCACCAGCGAGACCCAGATTGCCAGTTGCAGCAACTCAGTTGCATCCGCCTCACTCATGAAACACGCACGCTGACGCCTTCTCCCAGCAGGATCTTCTGCCCGTCCTGCAGCGTTGCCCAGGCGCCATCGGAGAGGATCTCGATCGATGTCACAACCCCGCTCACCTGCCCCTCCTTCGCGCTCACAGTCCTGCCTAACAGGGACACTCCTTGCTGGTAGGCTGACGTTTTCAGCAACTGATCAAGTTTGTCGCTTTGTTTTATGGTCTGCTCCAGTTGCGACAGCGTCGCCAATTGCGACACATACTGCGTCGCATCCATGGGCTTCGTCGGGTCCTGGTTCTTCATCTGCGCGAGCAGAAGTTTCAGGAACGCATCGTAGCCAAGATCAAGGCCCTTCTTGCCGAAATTGGTCCCTTCAGTGCCTCCGCTCGTGGCGGCGCCTGTCGTCGCTTCTATCTGCATGCTGCAATCTGCCTATTTGCCTGCCTCGATGCGGCGTCGTCTGCGAAAGTCAATTCGTTCGACCCTTGTCCTCGCCCCATGAGGCGATCCTCGATCGCGAAAAGCTTGCGCAGGATGCGCAAAGACTCGTAGTAGCGCTGCCGCTCCAGAAGCTCTTCGACTGCAGCCAGATCAGCCAGCACAGCCTGGCTTGCAAACGCCGCTTTCAGCGCACGAAGCGAGCAATGAGCTATGGCAATCGCATCCTGCGCAGAGTTCGGCTCCATGATCGCGGTTTGAATCATGAAGTACAGCTGCCGAAGCGGTGTCACCGTATCCTCTGGCTTCATCACGTGATGCTCCAGAAGGAACGTGACGTTATTGAGCACTTCTAAGGTCACTTTGCGATCCACCCGCAGCACCGCGCCATTGATGAAAATCCTCTCCCCGGCTCGCAGCGATATCTTGAGCGTGCTCATGCCTTCAGGCCCTCTGCGATACTGGCCGTGATCTCGATCATCGGCCGAAAGCTCTCCTGCTTGCCGCTCTTGACATCGTCCGCCACCCTGATGAGAAAGAGGCCGATGGATATCAATCTGGCGCGCAATTCCAAGGCGAGATGGTTATCGTCACGGCCAAGATCCTCGATCAGGTGGCACCAAAGGCGCGTCACGAAAACGGCGGCCTCAATGGCTTCGGACGATTTCATTCCGGCCATCTCTGCCCGCTCCATCAATTCGATAGACTTGAGAAAGGCTTGCCGTTCAAGCTGGCGATTTTCCTGCCAACCTTCCGAGGCTGCTTCTGCATAGGCCAACCGATACATGCCCGCTCCCTTCGGACTTCCAGAGCTTCCCGTTCACGCTTGACCCACTAGATCGCATTAAGCAGGCTGAGTTTCTGGAGGCGCCCCGTAACCGCATACGTCGCCTCGAGCTGGGTCATGAGCGCGTTGAGCCGCACCGAAAGACCGGTCAGATCGGCGTTCTCCACCTGCGTCACGAACGTATTGGCAAGTTCGATCCGCTGCTGCATGTCGCTCGATGCCTCGGCAATCTGCTGCTGCACGACACCTAGCGCGGCCTGGGCCCCTCCCATCAAGGCTATGCCCTCGCTCAACTCCTTCGAGGCTTTGCTCACTATGGTGTCGAACGCTGCATCATTGAGCGCAGCTGCGCCTATGTGCGAGAGTAGAGCCAGCGAGGAGGCGATTTTTCTGAATGCCACCGCCTGTCCGGTTACAGGAATTTCGGCTGTCCGCTGCATCGAGATCCGGCGTGTTGTCCCCTGCACCGTGGCTGACGTCCAGTTCGACGACCAGTTGGTATCGTTGAATTCGATCTGGTAAGCACTATCGAGAAACGCCTGCATGGAACTTGCGGAAATAGTGTCCACGGCCGGGTCGTCCAGCGTTGCGCCGAAAGCGTTGAAAAAGGCCGCCTCGAGCGAGGCTTTCGATGCAGGCGGGGGCACTGCAAAGTACGCCTCGAACGGCGGCATCTGCGTGTTGAGGCCTGAGAACAGGTACACGCCGTTGTAGCTCGTGTTCGCCGCCTCGGTAAAGGATTGCAGTGCGCCACGCGCCTGCTGCGTCGCCACCGCGCGCGCCTGTGGATCTCCGCGCGCGGCGATCGCGGCCTTTAAGACCGACTGGGCATTCGAAACGATGCTGGCGAGCGCATCCTGGGAGGCGCTGAGGCCGCCTGCCAACTGGCTGTTCGCGTCAACAGCCGATTGAAGGACCGAAAGGTCTTGCTGGAAAGAAACCAAGGTTGCGCTGGCGGATCCGATGTGCAGTCCAGTGTCGGCCAGCCGGCCGCTGGCGACCTCGCTTTGAATTCGAGTCATCTCGGCTTGCGTCCGGCGAATGCCGGAGGATAGCATCGCGCTCGTTGCTGCCAGCGTCGGCATCGAGTTGAGCATCATGCGCGGCCCGCCGTTTCCAGAACCGTTCGTATCAACTGGTCCACAGTTGCTATCAGCCGGCTCGACGCCTGATAGGATTGCTCAAACCGCAGCAGATCGGACATTTCCTGATCGAGATTGATTCCCGCGGCTCTAAGCAGACTTTCGTTGGCGCGATCACGTACTGCTGCGCTGGCCTCGTAGCGATCGTCCGCATTCTTGCGCAATTGTTGGAGCCAGCCGATACTGTGCGCGGCAAACTGCCTGATAGTGGCGCTTTGCTCGAGTCCCGCGCTCCCATCGAACTGCCGCGCGGCCGACAGCCCATCGATCAAGTCCAGGATACGTGTCGAAAAGCCGGCTAGTTGACTGGGGTTGGCGCTGTAATCCGGATCGCCCGGCGCCGACGCACCGCCATCGCGCAGGTAGCGCAAGTCGCCACCCTGCGCAGGATCCATCCGCGGGTTCACGGCAATGCCGGCAGCCAATCCTGCGACTTGAGAACCCGTCGGGAGGACCGTGCCTCCGGGCGAGGTGAACAGCCCGGGAAGTTCCGGCTTGCCGCTTCCGCTGCGATCCCAATCCGCGAACGCCTCTATCAGAGCTCGCGCAAGCTCATCGGCTTGGGCCTGGAATACGGGTGCGATATCGTCCCTGACCTGGACCAATCCGGCGATCCGCCCTGATTGGAGCGGCATCACCGCGTTGTCGCCCGTGACGTCAACGGCGTCGATCGTCACACCGAAACCGTGACTTCCAGCACCAAGCGCGTTGCTCGGGAGAAATGTCACATCGCGTGCGACTGTTTCAAATAGAACGACCCCGCCATCGGTGTAGACGGCGATATCATTTCCGGCCCTTGATACGGTGCGGATGCCAATCTGAGACGACAGCTCTTTCAGGATCGCATCCCGGCGATCCAACTGATCCGTGATGTCAGTTGCCGGTGACGCCGTCACAATCTCCCGATTGACCTTCTCCAATCCGGCCAGTGACGCCTTGACGCGATCGACTGCCTCCGCGATGGCCCCATCCGCTTCGGAGCGCACCTTGAGAATGGTGTTCGAGATCTCGTTCAAGGATCCCGCCACATCCTCGGCGGCGAGGACAACTTGTGAAGCCAAAGTTCGATCGGACGGATTATTCGCCAAAAGCCTCAGCTGCACTTCCAGATTGGCCACGCGGGCCGCTGCAGACATCTCGAGGGAGGGATCCATATTGGCGGCAGCATGAAGCCGATCCAAGGACTGCGCCAACGCACTTTGCTGGCTTGCCTGCGCGGTGGCAGCCAAGGTCCCTTCGAGCAGCACGGAGTCGGCGGTGCGCGCCACCCGCGCAAGCCTGACCGAACCGTCGAACGCCGTTACCTGCTGCCCGATCTTGCGAACCGAATCAGCATCCCCGGCTCGCGCGACGTTTCTCGAAACCAGCGCCAGCTGCTCCGACGCGGCCGAAAGCCCCGACAGCGACACCGACCATGCCGACCCGAGCGCCATTTACCGCATCCCCGCTCCGCGTGCCCTCGCCTAGCTCCGGAGGTTCACGACAACTTCGGCAAGATCGGCCCCTGCCTGGAACACGCGCGAATTTGCCGTGTAGTTTCTTTGCGCCTCGATCATGGCAACCATCTCGCTCGCAATGTCGACCTTGGACTGTTCGAGCGCCCCCGAAACGATGAGCCCAAGGCTGCCCCGGCCGCCCAGTCCGATCTGTAAATCGCCCGACAACGCGTTGGGCAGGAATGCGTTGCCCGACATCGTGGTCAAGTTGTCGGGGCTCGTCACATAACCCAGGGGCACCTGATAAAGTGCGGCCCGCGTGCCATTGGCGTAGACGGCAGCCAGAACCCCTTCTTCGGTCATCTCGAAGTTCGTGACGGGCACAGCGGGCGTTCCATTGATCTTTGCATTCGCAATCGAAAAGTCGCCGGCGAACTGAGATAGGCCATCCAGGGAGATCGTGGCCGTGACGCCGCCCGGCACCGGAACTGCAATGTTGGAAGGCAGGCTCGCCAGGCGACCCGTTGTTGGATCGAACGCCAGCGCGGTCGTCGCGAGCGGTCCGGATGAGTAAGGAAATGAACCGCTGCCTACGGCCGCCGATCTGTCAAAGACGGCCAGTTCCCAGGCATCCGGCGCCGTTTTGGAGAAGTAGACGTCGAGCGTGACCTCCCTGCCGAGGGAGTCGTAGGCAACCAATGACGTGCGCGCAGAGTACGTTGCCGCCGCACCGTTTGCCGACGGCAGATTTGCGGCCGCAACGTCAACGGCATCTGCGGGAAGGTTTGCAGCCAGCACGCCCGCGTCCGACGGCATCGGGCGAATGGCGAGTTGAGAAATCCTCACGGGCTCCAGCCCCGCCGTACCATTGACGACCACGGCCCCGGCGCCGCCTTCGATGTTGTATCCCAATAGCCGGCCGCCGGCCGAATTGACCAATTCGCCGCTCGCGTTGGGCGTATATGCGCCAGCCCGCGTCATGAGAATGCCGGTGCCCGGGGTCTGCACGAGAAAAAACCCATGCCCGTTTATGGCGATGTCGGTCACCGAGTTCGTGTAGCTGAAGGTGCCCTGCTCGTCGTTGTGATGCCGTATGGTCGTCTCCACCGCACCCGACTCGTAGACCGTTCCAACCGCCTGATGCATCAGCGTGGAGAACTCGGTCGAGACCCTCTTGTAGCCCGTGGTGCTGACGTTGGCGACGTTATCGCCTATCGTTGTCAACCGGTCGGACTGTGCCGCCATGCCGGATACGCTCGTGCGCATTGTCCCGTAGATGCTCATAACCGCCTCGATGCCTCAATTCATCGCTTGCGCGACAATGCCTCGGTGCGATTGCCCCGGGCTTGCGGCCCCTTGCGCACCAGAAGGCCGCAACAGACTGAGGCGATAACCCAGATAGCGTTGGGATTCGACCGGATCGTAGCCGAGTTCGGTTTTCAACCGCCGGCGAAGCCGGCAGATATGGCTTTCGATGACGCTCTCATCGAACTGATCGTTGAAAACGCCATAGACCCTATTGAAGATCTGCGTCTTGGTCATCCACGCGCCCGCCGATTGGAACAGGCATTCCAAAATCCGCCGCTCGCGGCGCGGCAGGCACAAGACGACGCCATTCACCACGGGATCGCGGCCATCGGCGAAGACTGAAAGCTGGCTTGCCGTTGCCACGGGTCCGGCGTCTTTGCTGCGCTTTCCTATCCGGCTGGCGCGCGCCAGCAGTTCCTGGACGTGAACCGGCTTGGCCACGACATCGTCGAAGCCGGCAGCAAACAGCCCGAGGGTGTTTTCCAGGGAACGCCGATCCACCAGCGCGATTGCTGCTGACTGAACTTGGCCCTGGAGCATCCGCGGTATCGCTTCGCGGCCATCGAAATCACCGGCAATCACCGCCTCGACCGCAGATACCTCTGCCGGACCGCACGACCGGATCCATTCCTCGAACTCCCCTGGCTCCAGGTGAAGTCCCATTACGCCGAAGCGCTCAAAACCATCCAGGTACGCTTGCGCCACGGACGCTCTCATCTCGATCAGCACGATCATCATGCCCTCCAAGCGAATCATTTGCTGCTGCCTGAAGATTAAATCGAGCATGTGACGCCATCGGTTGCGGCAAGAGCACGAGGCACACTTATTCCGCCTACACACCATCATCTATCATCAAAATGATGTCTTCCATCATTCATCATCTAGATGACCCGAGATGATCGCATTCGCGCGGGCTTAACGCATTATTGAAGCCTCGAGCGCCAGCATCGGCTCCCACCATGGCGGATTCCGGTTCCATGACCAAAGTATTTCCACCAGCCCCTATCCCGCTTTTCCAGCGTTCCGAAACCCGCATGCATGCGCGAAAGCACTATCATGCGTTGTGCAGGATCGGGATGCGCAATGCCCGTATGCTGGGTATCCTCATCGACGCCTCGGTCGCGGGCGTCCAATGCGAAATCGTGTCGGGTCCGCTACCGTGCGTCGACGAGTGCGTCCTGCTTGAATGGCCCGATACGACACTCTCGTTTGCGGAGATTATGTGGATCAAAAATCGCCGGATTGGCCTGCGCCTGAGCTACATGGCCGCTGACTTCGCAGACCGCATCGACATCGCAAGCCTGGGGGCGGAATCCTACAGTAGACTGCGTCTCCTACAGGCAGAACCCAACGGCGGCGTGACCGATTGACGGACAACTACCGGGAATGGATCCCAGTCAAGGCATCGACTTTGAAACTGTGCTCGAGCGCTTGGCGCAACAAGCCACCTACGGCGGGATCTCCCGTATCTGTTGTCACGGGGCGCTCGGCCGCCTCAATGAGCGCCTGCCCTCCGCCCCCTCATCCCCTATTCCGCTTTACGATGATGCGCCTCCAACTCAGCTTGAAAAACAGACCGAGAGGATGGCGTTATCTTCACGCGACTTCCTCGCGGCGCACGCGACTCTCTCGCGGCACCGCGGCGACCTCGCCGCGCTGCGCGCACTGCGTCGCAGGCTCGCTCCGCGTCTGCATCCTCATGCCGTTGCACCGGAATTCGCGGCCGAGGCGCAGGACTTCTTCAAGCAACTCAACAGCGCTATAGACGACGCAAGGCGCACAACGTCTTAAGCGACGTTCAAAACGATCCGCGGCATTTTTCCGGGCTCCTTGGCGGTATTTCAACATCGCTGTGTCATGTTGGCCGCCCAACAGCGCCAAAGTTCCCGCAAGCGGGACACGACAGCCGGGAAAACAGAAAATGCCGACAAGACGCGCCGTACACAGCATCGCCACACGCATAGACCTAATCACAAGACACATTGACGATGCCGCCGTCGCTCACCTCAAAGAGCAGCGCCACCTCGACGCCCAAAGCGTCGAGAGCGCTTATTGGCATGCGGGCTACAGGTCCGCGCTCATCGACGCGTTGAACGTCCTTGAGAACGCCAATCCTGACGGCTGCAGGTGGGACAAAGAAGCCGGCTGCCCCTCGGCCTTTCGGGATGGAAAGGATTTCCACTAGGGTGGAAAGCGTGGAACAGCCCGCATAGTTCCAGAAACGCGGCGCCGGGATCGGCGAACGGCTGATACTTGAAATAGGGTGCGGTCCCGATCTTGTCGCAAAGATCGCGATTTAGCTCCTCATAACTCGCTCCAACAAACGACACTGCAAAAATGCCGTCGCCCCGCAGCGCCCCCAAGGCATATACGCCGCAAGCCCTGCCGTGCGTCGCCGACTGCACCTCATCCACCAGGAGTCTGAACGGCCCCCGAAGTCCTGCCCCCAGCATCGCGCCCCCTCCCTAGACGTAAACGCCCGCCTTCATCTCCTGCAATGTATCCTCTGTTCCCTGGATGCTTTGCGCCGCACCGCTCCGGCGACGGCGGTCTTTGGCTTGGTGTTCCTCGTTGCGCTGATTTCCTTGCGCATCGCCTGTGGGCGTGCTGCGGCCGTCAGGCCCGCTCGAAGCGGCGCCTGTCTCACGCGTGGAATCGATCCCCAGAACAACCGGTGTCGCGTTCTGAATGCTGATAGAGGCAAGATCGTATCCGGCAGCCCGCAGGCGATCCTTCAATCCATCTAGCTCCTGTTCAAGAACTTGGCGCGCCGCCTGCAATTGCGGCGTCAGCCTCACCGAGAGGCTCCCGCCGTCGAGCTTCAACCTGATCTCAATTCGCCCGAGGTGTTCCGGCTTCAGCACAACGTCCAGGACATGCAGGCGTGCCGCCTGCCAGAAAGCTCGCTCCTCGCCTTGGGCCGCATCGACATGCTCACCGAGCGTCTCGAGCGTTGCCGCCTCTACCGCCGATGCAATCTGGCCCGCAACGCTCGCCTGACCCGGAGAGGCGCCTCCTGCGATGTCGATCAACCGGCCGTCGGGACGGTCCGGCGCGACACTCGCCGCCGTCGGGTCACTATTGCCGATCGGACTTACAATGCCCTCCTCGGCCTGGATGTGCCTTACCGCTGGACTGGCCGCATCGCGTTTCACCTCGGATAGACCCTTTGCATCGGTGCGCAATACGACGACTGACGGCGGCGCGCGGTGCGTCACAGTCTTGGCCGACACGATTTCAATTCTTCCCGCATCCGGCACCCTCTGGCCCACATCGATAATCGGGTCCGGCACTGGATCAGTCGCGATAATGGCTTCATCTAGTGCCATCGTGCGCAATGGCTTATTGGGGTGTGAGACCCCATGGGCTTGCATGGCCGCCGCCGGATCTGCCTGAGACATCGTCCGCGGCATATATGCTACGAAAGCTGCCGCATCCATGAGCACCGGCGACATCGCGCGTGACACATCGGCGCCGGCTTCGCCAGACGCAACCGCCTCGGCGTCCGCATCCATTACTTCACCATCGCCGAGCGAGCCCTCACGGCCGGTCAGCGCTTGTATCAGCACTGAGAAGGCGTCATCGCAAGCTGCGCTTTTGCCTGGAGCGTTCACGCCAGACAGATCGTCGGGAGCGACAACGCCCGTCTGGCTTGTCTTGGAGATATTCATTGCTTCGCCTCGCCTAAACTCTCTTGAGCCGACCTGAGGGCCCTCTCCGCTCGCGACGCCAGATCAGTGGTCAGCGGGCTCGCCGCGGCGATATCTTGATCAGTAAACTTGTGCTGAGCCTGCGATGACGGCGGCGGCGCTCGCGCTAGCGAACCTTGCGAATTGCCAAAGCCACCCAGAACATCGCGCGCGACGCCAATCGCTACTCGAATGAATTGCTGTTCCTGAGGCGCGTAAGATGAAACATCGAGCCCCTGGAGCGCCGCCAGCCAATCTTTGGCCGGCTCAAAGGCGATGCCGGCCACGGCGCGATAAAGCTGTGCCGTGTGATTTGCACCGTTCCGCGCAGGCTCGTTTGCCAATACGAACTCAGCCAGCTCCGCTGCAAGTTGAAATTCTCCGGCCATCAATGCGCGCTGGCTCAGCCGTAGCATTAAAGCACAATAGCGCTCTGCGCCATCAAGAGTGTTCACCGTCCTGGCGGGCTCCGTGAAGTCCCTCGCCTCGATCTTCTCGAGCGCGGATATCGTCTTTACGAGCAGCGGCATGAACGAGGCCCAATAGGCGGACCTTGGATAGCGGCGCAGATAGGAAGCGAGAATTTCCCCCCCACGCCTGGTCTGGCCGAGCTTCATCAATACGATGATTTCCTGCCGCAAAACGGCTTCTTCCAAGCCCGTGCCCGGAACGTCGATCCTGGTCTCCTGCAAACGCGACAACGCCAGGTTCGCCTCCCGGTCCGCATACAGCTTTGCCTCGACGAGCGCCAAAGGCTTGCGGACCGCATCGGACAATGCATTTCTTGGAACCTTCTCCAGAAGCATCGTTGCTTCATCGGGAGCGCCACGCCTCAGCGCCAACAAAGCCCGCGCCAGATCGCGATCGGGCTCTATCCAATTATCGTCCTCCAGGACGCGGACCAGTGTCTGCATCGGCCCGCCGTTCAGCATCACGGCGAGCATCGCGGCGGCACTCTCCGGCCGCCGCAGCTCTTGCAAATCCATCGCTGCAAGCTGCTCGGCGATCTTGCTTAAAGTGTCCCGCCGCTGTGCTTCTGCGCCGGATGCTCCCATCGCCAGCCCATCGCCGGCATGGCGCAGATGCCGCGCCATCGCAGATAGCTCGCTCACGCGAAAATCCAGCTCCGAACCATCCTCTGCGGAGACGCACGCATCCCCGGAGCCATACAGGAAAAGCATCAATGCCAGCGCGCCTCGCCCGATCATTTCTGCGCAGCCCGAAGGAGGATTTCGATGCGCCGGTTTTGCGCTGCATTGGGATCGGAGGGTATACGCGGCTGCCTGTCGGCGAGCCCCTCTATCTTCTCCAGCCGCTCGTCGGGCAGACCTGCGCGACGCAGCATGTAGTGGACCATGTGAGCTCTGGCCGTCGATAGCCGCCAGTTGTCATAGCTCGATGTGCGGAACACCGTCGCATCCGTGTGTCCCCGGATGACGACTTTATCGCCCGCCTCGCGCAGAATAGGCGCGATGCGTTCCACAAAGCGCATCGTCTGAGATTCCGGTTCGGCAGAACTCCTGCGAAACATCTCGAAACTGTCGTGGTCCATTACCGAAACCAGAACGCCATCGCTCGTGACCTCGACAGCAACCTCGGGGCCAACGCCGCGTATCCCGCGTAACGCTTTGCGTACTCTATCTGAGAGATCCTTTGTGCGTTCGCCCGCCGCACCTTGCTCCGCAGCCTCACTCTCCCCGCGCTCTTCCTTGTGTTGAGACGGTGGAGTTTCCGCATTTTTTTTTCCGGCTAGCGCATTGTTTTCTGGACGCTCATCCGTTCCCACCGCTTCCGGCCCGAGATTCGGTTCGACATGCATGCCATCCTTTCCTTTCGGGCCGGGAGGGATGAAGCTGTCGGGAGTGAAGCCCAAGCCGTCGAATGCGTCCCGCGCGGGCCCCAGATCGAATGCGGCGCTCGCGACTTTATCCAGCGCGGCCATTGGATCTACGAACAGCTTGGCTTCGGCAATGGCCTCCTTTTCCTTGCGCGCTGCTTCCGCGCGCTTCCGGCCCGGCGCTGATTTCCCATCCTGGCCGCTCTCTTTCTTCTCACCGGTCGAGGCACTGGGCGTCTTGGGATCAGCGTCTCTCAGCCCCCTTTTGCTCGGGGCGGCGTCGGTGAGTTGAAGCGGATTGAAGTAATTTGCGATCTGCACGATCGTCTTGTCATCAGTCATGCTCACGAGCCACATGACGAGAAAGAACGCCATCATCGCAGTCATGAAATCCGCGTATGCGATCTTCCATGCGCCTCCGTGATGCCCCTCTTCTCCGCCTCCCTTGCGGCGGCGGACAATGACGACCTCGCGCGCAAGATCGAATTTTGCGTCTGTCATCGGACAAGGGCCTCAAGGTCTGCCAGCCACTGCGGCAACGCCGTCTGGAGGGTGGTTTCCGCAATGTCGATCGAGATCACGGAGCCTTCCTCTGCCACGGCCTCGACCGCCAGCCCTTCGGCAGCCAGACGCGCTTGCATGGGCGCGATCAATTCCGCCGGCCCACGTAACAGCAGCGGCATCGCACCCCGCAAGGTGACGATGCACTCGACCGCCTCGATCATCTCCCCATGCGCTGCCTGCGTCAGGCTGGCGGCGGCGAGTGGGTACAAAGCCTCTGCGATCCCTTCCCTCAGGCGCATTTCGATCTCCGCAAGCATACGGCTGACAGAGACCGTCAGATGATCGATGCTTTGCAGCAGTTCCTCCTGTTGATTGCGCACCAGTTCGGCTTCGATCTCGGCACGAATGCGCGCAGCGTCACCATCACGTTGCGCGTGTGCCGTGTGCATCCCATCATCGAATCCCCGGCGATAGGTTTCTTCGAACCGGTCGCTCCGCTCCGCCGGTTGTTGCCTGTCCGCTGCGCCAGAGGCTGACCCATCCCAAAGACTCTGGAAGCGGCCTCGCCCCTTTGCGTTATGCCTTTCCGCCCCTTTCTCGTCGAAGACGCCATCCATGCGCGGTAAAACCCTGGCCTGTGCACCTTTCATCATGCGCTTTCTGCTTTGATCCACCGGCGCAGCACAGCAGCAGCCTGCTCGGGATCACGGCTCACCAATTCGTTCAGGTTTGCTATCAGCGGCGCGATACCGCCAGATAAAACCGAGCCTGGCTCAGGCTTGAGTTCGAGTCGCGGAGCGAAGACAACCGCATCCGTCTTCCCGGATGCCTGATCCGGTGTGGGTCTTGGGACCAGCGGCGGCGTTATCGCGGGCACCGGTTCATCGAGCGGGCGTTCGATCAATACGCGCGCGAGTGGACGCGCACCGAACCAGATGATGGCGAGAACAGATAACACCAGCGTTGCTGCCGTCATAATGGTGCTTGCAGTGATCCCAAAAGCCGCCCAAAACCCGCCCGCTTCGCCCTCGCCACTCGCCGGATCATTGCCCTGGAAAGCCTGCGCCACCACCGTAATGCGATCTCCTCTTTGCGGGTCCAGGCCAATGGCGGTGGAGGCGACCTTCTCGATTTCAGACAGCCGGGCGGCGACACCGGCTTCATCGAGCGACGCCCCATCCGCGTTCTTGAGACTCGCCCTATTGATGACGAGCGCCAGGCTGATGCGGTCGACGCGATATCCTTCGCGCGTGGTCTGCACATTTTTCGAGCTGATTTCGAAATTCGTGGTCTCGTCGCGCCGCTGCGTCGATTTTTGCGATTGCTGACCCTGCCCGCTCTCTTCCGCGCCCGGGATGTTTTTTTCGACGCTCACGGTGGGATCGGCTGCGCCGTCCCTGGCGTTGCCCGACTCCTTGATGACACGCGTCGACCTCTCGACCTTGGAGGCCGGATCGAACGTATTCTCGTTGATCGTGCTCTGATCCGCATTAAGACGCACGGAGACGCTGGACTGAAAGTTCTCCATGCCAAGCAGCGGCGTCAAAGTTTCCGCGAGGTTCTGCTTCAACTGGGATGCAAAGGCAGCCTCAAGGCCGAGCACTTTGTCCGCGCCGCCCTTGATGGATTCCTCAGCGGCGGCCAGGACCGTACCGTCCGCGCTGACCACGCGAACGCTTTCGACGGTGAGCCCCGGTACGGCCGCCGCCACGATATTCCTGACCGCCGCGACGGGTGCGCGATCGGATGGAACCCCGAGCTTGAGGACCACAGACGCCGTCGGCGCAAAGCTTGATGGTCGCAGGCTTCCCTTGTCCGCCATCACCAGATGAACGCGCGACGAGACGATACCGGACATGCTGTTCAAGGTTCGCATGATCTCGCCTTCGAGGGCGCGCAACCGCGATACTTCCTGCATGAACGTCGTCAACCCGAGCGGACCGATCTTGTCGAACAACTCGTAGCCCGCCTCGGCGCTTGCGGGCAGACCGCGCTCGGCCAGTATGCCCCGGGTCCTGGCCACCGCGCTCGACGGCACCGATACCTTGGCGCCATCGATGGATGTTTCGAATGGAATGCCAACCTGCGTCAGTACTGCCGCAATGCGACTGGCGTCGTTGGCCGACAGTCCCACATAGAGAAGCTGATAATCGGATTTGGCAATCCAATAGCTACCCAGGGCGATGGCGGCGAAGATCGACAAGCCTGCCGCACCTAGCATCGCGAGCCGACGCGGCCCGAGCGCTGTCAGATTTTGTCGGAGTTGCTGAAGCGCCGCTTGGAAATTCATTTTCTGCCGATCTCAAGAGAGGGCAGAAGAATCGAATGATTTGGCTTGTGCGAAAATGGCAAGACCACTCCGCCGGCCGCGCCAATGCGGCCCGGCCGGCGGAGAGGCTTACGCTGGCGCGCTCTTAGCGGAACAATGAAAGAATGTTCTGCGTCGAGCTGTTGGCGATACTCATCGCCTGGATGCCGAGCTGCTGCTGTACCTGCAGCGCCTGCAGCTTGGTCGATTCCTCGCTCATATCGGCATCGACCAGCGTCGAGACACCACGATCGATGGCCTGCATCAGGGCGGAGACGAACTCCTTCTGCAAGCCGACGCGCTGCTTGACGGAGCCCAGGTTGGTTGCTGCGCTCGTCATTTCCTTGATGGCGGTATCGACACCCTTGATGTACTCCTCAAGCGTCGTCAGATCTGCCACACTGTCGGTCAGCGTCGAAATGTCCAGGCCGGTGACAGAGGTCCCCGAGGCGGCGATTGTGCCCGTGCCGTCGCGCAGTCCGTCGAGGATGCCGGTAGCGGAGGCGTCTGCATCGAACAGCGCGATGCCGGAGATATCGACGGAAATCGTGCCGATGGAAACATCGCCGCTGGCATCGCGAGAGAACGACGCAACGACGGTCTTGGTCGCGTTATAACCCGCCGCGGACGAATCTACCGACAGCCAGTTCTGGCCGGAGAAAGTCGCCGAATCCCCGATGCTCTTCAGCTGGTTCTGAAGCTCGGTGATCTCGCTTTGGATCTTGACGCGATCCACTCCAGGCTCGCGCGCGGCAACAAGCTTCGCCTTGATTTCGCTCGATACGTCGATGGCGCTGTTGATCGCCGTATAGGCCACGTCGATGGTCGCACTGCCTAGACCCAAGGCGTCTTTCACGGTGGAGAGCGCCTTGTTGTCCGAGCGCATGGTCGTGGCTATCGACCAGTAGGCCGCGTTGTCCTCGGCAGTCGCAACCCGGTAACCGGTGGAGATCCGGCTCTGGGTCTTCGACATTTCCTTGTTGGTGTTCTGCAGCGACTGCAACGCAGTCATCGCCGAAAAGTTGGTCTTGATACTATCCATGGAACTGTCCCTTGTGGAGCGTGTTGGGGGGACATTCCGGACTACCCGGCACGTCGAGACGGCTTCATGCCTTTGAGGCTATTACCTCAACTCGACGTGCGCCGACGCTACACGCAATGTATTAGTCAAACGTAATGGAGCTTTTCGAGATTATTCCCAATACGCGCACTGGGTCATTCATATGATACATGACCTCGCTGCCCCTTCCGGCCGCCGGCTGCAGCGCGCATCACGAATTCTAGCCGTTTCGGAAGAGCGCCAATATGTTCTGCGTCGAACTGTTGGTGATGCTGAGCGCCTGCACACCCAGCTGCTGCTGAACCTGAAGCGCCTGCAGCTTGGTCGATTCCTCGCTCATATCGGCATCGACCAGAGTCGCGACGCCGCGGTCTATCGCGTCCATCAGGGCCTTCACGAACGTCTGCTGCAACCCGATGCGCTGCTTGATCGAGCCGAGGCTGCTGCCCGCTGCGGTCATATCGTCGATCGCACCATTTGCGCCCTTTATGTACTCCTCAAGCGTCGCCAGATCAGCGGCCGCGTCCGACAGGCTCGAAATATCCAGCGTCGCAATGGAAAACGTTCCGCTCACCGAGCGCGCTCCGGTCGCATCGCGCAGCGCGTCGAGAATGCCGTCCGAGGTTGCGGACGCGTCGAACAGCTTGGTGTCGTCGACATTGAATGTGATCGTTCCGATGTCAATCGTCCCGTCGGAAGCGCGTGAGAACGAGGACACGACCGATTTCGTTGCATTGTAACCGGCGGCTGAACTATCGACCGACAGCCAGTTCTGTCCGGAAAACAGAGCCGAGCTTCCGATACTCTGGAGCTGGTTCTGCAGCTCGTCGATTTCATCCTGGATGCGCCCGCGATCGACGCCAGGTTCGCGCGCGGCAACGAGCTTGGCCTTTATCTCGCTCGTTATATCGATCGCGCTGTTGAGAGCGGTATAGGTCACATCGACGGTCGCGCTGCCCAGTCCGAGCGCGTCCGTCACGGTGCTCAGCGCCTTGTTGTCGGAGCGCATCGCTGTCGCGATGGACCAGTAGGCGGCGTTATCTTCCGCCGTCGATACCCGATACCCCGTCGAAACGCGCTGCTGCGACTTCAACAGCTCCCTGTTCGTCGCTTGCAACGCCTGCAACGCAGTCATCGCGGCGAAGTTTGTCTTTATGCTGTCCATATATCCACCCTCGGGGCGCTGGTCTGTCTGTCACATGCCGGATACACCGGCGCCGGGGTGGCGGCATTCTGCCCAAGCCGCACAGAGCCACCCTACAGCAACGAATCACCAGAATGATAAGGCGCGCTACACCCGCCAGACATCCCTGAATGAAACCAAACCGGGCTCACCTGCGCCTCTCCGCAAGCCCCGCTCAAGCGTAGGACCTGATGAGCGCTGCAACGAGGATGCTCCAGCCGTCAATCAAGACGAAGAAGAGAACCTTGAGAGGCAACGAGAACACGATGGGCGAGACCATCATCATGCCCATCGACATGACGATGCTCGCTACCACGATATCGATGACGAGGAATGGCAGAGCAATCAGGAAGCCGATCTCGAACCCGCGGCGCAACTCCGAGACAATGAAGGCCGGCACCAGAACCTGGATGCTTTCGACGTCTGCCGCCCCCTGATCCGGCGTCAACTGCTTGACCAGTCCTTGGAAGACGGCGGCATCCTTGTCGCGCACATTCGCCTTCATGAAGACCTTGAACGGTTGCACCATGTTTTCGACCGCTTCTCGGGACGTGATCTTTTCCTCCATCATCGGTTTCAAGCCCGACTGCCAAGCCTGCTCAAAGGTCGGCGCCATCACGAACCAAGTCATGAAGAGCGCCAAATTGATGAGAATGATGTTGCTCGGCGTCGTCTGCAGCCCGAGCCCCGCCCGAAGGAAGGAAAGCGCGATGATGAACCTCGTGAAGCAGGTGGCCATCATCAAGATACCCGGCGCGAGGGAAATGGCGGTGAGCACCAGGAGCATTTGGATAATGCCCCCGGCCGCAGTCGGTGTCTGACCGCCGCCCATCACGCCGTCTAAATTGAGGCCCTGGGCCCGCGCTGCTGTCCCCGCCAACATCACGGCGATGCCGGCGCCAGCAGCCATTATTCTATAATGAGGGTTCTTATGAGGACATCCAGACTTGCTCGTGACGTGCGGATGCTCGCAATCTCCTTCAGATCCTCCTTGAGCAGCTGGAGGTTCGTGCCGCCGGTCAGTTGCGTTGCCTGCAACGTGCGCACGAAGCCCAGGAAATCCTGCGCCAACTGGGCTGCGTGACGCTCCTTGTCGGCAAAATCCCGGGGCAGGACGATCGAGACTTCCAACCGCACCCATGGAGCATTCTCTCCTGCGAGATTCGTGATGATGGATGGAACTTCAATGACACTCGAGGCTGCATCGCTGAATTGGAGCTTTTCAACGGCTCCAGGCTCGCAGGCCGGCTTGGGATCGCTGGCATCGGCCCTGCTACTGGGAGCATGCAACCAGGCCGCCGCCAGGCCCGCACCAAAACCGATGGTCGTGACGATTAGAAATGTCAGAGCCGTTTGCTGAAAATTCATGGATTCGCTCTCCGGCGTTGCATCGAGATCCGCCAAACGAGGCTGCTAGAGGGCTTGCCGCAAAACTGGGAGCCGGCATTCCGACGGGAAGCGCGGCATAAGGAACGGGTTGCGTCGTTGCACGATTTGCGCGAAACGCGGAAAGCGGATCTAGAATGGAAGCACCTGATCCAACAACTGCTGACCCCATGCCGGCTGCTGAACCTCCATCGCCCGGCCGCGCCCGCCGACCGAAATTCGGGCTTCGGCGATTTTTTCGTAGGGGATCGTATTGTCAGGCGCGATGTCTCGCGGCCGCACGACGCCGCTGACCTGCACGATCCTCAACTCGAAGTTGACCCGCACCTCTTGGGATCCGCTTATGACCAGATTGCCGTTTCCCAATCGCTCGGTGACGACCGCCGCTATGCGCAAGTCGAGCTTCTCCTCACGTTCCGTAGTCCCCTTGCCTTGCGCGGAGGTGGCGCCCTTGGCATCCAGATTGATCTCGCCAGTGCCTGATCGATTTATCCCGAACAGCGCCAGGAAATAATCGAGCGAGGTTGACATGGCGCGCGATGCGTCGCGCGAGCGTTCAGAGCTGCTGTCGAGAGAGGCTCGATCCTTCATATTGATCTTGATCGTGAGAACGTCGCCTGGGCGCTCGGCGCGGGGGTCTTGGAAGAGGGATGCGGAGGAATCCCGCCAGGTGGAACCCCGCGACGGCGGCGGGTCGCGCCGCGCGGTATCGCCTATCGAACCAACTTGATTGACGAGAAGACCCGATCCAACCGGAGTGAGCGAAGGCTCGCGTCCCAATTCTTCAGGAGCCACCGTGCATGCGCAGTGGATGAGGCTCGCCCCAACTGTAGCCACCAGGCAACGCCTGTTCATCGCGTCGCCCCTTCCCCTTCCGGTATTGCCTGCGCGATGGCCGCCGAACCGGCAAGATAAGCGGTGAGCCGCCCGGCCTTGTCAGATTGCATTTCGGCAAAGATGGCGCTGGCGGATTTCGGCGGAAGCTTGATCAAGATGGCGGCAGCGACATCATCAGCCACATCCGTCAGGCGTTGCGCGGCGGCCTCCGCGTCCATGAACGCGTAGACCGCAACGAGGTTCTCAGTCGCCTTGTTCTGGAACTCCTTGCGTAACTGAAGCCATTTCTTTTGCTCGGCCGTTGCAATCTCCAGCTCTTCGATCTTCTTCTCGATCTGGCGCCGCAGTTCATCTGCGCGGCGTTTCTCCTCAGAGAGTTTGGCCGCAAACGCGAGATCGGAAACCACCCTGCAATACTGGTCGGCAAGTGAGGCGCCGGATGATCCTTCGCTCTTATTCGCATCCGCGTAGGTGTCGGCTTCTGCTGCGCGTTCGGGTGCCGCCGTGCCGGGAGCGGGGCGTTGGGCGTTCTCCGCATCGGCCGGTTGACTGGTTTGTTCCTCAGCCACCACCACGGCTTCCCGCGACGGCGCGCGCCTTGCCGCGGGAACCTCACTCCCCTTGCGGCTGAGGTTGATCGTCCGTGACAGCGACCCGGTGCGTACATCGGCGTGTGAAGGGTGCGCGCGCTGAACGCGCGCGCCCCATCCATCGGCCTGCTGCGCACTGCCCGGGCCTGAGACACCAACACCAAATGCCACCGCGACCCCGGCGACACGCGCCGCGCGAGACTTGGGCTCCGGTCTGTGTTGCATCTTTAGCTGAATCATTGAACGACCAATTCCGCTTGCAGGGCGCCTGCCGTCTTGATTGCCTGCAGCACCGCGATGATCCCGGTCGGCTTCAAGCCCATCTGATTGAGCCCCGCAACCAGCGCTTGCAGACTGGCGCCCGATACGATGCCCATGCTGTCGCCTTGCTGGGATACCTCGACTTCGCTCTCACTGCCGGTCACGGTGCGTCCCTGTGAGAACGGCGCGGGCTGGGAGACGAGCGGTTTTTCGGTGACGCGAATGTTCAAACTGCCGTGCGACACGGCCACCGGCATTACCTGGACGTCCTTGCCGACGATGATGGTTCCCGTGCGTTCGTCGATGACAACCCGGGCTGGCGCATCCGGCCGCACCCGTTCGTTCCCGATCTCGGCGATGAGGCGCGAAACCGCCATCTGCGGCGGCACCTTGACGGCGATGCGCCGGTTGTCCAGTTCCCGCGCGATCGGCCTGCTGAAGCGAACGCGCGCCATGGCATTGATCGCGTCTGCGACCTGAACGGCGGTGTCGTAGTCTGGATTGCGCAGCTCGACGACCACGACTCCGGTCTGCTCCAGTTGCGCGGGCGATGCCCGCTCCACCAGTGCCCCGTTGGCTATTCGACCCGCTGTGGGAACGCCCTGGGAGAGTGTTTCGTTGCGGCCTCCTGCCTGAAATCCGCTGACTGCGATGGGCCCTTGCGCCACGGCATAGATTTCGCTGTCCGCCCCCTGCAGTGCGGTCATCAGTAGCGATCCGCCCGATAGCGACGTGGCGTCGCCCATCGACGCCACAGTGACGTCCATGCGCGCGCCGGGAGTAGCGAACGCCGGTAATTCTCCCATCACCATCACCGCCGCGATGTTGCGCGTGCGCGCATTCATGGTTCGAATGTTGACGCCCATCCTGTCGAGCATGGACTGGATCGATTGCTGCGTGAACGGTGCACTGCGCAGGCTGTCGCCGGTGCCGTTGAGGCCGATTACCAATCCGTACCCGAAGATGTGATTGCCGCGTGCGCCCTGGACAAAAACGATATCCTTGATGCGCGTGCCATCGCCGCCATCCGCCAAGGCGGCCAATGTGCTAATCCAGACGCCTGCAAAGATCGCGATCGCCGACCTCATGGTGCGACCACGCTCAGAGTCCGATCCTCCGCTATCCTCGCACGCACGACACGCCCTGTATCGCTATTGCGCACACCGATGACATCGCCGACGCTGCCCGACTGAACAGCCGTTCCGGTCAGCACGATCGTTATTGCGCCGGATTGGAACTGGATCGCGACCGGCTGGCCCTGACTGACGACGTAGGCTGCACGCACCGAATCCTTAGCGATGGGTTGACCTGGCACGAGTGTCCGCCGCGCAATGAACCCGGCGACCTGCGAACGTGAGGTAAAGACGGCCTCCCTGAGCAGACTGTTTGCCCGCAACCTCTTGGTCGTCAGCAGGCCTTCCTCGATTTTGCTCCCGGGATAGATCACGATCTGGGGTACGACAATTTCGATATCATCTCCACGGGGCACATTCGGCAGGCTGCGCGCACGATCGGCGAGCGCCACCGAGGCCGCACACGAAACCATCAACATGGCGCACGCCGCGCCAATCCCACTCGGGAGGGTCATCGCAGCCCCTTGCTGATGGTTCCGTACATCTCATCGGCAGCTTGAATGACTTTCGAGTTCATCTCGTAGGCGCGCTGGCTCGATATCAGTTCAGTGATTTCCTTCACCGGATCTACGTTTGACGCTTCGAGATAGCCTTGCTTTATGACGCCGAATCCGTCTGCTCCGGGCACGCCTGTTACCGGCGAACCCGAAGCGGCAGTCTCGCGGAACAAATTCCCGCCTAGCGCCTCAAGCCCCACCTCGTTGGGAAAATCGACCACCGACAGAACGCCAAGGCTCGTCAGTTCCTGGGCCATCTCGACACGTGCGAAGATCTCGCCGGACTCGTTGACAACGATCTCCGTGGCGCCCGCCGGCACGACCATCCCAGGCTGTACCGCGTAGCCATCAAGCGTCACGATCTGACCGGTTGCGCTCTTGTTGAATGCGCCCGCGCGCGTATAGAGCGTCTCGCCGTCGGGCCCTGATACCTGAAACCACCCGCGGCCATTGAAGGCGACATCGAGCGAATTGCCCGTCTTGGTCATCGCCCCCTGCAGGTGCAGGTTGCGAACGCCCGCCGTGCGCACGCCCAACCCTACCGAAACGCCCTCCGGGATGGGATTTCCTCCGGTCATATTCACCAGTCCGGCGCGGCGCTCGCTCTGATACAGAAGATCCGTGAACTCGGCGCGCGATCGCTTGAAAGCCGTCGTGTTGACATTCGCGATGTTGTTAGCGATGACGTCGACCTGCGTCTGCTGGGCAGCCATCCCCGTGGCCGCAATATATAACGAGCGCATTTTCGCCCCTCAAATCTGCATCCTGCTCAGTTCGAGATATGCGGCAACGATCTTGTCGCGCACCGCGGTCGTCAGCTGCACTTTCTGCTCGGCCTGCACCACGCTCTCGACGGCCTTCTGCAGCGGCACATTCCCCGTCAGTGCGCCAATGGCATGCTTCTCGGCGGCGCGCACGGAACTATCGACATCGCTTATCATCCTCCCGAGCACCTCACCGAAGGACGGGTTCGCCACCGCGCTGCCCTCAGCGCCCTGCGACACTCGCGCTGTCTGCGTTTGGAGCGGTGCATGGCTCGGACTCACGCCTCCCCATATATTCATGACGTCGTCCTCAGGAGATCGATGATCGCGTTCACTGCTTCTCTGGCGCTCTTCACCATCTGCAGATTGGCCAAGTAGCTGCGGTTGGCCTCGCGCATGTCCGCGAGTTCAAGCATCGGCTCGACATTTGGGTACTTGACGAAGCCCTGCGCATCGGCCGCCGGATGTCCCGGCTCGCGCTCGACGCGATAAGGCGCACGATCGCGATCACCTTCCGTGGCCTTTACCAAGCTGTCGCCGATAAGGTCGTCGAATTCGGCTCGGAACGTCACTGTCCTGCGCGTGTAGGGGTTGCTTCCGGGGGCCGTACCCGTCGAGTTTGCGTTGGCGAGATTTTCAGCGACGACGCGCAGACGCTCCGACTGCGCGGACATTCCACTTTGCGCAATCCGCGCGGCGGCAAGCAGCGGATCCATGATCACCCTCGCGTGGATAGGGACACGAGCCGATTGAATGCCTTGGTGAGCGCGGCGTTCAGCGTCTGCTCGCGCGACACCGCGCTCGCGTCGATCAACTCATCATCCAGACTCACGTTGTTGCCGGAGTGGTACGAGGGGCCATTACGGCTATCGGGATCGCGGACCAGCGGTGCGCGTAAGCCGTGCGCGGCGACGCCCAGGGATGGGCCCGGCCCGCCGCGAATGCCATGCTCACTCAGCACTTCGCCGAATGAACCTGGGACCTGCGCTCGATAGCCGGGCGTGTTAGCGTTCGCGATATTGCTGGCGATCGCTGTTCGGCGCGCCGCCAGCCATTCGGAGTGACGAGAGGCCACCATATAAAAGTTCGTCAGCGTCATGCTCATCTTGTCCATCATAGACTTGGCGGCAACTTTGCACCCGATCGCTTGCGCCAGCCTTAAGAGATGGGCTGGGAATAACAGCCGCTGGCGCACGACAAAACCTCAACGCCCGTCCAGCGCTTTGACCACATGCCGATTGCCGGTCTTGCGCAGAATCAACATCAGGTTGGCCACGGCTGCATAGAATTCCTGGGGGATTGCCTGGTTGATCTCGACGGCCGCGTAGAGCGATCTCGCCAGCGCTTTGTCTTCGACGATCGGAATGCCCTGCTCCTCGGCGATGCGCCGAATATGGCGCGCGATCAGATCCTGTCCCTTCGCAACGACTGTCGGCGCACCGCCTTCGGCTCGCACGTAGCGCAACGCGACGGCATAGTGGGTGGGATTGGCAACCACCAGGGTTGCGCGCGGCGCCCCGGAGATCATCATTTTTCGAATCCGCCCGCGCCCGATCGCGCGGCGCCGATGCGCCAGGAATTGATCTCCTTCCGAATGCTTCGCCTCGTCGCGCACTTCCTGCCGCGTCATTCTCAATCGACGCGACCAAGCGTAGCGGCTGAACAGCACGTCGGCGGTCGCGATGAGCGCAATCCCTATGCAGGCAGGTGCGAGAACCGCCATCACGCCCGCAATCAGCCGCCTTGGAAGTTGCTGGGGCGGGACATATAGCGCCTCTTGCAGGGCGCCGCCATGAGCCGCAACAAAGACCGCCCCAACCAGCCCCAGTAACCCGAGCTTCAATAGTCCTTTGGCGAGTTCCACCAGCCCTGTAGAACTCACGATGCGCTTCCACCCGGATGCAATGGAGATCCGATCTGCCTTGGGTGCGATCCGCTTCCAAGAGAAACGCAACGGCGTCTGGACAACCTGGACTGCTACGCCAGTGAGCAGCAGCACAACGGGAAGCGGCGCAAGATGCGGCAGCATCTCGCGCAAAAGCGCGTGCAGCAATGCTGCGACGTCCGCCGCCGATTCCAGTCGGAATTCGTATGGTCTGTCGATGAAGGTGGCGAGAACCCCGGCCATGCGCGCCGAGGCGGCAAGCGACATCCACGTGACGATCCCCATCAGGGCGCACACGAAGCCCAGATACGACAGCTCGCGAGATACCGGAACGTTGCCGGATTCGAGCGCCTCCTCACGCCGTTTCTCGGTGGCCTCCTCCGTCTTGCTGTCTTTGTCTGGAGCCTCTGCCATTGCCGCTACTGTTGAAGCGGAGCCGGCAACACGACGGCGCCGGAGGCGACCATGCGCAAGACCGTGTCGACCGCAAGCTGCCGCGCGGCCGCCACAGCCCTGGGATTGACGTCTGTCGCGTTTTGCAGCTCCGATTCCGCCATGCGCCGGCCACGCGCCGACATGACGCCGAATACGCTATTCTTGAACTCGTCATCTGTTGCATTGAGCGACAGAACGAGCTGATCCACGGGCATCTGCTCGACCACGGCGGTCAGCGCCTTTGGAGGCAGGTTCGGCAAATCCTCGAACCTGAAGAGCATGCGCTCGACGGCTTTGGCATCCGCAGGCGATTGGATGTGGAGCCGATTGAGGACTTCAGCAGCGCGCGGCCGGTCCAGCCTGTTGAGCACCGAAGCCAACTCGGCTCTTCCTTGCGTTCCGCCCCCGGCAGCCTCCTTCAAAAGCTCGTCCGAGATGGCCTCCTCGACTGCGCGTACAATTTCCGCGGCAGGCTCGGACTTGGACAACATGCGGGTGAGGAGATCGCTGCACAGGTCCATCTCCAGGTCCTGCGTCAACTCGGCTATCCGTTCGGCTTCCATGCGTGACAGGATGAACGCAGCGACCTGAGGATGCTGAACCGCGATGTAGGGCCTGAGCTGCTCGGGCGGCAGCTGCGCGATGGACGGCCACAGATCCGCGGGCACGCCAGTGTCGGGCGTTGCGAGCGGGGATTGATCGACAATTGCATCCTGCCCCACGGCTTCGACGATGAGCTTGCGCACCTCGTCGGTGGTGCCTAGGAATTTTATACCATCGTCAAATGTCTCCTTGAAGTTGGAGATCACGCGTGCCAGCAAATCCGGCGTCACGCAGCCCAGTCTTTCGGCGCCTTGCGCGATCAGCATCACTTCGTTGGCATCGAGGCTCTTCAGGAGCGCGACCGCCTTGTCGCGCTGAACGGCCAGCAACAGAAGCGCTGCCTTCGTCGCACCGTCCATGTCGCACGACATCCGGTAATCCTGCGAAATTCCGCGCTCAAGCCGTGCGGTCATGAGCGGCCGGCATGAGACGTGCGTTGCATCGCCGGCGCTCCGGCCAACTCGGTGAGTTGAACACCCAGCTGCGATGTCTTCGGATCGGCAATGACAAGAACGCCGCGCGCCAGGAGTTGTCCATTCACCACAACATCCACCACGTCGCCCACCTTGCGATCCAACGTCAGGATGTCCCCCGTTCTCAAGGCTCTCAGCTCCGACACGGGCAACGTAACGGACCCGACCACGATTTTCATGGTGACGGGAATCTTCAATATCGAGTTGAGCTGCTGGCTCTCATCGATGCCCGCGCTGCCCGGCCTGCGCGCGATGGCATCGGAGCCGCCGCCGAGCGTTGGCAGCGCCTCTTCCGCCGCCTGAGACAGTTCGCTTGCAAAATCGCTGACCGTTTCTTCCCTCGCCATGCCTCGGGCCTCGTGTCCAATCATCATGACCCTTCAACGGCCCCTGAAGGCGTCCAGTTCGGATCCCGCCTCCAAGGCAGCATCAGCAATCTGCACGCACATCCATCCATTCATGCGGCCGAGTTCTGCCGAAAACAGCGCAACGTCGTTTGCCACCAGTTGCACCGGCGCTTGTGTCGTCACGCTGAGCAAGATCGACTCTCCCAAGGACCAATCCAGAATATCGTCGAGCGCAATCAGATCCTCACACAGGATTGCAGACAGGCCGATCTTGACAGGCGGCAGCGCCGTCTGCCTGCCTCCGTCCTCGTCAATGGAGGCCGATTTGCCTTGCGCGAAACTTTCCTCGGCTGGCGCGCCTTCTTCATCCTGAGCGCTAATTGCCTTGGCGATGTCTTGGGAAACCGCAACATCGAGCAGCGCATTCTCGTGCGCGACCTTCACCGAGACCACAGTAAGCATTTGGCCAGCGGGCAGCCGCCGGATATTCTCAGGCTCCGAACCGACCGCGACTTCGTCGCACTTCAGGCTCCAGCCTTTTTTCGTGAACGTCAGGTCAAGGCGGGAAAAAATCATGCAAGCGATCACGCGCGCAATCGCCAGTTCGATCCGCGATACCGGGTGCGCCTCGTTCTTGGATTGCGCTGGTGCTCCTCCCAGAGCACTGGCAACCAGACAATCCAGCGCCATCGCGCTCATGCGCACGATGACCGGCGATTTGGAGCCGCTTACCGGCGCAACAGCGAGGACGGAGTTCCCAAGTTCAGCCGCGTACTCGTGGAGCGGCCGCGCAACCGCGTAGCAAAGGGCTGCCTTGAGCGTGGGAATGACGCCGTCGAGCGCTTCGGACAGTTCCGATGCGAGCCATTCGCCGAAACGAGCGTGCTCCCCGTTCGCCTGGCTCGCATCGCCAACCCCATCCGACGCAGCTTGCATAGCCTTGACGAACAGGGCGATTTGCTCGTCGGCAAAATCCAATCGCCCTTCCTCGCTCATGCCGCGCTCGCAGTTGCCGACGGCCCCGTCCCAGCGCCCATCGTCGCTGCTTCGACCTCGTCGATGCTGGGGCGTTCGCCGCTCGAAATCGTCTTGCGGCCGTGCTCGATCGCTACCTGCGGAAGTGCGCCGTTCATGAAGGCCAGCATCGACTGTTTGATCACAACGTACAGCCGAAGGCGCTTCTCGCGAACCGTCTTCAGCTTGGCGGCGATGGGCGAAACCAGACTGTAGGAAAAGAAGATTCCCGCGAATGTTCCGACGAGCGCCGAGGCAATCAGCTTGCCGAGAACTTCCGGCGACTCGCTGATGGCGCCCATCGCTTTCGTCACGCCGAGCACTGCTGCAATGATACCGATGGCCGGCAGCCCATCCCCCACCGCAGTCAGGGCGTGATACGCCTTCAATCGGTCATGACGAATGGTCTCGATTTCCTCCTCCATGAGCGCTTCGATCTCGTGGCTGCGTGCATTTCCGATGATGAGCAGCCGCATGTAATCGCAAATAAAGACAGTAAGATCCTTGTCGGCCAGAACCGTCGGCGCCCTGCCAAAGACGTCCGAGCTTTCGGGCGCATCGATGAGCGCCTCGATCTCGGCGCGCGGCTTGCCCCGCACGGCCCGCATGAGGGAGAACATCAATGCTAGCACCTCGACATAGTCTTGGTGCTTGGGGGTCGATTGCTTGAACGCTTCGATGATCCCCGCGCCGCAATCCTTGATCACCTTCATCGAATTGGCGACGACGAACGTCCCCAGCGCTGTTCCCAGGATGATGACGTACTCCCAGGGCTGCCAGATCACCATCACATGGCCACCCATGGCCATGAAGCCACCCAACATGCACACGAGCGTGACGACAATGCCTAAGATGATGGTCATGTGGAAGCCTTCGCGAATCAATCCGCAGACTGCCGCCGCCCGCTTGCATGAGACTGGAGCTGCCATTCACAAGGTCTACTCAAGGTCGTTCGTGCAGCATCGGTTCAGGTTGCGGGGCAAAGCGCATGATTCCGACACTGACGAGCTACCGGCAGATCGCCAAAAACGTCGATGCATCGCTGCAGAGGATTGCGACGGACCCCGTCGTGCAACGGGAAACGGCCTACTACGAGGCGAATATTTCGAAGATCAAGTCGATCGGCGACTTCATGGCCGACAAGCGCATCTACGCCTATGTCCTCCACGCCTTTGGCATGGATGATATCGCTTCCTCGAAGGCCCTCATTCGCAAGATCCTGGAAGGCGGCGTGGACACCACCAGATCGCTGGCAAACGCCATGTCGGACCGTCGGTTCAGGGACTTGGCCGAAACATTCAATTTCGCGCGCTATGGCGCGGCAACGATGAGCTTTACAAGGACGCAGAAAGGTACGGTGGAGCGCTACATGCGCACGACACTGGAGCAGACTGCCGGACAGACGAACGAGGGCGTGCGGCTGGCGCTCTACTTCCAGCGCAGGGCTCCCGAGGTGACCAGCATCTATCAGATCCTGGGCGACAAGGCCCTCTACAAAGTTGTAGAAACCGCGCTCTCTTTGCCGCCGTCGCTCTCGGCCATCGGGCTGGAGAAGCAGGCGTCGATCGTATCGCAAAAACTTGACATTTCTTCACTTGCGGATCCGCAATCGACCGGCAGATTGATCGCGCGCTTCTCCAACATGTGGGATTTGACGCACAATTCCTCGAGTTCATCCCCGGTGCTGCAATTGTTTCAGTCCGGCCCGGCGTCCGCGATCTCCATGGACACCCTCGCATCAATCCAAAATCTGTCCGTGCGGCGACGCTGACATGCAATCGAACATATATATATCCATGTCCGCACAACTCGCCTTGCTCAAGCGCATGGAAAGCGTGGCGCAGAACGTCGCCAACGTCTCCACCCCGGGTTACCGCGCCGAACGGATCTCGTTTCAGGAAGCTCTGTCAGTCCAGCCGGATCGACCCACGAGCTTCGTTGGCAGCGGGCAGACCTTTCTGTCCGCTCAACCCGGCGCACTGGAGAAGACCGGCAATCCTTACGACATCGCGGTCAATGGCGACGCCTGGATCGGCGTTTCGACTCCCCAAGGTATTGCCTACACGCGGGACGGCCGCTTCAGCCTCAGTCCACAGGGTGAACTTGTATCCGTCCAAGGCTTTGCGCTGGTCGATCTTGGCAGCAGCCCGATCCAGATCGACACTGCCGGACGCGCACCTTCGATCGGCAAGGACGGTTCGATCTCCCGGGACGGACAGACACTCGCCCAAATCGGGTTGTTTCAAATTCCCCCCGATGCGCAACTGCGCCGTGAAGCGAACGGCAGCGTCATTCCAGACAGTCCCGCCCAGCCGCAGCTGGATTTCAACGCGGCCTCGATAGCACAAGGTTACATCGAAAAGTCCAACGTCGAACCCGTCAAGGAAATGACGCGTCTCATCGCCATCCAGCGGAACTTCGATGCGATCTCCAACGCGGTGTCCGATGTCGAGGAGGGCCTGACGAGTGCGATACGGACGCTGGGTGCCTAATTTTGGCCGACTCCGCTGATTGCGCCCCGGGGCCGCACATGTCCGACAGGCTTGCCGCTCTTGCTCAACTCACCAGAAAACATGCCGCATCAGCGCGCGCGGTCGCGGTGCTCGGCACGGTCAGCGAAACCGGCACCAGCCACGTACGCATAAGGGGGCTGTCCGCATTCGCGACACCAGGAGATCTCGTCAGCATCGCCCACAGCGAACTGGCCGAAATCGTCCAGATCGATTCTGACAGTGTCGTCGCCATTCCTTACGAGAAACGAAGCAACGTTCGCCTTGGCTCGAATGCGACGCTTGTCGGCCGCCTGCGCATCCGCCCGCATGCAAGCTGGCTGGGCCGTGTCGTCGATCCCCTCGGCACGCCACTCGACGGAGGCGGCGCTCTCCTCTCAGGGCTCGAGGCTCTCGCGATCGACGGCGAGCCGCCGCCCGCCATGGATCGCAATCGCGTCTTCCAGCCCTTGCGGACGGGGATAAAAGTGATCGACGCATTCACGCCGATATGCGCCGGGCAGCGCATCGGTATTTTTGCCGGGACGGGCGTCGGAAAATCGACGCTGCTCGCCATGTTCGCCCAGGTTCCGGACGTGCCTGTCATCGTGCTCGCGCTCGTGGGCGAACGTGGCCGGGAGGTGCGCGAATTCCTGGAAGATGTTCTGGGCGAGCGATGCGGACGGGTCATCGCTGTCGTCTCGACTGGGGATGACAGCGCGGCTTTGCGGCGTAATGCGCCCAAGACCGCAATGACCATCGCCGAGTACTTCCGCGACCAGGGCAAACGCGTGCTTCTCATGATCGACTCGATCACACGCTTTGCCCACGCGCAACGCGAGCACGCTCTTTCAGCCGGAGAACCCGCGGTCGCCAGAGGCTATCCACCCAGTGTCTTTGCCGAAGTTGCAAAACTGCTGGAGCGCGCGGGGCCTGGCCCCCGCGGCATGGGGGACATCACCACAATCGCAACGGTCCTCGTCGATGGCGACGATCACAACGATCCCATCGCGGATGCGGCGCGGGGCATTCTCGATGGTCATATCGTTCTGGACAGAAAGATCGCCGCTGCCGGGCGCTGGCCAGCCGTTGACCTGCTGGCATCGCTGTCGCGGCTGGCGCCCAAAGCCTGGACGCCTGCGGAGCGAAGCATCGCACAAGCAGCCCGCTCCGCGATCGCGCGCTACGAGGATACGCGCGATCTGCGTATGATCGGCGGCTACCAGCCTGGGTCCGATCCAGATTTGGATAGAGCGGTTGCGGTTGTGCCAAAGATCTACGAATTGCTCCAGCAGAATGCTGGCGACGATGCATCCCACGACACTTTCGCGCAGCTTGCCCGACTGCTGAACCTCTGAAGCCGTCCAGCCTTCGCCGCCTCAGGCCAATGCGGGCTTCACGGATGGAACGTCGTCCTCGCGCCGCCTCTCCTGGTGCAAAATCAACAGGCGCAGTTGATCCTTCTTGATCTGCTCATAGAAGGCTTCGGCGTCGGGGGAGGATTTCACCGGAACATCAGCCGCGACCGCCGCATTAAACGTTCCTGTTGATGCTCGGGGGAATGCGCTTTTTCTGACAGCCATCCCGAACTCCCCTTCGCGTTTCGGCGCGGTTGGGATCGCGTCGTGGGTTGCGCCGGCTCCGATCCAGGACGCTTCTTGCAGTCTTCGCTTCGTCAAACCTGGCAGAACTTCACCGCCTGCTTTATCATATTGCACGAAGATGCGACGCACTTCGCCGGCGTCACCGCTGCGCACCGCCCGCCCCAGCCCGGCCTGCATCCAACCCGGACCGGCGTTGAACGTGAGCGAGGTGAGGGCCGCCCGCGTACCCGCGTCAAGAGCCGGTGCGAATCCATCGACGAGAGCTTGCGCCTTGAAGATCTCGGCCTCGAAGCGGCGATCCGCCTCCACGGCCGAGATGGTCTCGCCCGCAAAGCGCGCCTTGGTACCGTAACCATTGGTATATTGAGCGTAATCCCACTTGGCCTGGGCGGAGAATCCTTCAAATCGCTTGATGCTCGAGAGATAGGGCGAATGCATGATTTCCCCGTGCCACGACCCAGCATGTAGAGCCTACGGCAGCCGGCTTGCGCGGAGCCGACCACTCGATGGCCACCGGCGAGGCACGCAACGGCGGATTTCTCAAAGTTTCCAGGACAACCGGAGCGGATATAACGACGTCCTTAAAGACCTATGTAGCGCCCGATCAATATGGCCAATGAATCGAGCCCCCGGCGCACGAGCCCGCCTTTGCCCACACCCTCGGCGGCATAAAGGGGGACATTGTATTGCGCGCCCAGCGAGCCGGTAATGTCGAGTTCCGCCACTTTGTCGCCTTTGCGGATCGGCGGCTTGAGCGGGCCTTCATATTTGATCGTGGCGGAAAAAACCTGCCCTTCGTTCGTCTTCAGCACGGGCACCGTGACCGCGCCGCCGGCCTGCAAGGGCACATAAAAATGTACTCCGCCCCAGACACGCGCATGTCCCACGATCGCGCCATCGTCCAACAGCACCGCTTGCGACAACATCGAATAACCCCAATGCAGCAGGCGCCGGGCCTCCGTCTTGCATTTCAAGGACGTCGGCAATCCCATCACCACCGCGATGAGCCGGCGGCCTTCGCGCACCGCCGAGGCGGCAAGACCATATCCGGACGCCCTGGTATGCCCCGTCTTCAAGCCGTCGACGCCCAGATCCTCCGACAGCAACGGGTTGCGATTGAAGAAGCGGTGCTTGCGGTACCTGAACTCCTTCTCGGAAAAGAACCCATAGAACTCAGGATATGTACGGATGAGGTAGCGGCTGAGCATTGCCAGATCGCGCGCCGTCATCACATGATCCGGATCGTCGAGGCCTGTGGCGTTGGCGAACGCCGAACCCGTTAGCCCGATGGCCTCCGCCTCCTGCGCCATGCGTTGCACGAAGAGTTGCTCGCTGCCTGACAACCCCTCGGCGATCGCGATGCTCGCATCATTGCCCGACTGTACGGCGATACCGCGTATGAGCGATTCAACCGTTTCCCTGGTGTTGACGGGTACGAACATCGCCGAGGTGCGCGAGGGTGCGCCGCCTTTCCGCCACGCATTCTCGCTGACCTGAAACTCCTGATCGAGTCTCAATTCACCCGTCTTCAGAGCCTTGAACACCACGGCAAGCGTCATGAGCTTGCTCAGGCTGGCCGGCGGCAGCGGTTCATCGGCATTTTTCTGGAAGAGAACGGCGCCGGTTTCGAAGTCGAGCAGAATGGCCGCCCTGGCCTGGGTACGAAGTGCATCTTGCGCTTGCGCCATGGGCAGGGGCGCAAACCATGCGAAGAGCAACAAGCCGGAAACGGCGCGGACGACATTCAGAAAATGCACGATTCCAGCAAGGGTCCCTTCGAAGGATTGCGCCCGCCCAGGGAGTGAACCTGCAGACCATCTCAGGCGGGCCGCCGAATCGCAATCAGGCAGGGCTCTTACGCAAAGCTACGTATCAAACACGATGCTTTTGCCGGCCTTGACGATATCGACGCGACCATACAGAGCCGCACCCAAACGGCCGGTCATGCCGCCAACTTCCCGATCCGCTTTACGGCTACGACGTTCGACCCCGTACGCGAGATTCGCCGGATTGCATCGGGCAGCGGCTCGATGACAACGGCCATGTGATGAGCATTGGCGTGCACCATCATGATGCTGTCCGACATAATCCCGACGTGGCCTGGCCAGAAGATGAGATCGCCGCGCATGAGGCGCTCGTCGATGTCGGAGACGGGAAGAGATGCGCCAAGCTCCGCCATCTGCATGTCGCTGTCGCGCGGGGCGGGAATGCCTGCGGCATGTAGCGATGTCTGCACCAGACCGGAGCAATCGATGCCGATGCGCGTACGCCCGCCCCAAAGATAGGGCGTTGCAATGAACCGCTCCGCAATGTCGACGAAATCCCGTGCGGTGCGATTGAGCGCGGCGATATGGCGAATGCAAACAAAGCCCCCGGTTTGCAGTTCTGCAAACTTCTCGCCCATGTTGCTGACGGTGAGTACGGCGTTGAGCGGCAAGTGCTGCAGCGGCGGCGTTTTGAAATCCGGCTCGGGATAGAGAAAGGTTCCAAGCGCCTGCACCCGATGCGTCGGCGCCAGGACGTTGGGTGACAGGCAGTCGAGGGGCAGATAGCCGACGTACTGATCGCGCTTGAGTTGCACCCAGGCCCAGCCGTCGCCTTCATCGTAGATGGTCAGCGTCTCTCCGTAGAGCGCCTCGGTCTCAAAGCCTCGCGCGTAATCCGGCATCCGGCGCAGCGGTACCGTCGACCTCATGACCTGGGCGGGTGCGCCTTCGACGAAGCGCGCCGCCTGCACCCGGCCTTCGAGATACTTTGCGGCTAGATCCTCGCGGTAAGCATTGCGGCGGGGATCGAGCGGCGGTGGAGGCACGGGCGCGCGCGGCGGAGGTGCTGGCGCGCCAGGCTGCATCGCGGACGCCGCCGCGGGAAAGCCCGGAGCCGCCGCACGCGGCTTTGCAGGCGGCTTTTGAACCGTATTGCGTGAATCGTTCAACTCTCCAGCTCCGATCTGAGCACATCGACGAGTGCGCGCGCCGACTGCGGTTCTGCACCCTTGGGACCAAGCGGCCGCGCCGCCGGGCGCCAGCCGTACAAATCAAAATGGGCGAAACGCCGCGATGCCGCGACGAACTTGCGCAGAAACAGCGCGGCCGTGATCGCCCC
Organism: Hyphomicrobium sp.; assembly: GCA_035325525.1. GTDB lineage: Bacteria > Pseudomonadota > Alphaproteobacteria > Rhizobiales > Hyphomicrobiaceae > Hyphomicrobium_B. Next base: position 78,613 of record DAOKZR010000007.1, on the reverse strand, counting down.
CGCAAATGGAGTGTCCCACACATTGTTCATGTCGGCGACGTCGCTGTCGAGATGGCGCTGGTACCCGGCCCACAGCGGCATCCGCCAGACAGGATCGCCGATCTGAGCGGAACGGGGCACGATTGCCCCGGCCAGCGCATCGTCGTCAGTAAAAAATGCCGGCAAATCCGGCCCGAGCGCCGAACGGGCAGCGCCCGTCAGGGTCGCAAAAACGAAGATGCTGTCGGGCGCCTCGTCATCGGCGAGCGTCAAGGCATCGGCAAGCACGAGACGCCCCTCGGCGTCGGTGTTGCCGATCTCCACGGTGCGCCCACTTCGGCTGGTGAGAACGTCGCCGGGGCGGAATGCATCTCCCCCGATAGAGTTTTCCGCCGCCGGGATGAGAACCCGCAGCCGGCAGTTCAACCGCTCCGACATGATCATATGAGCGACCGCCAACGCCGTCGCTGCGCCACCCATATCCTTCTTCATCAGGAGCATGGCACTGGCGGGTTTGATATCGAGACCACCCGTATCGAAGGTGATGCCCTTGCCAACCAGCGTAATCTTGCGTGCACCCTCGCGGCCCCACGTCAGATCGATAAGGCGAGGCGCACGCGGATGGGCGCGGCCGACTGCGTGGATCAGGGGAAAATTCTGAGCCAACAACTCCTCGCCGCGAATTGCCTTGACGCTTGCGCCATGGCGCGCCGCCAACACGCGCGCCATCTCTTCCAGCTGCTCCGGCCCCAAGTCGCCGGCCGGTGTATTGATGAGATCGCGGGCGAGCCATACACCCTCGACGGTGCTCAGGACGCGGCCTGCGTTGGCGCCCTGGGGCATTACCAGGCGGCGCACGATGGGCGCCTGTGCCTCCGTCGTGCCAGGCGCACTGACGCTTTTGTATCTGCGGAACTTATAAGCCCCGAGGCCCCACGCGACAGCCGCCAGCTCCGGCTCATCCAAGGGCCCCTCAAGCCGGTACGTGCCGGCGGGAAGACTCGTCGCAAGCGAGCCCACCAGCAATTCCGAAGGCCCGCTGGGCTCGCCGGCCTGTCCGTCTCCCATTCCCAACAACACACCGGCAAGCTCACCGCCTGCCCCCGGCAGCATGAGCGAGGTCTTGGCCGAGCCTTTGAATTTATGCGTCTCAGCCCACGCGCAGGCCCGCCCATCCAGCGCAAGGGCCGCCAGTTCCGCGCCCGTGCGCACCAGATAGATCGGAACCGCGGCCGTCCTCTGCTCCTCGCCGGCAAACACGCCGCCGGCCGTCCATGCTGTCGTCTCGCTCATTTCGATCTCTTTCCCCGCAAGCGGCGCACATGACGCCAAGACTAACTACTTAGGTTAGGCCTTGGCGGTCCCTTGGCAAGCCATGCGATGGCCACGCCTCACGAGTTGCACCGCCCCACGAAGGCTTGCCCAGGATTTAAGCGTTTGTTGACATGCGTACCAGAAACTAACAGTCGGATCGATTCGGGCATTGCCCTCCGACTGAGCGGAGAAGAACACATGGCGCAACTGGTAGCGCATTCGACGAGAGCAACGACGTCTCCGGGGGCGCCGATCGCCGTGGTCCTGGCGGCCACCCTTTTTCTCGGCGCCTGCGCGGGTTCGAGCGACTTGCTTTCGGGCACCTCGACGATCGCCAGCGCGGACGCCGAGCAGGCCGTCGATACGCTCGATCCTCAATTAGAATTGCGCAAGGCGACGGAGTATTGGGGCCAACAGCACGCCAAGAACCCGACCGACAAAACGACTGCGCTGAATTACGCGAAAAACCTAAAGGCGAACGGCGACAAGCGCGAGGCGCTGGTGGTCCTGCAGAATGCTTTTGCGTTGCACAAGAGCGATCCCGAAATTGCAGGCGAACTCGGACGCCTAGCGCTCGAATTCGACCAGCTCTCACTTGCCGGCAAGGCCCTGGAAGTGGCCGACGTTCCGGAAAAACCCGATTGGCGCGTTGTCTCTGCCCGCGGCACCGTTCTGGCCAAGCAGGGCCAGCACAAGGCGGCCATCGCCTACTTCGAGCGCGCCCTCGCTATTTCGCCCAATCAGCCGTCGGTGCTGAACAACCTAGCGATGGCGAACGCCATGAGCGGCAACCCCCAGAAAGCGGAACAGGTCCTGCGCGATCTGGCGCAGCTCAATGGCGCTCCCGCCAAGGTGAACCAGAATCTCGCATTGGTCCTGGGACTGCAGGGCAAGTATGACGAGTCCAAGGCTGTCGGCGCGGCCGTTGCACCAACAGATATTGCCGCAGCCAACACGGAATATCTGCGCCAGATGGTGCGGCTGGAGCCGAAGCACTCTCCCGCCGCTTCCACGGCCGTGGCGCAGGCGGCCGTTTCCGGCCTGAAGCCCGCCGCGGTGGAGGCTGCCTCCGCGGACGGGTGGAACACCGCTGTCACCGCCAGCGCCGAGCCGCCGCGCCTGCGTGGCTCTCGCTAGACTTCTGCGCGACGCCGGGAAAGTCGCGCCGCGTTTGAACGCTTTGCGCAATTCCACGAAACGCGCAAACGGTTCTGCGCGTATCACTGCGCCGCGCTCCTCGCCGCAAGACCGGCCCCCAACTTTTCGAAAAAAAACGCTCACTCATTTCTGTTGAGTGGCGCTTCTTGGGGTGCCGTCAAGTGCTCTCCTTGATCTTCTTGATATTGAGCTTTTCCATCAGGAACTTCTCATAGAACGGCTCGCTCTCGCCCTTGCGGATCTTGCGCATGAAGTATTTCTCGAAGGCGATCTTCGCGAGGTGCACCCAGCTTCCCTTGGACGACCAGTTGACGTTGCGCGGCGGGATCTGAGGCTGGGCGACGAATGCCACGCCGCCATCGCCGAAATCAGCAAGACACACCGCATTCAACGTCGGCTGCCACGATACAGCTTTGCCGCGCAGCAGCGCGCCAATGTTGCGTGCCGTCGCAGTAACCATCGACTCGATCATGAATCCCGTCTTGGGCACGCCTACTGGTACCGGCGTTGGTCCGACCGGCGGGATGGCAACGCACACTCCTACCGAGAAGACCTCCGGGAACGCCGGGTTGCGCTGATACTTGTCGACCAGCACGAACCCGCGCGGATTGGTCAGCCCTTCGATGCCGTTCACGGCGTCAACGCCGCGAAACGCCGGAAGCATCATGGCGAAAGAGAACGGGATGTCGTGTGCCTTGACCACATCGCCGTTCTCGCCCACTTCCTCCACGCTCATGGAGGCCGCCTCGACATTCTTCACGCGGGCATTGCAGACCCATTTGATGTGCCGCGCGCGCAACTCGCTTTCCAGCAACGTCTTGGTGTCTCCGACGCCATCCAGCCCCAGATGGCCGATGTAGGGTTCAGACGTCACGAACGTCATGGGCACGCGATCCCGAACGCCGTGCCTTTTGAGTTCGGTGTCGAGAATGAAGGCGAATTCGTAAGCAGGCCCGAAGCACGAAGCACCCTGTGCCGCCCCAACGACGATCGGGCCCGGGTTCTGAAGAAACGTCTCGAAAGCTTCCCGCGCGCGCGCCGCATGGGCGACATGGCAGATCGACTGCGTATTTGCCGCCGGGCCAAAACCGGGAATCTCATCGAAGGCCAGTTCAGGACCGGTGGCGATGACAAGGACATCATAATCCACCACCGAGCCGTCCTCGATCTCAATCCGGCGCAGCTTCGGGTCGACGCGGCGGGCGCCCGCCGCAACGAAACGGATCTTTTTTGAAGCCATGATGGGAGAGAGGTTCAATTCGATGTCGGATCGCTCACGCCAGCCGACCGCGACCCAAGGATTGGAAGGCACGAAATGAAACATGTCGCCCTTGCCTATCAGCGTGATCCTGTCCTCCTTGCGCAATTGAGGCACCAACTCGTATGCCATCAATGTTCCGCTGAGGCCCGCACCCAATACAACGACTTCGGCCATCTCAAAGTTCCTCCCGGACTAGCGGCCTACGATTTATCTCAAGTACCCGGCCGCCTGGGCTCTATTCATGTTTTCCCGTATATTCATTTTCTCGAATATACGCAAGGACGAATATAAGAAACTTGACGACGGGCGCGGCGTTACGTACTCCTGCTCGTCATGAAAATGCACGTCGACCAAATGGATCGCGCTGCGTCGCAGGCCAGCAGCCTGCTGAAATCGCTGGCCAATCGCCATCGGCTGCTGGTCGTGTGCCAGCTCATCGAAGGCGAACGTTCGGTGGGAGAATTGGCCGAGCTTCTGGGTATCCGGGATTCCACCGTTTCCCAGCACTTAGCGCTCATGCGCAAGGATGGCCTCGTCACGACGCGCCGCCAGGGCCAGACGATCTGGTACTCGGTTGCGAGCGCCGAGGCCCGCGGCATCCTGGAAACGCTCTATCGGCTGTACTGCGGACCGCGCACCCGATGCGCATCGCCACAAAGACCGGCGCCGCGTCCCAGGGATGCAAGCATATCCTCCGCCGGCGTGCGCCGAACGGGTGGACCATCGAGTAGCACTGCAAAGAAGACCTCGGGCAAGCGCGCGTAATAAACCCGGCAGGACCGGCGGGCGCCGCGCGGCGGCCTGGGACAAGAAACAACCCCGGTAACATGTGTTACCGGGGCCGACGCGACACAAAACTTTCCGCAAAGCCGCAAGCGCCGCATGAGCCACCGCGCGGCCTGGCCTATTTCATGTTCATGTATTCGATGCCTGCAGGCCCCAGAATAACGATAAACAGCACGGGAAGAAAGAACACGATCATCGGAACGGTTAGCTTAGGTGGAAGCGCAGCAGCCTTGCGCTCAGCTTCCGCCTGGCGAATCTCGCGGTTCTCCTTCGCCATCGTGCGCAGGGCCTGGCCGACGGGCGTGCCGTAGCGCTCGGCTTGGATGAGGGCTGTGGTCACCGCCTTGACCCCCGGAAGGCCGGAGCGCTTGCCCAGGTTCTCATACGCCTGCCGGCGGTCCTGAAGATACGACAGCTCCGCCGTCGTCAGCGTCATTTCTTCCGCCAACTCGATGGATTGACTCGCTATTTCCTTGGCGACCTTGCCGAAGGCAGCCTCGATCGACATGCCGGACTGCACGCAGATCAGCAGCATGTCGAGCGCGTCGGGAAATGCCTGCTTGATCGATGACTGGCGCTTTTGAGCCAGGTTTTCAATGAACACGGTGGGGATGTAGAAGCCGGCAAACCCCGCACCAAGCGCCATGAGAACGCGCACGAGGGGCGGATAGCCCGTATCAACTACGACGAAGACATAAAACAGCGTGCCCAGGAACATCAGGATCGGGGCAGTGATACGGAAGAACATGAACGAGACGATGGGACCCTGGCCACGCAGGCCGGCCATCTTCAATTTCTCGCGCAGTTCTTCATTATCGAAACGTTCACGCAGGTCGAGCATGTCGACGATGCGCTGCATGAAGCCCTTGGGAGTCTGCCGCAGCTTGACGCCGCCGCGCTCCTTGTTCATTTCCGCAATGCGCGCGCTGCGCATGCGGTCGCGCTCCGTCGCCATTTCCTTCATGCGCTGGTTCATCCGGTCGCGCGCCAGCATGGGCATCGCAACCGAGAGCACCGTGGCAAACACGCATATCGCCGCCAGCACCGTGGCGATGAATTGCGGGTTCATGACTGTTTCGACTAAGCTCATCATGGTGCGGCTACCGTGTTCCGATACGACCTTTTTTGCGCCGTAGCGACGAAGGATTGACTAACGACCTAGAACTTGAAGTTGATCATCTTACGCATGATGAGCACGCCGCACATCATCCAGCCAGCGCCGACGGCAAGCATGAATTTCCCCGGTGTGGTCGTGAACAGGGGCGTGATGTACTCTGGCGACGTCATGTAAACCATCGACATGACGCCGGGCGGCAGAGAGGCAAGAACCATGGCCGACGCCTTGGCTTCTGCCGACAACGCTTTCACCTTTAGCTGCAGACGGAACCGGTCGCGAAGCACACCGGACAGGTTGCCCAGAGCCTCCGACAGGTTGCCGCCGGCCTGCTGCTGGATTGCAATCACGATCGTCAGGAAGCGGACTTCCGCCAGCGGCACGCGCCGGCACAGGCGCTCCAGGGCATCGCCCAGGGGAACGCCCATGCGCTGTTCCTCGACAACCTCACGGAACTCGCCGGCCAACGGTTGCGGGCTTTCGCGTGCGATGACTTGGAGACATTCATTGAGCGGAAGTCCTGACTTCACGCCGCGCACAACGACATCGATGGCATTCGCCAGTTCGGAAATAAACTTGTATTGATACCGCTTGACCATCTTCGACAAGAACCAGCGGGGCAGGCCGAACGTGCCGATGAACACAGCAACCATCGTCATCAACGGGGTTGTCGACGTACCGAAGTGAACGGCCGCGCCGGTGAGGACGCCGCAGATCATGCTTGCGACGTAGAAATCGCGCGGTCCTATGTCGAGCCCGGCCCGTTCGAGCTGCAGCCTGAGCGTGACCTTTTCCTTCGCCTTCTGGCGGTTCTCGATTTCCTTGAGCGTCTCGGCGACATTTTTCTTGCGGTTTGCCGCCGCCTCGCTCGCGTGGCCCGCGGCAACTGCGGCGCGCCGCGTCTTGCCCGCCGCTGTCACGATCTCGACGCGCTTGTCCTTGCGGCGCTCGCCAGAGATGTACGGATAGATCACCGCGAAGATGACGCCTGCTGCACCAAGCGCGATCATTGCGGCGACAAGAAGCTGCTGTGAATGAGCATCAAGCATTCTGCTCTCCAAGCGGGTTTCCGTTGGCGTCGCTCACTTCCGATTCGGCCAGAGCCACGGCCAAGCGCTCGGATTCGCCGTAATATTCCGCGCGGTCCCAGAAGCGCGGACGTGCGATGCCGGTAGACCGGTGACGGCCGATCAGCTTGCCGTTGGCATCCTCGCCCGTGATTTCGTAGACGACGATGTTCTGCAGCGTCACTACTTCGCCTTCCATGCCCAGCACTTCGGTGATGTGCGTGACCTTGCGCGAGCCGTCGCGAAGGCGCGATGCCTGCACGATGACATCCACCGAGCCCGTGATCATTTCGCGAATGGTCTTAACGGGCAGTGCGAAGCCGCCCATCATGATCATGGACTCAAGGCGGCTGATGGCTTCACGCGGAGAGTTGGCGTGCAACGTTCCCATGGAACCGTCGTGGCCGGTATTCATGGCTTGCAGCAGGTCGAATGCCTCAGCGCCGCGAACCTCGCCCACGATGATCCGCTCAGGACGCATACGAAGGCAGTTCTTGATGAGGTCGCGCATCTTGATTTCACCCTCGCCTTCGAGGTTCGGCGGGCGCGTCTCGAGCCGCACCACGTGGGGCTGCTGGAGCTGAAGCTCGGCAGAGTCCTCGCACGTGATAATGCGTTCATCGTGATCGATCGAACCGGTGAGGCAGTTGAGCAGCGTCGTCTTGCCCGAGCCCGTGCCCCCGGAGATCAGCACGTTGCAGCGGACGCGGCCGATGATCTCGAGGATCGTCTTCGCCTGGGGCGTGATCGAACCGAATTTCACGAGCTGGTCGAGCTTGAGGCGGTCCTTCTTGAACTTACGAATGGTGAGGGCGGGGCCGTCGATTGCAAGCGGCGGCGCGATGACGTTGACGCGGGAGCCGTCGGGAAGGCGCGCGTCGCAGATCGGACTCGATTCATCGACGCGCCGGCCGACCTGGCTGACGATGCGCTGACAGATGTTCATCAGCTGCTGGTTGTCGGCAAACCGCACGCCGGTGCGCTGCACCTTGCCTCCGACCTCGATGTAGGTCGTCGACGCGCCGTTGACCATGATATCGGCAATGTCGTCGCGCGCCAGCAGCGGCTCCAGGGGCCCGTAACCTAGAACGTCGTTGCAGATGTCCTCGAGCAGCTCTTCCTGCTCGGCGATCGACATCACGACGTTCTTGATCTGGATGATCTCGCTGACGATATCGCGGATCTCTTCGCGTGCCGCACTGCTGTCCAGCTTCGACAACTGCGTGAGGTCGATGGTGTCGATCAGCGCATTGAACACCGTCGTCTTGACGTCGTAATACTCCTCAGAATGCCGGCGTTGCGGTTCCGTAGGCGGTTCCTGGCGCGGCGCCACAGGTGCGGGTTGAGCCTGCTGGCGAGGCGCCGCCGGCGCGTTCGCCGAACCGCCCGCCGCCGCGATGGGCGTCCGGGGCGCAATGCGCTTGGGGGTCGATGGATCGTTAGAGCGCCGTCCAAACATCGCAACTCTTCCTTGAAACTTCGGATATTCCTGCTGCGCCTAGCGCTTGAGCTTCAGCTTCTCGAGAAGCGGAGCCAACGGCGAGAGCGCGGACTGCGCCGGCTTCTTCTCGGCTTTGGTGTCTCGGCGGTGCGTCATCGCCATCGCGATTTCGCGGAACTTCTCCGTCGCCTTCGCCTTGGGATTCATCTCTTCGATCATCTGGCCGTTGTTGGCGGCCTGGCTGAACGACTCGCTGTCATATTCGATGACGCTGATGGCCTTGAGATCGAGCGCCTGCTCGAACTCCTTCAATGTGATCTCCTGGCGCTTGGGGACGCCGACCATATTGAGCACCAGATGGGGCTTGTGGTCGTTCTTGCGCGCCGTCTTGAGCAAATCGACGATGTTCTTTGCATTGCGCAGGTTCGCTAGATCGGGCGCAGCCGTAATGATCACTTCATCGGCCTGCAGGAGCACGCGCTTCGTCCACGGACTCCACGAATGCGGCAGGTCGACAGCCACGTAGGGCACGTTTTGACGCACGACGTCGATGACCGTGTCGCAGCTATCGGGCGAAATCTCATAGTCGCGGTCCAGCACGACGGGCGCCGCGAAGATCGAAAGATGTTCGGAACATTTCGTGAGAAGCCGGTCGAGCAGCTGATCGTCGAGGCGCTCCGGCGCGGCCAGCGCCTCCGCAATGCCCTGTACCGGATCCTGGTTGAAATCGAGGCCCGTGGTGCCGAAAGCCAGATCCAGGTCCGCAATCGTCACGTTCGACTTCAACACCTCCGAGAGCGTCCAGGCGACGTTGTGGCAGATGGTCGAGGACCCGACGCCGCCCTTGGCGCCGATGAACGCGAAAACGTGCCCCACCGGATCGGTATCGGGATTGTTGTAGAGATTCGAGATGCTCTCCATCAGCTGCAGCGGCTCGATGGGCGTCACGAGATACTCGCTCACGCCGCGCTTGAGCAGCTCGCGATACAGCAGCACATCGTTATGACGGCTGATGACGACAACCTTGGTTCCCGGATCGCAGCTTTCTGCCAGGCTGTCGAGTTCTGCCAGAAGCTGCGTGCCGTGCAGCGAGCTGTCGACGATGATCAGGTTCGGCGTCGGGCTGTCGACGTAGTGTGCAACGGCGGCGCCGATTCCGCCCATGTGAACGCTGACGTGCGCCTTGGACAGACGGCGATCTTCGGCAGCGTACTGCAGGACCTCGGCGGCGTGCGTGTCATCGCAGAAAGCCTGGATGGAAATGCGCGGGATAGGCCGCGCCCTTTCGATGCCGGGCACGTGTTCATCGCCATATTGATCGGCGAAGTCTTCCATTTGTTCGGCGGCGGACTGTGCTTGTCTAGACATCGTGCTCACGTCCCTCAATTACCCTGAACCTTTACGCGTTCGTCCTGGCTCTTGTCTGCGCCGGTGACTTTGCCCTTCACGTATTTGCCGAAGACATCGTCGCGCCGTTCCGAGCTGCGCGGGCCTTCGGTGCGCGGGCCCAGAAGATCAGCCGGGTTGGCGACCATCGCGGCAAGGTTATGCTGATTGGCGCAACCAAAGTCCGGATAGTTGAAGTTGCTCCGGTTTCTCGCGAGGTTCTCCGACCAATCCTGGCCGCACTCCGGCCCCTCGGCGACATAGCGCATGTACGAGATGCGGATCGGGGGCTCATGTCCCGATCCATGATAGGCTTCCACGGCGATGGAGTTCTCCGAGAAGCCTGCGTCCATCAGGAGATCGCGCACGTCCTGCACCGCATTCATGGCGGCGACCTCGTTGTTCGAACCGCCGGGAGCGGAAATTACCAGGCGCGAGTTGCCCGCGTCGCTTGCGCGATAGCGGCTCGCGAAGTCGACGACATCGGCCCGCTGGGACGGCGACAGGCCGCTTGCACCGCGCGGCACGTGCAAAGACAGCGTCGAGGGTTGCTTGGAAACCATGATGGGGTGGCGCTCGTTGGGATCCACGAGAGCCCAGCTTGCCACTTGCGTTCCGTCATTGTGCTTGCATCCCGCGACAAAGCAGGCCAGCAACGCCAGCGACACCGCTTTTGCACCGCCAATCCGGGCGGGAGAGGGTCCGTGTGCTTTGATAGTCTTGGACATATCTATCTCTCCAAATCCCCGATTATTCGACGATGTAGCCGTAGTCGCCCTTCAATCCGCCGTCAGGCAGGGATTGGCCCTTGCCGTAGATGGCATTGAGGTGACCGAGGAAGTTGGCCTTCATGTCCGTCGCGGGCGTGAGGCCCGTACCGGGCGCCGCAATCTCCTGCCGGCTGGTCGCTTTCACCAGGTAAGGCGTGACGATGACCACGAGTTCCGTCTCGTTCCTGATGAAATCGCGGCTACGGAACAGCGTGCCGAGGATGGGGATATCCTTCGCGCCCGGCAGTCCGTCGATGTTCTGACGTGTGTCGTCCGAGATCAGGCCGGCCAGCGCCAGCGTTCCGCCCGAAGGCAGTTCGACGGTGGACTTGGCCTCGCGCTTCTTCAAGGCCGGGATCGCAATGCCTGACAGAGTGATGGCGCCCTGGTTCGACAATTCACTGACTTCCGTTTCGATCTTCAGGCTGATGCGGCCTTCGGAGAGAACGATCGGCGTGAAGGCGAGCGCGACACCGAATTTCTTGAAAGTGACACTGACCTGACCCGTGTTGTCGACCAGAGGGATGGGGAACTCGCCGCCGGCCAGGAAGTTGGCAGGCTCACCCGACACCGCCGTCAGGTTCGGCTCGGCCAGGGTGCGGATCAGGCCGTCACGCTCGAGCGCGCGGATGGCGTGGGAGACCGAGTTGCCGTCCGGTCCGTTCCAGCCGCCGTGCAGGCCCGAGTTGCCGAACGAGTTTTGACCCGGTCCCTGATTGTAGGCGCACATCTGAGCGCCGCCGCAAACCTGCTTATCGTCGAGCTTGGTGTTCATGCCGAGCAGCGGCAGCGTGCCGAGGCCCGCAGCAGCGGTCAGCGGCAGCGCGTTCTCTGTCAGCAGCGCAGTGGTGAAGTTGCCCGCATTGATGACGCCGCCCAAGTTGACGCCCAACTGCTTCAACAAAGAGCGCTGAACCTCCGCCACCGTCACCTTGAGCATGACCTGCTCTTCGGCCTCTACCGTCAGCATGTTGATGACCGTCTCGGTGTCCGACTTCTCGAACTTGTCGATTGTCGCGCCATCAGCCTTGTCCTTGGTTGTCGTCTCATACTGAACGTTGACGAACTGGCGAGCGATGTTTGCAGCGCGCACCGAGTCCGTCGGGTTCTTGACGGAACCCGTCAGAACGACCGTCTGGTTCAGCATCTCCACCTTGATGTTCGATCCGGTGATCAGCCGGTTCAGCAGGTTTTCCAGCCCTGCCGTTTCGCGCTCGATGAAGATTTCGAAGGTCGCGAACTGCTCGCCCGTGGTATCGAAGAAGAAGGCGTTCGCCTCGCCGATCTTGCGGGCCAGCAGGAAAACCCGGTTGGCGCTCAGCACAACCGCATCGACGGCTGCGGGGTTTGAGACCATCACATCGCGTACATCGCGCGGAAATTCCACGAGCGCGGACTTGCCCAACCCGATCTTGATGTTCTTCCTGACAGGCGCCCCGCCCGTATCCTGGACGCGAATGACCGACTGGTGAACGGCCGCGGCCGCCAGCGTCTCTACATCGGCAGATCGCCCCGCTCCGTTGGCCACGGCCGTAGTGACACTCCCCGTCACGAGGAGAATCCCAGCGGCGAACCAGCCAACCGCTCCGAGCAAGGGGCTCGCGAATAATCCAACTTTCTTGCGCATGTCTTTTTCTGCCTTATGACGACGATCGACGTACGTGTACTCAATTCACTCCGTACACACGCGATTTTGCACCGTAACGCAGAACTCGAACGGCGTTGCCCCGTTGCTTCTTCAAATCCATTCCATCCACTCCGCCGCCGCCGGCCTGCATGTCTGCGACCGAGCGAAGCGTCAGCGTGATTTCACCCATCTTGTTGGCCAGAGCGAGCATCTCGGCCTGGCGCGGCGTCAGCTCGAGCGTCGCCGTCTTGGCGTCGCCGTCCGCCGACTTCTTGCCTTCCTTGGTTTCGATCTGCTGGCCGACCGCGATGACGCGCACGTTCGTGAACAGCGTGTCGCTGACGTAGTCCTGACCGCCGCTCTTGCCGCGCATTTCGCGGATCAGAATGACGTCGACGTGGTCGTTGGGAAGGATGAGGCTGCCGGCCGCGGTGGCCTGGCTGATCTTGGTGGAAACCGCGCGCATGCCCGACGGCAGCACCGCGGCAAGCACGCCGCCTTGTCCCGCCTTGATGAGCTTGCGGGCGTTGATCGGCTCACCGGCGAAAATCGCCGAACGCGCGATCGAGCCCGAGATGTCGCGCATCTTCGCCTGTCCGCCACCCTGCTTTGTGATATAGCCTCTGCCGGCGCCATCGGCGGGCCATGCCACCCAGCGCAGATTGCCTTCGTTCACAATCTGGCCGACTGCGATGTCGGAACTGGCGACGAGAACCTCCGTGGTGTTGACCTGCGTCTCGACGATCGTGGGCGCAGGCGGCGGGGCGATCATCGAATTGGCAATGAAAAACGCGCCGGCGGCGGCGCCCAGAGCCACGGCAAAGCCAAGTAATTGGGCTCTCTTCATTGCACGAAGGTCCTTTCAGGCCGATAGTCGAGAGACTGCAAACCTGACATTGCCCAACAAACGTCAATGTCCGGTTAATCGGCTTTTCAAAAAGGGACGCCCGTGCGGGCGGGCTTCCTGCAGCGTTAGAGATGCGTAAACAAGGCGCAAACGAAGACGGGCGCCCCGATGGCGCCCGGCTCAAGCGTCCCAGGATATGCGCGCGGTTACATCGACAGCGCGTGGAACCAGGCGGTCGCCGGATAAAGAACCAGACCGGAAGCCGCGATGGCGATTCCATAGGGGATGCCGCTGCCGTGGGTGTGGAGCCGCATGGCCCATCCGGGCAAAGCCAAGGCGTGAGCGGGAACGTAGCGGCGGTAGGCGAGGATGACGAGCGAAAGCACGCCGCCGAAAATCGTAATGTAGACGACATAAGGCAGCACAAGGTCGGCGCCCATCCAAAGCGCACCGGCGGCCATGAGCTTCGCGTCGCCCCCGCCCAGGAGGTTGAACGAGAACAGGCCGAAGCCGACAACGAGCGCGGCGAAGCCGACGCCGGCGTGCATCAGGACCTGATCGAGCGGGCTGCCAACGAGAACGGCAGCAAGCAAGAAGGCCGCGATCAAGACCAAGGAGATCTTGTTCGGGATTGTCATCGTGAAAAGATCGTTGACGGCCGCAAAAGCCATTGCGATGGGAAAAACCAGAAGCAGGGCGAAGTCGATCACCTTGTGGGCTCCTCGTTGAAGCTGTTGATCTGGCCAGCGCGGCCCTCGCGAAATCTGCCACGCTTGGCTTAACGCGCGATTAAGGCGCGCTCCAAACGAGATCCCGCCTTCGCGCCCATGGTGTCAGTTCAGTCCGGTCCGCAAGCCGCCCGCGGCATCGTTGAGATGCGTGGTGATGCCATCACGTATGCCGTGAAGCCCGGCGACGATCGCCACGCTGCAAAGCGCGGCGATCAGCGCGTATTCGATCGATGTTGACCCGCGCTCATCCCGGGCAAAGCATTGCCGGCGCGTCGACCAGTAAACCATCGGCCACCTTTGGATCTGTGCTGCCGCGCCGCCGCGCGATTTGCGCGAGGTCCGCGGCTGGGGCTGAACAGCCGCCCCATAAATGCCCGGCAAAGTGCAAAACAGCATAGGCCGTCCCTTGCGCGCGCCGGCGCCCAAGGCAAGAAATGAGAAGCGCTCGAAGCTTGGCTTCGAGCGCTTCTTTCAGGACCACGCAGGGCCCTTCGTCCACGGTCTTGCCGGCCTTAAGCCGGCGCGACGCTTAGTTGTTAGCAGACTGCAGTTCAGTCGAAACCGCGCCGAACGTATTCTGGAGGTCCGTGCGGAGGTTCTGCAGGGCGGCGATGATGCCGACGCCAACCAGAGCAGCGATCAGGCCGTATTCGATGGCCGTGGCGCCCGACTCGTCCTTGACGAAACGCGAAACGATGGTCTTCATGACTACTCTCTCCCAATTATAACTGAGTGATTTTCCGATCGTGTCCATCGGGGGGAAGCACTCGTCCTCACCGCTGAACTGAGGATGACAATAGAGCTCACAAGTTAAATTGGCGTAAAAAACATGCGTTTCCAAATAAATACTTCCTGAAGCTCGCTTAAGATATTAGTATCAATTGTTATAAAATTCGGAACTACCAAATCTATCCAAGTTGTTTTCTGAGTTTTTCTTTGGCTACACTGTGTTTTTCCCAGTTTTCTCCAAGACTATCCTTGTTAATATTTAGTTTCTGCCCCGGTAGCGCTCAGTCGTGCCGTCCGTTTGCGGCGTCCGTTGGAAAATAATGCCGGCACGCATCGAAGGATCGGGACCGGAAATACTGCCGCCGATGAGAATAACTCCGCCCGGCACATGCCCCCCGCGCACCATCGGCTGGCCGTCGTCCCTGCGGGATACCCCGCTCCCCAACGGCGTAGCGCCACGCCGGGACAGCCGTTTGCAGTTCCTTCACCATTTCCTGGGCAGATTAGCTCACCAGATCTTCACCGAGGAGCTCACGCCATGTGGCTGCGCAACGTCCTGCCCGCCTCACTGCCCGCAACCGCCAAAGGTGCGCTCATTTTTTCCGTAGCTTTCGCCGCCGGCAGCCAGATGTGGACCGCCAGCGCCGCCGATCTGGTCGTGCGCTACGACCAGTCGCAGTTGCTACGCCTGCCGCGGGCGGCCACCGAGGTGATCATCGGCAACCCCTCCATCGCGGACGTCGCTCTCCAGGGCGGCAATCTCCTGGTCGTCACCGGCAAGACGTTCGGGATCACGAACGTGATCGCGCTCGACGCCGACCGGAACGTCATTCAGGATCAGCGCGTGATCGTGGAGCGCGACGAAAGCCGCGTCGTCAATCTCCATAAGGGTGGCTCGCGCTATACATTCTCCTGCACCCCCAACTGCGAACCCAACCTGACGATTGGCGATGACGAGGCGTTCTTCGCCACCATCAACAAGCACAACTCGGACAAGACGCGGTTCTCGGAATCATCCGCGGACTCAACCGCCAGCAGCGCCAACAGCCAGTGATCCGTCGATCCGGAGTGACTCAAGTTCGGCCGGAGAGCCGGGCCATGCACAGTCCCCGGCACAAACTGACGTATATATAGAGCGAAAGAGGCGACAGGGCGCGGCACCGATAGGGGCACATCGATACCGCGCCTGCCTTGCGCGGTCCAACCGGACCGCGTCAGGTGCGCTGCTACTCCATGTATGGAGCCGGCGCGTTCCCGCGCCCGAAGCGGCAACGACGGGCGCTGAGCGCATGTTCGATAGAATTGGAGTGGTTGTCGAAGCCCAATTACGATCGTCACTAGCAGTGCGTTAAGGCGGCGCTGCCCAGGATGCGGCGCGCTTTTACGATTTGGAAACCAATATACGTTGTTAGCAAAGATCTATATGTTTCTTTAAACGCTGAAATCCTATCTTCGGCACGCAATACGGCGTCGCACCGAGGAATAGAGCAAATGCGTATGTTGAGAGTGTCCAAATCGCGCCAGGCGCTGGTGCGCGCGCAGCGGTCCATCATACAATTCTTCACCCGTCGCAACGAGGGCGCCAGCGCGATCGAGTTCGCGATGGTCGCTGTGCCGTTCTTCATGTTCGTGTTCGGACTTATCGGCGTCGCGAGCTACTTCTTCATCATGACCTCGATCGACAAGGGCGTGGAGCAGAACGCGCGCCTCATCAGAACCGGACAGGCTCAAACGTCCGATATGACCGTCAACGAATTCAAGCAGGCGGTCTGCAACAAGGCTGGATCGTGGGTCAAATGCAACAGGATGCAGATCTTCGTACAGAAGTTCGCCGATTGGGACCAGGTGCAGCCTCAACCGTGCATCTCCAACAACGACGTGGTTGTGAATACCGCGGACGGAAACGACAAGATCGCTCAATACGCCGGTGACGCCAACGACATCGTACTCGTGACCACCTGCTACAAGTGGGACTTCGCGGCCAAGATCCCATACCTCAAGATGGGGCAGATGAACGATGGCTCAATGATGATGCAGAACGTGACCGCATTCCGCACCGAGCCCTACTCGGCAAACTGAATCCAAAATAACCGGACCAAAGCAAATGTTCAGCGAGTTCAGCTTCATCCAAAGGCGCCCGATGGGCCGCTTCGCGCGCGATCGCAAGGGCGTTGCTGCCGTCGAGTTCGCCTACATCGCTCCGCTGCTCATCCTCGCGCTCTTCGGCACGTTCGAAGTTTCCCGTGCGGTCATGATGCACAAGAAGTTCCAGCGCGTCACCGCCATGATCGGAGACCTCGTCTCGCGTGAGGAAAGGGTGGGCACGGCTCCCGGCGGCGCGCTTCAGACCATCAACGGCATGATGCTGTCGGCCGAGCAGGTGATGTATCCTTTTTCGACCGAAGGACTTCAAATCAAGGTCAACTCGCTGCGCGCCAAAAGTGACGACGCTTCCCGCACGCGGAGCGAATGGAATTACGACTCGGTGGCCAACAGCGCGCAATCAACATGCACCGACAAAGCCATGCCGGCCGTCGGCATGATCAACGCCGGAAACACGGCCATAGTCGTGGAATCCACCTACACCTACGCCCCGTTGCTGCGAGACCTCATTCCAGGCTTCAAGACCACGATGACGTGGAACGACGTCATCACGCACAGTCCCCGAAAAGCGAGCTGCGTCGCATTTGACGGCCACAACTGCGGTGAACTGTGCCCCGGCTGGTAATGCCGACTCACCCGGTGGGGCGGTCAGCGGGGCATCCAAATGCGGCCCTCGAGAACGAATCGCGCTGCGCCGGCGTGGCGCCGATGCTCCATGAAGATTAGCATTTGATTTCAAGAGCCTCGGCGGCCGGCTCAAAATTTATTCTATCCGCATCCGGCCTTTCCAAGAATAATTTTTCTGATCTACACCTAAACAATTATTCCATATGCGGAATTTCCCCATATCTGCTATCTGCCCCATATGCGCCGCCCTCCAAGAGCCGCGGCGTGCAACATGGGGTTCGAGCGCGGCGCGAGGGACCGTCCACGCATGGGAAGACGCTCATCACACTCACCAGGCGAACTGCGGCATCTCATCCTGCAATCGGCTCGAGGTCTCGTCCAAAAATCGGGCCTCAACGGCCTGTCGGCGCGCGCTATCGCCAAGAACATCGGATATTCGCCGGGGACACTTTATAACGTCTTCAGCAACCTGGACGAGTTGCTGCTTACGATCCAAGGTGCGCTCCTCGAGGAACTGATTGCTGAACTCGATGGGATCCCCGCCGGCGGGCGTGGTGCAGCCCGCCTCCACGACCTTTCCGACGCCTACATCAGCTTTGCTCTTCGAAATCGCGAACTTTGGAATCTGTTGCAGCAGCACACGCCCAGGCCGGGCAAGCTTTCCTGCGAACTCATTGATCAAAACTTCCGGCGGATCATCGCCCTGGTAGCTGACGCCATCAAATCGCATGCGAGCAAGGCCACCGACGCGGACATCAAGCAGATGGCCCATGCCATGTGGGCCAGCATTCACGGAATCTCGGCTATGGCGGTTGCCGACAAGATCGGCGCCATGCCGATCGAAACGGCACGCCCCTGCGTTTCGGTGATCGTGGACTGCTTTCAATCCCGTTTCGGCCAGCTCAGTTAGGCGGTACTGTCCCGCTCCCGGCATCTGCAGCGCCGGCATCGGATTGCGCAGGCGCAGACGGTGCGGGCGTTATCGAACCGGTCGTGATGCCGCCGTCTGCCTCTGTGTCTGTATGACCCCAGGCCAACTGCCTGACATCGAGCACGCCGAACCACTTTCCTGCAGGCAGCAACCTGCCTTGCAACTCGCTCCAGAGGCTCGTGGACCCGATTCCCTTCACGAACGCGTTGGTAGGCGGGGCGATCATGATCGCGAGCGCCAAGGCGCCCGCCATGGCGGCCGAGGCGGTATAGTTGCGCTTGTCGATCAGCTTCAACGCGGTCCCGAACGACGCCTTGATCCGCGTATCCATGACGTCAACCGAATACATTTCGTCGAGGACCAGATGCGTCACGTAGCCAATGAACATGAAACCGCCGGCCAGCCATGCGACGCCCTCATGCCGGCCCAGCACGCGATAGAAGATCACCGCGGTCGCGGCTGAACAGAAGGCGCCCGCCAGCAGCGAGTGCCAGATGCCGCGGTGGATGGACAGCCGGTGGAAAACCGTATGAAGGCCGTAGCGCACCAGCGCCAGGGTACCGAGCCAGGCAATCCACATTTCGGCGACCGAGAGCTTGGTTGCGGTGTTGAACAGAACCGCGAAGGAGAAGAAGACCGCCAGTCCCGCGAACATCAGGCGGCTCGGACGGGAATCCTTCAGGTCGATATCGGGCAGCACCGACCCCAGGACGCCCGCCATCGTGACGGCGACCAGATTTTCAGGAGCCACCACGTCCGCGGCCAGCGTGAGAGTCGCCAGCGCCCCCGCAACGACGGTCCCCGCACCGATGTGCGTCGAAAAATTCGCCATGAGCGCCTCCTCGGTAATGAATGCGCCGCCGCGCGTGCGGCTAGGCGCCGCCACGCCAGTAGAACCTGACCATCAGATTCGCCGCCCGGACGCGAGGTCCGCGGCCCAACCGGGGTGTGGATAATGGCTTCAGGGGAACGACTGTCCCGCAGACGCCGTTTCGCTCATCATCCCACTGGCATCTGGAGCTTTTCTGTCTGATATGGCACATGGCCCTGACAATGGAGTTCAAGGCAGCAAATGGACGCCAAATCCAGATCCGAGACGCACAGCGCGAAGCTAATTGCGGCTGCCAGCATCGCGGTGGCCGCTGGCGTCATGGCCATCAAGTACGCCGCCTACGTGGTGACGGGGTCCGTCGCGCTCTATTCCGACGCGCTCGAGAGCATCGTCAACGTCATGACGGCCGTAGCGGCCGTCATCGCGCTTCACATCGGTTCCCGGCCGCCGGACAAGAACCATCCCTTCGGCCATCACAAGGCTGAATTCTTCGCCGCGATCTTCGAAGGAGCGATGATCATCTTTGCTGCGATCATCATCCTGATCAAGTCGGTCGACGCCT
Source organism: Hyphomicrobium sp. (assembly GCA_035325525.1). GTDB lineage: Bacteria > Pseudomonadota > Alphaproteobacteria > Rhizobiales > Hyphomicrobiaceae > Hyphomicrobium_B. The sequence continues at coordinate 59,348 of DAOKZR010000007.1, read as the reverse complement.
TGCGCACGGGCGTGACGCTCGAGCAACCGGGAATGGGTCTTGCCATCAATACCGCCGCCTCGCTGCTCAACGCCGGCTGGGCATGGCTGCTGATCAACCGCGGGCGCACTTGGCGCTCGCCCGCCCTTGTCGCCGATGGCCGCCATCTCATGACCGACGTCATCACGTCGGCCGGCGTCATCGGCGGACTGATCCTGGCCACCCTGACCGGCTGGCTCGTCCTTGATCCGCTGCTGGCCGCCGCCGTCGCCATCAACATCTTGTGGACCGGCTACCGTCTTGCGCTGGAGTCCATGTCGAGCCTGATGGATCAGGCCGCCAGCACGGACATCGAAAGCCGGATCCGCGCAGCCATCGCGGCCAACGGCAATGGCGCCTTGCAGGCGCACGACATCCGCACCCGGCAGGCAGGGCGCGCTCTGTTCATCGATTTCCACCTCGTGGTGCCGGGGAACATGTCCGTCTATGACGCGCACGTCATCTGCGATCGGCTCGAAGACGCGATCCAGACCGAAATCGAAGGCGCGCAAGTCGTCATCCACGTCGAACCCGACAACAAGGCGAAAACCCTCTCAGTCGGCACCGTGCCAATCTGATCTCGCCGCAGCCAGGATGGCTCGGCTCGTGAAACAGGAACGGCCGAACCCACAAAGACCATCCTGGATCAAAGGCTGACGGGACAATCGTCGCCTATGCAGCGCGCACCGGCTGGCTCGACCATATCGCGCATGCCTGCTTCAATTGCGCCTGGGCCTGCATCGCGGGCGGCCCGCCGCATCATGCTGCGCTCTGCTCACCGCCCTCGCAGCGCCGCCAACAGCTCAGGCGTGGGATAACTATCGGCCGGCAGGTTGTATTTTATCTGCATGGCCTTCACCGCCTTGCGTGTACCCGCGCCGATCTTGCCGTCGGCCTCCCCGACGTTGAAACCGCGTTTGGTCAGCAAATGCTGGAGTTCCTTGGTCTCTTCGTAGCTGAGCGAGTCGATCGGTTTCCCGTTGCCCTTGCCCAGCATGGGCGCTCCCGCCATCCGCATGGCCAGATGCGCCGCGGTGGTGGCGTAGGTCAGCGACTGGTTCCACTGCAGGTACACGCGGAAATTGGGATACGCGAGGAAGGCGGGACCATTGCGGCCCATGGGCAGCATCAACGATGCCGGCAAGTCATCGTGCGCCAGCGGACCTGCAACGCCCTTTACACCCCACTGGGCCCACCGGGAGCGCGGATGCAGGATCTCAAGATCCGCCTGATCCCACGGCAGCTCCTTGGTCAGACGCACCTCCTCCAGCCAAGGCTCTCCGGGCCGCCATCCCATTTGCGAGATGAAGTGCGCGGTAGAGCCGATGATGTCGGGGATATCCCTGATCAGATCCCTGCGGCCATCGTTATCGAAGTCGACGGCGTAGTTGAGGTAGTGCTGGGGCAGGAACTGCGTCTGCCCGAGTTCGCCCGCCCACGATCCGATCATCTCGTCGGCGCGCAAATATCCCCGCTCTATGATCTTCATGGCGGCCTTCAGCTCTTCGCGAAAGAGTTCGCCGCGACGGCAATCCCACGCCAGCGTCAGCAACGATCGCATGACGGGCAAATTGCCCATGCCGGCGCCGAAGTCACTCTCCAGCGCCCAAAAGCCGGTGATGACTGGGCCGGGAACGCCGTATTCCTTCTGGGCGCGCGTAAACAGCGCTGCGTACTTGTCGAGGTACGAACGGCCCATCTTCTCGCGGCTGGACGTCGCGAGCTTGCCGTAGAACTGAACGAAGGTCTGGGAGAAGAAGCCTTGCTTTCTGTCGCGGGAGATGACGCTCATGTCCGCGGTCATGCCGCCGATCGTCGCCTCGATGGTACGCGGCTTGATGCCCTCGGCAATCGCCTCTTTCTTGAAAGCCGCAAGCCACTGGTCGAACGGTATCGTGTTCTCGCAGTTGCGCGGCTTGGGCTCCGGCGGCGGCGCAACGTTGGCTGAGGCCGTGCTGACGGCGCCAAGCAAAATGACAGCTGCCGCGGCGAGCCGCGAACCCGATCGATTGCGCATGAAATTATTCACCCTCGTAGCAGAACGCCGGCACTTTGCCGTTTGGCGGCAAAGCGTCAAGGGAAAGTGGCGCCAGTGAGGCCGCTTGCGAGCATATCCGCACACCCGGAACGGCGCACCCGTGGGCGCCTTTTTTCCGCCCGCGCTAAGCGCTCCCAATCAGGATGCCGACCGCGAACACGACAAGACCGCCCAGGACTACCTCGAAGGCGGCACGCACGAACCTGGTCTCCATGTAGCGTGCCCTGACCCACGCGATCAGCCACAACTCGACCAGAACGACGACTGCGGCGATGGCGGTTGCCGTCCAAAATTGCGGTATCAGGTAAGGCAACGTGTGGCCAAGCCCGCCCAGCGCCGTCATCAAGCCGGTGATAGCGCCGCGCATCCAGGGGTGCCCGCGGCCCGAGATCATGCCGTCATCTGCCATGGCCTCGGCAATGCCCATGGAAATGCCGGCGCCGACCGAGGCCGCCATGCCGACCAGAAACGTCTGCCACGTATTTTGCGTGGCGAAGGCGGCGGCAAAGATCGGCGCCAAGGTGGAGACGGAACCATCGATCAGGCCCGTCAATCCGGGTTGCACATACTGGAGGACAAATGCCCGGCGCTCCGCGTGCGCCTCCATCTGCTTCACGTCGACGGTCAGTTCGCTCTCGCTGAGTTGGCGGGCGACACCCAAGTGCTTCTCCTCGATGGCCGCCAAGTCGCCCAGCAACTTGCGTATGGCCACGTCACCGGTGCGTTCGAGGGCCGATCTGTAGAAGTTGCGCGTCTCGCGTTCGATCTCCTCTGCCTGGGCTCTTACCTTATCGAGGCCGAGCGGCCTGACCATCCATATCGGCTCGTGGCGCACGAAGCCTGCCACGTCCTGGCGGCGAATGAGCGGAATGTGGTCGCCGAACTTCTGCTGAAACAGCTCGATGAGCCAACGGCGATGCTCGTTTTCCTCCTCGCCCATCTGCGTGAACACCCGGGCGGACGCGGGGTAGCTCTCCGCAAGTCCCGCCGCATAGTCGGCAAAGATGCGCCCATGCTCTTCTTCCAGCGAGATGGCCAACGCCAGGATTTCACGTTCGTCGAGTTCGCTGAAGCGTCGCATTAGCCGATCCTATAAATTAGAATTATTCTAAATAATCTTGGGATCGATTTCAACTCTGCGCACGGCCTCGACATTTGCGCCTTGCCCCTCCCGGTAATGACCCGCGTCAGCAATTCCCGACGCCGGCTTAAGCCGGTCTTCACCGCGCGCGCCTGGTCTTGGTTGCAGGCTCACGTGGTTCGTCCCAGCCACGCTTCTGGACAACGCCCATGCTCGATTGGATCAACGAGGTCTGCAGCCGGCTCATGGTCGGCGCATTGATGCCGGCCTACGATTTCTTCGCCGACCCCACATCGCGATACTTCTGGCTCTACTGTGCCAGCGGACTGGTCATCGCGGCCTTCATCTATGCCCGCCACAAGGAGTATGGCGGCTTTGGCGCAACGCTGCTGAACCGGCAGACATGGCCTCCAAGAGCGCCATCAACGACTACATCATCGTCGTCATTACGCCGATCATGCGCCTTACCATCCTCTCGTGGGCCACGATCAACTGGTCTCAGGTCAAGGATTTCGTCGTCTCCACGCTGACCGCCCTCGGCGTCTCCGGCACGGTCAACGATAGCACCGCCATTGCGCTCGGCGTGGTGCTGACCCTCACCTTGTTCGTTGTGGACGACTTCCTGCGCTGGTACGTCCACTTTCTCTTCCACCGCATTCCCGAACTGTGGGAGTTCCACAAGGTGCATCACTCGGCCGAAGTCTTGAACTTCGCCACGGCCGAGCGTCACCACCCCGTCGAGGTCTTGATCACGGTCACCGTTTTGACCACAGCCTACGGCATCATCAACGGCATTTTCATCGCGCTCTTTGGCGAGCACGTCACGGTCACGTCGGTCGCAGGGGCCAACATCTTCCTATTTGTGTTCAACCTCGCCGGTGGCGCGCTGCGGCACTCGCCGTTCTGGATCAGCTTCGGCCCGCGTGTCGAGAAGTGGGTGATCTCGCCGGCGATGCATCAGATCCATCACTCCGATAAGGTTGAGCACTACGACCGCAACATGGGTGGTTCGCTCGCCGTCTGGGACCGCATGTTCGGCACCCTGTACATCCCCCGCGGGCGCGAAATCGAGGGCTTCGGTATCGGCGAGGAGACCCGCGACTTCCGCTCGATGGAAGTCATCATGCTGCGCCCCTCCCAGGCTTGCGCGCAATTGCTCGGCAAGCGGATGCGCTTTGCCTCCAAGAATAACGTCAAGACGCCTTCGCCCGCCGCCGCGGACCTCTAGGGTTTCGGAAAAACCGGCACCCGCCGATCCGAAAAGCGCTTTTCACGTGTCGAAAACACCACGCGACGGCACAAGGCCGTCGCGTGTATGCAGAAAAATCGTTAATAGAATCAGCGAGCTATCATTTGCGGTTGGTCATGCTTGCCTGGGCGTCCATCCAGGCTTTGATGCCCTGCTCCCAGGATTTCTGCCACATCTCGGCAGCCTGCATCCAGAACTGGAACGGGTTTGCCGGGATGCCGGACATCGAACCCATGCCGGGCAGATTCAAGCCCGGCATCCCGGGGAAATTGGGCATCCCGGGTAAATTCGGCATGCCGGGGAAGCTGAAGCCCTGTCCGCCGGGTAAGTTCTTCATGGCGTTGCTCCACGCTTCCGGCAGTTCGAACCTGCCCGGATTCTTGAGCTGCTTCTCCCACACGTCCATGACCTGATCCATGAACTGAAGCTGCATACGCGAGGCGTTCTGCATTTGCTGGCGGGTCATGTCGACGAACTCGGCAGGCCAACCGAACGCCTTGGCGGCGGACGCCATCTGGTCGAAAACGGCCTTGGAGTTCTTTTCTGACTGCTTTGCGAGGTCGTCGCGCCACCCCGAGAAGGCGTCGATGGCGGCATTCATGGCTTTGCGGGCCTCCTCGCTGACGCCGCCGCCGGCAACGGAAAAGCGGGATTTCGAGGACTCGTTCGACATTTTATCTCTCCAATGAACTCGGTCGGTGGGGCAAGGAGACCCTGACACAAGCCTTTGGCGGTGGCTATAGCCCACTTGCGCAGCCAATCGCCGCCCGAAAGCCCCAGCGGCGTGACAGTGCCCCCTCAGCGGACCAAAACGCCTCTTTTACCCGAGGGTTCCGCCTGCTATGAGCCGGGCCATGACCGACACCTCACACATTCGCAATTTTTCCATCATCGCGCATATCGACCACGGCAAGAGCACCTTGTCGGATCGGTTGATACAATTGTGCGGGAACGTGACCAACCGCGAGATGAAGGAACAGATCCTCGACTCGATGGACATCGAGCGCGAACGCGGCATCACCATCAAGGCACAGACCGTGCGCCTGGATTACAAGGCGGCAGACGGAAAAATCTACCAGCTCAACCTGATGGATACGCCCGGGCACGTAGACTTCGCCTACGAGGTCTCCCGCTCGCTTGCCGCGTGCGAGGGCGCGATCCTCGTGGTCGACGCCTCCCAAGGCGTCGAAGCACAGACCCTGGCTAACGTCTATCAGGCGCTCGACAACAACCTCGAAATTCTCCCGGTCCTGAACAAGATCGATCTGCCTTCAGCCGATCCCGACCGCGTCAAGCAGCAAATCGAGGATGTGATCGGGCTCGATGCCTCGCACGCGGTCGGCGTGTCGGCCAAGACGGGGCTCAACGTCGAAGCCGTGCTCGAAGCCATCGTCGAGCGCCTGCCGCCGCCCAAGGGCGACGCCGGCAAGCCGCTGAAGGCGATGCTCATCGACAGCTGGTATGACGCCTATCTTGGCGTTATCGTCTTGGTTCGCATCATCGACGGCGTGATGAAGAAGGGCCAGCGCGTCAAGCTGATGTCGACGGGGGCCTCCTATCAGCTCGAGCGCGTCGGCATCTTCCGGCCCAAGCAGCAGATGCTCGACCAGTTGGGGCCGGGCGAGATCGGCTTTTTCACCGCCGCCATCAAGGAAGTCGCCGACACGCGCGTCGGGGACACGGTGACGGACGAAAAGAACCCGACGCCCGAGCCTCTGCCGGGATTCAAGCCCGCCCAGCCGGTCGTCTTCTGTGGCCTCTTCCCCGTCGATGCGGCCGATTTCGAAGATCTGCGCGACGCCATGGCGAAGTTGCGCCTCAACGATGCGTCGTTCTCTTTCGAGATGGAGACTTCGGCGGCCCTCGGTTTCGGCTTCCGCTGCGGCTTCCTCGGCCTGCTGCATCTTGAGATCATCACCGAACGCCTGGAGCGTGAGTTCGGCCTCGATCTCATCACCACCGCGCCTTCGGTGATCTACCACCTGCACATGACGGATGGATCGGTGATCGAGATGCACAATCCGGCCGACATGCCGGACGTGGTGAAGATCGATCACATCGAGGAACCTTGGATCGAAGCGACCATTCTGGTCCCCGACGAGCACTTGGGCGCGGTTCTGAAGTTGTGCCAGGACCGGCGCGGGCGCCAGAAGCAGCTGACCTACGCCGGCTCGCGCGCCATGGTAATTTACGATCTGCCGCTCAACGAGGTCGTGTTCGACTTCTACGATCGTTTAAAGAGCGTGTCGCGCGGCTATGCTTCATTCGACTATCACATCAAGGGGTATGAGGAGGGCGACCTCGTCAAGCTGTCGATCCTCGTCAATGGCGAGCCCGTCGATGCGCTATCGATCATCGTGCATCGCCAGCGGGCCGAGAGCCGCGGACGCTCTATGTGCGAAAAACTCAAAGAGCTGATCCCGCCGCACCTTTTCCAGATCCCCATTCAGGCAGCCATCGGCGCCAAGGTGATCGCGCGCGAGACCATCAAGGCGTTGCGCAAGGACGTGCTCGCCAAGTGCTACGGCGGCGACATCACGCGAAAGCGCAAACTTCTCGAAAAGCAGAAGGCCGGTAAGAAGAAGATGCGCGAGTTCGGCAAGGTCGAGATTCCGCAGGAAGCCTTCATCAATGCCCTCAAGATGGATGACAATTGAAGCGCGCCAACTGCAATGCCTCATTTGAAATGCAAGAAAAGGCGACCCTCGCGGGCCGCCTTTTCTATTTGAGCGCATCGGCAGTCTCAATGGTTGCCGGGTGTGCGGTCTGAAGTGCCTTTCGGCGTCTGGCCGGCTTCTACGCCGGGCGCACCCGCGGTTGTCGATCCGGGTTCGCGATTCTTGGCGCCCTCTGGCGTGCGATCGGATGTTGCGCCACCGGGTTTGGCGGCCCGCGGAGACACGGTGCCCGCCGGAACGGTTGCCTCGCTCATGACCCAACCCTTCTGACAAGCCGAAGCCCACTCGTCTGACGACAAACTGCCGTCCTTGTTGACGTCGGCCTTTTCGAAGTCCTTGAGGAAGGGCTTGGCCTGATCCATGGACAGATCGCCGCTGCCGCCGGCACGCGCCTTGTCCCATAATGTGGTGCATTGCTGCTTGGTGAGTTTCATGTCCGCAGGCGCATTGGCTTGCGTCTCGGCGTTGGCCACCCCAAGTGGCATAATGGCGAATACAGCCGCAAAGACTGTCGCCGGAAGAAGTTTGTGCATGACAGACTCTCCTTTCGTTTCAATTCACGGCCTAAGGTCAAGGAACGCCCCCAGTAACTCATGGTTCCTCGCGCAGCCCTTGCTTTGGCTTTTGCGCTTCGCGCGGCATTGGCTATGTTGAGAGACGAGGACAACGCGCCTCATTACGCGATAGGAATGAGCGCTTTGCCGTGAAGCACCGGAGTATGTTCGATGGGATTGCATGCGTTGATCGTCGGGGCGGGCGGCGGAATATCCGCCTCCATGGCGCGACTCCTTCTGGCTGACGGCTGGAGCGTAGCTCTCGCCTCGCGCACAATTGACGGCAAGTCGATCCCGGGCGCCGAAACGGCGACCCGTCATGTTTGCGATGCCAGCAATTCAGCTCACGTCGCCGCGTTGTTTGCCGCCCTCGATGAGGCCGGACGCACGCCCGATTTCGTATTGTTCAACGCCAGCGCGAGACTGCGCGGTCCCCTCCTCGATCTCGACCCAAAGGCCGTCGAGCAGGCGCTGATCGTCTCGGCCTTTGGCGGGTTTCTCGTTGCACAGGAAGCCGCGCGCCGCATGGCCGCAAAGGGAAGCGGCGCAATCTTCTTCACGGGCGCGTCAGCAAGCGTGAAGGGTTACGCGCAGTCCGCGCCCTTCGCGATGGGCAAATTCGCTTTGCGCGGCCTGGCGCAGAGCCTTGCGCGCGAACTCCACCCCAAGGGGATTCATGTTGCACATTTCATCATCGACGGACTGGTGGCGTCACCGGCGCGGCCGGCAGACCCAGCGCGCCCGAACGCCATGCTCGACCCCGACGCCATCGCGGCAAGCTACATGTCGGTCCTGAAGCAGCCGCCAAATGCCTGGACTCACGAAGCAGATCTTCGCCCGTGGCAGGAAGCTTTTTGAAGCGCATTGGCCTAAAAAGGGCTGTAGGTTTGGCGCGATGACAAATCACAATCCCAGCCCGCCTCGGCCTGATCGCGATTTATCCAGATCTGAAAGCGCCCACAGAGATAACCATGCGCATCCGCATGACCAAGACCATTCTCACGGCCATGCTGCGGCCGATTTCGGCCGCGCGTTCGCAATAGGAACGGCCCTCAACCTACTTTTCGTCGCTATCGAAGCGGGCTACGGTTTTTACGCCAATTCGATGGCGCTGCTGGCCGATGCCGGCCACAACCTGAGCGACGTTGCCAGCCTCGTCGTCGCATGGACCGCCGCCATCCTTGCCAAGCGGCCGCCCTCGACGCAATTCACCTATGGATTGGGCACCGCGTCCATCCTTGCAGCGCTCGTCAATGCCATCCTGCTGCTGATCGCCGTGGTGGCCATCGTGTGGGCGGCGCTCGAGCGGATTGCAACGCCGCAGAACGTCGACGCTCATGTGGTCTTCTGGGTGGCCGCGGCCGGCATCGTCATCAACGGCGCGACGGCCATGCTCTTTCACTCAGGCTCCAAGCATGATCTCAACGTGCGAGGTGCATTCCTGCACATGGCGGCGGATGCTGCGGTTTCCCTTGGCGTCGTCATTGCGGCGCTGGTCATCATGGCCTGGGGGTATGCCTGGCTCGATCCCCTGATCAGCATCGCGATCGCCCCCGTCATCGTCTGGAGCATGTGGGATCTTTTGCGCGATTCCGTGCGCTTGTCGGTGCATGGCGTCCCGCCGGGTATCGATGCGGACGAAGTCCGCAGTGCCCTGGCGGGATTGCCCGGCGTGGAAAGCGTGCACGATCTGCACATCTGGCCGCTCAGTACGACGTCAACGGCGCTCAGCGCGCATCTTGTCATGCCCGCAGGACATCCAGGCGACGCCTTTCTGCGCGCGGCGAACGAAAAACTGAGTCATGACTTCTCGATCGCGCATGCCACGCTGCAAATAGAGAAAGGCGACATAGGCGCGTGCGCCGCCCCATGCGACCGCCATATGGGGCATCGCTGAACCGCCCCTCGTTCGCCGGCTTCTCCAAGAAGAAAGGCGGCCCCGCCGGACCGCCTTTCTCCTTTATGGAATTCTCGGCAGATCTTAGCGTGCCTCAGCACGGCAGGCGCTTGTAGGCGAAAAAGCCGTAGAGCCAGCCCAGCGCAGCACCGAAGGCGCCGTACTTAGCCAGCGTCGGCACGATGGCCGATGCCTGACCGTCGAGGAAGATGCCCTGTGCCAAGCCTTCGTATTGCGGGCTGTACTGCATGGCGAGCGGATAGATGATCATCGCGCCGATCAGCGCAGGCCCAATCAATCCATAGAACAGACCTTTGAAGGTCAGCGGACCCTTGGGCAACGTGCCGAACAATAGCGGGAAGAGCGCTCCCCAGGCGCCGCCCACGAGCGCGCCACTCGCCAGGTATGGAATGCCTTGCGCATTGGGCGACATGTCCCACGACGGGCGCTCCCAACCTGTCCAGTAGGCGGTGTTATTGAAGAACGCGTTGACCGCCTCGTGGAATGTTACATACGCGATCAGGCCGGCTATGAAGCCCAGCACCATCGCCCTCAGCATGTTCATCGTCTTTGCTCCCTTCTCTTCCCCAAATCCCCTGACGGCCGCGCTCACTGTCGAGCATCTCGAGATCGCCGCCGCTCGCGGCCACGATCAGCCTTAACCAGTGTCCAATGGCAGCTTTATGGGGCCGCGAGAAACCGACCGTCCGCACGCTGCTCTTGCGCCTGGTGGTCGCACCATAGGGCTGAATCGGTCTCTTGGCCACATTTTGGCCTCACCCGTTGACGAGCACATGGGCCGTCGACGGGAAGGACAGCGGGCACAAGCGCCGCGCCGTTCCCCGAGCCTGCCGCGTCACGGACTTAGGGGTGTCCGGCGGCAGGTGCTTCTCGGCAACGGGGGTGGGCTGGCGCTTGCGGTCTCCCCAACTTGCTGCCCCACCTAGGCACGGGGCAAAGCGCCAAGGCCACGGCACATCGGCCAGCGCATTCAAGTCTACAATCTGCAATTTCAAGAGGAGTTACCATGCGTAAAAGCATGTCCTTGCTGCTTGCCGCGTTCGCAGTCCTTCTGGCTCCCGCAGCCGCACAAGCCAAACCCTATTATGGGGATGGGGCCCACAGACACCGCTCCGTGACGGGACACGCCCATTCCCACAAGTACTCCCGCAAATACGCCAAGAAATCCTCAATGGGCCGTGGCCAAGCGAGTTCCAGCACAAGCTGTCTGACGTCCGAGGCCCGCGCCCTGCTGGGCCGTCTCCAGTCCCGTTTCGGTCATGTACAGGTGATCTCTACGTGCCGTCCCGGCGCACGCATCGCCACCTCCGGCCGCCCCTCCAAGCATGCTTCGGGGCAGGCGATCGATTTCCGCGTTCCCGGCCGCAAGAGCGAAGTCGTGAAGTGGCTCGTCGCCAACCATCATTCGGGCGGCACAATGACCTATTCCGATATGGATCACATCCACGTCGACGTGGGCTACCACTTTGTTGCGCTCAATCGTCCAAGTGGGCACTAACGCTCTGATTTATCTGAATTAATAAGGGTGGTGCGCGGTCGCGGCCACCCTTGCGCCTGTCTTGCTCGTCGCTTCCTGGCGTAACCCTTTGTCGCTACGAAACCAGGACAAATTGGATTGCGGCCGGGCGCGAATTGGTCCTAGAATAAAAATATCTTCGCATTGCTCCGTACGAAATTGGGCACTGCAACGCTAATGAACTCGTTGTGCTGACATAAAGCGTCTTTGCAAGCTTTTTGGGCTGCAAAGCGGCGGACTTCTTGCGTTCCAAAGTCATCCGAGGCATATATGCGCCATCGAACACGCCGTGGCTCACTCTAAGACAGCGCTATCGCCTGCCCTAAGACGTCTCCATCGCGCGATTTGATGGCCCTTGAGGTATTTCCGCCCCGAGGGATGCCAAAGGCTTTGGAGGCATGAATGGCAAACGGCACTGTTAAGTGGTTCAACGGTCAAAAGGGTTACGGCTTCATTCAACCGGAAGAGGGTGGCAGCGACGTGTTCGTCCACATCTCGGCGGTTGAGCGCGCTGGCCTGCAGTCGCTTCGTGAAGGTCAGAAGATCTACTTCGAGACCGAACGCGGCCGCAACGGCAAGATCGCAGCTGTCAACCTGCGCCCGCTCTAACTTCTGGAGCCACTGCAGATCCCGCGGGGAGCAGAGCAGTCTGCTCCCCGTTTTGCTTGGCCGGACGCCATTTCCGCTAACGCGAATTGATCCGGTAGCGCGGAGTGGGCCGGTAACGCGGATTTGGCTTCGTGCGACGCGGCAACAGGTTGCACTTGGATCGCGCTCGTGCACTAAGACGACCGAAACATTCCGCCCATGGGCGAGGGAGATTGAATGGCTAAGGAAGAGGAACTGGAATTCGAGGGCGTGGTGGACGAGGTTCTGCCCGATGCCCGCTGCCGCGTTAAGCTCGACAATGGACACATGGTCATCGCCTACACGTCGGGCCGCATGAAGAAAAACAGGATCCGCATTCTTGCCGGCGACCGGGTGACGATCACGATGACGCCCTACGACCTGACCAAGGGACGCATCACCTTCCGCCACAAGGATGCACGGGCCGGCTCCGCCGCCCCGCCTCCCAGCGCACCCGGCGGTCATCGCCGCCGCTGATCGGTGCTCGCAGCCGACACCCTGACGATTTTGCTGGTGATAGAGCTGCGGCCGGCGCCTGTGTCCCGGTAGCTTGTCACCTGAGCACGCGCGTTTCACGGCCCCAGAGCGCGCTTCCCCCCACCGCCGTCGAGCCGGCAGTGCGACCCCGAGGGCTAGCCAAGCCGACACGTCAAATCCCGCGCCTGACCCAATAAACGTGAAAATCCAGACTCTTACGCTTCGACGGCGGTCAGGCGCGAGCGCCGTCGTGCGGCAGTTTGCCCGGAAGAATCGTTGATAGGAGGCATTGCGGAGCTTTCTGGGCGCGATGCCGCAAAAGAATCAGTCTACCAAAAGAAATGCGCTGCACGGCAGCGAGTGCACAGCGGCAGGCAGAGGGTAAAGAAGAAGAATCTACTGTAACATTTGGGCCCGCTGGGGACGGAACGTTAGCTAGACCAACGTTTTACCAATTGTGATGAACGCGTATCGGTTATACTGTCGCGATGCAGCAACAACGTGCTGCTGCGCCTAACTGAGCGGGAAACATATAGGGAAGGGCGTCCGGATGAACTATTACGCCTACGAGATGGCACACGCTGTTGTATCGCCGCTACGGTTTGGAATGCAGGCGTTACGCCATTCCCTCGATTTGCCATTCAATCCCATGTCGCACACGGTCTTTGGCAAAAACGTCCGGGCCGCGTGCGAAGTTTTCGAAAATGTGACACGGCGATACGGCAAGCCCGAATTCGCGATCAAGAGCACCCATGTCGATGGCGTGAAAATAGCCGTCGAGCAGGAAATCGTCCTCTGCAAGCCATTTTGCAATCTCGTGCATTTCCAGCGTGATCGCAATGTGACCGAGAACCGCAACGATCCCAAGGTGCTGCTCGTTGCGCCGATGTCGGGTCATTATGCGACCCTGCTGCGCGGCACCGTGGAGGCGATGCTCCGCGAGCATGAAGTCTACGTTACCGATTGGGTCGATGCGCGCGACATCCCCCTTGCCATGGGCCGTTTCGATTTCGACGACTTCGTCGATTACATCATCGAGATGGTCCGCTTTATCGGCCCCGATACCCATGTCATCGCTGTTTGCCAGCCTGCTGTGCCGACGCTCGTTGCGGCGGCGGTGATGGCCTCACGCAACGAAGAGATCCAGCCTGCCTCACTGGTTCTCATGGGTGGCCCGATCGATACGCGCCGCAATCCCACCAAGGTCAACGAACTCGCGGCGACGCGGTCCATCGATTGGTTCGAGAGCAACGTCATCAATACGGTGCCCTTCCCCCACGCTGGATTCATGCGCCCCGTCTACCCGGGCTTCATGCAGCTCACCGGCTTCATGACAATGAACCTCGAGCGGCACATGAGCGCGCATGTGGACCTGTTCAAGAATCTGGTGCGGGGCGATTGCGACAGCGTCAAGCAGCACCAGGACTTCTATGAGGAATATCTCTCGGTCATGGATCTGACCGCCGAGTTCTACCTCCAGACGGTCAAGACGGTATTCCAGGATCATTCACTGCCTGAGCGCACGCTGTATCACCGTGATGAGTACGTGGATTGCAGAGCGATCGAGAACTGCGCGCTCATGACCGTCGAAGGGGAACGCGACGACATCTGCGGCCTCGGCCAGACGGAAGCGGCTCAGGGCCTTTGCGCAAGGATCCCGGAGGAATTGAAAGTCCACTACGTACAGCCCGGCGTCGGCCACTACGGCGTGTTTAATGGCACGCGTTGGCGCACCGAAATCCAGCCGCGAATCCGGGAGTTCATTCGCACGGCAGAGCATCGCCGCAGGAAGAACGCACGGTTGATTTCGATGGGCATCGAAAGCGCCAGGAAGTCCAATGGATACTTGAACGGCGCAACCGCTCCTGCCCTCTCCATTGCAGGAGAGTGATCTGCAGGTGCGCGCACACCGAGCACTTTGCGGAAAAACCGGGAACCGGTCTTCCGGAAAGAAGGGCGACAAAAAACTATTGGAGTCGGTCGCGCAATTCGCACGAAACGCGGCACCGAACGCGCAATGGCGCTACGACGCGCGCACGTTGACGCCTACAGCCAACCTGTAGCAAATCGCCGCCATCGCGAACATGGCCAGGAACCACGCCTGCCACATCCCATAGCTTGCGGCCATCAGACACATCGCTGCCGCCAGGGTCGCATGACCATACGGCTGGCTTGGGCTTGCAACGTGCCGTATCCCTTCAATGACGCCCAGGCCCAGCAATGCGAGCAGGGCCGCGCCGATTGCGCCGAGTTCGAACCACGTCTGCAAGAAGACATTATGGGCGTGAGGCGCGTTGGCTGGAAGCGGCTCCTGGGTTGGAGCCCTCATAGCGCCTTCTTCGTTAAGCCGGTACATCATTCCAGCCCCGACTCCCGCAATAGGGGCTTTGAGCGCGTGCTCGGCCGCGTTGTTCCAGATGACCACCCGGTGCTGCGCGGTTCGCTGCAGCCACGGCGCATTGTGAAGATTGCCGCGATGCAGGGCCAGCGCCACGGGTATGACCGCCAGGCAGGCGGTCACCCAGCCGATGCGAAGAAGCCAGGCCGCGACAGCCGAATTCCAGCGCGACAGGATATAGACGATCGATGCGGCAAGAATAGCAACTTTCGACGTCTCATGCTCCGAGAGCATAATGACGCCCAAGGCCAGCGCATAGATGAGCCAGCCCCACAACGCAGCATTGCTGCGCGGCGCTGTTACTCGCAGACACAAGAGCGCAGACCACACCACCAGCGCTATGGGTGCGATCGAGCGGGTCAAATCGAACGGCGAAATCGCAACGACCTTGCCGCCGGCCCATGTGAAGGACTCCGGCGGCCGCAGCCAGGACTTGGGCACGTGAAGCGCGTTGTAGAGAAAAATCTTGATGATCTGACCGCTCAGGATTTCAACAAGTAGATAGAGCAGCCCGGCGATCAGCCCGATCCAGAGCCCCTCCGCCATGTGGAATTGGTTATGGCGCGGTTCCGTGCTTATGAGGGCGGCGCCAATCAGCGCAATCAAAAGCCAGACGCACGCTCCTGTGCTCGTCGCCAATGAAGCCATCGGTTCGGCCGCCCATGCTGCGCTCGCCAGCGCATACGCGCCGAAAACCAGGCCCGCGGCTCCCTGGCGGGCAATCGCGGCGATCGCGCCCGGCCTCATGCCCTCGCGCATAACGCGCGAGGCTATCAGACCAAGCACAAGAACCGGCATCGTGAACGCGATCGTGCGGGGGCTCACCATGCCGACCACTACCGCTCCCATCAGCCAAGTGCCGATGCAGATGCCTCTGAGCCGCGCACCGAGAGGATAGCGCGAACGATCGAGTTCGTGAGCGAAGACCAACGCCTTGTGTTCCCCCGGATGTTCCCCCGGGCCTGATGAGGCCCGCCGTCATGCTGTCCAGGCTTGTAGTACCGGCCACGCGTGGTACACGAAATTGGCAATGTAGCATATGAGTTAATTATCCAAGCTCTCGCAGATGAAATCCAGAGGTAATATGGCCACTGACAAGAAGCCGACGCGCGCCGAGGTCGAAAGCGCCATCAAGACGATCATCCGCTGGGCGGGCGATGATCCCGCACGTGATGGACTAAAAGAAACGCCCGCCAGGGTGGCCCGCGCCTATCAGGAGTTCTTCAAGGGCTACAGCGACAACCCGGAAGCAATCCTGCAGAAGACCTTCGAAGAGATCGAAGGCTATGACGAGATGATCGTGCTTCGGGGCATTCGCTTCGAGAGTCACTGCGAGCATCATATGGCGCCCATCGTCGGCCGCGCCTGGGTGGCCTACATTCCCAAAGGCCGCGTTGTCGGCATCTCGAAGCTGGCGCGCGTCGTGGACGCCTTCGCAAAGCGGCTGCAGATCCAGGAGAAGATGACCGCGCAAATCGCAAACGCCATCGACACCGTGCTGCAGCCCGAGGGCGTGGGCGTGGTGATCAAGGCCGAGCACCACTGCATGACGACGCGCGGCGTGCACAAGCATGGCACCGACATGGTGACGAGCCGGATGCTGGGCGCTTTCCGCGACAATCCGATGACGCGACAAGAATTCCTGGCGATGGTGACCGACGATCTCGAGCGCGGCAGTTGATGCCGCTCAGGCGGCGCCGGCATCCTCGCTTTCGGGCGATGCTCCTCTCCCGCCCGGCGATGCATAATCGACACGCGACAGATAAAGCCCGGCGGCCGGTGCGACGGGCCCGCAGCGCGTACGGTCGCGTGCTTGCAGGGCCTCGGCCAGATCTCCACGGCTCCACTTGCCCTCTCCCACAAGCTTGAGGCTTCCCACCATGGAACGAACCTGATTGTGGAGGAACGAGCGGGCCGACACCGACAGGCGGATCTCCGGCCCCGACCGCACCACACCGAGCGCATCCAGCGTCTTGAGCGGTGATTTCGCCTGGCACTGGGTCGCGCGGAAAGTTGTGAAATCATGCCGCCCGATGAAGACCAAGGCGGCATCCGCCATGGCTTCATGGTCAAGGTCGTGCGGCAACCACCACACCCGATGGGCGTCCAGAACCGGACGGGCCCTGCGACACAGGATGCGATAAAGGTAGTGGCGTCCTAGTGCGCTAAAGCGCGCGTCGAACCCATCATCGACCCGGGCGCAGTCGAGCACGACGGCAGCGTGCGGCTTCAAATGGAAATTGATCGCCTCCCGGACGCGGAAGGGCTCCCAATCCTTCGCCAAATCGAAATGCGCGACCTGACCCAGCGCGTGCACGCCGGCGTCCGTGCGACCTGCACCCTTGACGGTTGGGCTTTCCCCGCAAAACCGCGTTATCGCCTCTTGCAACGCACCTTGCACGGAGACGCCGTGCGCCTGGACCTGCCAGCCGACGAAAGACGTGCCGTCGTATTCGATCGTGATGCGATAGCGCGGCATGTTTGAAAGAGGTGGCGTTTGGGGTGAAGCGAAGCCCCATCCCTACCCGCTCGCGTGCAACGGCTCAACAATTGATGGCCCGACGCCGCGCCGTCTTAGGGAAGCCGTTTTTAGGGAACCGGCACGCCGTTACCGCCACCATGGCCCCCGTGCCCGTCATGGAACCCGCCGCGATATCCAAACCCCCGATAGTAGCCATAGGGCAGGCCATAGTACTTGTTCCCTTCGGCGGCGTTGTCGCGCGGGCTGCCGGAGCCTTCGGTGTAGTTGTAGTTCTTGACTACACGGCGCTCATAGACGTTCGTCTCGTTGAAGCCGAGCGACAGCGGGGTCTTGCCTTCCGGATTGACGATGACGTGACGTTCCGGCGGCAGGGGGCGGAACACGCGGACGCCGGATTCGATCGTGACCGTTGCACCGTAGAAGGGGCGCGTCTCGATGCGCGTCGTGCTCTGCGCGCATGCAGCGGCGGCGGTAAGCGCCAGACCGGCGGCAGCGGCGGTGCAGATGCTGAGAGGGCGGAGCATGGTTGTGTATCCTTATGCGGCTTGACTGCGGCAGGACGCCTTTAAAGACATCTTTAAAGGTTTGCGCGGCAACAAGATGCACGATTTCCGGCTATGCTTAATATCAACCCTATCAGGTGAGCCGCGTGCCGGGCGGCAGCGAAAAACCGCGCAGGAATTCTTCCGCCGTCACTGCTTTCTTGCCCGCGCGCTGCACGCGCGTGAGGCGCACGGCGGCGTCCGAGCACGCGATCGTAAGATCCTCCTCGCCGAGGACTTCTCCGGGCTCGCCCCTGCCTGGAACCGCCACAGCGTTCAAGACCTTCAGGCGCTCCGGCGCTGGACCGGGCAGTTCGAGCCACGCGCCGGGAAAAGGCGACAGGCCGCGAATCTGGGCGGCCACGCATTTTGCCGGTTGCGCAAAATCGATGCGCGCTTCGCGCTTATCGATCTTGTCTGCGTATGTCACCCCTGCTTCAGGCTGCGGCGTCTCGCGCAGATCGCCCGCTTCCAAGAGACTGAGCCCTTCTACCATCAAGGGCGCGCCTGCCGCGGAGAGTCTATCGTGCAGCTCGCCCGCGGTCATCTGCGGCCCGATGGGCACGACCGAGGTCAGGCAAATAGGGCCGGTGTCGAGGCCCTCTTCCATGCGCATGACCATGACGGCGGTCTCCTCGTCGCCGGCCATGATCGCGCGCTGAATTGGCGCCGCACCGCGCCATCGCGGCAACCGGGAAGCGTGCACATTGAAACATCCAAGCCGGGGTGCGTCCAGGATCTCCTTGGGCAGCAGCAATCCATACGCGACGATAACCGCGGCGTCCGCCTTTAAAGCTGCAAAGGCGGCGCGATCCTCTGGGGCTTTGAAGTTACGGGGTGTCCGGACATCGATCCCGCCGGCTTCGGCGGCCAGGTGCACTGGAGACTTCTGCTCGGCCATGCCGCGGCCGGCCGGGCGGGGAGGCTGCGTATAGACGGCAGCCAACTCATGGCCCGCCGCAACGATCGCTTCGAGCACCGGCACGGAGAATTGGGGCGTGCCCATAAACACGATCCGCAACGCCATGCTGCCGGCTTTCCCCCAAGGCTGGTATTGCTGCAAGCCGCACGTGGCGGCCGCATCTCGCGGCCTATTCGCGTTTGGCCTTCTTGAACTTGCGGATGATCATATCGCGCTTCAGCCGCGACAGAAAATCGACGATGAGCTGGCCATCGAGATGATCGAGTTCATGCTGGATAGCCGTCGCGAGCAAGCCATCTGCCGAAAGCTCCTGGAACCTGCCGCCACGATCTATGTAGCGGATCGTCACGGTCTCGGGACGCTCGATCTCCACGCGCACGTCGGGGATGGATAGGCAGCCCTCTTCGTAGAGCCGCGTCTTCTGCCCAATGCCTACGATCTCGGGGTTGATCAGACAAAGCGGCTTCTTGCCCTCATCCTCGTCGGACGTGTCGATCACGACCACGCGCCGGGGCACGCCGACCTGAATGGCCGCCAGCCCCACGCCAGGGGCCGCGTACATCGTTTCCAGCATATCGTCCATCAGCCGCAGGGTCTCCGCGTCGACGCGTTCGACGGGTTCGGAGATTTTCCTCAGCACGGGATCGGGAATGGTAATGATTGGCAGGATGCTCATGGGGGTCAAATAGGCACATCGAGCGCCGCGGTCAATCGCCCGGCCGGCAAGAGATCGCCGCAGTCAGCCCCTGGGCGGTCGTCAGTGGAGCCTGCCAGCCCGCCGCCGTCAATTTGCAGGTGGAAACGACCAGATCGTCAAATAGCCGCGCGGCCATGTCGCTCTTGCCGGCCAGATCCAGAAGCACGCGGACGCCCGGCAGCGGCAGGCGTATGAGGCCCGCTTCCCGGCCCATACCTTTCCTCAGGGCGGTGACGATGTCGCCGACCGTCACCGGCGGGCCCGCGTCTGCCAGCAGATATGTTGCCCCCGCCGTTTGCGGCGCGCCGAGGACGAACGCCACGGCGTCAGCGAAATTCGCCAGACCGAGCAACGAGCGGCGCGCGGGCAACGCGCCCAGCGGCAGCGGCCAACGGCTGCGCGCCAGCCGCTCCAGGGTTGCCATGTTGCCCTTGGGGTCAGGGCCGTACATCAGGACCGGGCGAAGCACGACGGCCCGCGTCGGCGAGCCCGAAAGGGCCTGGAAGACCGCGTTCTCGCCTGCAAGCTTCGAGCGGCCGTAGGCATCGGTCGGGGCCGGCTTGGCGGCTTCGGTGACGACTGTATTCGCACCCGGTCCGCATTGCGCCCGCACCGACGACACGTAGATGAATTTGCTCACCCCTGCCGCACGGCTTGCTTGCGCCAGCGCGCGCGCCGCCTCGCAGTTGACCGCCTGATAGACGGCCTCGGATATGCGGGGGGAGGAATGAGCCAACCCAGCCAGATGCACGACGGCATCCATGCCTTCAACGATGGGGCCTGCCGCGAATGGCTGCGAAAGATCGGGCATCGCAACACGGCGTGAGACGTCTTCGATCCGGCAAGAGCCGTTCCTCACCCCGGCAAAAACCTCGATGCCGCGCCGCGCGAGATCTCTCACGAGGGCGCGGCCGGAAAATCCGCTTGCGCCAGTCACCAGTACGCGCATCGCTCACCTCCATCACACGAGGTGCAGGGCGCCGAGCAAAGTCTCGTGCACGGCAATTTCAGAGTAGTTGCGTTCGGCCTTTGCACGGCTGGCGCGGCTCATTGCGCCAAGCAGCGCGCCGTTGCGCGCGATACGGATGAAAGCTTCCGCGAGCGCGGCAGGATCGCCGGGCTCGCACAATGTCCCGTTGACCATCTCGTCGACAGTTTCGCGCGCGCCTGGAATGTCGGTCGCGATGACGACCCGCCCAGCCGCCAGCGCAGCAAGTACCGCTCCCGGCAGCCCTTCCCGATGGGACGGACATACGAACACGTGACATTGCGCGATGAGATCCGCCAGATTTGGTTCATCTCCTACGTAGCGCACGTGAGGCGCATATCTGGCCAATGTTTCAGGCTTGATCGCAGCCGTGTCGGATCCGTCGGGCCCGGCCAGCACGAACCGGGCATCGAGTCCACGCTCGTGAGCGATGCGGGCCGCCTCGAGATAGTCATGAATGCCCTTGATGCGATCGAGCCGGGCGGCGGCAAGGAAGACCACGGGCTCGCCGGGCTTGGGCATCGCTATGCCGCCCGGCCGAGTGAGATCGGCGCCGGCTCCCGCGACGCGCACGATCTCAGCGGCGTCTTCCGAGTTCTTCTTGATGGCGCAGGCGTCCGCGTCGTTATGAACGATCACGATGTTTGCCGCCTTCAGTGCACGAGTCAGCCGCTTGGAGATTCCAGCCTCCGGCAGATCGTTGACCAAAAGAGCGATGCGGCCGACGCCAGCGCGCCGCGCGGCGGCAACCGCAATCGGACCTACATGCGCGCCGAACGCGAGAACGGCATGGGGATGGAACTGACGAAGCTGCTCGGCGAAAGCGCGCGCCGCTTTGCGAGCACGAAAAAGCGTGAACCCCTCAGAACCTTGAGAAATAGCCCCGGTCTTCGCACCGAGCCTCGAAAGGCTTTCCGAGCCGCTTGCCGACGCCTCAGGCGCGAGCGCCAGCACCTGAATGCCGCGCTCGACGCATGCGCCAATGAACCTGCCGCGCAGCCGCGATAGCGCGCGCACAGACGGGCCGACGACGACCAGCCGCCTGGAGTCGCCGCGCGGCGCGTCGATTGTCATGAACACATGCCTCTTTGCCTAGTGCAGCGTACGTCCCTGCGGAACCCAGGACGCCGGCGGAGCTTTGGTGAGAATCGGATCGGGCTGGTAGCCTTCCACTGTGCGCATCAGAACCGCCTGGACGGTTTCCATGTCGCGCGTATTCACGGCGTCCTCGAGCAGATCGAGTTCGCGCCGCAATTCCTGTGCCGCAAGCGCGGGCTCGTCAGACCGAAGAATGCGCGGATGCTCGGTCGCGCTGGTCCGCAGGCCACCGATCAGAAGTTCTTCGTAGAGCTTCTCGCCGGGGCGCAATCCGGAATAGACGATCTCGATATCGCCATCGGGATTAGACTCTGACACGACATCGAGCCCGCTCAAGCGGATCATCAGTTCCGCGAGATCCTTGATCTTCACCGGCTCACCCATATCGAGCACGAATACCTCCCCGCCCCGCGCCATGGCGCCTGCCTGAATCACAAGCTCGGCCGCCTCGGGAATCGACATGAAGTAGCGGACGACCTCCGGATGGGTGACGGTGACCGGGCCGCCTGCCTCGATTTGACGGCGAAAGCGCCGCACGACCGAACCGGAGCTGCCAAGCACATTTCCAAACCGCACCATCGTGAATACGGTGGCCGGTGACTGCGAAGCGCGCGTCTGCAACACGAGTTCTGCCAGCCGCTTTGATGCGCCCATCACGTTGGTTGGACGAACAGCCTTGTCGGTGGAAATCAGAACCATGCGTTCGACGCCGCAAGCGAGCGCGGCATCGGCGACTATTTCGGTTCCGCGCACGTTATTGGCAAGACCCACTGCGGGGTTGCGCTCGACTATCGGCACATGCTTGTAGGCCGCTGCGTGGTAGATGGTGTCGATGGCGTACCTGCCCAACACATCCCTAACGAGCGATGCATCGAGCACCGACCCAAGGATGGCTGCAAATTCCGGTTTGCATCCATCGGACGTCATCGCGGCGGCGAGATCGCGGACTTCCGTCTCGATCTCGTAAAGCGCCGGCTCCGAAACATCCAGCAGGATGAGACGGCGCGGCCCCTGGCGCAGCACCTGACGCACGAGTTCCGAGCCGACCGATCCGCCTGCCCCGGTCACGAGCACATTCTTGCCTTTGGTGTCGCGCGCCAGCAAGCCGGTATTGGGGGGCACGGCATCGCGCCCCAGAAGGTCCTCCACCTGCAGCGGCCGAAGATCCGCAATTGCAACCTTCCCCGACGCGAGATCCGCAAGCGAAGGAAGAACTTTTACGGTAACCGGAAACGACTCGAGTTGCTTGAGAACCATCCGGCGCTCGTGGCGGTCACCGGCAGGAATGGTCAGCAGAATTTCCCTGACGCCGTGACGCTCGATGATGTGGCCGAGCTTCTCGGGGCGGTACACACGGTAGCCGGCCACGTACTGTCCCCAGAGGGAAGGTGAATTGTCGCAAAAGCCTACGACGTCACGATCAGGACTGCGCCGTAGCGCCAAGGCAAGATCCATACCACGATCGCCGGCCCCGTAGATCAGCACGGGGTGGGAGGGAGTTCCCTGCTTCACCCTGGGAAGGTCGATGCCGGACGACTGGAGAAAACGCGCCACGACATAGCGAATGCCGATGACCGCAACGGTCGCGAACACGCTGTAGCTCAGGATAACCGAGCGCGGCATGCCGCTCTGACCCGTCATGAAGACTAGCAACGCCCACACGAGAACCGAGACGAGCACACCACCGATTATTCGCGTGTGCGCCTGGGAGCCCAGATGCCGCGTCACGAACCGGTAAAGGTCCATATAGGCGAATGCCGAGATCGTAATGAACGGTCCCGACCAGTAGACGATGTTGCCCAATAGCGAGTCGGGCAAAAATGTGTAACCGTAGCGGAGGAACGTCAGCAGCCAGAGGACCCCGAGCAGGATGGCGAGATCGCTAGCGGCCAGAACGACGCGCTTCTGGTGCCGGGTGAGGCCCAGCAGCCAGCGCCGGATTTGCCCAGCAGTCGAATCGTCGTTCTCTGAACGGCTCACTGCTTACCGCTCGCAATAATCAACCAGCGCAAATGGTCGGAGATGGGAGAGAATGACACTCTGCCCCGCATTTGCTTATGTGAGTCTCCGCTCTGTGCCAAGGCGAATATGATCAAGCCTCAGCAAGTATCCACAGGATTGTGCGCCCTCACGCCAGCGAGACATCCCGCATACGAAAAGCGATCCTGTCGATCAATCTGTAGGCAAGGACGACGGCGAGAAATCCGAAAAATACGCCACCGAGCATTTGACCGGTCAGCGCGCCTCGCGCCCCATCCAGACTGGCGCCGAGCGCCACGAAAGGGATCGTTCCCAGTGTCGCCCTGCCCCAGTTCAGCGCCGTGGACATATGGGGTTTTCCCAATACGTTGAAAGCGGCGTTGGCGATGAACACCCCGCCCAAAAAGACAAACATGGGTGACAGCCAACGGCAGAAATAAACGATGAGGGAGTGCGCCTCGCCCGAGGCTTTGAACCCCGATGCCATCGGCTGCGCTAGAATGAATAGGAGCACCCACGCCGCAAGCGTGAAGGCGCCCGTCACCAACAAGGACTGCGTGAGAACGGCGCGCATGCGCTCCGGCTGGCGGGCTCCGAGATTCTGGCCGATGATCGGCCCAACGGTCCCCGAAAGCGCATAAATGGCTCCGAATGCGACGGGGATGATTCTTCCTATGATCGCCCATCCTGCAACGGCATCGTCGCCGAACGGCGCCACGGCCGTCGTTACATATGCGTTGCCGAACGGGGTGGCAATGTTCGTCATCACGGCTGGAACCGCGACGACGAAGTAGGCGCGCGCGTCATCAGCAAGCACATTGGGCTTTAACGCGCCCCAAAGGCGATGGATGCCGATCACGCCGAAAAGCCCCATGGCGACGATCGCGCAGCGCGCCAGCGCCGACGCTATGGCGGCGCCTTCCACGCCCAATCCCATCTTGAGAATGAGGACCGCATCGAGGACCGTATTCACCGCGGCTCCCGTCAACGTCACGAACATCGCGCGCCTGGCGTCGCCCACCGACCTCAGCACCGCAGAAGACGTCATGCCCAGCGCGATGAGCGGAAGGGTTGGAATGAGTATGGCGAGATAGATGGTCGCCAGCGCATGGGCCCGGCCCGTTGCCCGCAGAAGATCCAACAACGAGGGAATGAAAAACCAAAGCACGATGCTGAAGGCCGCCGACACGGCGAACGCCAGAAGGTGCGCGTGCGTCGACAGCCGCCTTGCCTTGGAGCGCACATTGGCTCCGACGGCCGGAGACACCAACGTGGAAGCGGCTATCGACAGCCCGATCCCCACCGAGGTGGAGAAGAACAATATGGAACTCGCATAGCCGATCGCAGCGATGACCGTATCATCGCCCGAGATACTCAGGAAATAGATATTGGCGAGGTCCCCCAGAAAGATCGCCATGAGCCCGATCGCGCCTGTCCCGGCCATTTCCAGGATATGGCGTAGCACCGGCCCGGTTACGAATTTCGGCGCTGTGCTCGCGCGGCGCGGGCGTGGGCCCGATGTCATGTCCAATTGTCCTCGCTCGCGCCCGCCGGTTTTTCCCGTACCCAAAAGGCCGCCGGCGTTCCAGAAATCGCGCGCTCACAACCTGCGCCGCGACTTGATCGCAGCCGCAAGCGTTCCCTCGTCGAGGTAGTCGAGTTCGCCGCCGATCGGTACCCCTTGCGCTAGACGAGAAACCGCAATTCCCAGGGGTGCGAGTTGCTCGCTGATGTAGTGCGCAGTCGATTGGCCTTCCACCGTGGCGTTCAAGGCAAGGAGGATCTCGCTTGCCTCGCCCGCGCGCGCCCTTTCGACCAGGCTCGCGATATTGAGCTTGCCGGGTCCGATGCCATCGAGGGGCGACAGATGCCCGCCCAAGACATGGTAGCGGCCCGATACGACGCCTGCGCGTTCCAGCGCCCAAAGGTCGCCAACCTCTTCCACCACCACGATCAGTCCGGCGTCGCGGCGCGGATCCTGGCAGATGCTACAGGGCGAAAGCGTATCGAGGTTGCCGCACTTGGGGCACTGGGCGATCTTCTCGACGGCAACCTCGAGGGCTTGGCTGAGCGGCACCAGGAGTTCGTTGCGCCGCTTGAGCAGAGCCAGAACCGCCTTGCGGGCCGAGCGTGGACCAAGGCCAGGAAGGCGGCTCAGCAGCTGCACCAGGCGCTCGATCTCAGGTCCGGCAATTCTCTTGGACATTGGAAACACTTTCCCGCGCGCGTTGCCGGCAAGGTTCTCGAAAAGGCTCCAGATCAGAAGAGCTTCAAGCCGGGAGGCAGCATGCCGCCGGTGACTTCCGCCATCTTCGACTGCATGGCGGCGTCGGACTTGGACTTCGCATCTGCCGCCGCTGCGATGATGAGGTCTTCGAGGATCTCCACTTCGTCCGGCTTGACGAGAGAGGGATCTATGCGCACGCGCTTGACCTCGCCCTTGCCGTCCACCGTCACTTTCACGAGGCCGCCGCCCGACTGGCCCTCGACCTCCATCGCAGCCAGTTCATCCTGCGCCTGCTTCATCCGGGCCTGGATCTGGCCCATCTGCTTCATCAAACCCATCACGTCTTTCATCGCAGCCTCGCGGTTCGCATTTTCATTCGCTTATTGTGATCTGAAGTGGTGCACGGCCCTAGGAGTCAGATAGCCTGACTTTCGTCGTTGGCGTCGCCCGCAACGCCGTCGCTTGCGCCTGCCGCCGTCCGCCGCACATCAGCGATCTTGGCTTGGGGGAAAGCGTCCAGAAGCGCCTGCACGGCCGGGTGGCTCCTGATGGCGGCCAGTTCCGCGGCCTCGCGCTGCCGGCGCACTTCGCCGATCGCTGGCGCGCCCGCCGTCTTCGACAGCATCACCATCCATCGCCGTCCGGTCCACATGTTCAGCTTCTCGCGCAGATCGTTGGCGAGCTCTGCGGGAGCGCCGGGCAAAAGGTGCAAATCGATGGAGCCGGTCGCCGCGTCGAATTTCACGAGGCTGACATTATCCTCCAGATGCACTTTGAGCATCATATCCCGCTTGCCCCCCGCCAACGCCACCACCTGTGCGAACGTGCGCGGGTCCGGCAGCATCGCGGGCTGCACGAGAGGCGCCGGCGGTTCGTCTTCGAGGGGCTCGCCAAGGTCTGTGAACTCACCCGTTTCGGCCTCGGCGCCAAGTCCTGCAGAAAACTCGCCTTCCGCTGCATCCTCGCGCCGTGGGCTGCCTTCGTCCTGCGAACGCGGCACGGTCGAGGCTGCGGCTATACCCGCAGCCCCTTGATTGAGCGGGCCACGCTCGTCACGCGGCTCGGGCTTTGGCGCGGATGCGTGCCCCGTCAGACTCCCGCCGCCACCCAGGCGCGTGATGAGATCGTCGGGCGTCGGCAGGTCGGCCGTGTACGCCAGGCGGATCAGCAGCATCTCGGCTGCAGCATAGGGAATGGGCGCGCGCTGCGTTTCGTCGATGCCTTTGAGCAGCATCTGCCAGGCTCGCGCCAGGTAGGCCATCGACAGCCGTTCAGCGAGCGCCGATCCACGCGCTTTTTCCTCATGCGAGAGACCTTCGCCCGAGGGCTCCGCGCCCACTGCCTTTATGCGGGCGACGATATGCACGGCCTCCGCCAGATCGCAGATGATTTGCGTGGGCTCGGCGCCGTCCTGGTATAGGGCCTTCAGGCCCGACAGGGTGGCCGCCGCATCGCCTTTGAAAAGCGATTCCGCAAGATCGAAAATGCGCCAGCGATCTGCAAGGCCCAGCATCGCGCGAACGCTTGGGGCCGTCACATGGCCCTCGCCCATCGCGATGGCCTGATCGAGGATGGACAGGCCATCGCGCACGGATCCTTCGGCCGCGCGCGCAATAAGGCCGAGCGCGTCATCGTCGGCGCTTGCGCCTTCGTTGGCGACGATCTTCTTGAAGTGTGCACAAAGAACGGGTTGCTCCACGCGCCGCAGATCGAAGCGCTGGCAACGCGACAGTACAGTCACCGGAACCTTGCGGATCTCGGTGGTGGCGAAGATGAATTTCACATGGCCCGGCGGCTCCTCGAGCGTCTTCAAGAGCGCGTTGAACGCGCTCTTGGAGAGCATGTGAACCTCGTCGATGATGAAAACCCTGGTGCGGGCCAAAAGCGGCGCGTACTGCGCGCTTTCTATGATTTCGCGCATATTATCGACGCCCGTGTTCGACGCGGCGTCCATCTCGAGCACGTCCGGGTGGCGCCCCTCCATGATCTCGGCGCAGTGCTTGCCGAGCACGGGCATGTCTATCGTTGGGCGGTCGATGCCGGGCGCCTCGTAGTTCAAGGCCCGCGCCAGGATGCGCGCCGTCGTCGTCTTGCCGATCCCGCGCACGCCGGTCAGCATATAGCCTTGCGCGATGCGTCCGGCGGCGAATGCGTTCTTCAGCGTCTTTACCAGGGCATCCTGGCCGATGAGGTCGTCGAAGGTCTGCGGGCGGTACTTGCGCGCCAAGACGACATAGGGCTTTGCCGCGCCCTCGTTGCTCACGCCCGTGTCCTCGCCGCCTGTCGATTTCTTCTTGGCCATGATGTCCGCGTGGCGCCCGAAATGTCCTTGCGGTCCGGACGGACCTTGAGGCCGCAGGCAAAAAAACCCGGCATCAACTGCCGGACCGCCCGCCTGAAAGGACTTGCCATGCGCGACGCGCCGCGATGCAGTCCATAAAGTGAACAAGGAGGCTGACGAACGACCCGCGTCAGTTTCGTTAGGGCTGCTTCCTTCCGGACCTGACCCGGTTGGCGAACGAAGCGTCCGCCGCCAACCTCCCAATGCATATAATGGAGCCTAAATTATTGGCGCACAACCCCGGCCAAACGACTTTACTGCGGATGGACCGCCCCGATTCCCGATATGCAGCCAAAGGCCGCACGGCTGCGTTGCGTTCAGGGGTGTCACGTATCGGCCGCAGAGCTTGGGCAAAATATCAAGACGCGGCGCAGATCTTGCCGCATGCGGCAGTGGGAGGGTGCATGGCGATAGCACTGAAAATCAACGGCAAGGACCTCGATTTCGACGGCGATCCCGAAACGCCTCTTCTTTGGGTCATTCGCGAGACGCAAGGGCTGACAGGCACCAAGTACGGGTGCGGCAAGGCGCTGTGCGGCGCGTGCACGGTCCACATCGATGGCCGGCCCGCGCTCTCGTGTCAGATCCCGGCTCGCGACGCCCAGAAACGCGAGATCACGACCATTGAAGGGCTCAACAGCCGCGAAGGTTTGGCCGTGCAAAGCGCATGGATCAAGCACGATGTCGCACAATGCGGGTTCTGCCAACCGGGCCAGATTATGGCCGCGGCAGGATTGCTGGTGCAAATTCCCAACCCGACCGACGGCGATATCGACAGCGCCATGCAAGGCAACATCTGCCGCTGCTGCACCTATCAGCGCATCCGCGCCGCTGTCCACGACGCGGCGTCCCTGCTCAAGGAGAAAGCAGGGTGAAGCTGGCAGGCGGAGGGCAATCGTGGGAGTACCGATCATGAAAGACGAGCACCTTCACTTCTGGAACCGTACGATCGCGGACGCGGAGGGATTGGAAGCCGCCCCGTCCAAGATGAGCCGGCGCTCGCTGTTCAAGCTAGCAGGCGGCTTGGGGGCGGGATTGGTCATCGGCAGCTATCTGCCGGTACGCGCTGCAGACGGCCGCGTGACGTTCGCACCAAATCCGTTCATCATCGTCTCCCCCGAAAACACCGTGACGGTCATCGTCAAGCATCTCGACAAAGGCCAGGGTGCGGCGACGGGACTCGCCACGCTCGTGGCGGAAGAGATGGACGCCGCCTGGTCGCAGATCCAGACCGAGTTCGCGCCCTCAGATGCCGACAGGTACAAGAACCTGGCATTCGGTGTGCAAGGCGTCGGCGGATCGACCGGCCTTGCAAACTCTTTCATGCAATATCGTCAGGCGGGGGCCGCCGCGCGCCAGATGCTCGTCGCCGCCGCCGCCCGCATGTGGGCCGTTTCGCCAGCCGACCTCAAGGTCTCGAACGGCGTCATAATGCATGGGAACGACAAGACGACCTTCGGGGCAATGGCCAATCGCGCCGGCCAGGAGGAAATGCCAGCCAAGCCGGCTGTCAAGACGCCGGACAAGTTCGTCTACATCGGGCGCAGTTTCCCCCGCGTGGATTCGCGTGCCAAATGTACCGGCGAGGCCAAATTCACGCTCGACCTCGCCTTTCCCGACATGCTGATCGCGACGATGCTGCGCCCGCCCCGCTTTGGCGCAACGCTCATCGCGTTCGACGCCTTAGAAGCGAGGAAAATTGCTGGCGTGAAAGATGTTGTCGCCGTCGATCGCGGCATAGCGATTGTCGCGGACTCGACCTGGACCGCCTTGAAGGCCCGCGAGGCGGTCAAGGCAGAGTGGAACCTCGATGCCGCCGAGACACGCAGCACCTCCGACATGCACAACGACTACAGCCTGCTTCTCGACATGCCGGGTACACCGGCACGCGTAGACGGGGACGTCGAAAAGGCTTTCACGGAGGCATCCAGCACAATCGAGGCGATTTTCGAGTTTCCCTATCTGGCGCACGCGCCCATGGAACCGATGAACGCCGTGGTGCAGTTCGACGGCAAGAGGGTTGACGTATGGACAGGCTCCCAGATGCAGACCATCGACCAGGGCGTCGCTGCCGGAGTCTTCGGCGTGAAGCCCGAGAACGTCGCAATTCACACCGTGTGGGCCGGCGGCTCGTTCGGACGCCGCGCGGCGGCCGATAGCCACTACGTCGCGGAAGCCTGCCAGATCGTCAAGGCGCTCAAGACGCCCCTACCCGTCAAGCTGGTGTGGACGCGCGACGACGACATCAAAGGCGGCTACTTTCGCCCCTTCTATATGCACAAGATAAAGGCCGCACTCGACCGGGACGGCAATGTCTCGGCCTGGAAGCATCGCATCGTGGGGCAATCGATTCTCGAAGGCACCCTGTTTGCCGCCTTGATGATCAAGAACGGCGTCGACGAAACCTCGGTCGAGGGGGCCAAGAACCTGCCGTATGCCATTCCAAATTTCGCGCTCGACTTGCACGCCCCCAAGAGCAAGGTGCCGGTTCTGTGGTGGCGATCGGTCGGCTCGACCCATACCGCCCACGCAACCGAACACATGATCGACATTCTCGCGCGGGAGGCCGGAAAGGATCCTGTCGAATTCCGCCTCGCGATGCTCAAGGACAAGCCGAGACACTCAGGCGTCTTGAAGCTTGCCGCAGAAAAAGCCGGATGGGGCAGCCCGCTCGCACCGGGCGTGCATCGCGGGGTTGGCGTGCACGAAAGCTTCAAGTCCTACGTGGCGCAGGTTGTCGAAGTCGCCGTCAAGGAGGATGGTACGTTTAAGATCGAGCGCGTCGTTTGTGCCGTCGACTGCGGCATCGCGGTCAATCCGGACGTCGTAAAAGCGCAGATGGAAGGCGGCATCGGCTACGGCCTGGGCGCGGCCTTGCATGGCGCCGTGACGCTGACCAACGGCGAAGTCGATCAGTCGAACTTCCATGACTACGAGGTCCTGCGGATCTCGCAGATGCCGCAGATCGAAGTCTATATCGTGGAGTCGCCGGAACCTCCGACCGGCGTGGGCGAGCCCGGGACGCCTGTCATCCTGCCTGCCCTGGCCAACGCGCTGCTCTCCGCCACGGGCGTCCGCACCGTGGTGCTGCCGATGAGCAGGCAGAGCTACAAACAGCAGACCTGAGGCAGGGACTGAGCGGCGAAGATTAAAGCACTCTAACGCTTACCGGCGCAACGGCGTGCCGCCCATCCAAATATCCCGGTCGCCGAGGATCCTTCCGCCGTGATCGGGCGCGAGGACGCCCTCTACGAACTGGACCCCGATGCGCGGACCTGTCTGGTGGCGGATCTCGCACACCTTGTCGATTGCCTGGTCGTGCGTGACGAGGCGGAACGAAAATGGCAGCCACACGTCATCATCGCAATCCAGCAGCGCGCCGCCTTCCGAGAGGTTGCGCACCGTGCACGGGACTGGCGGACGGCCCGCAACTCTGATCCAGGCGCGGATCTGGGTCTGCCGGCGGCCAAACTGGCGCTTGTCGGTAAAATCGGTACGTTTCATCATGGCGGCGTGCTGCTTAACAACTTGCTACGTGGCCTGAATCTATGCTCACAGCCTCACGATTCGGTTAACGCTGGCGTCCTGGACGCAGAAAAACCCGGCGACACCACCGGAGAACGCGCAAGGTAAAGTTTCGATAAGAGAGCCTGCCGGAACCAGCCGGAACTTGAACGCTTGCCGCTCAGATGCAGCGTCCCCCGTCCACCTCGATGGCGACGCCCGTTAGGAACGTGCTATCCGGATCGGCCAGAAACAACGCTGCATTGGCGATGTCGCGCGGCGTCGAGAAGCGACCCAACGGAATGCCGGCCAGGAACTTCGCCCTGTTCTCCGGCGTGTCCGGCATTCCCATGAACTGCTCGAGCAGCCCCGTTTCGCCGATCACCGGATTGATGGCATTGACGCGGATATTTTTCGGCGCGAGTTCGGCCGCCATCGACTTCGTGAGCGTGATGACCGCACCCTTGGATCCGTTATACCAAGTCAGACCGGGCCGGGGCCGCACGCCGGCTGTCGAGGCCGTATTGATGATAGAGCCGCCACCGCGCCTCTCCATCTGCGGCACGGCTGCAAGCGTAGTGAGGTAGATCGACTTGACGTTGACCGCATAGATGCGGTCGAAGTCGTCCTCGCTCACCGTCATCAGGCTCTGGTTCTCGTGCGTGCAGCCGGCGTTGTTGACCAGGATGTCGAGGCCGCCGAAACGGTCCGCGGCGGCGCGCACCATGGCCTCGACGTCGGTCTTGCGCGTCACGTCCACTTTCACGGGGAAAGCCCGGCTGCCCAACGCGTCCGCGACCTGCCCGGCGGTCACGCCGTTGAGATCGGCGATGACGACGCTGGCCCCGTGCCCGACGAAGAGTTCGGCGATGCCACGGCCGAACCCCGAGGCGGCCCCCGTGACGATGGCGATCTTATCCTTGAGGCGCATGACGACCTCAGTCCTTGTTGGTTTGACCCGCTCAAGCCTGCAGGGTTGATTTCACCAGTTCTGCAGCCTCCTTGCGGTAAGGGCTCGCGGGATAGGTGCCCAATACCTTGATCTCGGTCGAGAAGAACGACAACTCCTCGAGCGCAAGCTGCACCGGACGCTCGGCCGGATGTCCTTCGATGTCGGCGAAGAACATGGTCGCGTTGAACGTGCCTTCTTCCTGGTAGCTTTCGAGTTTCGTCATGTTGACGCCATTGGTGGCAAAGCCGCCCAGTGCCTTGTAGAGAGCCGCAGGAACGTTGCGCACGCGAAACAGGAATGTCGTGATGACGGGTCCGTCGTCGGGCTCGGCATCATCGGGTTCTTTGGCAAGCACGACGAAACGCGTCGTGTTGTGCTTTTGGTCCTCCATGTCCTGCTTGAGGATTTCAAGACCGTAAATTTCCGCTGCCAGCCGCGATGCGATCGCCGCCGTCGACAAATCCTTGCTTTCGGCAACCATGCGAGCCGACCCGGCCGTGTCGGCTTCCGGTACCGGCTTCAAGCCAAGCTTGCGCAGCGTGTTGCGGCACTGACCCAGCGCCTGCGTGTGGCTCATCACGCGCTTGATCGTTTCGAGGCTTGCGCCAGGAAGCGCCATCAACTGATGGCGCACGCGCAGGAAATGCTCCGCAACGATGAACAGGCCCGCGGCCGGCAACAGATGGTGGATATCGGCGACACGGCCCGCCACCGAGTTTTCGATGGGAATCATCGCGTATAGCGCATCACCGGACTTCACCGCAGCCAGCGCATCCTCGAAGGTGGGATAGGCGACAGCCTCCAGATCGGGGAATGCCTCCTGGGCGGCAAGGTGAGAGTTCGCCCCGGGCTCGCCCTGATAAGCGATGCGCGCGCGCGTTTGTGATGTGCTTGGGTTGCTCGACATGCGGTCCGCTCCGGTCTTCAAGATTTTGAGTTTCGGTTGGCGTCGCCGCCAATGATGTGGCGCGCCCGCTCAAGATCGTCGGGCGTATCTACCCCTAGAGGCACGGTGTCGACGACGGCGACATCGATACGCATCCCCGCTTCGAGCGCGCGCAGTTGCTCGAGCTTCTCGCGTTTTTCCAAGGGCGAGGGCGTGAGCGAAACGAAGCGATCGAGTGCCTGTCGGCGGTAGGCATAAATGCCGATGTGATGATGAAGCGGCCCCTCGCCGTGGGGCGCCGTGGCCCGCGTGAAGTAGAGCGCCCGCAGGCCGCCCGTGGCAAGAGGCGTCCCGACGACCTTGACGACGTTGGGGTTTGTCTTTTCCTCATCGAGCGTGATCTCGGCCGCGAGCGTTGCGATGTCGGTCTTCTTGCTGGCCGCAAGCGGCGCAAGGCACGCCCGCACGAGTAATGGATCGAGCGTAGGCAAGTCGCCTTGCAGGTTGACGATGATTTCGGCGTCTGCGTCCGGGTCCAGGCGCGCCGCAGCCTCAAACACCCGGTCGGAGCCCGAGGCGTGATCGGCGCGCGTCATGATCGCCTCACCGCCAGCGCGTCGGATCGCTGCGGCAATCTCGTCACTGTCCGTCGCAACCGCGACACGTCCGGCCTCGGCCGCTATGGCGCGCTCCCACACGTGAACGATCATGGGCTTGCCGGCGATTTCAGCCAGCGGCTTTCCGGGGAGGCGTGTGGCCTGCATACGGGCCGGGATGATAGTGATGACGCGTGGCATCAGCGAACTTCAGGCCCTTCGTGACAATTGGTCTCGCGGCTAGGCTCTAGACCACACTTTTCGTCTATTGCAAGAGCGAGGGTGGTTCCCTTAGCTCCGGCGGCGGTATATTCCCAGGGTGCATCACGGCGCAGTTCAAGGAAAAAACGAGGATCGGGGTTCATGGACTCTTTCGAATTCACCAAAATCGCCGGCGCCGTCCTGTCGGCTCTCCTTTTGATTATTGGCACCAAGGTCCTCGTCGAAGCGCGGATGCCCGGCCCGCCCGCCAAGCCCGGCTATACTCTGCCAGTCGCGGAAGCAGCCGCCGGCGACAAAGCCAAGGCAGCCGAGGGCGAGACCAAGGCAGCCGAAGGCGAGGCCAAGCCAGCCGAAGGCGAAAGCAAGCCAGCCGAGGGCGAGGCCAAGCCAGCCGAAGGCGAGGCCAAGCCAGCCGAAGCCAAGGCCGATGGCGAGAAGGGCCCCGCAGCGGTTCTGGCAGACCTGTCCAAGGCGTCGGCGGACAACGGCAAGACCCTGTTTTCGAAGTGCAAGGCTTGCCACACCATCGAAAAAGGCAAACCCAAGGGCGTCGGTCCGAACCTGTGGGGCGTCGTCAACCGCCCCAAGGCAAGCGCCGAGGGCTTCGACTATTCGCCCGCTATGAAAGAGAAGGGCGGAAACTGGACGTTCGAAGATCTCGCGGCATTCATCAGCAATCCGAAGGGCTTCGTTCCGGGTACGAAAATGGTCTTCAACGGCTTGCCTAATCCTGCGGACGCCGCCGACCTCATCGCCTATCTTGCGACACAATCCGACACCCCGGCCGAGTTGCCAAAATGACAGCGAGTTAACTCGCAACCCCCAGGAAAACCTGCGACCCTGCCGGGCCTCGGCGGGGTCGCTTTCTTTAATGATAGTCTTTCGCGCCGCAACGCGCCCGGGTTGTCATCACATCACGGGCGCTCGCTAACCTCATGGACGGCGTCGATGCGCCGGACGCAGGCTCAAGAACAGGTCGATCGAGGGTATCGGAGGATTGACACCGGACATGCGCTTCAAGCCCCTATTCACCGGCGCCGCTTCACTCTGGCTGTTGTCTCAACTGATCTTGGCGGTCCCTTCCGCTCACGCACAGGATGCTCAATCTTCTGCCGCCACGGCGCCAGCGGGCGAATGCCGGTATGCGGTGTCGCTGCTCGGCCCGCCCAAGATGCCCGCGGACTACAAAAATTTCGATTGGGTCAATCCCGGCGCACCCAAGATCGGCACGCTGCGCCAGTGGTCGATGGGCGGATATGACAGTTTCAACAACTTCGCCATTCAGGGATCGGAAGCAGCCGGCTTGAACCTTCTCTATGACAGCTTGTTCTTCAGCAGCCCCGACGAGCCATCGGCAGAATATGGGCTGATCGCCGAATGCCTTTCCTATCCGGAGGATTTCTCTTCCGTCACTTTCAGGCTGCGCCCCCAAGCGCGCTTCGACGATGGCAAGCCGATCACACCTGAGGACGTGATCTTCTCGCTCGATGCGCTCAAGACGGCCAACCCGCAGTATGCCCTCTACTACAAGAATGTCGTGAGGGCCGAAAAGACCGGTGAGCACGAGGTGAAGTTTTCGTTCGACATGAAAGGCAATCGCGAACTGCCGCTCATCGTCAGTCAGATAACCGTGCTGCCCGAGCACTATTGGAAGGGCGCGGATGCCTCGGGCAAAACGCGCGACATCACGAAATCCACGCTCGACGTTCCGGTAGGCAGCGGCCCCTACAAGATCAAATCTTTCGAAGCCGGCCGCAACGTCGTGTACGCGCGCGATCCCGACTATTGGGCCAAGGATCTTCCCGTCGCCAAGGGCCTGTGGAACTTCGACGAGATCCGTTACGAATATTTCCGCGACCGGGTACCGGCGTTCGAGGCGTTCAAATCCGGGCTGATCGACACTTGGTCGGAAACCTCCGCCTCGGCCTGGGCGACGCAGTATGACTTCGACGCGCGTAAGAAGGGTCTCGTCAAGCAGGAGATGCTGCACGAGGGCCGCGTCTCGGGTATGCAGGGCTTCGCTTTCAATCTGCGGCGCGAGAAGTTCAAAGACCGCCGTGTGCGCCAGGCATTCACGTACGCGCTTGATTTCGAGGAGATGAACCGCAAGCTGTTCTACGGCGCCTATACTCGCCTCGACAGCTATTTCGCCAACTCCGAGCTTGCTGCCAAAGGGTTGCCGCAAGGCAAGGAGCTTGAAATCCTCAACGAGGTGAAGAGCGAGGTCCCGCCCGAGGTGTTCACGACCGAATACAAGAATCCGGTCTACAATTCCCCCACCGACTTGCACAGAAAGCTCGGTGAGGCCGTCAGGCTGCTGGCCGCCGCCGGGTGGACGCTCAAGGGCGGGAAGCTCACCAACGCAGCGGGACAGACGTTCGACGTTGAATTCCTCCTGGTGCAGCCCGACTTCGAAAGGGTCGTTCTGCCCTACATCGACAACTTGAAGAAAATCGGCGTCAACGCCAGCGCGCGGATGGTGGACAGCTCGCAGTACGAGCAGCGCGTCAAGAGTTTCGACTTCGACATCGTCGTTCACAGCATTGGCCAGTCGCATTCGCCGGGCAACGAGCAGCGGTACTACTTCGGGTCCGCTGCGGCGGACCGTGAAGGCAGCGCCAATATCGGCGGCATCAAGAACCCGGCCATCGACAGGATCATTGATCGCATCGTCGCCGCCAAGGATCGGGACGAGCTTGTTGGCGCCACCCGGGCACTCGACCGCGTCTTGATGTGGAACTTCTACATGGTGCCGCAGTGGTACCTGAACGTGGACCGCATTGCCTATTGGGACAAGTTCGGGCGTCCCGAAAAGCTTCCCTCGCAATCGCCGGCGGCGCCCGTCCAGACATGGTGGATCGATGCCGTCAAGGACAAGGCGCTGCAAACTGCGCGCGGACGCTGAGGCAAGGATGGCGCGACCCATGCCGACGACGCGCACGAGAGTTGCAGCCGGTTTCCTGCGTGGGCTGATGGGCGCCGTGGTGGCCTGCGCGCTCGGCGCCATGCTGGCGTTTTCCAACGCGCGCGCCGAACCGCGACATGGATTGTCGGTGTTCGGCGAACTGAAGTATCCAGCGGGCTTCGCGCACTTCGCCTACGTGAACGCCAACGCGCCGAAAGGCGGAAAGCTGGTGACCAACGGCCCGCCGACCTACGACACCTTCAACGCCTTCATCATCAAAGGCGATGCTGCGGGCGGGACCGATTTGCTGTTCGACAGCCTCATGGTGCG
Organism: Hyphomicrobium sp.; assembly: GCA_035325525.1. GTDB lineage: Bacteria > Pseudomonadota > Alphaproteobacteria > Rhizobiales > Hyphomicrobiaceae > Hyphomicrobium_B. The sequence goes on along the minus strand of DAOKZR010000007.1, from coordinate 22,122 downwards.
CGCACAAGATGAGCCCGATGCCATGTATGGGCTCATCGCGGAGACGGCCGACGTTGCAGCAGACGGCATGTCCGTCACCTTCAGGCTGCGCCGGGAGGCAAAGTTCTCCGACGCAAGCCCCATGACGGCCGCCGACGTCATCAACTCCTTCACGCTGCTGAAGGAGAAAGGCGCACCCGCCATTGCGCTCGCCTTGCGCGAGGTCACGAAGGCGGAAGCGCTCGACGACTACAGCGTCAAATACACCTTCCAAGGTGCGCTGGTGCGCGATCTTCCCGTCATCCTGGCCGGGCTGCCGGTGCTCTCCAAAGCCTACTACGACAAGAAGCCTTTCGGCGAGACGAGCCTTGAGCCACCGTTGGGCTCAGGCCCTTACCTCATCTCGGGCTTCAAGGCCGGAACGTTCGTCACCTACAAGCGGCGCGAGGACTATTGGGCCAAGGACCTGCCGGTCAATCGCGGCCGGTACAATTTCGACGAGATCCGCTTCGACTCCTTCCGTGACCGCACTGCCGAACTGGAGGCGATCAAGTCGGGAGCGCTCGACTTTCGCGAAGAATTCACCTCGGTGAGCTGGGCGACGGGTTACAACGTGCCGGCGATCGCCGATGGCCGCCTGATCCGCGATACGTTGCCGGACGAGAATCCATCCGGAGCTCAAGGCTTCTTCCTCAACACGCGGCGCGACAAGTTCAAGGACGTCCGCGTGCGCAAAGCGCTCGATCAGGCATTCGACTTCGAATGGTCGAACAAGAAGCTGTTCTACGGCCTTTACACACGAACGCAGAGCTTCTTTGAAAATTCCGACATGAAGGCCACGGGCAAGCCTTCGCCGCAAGAGTTGGCGCTGCTGGAGCCCTACAAGGGGAAGGTGCCCGACGCCGTGTTCGGCGAGGTCTACACATCGCCTGTTACCGACGGCAGCGGCAACAATCGCGATAATCTGAAGAGAGCTTTCGAGCTGCTCAAATCCGCAGGATGGAGCCTCAGTCCCGACCGGCTGGCACATGATGCCAAGGGCGCCACGCTCGACGTGGAATTCCTGTTCTTCGAAGATGCGTTCGAGCGCATCATCCAGCCTTACATCGAAAACCTTCGCAAGATCGGCGTCAACGCCACCGCGCGGCGCGTGGACCCCGCCCAGTACGAGCGGCGTATGAAGTCTTTCGATTTCGACGTGACGGTGCAGCGCTACGCCCTGCGGCTGACGCCCGGCATCGAGTTGAAGGGCTATTGGGGCTCGCAGGCCGCCGCGATGGACGGCTCGCAGAACCTCTCGGGCATCTCAGATCCCGTCATCGACGCACTCATCGACAAGGTGACGGTCGCAAAGTCGCGCGAGGATCTCGTCACTGCGACGCGGGCGATCGACCGTGTGCTGCGGGCCTCGCACTATTGGGTGCCCCACTGGTACAAGCCTTCGCATAATGTTGCCTATTGGAACAGGTACGCGCGCCCGGCAACGAGCGCGAAGTACGACCCCGGCGTGCTCGACACATGGTGGTATGATAAGGCCAAGGCGGATGCCCTGGCCGCCAAATCCGTGCCGGACGGCGAGAAGAAATAGAGCCAAGGGAATAGTAGAGCGCCAATGGCCACCTATCTGCTGAAACGCTTCCTGCTGATCTTTCCGACTCTGTTCGGGATCATGCTGTTCTCGTTCCTCATCATCCAGTTCGCGCCCGGCGGGCCTGTCGAGCGCATGATCGCACAGTTGATGGGACACTCGTCGTCCTTCGCCGGGCGCATGGGCGGCGGCGCAGGCGACGGCCTTGGCGCAGGCGCGGGGCAGGCCGGCGCACTCGGCCAGGGCGCGGCGGACGCCGTCACGTCGAAGTATCGCGGCGCGCAGGGGCTCGATCCCGCCTTCATCAAGAGCCTCGAAAAACAGTACGGCTTCGACAAGCCGGCATATGAGCGCTTCTTCCTGATGATGAAGAACTACCTCACGTTCGATTTCGGCAAGAGCTACTTCCGCGACATCCCGGTGCTGGACCTGATCAAGGAGAAGCTTCCCGTCTCCATCTCGCTCGGATTATGGATGACGCTTCTGACCTACCTGATCTCCATTCCACTCGGCATCCGCAAAGCCGTCAACGATGGAAGCCCCTTCGATACCTGGACAAGCGGCGTCCTTGTTATCGGCTACGCCATTCCCGGCTTCCTGTTCGCCGTGCTGCTGCTCATCCTGTTTGCGGGATCGTCGTTCTTCCAGTGGTTTCCTTCCCGCGGGCTGTTCTCCGACAACTGGGAGGACCTTTCCCTGTTGGGAAAGATCAAGGATTACTTCTGGCATCTCACGCTGCCGATGATCGCCATGGCCATCGGCTCGTTCACGACCATGACGTTCCTCACGAAGAACTCGTTCCTGGACGAGATCCGCAAACAGTATGTCGTTGCCGCGCGCGCCAAGGGTCTGAGCGAGCCGCAGGTGCTTTACGGACACGTTTTCCGCAACGCCATGCTGATCATCATCGCAGGCTTCCCGGCGGCCTTCATCAGCTCGTTCTTCTCCGGCTCGCTTCTGATCGAAACGATCTTCTCGCTCGACGGCCTTGGCCTTTTGTCGATGGAAAGCATCGAGAAGCGCGATTATCCCGTGGTATTCGCCTCCCTCTACATATTCTCGCTGCTCGGACTCGTCGTCGGCATCATCTCCGACTTCACCTATACGCTGGTCGATCCGCGCATCGACTTTGAGACGCGCGAGGTCTGAGCATGGATAAGAAGGCCTCCGACGCGATCACTCGGGCTCTACCGGCCCAGCAACCTGCCAAGCCGAAGCGGCCGTGGTTCACGCTGTCGCCCGTCAATCGCCGGCGGCTGGAACGCTTCAAGGCCCACAAGGCCGGCTATCGCAGCTTCCTGATCTTCGCGGTCCTGTTCTTTGTAACGCTGTTTGCCGAGTTCATCGCCAACGACCGCCCGCTGCTCGTCAGCTACAAGGGCGAACTGCTCTCCCCTGTTCTTGTCGATTACCCGGAAGAGAAGTTCGGCGGGTTTCTTGCCGTAACCGACTACAAGGCGCCGCACATCATCGACGAGATCGAGGCCAACGGCTGGATGGTGTGGCCGCCCATCCGCTACTCTTACGATACTATCAACCGCGACTATCCCGGCCGCATGAAGGATAACGGCACGTGCCTGGGCTATCCTGCCCCGCCGCCCTGGTCTTCGTCGATGCCGCTGTGCGAGACTCCCGCCGACCAGTTGGCGCGCTTTGAGGCCTTCGGCAACACCAATTGGCTGGGGCTCGACGACCAGGGCCGCGATGTGCTTGCCCGTGTCATCTACGGCTTCAGAATTTCGGTGCTGTTCGGCCTCCTGCTGACTATCCTGTCCTCCGCCATCGGCGTGTTTGCCGGCGCGGTGCAAGGCTACTTCGGCGGACGCACGGATCTCATCTTCCAGCGCATCCTGGAGATCTGGAACTCGATCCCCGAGCTGTTCGTGCTGATCATCGTCTCTTCGATGTTCATCCCCGGGTTCTGGACGCTGCTCGGCATTCTGCTGGTGTTCTCCTGGACCTCGCTCGTCGGGGTGGTTCGCGCGGAGTTCCTGCGCGGCCGCAACCTCGAATACGTGCGCGCCGCCCGGGCCCTGGGCCTCACCGACTGGCAGATCATGTTCAAGCACCTGCTGCCCAACGCCATGGTGGCGACGCTTACCTTCCTGCCGTTCCGGCTATCGGGGGCGATTTCGGCACTGACTGCCCTCGACTTCCTTGGGCTTGGCATGCCGATAGGTTCGCCCTCGCTGGGCGAACTCCTGCTCCAGGGCAAGAAGCACGTAGAAGCCCCGTGGCTCGGCATATCGGGCTTCATCGCGGTGTCCATCATCCTCTCGCTGGCGATCTTCATGGGTGAGGCCGTGCGCGATGCGCTCGATCCGCGCAAAACCTTCAGACAGGGGAAATAGCGATGGACACCTCCCCGCTCATCGACGTCAAGGACCTGTCCGTCGAGTTCGGCGAAGGCGCCGAAGCCTCCCGCGTCGTCAAAGGCGTGTCGTTCAATATCGCCATGGGCGAGACGGTCGCGCTTGTGGGAGAATCGGGTTCCGGCAAAACCGTTTCGGCGCTCTCCATCCTGCGCCTGCTGCCGCAATCGGCGTCCCATCCGACGGGCGCGATCCTGTTCGAGGGCAAGGACATCCTGAAGCTGCCCGAAAGGCAAATGCGCGCAATCCGCGGCGACCGCATTTCGATCATCTTCCAGGAGCCGATGACGACGCTGAACCCGCTCCACACCATCGAGAAGCAGGTCGGCGAGATCATCAAGCTACACAAGGGACTGAGCGACGCGCAAACCCGGCCGCGGGTCATCGAGCTGCTGACCAAGGTGGGCCTCAACGATCCTGAAAAGCGCCTTGGCTCCTATCCCCATCAGCTTTCCGGCGGCCAGCGCCAGCGCGTGATGATCGCCATCGCACTGGCCAACGAGCCCGACCTGCTGATTGCCGATGAGCCGACGACTGCGCTCGATGTCACGATTCAGGCGCAGATTCTGGAGCTCTTGAAGCAGCTACAAAAAGAAATGGGCATGGCGATGCTGCTCATCACCCACGACCTCGGCATCGTCCGGCGCATGGCAGACCGCGTCTATGTCATGCAACAGGGCATCATCGTGGAACACGCACCGGCGCCCGATATTTTCGAACATCCTCAGCATCCCTACACGCGTCACCTTCTTGCCGCCGAACCCAAAGGCCAGCCGCCGGCCGCCGATCCGAATGCACCCGTGGTCGTCGCGACCGATGACCTCAAGGTCTGGTTTCCGATCCGGCGCGGCCTGCTGCAGCGCACGGTCGATCATGTGAAAGCCGTCGACGGCCTGTCGATGAAGCTGCGGACCGGCGAGACACTGGGGGTCGTGGGCGAATCGGGTTCGGGCAAAACGACCCTGGGACTGGCCATTCTGCGTCTGATTTCCTCCAAGGGTCCCATCGCCTATGTCGGCCAGCGCATCGACAACTTGACCTCCAAGCAGATGCGGCCGCTTCGCAAGCAAATGCAGATCGTCTTTCAAGACCCTTACGGCTCGCTTTCGCCGCGCCTGACAGTCAGCCAGATCATCGAGGAAGGGCTTGTCATCCTGCAGCCGGAACTCGATGAGGAAGGCCGGCGCGCACGCGTCTCCCAGGCGCTGGTCGAGGTCGGACTCGATCCGGCTGCCCAAGACCGCTATCCGCACGAGTTCTCCGGCGGCCAGCGCCAGCGCATCGCCATCGCACGCGCCATGGTTCTGGAGCCGAAATTCGTAATGCTGGATGAGCCGACGAGCGCGCTCGACATGAGCGTGCAGGCACAGATCGTCGATCTGCTGCGCGATCTGCAAAAGAAGCGCGGCCTCGCCTACCTTTTTATCAGCCACGATCTCAAGGTCGTGCGTGCGCTGTCCAACTATGTGATTGTCATGCGCAACGGCAAGGTCGTCGAAGAGGGACCCTCAGCCGAGGTGTTTGCCCACCCCAAGGAGGACTACACGCGCGCATTGCTGGCGGCCGCGCTCGATCATAAGGTAGCGCACAAGGCCGTGCTTGCAGGTTAGCACGCTGCGGCCAGTGCATGAGCAGTGGGGGGGCCTGAATGTATCCCGACGACGTTTTTCGCAACGAGCTGATAGCGGTCAGGCGCAATTTGTCGGACTGGGCCCACGCGCTGAAGGACGCGGCTGCATTCGACATCAAGGAAGGCGCCGGCTATTGGCGCATCAGCGCCCGGCCCGCCACTCCGGGCGCCTGCCCGATGACACTGGTGCTGCGCGACGATCAGAAGTTCGATCTGGCCCTTGCAGGCGAGCGCTTCGAGGACCGGGAAATCGACGACTTCGCGCTGTTCGCAGCCATCGGCGAGGCCGTGGCGGCCGGCCGTGTCGACTTCATTCGAACCTGGTCCGCAGCCACCGGGGCACTGATGTCGGTCCAAACGCGGGTCACTTTCAAGGACGGCTCGGCCTGGTCGCAGACGCGACGGGCCGGCCCCCTGAAAAACACGCCCGTGACCGACGAGGACGTGGAGAGCATCGAGCCTTTCTTGCCCTACGCCCGTTGAGTTTGGCCGCTGGACCGTTCTGCCAGCGATCAAGACCGCAGTCCAGCAATCGTCGCTTTTTCAGCATTGCATACCAATAATAGCCGGTATGCTGGTCTAAATTGGAATCCCCCGCCCTGGCGCCGGATCTAAAGTCGCCGTACGCAATCATAGCGGAGCGGAGCCATGGCCATCACTAGTCGCAAGCTCGATATTCTCAACGCGCTGGACCAAAAGGTGCAGTGGCTGTCCTCATGGATGATCCACAACGCCAACCACGTTCGCAACAATGCCGACGGCCTCAAGGTCGGCGGGCATCAAGCATCATCGGCCTCCTCAGCGACTATCCTGTCCGCGCTTTACTTCGACGTCCTGCGTCCGCAGGACCGCGTCGCCGTCAAGCCGCACGCCTCCCCCGCCTTCCATGCCATTCAGTACCTTCTTGGCCGCCAGACGCGCGAGAAGATCGAGAACTTTCGTGCACTCAAGGGCGCCCAGTCCTATCCCTCGCGCACGAAGGATACCGGCGACGTGGACTTCTCGACGGGCTCGGTGGGCCTGGGCGTGGCACAGACCTTGTTTGCTTCGCTGGTTCAGGACTATGTGCGCTCGCACGGCCTGATGCAGGATCGCCCCGAAGGGCGCATGATCGCCATCGTCGGCGACGCCGAACTTGACGAAGGCAACATCCACGAGGCCCTGATCGAGGGATGGAAGCACGGGCTGCGCAATACCTGGTGGATCATCGACTACAACCGCCAGAGCCTGGACGCGGTGGTCCACGAAGATCTCTACAAAAAGTTCGAGACCATGTTTTCCAACTACGGCTGGGACGTGGCCGTGATCAAGTTCGGCAAGCTTCTCCAGGCGGCGTTCGCCGAGCCGGGTGGAGAGGACTTGAAAACCTGGATCGAGGCGTGCCCCAATCAACTCTATGCGGCGCTTTGCTTCCAGGGCGGCGCGGCATTCCGTAAGCGTCTCTCGAGCGAATTGCCCGACAACAGCGCCGCGCGCGCCTTGATCGCAAGGCGATCCGACGACGAACTCATTGCTCTGATGTCGAACCTCGGCGGGCACGACATGGCAAGCCTGCTCGAAGCATTTCATGCTATCGATCACGACAGGCCGACCTGCTTCATCGCCTACACCATCAAGGGGATCGGGCTGCCCTTCCAGGGTCACAAGGACAACCACGCAGGCCTCATGTCAGCGGCGCAGATCGAGGCTTATCGCATCAAGCAGAACGTACGCGCCGGCCACGAGTGGGACGCGTTGGAGGGCGTCGGCATCCCGCATGGAGAACTCGCCGCGTTTCTCGCCGGCGTACCTTTCAATCAAGACAAGAAGCGCAGGCGCGAGGCGCGGGTGATCCCGACACCGGCGACGCTGGAATGTCCTGCGCTGTCCTCGATGTCGACGCAACAGGCGTTCGGGCTGATCCTCAACGCGCTGGCGCGCTCCAAGAGCGAACTGGCGGCGCGCATCGTGACGGCCTCGCCCGACGTTACGGTATCGACCAACCTCGGCTCGTGGGTGAATCGGCGCGGGCTCTACGCACGCGAGGAATTGGTGGACGTCTTCCGCCAGGAGAAGATCCCGTCGAGCTATACATGGGACTTTTCCGCCAAGGGGCAGCATTTCGAACTCGGCATCGCGGAAATGAACCTGTTCATACTGCTGGCCGCACTCGGGTTGTCGCACGACATCAACGGTGAACGGCTTATTCCCGTGGGCGCCTTGTACGATCCGTTCATCGAGCGCGGGCTCGATGCAATGAACTACGCCTGCTACCAGGATGCACGCTTCATGCTGGCGGGAACCCCGGCGGGCATCACGCTTGCGCCTGAAGGCGGGGCTCATCAGTCGATCAAGACACCATTGATCGGCATGGGCCAGGTTGGTCTTTCCTCTTTCGAGCCCGCCTACGCCGACGAACTCGCCGCCATCATGGCCTGGGGCTTCGCGCACATTCAGAAGCCGCAGGGAGGATCAGTCTATCTGCGGCTGACGACGCGCACAATCGCGCAAGCCCAGCGCACCATGTCGCCAATTCTGGCGGACAACATCGTCGAAGGCGGCTATTGGCGGGAGGCCCCGAACGCCGCAACGCAAGCCGTGATCGCCTACACAGGTGCTGTCGCGCCCGAAGCCGCACAGGCCGCCAAGGCGCTGAATGCGAAGGGCATCGCCACCGCGCTCTTGGCAATCACATCCTACGACCGGCTCTACGAGAGCTGGGCAGGGAGCGCCGAAGCGGGCACGCTGTGTCATGCGCGGGCGCTGCTGGATGCGGTCCCTCGAGACGCACGGCTGATTACCGTCATCGACGGGCATCCTTCGACGCTTGCATGGCTGGGCGGTGTCTGCGGACACAGCACAGCATCGCTCGGAGTGCGCAAGTTCGGAGAATCCGGCAACGTCGGGGATCTCTACCGCATCAATGGCATCGATGCCGATGCCATCGAGGGGGCTGTGGCATTCGCGGTGCCGGTTGACGCCCAAAGGAAAAAAGCGCTTCCGGAAAAGTGGGAACCGGCTTTCCGAGAAGAGGCGCGACAGGACAAATAGAGCAGAGCCGTTCGCGCGATTTTCACGCGGCGCGGGAAATAGCTCCGGGTCGACGGCACCAGCGCGAGAGGGTGGCCCCCCTCGCGCTCGCCTCGTCAGTGCGTACCTTTCCGGCAGATCGCATCATCGTGCGTCTGAACGAACGCGCAACCGCACTTGAGCAGCGTGCGCGCCCAGCTGCGCTGCTCCTCGACGGAATGCGCCTCGACCGCGAGCAGGATGGCTCCTGCTTCCAGCGCGCGCAAAACCTCGCCCATGGTATCGCTGCGCCATGACCCCTGCCACGGCGCGCCGCCCGCAGGGATCGTGGATAGACACGAAAAGCACGCGGTCAGAAGCGGTTCGTCGTCGGAGGCGAAGTAGGGTTCGTGATCGAGCGTGTTGAGCGGCACCATGCGCTCGCGCCAAGCCTCGGGCAGAACGCCGCCAGATCGCGCCATACGATCGTTTATCGCATGCAGCGCCGCAACTTTACCCGCGGCGCGCAGTGCACCAGGAAGAAGGCCGCTGGCGTCCGCGACACAGGCCAGCTTCAAATAGACCGCCGTATCGGGACACAATCCCACGACGAGCCCCAACTTCTCGCACTGGTGGTGTGCCTGACCCATCTTGGCCCGCTCCAGTCCGCATGGTTCACTTTGCTTGCTTGACACTTGCCGACGCTAGGCAACCGCCTGCGGCGTAAGTCCAGCGACCTGCTCCAGCTCCTCGCTGTTGTTGATGATCACGAGCGTGCTCTGGGGCAAATCGATGATTCCACGCTGCTTCAAACGCGTGAACGTACGGCTGACGGTTTCCACGGTGAGACTGAGGAAGTCGGCGATGTCGGAACGCAACATCGGCAGAACGATGCGCTTGGGGTTCATCCCGGCGCGTTCGTTGCGGCGCGCCAGCGCGATCAGGAATGATGCAAGACGTTCGGTTGCGCTACGCGTCCCGACAGTCACCAGCAGATCGCGCGCCGCCGACAGTTCAGCCGACAATGCTTCATAAAGCTGGAAACAGAACTCGGGATTGCGGCCCGCGAGTTGGCGAATGGCGCTCACCGGAATGCAGCGCAGGCGCGTCTGGCCGATGGCCTGACCGCTCAGCATGTGCCGCTCGGAGGTGCCAAGGCCGACGAAATCGCCAGGATACGCGAAGTCCATGATCTGGCGGTGCCCGTCGGGCATGGATCGATACAGGCAAACCGCTCCGTGCTCGACTTGGTAGACGTAGTGCTTGGCCTCGCCTTCGCGGCAGACGTGCTCGCGCGCCTCAAGGCGGCGAATGGTGGAGTTGCTGATCGCTTCGACGCCGCGGCGTACATTGGTGTCCGACTTGGCCAGCGCACCCTCCAGGCCGGAGTGGCTTTCACCGCTGTACAAAGACATGGTCAACATGGACGTTTTTCCCATCCCGATGGCTTGCTGAAATCTGACCGGCATCAAAGACGGGATCGGAAACACGGGTTTGCTGTTTGTGTGAGAATTTGTAACTGTTTGTAACACGAGGCCCCAGGAGAGGCTGATCCGGCCTGCGGCGGAGTGTCGCTGGCGGCCTCTTCCCTTAAGAAATACAAATAGATACACCTTCACTATGGCTGCCCCACCTCACCACATCCTGGTCGTCGACGACGATCCAGAAATCCGCCAGCTTCTGCGCGCCGCCTTCGAAGCGGAGGGCATGCACGTGCGTGAGGCTTCACAGGGCGCGGAGTGTGCCGATTTGCTGGCGCGCGAACCGATCGACCTGGTGACGCTCGACCTCAATCTGGGGGGTGAAGACGGCCTGCGGATCGCCCGCGAATTACGCGCGCGGCGCAATGTGCCGATAGTCATGATTACCGGCAAAGCCGACCCCATAGACCGTATCGTGGGGCTGGAGCTTGGCGCCGACGACTACATCGTGAAGCCCTTTCATATGCGCGAAGTCGTCGCCCGCGTGCGGGCCGTTCTGCGCCGTTACGAGGCCGGCCTGGCGAGCCCGGCCGAAAACGGCCACGCCGGCAAGCCGCGGTACGATTTCGACGGCTGGCGTTTCGACACGGCGCGCCGTGAGGTCCGCAATCCTTCGGGGGAGGTCTGCGATCTGACGACCGCAGAGTTCAACTTGCTCCGGATCCTGCTGGAGCGCCCCGGCAGGGTCCTCTCGCGCGATGAATTGATGGATCAGTTGAAGGGCCACGACTGGAGCCCGCTTGACCGTTCTATCGACGCGCTGGTGGCCCGCCTGCGCAAGAAGATCGAGCCGCATAGCGAGCGGCCGATGCTGATCAAGACGGTGCGCGGGGTGGGCTACGCTTTCGGCGGCACGGTCAGGCGGCTCTAGCGCCCCTTGCGTGCATCTTGCCGGACAGCCGGTTCCCAAATTTCGAAAGAAGCGCTCTGACCGCCCTCACATCGCGCTTTCCTTGGCCACCAGTGCTGCATCAAGGACTTTCGACAGCTCGGCGCGCCCGTAGGGCTTGTGCAGCATCGCGCACGCCGGCGCGCTGCCGAGCCCCTGCTGGCCGCTTGCGCCTTCCGCAAAGCCCGATGTGCAGACCACCGCGACGTTGGGCTTGTTTTCGCCTATCCAGTGGGCCAACTCGAAGCCCGACATTCCCCCGGGCATGACAACGTCCGTAAGGACGAGCTGAACATCGGGATTTTCATCCAGTATCCTGATGGCCTCGGGTGCGTTTGCAGCCTCCAAAACGACATATCCCAGGCCTTCAATCCGCTGCAGAGTGACCTCGCGCACATCGGGATTGTCTTCGACAACCAGCACCATCTCGCTGTTGCGCGAAAAAGCGATCTCGTCGTCTTGCACCCTGCCTTCGTCCGTGACCGTCAGATCGACCGCACGCGGCAGATAGATGCTGACCGTAGTGCCCTTGCCGACCTCGCTGTAGAGCGTGACGTGACCGCCCGTCTGCTGCGCAAAGCCGTAGATCGTGCTGAGGCCAAGGCCGGTTCCGCGCCCGGTGGGCTTTGTAGTGAAAAACGGCTCGAAAGCGCGCGCCACGATCTCCGGCGGCATGCCGACGCCGGTGTCGGTTACCGAAACGACGACGAACCGCCCCTTGGGGATGCCTGAAACATATCTGTGATCCGCTTCGCCAAAAGTGGCATTGCGAGTTTCCACCACAATACGCCCGCCCCTGGGCATGGCATCGCGTGCATTGATGACTAGGTTGAGCACGGCATTCTCGATTTCGCTCGGGTCGGCGCGCGTCAGCCACAACTCCGGCATCAGAATCGTTGACAGGGAGATATGCGCTCCTATCGTGCGATGAACGATTTCCGTCATTCCGAGCACGAGTTCGTTCAGATCGACAATGCGCGGCTCCAAACGCCGGCGACGGGCGAAAGTCAAAAGCCGCGACGTCAACCGCGAGGCCATCTCGCACGCCTCGAGCGCCCGCTTCGCATGGCGTTGCGCTTTGGGTGTCGCCAGTTCGGGCATCAGAAGCTCCAGGTTGCCCGTGATGATCGTAAGCAGGTTGTTGAAGTCGTGCGCGACGCCGCCCGTCAACTGGCCGAAAGCCTCCATGCGCTGCGATTGGATGAGTTGGGCTTGGGCTTCCTCGCGGCGGGCGATCTCAGCTTCCAACTCCGACGTGCGTTCGCGCACGCGCAGCTCGAGTTCGCGCGCATGGCCAGCGAGAATTTCCTGCGTGCGCTTTCTTTCGGTGATGTCGCGCAGAACCGCCAAGAAGGATTTCTTTCCCGCACCCGCCACCATCGCAATGGAAGCCTCGGCGGGAAACTCAGTACCGTCTTTTCTCAGTCCGTAAACCTCCTGGCGCTCGCCCATCAGGCGCGACGCCTTCTGCCCCAATTGGAGGTTACTGATGTGATGGGTGTGGGACGGCCGAAAGCGATCGGGAATAAGCCGGCTCAGCGGCTGACCCAGGATCTCGGCCTTGCTGTAGCCGAATATACGCTCTGCGCCTTCGTTGAACAACGTGATGCGATGGTTGGCATCGATGGCGATGATGGCATCGGCGGCAATACTCAGAAGCGTGCCTATCCCAGCATAAAGCTCGGCCAGTTCGCCATCGCCACTCGTGCAATTGTAATCGTTCATGCCTTCTGCCTGCAGGTCCGCTGCGGGCATCTCTTCTCACGCGCAACCCGGTTCGGCAATGGGCCCAGGGGCCCATTGCCGAACCGCAGCCGGGTCAACAGGCCGCAGGCTCGCAAGCTCGCAGATCGAATTTCAGATGCGGCTTGGACTGCGAGAAATCGAATTCGCGCCCATCGATACAGCGCACTCGTCCCGAGTACAGCGTTCCCTCGGGGGATGGCAACTCGCGCACGAAATAGGTCACTTGCACATCGCAGCGCTTTTCGGCGTGGAGCTGAGCAGCCAAGGACAGCGCCCAGGGCTCGCCCTCCTTGGGCGCTTGATCATTCTCTTGGGCGCTCAGGCTTGCCGCCCCCTGGATCAGCGCCACGGCTACGGCCGCCGAGAATGCTGTTCTCGAAATTCCCCATTTCATGCTACTTCCTCCGGACGATTTGCGATTATCCGATCAGATATGAGTGTGCAGCTCAAGCCTTCCCTTGATTACGATCAAAAATGGCTCGGCGACCGGCTTTTCGCACCGCGCAATTTTTTCGCCCCCGAATGATTGCTTCAGGTCATTGTAGACCCGCGGCCCCATTCCGACATTTCAGTGGCTGGCGAACCGGCCGTCTCGACAGGCGGGCAAGGGGTTGCCCGGGCAAGGCCGGGTTGCGCACTGCCCGGCAATGCCGGGTTGGCACTTCCCGGGCAAACAGGGTTGGGCTCGCTGTCTCATTTCTCGCCGCGCCCCGCTCTTTTGCTTTGATATATTGCATGAGGTACCCCATGGCGGAACATCAACTTTCCACGCCCCCCACTCCTCTATTTGCCACACCCCATGGTTCGCCTGACAGCGTGGATCCGGCCAAAATCGAGGCCCGCACCGACAAGGGAGTTCTTAAGATTACGGCGCCCAAACGCTCCGGCGTGACGTCAGCCTACCGTAAGATGGAAATCAAGAGCGAGGTTCACCGGGCGGCCGGCCGCTAATATGAGGGCGGCCAGCCCTTTCCTCGAGCCCTTGCCAACCCGAACTGCACAACAAAGGATGCTGCGATGTCCTACAAGACCGTTCTCGCGCACATCAACGACGAGCGCCGCGCCGCCAGACTGATCGAATTTGCCGCCCTGTTCGCCAAGGCCCATGACGCGCACCTGATCGGCCTGTTCGTAGTGCCCCTTCCCGTGGTGCTCAACGAATGGCCGGATATCGCGATCGCCGAGATGATCGAATCCCAGCGCAAGTCCTACCGCGAGGAGGGCGGCCGCATCGAAGCGATATTCAACGAGAAGACCGCGTTTCTCCCGCGCCCGGCGGAATGGCGTCAATTGGAAAGCCAGTATGCTACGGTGGCTGAGGCGCTGGTCCAGAACGCTCGCATGGCGGACATCGTGATCGCGCCACAGGCGGACCTTTCCTGGCACCTGACGCACACGCTCGACGGTGCGGAAGCGGCGATCATGGAGAGCGGCCGGCCCGTGCTGGTCGTGCCGAACGCAGGCGACCACCAACCGACGCCGGCGCACGTCACCGTTGCATGGAATGGCCGCAAGGAAGCAACCCGCGCCGCCTTCGATGCGCTACCCATCATCAAGAAGGCGGGACAGGCCGGCATCGTCTGGGTCGACCCGCGAACCGGAAGCCCGGCTGCAGGCGACCTGCCGTGCGCCGAACTTGCCGTTACCTTCGCACGCCACGGCGTCAAGGCCGATGCAAAAGCGATTCAGGCCGACGACGAAGGCGTCGCGGCGGCCTTGCGCGAAGAAGCCAAGCGCAATGCCTCCGGCCTGCTCGTCATGGGCGCCTATGGTCACTCCCGCTTGCGCGAGTTCGTGCTGGGTGGCGCAACGCGCAACACGATGCGCGAGATGACGCTGCCCGTCCTGTTCTCGCACTAAAGCCGTTTTTTCGCGTTTCGTGCAGATCGCGCAAACGCCGGAAACCGGCTGCCACTTTTAAAAGAAGCACCCTTACCAAACCGAACGTTCGACAATAAGAAACGCCGGAGAATCCCATGGCCTTGAAGCGCATCCGCATCGAATTGGCGCGCGACCCCGACTTTCCCACCGGCAGCCGCGAACGCGGCTACGATTTTATCGCTCCTCTGGACGATAACGGCCAACTGATCCTCGACGAGTGGCGGGAGAACCGCGACCGCTGCCGCGTGCGCCGATTCTGGCCGGGCGAGAAGGACGAGATCGGCAGGCTCGTGCACCGGCGCGGCGGAAGCTGGGCGTTCGATTACGACCCCGAAGAGACGTCGGACGACGAGGCTGGCTTCAAGCTCGGCAAGCACCGCTTCGCACCGGGCGAGTACGTGTCGTTTACAGAGCACGACGGCAAATCGCGTACGTTCCGCGTGATGTCGGTGCTCGATTTCGAGTAGGAAGGGACAAGTTGCGGGGTAATGGTGCCCAGGGCCGGAATTGAACCAGCGACACTGCGATTTTCAGTCGCATGCTCTACCAACTGAGCTACCTGGGCATTGTCCTCGGGCGCCGTTAGCGGCAGGCGAAGACGGGCCCTTATAGGGGGCGATCCGCGCCCTGGCAAGCGGCACTTCGCACTGGAGCGAAAACGGCGCGAATTACTTGTCGGACAGGGTGTTTTCCTCCGCGGCGAGAGGCAACGCCTCTTCGCCGTCCTCATCGGCGTCGGCATTGCCCCCGGCAATGACGTAGCCGCCGCCGAGCCACCGCCCCAGGTCGATATCCGCGCACCGTCTGGAGCAGAACGGCCTGTACGCGGCGATCGAGGGTTCCCGGCAGATGGGGCATTTACCTATCTTGGGCGGAGCCACGGATTGCTGGTTCCTTCGAGATGTCATGAGACCCCAGAGCCATTTGTCTGTCTGCTTCTTGCTGGATAACCGGCGTCCGCCTTTCAAAAGAAGCGCTCTATGCGCGATCGACTTCCGCGAATTTGAGCCAGTTGTAGTGGACCGGGAATCCTTCCGCGGTGAGCATGCCGACCACCTCCGTCACGGGCAGTCCGACCACATTGGTGTATGACCCCACGATCCGCTGCACGAAGGAGCCCGCAAGCCCTTGGATGGCATAGCCGCCGGCCTTGCCGCGCCATTCGCGCGAGGCGATGTAGGCTTCCATCTCCGCGCGCTGCAGATGGCGGAAGCGCACGCGGGTGTCCACGATCTTGGAGCGCACGCGGTCGTCGGGTGTGATGAGGCACACCGATGTCAAAACCCGATGCGTGCGCCCCGACAGCAACTGGAGGGAGGCCATCGCCTCTTCCACGTGGTTGGGCTTCAAGAGAATCTTGCGGCCAACCGCAACCACCGTATCGGCGGCAAGTACGTATGCATCCGCCAACTCACGGTCATTGGCGATCTGGTCTCGTGCGGCCTCAGCCTTGGACCGTGCAAGACGCGAGGCGAGCCTGCGGGGCATCTCACCCCGCTTGGCGCTTTCATCGATCGATGAGGGCCGCAACGCATCGGGCGTGATCCCCACCTGCGCGAGCAGTGTCATGCGCCGCGGGCTGGAACTGGCCAGTACGAGACGAGGGCGTTCCGTGTCCTGCTTGTTGGCGGCGCGCTCGCGCGCCAGAACCTCGCGCAGGCTCTCACGGCCGGGCGCGGAGGTTTGGCCAAAGGCCGGAAGAAGGGCTGCTTTCAACGAGGAGATCATAGGTTTTCAAATCCGCCAGGCCGCAAACGGGTGAGAGCGCCCGACAATGCTCACCCAAAAGGTGGAATGCAAGGGGTCCCTCGTTGCAGGTCCCCCGGAAACAAGGCATCCTGATAGGGCCTGAAATAGGGATATTTGAAGGCTGTCATGGTGACACGAAACGAAGCTATGGATGCCTTGGCCAAGGCTCCGATGTTCGGAACGCTGGACGAGGCCGGCCGGGCCGCTGTTGCGCAAGAACTGCGCGAAGCGAGCTTCGACACGGGACAGAATATCTTTTCGCGAGGCGATCCCGGCACCGAATTGCATATCGTCATCAAAGGCCGGGTGCGGCTGTCGGTGCTCACGTCCGACGGCCGTGAGCTGTCTTTCGCGCATGTCGAACCGCCCTCCATCTTCGGCGAACTTGCGGTCTTCGACGGCCGGCCGCGGTCGGCGGATGCAACCGCAGTCAACAAGGTGCTGACGCTGACATTATCAAAGGCCGCGTTCGGGCGTCTCTTGGGGGAGCGGCCTCAAGTGGCGGAAGCTGCGATCCGCTTCCTGTCGGCCCGCCTTCGCGATGCAGACGAGCAACTCGAGGCGATCGCGCTTCACCCGATAGAAGCGCGGCTGGCTCGCTTTTTCCTCGCTGCGGCCCGCCAGAAGGATCCCGGGGGCAAGTCCGAACGGGTCAATGTCTCATTGCCGATCTCACAGAGCGAACTGGCCCTGCTCGTGGGCGCCAGCCGCCCCAAGGTCAACGCGGCGCTGGCCCTGCTGGAGGGCGAAGGCGCCATCGAGCGCAAGGGCGCCATCGTCGTGTGCGATGTCGCAGCGCTGACCGGCATCGCCGGCATCGACTAGAGCCGCTTGCGCGATTTGCATCAAACATGCAAACGGCTCTACGCAATTGTCTTGTCACGCTTCTTGCCGGAAAACCGGTTTCCACTTTTCCGAGAAGCGCTCTATTTGTCTTGTCGCGCTTAGGTGCTCTAGGTCTTTTGGAAAGAGTCGAAACCCGCGCGCCGTGCTAGAAAATGCAAGGGGAAGACCGGAAGGCGCGACGGGCGCCCGCGCCGGCAAAGCGGATCTGGAAACGCAGAGCCGAATGAGAACCGGACCAACGAGGATCGAGGACGCAGGGCCTGTGGCGAACGAAGATCCATCCGCCGCCTATAGTGGCGCGGGTGCGCCGGACGCGCCCATCGCGACCGCACGCCCCCCAGCCGCGCTGGCACTTTCCCGCTTTCCGATGGCGCTCAAAGGCGCCGGACGCGATCTGCGCCGGGTGCTGGGCAAGATCCTCGCACCGGCCGGCCGTTTCCTCGCGCTCCTGGCAGGCTTGGGAACGGCGGGGTATCCCCCCGACACCCAGCGCCGCCTGAAGATCATCAACATGATCTCGGTCATCATCGTCGTCACGACGCTGGTATTTGCGATCCAGGAGAGTGCGGCTGAGTTTGCCAAGATGCGGCCTGTTATCCTGATGAACCTGCTTCTTGCGGGCATCGCGATGCTCGTTCCGCTGGCCCACCGCATCAACGACATCGCGGGAGCCTTGCTCATCGCGGTCGCCGAATTGCTCGCGCTGTTTTTCTTCACCGCGTATTTCGGCCGTTCGGCAGGCGCTCCGCTCATGTATGTGGTGTTCTCGGCTGCGCCTTTCGTCGTGTTCGGGCTGGAGCGAATCCGGCTGGTTCTGGCCACCGTATCGGCCGCGCTTGCTCTGCACTTGCTTGCTTGGTTCTCCTTCCACCGCTCCGATGCGCTGATCGCCATGGATGACGCGTTTCTCAACGCCAACTACCTGCAAGGCGCAGTGACCACGTTCGGCCTTATCGCCGCCTCGGTCTATTACGCGTTCAGCCTTGCGGAACGGGCCAAGGCCGAAACAGAGAACGTGCTGCGCAACGTGCTGCCCGCCAACGTCGTGGAGCGCTTGAAGGCGGACCCTGGCGCCGCCATCGCCGATGGTTTCACGCAAGCCTCGGTCCTGTTTGCCGACATCACCGGCTTCGTCGCGATCGCCCGCGGACTGGGGCCGGAACGTACCGTTGACATGCTGAACCGGCTCGTCAGCCGCTTCGATGAGCTTGCAGCCGGGCACGGCGTTGAGAAGATCAAGACCATTGGCGACGCCTACATGGTCGCCGCAGGCGTTCCCGAGCCGCGGGCCGACCACGCGGAAGCGCTTGCGGCCATGGCTCTCGACATGATGGATGCGGTCCGCGACATCGCGCGTGAACTCGATCTGCCTATCAACGTGCGCGCCGGCATGGCGTCCGGCCCCATGATGGCCGGCATCATCGGCAAGCGAAAATTCAGCTACGATGTGTGGGGCGATCCGGTCAATCTCGCGAGCCGCCTGGAGCAGGCAAGCCAGCCGGGCCGCATTCTGCTGTGCCCCGGCTGCAAGGGGGCGCTCGAAAACGATTTCCTGCTCGAGCGGCATGGCACCATCGACATTAAAGGCGTTGGCGCGCAGGAGACGTGGTTTCTCAACGCGCGCCGGTGATCCGGATGTGCGTCCGCCAGAGCGCGTCAACCCTTCCAGTGCAACGCGCACAGCAGCGTGAACAAACGGCGCGCGGTGTCGATATCGACCGTGACCCTGCCAGCCAACCTCTCCGCGAGGATCTTGCTGCCTTCGTCGTGCAGGGTGCGGCGGTTCAGGTCTACGGCCTGGATATGGGCAGGCGGCGCAGTGCGCACCGCCGCGTAATAGTCGTCACAAACCAGGAAGTAATCCTTCATGACGCGCTTCAATTGCGTCAGCGGCACTTGATGCGAGGCGACCGGCTCGGAATCCTCGTCCCGGACCGTCAGTTGCAGGCGGTCGTCCGCAATGGCGAGGTTGAGACGGTACGGGCCGACGTCCATCCCGTCGACAGCAAAGGCGTTGCCGTCGAGAATGTCGAAGATCGCGACTTCGCGCTCATGCTCGATGTTGGCGTTGGCCGGGCCGAGCGATCGCTGGTCGAGCGTGATCTCGACGAGGCGATCGCGGCTCTTGTTGGCTTCGCTGGTCATGGTCCTGCCGCCTCTCAGCCTTCCAGCCGCACTTCGACCGAGCGGCGGTGAGCCTCGAGCCCTTCCGCGCGCGCCAGCGTCATCGCCGGCGGGCCGAGCGCCTTCAGCGCCGCTGCGTCGAGTTTTAGAATCGATGTGCGCTTCATGTAGTCGAGGACGCCGAGCCCCGACGAGAAGCGCGCGCTGCGGGCCGTTGGCAACACATGGTTTGAGCCCGAGACATAATCGCCGATCACTTCCGGCGTCATGGAGCCCAGGAAAATGGCGCCTGCGTTGCGAATGCGTTTGGCGAGTTCCTCGCAATCAGCCGTTGCGATTTCCAGATGTTCGGCCGCGATGCGATCGGCAAGCTGCGGCGCCTCATCCAGCGACGACAGCACGATCGTTGCCCCGAACACGTTCCAGCTTTCCCCTGCGATGTTGCCACGCGCCAGCGTCTTGAGCTGATGCTCGACGGCTTTGGTGACGTCTGCGGCAAAGTCCGCATCGTCCGTCATGAGGATCGACTGGGCGGCCGTGTCATGTTCGGCCTGGGCCAGAAGGTCGGCGGCGATCCATTCGGGATTGTTGTGTTTGTCGGCAATGACCAGCACTTCTGAAGGTCCAGCGATCGAATCGATGCCGACGGCGCCGAAAACCTGACGCTTGGCGGCGGCAACGTAGGCGTTGCCCGGCCCGACGATCTTGACGACAGGTGCGATGGTTTGCGTGCCGTAAGCAAGCGCGGCCACCGCTTGGGCTCCCCCGACGCGATAGATCTCCTCGACACCCGACAGTTTCGCAGCCGCCAGCACGAGGGGATTGAGTTCCCCGCGCGGCGCGGGCACGACCATGACGATGCGCGGCACGCCCGCGACTTGGGCAGGCACGGCGTTCATCAAGACCGAACTCGGGTAGGAAGCGAGGCCGCCGGGTACGTAGAGCCCGACACTCTCCACCGCCGTCCAGCGATGTCCCAACTCCACGCCGGCCGCGTCGCGATAGCGATCATCCTGGGGAAGTTGGCGAATATGGTGCTCGCGAATGCGGTCGCGGGCAAGCTCAAGTGCATCGATCGTTTCGGGCGCGCATCGGGCGATGGCCGCCTCGACCTCCGCGACACCGATCCTGATGCCGGCCGCAGCGAGATCCACGGCGTCGAATTTCCTGGACAGGTCGATCACAGCAGCGTCGCCGCGCGCCCTGACGTCGTCGATGATGGCGCGCACAGCCTGATCGACATCCGCAGAGACTTCGCGCTTCTGGGCCAGCAGCGCGCGGAACTCTGCTTCGAAATCGGCGGCTGCCGTTTTTAGATGCATCGGCATCGTGAAATGATCCGGCCCGGCGTCGAGCCGCCCTCCTTAAGGTCTCATCCTCAGCCCTCGTCGCCGCCGTGGCTCGGAGCCCGGCGCGTCTTCCAAACGGCGCCCAGGTCTTTCAGTTCCGCTTCCACGCATTCGACAGCTAGCCGGATGGCGGCCCCGCCCGAAAATGTCAACGTGACATTGCCTGCAACGCTACCGGGCTCCGTTGAGGGTTCGAATATGATGGCCAGCAGCGCCAGGGCGGCACTCTTGTCCCTGAGGTCGATGCCTTGAACCTTGGCGGCCAGAACGCGTTCGAAGCGCAAGCCGGCCCGGCGACGCTCGAGGCCGGACTTGTCCCCCGGCTTCATCTTGCTTGCGGCCGTTTCCCAGTCGAAACGGTTCAGTATGACGGCAAAGCGGCGTTCGCTTGGCAGAAACACCATATCGCCAACGCGCAGGACGGCATCCTGAAGATGCGCCGAGATGACGTTCAGGTCTTCCGTGTCGAGCGCGATAAGCTTGAGATCAGGCATCGAAACTGCGTCGCCGCTGCCCCCGTTTGCAGGCTGTCGATCGAGTGATAGCCCCCCGGAACCGCAGGTGCAACCATAGCGCGCCAGTTGAGACGATTTGCTTCGAAATGCCCACTGGCGCAAAGGCCCGCACGATTGCTCCAGGCCGCCAACACCATTACCCCCGGACGCTCAGCCCCCCGGAGCGCCCCGCGCTTTGTCCAACTGCGATTTGAGACGCGCAACCTCGCGCTCAGCTTCGAGCGCCGACTTCGAGAACCGGTCGCGCTCTTTCTCGAGCGACGCAATTCGCGACGCCGCGTCCTTCTGCGCGCGCTCGTAGCCGGATTGGACGTGCCGGCGGCCACATGCGCGCCACAGGACGTAGCCTAGCAATGTTCCCAGAAGGAACGCCAACAGCATGAACCACCACAACTGCTGTACGAGATACATCAATCGTCCTCCTGGCGCGCCTTATGGAGTTGTTTGCGGCGGCCGTAACTCAGCCGTCAGGCTCGCTCGCCGTTCGATCCTGCGCGCATAGGGCCGCAGAATGCCGTCGATCGGCTGACGATAGGAATAGGCGTGCGTTTCCAGCTGTTTGGAATCGACGCCACGCTCGACGAGCGCTGCACGCACCGCCTCGGCGCGATCTTCCGACAGCGTCTGATTGAGCTGTTCGCTGCCCGTGTAATCTGTGTGCCCGCCGATCACGATGGTCATGGCCTCGCACTTCTTCGCGAGTGCCGCAATCTCGTCCAGGAATTTCGCGTGCTTGGGACGCAAGTCCGCCCAGCCGCTCCGAAACAGGATGTTATATTTACCCGTCAAGCCAGCGAGGCTCGCTGCACAGGCGTCAAACTCCTTCTTGCGCTCGGCGGCAAGACGTTCTTCCTCCGCCTTCTTGCGCGCCGCCTCTTCCTCGGCCTTCTTGCGCGCGGCCTCTTCCTCGGCCCTGCGGCGGGCTTCGGCTTCGGCGGCAAGGCGCTCTTCCTCCGCCTTCTTGCGCGCGGCCTCTTCCTCGGCC
>DAOKZR010000006.1:0-207340 GCA_035325525.1 Hyphomicrobium sp. | reverse complement strand
CGCTTCGTCGTGGTCGGCGTGTTGTTGCGCGCCTGGGGTCCGCAGCTCTATTCCGACTGGGCGGCTCTACTATCGTGCGCCGGGCTCATCGCCATAGGTGAATTGGGCCTCAACATCTACTACGGCAACACGCTCCAGAAAGCCTGGACGCATCGCGACACGGCCAGATTCCAAAGAACCGTATCGATTGCTCTCTTTATTTCTGGCTGCCTTGCGATCCTGCTTGGCTGTATTGCGATCTTTATTGCTTCCACCGTGGACTTGCATCGCGGACTGTCGATCGGCGCGTTGCCGCGTGCCGAAGCCTATGGCGTCCTTGCCTTGCTCGGGTGGGCCGCGCTTTCGCGCGTGGCACGCGGCTCCATTTCACAGATCTTTCGCGGCCGCCAGCAATTTGCCACCGGAACCATGGTCGATCTGGCAGCGACGGCCGCAATGGTCAGCGTAACGCTGGCCGCCGCAGGACTGGGCGCGCGGCCCTTGACGCTGGCGGCACTGATGGCCGCAAGCGACTTGCTCGCAGGGTGGGGGTTCATGCTGTACGCCTTGAAAACCCGCTATCGGGATTTGCGACTAGTCCCAGGCCGCCCCTCGACCGCTGAGTTCGGAGATGTCGGGCGCCATGCGAAATGGCTGGCCGTTCAGCAAGGCACTCCTGTCGCCTGGCTGCAAATTCCCATCGTCTACCTCAGTTCAATCGGTTGGATGGGTGCGCCTCTTGTCGGATTTGTCCTATCCCGGACAATGGTCAATTTCATGCGTACCCTGTGCAACATGCTGTCGATAGGATCCGGCGTAGAGATTGCCGCCGTACATCACGCAGGCCAGACGGCGGAGGTAACCCGCCACATCTACGCGGTTGCGTATTGGCCATCATCTCGACGTCTATGGCCGTGGGCCTCATGCTGTTTGGCCGTCCCTTCGTTCTGGTTTGGACAGGACATGACAATCTGTTCAATCCGCTCATGATCCTGTTTCTGGTCAGCGGCGCGGTTCTCGCATCCCCGGCGGCCGCCTTGAGTTCCCATCTCATGTTGGCAAATACGCCGCGTCCCATTTCGCTGGCGCTCATTTTCCAGCTTACCGTTGGGCTTTCAGCGTGCGCAATTGGCGGCCGTGCATACGGCCCCACCGGCGCGGCCGCGGGACTGGCCGTGGCAGAGGCCGCCGGGCAAGGACTCCTGATGCCCTGGCTTGCTGCCCGCCAGATCGATGGGTTCGAGTACAAAACCTACTTGCGTCAGAGTGCCAGCGCGATTGCGATGACGGGGGCTTGGACATTTGGGATTGGCTTCCTGGTATTGCAGCTCATCGCCATCCATTCCGCCATCGCCTTGATCGCCGCGCTGTTGCTGTGGGGCCTTTTTGCCCTGCTTCCGGTTCTTTCTTGCGCACTTCCCGCCGCTCATCGCAACATGCTCTTGAGCAGGCTATCGAATATGCGCAAGAAGCTCCTTGCATGAATACGAATGCTCACTTTCATGAGGCGGCGCGAGTACAAGGATGCAAATTTCGAGGACAACACTGCCGCTGCTCAAAATGATGCGGATGGGCGGTTTGAACAATACCATCCGGGGACTGGACCGGGTTATTCGCGGGCTGTTTCCTATTGCCAGTCAGACAGCCGGAACCATCGAGGTCCCCTACCAGGGCATGACCTACGCTGCGTCCCCTCGGCATTACGTTGATTGGCAAGTTCTCACAGTCGGCAGCTACGAACCTGCTGACCTTGCCGTCTTCCGAGCCCTCCACACTCATCTTTCAAAAGTGAATGTGCTCGACATAGGAGCCAATGTTGGCCATCACGCCTTCTTCTTCGCTTCGCTCGGCTGGAGGGTCTGGGCCTTCGAGCCAAACCCGGAGCTTTGGCCAATTTTTGAAACGAAGATCAAGACCGCCAATATCGGCTCGGTGCACCTCGCCAGATTTGGCCTTGGCGACAAGGATGAATTTCTCGTCTTCCAGATCCCGGATTCGGACAATTCTGGAACGGGACAATTCGTTCCAAACGTCGAGAACGCCCTGCTGGATGCGACTACGTTACCCGTGCGGCGTGGTGATGAGTTTGTCCGCGAGGCCGGTATTGGCCAAGTGGATGTCATCAAGATGGACGTGCAGGGCTTTGAACCCCAGGCGCTGCTCGGCCTGAGACAAACGCTGGAAACCTCTAGACCCATTGTGAGCGTAGAGATCGGACCCGAGAACCGGTCGTCCATCTCGACACTGGAAGCTCTCGGTGCTCTTCTTCCTTCGGATTACGCCTATGCGCGCGTCCGGCAACGAAATCTCGGGCCGTTGCGGCTTCCGCGGCTGGAAGAACTGACATCGAGCGCTTTTCTAGAGTTCGAAGGTAATCTGTTTTGCAGCCCGTCGGAAAAAATGACTTGGATGCTGCCAACGCGCTAAGGCCATGAGGATCCTTTACGTCGGACAGTTATGGGAGGGCGGCACCTGCCTTGCGCGAATGCAAACCTTGGCGCGTCTTGGGCACGAAATACTTCCCTTCGACGTGACGCCCTTTTCAAGGATGGGCAACCGGGTTGAGAGATCCCTCCTTGCGCGCCTTCTGATCGGAAGGGGCGTAAATTTGCTCAACGAACATTTGCTGAATGACACCCGACCTCACGTCTTCGACATCGTCTGGATCGACAAGGGCGTGTTGATCTATCCAGAGACATTGAGAACCTTGCGCGATCGAGCCTCCCGCAAGTTTGCCGCCCACTACACGCCGGATCCGCAACTCATCCATCACAAGTCCCGGCACTTTCGCGCGTGTATTCCAATCTACGATCTGGCGGTGACAACCAAGACATTTGAAATCGATGCCTACAAGACTCACGGGGTGCGCGAACTCCTCCTTGTACAACAGGGCTACGGAGCCGGATTTGATCGAGCCGCAGAAATCCAGAAACCCGATAACGATTTTTCCCACGACCTGTGCTTTGTGGGCCATTGCGAAAGGCACTATGCGGCACGTCTTCAGGCCGCCGCCAGCAGCGTGCAGGCTGCCGTATGGGGGCCCGGCTGGGTACGATATGCCCGCAGGCATGCTTGGGCTAAACCGCATGTAAAGGGTGATGGAGTCTGGGGAGACGACTATCCGCGCGCGCTCATACGCTCCAAGATCGCGCTTGGCCTACTCAGCAAGCGCATTCCGGAAACCACCACGACGCGGACATTCGAGATTCCCGCGACTGGCACTTTCATGCTTGCCGAACGCAACGGCGACCACTTGAGTCTTTTCGAGGAAGGCAAGGAAGCCGAGTTCTTCTCCAGTGATGACGAACTTCGCGACAAAGTTCGCTTCTACCTCGCCCATGACCGTGCGCGCGCCGCGATTGCGAGAGCCGGGCGCGCGCGCTGCATCAAGAGCGGCTACAGCGACACGGCCCAACTTCAACGCGTCGTAGACCGCATTCGAGAACTCACCGGCGCCGGTTGATCTGTGCCGCCCTCGCTATCAACTGACCACCGCCCGATCCGTCATGCGCCGCCAGCTTGCGCCATCCGAGAACGCAACGACCGCGCCGCCCGACTCGTTGGATACGTAAATCATGGATCCTGCGCCATAGGTAGCAGCGGAGGGTAATGCCGACACCGCAAAACTTGGTAGTTTTGGCGCATAATAGAACGTGACTTGCCGCGACGTCCGGTCGATCCTCAACGCCGTCTGCGGAGTGCCCGCGGGCACTGCGTTGGTAGCGATCGCGAAGTGATCCTGCGTGTCGCGCCCTATGCTCCAGGATTGAGGCGTGCTCGAATTCAGGAAGTGAACGTACGAATAGCCGGCGCCTGGCGCGATAAGCTCGAACGCCGCCGACCCGCCGGATTGCTGGTTCACGATTTGCGCCGTCGCACCCCAGTTCGTGTTGGCCACGCCATAGAACACGGTTTGGGTCTTGTTGGTGGCCGCCGGGAATTGCACCGAGAATGCACGCGCCCCGTTCACGTGCGCGGCCGGCGGCGTGACGTGCGCGACGCCGTTCTCTCCCCCGGCCGTGCCGTTCAAGGGTTTGACCTCGAACGCCTTGGTGCTTGTCAGATCCCAGCCCGTGGTTTCCGTGCCCACGAACATCTGGGCGACGCGAAAGCTGGCGCTGTTGCCGATGCCGTCGTGGGGGCAGTCGATCTCGAGCGGTCTGAACTGCGATCCGTCGGCTCTTATCCCGCGTAGCTGCCATTCGAATTGAAACGACGACCGGCCAGCCCCGTCGCCGTTGTAGTACCGGCTTTCGAGCGAGTTGCAGAATCCCGGAACACCTGTGATGTCCTGCTGTGTCGGCGCCTTGATGTTCCAGCCCCATGATGCCACGTGGTCTGTATAGTTTGGGGTTCCGATGGGGCCGTTGGTCCACGGGTGGCTTGACGCGCAAAAGGTGAACCTGCCCGCGGACGCATCGCCCGCCGTCGGATCGAAGAGGGAGAACTGCGCGAATTGCCCGCTGTCGATCCCCATCGGCGGCAGCGAATCGAGCGCATGTACGTGCGAAAGCGGCGCATAACGACCATCGCCACGGGCAGCGGTCAGATATTGCGGGTGATCGTCATCGCCCAGACCACTGAGTTCGCCGTGATCGCCACCCGCCGCAGACGGAGCAACCGCGAGGCGCAACGGCGTCACGCGCAGGGACGACGTGCGGATTTCCGTAACGGTCACGCTCATTCTGTTACTCCTTGAACGATCGAGAAATTGCCGGCCCACAGGCGCGTCGTCTGTCCGTGCAGCCGCATGAGCATGTCGTGCTGATGAAAGTTTGCCGGCAACGCCGCCATGTCCTGCGCGGGCACGCTGAGGTCGATCCGCCCGATCGAGGGATCCACCGCGATGCGTCCATTCTCGATGTTGAGAACCAGGACGTTATCGCCAAGCCGCGTCTCGATATCCATGTGGAACGTCGCGCCGGTCAAGTCCACCGGCGTATCGTGCTCATCGCAGATGGCGAACGCGTAGCGGAAGTCCTCGTTGTTGGCGACTTCGAAATCGACCTTGAATAGGGCTGTCATCGGTGCATCACCTCAACTCACGACGGCGCGATCCGTGACGCGCCGCCAGTTGGTGCCATCGGAAAACGCAAGCACTGCGCCTCCGGCTTCATCGCTCACGTGCACGAGGGCGCCTGCGCCCGAAGTGGCGGCGGCAGGAAGGCCGGCCTTGGCGAGGCTTCTCACGCGCGGCGTGCCGGTGGCTGCTGGAATGACGAAAGCGTCGATCCAGGCCGAGCCGTTCGCACTGACCTTGAAATGCAGATTGTCATCGCCCGTCAGGCCGATTTCGGCACGGCCCGAGTAGGCCGTCTGAAAAAGCATGCTGCCCGTCTGGGCTGCCGCGGCCTTGTTGATCTTCTGCTGATGACCCGCCCCGGCATGGTCGAACAACGACGCGGGCGCGCTGACGGCGAGACGATTGGTTGTATCCGCCGTCGCATTGATGCCCACGAGCGCCACCGGATTGACGGACATGACGCCCTGCGCCGCGACCCATGCCGCCGCGTTCCAGACGACCAACACGTCCTCGTCACAAACCCACACCAGCCACCCTTCGTTAGGCGCGAGAAACTGCCACGCGCCGTCCTGATAAGCAGCGATGTGGTCTTTGTGCCCGCTCCACGCGCCGGTCGCGGAGGCAGCCACGATGTAGCGCGCGCCCTCGGCGGGAGATGCGGGCGGCGCGGCCAGATCCCGGTCCGCAACTGAAAGCTGTACAAGCGCATCCAGCGACCTGATCGCCTCGTTGTGCGTCACGTGCTTCTGCGCTTGCGCGGGCATGATATAAGGGAGCAATAGATTGGGCGTGGTGTCCATCGCGCTTGGCGTCCTCGAGCGTACCGTTTCGAGGTCACACTACGGCGGCCAGCCATCCCGGGGATAACTTTGCAGATGAGGGCAGACAACACCGGCTATCCGCCACGCCAGCCCGAGGCCAGGCCTCGCGCCATGGTTCAGCCGCGCCCCCTCTACCGGCAGCAGAGGCGCAAGCCCGTACGCGCAGCAACGGCCGATCTTTCCAATGTTCTCGTTGATGGCCGCGAGCTCATTCTTCTTTTCGCGCTCCTCGCAGGGTACTTGATGGCGTCGATTACGTTCAGCGCCGACGAGCATTATTCGGCCAACGTGATTGGACCGCTTGGGCTGATGTCGATCATGCTGCTCGGTGCGTGGTGGCATTTACAGCGCCAACCTCTTGCGATCTGGCAGCCGATCTTCTGGTTCCGCGTGGCAGTGGCGGCCTACTACGGAATGGGCAACCTTGCCCCGTACATCGCCAACGACACCACGATGCTTTTCATCCGCGCCATGTACGATTTCAGCGAGGATGAGGCTTTCAAGGTCGGAATGATCAACGTGGCGTGCTCACTTTGCGTATTGGGCACCGCCTGGATGATCCCCGCTCCATCACCCGCCGTTTCGGCCACTGCGCCACCGCTCAAGAGCAATCAATCGGCGCGGGGCGCAACGACCATGCTCTTTGCTGCCGCTTTTTTGATCGCAGGCGGCTTGGTCCGATACTTCGTCGTGCTCCCATCCACTCTGGGGTTGATCGATACGATCCCGGGCCTCATCATGCCTTTGGCAAAATCCTACATCGTCGGCTTGTTCCTGCTCATCCTCGTCGCGCTCCGCGGGAACCGCACCGCCATGGCGTTTGCAGCCGTCCTGGTGCCTCTCGATCTAGCGATAGGGTTACTTACATTCGCCAAAACCGAGGTCCTCCTTACGCTGATCTTCTGCTACCTCGCTTTTTTGCACCACCGTCTGACGCTTCAGCGAATTCTCGTCGGCATAGTGCTGATCGTTGGCGTCTATAGCCAACTCGATCCCGTCATTCATTATGGCCGCAACGAAATCTATCGCCGCTATGCGGAACGCGGCGCCCCCCTGCGTGTTCGTCTGGAAATCCTGGAAGCCTATACTGGAGATCTGGGCGCCGACGCGGAACTCTCGGAACGTCAATCGTTCCTGTCGCGACTGAGCTATACGAATGCCGCGTCGATGGTGACGACGTGGCACGACATCGGCCGCCCGGGCGACAGTCTGAAGAACGCATTTATCGTTCTGATCCCCCGCGCAATATGGCCCGAAAAACCCGAAATCACGGCTATCGGAAAAGAACTCTACCTGGCGGCCTCTTCTGACGAGGGATCGTCAATAAGCCCAGGCCTCTTTGCCGAAAGCTATTGGAACTTCGGTTGGGCCGGCATCCCTCTTCTTATGCCCGTCTACGGGCTATTTCTCGTACTTTTGTCGCGATCGGCGCTTCGCGCAATGAAGGTCGAAAACTGGCTGTATCTGCCTGCTGTCCTGCTCGGTATTCAAATCGGCGCGCGCGTTGACGGTTGGTATGTCTCGGATGTCATAGGCGCTGGCGGTACTGCATTGGTCTTGATCCTTGCCGTACACGGCCTTGAACGATTCTTCTCAATGCAACGCTAGTCATCGCCGGCATGTCGTGAAAGACGAAGATCACCTCAAGAGGAGTGGCATGCCCGAGTCTCAATCCGGTCTTTCGTCGGTTAGGCGCGATTGGGTTGATGCTCGTCCCTTTGGGATCTCTCCACTTTCCAAACAGCATCTGACGAACCTTGATGGGGTTCGTGGCTTGGCTATTCTCTTAGTTCTCCTGGTCCATTTGGATGTGATGAAACCACAGACGCCGTTCGAGCAGTCCGTTCATAACGCCTTGGCATCGGGGTGGATCGGCGTAG
The DNA here is from genome assembly GCA_035325525.1 of Hyphomicrobium sp. Taxonomy (GTDB): domain Bacteria; phylum Pseudomonadota; class Alphaproteobacteria; order Rhizobiales; family Hyphomicrobiaceae; genus Hyphomicrobium_B. The sequence goes on along the minus strand of DAOKZR010000006.1, from coordinate 199,637 downwards.
ATCTCTTCTTCGTTCTCTCTGGAATGCTCATAACCGGGATCCTGCTCGACAATAAGGGACACCGGAACTACTACCTGAACTTTTATGCTCGCCGGGCTCTCCGCATTTTACCGCTCTATATCCTCATCCTCATTTTTTCCCTCTACATCTTACCAGCGATACCCCACCCTAAAGCTGACCGCTTCAATCAAGTTCAGGGTGACGAACTTTGGTACTGGTTCTTTCTACAGAACTATCGCATGGCCATGTTCCCTGAGCCGCGGCATGGGATTATGGATGTGACTTGGTCTTTGGCGATTGAGGAGCAATTTTACCTGATTTGGCCTTTCGTTGTCTCGCTCCTAAATCAAAAGAGGTTAGCATTTCTCGCGGTCTCTCTGATGATTCTGTCGCTATCATTGCGCATCGCAATGTTAGAGAGTGACGCAATGCCTTGGTCGGTTTACGTGTTGACGCCGACGCGGTTGGACGGGTTAAGCGCCGGCGCTTTGATTGCAATACTGTTGCGATCATATCCGCGATCTCGCCTCGAACCGATTGCGAAGATCTTGCTGGCCGTCGGTCTGATCTCCTGCGCGATCTTGTGGAACATGACAGGCGGCTTGATCTGGAATGACTTCGCCGTGCAATCCATAGGATCGAACTGCGTCACTATACTATTTGGCGCAACAGTATTGTGGGCGACTCTTCTGGGCGGACAAACGTCGATTTGGAACAAGTTGTTCAGCAGCCGATTCCTTACGCACCTTGGGATCATAAGCTATTCACTTTATCTCACCCACTTGCCAATTCGGGCAGCAATTCGAGATATCGTCATCCGGCCTGACGCCTTTCCCCAATGGTGGGGCGGAACACTCATGGCTCAGCTCATCTTTTATGTCGTGGCTGGCACGGTCTGTATCTGTGTGGCACATTTGATATTTGTCTTTATCGAACGGCCTATCCTGCGACTTAAGACGATGATCCGCGCTCAACCCATAGAACGGCCGTCAGCGACATGAGAGTCCTGCACGTCACGCCCTCCTATTATCCGGCGACGCATTATGGAGGACCCATTTTCTCGACGTTCGCGCTGTGCAACGCGCTGGCGCGCATTCCCGGCGTCGATCTGCGCGTTCTGACCTGCGACATGGCTGGTCCCGATCTGTCCCAGCGCGTGCCTGTCACAGACATTCCGGTGCGCTTCGATGCAGGCTATGATGTGTACTTCGCCAGGCGCACCATGCTGCCGGACATCGCGCCCGGACTTCTCAAACGCCTTTGGGGAATGGCCGGATGGGCCGACGTTGTCATTCTCACTGGCACCTACAGCTTTCCCACGTTGCCCACGCTGTTCGTATGCAAGGTCCGCGGCAAGCCACTCGTCTGGTCTCCGCGCGGCGCCCTTCAGGCGACCCACGAATGGAGCGGCGCACGCAAACAAACACTCAAGAAAATATGGGAGCGTCTCTGCCTTCTCCTCAAGCCGCGCCATTCCACACTGCATGTCACCGCGCAGGTCGAAAAGGAGGCTAGTCTGGCGCGGCTTCCGGGATTCACCGCCGACATCATCTCCAATGCCGTCGAGGCGCCTGCCACTCTGCCAGGACGCGCGTGGAAACCCGGCGGCGCCTTGCGTTTGATGTTCATCAGCCGCGTCGATCCCAAGAAGGGGCTGGAGATCCTGCTGCAGGCCATGCCGCGCCTTGCGCCTGAGACGACGCTCGATATCTTCGGCCGCGGTGAGCCATCGTATGTGGAGGCCCTCGAGCGGCTCGCATCCGGCCTTGGCGTTGCCGAGCGCGTTCATTTTCGAGGGCACGTGGATGGCGACGCAAAGCGCGCAGCCTTCACGAGTGCGGATCTGTTCGTCTTTGCAACGCACTCGGAGAACTTCGGCATGGTTGTCGCCGAGGCGCTGGCCCACGGCGTCCCCGCCATCGTCAGCCACGGCGCCCCCTGGCCCGATCTCGACGCCAAAGACTGCGGCCGGTGGGTCGCCAAATCGGCGCAAGCCTTTGCTGCCGCCATCGAGGACGTGCGTGACAAGGATCTTGAGGCCATGGGGCGGAATGGGAGACGCTGGATGCAAGAAGATTTCAGCTGGGACAACCGTGCCGTCCAGATGCATGCGCTTTTCAAGCGGCTCATCGACGACGCGCGTTGAACCCTGCAAGAGCACCGCCGAGGACTTCCCACACGATGCCTCAGATCCACGCCATCGTTCTGACCCATAACGAGGAGATCCACATCGCGCGCTGCCTCGAAAGTCTGCGCGGCATATGCTCGAGTATTACCGTCGTCGACAGCGGATCGGCCGACCGGACCGTGGAAATTGCACAGCGCCGCGGCGCCGACGTCGTCTTCAATCCGTGGATCAACTATTCGACTCAAATGAACTTCGGCATCGATCGTCTCGCCGGACGCGGCGGCTGGCTGCTGCGCATAGATGCCGACGAGTATCTGTGCGAGGGCGCAGGTCGCGGCCTGCTCGAAACATTGGACCTGCTGCCGGAGACCGTGGATGGCGTCTGCCTCCGTCTAAGGCGTATCTTCATGGATCGGTGGCTCAAGCACGGCGGACTCTATCCTCTTTGGCTGCTACGTGTTTGGCGCAACGGCCGCGGGCGATGCGAAAACAAGTGGATGGACGAATACATCGCCGTCAAGGGCGACGTGCGTCATCTACCTTACGATTTCGCCGATCACAGCCTGAAGCCGTTGTCCTGGTGGTCGAACAAGCACGTCGGCTACGCCGGTCGCGAGGCCATCGACATTTTGCTCACTGAGGGGGCGGGACTTCCCACAGGCGAAGGCCGCGTCGGCCGGTCGGGCTGGAAGAAATTCGTCAAGGCCAACATTTATAACCGGCTCCCCGGCGGACTGCGCTCCTTTCTGTATCTGATCTACCGCTACGTGCTGCGCCTGGGATTTCTGGACGGCCGGGAGGGGTATTATTTTCATTTTCTCCAGGGCTTCTGGTATCGAACTCTCGTGGATGCCATCGTGGCTGAGATCCGCAAGGACGTCGCGACCGGAATGCCCCTGCCCCAAGCCGTCCACAAACATACCGGCCAACAGATCCATCTGCCGCAAGACTGGCCGGGTGGGCAGAAAACTGCCGGGTAAAGCGCGCGATCCAACTGCCATTCCCGAGTGGCCTTGCTAGTATGGCGTGCGCTATTGCGTGCAAAGCGCCGCAACATTCGTTTCGAGGTATGTCCGCGTGAAGATCGACCAGGCCGATCAACTGATATGCGCAGCGCTGCGCAACGCCGGCGCATGCTGGCCCCGCGAGGCAGACGGCGCCTTCGCCGGCACCCTGCTTCAGCGCGCATCCTATCACGGGGTCCAACCCCTCCTGCATGAGCGCCCGCTGGAGGACTGGCGGTGGCCGGCCGGGGTCAGGCAAGCACTGCGGACAAGATCTCTGGGGCAAGCCATGTACGAGCTGCGCCACCAGGAGGTGCTGTCCGGCCTGCTCACTCACTTGCAATCCCGCGACATCGGCGTCCTGTTCATCAAGGGAACCGCGCTCGCCTACGACGTCTATTCAAGTCCCGTCCTGCGTTCGCGCGGCGACACGGATATCTTCATCGCAAGACATCAGCGGCAGGGCTTCAAGGAGGCCGCCGCCGAAGCCGGATTTGCACAGACATCGGCCATGAGCGCAGATTTTGTAAGTTACCAGAGCAGCTACGCGCACGAAGCGCCCGACGGATCGGTCCACGATCTCGACGTGCATTGGAAGATCAACAACGCACCCATGCTTGCGGGATTGTTCGGCTACGACGAGTTGCTGACCCGAAGCCGGGCGATCCCGCGGCTCCATCCGATGGCCAAGGCACCCTCGCGCGCCGACGCCATGCTGCTGGCCTGCATCCACCGCGCCGTCCATGTGAAAATTCCTTATTACGTCGGCGGTACGGCTCATTTCGGCGGTGACCGGCTGATTTGGCTTTACGATATCGATCTCCTCGCGCGCGGTTTTACGAGCAATGAATGGACCGCGTTGATCGATCTTGCGACGAGCAAGGGGCTTTGCGCCGTCTGCCTTGAGAGCCTCGAGATGACACAAGCCCGGCTCGCGACGCCTCTCCCCGGCGCCGCGATTGCCGCCCTACGCTCTGCCAGAAAGGAGGAACCCATCAGGGCATACCTGACGGCGAGTGCCGCTCGCCAATCGTGGATGGACTTCATCGCCCTCGGCGGAGGTCGCGCGCGTCTGTCTTATGTCGGCGAGACCTTCTTTCCGCCCCGCGCCTATATGCAGCAGAAATATCGATCGTCGCGCCTGCGATGGCTACCCTGGCTCTATGCGCGCCGCGCCGCCGGCGGCGTCGTGAAGGCGCTGTCGCGCGTGCGGAGACGGGCATGAGCAACAGTCCCATACCGCCCGTCCTGCGCAGGTATCGCATGGCTCTGGCAGCGGCTGCGCTCTTCACGCTTCTGGAAACGGCGGCAACCTTGCTCGTGCCGTGGCTCGGCGGCCGTCTGGCGGGAAGCCTGATGAGCGAAAGCCAGGCAACCGGCGTCCGCACATTTGCGCTTTGGCTCGTTGCGGCCTTTGCCGCCCAGGCGATCCTTCGCTTTGCCGCCAACCACGTCACCAGCATCAGCGCTGAGAATATGCGGCGCGATCTCCGCATACGGATGTACGATCACCTCCAGGCGCTGCCCCTCGGGTACTTTCAAGAGCGGCGCTTGGGCGAGATCCTGTCCCTGGTGACCAACGATATTCTGCATGTATCCAACTTTCTTGCCGGCACCCTGGCGCGCTCGATCCCCCTGCTTCTCGTCCTGGCCGGCGCGTCCCTTCAGATGTTGCGCATAGATGCCGCGCTGGCGGGCTTGGCGCTCATTCTCGTTCCGCTGTTCGTTCTTGTCACGAAGACTATCGGGCGCCGCTTGCGTCCTTTGTCGCGCGAACTGCAGCAGCAGGAGGCTGAAGCCGTCGCCGTTTTGGAGGAAAACCTCAATCAGATCCCGGCCATCAAGGAGTTCTCCAGGGAGCAAATCGAATCGGCGCGCTATGCGAGCAAGGTCGAGCGCATCGCGCGCACTGGCTCGAAACTCAGCGCAATCTATTCCGCCTTGGAACCTGGCGTGCAACTGGCGGCATCGATCGCTGTCGTCGCACTCGCATGGCTTGCATCTGGTCGGCTTTCGAACGGCACGCTGGCGCCCGATCAGCTTGTCAGCTTTTTCCTCTATGCCGCACTTCTCAGCCGGCCGGTCGGTGCGCTGACCTCGGCGTTCGGACAGTATCAGCTTGCCAGCGCCGCCAACGCACGGCTCACGGATGTCCTCAATGAACGGATTGAAGCGGTCTCCAAACCCGACAAGACCGCCACGCGTTTCAAGGGGCGCGTGGAGTTCCGCGATCTATGCTTCTGCTACCCAGGACGTACTCCGGTTCTACGCGGATTGAACCTCGGAATTTCCGCTGGCGAAGTCATCGCCCTCACCGGCGCAAACGGCGCAGGCAAAAGCACGCTCGTGCACCTTCTGCTGCGTCTATATGAGCCCCAATCGGGCCAGATCTTGATCGATGGGATCGATATCGCCGATCTGGACCTGTACACGTTGCGCAGTCAGATCGGCATTGTTCCCCAAAGCGTTCTTCTTGCCAACGCCACGATCGCCCAAAATATCAGCTTCGCCCGGCCCGCCGCAGAACCAGCCGAAATCGAAGCGGCTGCAAAACTTGCCCAGGCGCACGAATTCATTGCCGCTCTTGCGTCGGGCTACGATACGCCCATCGGCGACAATGGCATCCGGCTGTCCGGTGGACAACGCCAGCGCATCGCGCTTGCGCGAGCCTTGCTCAAAAATCCACCCATTCTCGTTCTCGACGAAGCCACTGCGATGTTCGATCCTGAGGCCGAGGCATCGTTCGTCGCGGCCTGCGCAGACGCGCTTCAACGGCGCACCGTGATCCTGATCACGCACAGACCCGCCAGCCTTGCCTTGGCGTCCCGGGTCATCGCCCTTTCCAACGGCATCGTCCATCCGCAGGTTCGCCCCCTATTGGGAGCAGCGATTTGAGCGGTATTGCCGGCATCGTCCACTTCCACGGCAAGCCTGCAGATTGCGGTCTCGTGTCCGCGATGACGCACGCCATGAGATATCGCGGGCCGGACGGCATCAATCATTGGTGCTCTGGCTGCGCCGCATTGGGCTCCGGCCTTCTTCAAACAACGCCTCAATCACTTCACGAGCGCCAGCCTCTCGTGAATGCCGAAGAAAGCCTCGTGCTCGTCATGGACGGGCGCGTGGACAACCGGGAGGAACTCGGCAGCAAATTGCGCGATCGTGGGGTTTGGCTGCGCACCCAGGCGGACAGCGAGCTTGTGCTGCGCGCGTTCGAAACCTGGGGCGAGAACTGCCTTGCTCATATCGACGGCGACTTCGCATTCGCCGTATGGGACACGCGGCGGCGCGAATTGTTTTGCGCGCGCGACCGCGCCGGCCTCAAGCCGTTTTATTATCACTGGGATGGCGCGACGTTCGCGTTTGCGTCCGACATCCACCCGCTCTTAATGCTGCCATGGATCGCACAGCTTCCCAACGAGGGCATGATTGCCGAGATCTGCGCAGACGAATGGTGCACGCGCAACGAGACGATCTGGAAAGACATCATGCGTCTCGACGCGGCGCACGCTCTCCGGGTTCGCGCCCAGGGGCCGATATCGCGGCGCTATTGGCTGCCCCGGCCTACGCCCGGCATCCGCTACCGGCGCGACGAAGACTACATCGCGCATTACCGCAGCCTGTTTCTCGAAATCGTTCGCAGGCACGCGCGTTGTCATACGCCGGTTTTCTGCGAGGTCAGCGGAGGCTTGGATTCTTCTGCGGTGTTCGGGGCCGCCGAGCACCTGAGGCGCACCGGCCGCCTGCCTGCTCCGGCATTGGAGGGATACACCTTAGCGTTCGCACACGATCCTGCCGCTGACGAGGTTTGCTACGCGCGCCTCGTCGCAGATCATTGGGGCGTCGTCATTCACGAAATCGCGCCGAGCCTGAAGGATCTCGATTGGTTTCAAGAGCAAGCCGACAGATACCGAACATTCCCCGGATACCCCAACGGCGTATTCGGCGACGGCCTTTATGCCCTGGCGGCCGCCGGCGGGCGCCGCGTATGTCTGACCGGGATCGGGGGCGACCACCTTTTGAATGGCTCCCCGCTGCACTACGCCGACGACGTTGCTGCTTTTGCCGTGGACGCATTGCTCGTCTCTTTGAAAGCCGACGCCAAAGCGGCCGGCTGGCTCAACGCATTGCGAAACATCCTCCGCTTCGGGCTTTATCCACAGCTTCCCGAAAAGCTGCGTGCTCGCATCCGATCGGCGTTGATCAGGCCGGCTGACCGCGCGCGCCAGGAGCGCCGCTGGCTCAGCGCAGACTATCGCCGTCTTGTGAGTGAGCGGGCCGCCCGCCGGAGCGCGCTCCAAACGCCGCATTTTGAGACAACGGCCCAGCGAACGCTCTTTCAGACCCTTTCCTATCCCTTCGACAGCTTCGCGCGAGATCTTGGCGAGCGGCTGGGGGCGACAAACGGCATCGAGTTCCGGCATCCGTTTTTGGCAAGAGAATTCATCGAGTTCGCGTTTGCCACCCCGGGGCGTCTGCGACTGCGCGGCGGACAACACAAGCATATCCACGTTCGCGCGCTCGAGGGGCTATTGCCGCCGGGGATCGCGGAGCGTCGAACCAAGGCAAATTTTGCCGCCAGCTACACTGCCCCCCTTGAACAGGCTTGGCGGAAACACCTCCGCGACATAGCGGCCGGGCAGCGCTGCCGATTTGATCAAGACGGGCTGAAGATGTTGTATAATTTGTTTATTGACTCGCCCAAAGCCGGTTGGCAGAACTGGGCACTGTGGGGAGTTACGGGGTGTCAGATGGCCTTGCGCGCCACATCGCGCGGACGTTCAAGTCCACAGTAGACTTTCAAATCCAGCGTAACAGCCACGGGCGATTGCTGCGTGCGGGAACCGCGCCCAACTGGGCGCTTGCAGTAAGGACAACGTAACATGAGCGATCTCGATAAGACGGTCTCAGAGCGTCTCGATGACAAGATCCGGAAGTCGCGGTTGGCTTATTCCACACCGAAACTTCAAGTTTACGGCACCGTGTCGGACTTCACCAAGGGATCACAGACCATTGGCAGCGACGGCGGCGGCGGGTCGACGAGGAGGCAGCTTTCCATGCGCGAGATGAAGGAGAACATCACGCGCGTCGGCACGCATCCGCTGGGTTTTGGCCTTTATCTATTCGAATACAAGCAAGCCTTCCGTGACCTCGGCGGTCATGGGCGCCACTTCGGTGTCATGGTCGACGAAGTCGAAGCGATCTTGCCGGATGCGGTGACGGCCGGACCGCACGGGTTCAAGATGATCGACTACGCGGCGCTTGGCATCACGCGCAATTGACGCTGGCCGCTCCCACGCCGCACGATCTCCCACGCCGCTTGATCAAGGGCGCCCGCTGGGCGCCCTTTCATATTCGGGTTGAGGCTATCCCGTATCGGGTGCGCGCCCGACCGGATAAGATACCTGCTCTCAGATGCCTACGTATCGAACGCTAGTTCCCGGGGTCCAGGCTGCGATGCCATCGCGGCCCTTTCATGTGTCGGCGTTTCCGGACGGAACACCGTGGATCGAGTTCTATCGCACTTCTGAAGGCTATCTGTTGCGCTTTCCCGATCTGGCGGACTTCATCGTCTCCGCAGACGGTAGGGGCGTCAGGTGCACGCCCGTCCCCGGCACGTCGCCCGCCACGATCGAGCACCTTTATCTCAATCAGGTGCAACCGCTCGCCCTTGGCAAGCAGGGCAAGCTCATCTTTCACGCCAGCGCCGTCGATATCGGCTGCGGTGCGATCGCGTTCGTTGCCGAAGCCGGACGTGGCAAGTCGACCCTTGCGGCAGCCTTCGCCACCAATGGCTTCCGATTTCTGACCGATGATGGACTGCAACTCGAACAGGGCCCCGCGGGCTGGACGGCCGTACCAAGCCATCCCTCGATCCGGCTATGGGCGGACAGCCACGCCCACCTCCTCCCGCCCGATGCGGACAAGGCAGGGGCCGTGGCTTACACGTCGAAGTCCCGCTTTCTAGCGGGGGATGCGTTGAACTACTGTCATGAACCGCGCCGGCTGCTGGCAGCTTATGCTCTTGCGTTTGACGGCGCGCGCGAGATTTCGCTTTCGCGCATGAGCCCCGCGCAGTCTGTGATAGTTTGGAGCAAGCACTCCTTTGTCATCGACGTGGAGGACAGCGCGCTGATCTCGGCACAGTTCGATGCAACGGCCGCACTTGCCAACGTAGTGCCGTTCTATGCGCTGGACTATCCGCGTAAGTATGAAGCCCTGCCCGGGCTTGTTCGAACGCTCGCACGCCACGGGGCCTCCCATACGGAGAAATTCCCATGAACTTCGATCGACGTTTCGTCATTCCCGCAGAATCGATGTCGCGGATGGTCGGGACGGAGTCCGTCATTCTGCACCTGACGAGCGGCACATACTTCGGCCTGGATCCTGTCGGCGCGCGGATCTGGACCTTGCTGTCGGAGGGAAAGAACCTCACGGAGATCTGCGCGCAGCTCCGCGACGAGTTCGACGTGGGCCGCGAACAGGTGGAGGCCGACGTGTTCCGGCTCGTCGCTGAACTAACTGAACGCGGCCTGATCCGCGAAGCCTGAGCGGCCACCGATTATGACGCGACCTGCAATCCGTTCCCTCAGGGCATGGCGCGATCTGGGCGAAGCGGCTGTCCGTCTGGCCTTGGCTCGCTACCGGCTCCAAACGACGCCGGCAGCCCGTCTGATCGGGGCCTTGCGCCAGCCTTACCTACCCCCGCCCGGCGGTTCGGCCGGCACGCAAGTGCGCGCCGAACAAATGGCCTGGGCTCTGGCTGCGGCGGCGCGGCGGGTACCCTGGCGCTCCGACTGCTTCGTGCAGTGCCTTGCAGCCGACACCTGGATGCGCGCACACGGCTTGAGGCCCGAATTTCACCTCGGCGTCGCAAAAACTCCGGACGGACACTTGAAGGCGCACGCCTGGATCAAGTATGGCGACGCGATCGTTGCAGGTGGGAGTGCCGACGGCTACGAGGTGCTCATCGCACCTGAGGCAGAGTAGGCCGCGGGACTGCGATTTCCTCCATGTGGCAGGCAAGAATCACACCGGCCAGTTTGATCTGCGGGGCGTCCGATTTGCCGTGTCAACCGCCTTGACGGCGACGCGCGAACCCAAGAGAAAGTTTTCATGGGGCGCATCGTCTTTATCAACAGATACTTTTATCCCGACCATTCCGCCACCAGCCAGATGCTGTCCGACATCGCATTCGGGCTGCAGGGCACGGGGCGGAGCGTGTCAATCATTACGTCACGCCAGCGCTATGACTCGCCGTTGGACAACCTGCCCCCCCGGGAGACGATTGAAGGCGTCGATGTCCACCGCATCTGGACGAGCCGCTTTGGCCGCCAGAACCTCGCCGGGCGCGCGGTGGATTACGTCACGTTCTACCTGTCGTGCGCCCTCGCGCTGATAGGACACGTCCGGCGCGGCGACGTGATCGTCGCCAAGACCGATCCTCCGATGCTGTCCCTCCTCGCCGCCCCCATCGCTTTCTTCAAGAGAGCGCAGCTTGTGAATTGGATGCAGGACGTCTTTCCGGAGGTTGCGGAAGCTCTGGGCATGGGCCGCAGCGCGCCCGCGCGTGGGCTCCTCTCGCTGCTGCGTCGGTTGCGCAACCGCTCACTCAAGGCAGCCGACGCGAATGTCGTATTGGGCGAGCGCATGAAAGAGCGCCTGGCGGCGAACGGCATCGCCGCCTGGTCAATCCGCGTCATACCGAACTTCGCCGACGGCAGCCTCGTGACACCGGTCGCGCGTGAGACAAACCCGTTGCGCACGGCGTGGGGGCTCCAGGACGCCTTCGTGGTTGCCTACTCGGGCAATCTGGGACGCGCGCACGAGTACACGACGCTCATCGACGCCATTTCGCGGCTCGAGAACGGCGTGGATCACGTGCCCGGCCCCGAGTCGTCGAAGCCGTCCGTAAGGCCGAGAGTTGCATGGCTCTTCATCGGCGGCGGTGCGCTTCATGAGGCGTTCAAGGCGCAGATCGCCAAGCGTGGCCTGAGATCCGTGCGTTTTGAACCGTATCAACCGCGCGAAAAGCTCGCTCAAAGCCTGTCGGCGGGCGACTTACATCTCGTTTCACTGCGTCCCGATTTGGAAGGCTTGATCGTGCCGAGCAAGTTCTACGGCATCGCGGCGGCCGGCCGGCCGGCCATTTTCATCGGCCATCCCGACGGCGAGATCGCACGGCTCCTGGCGCAGCACGACTGCGGCCTGACGGTCGGGGAAGGCGACGCAGACGCCCTGGCGCGCCAGGTTCTGGCCCTCGCCAACGATCAGGAGCGCGGCGAGGTCATGGGGCGGAATGCCCGCACCGCGTTCGACGCACACTGGAATCGGCAAATCGTCTTGCAGCGCTGGCAGGCGCTCCTCGAGGAATTGCAGCGATAATCTACCTGCAGCACACAAGCGCCTTCTGGTCCGCCCGCGTTAACGTATTCCCAATTGGTCGAGCGTAAGTGATTTGGTGTGAATCCAGCATTTCTGAAGACGACGCATGCTGAGCTCCATTCCCAGGGTCAGACATTATTCTTCTTACCTGCGGCTTATCCTGCCGTTGATGGGCATCACCGTTTTTTCCAAGGCGGTCGATACGGCGCTGCTCGGTTTCACGCTCATTGCCCCTTTGGAGGAACGTTTCGCGCCGCCCCGAGCCCTGCCGAAACAAGTCGACGGGATCATAGCCGTCGGCGGCGGCTATGATCGAATGATGGAAGCGGTCCGCTTGGCGAAGATCTACCCCAAGGCGCGGCTTCTCTTCACGGGCGACGGCGAGGAGAGCTGGATCGATTACGCAAAGAACGCCGGCATCGATTCCCGGCGGCTCACGGTGGAGCCATTTTCCGCAAACACATACGAGAATGCTCAATTCTCGAGCGCTCTGGTCCGGCCCAGGTCTTCCCAGAAGTGGCTGCTCGTCACCTCGGCCGCGCACATGCCCCGCGCTGTCGGCACGTTTCGCAAGGCCGGCTTTTTCGTAAAACCATGGCCGGTGAAGCGAGCGGGCTTCAGCGCGGCCGGCGCTTACGCGGTCGCCAGGCACGAATGGCTCGGGCTCGCGGCGTATTGGCTGCTGGGACGAACCGATACGCTGTTTCCTGGTCCATCGAGCCCGGACTCAAACGTACAATCCTCGCAGCTTACTCACGATCTCAAGGGCGCGGACAAGAACGCCTCGTAGGCCGCCGCCAGGCCTTCGCGCAGACCGATTCTCGGCCTCCATCCCAGCGCCTTCAGCTTTTCGCCGCTCATGAGTTTTCGCGGCGTGCCGTCCGGCTTGGACGCATCGTTCATTATCGCGCCCTTGAACCCAACGACCTCTGCAACGAGCCCGGCCAGTTCGGCGATGGTGACGTCCTCGCCCGAACCGACATTGATATGCGGTTCCTCGGAATACGCCTTCATGATGAGAACGAGCGCATCCGCGCAGTCGTCGGCGTGCAGGAATTCCCGGCGTGGCCTGCCTGAACCCCAGATCGTGAAGCTCCCGGCATCTGACAGCTTGGCTTCGTGGGCCTTGCGTAGCAGAGCGGGGATTACGTGACTGGTGTTGAGATCATAATTGTCGCCAGGCCCATAGAGATTTGTCGGCATCGCGCTGACATAGTCGCAGCCGTGCTGACGCCGATAGGCTTGCGCAAGCTTGATGCCCGCGATCTTGGCGATCGCATACCACTCGTTCGTCGGCTCCAGCGAGCCCGTCAGCAGTGCATCTTCAATTATAGGTTGGGCGGCGAACTTCGGATAGATGCACGAAGAGCCCAGAAACACCAGCTTCTCGACTTCGGCCCTGAAGGCGGCCTCGATGAGGTTCGCCTCGATCATCAGGTTGTCATAGAGAAAGTCGGCCGGGTACGTGTCGTTGGCGAGTATGCCGCCCACCCTTGCCGCGGCGATGAAAACTGCATGGGGCCGGGTCTGTTTCATGAACGCGCGCACATGGTCCTGGCGGATGAGATCGACCTGCGCGCGTTCGGCCGTGACGATTTCACACCTCTCCGATGCCAGACGGCGCACCAAGGCAGAGCCGACCATGCCGCGATGTCCGGCCACATAAACGCGCTTGCCGGCAATGTCATATGGTCTGCCCGTGGCCATCGCGTCCCTGCCCTAGCCTGCGGACCGGTCTTGGCGCCAGGTTTCACGCTCGACCAGACGCAAATCGCTCTCGACCATCTCGGCCACGAGATCCTTGAACGCGGTCTTGTGATGCCAGCCCAATTTGGTGCGCGCTTTGGTGGCATCGCCCAGGAGTTCGTCGACTTCGGTGGGACGAAAATAGCGCGGATCGATACGCACCAGTTCCTCGCCGGTCTTGGTATCGAATCCTGCCTCATCGCTGCCCGAGCCACGCCAGGCGATGGTCCGGCCGACATGGGCAAAGGACAGCTCCACGAATTCGCGCACCGAGTGCATTTCGCCGGTCGCCAGCACATAATCCTCTGCCTTTGGCTGTTGGAGGATCAGCCACATGCCTTCCACGAAGTCGCGCGCATGGCCCCAGTCGCGCTTTGCATCAAGATTACCCAGATAGAGCTTCTGTTGCAGACCGTGTTGAATGGCCGCTACCGCTCGCGTGACCTTGCGGGTGACGAACGTCTCGCCGCGCAAGGGGCCTTCGTGGTTGAACAGAATGCCGTTGGAGGCGTGCAGGCCGTAGGCCTCGCGATAGTTCACCGTGATCCAATAGGCATACAGCTTGGCGACCGCGTAGGGCGAACGCGGATAGAAAGGCGTGGTCTCCTTCTGGGGAACCTCCTGCACCTTGCCGTACAGCTCCGAGGTCGAAGCCTGATAGAAACGCACTTTGTCCGCGATGCCCAGAATGCGGATCGCCTCGAGCAGCCGCAACGTCCCAAGAGCGTCGGCGTTCGCCGTGTATTCAGGCGTTTCGAAACTGACCTGGACATGGCTTTGCGCCGCCAGATTGTAGATCTCGTCAGGCTGATACTCCTGAACGAGGCGAATGAGGTTCGTCGCGTCCGTCAGATCGCCATAGTGCATGAAAAAGCGCGTCTTGCCTTCGTGCGGGTCGACGTAGAGATCATCGACACGCGCCGTATTGAACGACGAGGACCGGCGCTTGACGCCGTGGACGGTGTACCCCTTGGAAAGCAGCAGCCGCGCCAGATAAGCGCCGTCCTGTCCCGTTATGCCTGTGATCAGTGCCGTCTTTTGCGTCATGTTGCTATCGTTCTCTGCATGTGCCGCGCGTCATCGGATCAGGCAACTCTATGTTCGGGGTTGGCTGGGCCGGCGGGAACCCAACGTATGCTCCACAGTTCAGGGCACGGGCGCTGGATAAAGTGCATTTGACCGGCCCGTCAACCAGTACATCAATAGTCCGAGCCACTCGTGAACCGCCAGATCGCAGCGTTTGAGCCCGTCGGGAACGGAGGTGAAGAAGCGCAGCATATCGCCCCGGTCACGCGTTCGAAAATCCACCGGAAATGGGAGTACATCGAAGCCAACCTGACGAAAAGCCCCGACCGCGCGCGGCATGTGGCTGGCGGATGTCACCAATAGCCAGACCGTTCCCGGCTGGGGCGCGACCAAGTCCCGCGTAAAGACTGCATTTTCGAACGTATTGCGCGACCGCCCCTCGAGAATCAGCCTCTCGGGCATCACGCCCATATCCCGCAGATACGCCCCAACGGCGCCATCTGCGCCGACGCCCTCGAGCAAGCCGCCCCATCCCCCCGTGAAGACGACCTTCGCATCGGGCCATCGCTTGGCCAGCCGAACGCTTTCGGTCAATCGCTCGGCTGCCTCGTTGACGTTGAGGCTTCCCCGCCCCGAACTCACCCATGGGTCTTCGAAACCGCCCAGCATGATGATCCCAGCTATGGCTTGCCCTTCCGCAGGACTGGGCACGGAGAAGCGTTCCTCCAACGGGTAGATGAGGATATTGCCGACCGGGAGCAGACCGGCGCCCACCAGCCAAGCCATTCCCGCCGCTGCGGACACACTACCCGCGCGCCGGCGCCCCGCGCGCAGTAGAACGACGCCGAGAGCCGTAAGAAGGACGGCGAGGCTGGACGGCTGAAACAGGAAAAAAAGAACCTTCGCAGCCGCGTGAAACATTTTCTGCCCCTCGCCCCAACGCCCCGCCAAGTCCGGCGCTTTTGAAGCCGATCATAGCCCGTACGCTTCATCCTTGCCAAACAAGCGCCGGGCCGATGCAAGCGCGCCATAAGACCGCCGGGGACCCACCGGGCATGTTGGTTGGCGTCCACGCCCGATTTTCGGGCGGCGACTCTGAATGGCCGGTTTTGAGTGGGCCCCTTGGAACTGTTCATGGACGCAGAGATTTGTAATAGTTGTAGCGACCGGAGGCGGGCCCGGCACTTAAACGAATATGAAGACCGTGGCGGCAAAACCGCCATTCATCTTCACGAAAGACTAGGCACGTTATCTTTCGTCAGAGGCCTCCAGAGAGATTTCATCCATGCGTTCCGGCATCTCAAAGCATTTCCGCCATCTGGCTGCATCGGCTCTGGCGGGCCTGATTGTCATGTCAACCGCGGGCGTCCCAGCCCAGGCCCGCGAGAAGGCCAAGCCTGCATCACCCGAGCCCGAAGCCGAACTCAACAGGGCCGCCATCGCCGTGGTCGCCATCAAGGACCAGCGGATCTCGATCTACGACGCCGGCGGCGCCGCGTTGCGCGCGCGCGTTTCGAGCGGGCAGACCGGATACGAGACGCCGGTCGGGGTGTTCAGCATCCTGCAAAAGAACGCCGAACACTATTCGAATCTTTATGACGACGCATCGATGCCCTTCATGCAGCGCCTCACTTGGTCGGGCGTAGCGCTCCATGCCGGTGCGCTGCCGGGATATCCTGCGTCTCACGGGTGCGTGCGGCTGCCCTATCAGTTTGCCGAGAAGATCTTTTCGCTCACCAAGGTCGGCATGCGCGTTGTGATCACACGCGACGACGTCGCACCCGTCGAGATCAGTCACCCGCTCTTGCCGGCGCCTGATCCGGTTCCGGAAATGGCCGTCGCCATTCCCACGGCCTACGATCCCCAGGCGGGGGATGGCGAGAGCGCCTCGCTCTTGAGGCCCGACGTAAGCAATTGGCCGGCGCGTCAGAAGTTGCTCGATGAGCTAAGGGCTGAGGCACGGGAGAAAATAGACACGGCCTCCGACGCCACGCGGCGATGGGAAGTACTCACCGCCGATCTCAAGAGCCGCAAGAAAGAACTTGCGCTCATCGCCAAACGCGAGCGGGTGGAAAAGCTCGTGGCAAAGGCCCAGGACCGGGTGACCAGAGCCGACAAGAAGCTCGCCGAGGCGCGCACGGCGCGCACAACTAAGCGTGCGCAGGACGAGAAGGACTCCGCCGGGAAGTCACTGGCCGCCATCCAGGCCAAGGCCGCTGAAGCGGCGGCGGCGGCGGCAGAAGCCGACATGGCCATCAAAGCGCTTAAAGATGACATCGCCGTCGCCCAGAAGGCCAAGGAAGATGCCGGCGCAGCAGCCGCCGAGGCACGCCGTAAGACGCTCCCCATCTCCGTTTTCGTGAGCCTGAAATCCCAGAAACTCTACGTTCGCCAGGGCAATGACCCGGTGTTCGAGACCAAGGTTGCGATCGCCGATCCGGACCGCGTCATCGGTACGCACGTCTTTACGGCACTCGATTATGCCAACGACGGCAATGACGTGCGCTGGAATGTCGTGACCATATCCCGGCGCACAGCCTACGACAGCGACTGGGACGACCGCCCCAGCAGGAGCAAGCGCAACAAGAACCAGGATTACATGCCGCCCCTCACCAGCTCCGCCGATGCGGCTGCAGCCTTGGAGCGCATTTCCATCCCCGGCGATGTGCGCGCGCGTATATCGAAATATGTCTGGCCGGGGTCTTCTTTCATTGTTTCTGACGAGGAACTGAGCAAGGAAACGGGGCCCGGAACCGACTTCATTCTGGTATCGAGCGAGGAGCCCGCCGGCGCGCTCAAGAAGCGCAAGCGTGAGGCGCCGCCGCCTTCGGCCTACGGCGATGGCGACTTCTACAGCGACAACTACTATTATCGCCCGCTCAATCGCTACGAGCGTCGCGTTCCGGTGCTTCGTCCTAAATCGCTGTTCGATTGGTGGTGAGACCCGTACGCGCATGACGATCTCACCGCTCCTTTTGCTGACCGGCCGCCATCGCGTGACACTGGGCGTGCAGGCCGTCGTCAGCGATGAGCAGGGCAAGGTTCTCCTGGTGCGCCACGGCTACCGCCCGGGCTGGCATTTCCCCGGCGGCGGGGTTGAACGCGGAGAGTCGCTCAAGTCCGCGATAACCCGTGAACTCGAGGAGGAGACCGGCGTCGCTCTTCTCGACGCTGCGCGGTTGTTTGGGATTTATGCGCACTTCGACGCCTTCCCCGGCGATCACATCGTGCTGTATGTCGTCACAAGTTGGCGGCGTTTACGCGTGCCCCAACCCAATAGCGAAATCGCGGAGCACGGTTTCTTTGCGCTTGACGCATTGCCCGAGGGCACCATGGGCCCCACGCGGCGCCGGCTGGAGGAAGTCTTCGGCAATTCGCCGCGCTCCGCCCACTGGTAAAAACCGGCTCCCGCTTCTGGGAAAAGCACTTTAGCGGCGAACGGGCCTCAAAGGCGCTGCCAATGCCCTCCACATTCGGGACAAACGTAAGCGTCTGGAGCGGCGCTGGAAGCCGCGAGCTCTCTCCAGGCCGATGCATCGCCGCCAGGGGGAGCGCAGCGGTGCTCGGTTGCCAGGGCTTGCAGCAGGCGCAGCCATAACCTGCGTGCCGGGCCTGCGCCTGCGGTGCAAAGCCCGCTCGCTGCTGCCGCAACGCCATCACCAGCGCGGAGGAGAAGCGACTCACCTCCAGGTTGCGCCAGATCACGGGCTTTTTTCGCGGCGCTTGCCATGCCATGCTCCAAAACTACTTGGCCTGGCATGTTATCACAATCTTAGATTGTGTAAAGCTAACCTGCAACTATTGGTACTTCAGCCCGCTGGCAATGTCTTCCCGCCAGGACTCGACCTTCGCCATCAACCAGCTCCAGGCCTCTTCCTCGCGCGGACCTGCGGTCTTTGAAATGGCGATCTCGAGATATTTCAACTCGTTCTCGACCTTCTCGGCCGGGAGCATCTTCAGCCGCGTGGTTAACACCGCAAGCTCCAGCACAGCGGCCTGCGCCCGGTTGAAGCCCTCCCACCCTTTGTGGGTTTCGCGATGCGCCAGCCTGCAAGCGAAGCGTGGACGCTGCTCGTCTTCAATAACGCGTTCGACCTTGAGCTCCCAGTGCGCGACGCAATCCTTGAGCCGCCCCCCTGCAATGGTCTTTGTCGGCACGACTGGCCAGTCCTTGCGGCCTGTGACACAGCCGGCAAATACCCGAACATCATCCGTGTGGCTGGCTGCAGCAAACGGATTTGCACGCAGGTTGTCGAGCGTGCGCGAGGGCTTGAAAGGCGCGATGAGCCAGTGAGCGCCGTCCTCGATCAAACCCAGGGGAGCGACGTGAACCTCACCGGCCGCGCTCATGGTCGTCAGGATGGTCTCAACGATGCGCGGCATCAGACGTCGTCTCCTTGTTGGCGGCGCAGCTCATCGCGCTTGCGCGCGGCATCTGCTTCCTTGGCCTGCAGCGTCGCGCCTTCCGGCGCGTGGCGCGTGAGATCCTCGCTCTTCTTGTCGGCGGCGACGCCCCAATGCAGCGGACTATCCTGCACATAGCGCTTGGCAAGCTGAAGCGCGATTTCGGCCTTCGCCAGTTCATAACCCAGATAGAACGCGTGCGCACCGTCGGCCTCGACGCCGAGCTTTGCAAACAACCCGAAGGGGTCCGTGGCGGTGTGATGCCCCTCCCGGTTGGCGATGTGAATGAGCTTCTCGCCCGTGTGAATGCGGAAATTGCCGTCCCTGATGCCTTGCGCGGCCCTGGCAATCTCTTCGTCGCTCATCGGATTGGGGAAAAGGTCATGCAGCGAGATCAATCCGTTGCCGCCATAGCCCTTGGGCAGGCTGTCGTCTTGACGCGCGCGATAGAGCAGACGGCGTGCAGCATCGTGCTCCTCGATGGTGCGGCGTGTGTGCGGCGACACCTGCACGATGAGCACGTTGGTGACGCGAAGTTCCGAGCAGATCGCGAGCAGCATGGCCGTTACGCCCTGGCTGTCGGCCTCCGTCAGTTCCGTGAGATTGCCCGTGCCCATGAGGATTTCAACCTCCGGCCGGGCGCGGCGCAATTGCGCATAGCGCTCGATCGAGGCGGTGAAGCCGAAATGTACCGGATCGAGAATCGGGTCTGCGATATGCGCAATGCCGTTCTTCCTGGCGAGGTCGATCGCGCGCAGCAAGGACGCCAGGTCGCCGTGGGGCCGTGGCACCAGGATCGGCGTGCACTTGGTGCCCTTCACCGCGTCGAGCGTCGTCTCGTCCAGGCTCAGCACATAATGCGCGCCGGCCTTCGCACCACGGCGAAGTTCGTCCACGTCGCCGCTGTCGACGCTGACCTTGAACCCTGCCTTGGCGAGTGCCGCGACCATTTCCTCCAGATGCGGAAACGGCGTGTCGGGCTGACAACCGATGTCGATGACGTCAGCACCTTTCGCCCTCTGTTCGGCGGCTCTGGCCAGCATCTCCTCGATGCTCAAGGCCGTGGCATCGACAGATTCGGCGAAAATCCGAATGTCGTACTTGGAGAAATCGGGCGGCTTGCCGCCACGGCCGAGAAACTGCGGAAGATCCGCCAACTCGTCGGGTCCGCGCTCAAAGGGCACGCCGTAATGGTTGCTGAGGCTCGCAAGATTCATGCGCGCCCGCCCCGGCACAATCACGCGATCCGCCTCCAGAGGACCCTTCAGACGGTTGCGCACGATTGCTTCCGTCATGAGCGCGGCGACCTTGATGCCAAGGTTTGCCGTCGACCATGAGCCAGGCTTCAGCCCCGCTTCCGCAACGGTCGATTTCAACCTGTCCTCGGCAAGCCGTCCGGTCAGGAAAAGGATGCTGTCTTTTGCGTCTTGAGCCATGTGAGCCTGGCCTCGACGGCCTCTCGCAGCGCCGCCACCGTCTCGACGACCGCAGTCGCCTCGAACGACTTGAGCTTTTCGGTATTTTCAAGGTCGATGCGCCGCGGGTAGACCTTGACCATTCCCTTGGGCGCTTCGGTATCCATCTCGGGGGCCGTATCGCACGCGAACACGATCGAAGGCACACGGCATTTGCCGGCCTGCGCGAACACATTGGTCGCCAGATTATCCGAGATCCCGGCGACGCACTTGGCGACCGTATTGGAGGTCGCCGGCGCCAGGATCAACGTATGGTAGACCCCATAATAGAATGCGCCGACCGGCGCCGCGCTCGCCGTGGTGTCTTTGAAGATGCGCACATCTGCGGGGAGTTGGAGATCCTGCTTGTACATGCGGATGACCTCGGCCGCCGCCTTGGAGACGAACACATCGAGATGGGGAAGCTCGCGCATGATCTCCAGGCTCTCCTTGAAGAAGTGCCCCGAGCCGGTCAGCGCCCAGCCGAAGCGCGGGACGATGACGCCTTTGAGTTCTTTTTCGTAATCCATGGCTACCGCGCCTAGCATGCCCTATGGCCCGCGTCGATGGCGGGTGCATCTGTTAACGCTTCAGGAGTGAGGCGCGCCGATAAGACGCGCCAAAGCCGCCTCGTCGCGTGGTCCCAGAACCTGCCAGGGCAGATGCGCGCGCGCCACGATAACCGGGAAGGCCCGATCCACGATCCCTTCCTCTGCCAGATCCTGCGTCGTGCATCCCGCCTGCGCCGTCACCGATTTGAGCAGCACGACCTCCAGTCCGCCCAGGCGCTCTGCCAAGCGCGCGGCAAGCCCGTCTGACGTGATGGTCCAATCGGCGGGGATGTCCTTGTCGTCCTGGCACATCTGCCACGGCAGCCACACGGGAATGTGGCCAACGGCAAGCACGCGGGCGATGCCCTCAGGGCTGTCGGCGGGTGCAAGGCGCGGCTGCATGGCAAAGAAAACCTCGGCCATCTGATGCATGCCGAGAATTGCGAGCCGATGCGCGAAGGCGTCGTTGAAGCGCAGCACGGTCTGCAAATCGCGTACCTTGTCGGCAAACTGTCCGCCGCCCGGCACGACGATCACCGGGCGGGTGGCCTTCGTGATCAATTCCAGCACGCCGCGCAACCGCCCTGTCTCGGCCAGCGAGCCGCCGACCTTGATGACGGCATGCGCTGCCTTCTGCGGCTTGCCGTCAGCCACGGCCGAATTCGCGCGCAGCGGCCCTGGTTGCGGGACGGATGATCTCTACGCCGCGCAGCGGTCCACGCTCGAGCTTTTCCAGCCGCACACGAACCGCGACGATTCGCGGATCGGCCAGGCAGCCTTGCGCGATACGCTCGGCGAACGTCTCCACGAGGTTGATATGTCCGCCACGCGCCAGGTCCACGATTGCATCGATGATATCGGCGTAAGAAGGCACCTCCGCCATGGCGTCGCCGACGGAATGCACCTCTGGCGCCAGCCGTGCCTCGACCGTGAAGGCTACCTTCTGCGTTACGCCCTGTTCTTCGGCATACACGCCGACATTGCAATCCACGATGAAGTCCTCGATGAAAATCGTGTCGCCGATTTCGCGGACGGCAGACTTCGCGGCGGTCTTCGCTATCATATTGTTGGCGCCCTTATCAGCTCTTGCCATTTTGTTGCCAGTGGCCCCGCATCGCGCCCCATCACGCGACGGATTTCTCCCGGCCCAGTTCCGCAACCCGGTCGATCTCACGGCGCACGGCCGCAACCCGCGCCTCGTCGACGGCCCCGGCGCGCCCGCCCTCGCATAGCGCACCGCGAAAGCCAACGATATCGGGCCCGAGCGCACAAAGCGGCGCTATATCGGACAGACGAAGCGATCCTGCAAGCCCGGTCGCCAAGCCGTAACCACGTGCGATGGAAAGAAACGCGCGGAGACGATCGGCCTCGATGATCTGCGGCAGCGCCCCTTGCGCCTTTCCGGCCGTATCGAGCATCACGCCCATAAAACCCAAGCGCGCCAAGTGCGGTACGAGCGCGAAATCCGCAACCTTGTCCGCCATCAGCACCGCAAACAACTTCGCCTTGCCGAGTTTCGCGCTTGCCAGCGCCTCGGCCGCGGCGGCGTCATCGGACGAACCTTCAAAGCCGCACTTGACGATCGCCACGCCTGTTGCCGCGACCTCTTCGGCTGCCAGAACCCGGTCCTGCGCGCTTGCGAAGCTGTCGCCAATGGTGGCGCTGACGGGCGCCAGCGCGGCGACAGCCTCGACGATGCGGGCAATTTCCACCGGATCGAGGCGGCCAAGCGCGCCGGTCGCAGGGTCCTTGCAATCAATGACATCGGCGCCTGCCGCAAAGGCCGTGTAGGCCTCTTGCGTGCTCGTGACGCTGGCAAGAAACGCGGGCACGCGCCGCGGTGTGGCGTTCGACATTGATGAAGACCTTGTAGAAGCAGGCTCAGACGTCCCCTGCGGCGGAAAGCCGGTTCAGCCCGTACCGAACACCCGCGTCTGCTCGGCTAGAATGGCGGTTCGGTCCCGGCGCTGCTCGGGTGTGAGCCGCACCGGAACGTCATCGACGACACTGGCCTTTCCGGGCGATAGGCGCAAGATCCGGGTGCCGAGTTGTACCGCCTCGGCGCGGTCATGGGTAACGAAAATCACCGTCGTAGGCTGGCGGCTGATCAGCTCCAGCAGGAGCTGGCGCAGGCTTTGGGCGGTGGGGTCGTCGAGCGACACGAACGGCTCGTCCATGAGCAGGATCTGGGGTTCCACGATGAAGCCGCGAGCCAGCGACGCCCGCCGCTGCATGCCGAGCGAGATACGCTCGGGATAGGCATTGGCGGCTTCCGTGAGCCCGACGCGCGCAAGCATCTCGGGAATGCGCTCCAGGCGCGGATCGCCGTCAGGCAGCGCGAGGGCGATGTTCTCATACACGGTCCGCCATGGCAGCAAGCGTGGCGCCTGAAAGACGAACGTCATCCGATCGCGGCCCGAGCCCAGATCTATGAACCCTTCGAAGTCGGGATCGAGCCCCGCGATGATATTGAGCAGGGTGCTCTTGCCGCACCCCGAAGGGCCGGTCAGCACCAGGAACTCGCGCGGCGCCACCTCGAAAGACACGTTGCTCAAGACGAGTTGGGCGTCGTGGCCGGCCAAGGCGGGAAAGATCTTGCGCACCACGTTGACGCGGATCTTGTCAGCACGCGCGCCGTTTGCATCGTGCGTGCCCATCTTGTGCGTGCCCGTCTCTTGCGTGTCTGTCTTCTGGCCCATCAGCGCCGCCATTTGTTGACCTTGGCCTGGATCGGCTGGAGAATGGCCAATTCTATGATCTGCACGATGACGATGAAGGCGAGCGCATAAGCCAGAATGGTCGTCACGTCGAAGCTGCTGAACGCGATATAGATCTGGTAGCCAACGCCCTGGCCGCTGCCGCCCAGGGCTTCAACCACCAACACGATCTTCCAGACCAGCGCCAGACCCGCGCGCGCGGCGGCCGCGAAAAACGGCGCCAGCTGCGGCAGGATCACGTGGCGAAACGTGCGCCATGGCCCGAACTTGTAGACCTGAGCCATCTCCGCAAGATCGCGCGACAGGCTGCGGGCGCCCTCGCGCATGGTGACGGCCACGTTCGGAATCTGGTTAATGGCAACGGCCGCGACCGCAGCGGTCCCGTTCATGCCGAGCCAGACATAGCTCAGCGTGATCGTGACGAGTGCCGGAAGGTTCAAGACGAGGATCAGCCAGGTATCGAAAAAGCGATCGGCCGTCCTGAAGCGGCCAAGCAGCATTCCCACGACGCTGCCGATGAACATGGCGATTGTGAAGGCCATTGCGACCCGCAGCAGCGTTGCGGCGACCTGGGTAAACAGCGCACCGTCCGTGGCCTCGCGCTTCAAGACCTCGAACACTGCGGCCGGCGTCGGGAAATAGCGGCTGTGCGCCCATTCGGCGCCGATGTGCCACAACAGGCCCAATGTAATGAGCGAGGCGGCCGCCCAGCCCAGGCGCTCCAGCCCGGCTTGCGGGGCCCTCAACCGGTTAACCCGTTGGGGTGTGGAATAGGTTTGGGTCGAAACGGGTGCCATCGCCTACGAGTTCCGCATCTCCAAGTTCGATAAGCAGTTGCGTCAGCTTTCCGGCCGCCTGCGTCTCCGCCTGCGTCCAGGGGCCGGGAACGCCAGATCTGAAGTAATCGCGCAACGCGATGAATTCCGCGTCGTTGGCCGGCCTGACCAGCGGCTTGATCCGATCCCACGCTTCGTCGGACGTTGCAAGAACCTTGTTGGCGTCGGCAACGGCGGCAAGCAGCGGCTCGATCGAGACGCCGTTCGACTGGATGGCCTGCTGAGACCAGACAAAGCCCACCAGAGGGGGTATCGGCGAAACCTCGAGGGCCTTGATGATATCGTCCACCGTCAGCAACTGGCGCGCGCCTTCCGACGTCAAGCGCGCTGCATAGGTCCAGAAATTGAGGCAGGCGTCGAGGCGCCCGTTGCGGAATTCCTCGGTGATCAGGGGCGCCGCCCCGTAAACCGGTTGGCAGTTCTTCTCCAGGTCCTTGCCGAGGGACTTCATGGCATACGCCCGCAGCAGAACCCAGCTCTTGTCGATACTGGTCCCCGCCACACCGATGCGTTTTCCCTGCAAATCAGCGAGCGTCCTGATCGGGCTGTCCTTCGGCACCAGCAGGCTGCCCAGGGCCGAGGAGTACGGCGAGAATTTCAGGTCGTTCCCCTTGGAGCGCAGCCGCAGCGCCCAAGTCCAGTCCGTGACGATGACGTCGGCCTCTCCCGCCAGCAACGCCACGGGCCCCGCTTGGTTGTTGGCTACCTCGACAACCTTGAGGTCCAGACCGTTCTTTTTGTCCAGACCATAGAGCTTGATCGTCTCGATCAGCCAACTCACGGTCCCGTACTTCACCGATGTCAGGCGCACTTTCGCTGCCGCCCGCACATGAGCGGGCATGAACGCAAACGCCACGGCGCTCGCACCCAAAACGAGCGTTTGTCGCCTGTCGAGCATCAATTCTTCGTCTCCTCGGCGTTGAACCTGTTGCGCCATAGCCAGCGCAAGCCGTGCAGCCAAAGCTCGTCTGTATTGCCGCGGACCTCGGCCGACATGGCCCTCGTCACCTTGCCGGACTGAACATCCCTTACGAACAACTGGATGCTGATCATGGCATCCGACCATTTGTCGACGAACCCGGTAACGGCAATGTCGGCTCCCGCCTTTTGCGCGATGACGGTCTCGCACCCGTCGCATTTGTTGAGCGGCGCGGCCATCTCGATCTCGGAAGCGTAGGGGGTCAGATCGACAAGCTCATACCGGCCGTCTTTCTGCAGAAGCGAGCGAAGCTCATCGGCGATCACCTTGAGCCGGCGCAGGTCCTCCGTCTTATACTGCGGAACAATCTCACCTTCCTGTTCAACGTCGCGCATGTCGAAGGGAAAGACCGCCGCCTTGGTCGCCGCGAAGGCTGAAGGCGCCGACAAGACGGTGAGAAAAGAGACGAGGCACAAGACCAGGTAACGGAGCATTCTCAACCATGACTTTCGATTTCGACCGATTGCCGGCCGCTTCGGGAGAGCGATTAGGCTATAGCGTTACGTGCATTAGGGGGTAGGCGGTTTGCAAGGTCCAGCCCATTCGTTTCGCGCGCACGAACGGTCACAATACCGCGAGTGGATCGACCGTCCCTTGACAATGCGCCACATGCGCCCCTTTTACAGTCAAAGCAACACAGTAACAATTCGAGCCGGCTTCTCGCCGGCTTGAAAAGCGCGGCGCAGGCTTAGAGCGGGCTGATAATGAGAAGCGATCCGGAACACATCTGGCGGCGCGCGTGGACCTGCGTAGCGTCTGCCGGCTTGACTCACATTTTCGCCATCATCGCCGCCTTAACGCTTGCGGGCCCTGCCAGCGCTCAGGACACGGCTGAAAATCCGGCCGCGCAGGCGGCAACTGCCGCCCCTGCCCAGGAGGTGCCCGCCGACGTCCAGCAGGTGCCGGTGCTTTACCTCAGACAGTTGCGGGACAAGAGCCCGCCGCTCTCTCTGCTCGATCTTCCGCCTGCGGACGACGGCGTGGCTGGCGCCAAGCTCGGCATCGCCGACAACAACACCACCGGCCAATTCACCAAGCAGAATTTCACGCTCGAGCTGGTCGAGAGCGCAAATGTCGACGATCTCGTCAACGCGGCCGTTGAAAAGGCGCCCGCAGGCTCAGGCTTCGTTGCAGCCGATATGGAACCGGATGCGCTTCTGAAGCTTGCCGATGCCCTTGCCGGCAAGCAAGCCGTCGTCATGAACGTCGGAAACGCGGACGATAGCGTGCGCGAGGAGAACTGCCGTGCGAATGTCCTGCACGTTGCTCCCACGCGAACAATGCTTGCAGACGCTCTGGGCCAGTACATGGCCTGGAAGCGCTGGAACAATTGGTTCCTTATCGTCGGCCCGCGACCCGAAGACAAGTTGTATGCGGAGGCCCTGCGCCGCGCCGCAAAACGGTTCGGTTCGAAGATCGTCGATGAACGCGAGTTCAAGGACGAGGGCGGCAGCCGCCGCGCCGACGGCGGCTTCGAACAGGTCCAGCAGCAAATCCCCGGCTTTACCCAAGGGGCCAAAGAGCACGACATCGTCATGGTAGCAGACGAGGGATCGCTTTTTGGCGACTACATTCCCTACCGCACCTGGTCGCCGCGCCCCGTGGCGGGTACGGCCGGGCTCGTCGCCGCGAGCTGGCATCCGGCCATGGAGCTTTGGGGCGGTACGCAGTTCCAGAACCGCTTCAAGCGGCTCGCCGACCGAAACATGCGCCCGCTGGATTATGACGCCTGGCTCGCCATGCGTGTCGTCGGCGAGGCTGCCACGCGCACGAAATCGAACAAGTTTGCCGATCTGAACAAATTCGTGCACGCGCCGGAGTTCGAGGTCGCTGCATTCAAGGGCGTGAAGACAACGTTCCGTTCCTGGAACGGCCAGCTGCGCCAGCCCTTAATCATCACGACGCCCAAGCTGCTTGTCTCGGTTTCCCCCCAGCCGGGCTTCCTGCATCAGACGTCCGTGCTCGATACGCTGGGCTACGACAAACCCGAAAGCAAATGCAAAGCGTATGCGAAGTGACCGTACCCGCCCGTTTTCGAGCCGATGGCAGTTGATGCCGCCGCACCCGGCGCCCGGGCCCCGCGAGGCCGCTACCCGTCTTCCATTTGGAGAACTGAGAATGTCCCCCATGAAGTCCTTGTATGTCTCCCTGGCATCCCTGGCAGCGCTCGCCGCGTCGGCTTCCCAAGCAGGCGCCTACACGGTCTACGTCACCAACGAGAAGGACAACACCGTCAGCGTCATCGACAGCGAAAAGCAGGAAGTCATCAAGACGTTCAAGGTCGGGCAACGCCCCCGCGGCATCATCATGTCCAAAGACCAGAAGTGGCTCATCATCTGCACGAGCGATGACAACATCATTCAAGTCTACGACGCAAAGACCTACGAGTTCGTGAAATCGCTTCCCTCGGGACCCGATCCGGAACTGCTCACCCTGCATCCTGACGGCAAGAGGCTCTATGTCGCCAATGAAGACGATAACCTCGTCACCGTCGTCGACATCGAGAAGGGGACCGTGATCTCCGATATCCCCGTCGGTGTCGAGCCCGAAGGCATGGGCATGAGCCCGGACGGCAAGGTGCTGGTCAACACGTCCGAAACGACCAACATGGCTCACTTCATCGACACCGAGACCCACAAGACGTTCGACAACGTACTGGTCGACAGCCGCCCGCGCGTTGCCATGTTCAACCACGACGGCACGCAGCTTTGGGTCTCGTCGGAAATCGGCGGTACGGTTACGGTGCTCAATCCGGCCGACCGCAAGCAACTGGCGAAGATCTCCTTCGAGATTCCCGGCATCGCCAAGGAGGCGATCCAGCCCGTCGGCATTCGCTTGACCAAGGACAGCAAGACGGCCTTCGTTGCGCTCGGGCCGGCCAACCGCGTCGCGGTGATCGACGTCGCGACCTTCAAGGTCGAAAAATACATTCTGGTGGGCCAGCGCGTCTGGCAGATGTATCTCACGCCTGACGACAAGCTCCTCTATACGACCAATGGCACTTCCAACGACGTGACGGCGGTCGATGTCGAGAAACTCAAGGCGATCAAATCGATCAAGGTGGGCCGCTATCCCTGGGGCGTGGTCATCGGCAACGACTGAGGCGAGCCTCGGCAAGGCAGCGTAAGAAGGTTCAACAAGCGCCCATGACGACAGCACTCCCAACGCAACAGAATGTGACGACGCCGGCGCTCATCGTGCGCGACGTTGGCCACTCGTTCGGCGACAAGAGGGTGTTGGACCACGTATCCCTCACCGTCGAGCAGGGCAAGTTCGTCGTGCTGCTCGGGCTCAACGGCGCAGGCAAGTCCACGCTGTTCTCGCTCATCACGCGCCTTTACGACAACGTCTCCGGCGAGATCCTGATCTGCGGCTTCGACGTGCGTCGCAAGCCGTCGGCGGCTCTCCAGCGATTGGGAGTGGTCTTCCAGAGCCGCACGCTCGATAACGACATCAGCCTCATTCAGAACCTCAAGTACCACGCGGCGCTGCACGGCATGAGCGCGCGCCTGGCGAGCGAGCGCGCCATGCAGGCGCTCGAAATCGTGGGGCTTGCCGATCGCGCCAAGGAGAAGATTCGGGCCATGTCTGGAGGGCAGGCGCGCCGTGTGGAGATAGCCCGGTCCCTCATGCATCGCCCGGCACTGCTGCTTCTTGACGAACCCACCGTTGGACTCGATGTTGGGTCGCGTGAAAGCGTCGTCGGCATCGTGCGCGAACTCGTCGCCAAACACGGTCTGGGCGTATTGTGGGCAACCCATCTCATGGACGAGGTGCGTCCCAGCGATCTCGTCGTAGTGCTGCACAAGGGGCGCGTCCTTTTCAACGGCAATGTTCCCGATCTTCTGAAATCGACAAACACCGGCTCCGTGGGCGCCGCCTTCCGCGTCATTACCGGTTCGTCCACCGAGGAGGCGGCCTAATGAACGTCAACGCGCCAACCGTCACGAAGTCGGCCACGCCCGTCCGTGTGAGCGCCATGGAGCATGAAGGGCCGCGCAGATTGGGCTTTGCGAGCTATTTTGCCTGCTTCCGCGGCATCGTGTGGCGCGAGGTTCTGCGCTATCTCCATCAGCGCGAGCGCTTCTTTTCGGCCCTCGTACGCCCCATGATCTGGCTGTTCATCTTTGCGGCCGGCTTTCGCCAGACGCTGGGCGTGTCGATCATCCCGCCCTATCAGTCCTACGTGCTGTATGAAGAGTTCATCACACCGGGCCTCATCGGCATGATCCTGCTTTTCAACGCCATGCAGTCGTCCCTCTCGATGGTGTATGATCGCGAGACGGGCGCGATGCGCACGCTGCTCGTCAGTCCGTTCCCCCGCTCCTTCCTTCTGTTGTCGAAACTCCTGGGCGGCGTATCGGTAGCTCTTCTACAGGTCTATGCCTTCCTGCTCGTCGCCTACTTCTGGGATATCCAGCCGGCGCCGTTCCAAGAGGTGTCGCTGTTCACGATGTATGATCCCCAGCCTTGGTTTTCTGCGGTGTTGAGCGACGTCACCGAACCCATCACCACATCGCTCTTCTCGGTTCCCGAGTGGGCGCAACCCTTCGCCGGGTATGTCACCGTTCTGCCCGCCCTTGTGCTTTCCGGTCTGATGCTGGGTTCGCTCGCGCTTTTCATCTCGTCGGTCATCAAGCAGCTGGAGAACTTCGCTGGCGTGATGAATTTCGTGATCTTCCCGATGTTCTTTGCCTCGAGCGCCCTCTACCCCTTGTGGCGCATCCGTGAGGCAAGCCCGCTCTTGTACGAGATTTGCCGTCTCAATCCGTTTACCTACGGGGTGGAACTCATCCGGTTCGGCTTTTATGGTCAGGTCGACGTCGTATCCCTGCTGGTGGTGATCGCGTGCACGATCTTGTTCCTTACCGCAGCCGTATTTGCCTATAACCCCTCCAAAGGCCTGATCGCGCGGCGCGGCGGGCCTGGCGGATCAGCTTGAAAGTTCGTGCGATGAAGAGAACCCCAAATTTCATTTTCGGTTTCCCGGCTCTGGTGATGCTCGCCGCGATGCCTGTGCTGTTTGCCCCTTCGCCGTTGCGTGCGCAGGACGCAGGGACAGCCCCCGCCGCCGATGACGCTGCCGCGAGCGATGCGGCGGCAGCACCTCAGCCGACGCCATCCGCCGATGACAACAAGGAGCCTGAATGGCCTTGCGTATCGCGCAAGGTGGTAGAGATTTCGCCCGCCCAAATCTGGGACGGCCCGTCGCTTGAAGGGCTGCCCAACTGGCGCGATGACGATTCCATCCGCAAGCTGTCGGAATACGTTGTCGCGCGGCGCATTTCTGAGGACGAGGTTGAAGCCGCCATCAAGAAGTATGCCGACTCCATTCCCGAAGCAGAGCGCGACAAGAAACTGACGGTGTTGTTCTCGGGCGTTCTGTCCCGCATCAACGACGAGCGAAAGATCGTCATTTCGGGCATCGAACGCTTCCACAAGCGCCAGATGGCGCGCGCCAAGGAGATCGAGAAGGAGGGCTTGGCGCTTCCCAACCAGGGCGCCTCGCTGCCCGACAGCCCCATGCCGGCCAACGAGATCGATCAACTGACGCCGGAAGAAGAGAAGTACCAGTGGGAAGTGCGCGTGTTCCAGGAGCGCCAGCACAACATCCCCATCGCCTGCGAGATCCCGCAGTTGATCGAAGAGCGCGCGGGCTTCGTGGCGCGCGCCATCCGCGCCCTTATGAACAGCTAGACGTCGAGCAAGGTGGCGTGACGCCCGGTGTTTTGAGGATCCGTGGCTTGATGACCGGTGACTTGAGCACTCATGGCCCCTGGGGCGCCGGCGTTACCTGCGTCACCGGCATACCGATCTCCTGCCAGCCGTCGGTGCCGTCGGGATACCACATCACGTTTGTATAGCCGTACGTCATGGCCCGCTTGGCGGCGTTCCAGCTCATCCAGCAATCGCGCAGGCAATAGAAGACGACCGCCTTTGATTTGTCGCCGCCTGTGAGCTTCTCAAGATTGTTTTGGAAATACGTCTCGATCTCGGCCGAAATCACGCCGTATCCGACATTGGCGAGCCACGTCGCATTCTCGATGGAGTGGTGAATCGGCTCGCGCCAGAGCGTTCCCTTCGGTAAGTTCGGCGGCTTGGGCGCACGCGGATAGACATCCACGAAGATCGCGTGCTTGCTGGTCCACAGCTCGCTGGCTTTTTGCGACGTCAGCACGGTCGCCCCCTTGAGCGTAGCCGGAACGGGCTTGCGATACTCGTCCATCCGGTAGTCGGCAGGCTCGGGCGGACGCTCGGCGTTGGCGGGTGGCGCCTCCCCGACATCCGCGTGCCCGGCGAGCGCTTCACCACAAGCCCAAAGCGCCAGCAGCGCCATGACATAGCCCACGCGCGCATTTCTCATCGACGTTCCTCGTAGCTCTCAATCCGCGCCAGGCACGGTCATTCATCGCTGCCCGCCGGGCGAGCCGAGCGCCGTGATACGAAAAAACGGCGCCGCCGTCGAGCAGGGCGCCGTCAGGAGGAGGCTCTCGGATGAGACGTTACGGAGCCTTGGCGGTCGCTGCCGGTTGCCCGGCCTTTTCAGCGGGAGCCGCCGTCTCGGTATTCTTCTCGGTTACCACGGAACCCGATGTGCGCGGCTCGGTCAGCAAGACCATCTTGGTGTCGTCATCGACAAGAAGCGGCACGCCATAGCTGAGCAGGATCTTGTCGATATCGCCCTGACGCCTGGCGATGATCTCATTGAGCTGGCGCTTCCATGCATCGTCGCCTTGGCGCACGCCCATTGTGATGCGGAACGCGATCTTGCCCGCGCCCTCTTCCTTGAGCAGGGGAACGACTTCGAGCTTTTCGCCGCCGCGCGCCGCCCAATAGGCCGCGATGGGGCCCCAATGCACGCCGGCCGCGATCTCTCCCGACCGGATGTCGTTCATCATGCGCTCAGCGGGATTGTCATAACGGCGATCGACCATCATCGGATAGCCGTGCACATTGGCCATGAGACCGTATTTGGCGACGTAGTTGCCCCCGGGCGAACCCTGAATCACGCCGATGCGCTTGCCCTTGAGACGCGGGTCGGCAAGCGTATCGATGCCGTCGAGGCCGGTGCCCTTCTTGTAGACGAGTGCGGAGGTCGAGCGGTAGATCGCGTTGGTGTTGAGAACCAACTCATCGCCCTGCCCCCAGCCGATCACGAGGTCGCAGCGCTTGCGCGCCAGCGTCATGCGAATGAAGCCCATGGCCTTGGGAAACCACGTATAGACGACGGGCAGCTTGAGTTCTTGGCCTATCAATTCCGCGATCTTGTTTTCAAAGCCTTCCCCCTTGCTGTCCGAGAACGGGAGATCCGCCGGATCGGCGCACACGCGAAGCTCTCGGCGGTTGACGAGGTCGGCCTTGGGCGTCTCTACTGCAAAAGCGGATGAGACGTATCCCAGGCCTAGCAATACCGAAACTGCCGCAAGGATAATTCTGAACACGATCATGGAGCCCTTATTTTGTTGGCGGGCCACAGCAGCGGCCCGATGAACGCTCGGTCCGGCAAGCGGTGACGAATCGGACCTGAGATGATTTTCACCTGCTCGCGCGCAGCCAAGAGCCTGGGCGGGGCAGGATATTTTTTTATGATACGACGCGAGCCCGCACATGGGTCATGA
This sequence comes from Hyphomicrobium sp., assembly GCA_035325525.1. GTDB lineage: Bacteria > Pseudomonadota > Alphaproteobacteria > Rhizobiales > Hyphomicrobiaceae > Hyphomicrobium_B. Next base: position 166,788 of record DAOKZR010000006.1, on the reverse strand, counting down.
CGATCACGTTATCGCCGGTACTTTCTTCGTGAACGCGAAAAAGCCCGGGATCGTTTCCGAACCCGGGCGTTTTTTTGATCTTCGCTCTCACTCGCCAAAGCACTCTGCGGCGGTCTTTTTGGTCTCGGGCGAGATGTCCTCGCGGCCAGCGGGACGCCCTGCCGGCATACCCTTGGTATGATCTTCCAAATTCTCGGTGCGCGCCTTGATGTAGGTATAAATGTCGTCGATGTAGCACATGACGTTGCGGTCGTCGCCGAAGGCGGGCATCACGTACTTCGTGCCGCCGCGGTCCGCGATGCGCCCCGACGCAACCGTCTGCATGAAGGTCGCGTAATCCATGGTTTGCAGAGATTCAGCCAACGAGGGCGCGAACGTGCTGCCCAGAGCGTTCGGACCGTGACAAACGTGGCAGGCGTCATGGTAGCGGCGGAAGCCGTTCCATGTGCCCCAGTCCACCTTGTAGTCCTTCGTTACGACCGGGGCAGGATTGCCGTCCTTATCCCTGTAACGACCGTCCTTGAACTCCAGGCCCAGCTCCTTGGCCCTGGCCTGGACCTCCTGGTTGTCATCAGCGATCGCTTGAAAGCTCGCTGCGGAGCAAGCGAGTGCTGCGGCCGCCAGCTTGATGCCAAACTTGTTCACGCGTTTCCTCATCGTTTCTGGTGATGTCTTCGACCCCAATTCCTCTACGACATAAGTCGACCTTTCATGGCGCGACAATAGTCCGCAGGATCACATTTTCATTCTTATTTGGTGAACATTGGTGCCGTTGCAAAGGCGAATACGCCGCCGGCTCGGATTCTGCAAAAAAGAAACCGGCGCAGGGTACCTGCGCCGGTTCCTCTAGTCCCTCGCTGCGATTTAGGGCAGCGCGAAGACGGTGAGCGAGCCGCCGAGGCGGGTGTAGTTCGACAGGCCAGCGTAGCCACCCACAGCACCCAGACCATCGGTCGGGTTCGTCAGGCCAGCTGCCAGACCGATGCCGGCCCAACCGCCAACGCCCGAGAAGACGCCGACGTACTGCTTGCCCTTGTGCTCGTAGGTGAACGCGTTGCCGATGATGCCCGACGGAGTCTTGAACTTATAGAGCTCCTTGCCATCCTTCTGGTCAACGGCCTTGAAGTAGCCTTCCAGCGTACCGTAGAAGGCAACGCCACCAGCCGTGGTCAGAGCGCCCGACCAGACCGAGAACTGCTCAGGCTTCGACCAGACGATCTTACCTGCAGCCGCATCCCAAGCGATGAAGTTACCCATACCGCCGTGAGAGTCGGGAGCCGGGAACATGGACAGCGTGGCGCCGACGTAGGGCTGGCCAGCCGTGTACGAAACCTTGAAGGGCTCGTAGTCCATGCACACGTGGTTCGTCGGGACGTAGAACAGGCCGGTCTTCGGAGAGAACGAAGCAGGCTGCTGGTCCTTCGTGCCGAGAGCCGCAGGGCAGATGCCCTTCGTGTTCACGTCCTGGCCGTTGAGGAACGTCGAATACTTGGCGACGACCTGCGGACGGCCATACTGCGGATCCTTGGGATCCATGACGACGTGCGTTGCCCAGTTGACGGCCGGATCGTACTTCTCTGCAACCAGGAGCTCGCCGGTGGCGCGATCCCAGGTGTAGGCGAAGCCGTTACGATCGAAGTGGACGGCGACCTTGCGGTCCTTGCCACCGATCTTCAGCGTCGCGAGGATCGGCTCGTTGATGCCGTCATAGTCCCACTCGTCGAAAGGCGTCATCTGGTAAGCCCAAGCCGCCATACCCGTGTCCGGGTTACGAGCGAACATGGTCATCGACCACTTCTGGTCGATCTGCTTGCCATCGGGCCCGGCGCGCTGAGCGGGGTTCCAGGTCGAGGGGTTGCCCGTGCCGTAGTAGAACAGGTTCAGCTCAGGATCGTAGGCCATGTAGCCCCAAACCGAGCCGCCGCCGTTCTTCCACTGGTCGCCGTTCCAGGTCTTGAGCGAGCTGTCCTTGCCGACCGGCTTGCCGAGCGACATGGTCTTCTCGGGATCGACGAGGATCTCGTCGTCCGGACCCATCGAGTAGGCGCGCCAAACGCGCTTGCCCGAGTTCAGGTCATAGGCCGTGATGTGGCAGCGAACGCCAAACTCAGCGCCCGACATACCGATTATGACTTTGTCCTTGGCGATGATAGGCGCCTGAGTACCCGTCTCGCCCTTCTTGGGGTCTCCATTGACGGACTTCCACAGTTCCTTGCCGGTCTTGGCGTCGATGGCGACGAGCGAGGTATCAGCCTGGTGAAGGAGGATCTTGCCTTCAGCGTACTGGACGCCGCGGTTGACGGTGTCGCAGCACATGACGGGGATGACCGACGGATCCTGCTTCGGGCTGTACTGCCAGATGATCTTGTTTTCGTCGTCCAGGTTCAACGCGTAGACGTTGTTCGGAAACGCCGTGTGAAGATACATCATGTTGCCGATGACGAGCGGCGAGCCTTCATGACCACGAAGCACGCCCGTGGAGAACGTCCATGCCACCTTGAGGCTGCCGACGTTGGCAGTGGTGATCTGGTCAAGCTTCGAGTAGCGAGTACCCGCATAGTCGCCCGACTGCTGAGCCCAGTTCTTCGGATCCTGCGAGAGCTTCATCGAGTCGTCGTTTGCCCATGCGGGCACAGTGTAGGCAACAGATGCGAGTAACCCGCATGCGATTGCACTTTTGCGCATCGCGCTTCCTCCATTTTTTGAGAATCTTGCCACGCTTGCAAGTGGTATCCGGGACCGCTTTTCACCCGACCCCATTGACAGCGGTTTGCATTGGGAATTTTTCCCCCTATCTGCAGAACACACCGGCTTTCCGGGGCCTTCACACATTCGTGTGAGGTTCGAGAGGTCTCGTGACCCGCGGGCATCTAGGCACTTTTTTTTCCCGCCTGCAACAACGTCGCAGGGAAATTTCCCATTCGGACTGATTAAGACAATAGTACTGACCAAAAAAAGGCTAGGAAACATCGGCTTATTTTGCGCTGCAATAAAATTGGTGCGTCGCACGACTACTTGCTACGAAAGTGCAATTTATTCGAAAGCAGCTCACGGCTGATCGCGATTCCGTGATCGAAAGGGGCCGTCAGATGTTCTCCAAGACGTGAGATCCTGGCTCTCACAAAGGTACCCTCAACGACACGGAGTAGAAATGGCCAAGACCCTGACAAGACAGCAGTTTTTAAAAGGAGCGGCCGCTCTGGCATCGGCGTCGTGGCTGCCGCGCGTTTCCCGCGCCGAAGCTCGCAAGGTCGGGATGACCGAGGTCGCACCGGGGCTTTTCGTCCATCAAGGCGTCTACGAACTGGTTTCTCCGGCCAATGCGGGTGATATCTCCAACATGAGCCTTATCATCGGCAGGGACGCGGCGGCGATTGTCGATACCGGCGGGAGCATAACGATTGGCCGGGGCTTTCTGACCGCCATCCGTGCGATTACAGACAAGCCTATCCGATATGTGATCAACACGCACATGCATCCCGATCACGTCTTCGGAAATGCGGCCTTCGCGCCCGAAAATGCGACCTTCGTCGCACACCACAAAATGGCCCGTGGATTGACGGCGCGGGCGGACACCTATCTGCGGAACAATATGCGCCTGATCGGCGAAGCGGCGTTTGCGGGCAGCGAGATCGTACTTCCGACCGAACCCGTCAAAGAACCGCGCGAGATCGACCTTGGCGAACGCTTGATTTCACTGGTCCCGCGCCCGACCGCCCATACGGACAACGACCTGACGATCTTCGACAGAGCGACCGGAACATTGATCGCGGGCGATCTGCTCTTCTCCGGGCACATCCCCACGCTCGACGGCTCCATCGTCGGCTGGCTGACGCTCATTGGCGTGTTGCGCAAGGAGGAAGCAGCGCGCGTCGTGCCGGGCCATGGCCCGGCAAGCATGTCTTGGCCCGACAGCCTGGACCCACTCGAACGATACCTCCGGAGTATCGCGAACGATGTGCGCGCCATGATAAAAGAGAATAAGACCCTCACCGAGGCGACCAAGACGGCAGGCGCTTCGGAGAAGGACAAATGGCTGCTGGCGGATGAGTTCCACGTGCGCAACGTCACGGCGGCATTTGCCGAACTGGAATGGGAATGAACGCAAAGCGCCGGCCGGCGGGCGCCAGAAAACCAAGGGATGCTTGGGACAATGAAGCCAGCTTCTCGGAGCTTGTGGGCAACGCTGGGCAGCTTGCTCATGGGTTTGGCCCTGATCTCTCCCGCATTTGCGCAAGACCGCGACGAGGCGCCCGAACCTCCTGGTTGGGACGGCATCAAGAAGGAATTCTATGACGGCCGCGAGGTCGAAGAGACGAACACGAAGATCGTCGTCGAAGCGCCCGACAAGGCTGACGATGCGGCAGTCGTGCCAATCACGGTCCACATCAACAACGCGGATCTGGCAGACAGCATCAAGACGCTGCGTATCTTCATAGATAACAATCCGATGCCTTTGGTCGGCGCCTTCACCTTCGGGCGTGCAGCCGGCATCGGACCCAAGACGATCTCGACGCGGGTGCGCTTCGACAGCTTCTCCTACATTCGCGCCGTCGTCGAAACTGAAGGCGGCACGGTGCACATGGCGGCGCATTTCGTTCAGGCCGCAGGCGGCTGTTCGTCGTCGGCCTTGAAGGACGTTGCGGCCGCCGTGGCCCAGACAGGCCAAATGCAAATCAAGAAGATCTCGAGCGGCAAGCGTTTTGCATCGCAACAAAACCAGTCGATGGTCACTGCGGAAGCCCAGGTCATGCTGCGGCATCCGAATTTTTCGGGAATACAGATGGATCCGATAACGGGGCAATATATTCCGGCAAAGTATGTGCGCGAACTCGACGTCACACGCGGAGGCGAGTTGGTCTTCCATATGGAAGCCGGCATTTCGCTATCGACGAACCCCAACATCCGTTTTACCTACGGTTCCGTCGAGAACGAGACGCTGGATGCGAAAGCCTCCGACTCCGACGGCGCCACATTCATCGCCACATCGGCAAACAATTCCTGATGAGGGGCGGCCAAATTCCTTGACGGAGCGGGCAAAAACGCCGCTAATTGGCCGAAAGGCCAATACCGGAATGGGACGCTTGGTCATGATCAGCCTTGCACGTTTTGGTGCGCTGTTTGCAGCATTGATGTTGGCGTTTGCACCCGCCACGCCGGCACGCGCCGACGCCGGCGATCCCTGGCCTGGTATCGCCAAGGACCTCTTCGGGGGCCGCACGATCGAAGACACCGCGCAGATCGTCCTTGATGCCCCCTATCGCGCGGAAGACGCCGGCGTCGTTCCCATCTCCGTGAAGCTTCCCGCCGAACTTGCCGGGAAGGTTTCAAAGCTCACGCTGGTCATCGACAAGAACCCGATGCCTATCGTTGCAACCTTCACATTTGGTTCGGCCGCCGGGACAGGGGATCGGGAGATCTCCACGCGCGTGCGCTTCGACATGTATTCCAACCTGCGCGCGATTGCGGAGACGGCAGACGGCAAGCTGCTGATGGTAAGCCGCTTCGTGAAGGCGGCCGGCGGCTGCTCGGCCCCCGCGCTCAAGGATGCCGATCAAGCGCTCGCCAGCCTCGGCAAGATGCAGGTGAAGATGTTCGGTGATGAACAGTCCAAGGGCTCATCCACGTCGATGAAGCAGGCCCAGCTTATGATCCGGCATCCGAATTACTCGGGCATGCAGATGAACCAGCTCACGGGTTACTACATCCCCGCAAAGTACGTTCAGGAGATCGAGGTCAAGCGAGGCGGGGAACTCGTCTTCAAGATCGACGCAGGCATTTCACTCTCGGAGGACCCGAACATCCGCTTCTCCTATGGCGCGGGGGCAGCCGGGGATGGCATCGAAGTCACCGCAAAAGACTCCGATGGCAACGTCTTCACCGGCCATGCGTCACCCAAGAGTTCCTGACCCTGACACGCAGGCCGAGCCGCCTCGACGGGAAACAGCAATGAAATAACATGGGGCGCAGATCGAAGCGCCCCAATTTCATGAACTGCCAACCCTTGAGCCGTGTCCGCCGCGCACTCAGAAGCACTTGAGTTCGGCTTCGACCTGCGCCAATTGCAGCTTTTTGACTTTGGCCTGGATTGCCGGGTTCTGCAGCACCGCCACTTGCTCTCCGCCGCGCATGCTAACCGACTTGATCGTCTCGGCTTCCTCGTAGGCGCTGAAGGGCAGCAAGGCCGCGATCTGGTCTATCGAGCACGAGCACTTCTCCAGCATCTCGCGCGTTGGACCGTTGGCTTGCATGCAGCCGTACACGTAGTCCGCGCGCGTTACGGTCGGGTAGTCGTTGGGCGGCAACTCCACGGCTTGCGCCATGGGGACCGCAATGGGCGCCACGGCTACTGCAACCGCAACGCCCATCGCGGCCAGTAATTTCACGCACTTCATTTCACACCTCCATATCCGGCCAGGGTCGTGCGCTCCTCGAAGCTGGGGCTGCCCTCGGTGGAACTCTTGATCGTCGACAACGCTTCGACGAGCTCACCGGGAACCGATGGGCTGATGATGAACTCGAACGTCGATATTTCGTAGCCGCGCATACGATCGGCGTTGGGGTCGCCCTTATAGGGCTCGACGTCGATGCGATAGGCGTCCACCGTCTGGCCCTTGAAATCGATCTTCACCTTCTCTACGGAAGACTTCTGATCCATGTTCTTTGCGAAGCGGTTCTTGAGATAGGCGAAATCGCCGCCGCCTACCGTGCGGAAGCTCGCGACCGCCTGCTGCATGGTGACGATGAACATCGGGTTGATCGTCATGTCCGTCATCTTCTGAAGATCACGCGCGCGCTCACCGGTGTAGATCTGAAGATCGAGCGAACGCTTGCCGTCCTTCACCGCCCCGACCTTCAGGGTAATCTTGTCCTTGAACCCTTTGCCCAGAAGCTCCTCGTTGGAAACCGTACGCGCGAAATCGTAGACGAGTTCGTCACCCGCGGCCGTGTTGTTCATGTGCTGGGTTTCGAAAATGATAGGCGCCGCCTTCAACTCCTCGGCGGCGGCGCAAACCCCGCCGATCGGCGCGCAGGCCAGCGCCGCCACGAGTGCGATTTTGCGAAAAGACTTGGACATCAGGTGCGATCCTCCGATCGTCGTAGTTTTGGTTGGCCGGTTATTTAGCGAGCCTCACGGGCTAAGGCCAGGGGCAGGGCGCCTTGAATTCAACGCCCCGGCCTCCCGAGCGGGCCTCGGCAGCGGACAACATTGTGGGCAAATGACACTGTTGGGGTACTTAAAAGGCGTTAACGTAAGAACTTGCCGAAGGCTCTGGGACCGTCTCCGACCTCGGCCTTGGCGGTAACCTTGAGGGCAACGGGATCGATCTTCAAAAGCTCGTTATCACCCCAGCAAGCCACATACACCGATCCGTCGGCCGCACTCTGCTCGATCCCTTCGGGATGGTCGCACGCATCGATCGTCTTCACGATGGCCAGCGTCTCGGCATCGAACACACTGACGGTTCCGCCATACTGGTCGGTGACGAAGCCCTTGCCTCGCGACAGGGCGATGGCATAGGGCCTGCGTCCGACCTTGATGCTGCCGACCAGCCGGCGCTTGGCAATGTCGATGACCGTAACGTCGTCGCTGCCGACATTCGCCGTGTAGGCGCGCGCGCCGTCGTCGGAGACGGTGATGCCGAACGGCCGGCTGCCAACCTTTATTGTGGCGACCGGCGCACGCATTGCCAGATCGACCACCGAGACCTGGTCGCTGTCGCGATCGGCCGACAGCAGCAGCGCGCCGTCCGGCGTAACCGCCAATCCCGAAGGCGATTGTCCGACGGTGATCTCGGCCGCGACGGCCAGCCTGCCGGCATCGACGACAACGATCTTGTGAGTGTACCAATCGGCCACATACACCTCAGATCGGGTCGGATGCGCCGCAATGCCGAGTGGGCCGCCTCCCAGTTCCAGGCGGCGCTTGATCCTGTGGGAAGCGGCATCGATCTCAATCAAAGCCCTGCCTTCCGGCGCCGTGACGTACGCCGTCGCGCGGTCGGGCGAGAGTGCTATGCCCGCAGGCTTCCCCGACAGCGGGATCTCGGCGACCGTCTTCATCTGCGCGAGATCGACGATGGAGAGGCTGTCGGCCGGCTGGTTGGTGACCAGCGCCTCCTGGGCGAGGACCGCGTCCGCGCCGGCAAATGCCAGTGCGAACGCTAGTATGCATGACAGCGGCGAAGAGCCCGGCATATCAGCCGCCAGCCTCGAGCTTCTTTTTGAGGTTGCCGAGCGCCGTCTTGTAGAGACCTTCCACGGCCTTCACGGCAGCTTCGTCGTTGAGCTCCGGCGGCGGGTCGTTCAGCGTATAGCCGCGATAGAACGCACCCTTCCACTCGACCTTGGACTTGTCGCCGTCGGCGGTGACCGTGATCGACGAAGAATAGTTCGACACCGGGACGACCTTTACGTCGACCTTGGTGATTTCATACGCGTACATCATGCCTTCCGCATTGTACTTGTTGAGCTTTTCATCAATCGTGCCGTTCGGCAGCGTCAGCACGCGGGTGGCGCCCGCATCGTTGCCGCCGGTGCCTTCGGTCTTGGTGAACACGCCCGTCCAGCTCATGTCCTGGAAGTTGCCGATGGCGGCCCACACCTTGGCGGCTGGAACGTTGATCTCGACCTCCTCCTTAACCTTCTGACGCGAGGGACCATGTGCAAGGGCGCTCGCCGGGATCAAGCTAGCGAAAGCGATCAACAGGGCCAGATTTCTCAGCATACTTTTCCTCCGCGGATGTCTTTATGACGTCTTCGTCTTGCTTGCTGGTCGTTGCGCAAGCCCGGCGAGGGCGGCGCGAACATAGGACTGCGCGCTATCATGCGCAATGCACTGCTTGCTGTGTCGCCTTGACCTGCGCGCCAACCGTTGTCATACCCGCCGTCTCGTGCTTTGGTCGAACTTCGTCAGAACAAGAAGACTTGAACGACATGGGTGGAACGATGGGGCCGCAAGTGCCAGCTTCACAGGCATCGGGCAACGCCGATGCTCGTGGGCAATATGAAAACGTGGCGTGCCCTTTTTGCGGCATTCTATGCGACGACCTGAGCGTAGCGCGCACGGGATCGACCCTCAAGGTTACTGCCAACGGTTGCCCAAAGGCGGTCGCGGGCTTCGAGCGCGACGTCTCGGGCGCCAAGCCTCAAATGGCTGGCAAGGACGTAAGCCTGGAGCAGGCCGTCGCCGAGGCTGCCAGGCTCTTGAAGGGCGCGCGCCAGCCGATCCTTGGCGGACTTGGCACCGATGTGGATGGCGTTCGCGCCGCCATGGAACTGGCCGAGCAAACGGGCGCGGTCATCGATCACGCGCTTTCAGAAGCTCAATACCGCAATTTCCGCGTTCTTCAGTCGACCGGCTGGGTGATGTCCACGCTTACTGAAGCGCGCAACCGCGCCGATCTTTTCGTGATCGTCGGCTCCGACCTTCATGCGATGCATCCGCGTCTGTTCGAGCGCGTCATCAACACCGAAAAGTCGATGTTCTCGGACAATCCGCCCAAGCGCACGATCGTCTTCCTGGGCGAAGGCCTCGATGCCTCCGCTGCCAAGGGCGCGCGCATCGGCGAGGTGATCACATTGCCTGTGAAGCCCGAGCGGATCGGTGAAATCCTGGTTGCCATGCGCGCCATGGCCAAGGGTGCGGCCGTTGAGGGCGCCACCATCGGCGGCCTCGATCGCGCGAAGGTCGAAGACCTTCTGGAGCGCTGCAAGAAAGCGACCTACGGCATCATGGCCTGGGCCCCGCCCAGCCTCGACTTCGCGAACGCCGACCTCACGGTTCAGGCCGTCTCGGAGTTCATCAAAGACATCAACCAGCACGCGCGATTCGCGGGTCTCTCGCTGGGGGCCAACGAAGGCTCCGCCTCGGCAGGCTCGGTGTGCGCCTGGCAGTCGGGCTACCCGCTGCGTGTGTCCTTCGCCACCGGTAAGCCGGTTTACGACATCGAGCGCTTCTCGATGAGCCGGATGCTGGCCGCCAAGGAGAGTGATCTGCTGGTGTGGATTGCAAGCTTCACGCCGGATCTCGTCCCGCCGGAGACGGACGTTCCCATGGTGGTGCTCGGCACGCCAGGGCTCAAGCTTTCGCGCACCCCCCAGGTCTTCATCCCGGTCGGTACGCCCGGCGCGGATCACTCCGGCCTTCTCGTGCGCTGCGACAACGTGGTGGCGCTGCCTCTGCAAAATCTCGCACGCTCAAGCCTGCCTAGCGCGGGCAGTGTTCTCGCCCGTATCCAAGCCGCTCTTTAAGCCCCTTTTCCCGAGACAATCGACATGCTCATCAAGCTCACCGGCGGCACGGTCTACGACCCAATCAACGGGGTCGATGGCGAGGTTCGCGACATCTTCATCCGGGACGGCCGCATCGTCACGCCCAACCCCTCCGACAAGGTCGACCAGGAATATCCCCTCCACGGCCGCGTAGTGATGGCCGGCGGCATCGACCCGCACTCCCACATCGGGGGCGGCAAGGTCACCATCGCGCGCATGCTCATGCCCGAAGATCATATGGGTCACGAAGTCGCCCGCACGGAACTGACCCGCGCCGGCTGCGGCCATGCGATTCCCTCCACCCTAACTGCGGGCTACCGCTACGCTGAAATGGGCTACACAGCCGCCTTCGAACCGGCGATGCTGCCCGCCAACGCCCGGCAGGCGCACATGGAGATGGGTGACACACCCATCATCGACAAGGGCGCGTTCGTGATGCTGGGCTCGGATGACTTCTTCCTGCGCCAACTCGCGGGCAAGCACGATTTTTCCGCCATCAAGGATTATATCGCCTGGACGATGCACGCTGCCCAGGCCATCGCGGTCAAGGTCGTGAACCCGGGCGGCATCTCCGCCTTCAAGTTCAACCAGCGCCAGATGGACCTCGATGAAAAGCACGTCTTCTATGATGTCAGCCCGCGCGACATCCTCTTGACGCTTGCACGCGGCCTCAAGGAGCTGGGCGTCACGCATCCGCTCCACATTCACGGCTGCAACCTTGGCGTTCCCGGCGGAGTGGAAACGACACTCGCCACCATCCGGGGCGCGGAAGGTCTGCCGATCCATCTCACCCATATCCAGTTCCACAGCTACGACACCGAAGGCGACATGAAGTTCTCCTCCGGCGCAACGCGCGTGGCCGACCTCGTTAACAAGAACAAGAACGTCTCGATCGACATCGGCCAGGTGATGTTCGGCCAGACGTGCACGGCTTCCGGCGACAGCATGCGCCAATTCGTCAACACGCGGTCCGCGGATCCCAAGAAGTGGGTCGTCATGGACATCGAGTGTGATGCGGGCTGCGGCGTCGTTCCGTTCAAGTATCGCGACAAGAGCTTCGTCAACGCGCTGCAATGGGCCATCGGCCTGGAGCTGTTCCTGCTGGTGGACGATCCCTGGCGCATCTTCCTGACGACGGACCATCCAAACGGCGGCCCGTTCTACTGGTATCCGCACATGATCCGTTTGCTCATGGATAAGTCCTTCCGCAAGGACATGATGCAGAAGATCAACCAGGATGCCCTGAAGTATTCATCGCTGCCTTCGCTGGACCGCGAGTACACGATGTACGAAATTGCGATCATGACGCGCGCGGGCCCCGCCAAGAGCCTGGGACTGAAGGACCGCGGCCATCTGGGTGCGGGCGCCTGCGCGGACATCACCGTCTATGAGAACAACCCCAATTACGAGGCCATGTTCGAGAAGCCGGAGTTCGTCTTCAAGAACGGTGAGCTGATCGTGAAGAACGGCAGGATCGTCAAAGCGGTGAACGGCGCCACTCACGTCGCGCGGCCGACCTACGACCCGGCGATCGAAAAGCAGATCAAGTCCTACTTCGAGGACTTCCACACCATGCGCATGGAGAACTTCCGTCTTTCCGACGATGAAATCGTCAATGGCGGGCGCGGTTCGATCATCGTGCAACCGACGGGGACGCGCACGGCATGAGCCAGACCTCAGGCAAGACCATGAACGGCGTTCTGATCGACGACACGTTCGCCGAAGCCTTCGGCATGTCGGCGACCGGCATGATCATCACCGCCGACACTTTGAAATGGGCCAAGATAGCCGCCGACACTGCCACCGGTTTTGGCACCTCGGTCATCGGCTGCGGCGCCGAATGCGGCACGGACCGCGTGCTCTCGCCGGACGAGACGCCGGATGGCCGTCCGGGCGTGCGCATTCTGATGTTCGGCTTCTCACCCGACGCACTCGTTCCCCAGGTCAAGAACCGGATCGGCCAATGCGTTCTGACGAGCCCCGGCTCGGCGTGCTTCAACGGTCTCATCTCCGATCAGACGATGGGTCTTGGCCAAGGTCCGCGCTTCTTCGGCGATGGTCTCCAGACTGCCAAAAAGCTCGGAGCCTCCCGCTACTGGCGCGTACCGGTGATGGACGGCGAGTTCGTCATCGAGGAGACCTGCGGCGTAACGACAGCGGCCGTCGGCGGCGGCAATCTGCTCATCATCGGTAACGACCGCCCCGGCCTTCTTGAAACCGCCGAAGCCGCCGTCGCGGCCATCGCCAAGGTGGACGACGTGATCACGCCGTTCCCGGGCGGCATCGTGCGCTCGGGCTCCAAGGTAGGCACCAAATACAAGGGCATGTTTGCATCCACCAACGATGCCTTCTGCCCGACGGTGCGCGGCACCGTAAAGAGCGAGCTTGGCCCGGACGCCATCGCCGTTCTCGAAATTGTCATCGACGGCTTGACGTCCAAGGCCGTGGCTGACGCCATGCGCGCCGGCCTCAAGGCGATCACCGAGATCGGCGCGGCCAAGGGCGTGACGCGCGTGTCGGCCGGCAACTACGGCGGCAAGCTTGGCCAGCATCACTATCACCTGAAGGAGCTGATCTGATGAGCGGCCTCACACTTCGACTCAAAGCTGGCGCAGGCGAGCGGCTCGACCTCACGGGCGTCACGCCGGACAAGCTCGCCGCTCTGTCGTCCAGTGAAATCGCAAACCTCGCGGTCGGATCGGACAAAGAACAAGTGGTTCTGGGCGACGCCTTCGACATCTCGGGCACCCCTGGCGATACGTTGACGATCGAAGGCGCGGGCGCGACGCTGGATTTCGTCGGCGGCGGCATGACCGGCGGCAAGCTTCGCGTGACGGGCAACGTCGGCGATTACGCAGGCCGGAAGATGTCAGGCGGGCGTTTGGAGATTTCCGGTAATGCTGGAGCTTATCTAGGCTCGGGCATGAGCGGTGGCATCGTCCACGTAGCAGGAAACGCGGGCGACAGCGCTGGCGCGGTGCTACCGGGCGAGCGCTTCGGCATGGCCGGCGGCACGCTCGTCGTGTCCGGCAACATCGGCGCACGCGCGGGCGACAAGATGCGCCGCGGCACGATCATCGTGAAGGGCGTCACGGGCGCACAGACCGGCACCCGCATGTCGGGCGGCACCATATGGGCCGAAGGCGGCCTGGGCGTCGATCCCGGCTTCATGATGCGCCGGGGCACCTTGATTGCTCCCAAGGTCGAGCGCCTTCTGCCGACATTCGTCGATTGCGGCCGCCACGACCTTGTCATTACGCGTGTTATCTCGCGCCATCTCAAGGCCGAGCTTGGCGATCTCGCCCCTGCGGCGTTGCCGCATTTCGTGCGCAAGATCGGCGGGGACATGTCCGTCATCGGCCGTGGCGAGATCCTCATGCCCGCGTAAAGCGCCTAAACGGCATCCCTGACGCACCCGAACGGCATCGCCGATAAAGCGCCAAGGAAAAAATCCAAGTTCGGGCTCTCCCCGTAGACCTGCACTAGTGTAGCCTCGCACTAGTGTAGCCTCGCTTTTGGGTGCAACGAAGCTCCCGAAACTGCGTTGCACTGGACAAGTCATGAGGATGCCAGCGCCGAGAATTCGAGCGCGGCAGCAGCTAAGGGAAGCCGGACATGCTGGCGATTATTCTTTCGGCGTGCTTGGCGAACGAGCCAAGTGTTTGCCGCGAATACAAAATCCAGTTGCAGGAGCAAATGGATACGCTGTCGTGCGCGATGTACGCGCCGCCCTATCTTGTGCCCTGGAGCGAGGAGCATCCGGGCTGGCAGATCAAGCGTTGGCGCTGCGCACCCGCCAGTGAAGACGACATTTGACTGCCCTTGTCGCTCTCCAAACCGGAGTTTGTCTCCTGACCGGCTGACTTGCCGGTCTTGGGGTATCGACCTATGTAACTTTCAGGTCTTGCTTCACGTACCTTCTTCTGCAGAGGAAGGATCCCTTGCCCATGGCGAAGCGATTTCATTCCATGAAGGTTTGGTTCAGGAACCTTCGGCTGCATGCAAGGAGAGCCGGTTTCGCGCTGGCCGCGGCCGGCGGCTTGCTGATCATGCCGTTGTCCCCCATGACGGCGCGCCTCGCACCGGTTTTCCCGTCAACTGCGCCTGCCCGTGCTCAAAGCATGGTCGACTCGCTCGACCTATCCTCGGACGAGTTCACCAAGGCGGATATGAGCCGAGCCGATCTCGAGAAGGCGTTAGCGAGCCTGAAAGACGGCGAGACGCTCGATCTGTCGGGCAAGCGTCTCAACGGCCTGGATCTATCGGGCATGGATCTCACGCGCACGCGCCTCCAGGCCGCCCGCATCAACAACGCCAAGTTCCAAGGGGCGAAGTTCGACGGCGTGGTGTTGGATGCCGCCTGGGCGATCAAATCCGATTTCACCAACGCGAGTTTCATCGGTGCGAGCCTTTTTCAGACCCAGATGCTGGACGCCAAGCTCGACAATGCGAATTTTTCTCACGCCATGGTGGGCGCGGACATGTCGCGCGCCAGCCTTACACACGCCGACTTCGACAACGCGACGCTCGCGCCCGACCTCACCAATCAGTCCATGGGGCTGATGCGCGGCGTGCTCATGGGCGCCGACTTGGAGGGCGCGACATTCAAAAGCGCCAACCTGCGCCGCTCGGCGATGGAATTTGCCGATTTGCGCGGGGCCGATCTGGAGGGCGCGGATTTGACCGGGGCGGACCTCGCGGGCGCCGATCTCACCGGCGCTAACATTGCGGGTGCAAATCTGGAGGGTGCGGATGTGGATTCCGCGAGGCTTGTCGCACTCAAGGGCGCAGCTACCGCCAAGGGCATGGACAAGATGAAAAACGCCGGCAAGGCGATCCGCGACTGAATACGCAACGCACAGGGGACGAGCCGGCGCCCGTCATTTCGTGACCTCGTGATTGCCCGCGGCGCCGACCGTCAATTGACCCGGAAAGCCAAGGCCGCTGATCTCGATGACGAATTTCTGCCTGATGGCCCGCCCGAAATCGTTGTATCCGTTGGCCGGCAGCACGAACGCGCCCATGCCCCCCATGACGTAGGTGCGGTACCATTCCTCCAAGGTTATGGGGCCGGCCGCCTTCAAGGTCGAATCCGAGAAGTTCGAGCCGGGCGCGCGGTAGGCGCCCTCGCCGACGGGCTCGGATGGATCGCCGATGTTGATCGGCAAGCCGTTGACCGTCACACCATTTGCGACGAGTTCGTCGCGCACTTTCTCGATCGGCTCGTCGGCGTTGCAGTTGTCCGGGCCGTCACCTGACACGTCGAGCACGACGCGCAGCGCCTCACCCGGGATCTGCGAGACGACCTTGTCGTTCACCGAGCGCATCATGCGCGTCATGCAGGTGAACTCGCCACCCTGCTGAGGCAGTTTGCGGATCTTGTCGGCGACGGCAAGTGCCTCCTGCTTATTGGAGATTTTCTGCCAGGGAAGCGTGAATTCCGGCCGGTCCGCCCAGGTCACCATGGAAAACAGGATGCCGCCATTGGGCCCGTTGGTGATCGCCTCGATCACGCCGGGATCTTCCAGGGCGCTGGCAATTCCTTCCATCTGCAGGCGATAGCGCTCCTGGTCGACGGAGTTGGATACATCCACCGAGACCACAAGCGCGGTGTCGACGGGAGGCCGGTTGGAGGATTGCACGGGTGCCGGAACACCTGCCAGGGACAGGCCCGCAGCCATGCCCGCCAGTAGATTTCGCATGACTGGATACTTCAATTCACTACCTCTTAGCCGCCGGGGTTTCGAGATTTGTGGCCGTGCCGAGCCCCTTTACGCTGTCGAGCCCCTTGGCGCCCGTGAGCTTGGCCCCTTCGAGGTTACAGCCGGAAAACTCGGCGTCCGTCAGGTCCGCACCAGAGAAATCCGCGTTCGTCAGATTAAGAGTGTCGAGCCTGGCGCCCTTTAAGCTGGCCCCTGGGAAGCGGCCGAACGTGAAGTCTACGTTACGGATTTCCACGCCATCCAGATTGGCTCCCGTGAAGTCCGCGCCTCTCATTAGGAAGGATGGCGCAAGGCCGCCTTCCACCGTCATGTCGAAAGGACCGATGCTGGCGCCCTCCAGATCGGCGCCGCGGAAATTCACGCCGTCCATGCGCGCCGCGATCCGCGCTGCCTTCAAGCGCGCGCCCTCGAACACCGGCGTCTCGGCAACGTTGAAATCCGGCGTACTGAAGATGCTCGGCTTCAGGATGCTCACACCCTCCAGGTTGGCGCCCTTGAAATTGGTGCGGGTCATCACGGCGCGATCGAGTTTCGCGCCCGAAAGATCGGCGCCTTCGAGATTGGCTTTGGAAAGGTCCGTCCCGTACAGATCAGCGCGCGACATTACGGCGGCGCGCAGATCGATGCCCGCCAGATCGAGCTCGCTGAGGTTCTTGCCGGAAAGGTCGATCTTTTCACCGGGCGATGTCTCGAACACCGCGACCGCCACTTGCCGCGCCGTCATGTCCGCCGCGTGCGCGTCGAAGGCAGAGCCCGTCATAAAAGAGCCGGCCGCGATCAGCAGCCCAAGCTTGTGGTAACCGAAAGAAGGCATTCGCACTGGCTCGCTCTCGTGCAATTGACGGCGCGCGAAGGCGCTTCAAGTGGGTCAGAATATCCCAGCCCTCACCCGATGCCAACATCGTTGAGATATGGCCAGCACCCCTCCATTAAAGCGCCCCACACGCTCGACAAATGAGCCGGGCAGCCCGCAGCGGCGCCGATTGCTTTGCGGGCGCTATTGGCCGGTGCTGGCCGTGGGAGCCTTTTCAAGGATCGAATTACCGTCCTCGTTGGTGCCCTTGTCGAGGGCCGCCGGCGGCGTCACGGTGCGGCTCCGGTAGCGGCTGACGGCACTGCGCGCGCGTTCTCCGTCGGACAGCCAGCGGTCCTGTCGCGCAGCCGAGGGCCAGCGGTTGATGGTCTGCGTCGCCTTGTTGACGGCGCTGGCGTCGCCGACGCCGAGCGTGATCGTATCGCGCCGCTCCAGATAATCGTCACATCCTACCAGGAGCGCACACGCGCTCGCTGCCAGAAGGCCTCGGGCGAAATGCCCGGCAGCGCCGCGGCTGCGATCATTTCGCCGAGACATGGCGAACCTCCGTTCCAGGATCGATGATGTGACCGTAGAGCTTCGGACGGCGGCGGCGCTCGTCCTCCTGCGTGATCTCCTGACGGCCGCCAATGAAGAAGTCGACGTCGTTCGACGCGACAGGCTCGTCGATCGGCGTCTTGAACGTCTCGCCGGGCCTTTTCGGCTTCACGAGGCGCGGCGTGACGATGATGACAAGATCCGACTCGTTCTTCTGATACTCGGCACTGCGGAAGAGCGCACCCAGGACGGGCACCTGGCCGATCCACGGGAGTTGCTGCTGGTTCTTGGCGTGCTGATGCTGCAGAAGGCCCGCGATGGCCAATGACTGGCCGTCCTTGAGTTCCACGGTCGTGTTGGCCCGGCGCACCGCCAAACCTGGGATGCGGACGTTGTTGACCGAAACCGAGTTCGTATCGTCGATGTCGGAGACTTCAGGTGCGATCTTGAGATTGATGAGCCCGTCATTGAGCACGGTCGGCGTGAAGGCCAAGGCGACGCCGAATTGCTTGAACTCGATGGTGATCTTGTTGTCGGCCGCACTGACCGGAAACGGGAACTCGCCGCCAGCGAGAAAGCTTGCCGTATCCCCGGAGGTAGTCACCAGATTGGGCTCGGCGAGCCTGCGGGCGAGCGACCGCATCTCGAGGGCCCGGATCATCACGTCGACGTTCGTGCCGCCTTCCAGCACGCGTGCCAGCATGGTTCCAAACGGCGCCGTGCCCGACAGAAGGTCGGCTGTCGACAGGGCAATGTCATCGCCGCGGTTGAATACCTGCCGGTCGGTATCCCACGCAGCACTCGGCCCGCGCCCGCGCGTACCGATGCCAAGCTCCCGCGCGGCCGAGCGCGAGGCTTCCACGAAGCGCACCTCCAGCATCACCTGTTGGGGCGAAGCGACGGTCAGCGCATTGGTGACGGCATCAGGCGCGTAGCGCAGGGCAATCGCCACTGCGCGTTCGATCGTCGGGGCATCGCGCACGGCACCCGACAGCATGATGCCGCCGTTGATGGAGTCGACCCGAATGTCCGCATCGGGCAGGTTCTCTCGCAGCTTCACCCGCAGATCATCGACATCGGGTGTCACATCCACTTCGACGATGCGCACGATGGACTGGTTCTCGCCTACCACGGTCAGGCGCGTGGAGCCGACCTTCTTGCCCACCACGTAGATCGACCGGTCCGACAGCGGCACGACGTCGGCAATTTCGGCCTCGGCAATGAGGGCGGTGACATAGGGGCGCCCGATCTCAACCACCTGTGACTTCTTCACCAGCACCGAAAGGCGCTTCACGACACCATCGAAGGAGCGCCCGCTTCCGGTGGGCCCGGCCTCGACTTGGCGTCCTTCCGCGTGTGCGCGCTCGAGTCCGGCTCCGCACAGGCCGAAAATCGCGCCAAGCGCGATGACGCAAAGTCCGGTCAGGCGGCAAGCGGCAGCCGATGACCCGGAAAGGGTGTTTACAGGTCCTTCAGCAGCGGCTCTCGAAACCGGCGCGAACCCAAAAATTCCTAATACGCGGCGCGCGGCGCCGCGATATGCAAACGTCCGCCACATCGCAGATCGTCCTCACTCTCGTTACTGTCCCGAACGCTACGGAACTCAACTCATGGGACGCATCAACAATGGGCGGCCGCTTGCCTTGAACGCGGCAAAGCTCAGCCCGGCGAAGCAAGGCGGCCGATCCGCACGCCTTTGCCGGACCTTCCTCGTTTTGAGGCCGTTCAGTCCTTCGGCTTGGCGCGCGTAACGGTGTACTCGGAAGAGTCCACCGACCTCACGATGTTGACCTTGACCAGATCGCCCTCGTCCTTGCCCGGCGAAGTTGGCACTTTGGCTGGCTCATCGGCAACGGCATTCGTCGGCTGGAATGTGGCTTGAGAAGTATTATCCCCGCTATCCCCAAGGTCGCTGACGGTCATGCGCCGGGCGACGCGCCTCACGTCCTGACTGCTGGTGGACCGCAGCACGAGCGACAGCGTGGCGACCGTAGAGGCGAGTGCGATCTTCTGTGCTTGAACGAGGCTGACTTCGACCGTAACGGTCTGCCCCAGCTTGGGCGTTTCCATCTTCAAGTCGGAAAGCTGATCGATTGCGAGCACGCGTACCCGCTCCAGGAGGACATCGGTATAGGCGGGCTTTTTGGGCTTCTTGCGGTCTTCGCCCTGCTTCTCGTCGACGACCATGATCACGTCGACATAATCGCCCGGCATCACGAAGCCTCCGACGCCAAGCACGTCGTTGACCTTGATCGTAACCGCCTTCATGCCGCTGCCGAGCATGTTGGAAAGCGTGGCCCGCTGCCCCGGCCCTGAAACCTTGCCGCGCAGAACGGGTTCGTTGCCGCGAATGGTCTCGAGAACAACGCGGTTGTGCTGCTCCGCGAAGAAATCCTTGATGGTGTGATAGGACCCCTCCGGCACGTTCGCAGAGGGCCACTTCGCCTCGGCAAGATGTTCGCCGGCGACTGCCGTTCCGAATGCCAGATCTTTCTTGGCCACGACGACGGTCGTCAACGGGATCTGCGGCACCTCCGACTTCAGCACGAGTGTCTTGGTCGGTCCCGCCGGCATCCAGTTGTATGCACCGACGGCGGCAAAAAGGCCGCTGGTTGACGCGAGAAACAGAGCGAGGACGACATCCCGGCGCATGGCAAAGCCGCTCCTGGTGGGCGTGGCAGGTTTTCTACACCTGCCTTATCGCACGGGCGTACTTAAGCAGATCATAAACAGCATGTTGATTGCTCGCCAAGAATCCGCACAGGTGCCGGTCACCACGCATTAGCGTTAGAAAACCCTTAATTTGCCGGCCGTGCGGACTGCGGCGGCGGCGGTCTTTTCAACAGACTGTCAACAGGGCGCGCCGCACGCGTTGCAATCCTGAGACCAAGATATTGGCTCGCGGTTCTTTCTAGGGCACAAATGAGCGCACGAAGATCAATCCGATCCGCGTGTCGCTCGCAGCTTCCATTGCCCGATGTTCCGGGCGGGCATCGGGCAAGTCTGCAAACGGGGAAGTAGACCTGAGACGCAGGATAATAGCCCTGCCGGTCTCTCAGCCAGTACGAGTTGTGTCCTGTCGCGTATCGAGTTCCCGGCCGTCATGGGCGGCCGGCGTGAACAGTTGGGTGCTGGTTGCGGGGAATGTCGTGTCGATTTTTCGTACTGCCGCTTTGACGTGTGCGTTGATGTCGGCCCTTGGCGTTTCCGCCTGCGCGGGCGACGGGACCCTTATGGGCGAGAGTTTCATCACAGATCCATTTGCGCAAGGCGGGTTTGTCGAAACATCCGCCCTGCCCGAGACCGTCAAGCTCGTAGGGGAAGCCAAGCTGCAGTTCTCGCAGGGCCACTACGGACTTGCCATCGACGCCTTTTCCAAATCGATCGAAAAGGATTCCGGAAATCCCGATGCCTGGCTCGGATTGGCGGCCAGCTACGATCAGGTCGGCCGCTTCGATCAGGCCGACAAGGCTTACGGCAAGGTTCAGGAGCTTATCGGGCCCACGCCGAGCGTGCTCAATAATCTGGGTTATTCCTACCTGCTTCGCGGCAATCTCGATAAGGCGCGTGGCACGCTCGCAGCCGCCTACCAGGGTGATCCCGGCAATCCCTACATCGTGAACAACATCGAGATCCTGAATGAACGGCTCGTAAAGCTCGGCCATCCCCCCATGGTGATGAACTGACCGGCCTGAGGGAAGCCGAAGCTGCGCCGTTTCAGGCTTTCGCCCGCGCGGCAATTCCCAAGATGAAGGCAGAAAAGGCTGCATTGAAGGCAGCCTCCGCATCGAGCTTCTTGAAAGCGGGAATGAAAGCGCGGGTCGCTGGATACCCCAAGGGATCGAGCGCGTTGAGTTCTTCCTCTTCCTCCCGGCCCAGCGGCACGAGCAGACCCTCAACCTCGGCCAAGGCAAACCCCAGCACGAAGGCATAAAACGATAGACCCAATCCGGCAGCGACAGCGTCGGGCAAGCCGGTTGCGCGCATCGCCCGGTAGACGATCTCGCTGGAGGCGTGATCCGCCGGGCCTGTCGCGTTGAAGCGAAAATGCAGATGAAAGACGTTTGGATAGCGGCGAGCCAAATCGCGGTAGGCGTTGGCGACGGCAAGCAGATCCTTGCGCCAATCGCCACTGGGCATGGGCAGCGCCACCATGCTCAGCGACTTGTCGGCAAGCGCGCGCAGCAACGCCTCCTTGGACCGGAAATAGTGCAGCACCGTCATCGGATCGACGCCTGCGGCTGCACCGACCTTGCGCACCGAAAAACCTGCCTCGCCCTCGTCCGCCAAGAGCTTGAAGGCAGCATCGAGGATATCGGCCCGGTCGAGGCCGCGCCGGCCCCTCGGGCTCTTTTTGGAAGTCCTGCTGGCAGGTTTGCTTGACAATTCTACGCCGTAGCCCATAAAGTCTTCGATGTAGCCTTAGGCAAGGTACGCCGTAATTTCGAGCACGTGCAAGCCCGCAAAGATGTTGACGGCTACGTCCGTCTCACTAACCTGGGCCTGTTGTTGGAGAAAGCGTCACGTGAACGGTCTCGCGGCGATCATGGGCAGTACTGGTCTGCACGCTCTCGCAGAGCATGCCGCAGCCTGCTATCGCGCCATGCGCGGCATCGTTCGTGCTTGCGGTCTCACCCAGAAATCACTGCTGCTTCAACAGTGCGCCCGTATCGGTTTTACGCCGCCCGAACCTTCCCGCTCGCATACAATCGTCTTCATCCGAGCACCGTTGGAGGTTTCACCTTGGCGCAGCAATACTCGCAGCTGAAAGAGCTGGACGCACAGCATCACCTGCATCCCTTCACCGACCACAAGTCCCTGCGCGCCGGCGGCGCGCGCGTCATCGTGCGCGGCCAGGGCCCCTATATATGGGACAGCGAAGGCAAGCGCATCCTCGACGGGATGGCGGGTCTGTGGACCACCCCCATCGGCTACGGGCGCGAGGAACTGGCCGATGCCGCGCACGCGCAAATGAAGGAACTCGCGTTCTACAACACGTTCTTTCGCACCACGCACCCGGCGGCCGTGCAACTGGCGCGCCGGCTGGCAGAAATCTCGCCGGTGAACCTCAACAACGTCTTCTACGGCTCGTCAGGCTCGGAATCGAACGATACGGCCATCCGTCTCATTCGCCACTACTGGGTGCTCAAGGGCCAGCCGAAACGGCGCGTCATCATTTCGCGCAAGAACGCCTATCACGGCTCGACGATCGCGTCCGGGTCCATGGGCGGCATGAGCCATGTGCATCAGCACAGCTATCCAGTGTATGAAGGCTTCCGCCACATCATGGATCCATATTGGTTTGGTGAAGCCTTCCCCGGCGAAACTCAACAGCAACTGGGCCTGCGGGCGGCACGCGCGCTTGAAGAAGAGATCCTGCGCTGTGGTCCAGAGAACGTCGCGGCGTTTGCTGCCGAGCCGGTTCAGGGCGCCGGCGGCGTCAAGATCGCACCCGACAACTATTGGCCCGAAATTCAGAAGATCGTCGACAAGTACGGCATCCTGTTGCTCGCCGACGAGGTCATCACCGGCTTCGGCCGGCTCGGCACATGGTTCGCCTCGCAGTATTACGGCATCCGGCCCGATCTCATCACCTTCGCCAAGGCGGCAACCTCCGGCTACGTCCCGCTTTCGGGGGTCATGGTGGGCGACAACATCGTCGAGGCGTTGATGGCCGAGGATGACGACTTCAACCACGGCTACACCTTCTCCGGCCACCCGGTCGCGTGCGCCGTCGCGCTGAAGAACCTCGAGATCATCGATCGCGAGAACCTCATAGGCAAGGTCAAGACCGAAACGGGCCCTGCGCTGGCAAGGCTGCTCGCCAAGTTCAAGGATCACCCCATCGTCGGCGAGGTCCGCTCGATCGGCATGCTGGGCGCGATCGAACTGTGCGCGAACAAGAAGACACGCCAACGCTTCGAAAACCCGGGCCGGGTCGGCCTCATCTGCCGCAACCACTTCTTCAACAACGGCTTTATCATGCGCGCCGTTTTCGACACCATGGTGTGCGCGCCGCCCCTGATCTGGACGCAGGAGCACTTCCAGGAAGCGGAGGCGGTGATCGAGAAATCGCTCGATGCCACCTATCAGGATGTGAAGAACGAGGTCACGGCATGAGCCGGCCCATCGTCGTCATTCCCTGCTGCACAAAGACCATCGAGGGCTACACCTTCGATGCTGTGAGCCGAAAGTACTCGGCCGCCGTGGCGCAAGTGGCCGAATGCCAGCCGCTCCTCATTCCACTAGACGCGGCGCTGGTCGATATCGGCGCCATCCTCGACGTGGCCGACGGGATTTTGTTCTCCGGCAGTCCCTCCAACATCTCACCCGAGCATTACGCTCCGGACGAGGCGCCCGTGCTGCCCGATAGGCTCGACAAGGCGCGCGATGTCGTCACCATTCCGCTCATCCGTACGGCTCTCGAAAAGCATATCCCGATGTTCGCCATCTGCCGCGGCTTCCAGGAACTCAACGTCGCGCTCGGCGGCAAACTGCATCAGGCGGTCCATGCGCAGGAAGGGCTGAACGATCATCGCGAAAAAAAGGAGCTAACGCTTGAAGAACGCTGGGGACCGGTTCATTCACTCACGTTGACCGGGAAGCTCAAGGAGTGGGTCGGCGAGGATGAGATCCGCGTGAACTCGCTGCACGGCCAGGGCATCAAGCAGATCGGCAAGATGCTGACGCCCGAGGCCTTCGCCGAGGACGGCCTCGTGGAGGCGGTCCGCGGCCCCGACGATCATCCCTTCTGTGTGGGTGTGCAATGGCACCCGGAATGGAACGCCCAGCAGAACTCCGTTTCCATCAAGCTGTTCCAGCGCTTCGGCGCGGCGGCAGGAGCCAAGTATTCATGAGCGAAACGTACCTTTCTCCCGAGCAGGCCAAGGCGTTCCTCGCAAAGCACAAGAGCGTGCAGTGGATCGACATCTTCATGCACGACGTCAACGGCATCCCGCGGGGCAAGCGCATCCGCGCTGGCGACCTGATGGCCTTCGCCGACAAGGGCTTCATGGTGCCCTCGACCTGCTACATCATGGATATGCGCGGCTCCTGCGTCGAGGAGACGGGCAGGCTGTGGGAGACGGGTGATCCTGATCTTCAGTTCCGCATCCTGGCCGAGACGCTGGCTCCAGTGTCGGTGAAAGATACGACGCACGCGCAGGCCGTGATGGTCCCCATCGAGGATGACGGCGGCCTTGATCCGCGCCGCCTGCTCCAGCGCCAAGCCGCCCGCTTGGCCGGCCTGGGGTATCATCCCGTTACTGCCGTCGAGCTTGAATTCTACGTCAGCACCGCCTCGCCGGATGGGCGCTTCGCGCTCAAGACTCCGGCTGGAATGGTGAGCGACCCCGACTGGCAGCAGCTCTATCAGTTCGAGGAATTGGACTGTGCCAGCGCCTTCATCGACGACATCTACCGTATTTCGGAGGCGCAGAAGCTCCCTGTAGATGCCGTTCTGCAGGAGGCCGGGCCCGGACAGTTCGAGATCAATCTCAAGCACACCAAGGACCCTGCCGCTTCTGCGCTCGACGGCTTGCTGCTCAAGCGCGCGGTCAAGGCCGCCGCCCGGGCCAATGGCATGGAAGCGACTTTCATGGCCAAGCCTCATCATGACTGGCCGGGATCGGGCATGCACATCCACGTCTCGCTGGTGGACGGCGATGGAAAGAACATGTTCGCGGGCGACCCGATTTCGCCCTTGTTCCGCAACGCGCTCGGCGGGCTACGGGCGACGATGGGCGACTTCATGGCCGTGTGGGCGCAATCGGCCAATGCATACCGGCGCTATCAGCCCAGGTCCTACGTGCCGATGGCCGCACATTGGGGCTTCAACAACCGTACCGCTTCCTTGCGTGTATTGACCGGTTCCCCCAACGCCACGCGCGTGGAGCATCGCATCGCCGGCGCGGATGCCAACCCTTATCTCGTGCTCGCCGCGGTGCTGGCCGGCATCGATCACGGCATCGCAAACAAGCTCGATCCGGGCGCTGCGGCCGAAGGCAATTGCGATCAGTGCGACGCACCCAAGGTGCCGACCGCCTGGGCCAACGCGCTGGCGCAGTTTGAAACATCCAAAGCCGTGGCCGACGCCTTCGGATCGACGTTCCAGAAGGTCTACGCTCAGATGAAGCAGGCCGAGCGCATCGCGTTCGAGCGCGTGGTGACCGAACTCGATCACCAGTGGTACGCGCGAGTGGCTTGAGGAATTAGCACAGGTGACGCGATGACATCACTCGCCCATTTCGAAGCCCTGGCAGGCTCCATCGCCCTTCCTTCGACGGCCGTGATCGACGGCAAGATTGCGCCGGCGCTTTCTGGCAAGACATTCGAGAATGTGTCGCCGCGCGACGGACGCATGGTGAATGCCGTGGCCGAAGGTGACGCCGCCGACATCGACGCCGCCGTCGCAAGCGCGCGCGCCGCCTTCGAGGATGGGCGGTGGCGCAAGAAGCACTACAACGAAAAGAAGCGCATTCTCTTCAAACTCGCCGACCTGATGAAGCGCGACGCCGAGCAACTGGCCGTGCTCGAAAGCCTGGATGTCGGCAAACCGATCAGCGACTGCTTGAAGGTGGACATCCCGGCTTCCATCAAGACCGTACGCTACTACGCGGAAGCGCTCGACAAGATCTATGGCGAAGTCGGTCCGGAAACCTCGGACCGCATCTCCTTTGCCGTGCATGAACCCTTGGGCGTCATCGGCTGCATCGTGCCATGGAACTTCCCTCTCGTGATGGCCGTGTGGAAGGTCGCGCCGGCACTTGCCATGGGAAACTCGGTGGTGCTCAAGCCCGCCGAACAGTCGCCTCTTACGGCGATCAGGCTTGGCGAACTGGCGCTTGAAGCTGGGCTGCCGCCCGGCGTGCTCAACGTCGTGCCGGGCTTCGGCGCGGCCGCTGGCAAGGCGCTGGCCCTGCACATGGACGTGGACATGATCGCGTTCACGGGCTCAGGTCCCGTCGGCAAACTCCTTATGCAGTATTCCGGACAGTCCAATCTCAAGCGCGTCAGCCTGGAACTGGGCGGCAAGAGCCCCCATATCGTGTTTGCCGATTGCCCCGATTTGAAGGCTGCCGCACAGCACGCCGCATGGGGCATATTCTACAACCAGGGCGAGGTGTGCACCGCCGCCTCGCGCTTGCTGGTGCATGAGGATATCGCCGATGCCTTTGTTGAGAACCTCCTGGACATCGCACGCGGAATAACGCCCGGCGATCCGCTGAGCCCCGACACGCGCTTTGGTGCGATGGTAAGCGAAGAGCAGATGAAAACCGCGCTGCGCTACATCTCGACAGCCAATGCCGAAGGGTGTGCGCTGCGGCTGGGCGGGCGGCGCGTGCGCGAGGAATCCGGAGGGTTCTACGTCGAGCCCACGGTGTTCGACGGCGTAAAAGCAGACGCCACGCTGTCGCGCGAAGAGGTATTCGGGCCGGTTCTTGCGATCACGCGCTTCAGCGATACGCAGCAAGCCTTCAAGATGGCCAATGGCACCGTCTACGGCCTGGCGGCAGGCGTGTGGACCAGGGATATCTCGCTCGCCCACCGGGCGGCGCGCGAATTGCGTTCCGGCCTTGTGTGGGTCAACGGCTGGGATGCATGCGACATCACCATGCCGTTCGGCGGATTCAAGCAATCGGGCTTTGGCCGCGACCGCTCGCTCCATGCATTGCACAAATATGCGGACCTCAAGTCTGTCTCCATCACGCTGCGTTAAGCCGGAGGACCACCATGGCAAAGCCATCGCCCGGATATCCGACCGAAGCTCTCATCGACGGCAAGTGGGTGAAGGGCGCCAAGTCATTCGCGGTGACCGATC
Source organism: Hyphomicrobium sp. (assembly GCA_035325525.1). GTDB lineage: Bacteria > Pseudomonadota > Alphaproteobacteria > Rhizobiales > Hyphomicrobiaceae > Hyphomicrobium_B. Next base: position 139,619 of record DAOKZR010000006.1, on the reverse strand, counting down.
CCGCGACAGGCGAGACCCTGGCCCATGTGCCGGACCTTGGGCCCACTGAAACCACCGCCGCCATCGACGCTGCACAGCGCGCGTTGGCGGCATGGTCGGCCAGGACGGCAAAGGAGCGAGGAGCAATCCTCAAGAAGTGGTTCGACCTGATAACGGCCGGCGCGGAATCGCTCGCCGAGCTGATGACGAGTGAACAAGGCAAGCCGCTCGCCGAAGCCCGCGGCGAGGTCGCCTATGGGGCCTCGTTCGTCGAATGGTTCGCGGAAGAAGGCAAGCGCGCCTACGGCAAGACCATTCCAACCACGTTCGCCTCCCGCCGCTACGTCACCATAAAGCAGCCGATCGGCGTCGTGGCTGCGATCGCGCCGTGGAACTTTCCCGTCGCCATGATTACGCGCAAGGTCGCGCCCGCACTCGCCGCAGGATGCACCATCGTCGTCAAACCTGCCGAGGATACGCCCTTGTGCGCGCTTGCCATCGCCAAGCTGGCGCTCGATGCGGGCGTGCCCGCTGGCGTGTTCAACGTGATCACGACGCAGGATGCAGCAGCCGTCGGCAAAGTGCTGTGCGACGATCCGCGCGTGCGCAAGCTCTCCTTCACAGGTTCGACCGCCGTTGGCAAGGCGCTCTATCGCCAGTGTGCCGATACGGTGAAGAAGCTGACGCTCGAGCTTGGCGGCAATGCGCCCCTTCTTGTGTTCGACGATGCCGATCTGGACCAGGCGGTCGCCGGCGCCATGGCTTCCAAATATCGCAACGCGGGGCAGACCTGCGTATGCGCCAATCGCATCCTCGTGCAGTCGGGCATTTACGATCGCTTTGCGGCGGCACTGGTGGAAGCGGTCAAGAAACTGGAAGTGGGGCCGGGCCACAATTCAAAGTGCAACCTGGGACCGCTCATCAACAAAGACGCCATCGCCAAGGTCCAAGCATTGACCAAGGATGCCGTCGCCAAAGGCGCGAATGTGCTCTACGGCGGAGATGCACACAGCGCGGGCGAGTTATTCTTCACGCCCACGGTGCTCGGCGGCATCAGACCCGACATGGATCTTGTCTCGCAGGAGATCTTCGGACCGGTTGCGGCGCTGATGCGCTTCGATACGGAAGCTCAAGCCATCGCATTGGCCAATGCGACACCCTTTGGCTTGGCCGCCTATCTGTTCTCGACAAATCTCGCAAGAGCATGGCGCGTCGCCGAGAAGCTGGAAGCCGGCATGATCGGCGTCAATGAAGGCGTCTTCTCCAACGAGGTGGTTCCGTTCGGCGGCGTCAAGGAATCCGGGCTCGGCCGCGAGGGCGCAGCCGAAGGCCTCGAGGAATACCTGGAAGTGAAATTCCTCTGCCTGGGCGGCATCGACGCATAATGTGCCGGCCTTATCGGGCCGGCCCGCAATGTTCGAAGGCAGCTCCAGCCCGGTGGCGCCGCTTTCCTGAGACACTGAGACACTCATCGAAGGTCCTTGCAAGTATGCCCGCGCGAAACCACTACGCTGACAAGGCTGCTTTCTCCTGGGCCGATCCCCTTGGCTTCGAGGAGGCGCTGACGCCGGACGAACGCCTGCTCTGCGAGAGCGCGCGCAAGTTCGCCGAAGACAAGCTCATGCCACGTGTCCGCGACGACTTTCGCAACGAGGGCTTCGACCGTTCGGTAATGAGGGATATGGGCGCGATGGGCTTTCTGGGCCCCGCGATCCCCGAGGAGCATGGCGGCGCGGGGCTCGACTACGTCGGTTACGGGCTCATCGCCAGAGAGATCGAGCGCATCGACAGCGGCTATCGTTCAGCCTTGAGCGTGCAATCAAGCCTCGTGATGTACCCCATATTCGCCTATGGCAGCGATGAGCAGCGCCGCAATTTCCTGCCGCGGCTGGCAAGCGGCGCGCTGGTCGGAGCCTTCGGCCTTACCGAACCCGATCACGGCTCCGATCCGGCCGGCATGACGACCCGCGCGGTTCGGGCCGCCGGCGGCTACACGCTTTCGGGCGCCAAGACCTGGATCTCCAATTCACCCCTCGCCGACGTCATGATCGTATGGGCGAAGCTGGAAAACGGCTCGATCCGAGGTTTCATTCTCGAGCGCGGCATGAAGGGTCTCACGACGCCCAAGATCGAGGGCAAGGTCGGCTTGCGCGCCTCCGCCACGGGCGAGATCGTCATGGATGAAGTATTCGTCCCCGAGAGCCATTTGCTGCCCAATGTGGAAGGCTTGAAGGGAGCCTTCGGCTGCCTCAACAACGCGCGGCTGGGGATCGCATGGGGTGCGCTCGGCGCGGCGGATTTCTGCTGGCACGCGGCACGCCGATACGCGCTTGAGCGCAAGCAGTTTGGCCAACCGCTCGCCGCCAACCAACTCATTCAGAAGAAGCTTGCCGACATGCAGACCGAGATAACGCTCGGCCTGCATGCGTGCCTGCGCGCTACGCGGCTGAAGGACGAAGGACGCCTCGCACCCGAGGCCATCTCGCTCATCAAGCGCAATAGCTGCGGCAAAGCGCTCGAGATCGCCCGGATGGCGCGTGACATTCACGGCGGCAACGGAATTTCCGACGAATACCACGTCATACGGCACATGGTGAACCTCGAGGCCGTTAACACCTACGAGGGCACGCACGATATCCACGCCTTGATCCTGGGCCGCGCACAGACCGGTATCCAGGCCTTTTCCTGATCCTTATGGAGACCGCCATGCTCACCTCAGCCGAGCTTCACGTACGCCGTCAGAACGCGGTTGCGCGTGGCATAGGCCACGCCACGGCCATCTACGCCAAGAGAGCCAGGAACGCGGAGATCTGGAGCGAGGACGGCAAGCGCTACATCGACTTCGGCGCCGGAATCGCGGTGGTCAATACCGGACACCAGCATCCGCGCATCGTCGAAGCGATCAAGGCCCAGCTCGAAGCGTTCACTCACGTCTGTTTCCAAGTTACGCCCCACGAGAACTACATCTCGCTGGCCGAGCGGCTCAACGCCATCGCGCCGGTGCCACAGCCCGCAAAAACCATGCTGGTCTCGACGGGCGCAGAGGCAGTCGAGAACGCAATCAAGGTTGCGCGCGCCTTCACAGGGCGCTCGGGTGTCATCTCGTTCGGAGGCGGGTTCCACGGCCGCACGCACATGGGCATGGCGCTGACGGGCAAAGTCGTGCCTTACAAGAAGGGCTTCGGCCCCTTCCCGCCCGACGTCCACAACGCCATGTTTCCCAACACCTACCATGGCGTAACGAGCGAGCAGAGCATCGCCAGCCTCAAGCATCTGTTCAAGAGTACGATCGACCCCTCGAACGTCTCAGCCATCATCATCGAACCGGTGCAGGGCGAAGGCGGCTTCAACATCGCGCCCGTCGACTTCCTCAAATCGTTGCGCGCGCTGTGCGACGAGCACGGCATTCTACTGATTGCCGATGAAATACAAACGGGCTTTGCACGCACCGGAAAAATGTTCGCGCTCGAGCACGCAGGCATAAAGGCCGATGTCGTCACCATGGCCAAGGGCTTGGCAGGTGGAATGCCGCTGGCCGCCATCGTCGGCCGTGCGGATGTCATGGACGCCGCCAATCCCGGCGGCCTTGGCGGCACTTACGCCGGAAATCCGCTCGCATGTGCTGCCGCGCACACTGTGCTCGACATTATCAAGGATGAAGACCTGTGCAGCCGCGCCAGCGCCATCGGCGCAATTATCACGTCGCGTCTCATGCAGCTCAAGGAGCGCTCGAACCTCAACTGTTTCGGCGACATTCGAGGATTGGGCGCCATGTGCGCGCTCGAACTGGTCAAGAACAATTCAAGCCACGAGCCCGATGCCGCGTTGACAGCCAACCTTCTCAAAGCCGCCAACGAGCGCGGATTGATCCTTCTGTCGTGCGGCACGTACGCAAACGTCATCCGCTTCCTGGTGCCTCTCACCGCCAGCGATGCCCTTGTGCAAGAGGGCATGGATATTCTTGCCGAGAGCCTCACCGAAGCCGTGAGCCGTACAGCCTAACCGCCGCGCGCCCGTACGCGCGCGGCGCCCGGCCAATCAGACCTCCAGCAGCGGGCCAAAGCCCGGATCGAGACCATGAACATACACAGCAAAACCAACGACCTCTCTGCCTTCTGGATGCCATTCACCGCAAACCGCCAGTTCAAGAAGGCGCCGCGTCTGTTCGTTGGGGCCAAGGACATGCACTATGTCACCGACGACGGCCGCAAGGTTCTGGACGGCACGGCGGGTCTATGGTGCGTGAACGCAGGCCACTGCCGCCCGAAGATCGCTGAAGCGGTCGCCAGGCAGGCCGCCACGCTCGACTACGCCGGCACCTTCCAAATGGGGCACGACCGCGCGTTCGAAGCCGCCTCTCGTCTGGTCAACGTCGCGCCCAAAGGTTTCGAGCACGTCTTCTTCACAAACTCAGGATCCGAGTCGGTCGAGACGGCGCTCAAGATGGCCATCGCATACCATCGCGCCAAGGGCAACGCCTCCAAAGTCCGTCTCATCGGCCGCGAGCGCGGCTATCACGGCGTCAACTTCGGCGGCACGTCCGTCGGCGGCATCTCGAACAACCGCAAGATGTTCGGCGCACTGCTTCCTGGCGTCGATCATTTGCGCCATACTCACGACCTCGCCCGCAACGCGTATTCGCGCGGGCAGCCCGCGCACGGCGCGGAACTGGCCGATGATCTGGAGCGGCTCGTTGCGCTCCACGATGCCTCCACGATCGCGGCTTGCATCGTGGAGCCGGTGGCCTGCTCGACCGGCGTCCTGGTTCCACCCAAGGGATACCTGGAGCGGCTCGCGGCGATCTGCGCCAAGCACGACATTCTCTTGATCTTCGATGAGGTCATCACCGCATTCGGCCGCCTGGGCGCTCCCTTCGGCACCGATCATTTCGGCGTATCGCCCGACATCATAACGACCGCAAAAGGCATAACCAACGGCGTGGTGCCGTTTGGCGGCGTTTTCGTGACGAACAGGGTGTTTGACGCCTTCATGCAGGGACCGGAGGACGTCATCGATTTCTTCCACGGCTATACGTATTCCGGCCATCCCCTTGCGGCCGCCGCCTGTGTCGCCACCCTCGACACGTATCAGGAGGAGGGTCTGCTGACGCGAGCGCGCGAGCTTGCGCCCTATTGGGAGGAGCGCCTGCATGGCTTGAAGGGCCTGCCTCGCATCATCGACCTGCGTAACATCGGGCTCATCGGCGCCATCGAGGTCGAACCCATCGCCAGCCAGCCGGGCAAGCGCGCCTCCGATCTCTTCGTCAAGGCGTTCGAAGCGGGCCTGCTGATCCGCCAGACCGGCGACATCATCGCCCTGTCGCCTCCGCTCATCATTTCAAAAGACCAGATCGACCAACTCTTCGACATCATGGCAAGCGTGCTGAAGACGAGCTGAGATCAAACGACAAGCGACAACGAGACAGGACGAATGGAAACGATCGAGAACGCTATCGGCGGACGCAAAATGACGTCCGCATCCCAGCGCTTTGCGCCCGTCTTCAATCCGGCGACCGGCGAGGAGGTTGCGCGGTTGCCTCTATCGGAGGCGGCCGAAGTCAATGCTGCCGTCGAAGCCGCCAGGAAGGCCGCGGCCGCCTGGGGCACGACACCGCCCACCAAACGCGTCAAGCCGATGTTCAAATTCAAACAGCTGCTGGAGCAGAATGCGGACACAATCGCGCGCGCCATTTCGGCCGAACATGGCAAGACGCATGCCGACGCGCTCGGCGAACTCCAGCGCGGGATCGACGTCGTCGACTTTGCCTGCGGTATTCCGCACCTTCTGAAAGGCGAATTCTCCCGCAACGTCGGACCCGAAATCGATTCCTGGTCGGATCGCCAGCCGCTTGGCGTCGTCGCCGGCATTACGCCGTTCAACTTCCCCGCGATGGTGCCGATGTGGATGTATCCCGTTGCCGTTGCATGCGGGAACACATTCATTCTGAAACCATCCGAACGCGACCCGTCCGCCGTCATGCTCGCCTGGGAGCTGTTCCAGGAGGCCGGATTTCCCGACGGCGTTCTCAACATCATCCACGGCGATAAAACGGCCGTGGATGCCATTCTCGAGCATCCCGGCATCGCGGCCGTTTCGTTCGTCGGCTCGACGCCCATTGCGCAATACGTCTATTCGCGCGGCTCGGCTGCTGGCAAACGCGTGCAGGCGCTCGGCGGCGCCAAGAACCACATGATCGTGATGCCCGATGCCGACATGGACCAAGCCGTCGACGCGCTCATGGGCGCCGGCTACGGGTCGGCCGGAGAACGCTGCATGGCGATTTCTGTGGCGGTTCCCGTTGGCGAGAAGACCGCCGACAGACTCGTGGAGGCGCTAGCCCCGAAAGTGCGCGCCCTCAAGATCGGCCCTGCCAGCGATCCTGACAGCGAGATGGGGCCCGTAGTCAGCGCGCAAGCAAAGCAGCGCATCTCACAGCTCATCGACTCCGGCGTGAGGGAAGGGGCTCAACTCGTGGTCGACGGCCGGGGCTTCCAGCTGCAAGGCTACGAGAACGGCTTCTTCCTGGGCGGCACGTTGTTCGACCGGGTCACCAAAGAGATGGAGATCTACAAGCAGGAGATCTTCGGGCCCGTGCTGTCTGTCGTGCGCGCGGGCACTTATGACGAGGCGGCTCATCTCATCAACTCGCATGAGTATGGCAACGGCACTGCCATCTTCACCCGCGACGGGGACGCAGCGCGCGCATTCGCCGACCGCATCGAAGTCGGCATGGTCGGCATCAATGTGCCGATACCCGTTCCCGTCGCCTATCATTCCTTCGGCGGCTGGAAGCGCTCGCTGTTTGGCGATCATTCCATCTATGGCCCAGAGGGCGTTCGCTTCTATACGCGGCTGAAAACCATCACGGCACGCTGGCCGACCGGCATCCGAAAGGGCGCGGAATTCAATTTCCCCAGCATGAAATGACCCCGCACAAGCAAAGACGGAGCTGCGTCTCTGCCTTTGCAATTATCAAGTCGCCGGCAGGCCACTCCGGCAGCCAAAGCCGCGACCACGGCGCCATTGGCGCTCACCTCGCCTGGTTCTATGCTTCAGGGCGTGCCACACCCGTGCACGGAGCCCTTCCCATGGCGTCCAACCTCAGCAGGCTACTGGCGCGAACGCGCGCGTCCCTGACAGAGCGCTACATGCGTTTGCCCAAGCTTGTGCGCTTTCTGGGGGAGCATCTGGCGTTCGGCGCGGCCATCGGCGTAGCGTTCGCAGCGCTGGTGCTGATGTCAAATATCTCGGGCATAAAGGACCTGATCGCAGAGTCGCAAAATCCCTATCTCGCCGTCGTGCTGTTGTACGCGATGAACGCGTTGACATTTGCGAGCCTGTCGATGGGCATCGCCGTCATGACGATGCCGATGGGCGATCCGTGCGATATGCGCGATCCAGAGGATCGCGCCGACGACGACGACGATGAGGATAAACCCTGATCTGCGCACGGACGCCGACTACGCGATATTACTTATGCATTTGAGCCAGGATATGCCGACCCAAAGAGATCCGTTTTTGGGCCAAGGTATTCATTTGGGAATTGCGCGCGCTTGCACAAGCCCAAGCGCCCATCAAAACTATTTGTTGCGCTCATTTGCATCAGCGCGTTGATGCGGGATTTGCGATCCGTTATCCCTCTGTGGCACAGACGGTCGCGGGCACTGCCGGTCTTAAAGCGCAATTAGGAAGCGCTAAGGAGCGAGCAATGCGCAAATCCAGACTACTCGGCGCGTTGTTGGCATGCTCGGCATTCAGTGCTCCAGCATACGCCAACGACGATGTTATCAAGCAAACGAGCAATCCAAATCAGTGGGCCCTGCAAACCGGTGACTACGCCAACCACCGATACTCGACGCTCGATCAGATCACGACCAAGAACGTGGGAGACTTGAGAGTCGCCTGGACATTCTCGACAGGCGTCTTGCGCGGTCATGAAGGCTCTCCGCTCGTCATCGGCGACACGATGTACATCCACACGCCGTTTCCGAACGTCATCTATGCACTTGATCTGAACGAAAACGGCAAGATTATCTGGAGGTACGAGCCCAAGCAGGATCCATCGGTCATACCGGTCATGTGCTGCGACACGGTTAACCGCGGGCCGGCATATGCGGACGGCATGCTCTTCTTCAGCCAGGCCGACACCAATGTCGTGGCGCTCGACGCCAAGACGGGCAAGGAAATCTGGAAGGTCGTCAACGGCGATCCCAAGAAGGGCGAAACCAATACGACCACCGTGCTGCCGGTGAAGGACAAGATCATCGTCGGCATTTCCGGCGCCGAGTTCGGCGTACGCGGTCACGTTACTGCCTACGACATGAAAACCGGAAAGCGCGTCTGGCGGGCCTACTCGACGGGCCCCGACGACGAACTTCTCGTCGATCCTGAAAAGACCACGTCGCTGGGCAAGCCCATCGGCAAGGATTCCTCGTTGAAGACTTGGAACGGCGAACAGTGGAAGACCGGCGGCGGCTCGACGTGGGGCTGGTACTCCTACGATCCCAAGCTGGACCTTTTCTATTACGGCTCGGCAAATCCTTCGACCTGGAACCCCGTACAACGCGCAGGCCCCGACGGTAAGCCAATCGACCAGAAATGGACGATGTCGATCTTCGCGCGCAATCCCGATACCGGGATGGCGAAATGGATCTACCAGATGACGCCGTTCGACGAATGGGACTACGACGGCATCAACGAGATGATTCTCGCGGACATCGACGTAGCAGGCAAGAAGCGTGAGACGCTGGTTCACTTCGACCGCAATGGCCTTGCCTATACGCTGGATCGGGGTACGGGCGAATTGCTCGTCGCCGCCAAGTTCGATCCGGTCGTCAACTGGACTTCAGGCGTCGTCATGGACCCCAAAGACCCGCAATACGGACGCCCGCAAGTCGTGGCCAAATATTCTACGTTCCAAAACGGTCAGGACGTGAACACGAAAGGCATCTGCCCCGCGGCCCTCGGCTCCAAGGACCAGCAGCCGGCCTCGTTCTCGCCCAAGACCGGGCTTTTCTACGTGCCGACCAATCACGTCTGCATGGATTACGAACCCTTCAAGGTGTCCTACACCGCCGGCCAGCCTTACGTGGGCGCGACGTTGTCCATGTTCCCCGCGCCTGACTCGCACGGCGGAATGGGCAATTTCATCGCCTGGGATGCCGGCAAGGGTAAGATCGTCTGGTCGAAGCCCGAGCAGTTCTCGGTCTGGTCCGGCGCGCTTACGACCGCAGGCGGTGTCGGCTTCTACGGAACGCTTGAGGGTTATCTCAAGGCGGTGGACCTGAAGGACGGCAAGGAACTCTACAAGTTCAAGACGCCCTCGGGCATCATCGGCAACGTCATGACCTATACCCATAAAGGTAAGCAGTACGTCGCGGTCTATTCGGGCGTCGGCGGCTGGGCCGGCATCGGTCTGGCGGCGGGCCTGACGAACCCGACCGACGGACTTGGCGCGGTCGGCGGCTACGCCAATCTGAAAAACTATACCGCGCTCGGCGGCACGTTGACGGTGTTTGCGCTGCCATAGGCTTCAGCGGCCCGGTGGCAAGGCCGGCATCCCGCGCTGGCCCGGCCTGTACAAAACGCGAGCTAAGAAAAATGAGCTGGTCCGCATCAAGCGGGCCAGCTCGATCGCATGGCGCCTGTATGCGTGAACAGGTGTCCGCATACGCGAGGCAAGTTCCCACTTTTCCGCAAAGCGCGCGCTTTTGGGTTGTCGCGCTTGCCCGCGGAAAACCGGTTCCCACTTTTCCGCAAAGCGCGCGCTTTTGGGTTGTCGCGCTTATCTCGGAAAACCGGTTCCCACTTTTCCGCAAAGCGCGCGCTTTTGGGTTGTCGCGCTTATCTCGGAAAACCGGTTCCCACTTTTCCGCAAAGCGCTCTATGCAACGACGGTAGCGCGAGAATTTGATCCATCCAGGCGATCGAAACCCAGCGAGGATACGACTGCAGGATGCACGATGCGGCCAGCCTTGACGTTGACGCCGGCGGCCAGATGCTCGTCCTCCTCCAGCGCCCCAAGACCTTTATCGGCGAGCTTGAGCACAAAAGGCAGGGTCGCGTTGTTGAGCGCCTGCGCGCTCGTCAGCGGCACTGCGCTCGGCATATTGGCCACGCAGTAGTGTATGACGCCGTCGATGTCGTAGGTCGGCTCTGCATGTGTAGTCGCGTGTGAGGTCTCGAAGCACCCGCCCTGGTCAATGGCGACGTCCACGAGCACAGCACCCCTCTTCATGTGCTTGAGCATGTCGCGCGTCACCAGCTTCGGCGCGGCCGCACCCGGCACCAGAACCGCGCCAATGACGGCATCCGCCGCCTGAACTTCGGTCTCAATGGCGTCGAGCGTAGAAGCAAGCGTACGCACGCGGCCCTCAAACAGTTCGTCGAGCTGGCGCAGACGCGGCAGGGACCGGTCGACGACCGTGACATCGGCGCCAAGGCCGGCCGCCATGCGCGCCGCATGCGTTCCGACCACGCCGCCCCCCAAAACGACCACTCTGGCCGGATTGACGCTCGGCACGCCACCCAGGAGCACGCCGCGGCCGCCGGTGGGCCTGCGCAGCGCAAGGGCGGCCGCCTCGATCGACAGCCGGCCGGCAACTTCGCTCATCGGCGCCAGAAGCGGCAGCCTGCCCTCGGCATCGGTCACGGTTTCGTAAGCAATCGCCGTCGCGCCCGAGGCCAGGAGGCCACGGGCTTGGCCGGCATCAGGCGCCAAATGGAGATAGGTGAACAGGATATGATGGGGCTGCAGGAGCTTGCGCTCGCCAGCTTGAGGCTCTTTGACCTTCACGATGATCTCGGCCTCGGCAAACACGGCTTCAGCCGTCGGCACGATCCGCGCTCCCGCCTTTTGATAGACCGCGTCATCGGCATAGATGCCCGCGCCTGCGCCTGACTGGACAACGACCTCGTGCCCTCGCGCGGTGATCTCGCGCACCGAAGCGGGGACAAGACCGACACGAAACTCGTTGCTCTTGATTTCAGTGGGGACGCCGAGGCGCATGATTTCTTATCCCGCTTTCCGCATTGGGGCTGTAACGTCTGCCGCACGATCTGAAATCATGCCGGCCTGCGCGTCTTTAGGCGCAACACATGCTTGTTGTCATATAGCAACAAATAGGCTCGATAAAGTGGTTCTGAGAGGGTGCGCAAGGTCGCAGGCCGCTGCGCTCTGCGGCGATCCCGGCCCACGTCCGCCCTCGCCCGGCGTATCACGGCGCTACCAGGGCATCGTCTGCGCAAGGACGAATCGCCCCGGCCAAATCGAAACTGGGATGCCTGTGTCCGCCAAGTTTGCTCAAAAGTCAGACACAGGACAGGGATTCCTGCCGAAAGTCTGGCCGGCAGTGGTAAAAATACCACGACGCACCCACAAGAACCGCTATTCACACAAGAACCGCTTGAGTGGCGAGCCGCAAGTCTGGTTCCCTCCGTATAGTGGGAACGAGAGAATCGGGCCTCTTGGTCCGCATTATTCGCCTTAAATGAGGGGACGGGGGTCCATCACTATGAACAGGGTTATCAAACTTGCCAGCGTCGCAGGCCTTGCAACTGCTGCTCTTGCCGGCGCTGCGAACGCAGAGGATCGCGAGTTTTCGTGGTCTATGACCGTTGGTGGCACCAGCGACTACATCTGGCGCGGCCTCTCTTTGAACAATGAGGATCCCGCGGCTCAGGGGTCGGTCGACGCATCGTATGGCATTTTCTATGCCGGTGCGTGGGCCTCGAACGTCGGTGTCAAGGGCGACGGCGCCTATGCTCCGATGGAACTCGACCTCTACACGGGCATCAGGCCGACGCTTGGACAGTTCACCTTCGACCTCGGCCTGATCGCGTACCTGTATCCGATTGCGGATGATCCGGGTAACTTCGTGGAGCTCAAGGCTGGTGTCTCCACCGAGATCGTCAAGAAGCTGACGGGTGGCCTCACGCTCTACTACACGCCCGACCAGGACAATTATCCCGAGACGTGGACGATCGAAGGGAGCTTGGCCTACGAGCTTCCCCAAATTCACATCTTCACGCCGACCATCAGCGGCGGACTGGGTTACGCGGACGACATCGACAACGCCGGTGCATACTCCCTTTACACGGACAACTACGTGTATTGGAACGTCGGACTTTCTCTGGCGGTCGAGAAGCTGAAGTTCGATTTCCGCTACTGGGATACGAATCTCGACCAGATCCCGGGCGATTTCTACACGGGTCTGTCGGACAGCCGTTTCGTGTTTTCTGTAAGCGCAACGCTGCCCTGATCAGTTTTCCCATCCGGCACATCCAGAACCGGGACCTTCATGGTCCCGGTTTTTGTTTGTGCGGCCGCTTGGCCGCCGGGACCATCGGGCGTAGTCCAGCTCAGCGCCCGAAGGCGGAATCAGAGCACGTCACGCAGGCGGTAGTAGAGCATCCCCAGCGCCAGCATCTGGTTGCCGGCCCATCGCCCGAAAGGCAGGCGCACGTGGCGGATCTTCTCGAAAAGATCGAATCTCTCCATCGTGCCTGCAACGGCGTCGCAGACAATTTCTGCCGCCAGGTGCGTGGTGTTGACACCGTGACCGCAGTAGCCCTGCAGGTAATAGACGTTGGGCTCCAGCCTTCCGATGGCCGGAACGCGGGTCAGCACGATTCCGATTCGCCCGCCCCAGGCAAAGTCGATGCGCTTGTTTCGCAGGACAGGAAATATTTCCAGCATTCGAGGCTGGAGGGAAGCGCCGAGATCCGTCGGATCGCGATTGGAATAGTTGCAGCGCCCTCCGAACAACAAGCGCCGATCCGCTGACATGCGGAAGTAATCGAGCACGATGTTGCTGTCGGCCACCGCGAGATCTTGCGGATTGAGGCTCCGCGCCGTCGCTTCATCGAGCGGTTCGGTGGCGATGATGTAGCTGCCTGTCGGAAACGTCAGGCCGCGCAAGGGACCGCGCTGGAAGTCGTGCTCGGTATTTCCAGCCAGTATGACGCTCGCCGCCCTGATGCGCGCGCGTGCGGACTTCACAATACACGGCGTGCCGCCTGATATTTCGATGACCGGGCTGTCTTCGAAGATCTTCACGCCGAGGGCTGCTGCGGCCCGCGCTTCACCCAGGCACAAATTGAGAGGGTGAAGATGCCCGCTGCGCCGGTCGATGTAGCCCCCATGGTAGACGCCGGTGCCGAGCACGTCTTTCATGTCGCCGGGTTCGATGATCTCCAGGCCCTGGCCGTCTCCCTCGGCATAGCGGCGCTCGACGTATGCGCGAAGATGCGGCATGTGCTTCTCGCGTGCGGCGGCTTCCATCCATCCGTGCTTGAGATCGCACCTGATAGCGTACTTCGCGATGCGATCCTCGATGATCTCATGCCCGCGATAGCGGATGTCGCGCAGCAATCTACGTCCCGCGTCGCCAAGCTGGCGCTCGATATTATGCTCCCCGGAAATGCCTGCTATCATCTGGCCGCCGTTGCGGCCCGATGCGCCCCAGCCAACGCGGTTGGCCTCCATGAGCACCACCGAATAGCCGCGCTCAGCCAGCGTCAGCGCCGCAGCGACGCCCGAGAAACCGCCGCCGGCGACACAGACGTCGGCCGTCATGTCGCCTTCGGCCCGGGGGTAGCGCGTCGCATCGTTCAGCGTGGCTGCGTAGTAGGATTTGACGTGATCTTCAGCCATTGAACCCGCTCAGCCCGCACCAGCGTCAACCGCGCGGGTTTCCTTTTCCTGCCGGAGCGCCTGGCGTTTGCTGGCGATCGAAGCAGCCAGCACACCCATCGCAACAAGCGAAATCATGATCGTCGATATGGCGTTGATCTCAGGGGTTACGCCCAGGCGCACCTGCGAATAGATCTTGATCGGCAGCGTGGTCGCCCCGGGCCCTGTCGTGAAGCTCGCGATGACGAGATCGTCGAGAGACAGCGTGAAAGCCAGCAGCCATGCGGAAATGACCGCTGGCGCAATGATCGGCAGCGTCACCTCGAAGAACGTCGTCGCCGGCGTTGCGCCCAGGTCCATCGCAGCCTCTTCGACCGATTTGTCGAAGTCGAGCAGCCGCGATTGAACGACAACGGCGGCAAAGCACATGGAGAAGGTTGCGTGCGCGATGGTGACCGTCCAGAAACCGCGGTCGAAATCGAGCGCCACGAAAAGCAAGAGCAGCGAAAGTCCGGTGATGACTTCCGGCATGACGAGGGGCGCAAACACGAGTCCGGAAAAGAGCGTACGTCCCCGGAAGCGCCCCATGCGGGCCAGCACGATGGCAGCGAGCGTGCCCAGGACGGTGGCGACGGTCGCCGAGACAAGACCGACGCGCAGCGTCACCCACGCCGCGTCGATCAGCGCCTGGTTGTCGAGCAGCCCGACATACCATTTCGTCGACCATCCGCCCCAGACCGTGACGAGCTTGCTCTCGTTGAAGGAGTAGACGACGAGCAGCAGGATCGGCACGTAGAGAAACGCAAAGCCGAGCACGATGGACGTTATGTTGAACCAGGAGAAGCGGTTGTTCATCAGACCGCCTCGCGCTGCTTTTCCTGCATCTTTTGGAACCCCACGATGGGGACGACCAGAACGATGAGGAGGATCACGGCGACGGCGGATGCCACGGGCCAATCGCGGTTATTAAAAAATTCGTTCCACAGCGTCTTGCCGATCATGAGCGTGTCGGAACCGCCGAGCAGATCGGGGATGACGAACTCGCCGACGGCTGGGATGAAGACCAGCAGACAGCCGGCCACGACGCCCGGCGCCGACAGCGGGAACGTTACTTGCCAGAAGGCTTTCCAAGGCGGCGAGCCAAGATCCTCCGCCGCCTCGATCAAGGAGGGCTTGATCTTTTCCAGGCTCGCATAGAGTGGAAGGATCATGAAGGGCAGGTATGAATAGACGATGCCGATGTACACGGCGTTGGTCGTATTCAGGATGACGAGGGGCTCGCTGATAAGCCCGGTGTTCATCAGGAACAGATTGAGCAGGCCTTCCTTCTTGAGAATGCCGATCCAGGCGTAGACCCGGATCAGGAACGAAGTCCAGAACGGCAGGATCACAAGCATCATGAGCGTCGGCTGCCATTCCCTGGGCGCCCGCGCCATGCCATAGGCGATGGGATAAGCCGCCAGCAGCGTCAGGAAAGTGGCGAACGCAGCGATCTTGAGGCTCGACCAGTAGGCACCGACATAGAGTTCATCGCTGAAGATGAATGAGTAGTTCTCGAAATCGAGCTGCGAGAAAAAGTCCTTGATGCCTTGCCATCCGGCCGGCAAATCCAAGGTCGGCGTGTAGGGCGGAATTGCGGTGGCGATGTCCGAGAGCGAGATCTTGAAGACGATCACGAACGGAACGAGGAAGAACAGCAGCAGCCACAGATAGGGTGCGGCGATCACATACCAGCGGCGCATCGCTCGCTCCATATGGCCTCTTGCGTGTCAATCGTGCGGAGCATGGTGTCCTCCGGCCGTCGGCCCTATTTCGTGAGGATGACGCCAGCATCCACCGGCCAGCTGAGCCATACATTGTCTTCCCATTTGATATTGGCTTCCGCGGATTGAGACACGTTCGCGCGCAGGGCGGTGATACGCTGTCCGTTGGCCACCTTCGTATGGTAGTGCGACGTGGACCCCAGATACCCGACGTCGTCGACCTTGCCGGAAACGACGTTCGTTTCCGTGACCGGCTTGTGAAGAGAAATGACGATCTTCTCAGGCCGCAGCGCCAGCCAGACCCGTTGACCGACGCTGATTTCACGAGCTGGAGCGGTCGCCTTGAACCGGCCTCCGCCGACCCACTCGATTTCCGCAAAGCCCTGTGAAAGGCCCACGAGCGTGCCCTCGAACAGGTTTACCTCGCCGATGAATTCGGCAACGTAGCGCGACGCAGGGTTTTCGTAGATTTCCCCCGGCGTTGAAATCTGCACCAGCTCGCCGTGGTTCATCACGCCGATACGGCTCGCCACCGTCATAGCCTCTTCCTGGTCGTGGGTCACGATGATGAAGGTCGTTCCCGTCGTCTCCTGAATGCGCATGAGTTCGAACTGCGCCGACTGGCGCAGACGCTTGTCGAGCGCGCCCAGGGGCTCATCGAGCAGCATGATGCGCGGCTTCTTGGCGATGGCTCGCGCCAGGGCCACGCGCTGCTGCTGACCACCCGACAATTGATGCGGCTTGCGATGGGAAAATTGCTGGAGTTCAACGAGTGCCATCGCTTCGGCTACGCGCGCAGCGATGTCCGCTTTCGCCATCCGCTCCTGACGCAGGCCAAACCCGATGTTCTTTTCGACCGTCATGTGCGGAAAGAGCGCGTAGGACTGGAACATCATGTTCACGTCCGTGCGTTCGTACGGCGGCAGTTCGGTGATGTCCCTGCCGCCGACCAGAATGCGGCCCTCGGTGGGTTTCTCAAAGCCCGCCAACATCCGCAAAAGCGTGCTCTTGCCGCAGCCTGAGGGGCCAAGCAGCGCGAAGAACTCTCGCTCGTAGATATCGAGCGTCACGTTCTTGACGGCAACGAAGTCGCCGAACCGCTTGGTGACATTCTCGAAACGCACAATGGGTTTCTGGGCCGGATCGTTCCAGGGCGCGAAGCCCGATTGAGGTGCGAACGTGCGAGCGAGCCGCGCCTTCGTTTGAGTCGGTTGCGTCGCCGTCAGCGTCTCGGACATCGTGCACCTCGTTGTGGCATTTCTTCTGGCAGGCCCGCTCTTCTGGCAGGCCCGCGGCGGACATCCGCGCGGAAACGAAATCGCTCTTTCCGCGCGTGATATGCTCCGGCAGCAATGCCTACTTGCCCGTCACGACCTTGGTCCACAGCCTGGTGACGACGCGCTGCGTCTTGGCGTCGTAGGCCGTTTTCACGAACAGCCGCTTCATCGTCGCTTCGTCGGGATAGACGTTGGGATTGTTCTTGACTTCTTCATCGAGGAACTGCTGCGATGCCAGATTGCCGTTCGCGTATTGCACAAAATTGGACGACTTGGCGATCACCTCAGGTTTCATCATGAAGTTGAGGAAGGCGTGAGCCTCTTCGACATGCTTGGAGTCGGCCGGGATCGCCATCTGGTCGAACCACATCTGCGCGCCTTCCTTGGGCAACGACAGCACGATGGTCTGACCGTTCTTGGCCTCCTCTGCGCGGCTCTTGGCCTGCAGGACATCGCCCGAGTAGCCGATCGCCAGGCAAATGTCGCCGTTGGCCAGCGCGTTGATGTATTCGGATGAGTGGAACTTCAATACGTAGGGACGCACCTTTTCCAGAAGGTCGGCGGCCTTCTTGAGATCGTCGGGGTTCTTGGTGTTGGGATCGAGCTTGAGGTAGTTCAGCGCCGCCGGCAGCACGTCGTCCGCCGCATCGAGAATATGGACGCCGCAATCCTTGAACTTGGAGATGATCTCGGGCTTGAAGATCATGTCCCAGGAGTTGACGGGCGCATCCGCCATCCGCTCCTTGATCTTAGCCTCGTTGTAGCCGATTGCGGTCGTGCCCCACATGTAGTTGATCGAGTATTCGTTGCCGGGGTCGTAGATCGATGAACGCTTCTGAATGTCCGGCCACATGTTGGACAGGTTAGGCAGCTTCGACTTGTCCAGCTTCTGGAACACCCCAGCCTTGATCTGGCGCGACAAGAATGGACCTGATGGCACCACGACGTCATAGCCCGTCCCGCCTGCGAGCAACTTGGTTTCCAGCACCTCGTTGCTGTCGAAGACATCGTAAACGACCTTGATGCCGGTCTCCTTGGTGAAATCTTCCAGCAGCGAAGTGTCGATGTAGTCGGACCAGTTGTAGACGCGCACCTCCCGGTCGGCGGCGGCCGAAGGTTGCGCGAAAGCGAACGGCGAGATAGCGCACAGCGCGAGAGCAATGCTCGTCGCGAAACAGCGGCGGGCGCCTTTTTGACCAATCATGGAAAAGACCTTTCTGGCGATTTCGGCATTCGTTGCCTCGCCCGTGAGCCAAACCTGGCGCACGGTCGGTGAACTCGTAAGGTTAGAGACCCCCTCGTCCCTCGCCTCACCAAAGCATTGTGATCACAAAATCCGCGGGCTACAAGTAGAACGTCTGTAAACTTCTCATGCCGCGGCGCGCGTTATGCGATCATGCCGAACGGCGCCAATCCTCGATCCCAGGTGAATCATGATTGCCGAAAACGGCGCGAAATCCCCCGAGGCAGAAGCCTACGGTGCGGGCGCGACCCCTGACACCCTCAAGACTTGGCTGAGGGACCATCGCATCGAAGAAGTCGATTGTGCAGTGCCAGATATTGCCGGCGTGGCGCGCGGCAAGACGATGCCGGCCGAAAAATTCGCCAAGCTCGGTGCGGTCCACCTGCCGATCTCGATCTTCTATCAAACGATCACCGGCGACTACGTCGGCTTCGAGGAGGACGGCGAGAGGCTGTATGCCGAGAACGACCTGATGATGGTGCCGGACCTGTCGACGATCCGTCCGGCGCCATGGGCTTCGAGCCCCACGGCACAGGTCATCCACGACGCCACGTGGCAGAACGGAAACCCGGTTGAAATCGCCCCGCGCAACGTGCTCAAGCACGTACTGGAGCTTTATGCCAAGGAAGGCTGGGTGCCCGTCGTTGCGCCCGAACTCGAATTCTACCTGACGAAGACCAACACCGATCCGGACTATCCGCTGGAGCCTCCGGTTGGGCGTTCGGGCCGCAAGGGCGCGGGCCGTCAGGCCTACAGCCTCGGCGCGGTCGACGAATACGACAAGATCGTCGACGACATCTACGAATTTGCCGAAGTCCAATATCTCAAGATTGACACCATCATCCAGGAAGGCGGCGCAGCCCAGCTCGAGATCAACCTATTGCATGGCGACGCTGTCGATCTTGCCGATCAGGTGTTCTTCTTCAAGCGCACAATTCGCGAGGCGGCTTTCCGGCAAAACTGCTATGCGACCTTCATGGCCAAGCCCCTGGAGAACGAGCCCGGCAGCGCCATGCACATCCATCAAAGTATCGTGGACCGCAAGACCGGCCGCAACATCTTCACCAAGGACGACGGTTCGCCCAGCGGCCTGTTCTTTAACTTCCTGGCCGGACAACAGACCTATCTGCCCGCTGCCATGTGCCTGCTGGCGCCTTACGTGAACTCATACCGCCGCCTCGTTCCGGGAGGCGCGGCCCCCATCAACGTTGAATGGGGTCACGACAACCGCTCGGCCGGGTTGCGCATACCTATTTCTCCCGACAGTGCCCGGCGCGTCGAAAACCGGCTGCCCGGCTCGGATGCAAATCCCTACCTCGCCATCGCCGCCAGTCTGGCCTGTGGATACCTTGGCATGAAGAACGCCCTGGAGCCGCGCGATCCCGTTATCGGTAATGCCTATCGCAACGACCACCAGCTGCCGCGCGGTCTGCTGGAAGCGTTGATCGCGTTGGAAGAGTGCGAGGAACTGCGCGCCATTCTGGGCCGGCGCTTCAGTCACGTCTATCTGGCGCTGAAGCGCTCCGAGTTCGAGGAATTCATGCGGGTCATCAGCCCTTGGGAGCGCGAGCACCTTTTGCTCAGCGTTTGACGCACCGATCCCATCGTCTCCTCACGTCAGCGCGGACCCTTGGCCGCGCGAACACTCTTATCTGGCGTTGTCAATAACTTAAGCTAAGACCGAATTGGCTGGCGCGAACGACGCGTACTGATTACATAGTGGAATCGCTATCCGTCGCACCGCCGCGACAAAGTTACCCCTAAGTTCTTTATCCGCCCAACCCATTGGACTTTAATGCTAAGTGCTGCACGGTTGAATCGCCTCGTGTTTGACTTTGATCAAAGCGCCATCACGCGTGGCTGGCGACAAGATTTTTTGGCATCTGGCCCAAAGTTGGCCCTGATGTCCCGTGTCCGGGGAGCACAATATGGCAATCACACACACAGAAAAAAGCGCATTTGGCGATGCCATGGCCGTCTTGTCGGCTGTCGTATTCGCCGGCATAGGCCTCGCCATCGGTCTGGGATCACCCGACCCGGCGATGTCCTTTCATGGCTGGGTCTTCACTGCGTCCGCTGCCGTCGCGGCGATCTACGTTCTGACTCAGATGTTCAAGGATCGCGTCGACGATTCCAGTGGGTACCTGGATGGACCGATCCGCTTTACCGTCGTGGCGGCGGTGGTTTGGGGGGTCGCGGGTTTTCTCGTAGGCGACATCATCGCTTGGCAGCTCGCTTTCCCGGCTCTCAACCTCGATCTGCCGTGGACGAGCTTCGGCCGGTTGCGGCCGCTGCACACCTCGGCGGTGGTCTTCGCGTTCGGCGGCAACGTGCTGATAGGCACCTCCTTCTACGTGGTTCAGCGCACGACCCACGCCCGGCTGCTGGGTTACTGGACCCCCTGGTTCGTCGTCTTCGGCTATAACGTATTCATCGTCATTGCGGGGACGGGCTACGTTCTCGGCATCACCGAGAGCAAGGAATATGCGGAGCCCGAGTGGTACGCCGATCTGTGGCTGACCATCGTCTGGGTCGCCTATCTCGTCGTCTTCCTCGGCACGATCATGAAGCGGAAGGAACCCCACATTTACGTGGCGAACTGGTTCTATCTGGCCTTCATCGTGACGATTGCGATGCTTCACATCGTCAACAACCTCGCCATGCCGATCTCGTTCTTCGAACCTAAGAGCTACGTACTGTTCTCGGGCGTCCAAGATGCGATGACGCAATGGTGGTACGGCCACAACGCGGTCGGCTTCTTCCTCACCGCGGGCTTCCTTGGGATCATGTATTACTTCATTCCCAAGCGCGTCGAGCGCCCGGTCTATTCATACCGCCTCTCGATCATCCACTTCTGGACCCTGATCTTCATCTACATCTGGGCGGGTCCTCACCACTTGCACTACACCGCGCTTCCCGACTGGGTGCAAACCCTCGGCATGACCTTCTCGATCATGCTGTGGATGCCTTCCTGGGGCGGCATGATCAACGGCCTCATGACGCTTTCGGGCGCCTGGGACAAGCTGCGCACGGACCCTGTGGTGCGTTTGCTGGTCGTGTCGGTCGCGTTCTACGGCATGTCGACGTTCGAAGGCCCGATGATGTCCATCAAGGCCGTCAACTCGCTGTCGCACTACACGGACTGGACCATCGGACATGTGCACTCCGGCGCGCTCGGCTGGGTCGCCATGGTGTCGTTTGGCGCAATCTACTGCCTCGTGCCGTGGCTGTGGAAGCGCAAGGCGCTCTATTCGATCCGTCTGGTTGAATGGCACTTCTGGATCTCGACCATCGGCATTCTGCTCTACATCACCTCCATGTGGGTGTCGGGCATCATGCAAGGTCTGATGTGGCGGGCCTACGACAAGCTTGGCTTCCTTTCCTACTCCTTCGTGGAGACGGTCGAGGCCATGCATCCCTACTACATCATCCGTGCAACCGGTGGCGGCCTGTTCGTACTCGGCTCGCTGATCATGGCCTACAATTTGTGGCGCACGATCCGCGGCGACGAGAGCGTCGATGCGGCTGAGCAGCCGCGCGTCGCGGCGGCACCCGAGCTTCGTCTGCAGCCGGCCGAGTAAGGATCGAGAACCATGAAACACGAAATTCTGGAAAAAAACTCCATACTGCTGCTCGTCTGCGTTCTGATCGTCGTTTCCATCGGCGGTCTGGTTCAGATTGCGCCGCTGTTCTGGATCGACAGCACCATCGAGAAGGTGAAAGGGATGCGTCCCTATTCACCTCTTGAGCTTGCCGGACGCGACATCTACATCCGCGAGGGCTGCTACACCTGCCACTCGCAGATGATCCGTACGATGCGCGACGAGGTCGAGCGTTACGGCCACTACAGCCTCGCGGCTGAAAGCATGTACGATCACCCCTTCCAGTGGGGTTCGAAACGTACCGGTCCTGACCTCGCCCGCGTGGGCGGCAAGTATTCCGATCAATGGCACGTGGAGCACATGACCAATCCCCGCGCCGTCGTTCCGGAAAGCATCATGCCCGGCTACCCCTGGCTCAGGGAGCGCGCGCTCGATACCTACAACATCACGGAGAAGCTGAAGGCCCTGAAAACCATCGGCGTTCCCTATGATGATGCGATGGTGCAGAACGCCGCTGCCGATCTTGCCGCCCAGGTTCAACCTGACAGCAAGGAGGCCGCGGAACTCCTGAAGCGGTATCCCAAGGCCAAGGTTGGCGACTTCGACGGCGATCCCGCGAAGGTGACCGAGCTTGATGCCGTCATCGCCTATCTTCAGATGCTGGGCACTCTCGTCGACTTCGCAAGTTTCGACGCGTCTGGTCCGAACTTGAGGTAGGAGCGAAGCGATGACCTACGAAACCGTAGCGGCCGTCACCCAGACGGTGTCCTTGCTGTTGTTCATTACCATTTTCCTTATCGTGCTCGGCTACGCTTTCTGGCCGTCGAACCGTGAACGGCTCGAGCATGCACAACGCCAGGCGCTGGATTTGAACAAATCCAGCCCTGGCTCCAGAAGCGCCGACTGAGGGGCAGACCCATGGGACACAACAGAGAAATCGATCAAGCCACCGGCGTCGAGACAACCGGCCACGTGTGGGACGGCGACCTGAAGGAACTCAACAAGCCGCTGCCTAAGTGGTGGCTTTACACCTTCTACGTCTCCATCATCTGGGCCATCGGCTATTGGGTTGCATACCCGGCTTGGCCGCTGGTCAACGGCTATACCAAGGGTATGCTTGGTTATAGCCAGCGCCAAGCCGTGATGCGGGACGTCGCGGACGGCAAAGCTGCGCAAGCGCAGTTCCGCACGGAAGTCGAGAATACGCCGCTGGCCGACATTGCAAAGAACCCTGAGTTGTTGCGCTTTGCGACCGCGTCGGGCGCCGCTGCTTTTGCGACCAACTGCGCCCCCTGCCACGGCCGTGGCGCCCAGGGTGCGAAAGGCTACCCCAACCTGAACGACGACGATTGGCTGTGGGGCGGCACGCTCGACGGCATCGAGAAAACGATCACGCACGGCATCCGCTCCGAGGATGCCGAGACGCGAAGCTCGGCCATGCCGCGCTTCGGCCTCGATCAGGTTCTGGACCAAAAGCAGATCTCGGACACGGCGGAGTACGTCCTCTCCTTATCGGGCAAGTCGACCGATGAAGAAGCGGCCAAACGCGGCGCGGCCATCTTCGCGGAAAACTGCGCGGTGTGCCACGGCGAGAACGGGACGGGCAACCAGGAAATGGGTGCGCCCAACCTCACCGACGCGATCTGGCTTTACGGTGGCGACAAGGCCGACGTGATGCAATCCATCTCGACTGGCCGTGGCGGCATGATGCCCCAGTGGCATACACGCCTCGATCCCGTCACCATCAAAACTCTTGCGGTATATGTCCACGGTCTTGGAGGCGGTAAGTAGGTCTCCAAATCTTCAGAAAGACACAACACGACATGCTTCAGCAGTCCGGCAAGCAAGGAGCACAATACCCAGAAATGCACGACGTGGCGGCCGTAAACCGCCGCGTCGATCGTGCAGGGTATGCGTCTCGCCAGAAGATTTATCCCAAGCTCGCGCGCGGCACCTATCGCAACCTCAAGTGGGCCCTGATGGCCGTGTGCCTGGGCATCTACTATCTCATCCCATGGGTGCGTTACGATCGCGGTCCAGACCTTCCCAATCAGGCCGTGCTGCTCGACATGGCCAACAACCGCTTCTTCTTGTTCGGCCTGGAAATCTGGCCTCAGGAATTCTATTACATCACCGGCCTGCTCGTTCTGGCCGCGCTCGTTCTCTTCGTCGTCAACTCCATCGCCGGCCGCGTCTGGTGCGGCTACTTCTGTCCGCAAACCGTTTGGACGGATCTCATGGTGCTGGTGGAGCGCTTCTGGCAGGGTGATCGCAACGCGCGCATCCGCCTCGACAAAGAGCCGTGGGGCCCCTCGAAAATCTTCAAGAAGGGGATGACGCATCTGTCCTGGGTTGCCATCGCGGTGGCGACCGGCGGCGCCTTCGTCTTCTATTTTGCCGACGCACCGACGCTTGCCCGTCAGCTCTTTAACGGCACGGCGCCTATGGAAGCGTACGTTTTCATCGCGATCCTCGCCAGCACCACGTACCTGCTCGGCGGCATCGCGCGTGAGCAGGTCTGCATCTACATGTGTCCCTGGCCCCGCATCCAGGGCGCGATGGTCGATCAGGACTCGCTCATGATCTCTTATCGCGAACGGCGCGGCGAGCCTCGCGGACCCATCCGCAAGAGCGCCGGCCCCGAGCGCGTGACCGGCGACTGCATCGACTGCAAGGCGTGCGTCGCCGTTTGTCCGATGGGCATCGACATCCGCGACGGTTTCCAGGCCGAATGCATCCAGTGCGCACTTTGCATCGACGCCTGCGACGACATCATGCTGAAGATCGGCCGGCCAACCCGGCTCATCGCCTACGACACGATCGCCAATCAGGAAGCTGTGGCCAAGGGGACAACCGCACCCGTCAATGTTTTCCGTGTACGCACACTCCTCTATCTGGGTCTCATCGCCATCGTCAGCCTCATCATGCTGGGCGCCCTGTGGCATCGGTCCGTGCTTGAGGCCAACGTGATGGCCGACCGCAACCCGTTGTTCGTAAAGCTCGCCAATGGCGATATCCGCAACGGCTTCACGCTCAAGATCCTCAACAAGCTCCATGAGCCGCGTACGTACAGCGTTGGCATCGAGGGCCTGCCGGATGGTGCGCGCATCATTATCGCCGGACAGGAGAAAGCCGAGAAGCCCGCCATTGTCGTTCCAACGGACGTTTTGAGCGAAGTGCGCGTGTTCGTCACCGTACCCTCGGTGAGCCTTGGCAAACTCGCTTCCCAGACCGAGCCCTTCAACTTCATCGTGAAGGACACCGCGAGCGACACGCTCGCCACCCGCAAAGCCACGTTCCGCAGGCCATGACGCCCATGCTAGAGACGCCCATGCCAGAGAGTCCCATGTCCAAGACACCTCTTTCCAGGACCCCAGACCAGGACTTCGTCCTCACCGGCCGGCATGTGCTGTTCGCGCTGCTCGGTTTCTTCGGCGTCGTTTTCGCCGTGAACGCCTATTTCATCGACAAGGCGCTCTCGACCAACACCGGCGTCGTTTCCAACGAGCCCTACCGCAAGGGCCTGAAGTACAACGAGCGCATCGAGGCCGCCGAGCGCCAGGCCCAACTCGGCTGGCGCGACGATATCAAGCTTTCGCCGGCCGGCGATCGCCTTTCCGTCGACATCCGCGACAAGGACGGCAAGGCGGTGGACGGCCTGACGATAAAGGCAACCGTCGGCCGCCCTGCATCCGAACGCGAAGACATCACGGTGACTTTGGCGCAGACGCCCGAGGGCACCTACGAAGCCGCCTTTCCGCCGCGCGCCGCGGGGACCTACGTCGCCAGCATCGAGGCCGTCGATCCGGTCCGTGCCGACGAAGGTATTTTGTATCGCGCCAAGGAGCGCATATGGCTGAAGCCTTGAGATTAGCCGGCACACACCAGAAAGCCGATCCTGCCGGTGTGCACGCGGCCCCGGGTGCGACGAACGACAATGGACCGGTCATCGAGCATGTGACACTTGCCGTCAGCGACATGCATTGCGGCGCGTGCATCCAGTCGGTCGAAGGCACGCTTGCCAAACTGCCGGGCGTGGTCAGCGCGCGCGCAAACCTTGCCGCGCGCCGCGTTTCCATTGCGCATGAAGCCGACAAGCTCCATATCGAAGACCTCATCGCCGCGCTGACCAAGGCGGGCCATGAAGCCGCAGAGCTTTCCTCCGCGCCCGACGCGGAAGCAGCCGCGCGCGACGGGGACCTCCTCAAGCGGCTCGGCGTCGCCGGGTTCGCCGCCATGAACGTGATGCTGCTGTCGGTATCGGTTTGGGCCGGGGCTGCATCGGGCGACATGGAGAGTTCGGTCCAGTCGTTGTTCCACTGGCTTTCCGCGCTCATCGCGCTGCCAGCCATCGCCTATGCCGGCCAGCCCTTCTTCAAATCCGCCGCTGGCGCGCTGCGTGGCGGCCGTCTCAATATGGACGTGCCGATCTCACTGGGTGTCGTGCTCGCCACCGCCATGAGTCTGTATCAGACCATCCGCGGCAGTCACGACGTGTACTTCGACGCCGCAATTACGCTGCTCGCTTTCCTGCTCGTCGGGCGGCTGCTCGACCAGCAGATGCGCACGAAGGCAGCGGGTGCAGCGGCGAACCTTCTTGGATTTCGCGCCTACTTTGCCTCCCGCGTCCATGACGACGGCCGCGTGGAGCGCATTTCCGCAAGAAACCTGAAGCCCGGCATGCGCGTCCTCGCCGCCACCGGCGAGCGCATTGCGGCCGACGGTATCGTGCGCGAAGGCACGAGCGATCTCGACGATAGCCTGTTGACGGGCGAGACCGCAACCAGGGTCGCAACACCCGGCACGCGCGTTTATGCGGGCACGCTCAACCTTTCCGGACCGCTCGTCGTCGAGGCCACGGCGACCGAAGAAGGTTCGCTCATTGCCGAGATCTCGCGCCTGATGGAGGCCGCCGAGCAGAACCGGGGCCGCTATATGCGTCTGGCCGATCGCGCCGCGCGCATCTACGCACCGGCCGTTCACATCCTCGGACTACTGACGTTTACCGGTTGGCTGCTTGCCGGTCACGGCTGGGAACCGGCACTGACGACAGCCATCGCGGTGCTCATCATTACCTGCCCATGTGCGCTGGCGCTTGCCGTGCCCACGGTCCAGGTTGCTGCCTCCAGCCGTCTATTTGCACGCGGAATCATACTGAAAGCGGCAGACGGACTCGAGCGCATGTCGGAAATCGACACCGTCGTGTTCGACAAGACAGGCACGCTGACCATGGGCGAGCCCAGGCTGTCGGACCCCTCAGCCATTCCCGGCGATGTCCTTACGCGCGCGGCGCGCCTGGCTGCGGCCAGCCGCCATCCCTACTCGCGCGCGATCGTGGCTGAGGCCGTAGCACGCGGCCAGAGCGTGCAGGCCGCCGCCAACGTGTCGGAAGTCCCCGGTTGCGGGCTATCCGTCGCCACGGCCCACGGACAAGAGCAGCTCGGCTCGGCGGATTGGTGCGGCGCCAACCTTTCAGGAAGCACGAGTTCGATCTGCTATCGCGATGCGCTCGGCCGTGTGACCGTATTCGATATGCGCGACACATTGCGCGAGGATGCGGCCGATGTGGTTGCACGGCTCGTCGCGGGCGGCTTTGCCGTCGAGCTGCTGTCGGGCGACCGTCCCGAAGCGGTGGCGGCGGCCGCGCGCGGGGCGGGCATCGCCACTTGGCGAGGTGGCCAGCGGCCCGACCAGAAGATCGCCCGTTTGGAAGAGCTCAAGTCCGCCGGGCGCCGCGTCCTCATGATCGGCGACGGAATAAACGATGCGCCGGCCCTCGCAGCCGCGCACGCCTCCATGTCCCCCGCAAGCGCAGCCGACGTTAGTCAGACGGCGGCCGACGCCATCATGCAGGGCAAGCGGCTCTCGGGCGTGAGCGATGCCTTGGCCGTGGCAAAGGCCGCGCACCGGATGGCGCTTCAAAACTTCGGCATCGCCATCGTCTACAACGCGATTTTCGTGCCCCTGGCGATGGCCGGACTGGTTACGCCGCTGATTGCAGCCATTGCAATGTCGGTATCTTCGATTACGGTTACCGCCAATGCTGTGCGCCTCAAGGCCATGCGACTGGAGCTCAAGGCATGACATCTCTCGCCTGGTTGATACCCGTTGCTCTTCTCCTGGGGGGATTGGGCCTTGGCGCGTTCCTGTGGTCTTTGAAGGCAAAGCAGTACGAGGATCTGGAAGGTGCGGCTTGGCGGGCGCTGGATGACGAGACGCCGCCGTCCACAATACGCGCCTCGCCCGCCAAACACCCCTAGGGCCAATTGCGCGTCTCGTGCAAATCGCGCAACGGCTCGACTTAATTTTTGTCGCGCTTTCCGTCGGAAAACCGGTTCTTACTTTCTTAAGAAGTGCTCTAAAGTCAGGAGTAGCGGAACTTCATGGACGCCCTTGCCTTGGCATTCGCTGGCGGTCTGCTGCTCGGGTTGGCGAGCGCGCTGCACTGCGCGTCCATGTGCGGGGGTATCGCTTCGAGCCTTTTGTTCCTGTTCCGGCCCGATGGCGCGCGCGGCAACGTCACCGTACTTGCGGCCATGCAAGGCGGGCGCATCCTCGCCTACACATTGGCAGGCGGCATCGTGGGGCTCGCCGGCTCGGCTGCGTTCAGCGTCATCAATCCGGCAAACGCCTATCGCGTCATACAATGGGCCGCGGCTGTGTCGCTGATGTTCATCGGCTTGACCATCGCTGGCTTGATGCCGGCCGTTGCCGGAATCGACGCGCGCGTGGCGCGGGTTTCAGAAACACTCGAGCGCACCCTCGCGCCATTGCGCCGCCGCCCGGTGATCGGCCCCATGGCGACCGGCTTCACCTGGGGCGTCAGCCCCTGCCCCATGGTCTACGGGGCGCTGTTCAGCGCCACGTTGCAGGGTACGTTCCAGGGAGGCGCCGCGTGGATGCTGGGCTTCGGCATCGGCACGCTGCCGGCGATCATCGCTTCCGCCTTCGGCATCCGGGCGCTCTCCAGGCTCAACAAGGGTGCGTTGGTGCGCTCCGCCGTAGGACTGACGATTGCGGCTTTCGGCTTTGCCACCGTGTACGTCGACTGGCCGAAGCTCCTCTGCCTGACCTGATTTTTCCGTTATGCTTTGAGGTTCTGCACAGCGAGACGGATGAGATCCGCGGTGCGCTCGACACCCAGCTTGACTTTCATGTGGCTGCAGTTGTTGGCCACCGTCTTGTAGGCGACACCCAGCGCGCTGGCGATCATGGTCAGGCTCCTGCCCTGCCCCAACATCCTCAGGATCTCCAACTCGCGCGCGGTCAGCACCTGGAGAGGATCGGCGCCGCCACCTTGCCCCGTCACTAATGCCGACGCCATCTCACGATCGATGTATTGCCCGCCCTCATGGACACGGCGAACGGCTGCCACGAGTTCATCGACGGGCGCGCCCTTGCTGACGTAGCCCTTTGCGCCAGCCTTGATCGCGCGCGTGGCAAAGGCCGGTTCCGCGTGCATAGAGAAAATAAGAACCTTCGCGGCTTCATCCATCGCCAGCAACCGGCGAAGCACCTCCAAGCCGCCGACGCCAGCGAGATTGAGGTCGAGAAGTACGATATCGGGCTTCTCTTCGCTGTAGGTCTTGAGCGCGCATTCGACGTCTTCGGCTTCGAGTATGGTTGCGGGAAAATGAACGCCAAGCAGGCGACTGACGCCTTCACGTACGACGGCGTGATCGTCCACAATGAGAACTTTCATAATTCGAGACCTTTTCCTCCGCTGTCGATGTTGGATATCTCGTAATTCCGGCCGGACGTGCGCGTTTGGGAAAGAGACGCACCATCGGGTAGAGGCAGCTTGGCGATCACCGCGACCCCGGACGCCGATGCGTTGGAAGACACGTTGAGCGTACCGCCGGCTGCTTCGGCTCGTTCGCGCATGCCGAATATTCCAAATCCAGCGCCCGCAATCGGCGAAATGCCGCCTCCGTCGTCGATCACCGACAACTCCAGTTCCGCCGCATTGTTGCCGTCGCATACAGCATGCGCCATGATTTCTATGTGGGTCGGCGCGCCATGACGAATGGCGTTATTCAGCGATTCCTGCACGATCCGGAACGCGACCTCATCGATGTCATGGCCATAGCTCGCCTGGTCGATGTCGGCGGTGATCTCCACGTCGGGCTGACGGCTCTTCCAGAAGGCGATGAGTTGATCGATCGCCTGATCAAGACCAAGATCGAGAAGTTGAGCGGGACGAAGGCGGCCAAGAACGGACCGCACGTGGCGCTGCACGTGGGCGATTGATTGGCGGATCGCGCCCGCGCGCGCGGCGACCTCCCCGGTGGCGCCACGCTCCAGAAATTGAGAGATCGTCTGTGCATCGACGTCGACGGCAAACAGGAATGGACCGATCTCATCGTGAAGATCGCGCGCCAACTCCTTGCGCTCTTCCTCCTGCACGGCGCTCAACTGACTGGAGAGAAGCTTGTTGCGCCGTTCCGCCTCCTGCAGGCCCTGCGCCATGCGGTTGAATTCGCGGTAGATGATGTTGAGTTCCTCGGGGCCGTTCTCGTCAACGTGCGCGGTGAAATTCCCGCGCCCGACCTGGCTGAGCGCATGGGCGAGTTTATCGAGCGGCCGCAACGCGCGATCCAAAGTCAAGGAAACGAGCCACAGAATAAGGGCGAAAAAGCCTGCAAGGATCAAGAACTGCAGCTTCATCTCCTCCCATACTTCGGAGATCTCGTTATCGGCCTTTCCTTCCAGCCTTATCGTTCCGAAGCGCCGCAGCCCCTCGGGCAACGGAATTTCAACGATCGTCGGCGTGGCATACAGCGCACTCTTCAGCCACTCGGGCGCGGGCGGCGCCGCCGGCATAGACCGTGATTTCTTCACGATTTGACCGTCCGGTCCAACGAGGCTGACCTCCACGTCACGATCGTTATCAAATGACGTGACGACACGGACCAGATGTTGATCGGACTCGGTGGAAGTCTGCATTTGAGAAACAGATTCGCGGATCGTCGATCCCGCAAGATCAAGCGCGGCGGTCAGTTCGTTTTCAACGACGCTCAGAGCGTAGACATAGCTGAGCAGCCCGCCGGCGAGCAGGCTCAACGGCAGGATAAGGACAATCAACGCAAGCAATCTGCGGCGCAGGGACATGGACACCCGAACATTGAGAACTGTAACCAAGTAACATGATCGCGCAGGACTGCAAGTTAAGGAAATATCGGGAAATTTTCCCGTTACCGGGTGGGCCGAACCTACGCCGCCCGACCACGCCAGCGCCCGCTGGTCCCTCAAGGCGGAGACATCGAGTGTTTCGCGGGAGACAGCCGCGACGAGACCCTCCGGCAGCATCGCTTGCGTGCGCCGGCATTACGCCGAGCCTGCTTTCACCGCACATCGCGCACGCGCAGAAGGTCCGCTATCAGAAGATGCAATACTCAAGGGATGCACGGGACGATGATAGGGCTGCTGCGCGGCAGCCTCCAAGATCGGCGTGCTCGCCGCTGCCTCTCGTTCATCGATCCGCGCCCTCCTGGCGAACGGACTTCGGCGCCATCGACCACGGCGCCACAAGCATCTGGCGTGACGCGCATCGAAAGAACGCCGTGGCGTATTCCTCTGATGCCGGAAGCCGGCAATGATATTGAGCAAACTGCTCAAGACTTGAGCAGACCCGGTCGGACTAAAGCGTTAGCAAGTTCAACGCCGAATTGGCGTTGTCTCACCGTTCTAAACCATTGTATCGTGCGCCCGCGCTGAGCCGCCTTCCGGCATTTCGCGAGCCGCGCAGCAATGACGGGCAACGCATGGCCGAACCGCGATCCAAGAAATCAGCAGCTCTTCCCGAAACCGATGAGCTAACCACCGTCTCGGGCGCACCACGCGCTTCATCTCGCACTCTGGAACAGGCTATCGGGTTGCGCGTGCGCCAGCAACGCAAGCAGGCGCAATTGACCGTCGCCGAGCTTGCGGCGGCGGCGGAGATCTCGCCGGGCATGCTGTCCAAGATCGAGAACGGCCAAATCTCGCCCTCGCTCAACACGCTTCAGACCTTGTCGTCCGCACTGAACATTCCGATTGCGCTGCTGTTTTCCTCGTTCGAGCAACGTCGCGATTGCTCTTTCGTCAAGTCTGGTGAAGGCGTCATCATCCGGCGCCGCGGCACCAAGGTCGGCCATCAGTACCAGCTACTTGGCCACTCGTTGGGCGGTGACGTCGTAGTCGAGCCCTATCTCATCACGCTGAGCGAGGACGCCGTGCCCTACACGGCATTCCAGCACGACGGCATCGAATTTATTTATATGCTGACAGGCGAGGTCGAGTACGCTCACGCCGATCGCACCTATCACCTCACTCCAGGCGATGCCATCCTGTTCGACAGTGCCGCGCCACACGGTCCGGCCAATTTGATCCGCACGCCCATGAGCTACCTATCGATCATCGTGTATCCGCGCAACTGACAGGACCGCGCCGTCAGCCGGTCCATCCCGGAAGGTGTCATTAAAGATCAGGTCCACTTGGGTCTTGCCTTGGCTATGCCGCAACCTATGGTCAAAAACCCTATGCGCTGCTGCCCTCGGCCTGGAACGCTACGAAAAGCCTGCGACATTGAATGAGCCAAGAAACGAGCGATCAACGCCGCATTCATGAAATTCTGCCTTACGCGAAAGAGGCGTCAGGGAAGATTTCGCAATCGCACGCCTATATTATTTCGGCCCTCATCGCCCTCGGCCTGGGCGTTTATCATTGGTTTTATGAAGGCTGGCGCGAGAACATCATTTTCGCAGCCTCCATCACTGCGGCGCTCATCTCAGCGCTAACCCTGCTAAGCCGCCGCCTGCTGATGTCGATTGCAACCGTGGCTGCGATCGTCGCGATGATCGTGGCGGCCGCCGACGTCAAGCGCCGCTACATCGAAATGGTGCTGCACGCCTACGACGTCGTATTCTATCTCACGTCATGGGCAACGATCCGCTTTTTGTGGGTCGATCACCGCATTTATCTCATCGCCATCGCGGTCTGCTTCGCGTTGACCGCGCTATTGGCGCACCTGCTGTACAAGTGGGATAGCACGCGCATCTCGCGCGCACTCAGTGCCGGTTGTCTGGTGATATTTTCCTGTCTGGCGCTTTGGGCCTCCTACGCCAAAGGCGAACGGCGCAATACGCTCTTTTACTGGGACAACCTCTATCTTTCTTCCTTCTATGCCTCCTGGTCGGAGACCGTGGAGACGCTGATGAAGGGGCAACTCCTGGAAGCGCTCAAGTCCCAAAAGAAGCCGCTTTTCACCATTCCTTCGTCGTGCACGCCTGCCGAGAAACCGCCGCATATCCTGCTCATCCACCAGGAGAGCGTCGTCCCGCCCTCACAGTTCCCGCAAATCGATTACGATCGCAGCCTCGATCCCTTCTTCCGCTCCTTCGACGGGCAAACCCACAGGCTGCGCGTGGAGACTTACGGCGGCGCGTCCTGGCTCACCGAATTTTCGGTGTTGGCCGGCGTTTCAACCTACTCGTTCGGCGGCATGCGCACCTTCGTGCAATCTCTCATGCAGGGAAAGATCCACGACACGCTGCCTCAGGCCCTGACACGATGCGGCTACCACAACGCCGTGTTCTATCCCGTGCCGAAGGACTTTGTGTCCAACGGTCGCTTCTATGCGGCCGTCGGCATGCCGGAGATCTTCGACTACAAGGCGCAAGGCGCCAAACGCTTCAATGAGCGCGACAAATTCTATTACGCCAATGTTCTGGCGCACCTTGAGAAGCACATCCGGGAATCGCGCGATCCGACCTTCAATTTCATCATCACGTCGGCGACCCATCTCCCCTACACTTTTGCCTACGAGCCGGACGTGAAGGTACCAGGTGGCGGACCGGGCACCGATCCGGAGATGAACGAATACCTGCGCCGCCTCGCCATGGCGAAGATGGACTACGATGAGTTCCGCACACAACTCAAGGAGCGCTTCCCCAACGAGCGCTTTCTCATCGTCCAGTATGGCGACCATCAGCCCGTCGCCACGCGGACCTACCTGGGCTTCGACAAGTCGTTCGCGGCCGAGGACATGAAGCTCGATCCGGATTCACCTGGCTTTGAGACGTATTACTCGGTTGACGGCGTCAACTACGATCCTGCGCCATTACCCGCGGTCGACGCGCTCGAGGTGCCTTACCTCGGCACCGTCCTGCTCGATGAGGCGCGCCTTCCGTTATCCCCTTCCTATGCCGAGCGGGTACGGCTGCTGGGACTTTGCGAGGGCCGCTATTACACCTGCGGAAAAAAGCGCGAGATCCTTGGCTTCCATCGTAGGTTGATGGATAGCGGGCTTGTCGAGGCAAGATAACAGCAATAGATTTCAAGGCTATGTGCCAGAATTTGCCGTGACCCCCGAGCCGCTACCTTACCACTTGTTAGAACTTATTTGCTACTATTGATTGTGTAAAGAGCAACTTGGTGGCCTCCGATGATCGACGAAGCAGACGTTTTCGTACCGGCCGATGCGTGGCCCCCCCGGCACGGGCGGAACACATTCACCCCCCTGCTGGAAAAGCTGGTCAACGACACCCAGGGTGCCGCGCTGTTGACCGCAGCCATAACTAGCGCCATCAATGCCATGCGCCAGCCGGGCGTCGTCCGCACGCCCGATGAATTGCAGGCCTATTTGCCCAATTTGAATGGCATCGTCTTCGCCATGCGCGTGCTCGAGCGCCAAAGTCATCTTCCGGCAGCGACCTACGCCGCCGTTTCGACGTTCTTTGCGGGCCTCGAGCCCGCCTTGCGCGAAATGGATCGCTATTTCGCGGATATCGGACTTATCGGCATTGAACGCGCTGTGGCGCTGCATCAGTTCTCCCTCGCAGCGGCTTGGCGGGGTGCGTGCCATGCGGCCGCCGACGCGGTCAGGGATCTGGCACATGCCTCACGCGATTGCCTGCCCGAACTCTACGATATGAGCGCTGGAATTCTCCGCAGACTTCTCTCGGCGGCCGCCCTGGGTGAATCACCCTGCCTGACGCCGGACGGTCAGCCTTTCCTTCCCGCCCTGCCACAGCAACGCCGCGCGGCCCGGCGCGTTCTGGATCAGCCCGCAACGCTGAGCATAGCTGGAGACACACAGCGGGTGCTCGTGCGCGACTTATCCCAAAACGGTATCGGCATCGACCAGGCCGCTCATCTGCCCGTTGGCGAGATCGCCGTGGTGACCCTGGCGACCGGGCGACGCCTCACCGGCAGGATCGTTTGGCAGAAGGGCCAGCGCGGCGGCATCCGCCTCGCCGCGCCGTTGACCCCCAACGACCCTTTGCTATGGGGTTAAGCGCAATTTTGCCAGCACCGTTGCCTCCCGCGTTGTCCCATGGCAACTTCGTCGCGCACTGCTCTTAAGTGATCCAGCCGCCCCGGCACAGTCCGGCGCGCCTGCAACGAGAGGCTGGTAGTGCCCGACGAGGAACGCCCGACCCGTGTCTCAAAGCCTGCAATCCACCTCGGCCGCGTGCGGCATCCGCGTTGCGGCAACGTCGCTGTCATCGACACGTGAGGGTGTGCGCGCCGTAAAGGCCGAACTCGGCAACGATCGCTTCCAGCACATCATTGCGTTCTTCTCCATCGAGCATGACCCGGCCCAGCTCGTTAGCGCGCTCAACGATGCCTTTCCGGAAGCGCCCATCTCGGGCTGCTCGACGGCAGGGGAGTTCGGCCCGCTCGGCATGATGCAAGGCGGCATCGTGATCATCGCGTTTCCAGAGCGGGGATTTCGAGTGCTGAGCGAAGTCATCCCCGACGCCACCGCCCCCGGGGTCGAGCGCGCCACGGAGATTGCCCGCCGGCTGAAGGTGCAGGCGAGCGACGGCCATGAACGCCGCGTCATGGGCCAGTTGTTCGCGCTGATGCTGACGGACGGCCTTGCCAACAAAGAGGAGGCACTGACAGCGGCGGTTCATTGGGGCCTCGATGACATCGAGCTTATCGGCGGTTCGGCGGGTGACGGACTTGCCTTTCAACACACGGCCCTCGTCCATAACAGCAAGATCGTTCGCGCCAGCGCCCTCTTGTTTCTCATCGAGAGCAGCTTTCCGTTCCGGGTCTTCAAGACACAGAACTTCGAACCAACGCCCATCAAGCTTGTCGTCACCGCAGCCGATACGGAAAACCGCATTGTCTATGAACTCAACGCCGAGCCCGCTGCCCGCGAATACGCCGCCGCCATCGGACTGATGCCCGACGAGCTTGGCCCGTTCAGCTTCGCGTCCTACCCGCTCGTGGTGAAGATCGGCGGCGATTATTATTGCCGCTCCATACGGAACATGAACCCCGATGGTTCTCTCTCGTTCTTCTGCGCCATCGACGAGGGCCTGGTCTTCACGGTCGCGCGGCCCAGGGACATGGTGAAGTCGACGCTCGAAACACTCGATCGCGTCGATCGAGAGCTTGGCGGAACCGACCTCATCATCGGATTCGACTGTATCCTGAGGCGCCTGGATGCAGAAAGCCGGCAGGTCCGCCACAACGTCGACGAGATCTACCGCAAATTCGGCGTCGCGGGGTTCCACACCTATGGTGAACAGTACAACGCCATGCACCTCAACCAGACATTGACCGGCATAGCGTTCGGCAAGTCTGAAGGCGGGGCCTAGCCATGCGCGAAAGCCCGCGTCCACCCGTCCGCTCCGACGCCGACGAATTCGAGCGGCGCATCGACAAGCTCACCAAGATCAACAATGCCCTCATGCAGCGCGTCGAGCGGTCCATGGACCAGCAGGCCAACGCGTTCTCGCTGTTTCAGACCGCCATCGGGCTCGAGAAGCAGATTCGCGCGCGCACCGAGGAACTCAAGAGCGCATTGTCGAAGCTGGAAAAAGCAAATGAGGAACTCAAAGCTGCGCGCGATGCGGCCGAGCGCGCCAACCGGTCCAAGACCCGCCTTTTTACGGCCGTCGGTCATGATCTGTTGCAGCCGCTGCACGCCGCCCGCCTATCGCTCGGCGAACTTGCCGACGCCCAGCAGCAATTGCCCAACCAGCGCCTTGCGGCAAGCGTTTCAACGTCTCTCACCGCAATTGAGGACTTGCTGACGTCGATCCTGGATCTCTCCAAGCTTGAAGCGGGTGTTTTCACCCCCGTTGTGCAGCCGATCGCGCTTGGCGCACTCTTCGAGCAACTGTGCACAGGGCTTCAGCCGATCGCGCGGCGCAAAGACTTGTGGCTCTCATGCCGGCCCGCGCCCCAGACTGTCCTCTCCGATCCGCTGATGTTGCGCCGCATTTTGCAGAACCTGCTCGCCAACGCCATCAATTACACGCACAAGGGCGGTCTGCTGTTGGCGGCCAGAACGCGAGGCGATCGGGTGCGCATTGAAGTCTGGGACACTGGTCCGGGTATCTCACCCCAGGAACGCGAGCGCATCTTCGATGAATTCCAACGGGGCGTCGCCTCCGAACGCTCCGGGGGCACAGGTTTCGGCCTTGGATTGTCCATCGTCAAGCGCATGTCGGAAGCCTTGCAGCATCCTCTCGATCTGTGTACCCGCGTCGGCCACGGCACACGGTTTGCGCTCAGCGTGCCTTTGACGGATGTCACCGCCATCACAGCGCCAGCGCCCAAAGCCGGCTTCGAAAAGGCGAGTGCGGCAAGCTACGGGCGTATGGAAGTTCCCGTGATCGTCATCGACAACGACTTGGCGGTCCTGGAGGCGATGCAATCGTTGCTGATGCGATGGGGCGCAGATGTGCGCCTGGCGCGCGACTTCGACGATATCGGCGATATCATGGGTAAAGGCCAGTTCCAGCCGGCGATCGTGCTGGCCGATTATCATCTGGACGACGGTGTTTCGGGTCTGGACGCGGTAAAGCGCATCCGCATTCTTCAAAACGAGGATGTGCCGGCCATCCTGATCACCGCGGACCGCACCGATGAGACGACGCAAGCGGCACGCAAGAACGGCTGCGAATTGCTGCACAAGCCGGTCAAACCGGCCGAACTTCGCGCCCTCATGCAGCACCTGCTCAAGTAGGACGGGGCGGCGCACGAGCCTCAGCCCTGCTCGCTCCCGTCGCCTTCCATGATGTTGTCGAAATCGATCTTCTGCGCCTCGATGACGGCCTGGGTGCGCGAAGCAACGTTGAGCTTGCGAAGAATCTCCGAAACATGCGCCTTGACCGTCGTCTCTTCGATCTTGAGTTCATGGGCGATCTGCTTGTTGAGAAGGCCCTGCCGCAGCATCTTGAGGACGCTGAGCTGTTTGGGCGTCAGCGTCTGGAGACGATGCGCCAGATCGTTCTTCACGGCGCCGGTCTTGGACACATCAACGGGTGAGTACCCTTTGGGCAGAACGACTGAGCCCTCCATAGCAAGCCTCAGGGCCTCGGCAAGCTCATCGCGGCTCACGGATTTCGCGATAAATCCGGCCGCGCCGTAGCTCATGACCTCCTGGATGATGCGCGGATCCTCGAGCGCCGACACGACGACGATCGGCATTTTGGGATAAAGGCCGCGCAGTTCCAGCAGTCCATCGAACCCGCGAGTGCCGGGCATCGAAAGATCGAGCATTACGAGATCGAAGCGGGTCTTGCCCTGCAACTCCGTCTTGGCGCTCTCGATGGAGCTTGCTTCCACCGTCGTCGCCCCAGGCATGGCCGACTTGATAGCGCGCTGCAGGGCTTCGATGAAAAGCGGATGATCGTCCACGATCAGAAAATTGCCCGCTCCTGACACCCTTGCTCTCCTCTTGTCCACGTATGCGGCTCAAGTTACCGCAATTTGTCATGCTACGCCCGCAATGGCGCGCCGCCAATTGCGATCACACCGGTCTTGGCGCGCCGTCGCACTAGGGTCAGAATTCCGCAAGAACGCCCTTGAGATACTTGCCGTAGTCGTTCTTGTCATAGCGCTGCGCGATGAGCCGCTCGAGTTCGACGGGCGTGATAAACCCCTGCCGCACGGCGATTTCCTCCGGACTTGCAACCTTGAGCCCCTGCCTCTTTTCGATCGTCGCCACGTAACTCGCCGCTTCCAGGAGACTGTCGGGCGTACCTGTGTCGAACCAGGCGTACCCGCGGCCGAGGCGCCGGACGTCCAAGTCGCCTCGCTGGAGATAGGCGGTGTTGACGGCGGTAATCTCCAGCTCCCCGCGGGCAGACGGGCGCAAGTTCTTGGAAATGTCCACGACGTCGTTGTCATAGACATAAAGCCCGATTACTGCCCAATTGGACTTTGGTCGAGCCGGCTTCTCCTCGATCGAGATCGCCCGTCCGGCCTCATCGAAGGCGATGACGCCGTAGCGTTCGGGGTCGGCGACCTGATGGGCGAACACCGTCGCGCCCTTGCCGGGCACGAACGCATCCGCCACCAGCTCCGATAATCCATGGCCGAAGAATATGTTGTCCCCCAGCACCATAGCGCACGGGTCCTTGCCGATGAAGCGCTCGCCGATGATGAACGCCTGGGCCAGGCCCTCCGGGCGTGGCTGCTCGGCATAAGAAAGATTGATCCCCCACTGGCGTCCGTCGCCCAGAAGACCGGCAAAGCCTGGCAGATCCCGGGGTGTCGAGATGACCAAGATGTCGCGCACGCCGCCCAGCATCAGCACTGAAAGTGGATAGTAAATGAGGGGCTTGTCGTAGACTGGCAGGATCTGCTTGGAGACCGTCAGTGTCATCGGATAGAGGCGGGTCCCGCTGCCGCCTGCCAGAATGATCGCTTTCATATCCCCCCCCCACGTAGCCGCTCGTTCCGCGCCGCCCGGCGAAACCGGCGGCCGCGAGCCCGGAACGTCGCAAAATTCGCAAATAACCACAAGGCCAGTGATCTTTGTGGGCGCGCTTGCGCCCCCGGTTGACCGCGGCGGTGGGGGCCAGTACCGGTTTTCCACCCCGCCAGCGCCCCGGAAGGGCCGAATGAACAGGGCCGAATGAACTCCAGAAGCCGAAAAAGGATCCTCTACGTCGCGACCGAGGATTGGTATTTCATCTCCGACACGCTCCCGCTGGCCATGGCCGCGCGAGATGAGGGCTACCAAGTGGCGGTGGCCGCAAGGGCCAACGGCAGGGAAGATGTCATCCGCAACGCCGGACTGGAGTTCCATGAGCTGAGGCGGATTTCGCGCTCGGGCACCGGTGCGGTCTCCGAGTCGAGGAGCGTCGCCGAACTGGCGCACCTCTATCGGAGCCTCGCGCCCGACCTGGTTCACCATATCGCGTTAAAGCCAATTCTGTACGGCGCTCTGGCTGCGCGCGGGATGCCGGATATGGCGCTCGTCAACTCGGTCATGGGGTTGGGCTTCGTGTTCACATCCCGATCGGCGAAAGCGCGCATCCTGCGTCCGCTCATGGCTGGCGCCCTGCGGACGGCGTTGAGCCGGCCGCGCTCGCGCACACTGGTCCAGAACAAAGACGATCTTGAAGCCGTGGCGCGGCTTTCTCCTGGCGCACGCGACAAACTGCGGCTGGTGCGCGGCTCGGGCGTCGATCCGATCCGGTTCGCCCCCTCACCCGAGCCGCGCGGCGTTCCCCTTGTGGTGCTGCCGGCGCGCTTGTTGCGCGACAAGGGCGTGGAGGAATTCGTTGCAGCAGCGCGCGCGCTGAAGGCATCGGGCCTGAAGGCGCGCTTCGCACTCGTTGGCGAACCCGATACCGGCAATCCGGCCTCCGTAACTAAGGACCAGATCGAAGGCTGGGTCGGCGATGGCATCATCGAGCACTGGGGCTTCAGGCCCGACATGCCCCAGGTCTACCGGCAAGCAACGCTTGTGTGCCTGCCGTCCTACCGGGAAGGCTTGCCCCGGGTGCTGCTAGAGGCGGCCGCGTCGGGCCGGGCCGTTGTGACCACCGATGCACCAGGATGCCGCGAAGTGGTCCGCGCGGGCGTGAACGGCTGGCTTGCCCGCGTCCGCGACGTGGACACGCTCACGTCCGCCTTGGGGACGGCGTTGTCCGATCCGCATCTGCGCGCGCGCTATGCCGCCGAAGGCCGCCGCCTCGTCGAGCAGCATTACGCCGCCAACATCGTCATCGGCCAGATACTGGGGATCTACGATGAACTGTTGAGTACCCGCCGGTAGAACACCTGGTATCAATGCGGCCCTTCTACCTCACGCGTGGCTTGGCGCGCGTAGTCGGCGTCGCGTTGGCGGGATCGTCGGGCCAGGAATGTTTGGGGTATTGGCCGCGCATATCGGCCTTTACCGCAGCCCACGAGCCCGCCCAGAACCCCGGCAGGTTACGGGTGATCTGTATGGGCCGTTGGGCTGGAGAAAGCAGATAGAGCGTCAACGCCAACCGCCCGCGCGCAATGGCAGGATGCTCCTTCAAGCCGAATAGCTCCTGCACTCGGATGTGCAAGGCGGGAGCACCTGGACCTTCATAA
This sequence comes from Hyphomicrobium sp., assembly GCA_035325525.1. Classification (GTDB taxonomy): domain Bacteria; phylum Pseudomonadota; class Alphaproteobacteria; order Rhizobiales; family Hyphomicrobiaceae; genus Hyphomicrobium_B. Next base: position 98,802 of record DAOKZR010000006.1, on the reverse strand, counting down.
TCGACCGCATGGCGATTGCCCGTCGGCGCTTCGAAGTGCGTTGGCGCTTCGCTGTCGAGCCGCTGGCGCAAGTCCCAAGGAACCAGTCCGTCGAGTGCGGCGGCGAGATCGTCCGCCCCGATTTCCGAAACGCGCTGCTTGCCATGCAGGAAGGGCTCGAGAAATGCGCAGCCATCGCCGGCCAGCGCGGCGTCCGACAGATCGGGCCAGTCGTCCGGGCTTGCCTGCTTGAGAAACGTGACGCGCGCGCGCAATTGAAGTTGCGCCTTGCTCCAGGGAAGGCGCGCCACTCCCAATTTGGCGATGCCCTGCGCCAGGACTTTCGATACGTCGTCGCCGGGCCTGATCGCGCGCGGCTTGGCCTCCAGCGTGATTGCGCCCAGCCGTCGAGTTTCGCGCGCCCGCACACTCTCGGATGCCGGATCGAAGACGACCTCGTCGCGAGTCTCGATGCGGTCCTTTGCGATCGTTGCGATTTCCTCCTCGTCGATCGGCGCGGCCAGTAAAATGCGTGTCGCAGCCGCTTTGCCCTGCATCTGTGCGACGACTATGAAAGGCGCGCGCGCCAGATGGGAGCCCGCATCGATGCTGCCTGCGCGGCCGTTGGCAAGCAGAAACTGCCCGCCCGCGCCGCGCGCCTTGGCGATCCTGTCGGGAAAGGCCAGAGCCAGCACTGCGGCCGTAGACATCGGCGAGGCCGGCGGCGTGTCTGCATTGGCGACAGCTCTGGTTGCCCAACCTTGCGCAAGCCGGCGCATATCCTGGGCGCGGCGCGAGCGGTCGCGCCTGAACGCGTCCAGCCGCACCGTCAGATCGGGATCGTTACCGCCGATGCCGCGCTCGACGAGCACACCGGCAATCATGGCCGCAGCCTCTGCCTGCCCCTCTGCGGCGGCAGCCAGGATCATCCGCGCCAGACGCGGCGGCAGCGGCAACGCGCGCAGCTTGCGTCCCATGGCGGTGATGTGTCCTTGCCCATCGAGCGCGCCGATGGCGGCAAGATCGTCGCGCGCAGCTTTGATGAGCCCTTCGGGCGGCGGATCGAGCCAGTTCAAGGAACGGGGATCGCTTGCACCCCACTCCGCACAATCCAGAAGCAGGCCGGAGAGATCGGCCGTTTTTATTTCCGGCTCCGCAAAGGCAACGAGCCCTTGGGTTTCGGGCTCGCTCCACAGGCGGTAGCATATGCCGGACTGGGTGCGGCCCGCACGGCCGCGGCGCTGATCGGCCGACGCACGCGACACGCGCACCGTCTCCAGCCGCGCCACGCCAACGTCGGGCTCATAGCGCGGCACCCGCGCCAACCCGCTGTCGATGACGACCCGCACGCCTTGAATTGTAATCGAGGTCTCCGCGATCGACGTCGCGAGAACGACCTTGCGGCGGCCCTCGTGTGCTGGCGAAACCGCGCGGTCCTGATCCGCCATTTCGAGCGCGCCAAAGAGGGGCACGACATCGACGATCGGATCGCGCACGCGTCCGGCGAGCCTGTCAGCCGTGCGTGCGATCTCGCCTTGACCGGGAAGAAATGCGAGAATCGAGCCGGTTCCCTCGCGAAGCGCACGCATGACGGCATCTGCCATGTCGTCCTCGATACGCGCGGGCGTGCGGCCGAGGTAGCGCGTTTCAACGGGGTGCGCACGGCCCTGGCTCGAAATCACCGGGCAATCGCCAAGCAGCGAGGCCACGCGTGCGCCATCCAGCGTCGCCGACATCACCAGCAGTCTGAGATCTGGGCGCAGGGCCTGTCGCACATCGAGCGCGAGCGCCAGTCCAAGGTCGGCATCCAGGGAACGTTCGTGAAATTCATCGAACAGCACCGCGCCGACGCCGGTCAGCTCCGGGTCGTCCAGGACCATGCGCGTGAATACGCCCTCGGTAACGACCTCGATGCGCGTCTCAGCCGAGATGCGCGAGGCCAGCCGCGCCCGCAGTCCGATGAGCCCTCCAAGCTTGCCGCCGGTCTCGCGCGCCATGAATTCAGCGGCTCCGCGCGCCGCGATGCGCCGCGGCTCGAGCACGACGATCTTCTTTTCGCCCAGCCAAGCCGCATCGAGCAGCGCCAGGGGCACACGCGTCGTCTTGCCCGCGCCCGGCGGAGCCACGAGCACGCCCAAGCCACCCTCATCGAGGGCCGCCTGGACGCCGGGCAACGCCTCGTCGACGGGGAGCGGATTGTTGAAGCGCATCATTATCCAGCCAAATTCCGGTAGGCTTGCGGGCATATCGGGGCCGGTGCGGGACCGCAAGGATCAATGCTGGCGATCTGCCTTTTCGCAAGCGCCCCTGGAAGGTCCGGCCGATGTCTGATATGCGCAATTTTCGGCAATGTTTGATGCCCCGTCGGCGGCTTGAGGAATGAGATCGGCATGAAAGTCTTGGTGACAGGCGCCGCGGGCTTCATCGGCTTTCACACTGCCAGGGCGCTGCTCGAGCGCGGCGAGGACGTCGTCGGGATCGACAATCTCAATGCCTATTACGATGTGCGCCTCAAGCAAGGCCGTCTGGCGCAACTGCAGGGCCAGCGCGGCTTCCGCTTCGACAAGCTCGATATCGCCGACCGGGATGGAATGTCCAGATTGTTTGGGGCCGAACGGTTCGACCGTGTCGTGCATCTGGCGGCACAGGCCGGCGTGCGCTACTCGCTGCAAAACCCCCAGGCCTACGCCGACTCCAACCTGCAAGGCTTTCTCAACGTCCTGGAGGGATGCCGGCACACCAGCGTGCCCCATTGTGTGTTCGCGTCTTCCAGCTCGGTCTATGGCGCCAACACGCGGATGCCGTTCTCGGTCTCCCAATCGGTCGACCATCCCATCAGCCTCTATGCGGCGACCAAGAAAGCCAACGAGTTGATGGCCCACACATACGCGCACCTCTACCGCCTCCCGATGACCGGCCTGCGCTTTTTCACCGTCTACGGTCCCTGGGGCCGGCCCGACATGGCGCCCTTCATCTTCACCGGGAAAATTCTCGCAGGCGAACCTATCGACGTCTTCAACGAGGGGCGTCAGGCGCGCGACTTCACGTATATCGATGACATCGTCGAGGGTGTCGTGCGCATCATGGACAAGATTGCCGAGCCCGATCCCACGTGGTCAGGGGACGATCCCGATCCGGCCACGTCGCGAGCGCCTTACAGGATTTACAACATCGGCAACAATACGCCCGTCCCGCTGGACCATTTCATCGCGCTCATCGAGAAGGAAACCGGCCGCCGGGCGGTCAAGAACCTTCTGCCCGCCCAACCCGGCGACGTGCCTATGACTTACGCCGACGTCGACGCACTGATGCAAGCGGTCGGCTTCAAGCCGTCAACATCGATCGAGGACGGGATGCATCGTTTCGTGGCGTGGTACCGCAACCACTACAAAGTCTAGCGTGCATTCTTTCTAAATAGCGGATTTCCGGCAGGAAGCGCGATGCACGAAACGCGAGGGCGGCTCTAGGTGCGCGCGCTTAGCCCGCCCTTGCGGATAGCGGCGATGTTGGCGGCGTAGGAATCCTGGTTTGCCCCATTGAACACAGCCGAGCCCGCAACAAGAACGTTTGCACCCGCCGCGACAACGAGCGGCGCGGTCTGCGGCGTCAGACCGCCGTCCACCTCGATGTCGATCGGGCGTGATCCCACGAGCGCCTTCACGCGCCGAATCTTGTCGGCCACCGCGGGAATGAACGCCTGGCCGCCAAATCCCGGATTGACGGTCATCAGCAAGATGAGATCGAGGCGATCCAGCACGTACTCGATGGCGCTTTCCGGGGTGCCGGGATTGATCGACACACCCGCCTTCTTGCCAAGCGCCCGAATGGCCTGCAGCGAGCGGTCGAGATGCGGACCGGCCTCCGCGTGCACGGTGATGATGTCGGCGCCCGCGTCGGCAAACGCCGCCAGGTAAGGATCGGCGGGCGCGATCATCAGATGGACGTCGTAAATCTTCCTGGAAGCGCCGCGCACCGCCTTGATGACCGGGGGGCCGAAGGTGATGTTGGGCACGAAATGGCCGTCCATCACGTCACAGTGGATCCAATCGGCTCCCGCCGCATCGATGGCGCGGATTTCCTCGGCCAGACGGCCGAAATCGGCGGAAAGGATGGACGGTGCAATGAGCAAGGGGCGCGGCACGGACGATGACCTTCGGCTGTTGATTTTTCTATCCACCCCATCTCCTAGCCGGATTCGAGGGGGCGCCGATAGCCTCACCAGGCGCGGCGCTTGCGCTCGACGAGTTGCATGATGAGCGGCGTGAGGATGAGCTGCATGGCAAGATCGAGCTTGCTGCCTGGAATAACGATGGAATTGGCCCGCGACATGAAACTGCCGTTGATCATGGAGAGCAGGTAGGGAAAATCGATCCCCCGGGGGTCGCGGAAGCGGATGATGACCATCGACTCGTCTGACGTCGGAATCCAGCGCGCGACGAACGGATTGGACGTATCCACCGTCGGTACGCGCTGGAAATTGATGTCGGTCTCGGTGAACTGCGGACAGATGTAATTCACATAATCCGGCATCCGGCGCAGGATGGCGTTCGTGACCTCTTCGGTTGTGTAGCCGCGATGAACCCTGTCGCGGCTGATCTTTTGAATCCACTCCAGATTGATGACCGGCACGACGCCGATCTTGAGATCAGCATGACGCGCCACGTTCACATCCTTGGTGATCACCGCGCCGTGCAGGCCCTCATAGAGCAGCAGGTCGGTGTCCGGCGGAATCTCGGTCCAGGGCGTGAACGATCCGGCCGGCGCGCCATGGATCTTCGCATCGTCCTCGTCATGCACATAAGTTCTGATCCGCCCGCGCCCCGTCTCCGCGTAGCTGCGAAACAGCTCCTCGAGATCGACAAACAGGTTTGCTTCCTCGCCGAAATGCGAAAAGTTCTGATTGCCCCGCGCCGCCGCCGCTTCCATCGCCGCTTCCATCTCCTCCCGGCCGTAGCGGTGGAACGCATCGCCTTGAACGAATGCGGCGTTGACGTTCTCGCGCCGGAAAATGTGCTCGAACGTATGGCGGACCGAAGTCGTCCCCGCACCTGAAGAACCAGTCACGGAGATGATGGGGTGCTTGGTGGACATGGGGTTCTACAGAGATCTCATTGAGTGGTTGCTTTGAGGAAGGCCGGCCTCGATTTGCATGAAGTAAAGACTACCACGCGCGGAACAAGCCGCGGCGGCCGAACAGCGGGTTATGTTCACCCTTGAGGAAGCTGCCACCGTAAAGCCGCGCCAAATGATCGACCTCCTCGCGCGAACCGCAGATCAGCGGCGTTTTCTGATGCAGCGAGCCGGGCACGACATCGAGCAACCTGTCCTGTCCGGTCGTGGCCCGTCCGCCTGCCTGCTCGATCAGCCAGGCGATCGGGTTGGCCTCATAGACCAAACGGATGCGGCCGGCGTGGAAGCCGGGCCGTGCATCACCGGGATAAAGGTAAATGCCCCCGCGCGACAGAATGCGGAAAATATCGGCCACCGGAGAGCCGGTCCAGCGCATGTTATAGTCCTTGCCGCGCGGGCCGCTCGCGCCGTTCTCGCACTCGTGAATGAAGATGCGCACGGTGTCGTCCCAATAGCGTGCATTGGACGCATTGATGGCGTACTCTCTGGTTGCGGGCGGAATGGCGACGTTTCTGTAAGTTAGCAGAAAGGTGTTCGTGCAGCGGTCCAGCGTGAAGATGTGGGTCCCCGATCCGACGGTTATGACCAGCACGGTAGCCGGGCCATAGATCGCCATTCCGGCAGCGAGTTGATAGGAGCCGGGCCGCAAGAATGCAGCTTCACCCACGGCTGAAGCAAGCCGCGGCAGGATCGAGAAGATCATCCCGAACGAAACGTTGGCGTCGACGTTGGACGAGCCATCCAACGGATCGGCGGCAACCAGGAGCGGTGCGTCCTCCCGCAACTCCAGCGGCTCGCTCATCTCTTCAGACGCGAACGCGGCAACCTCGGTGCCCTTGAGGGCCTTGATGATCGCTTCATTGGCGAGAACGTCTATTTCCTTCTGCTCGTCGAATTCGCCCGCCCGCGCCGTCACCTTGCCCAGCCGTCCCAGCAGCGCCCCTTTGCCGACGCGCTCGGACATCTCGATGCTCGTTTGCGCCAATGCTTTGATCGCGGCCGCGACGCCGACGCGCGCAGTCAGATCCATGGCCCAGGACTGTAAATACTGCTCGAGCGTCACGGACGCCGGCCCTTGTTCCACGTCTTCCTGCCTCTCGAATGGAGAACCTTGTTCTTGGGGCCGCAATCAGGCCCGCCCACCGAATGTAATGCAACTTCGGTCATAGACGCGAGCCGGTTGTGACCGCGTACCAAAAACACACGGCCGCCGTCCCCTCTGCCTCGTCCCGGCGCGCCATCCCCATCTACGATGGGAGTTCCATGCGATGGTAAAGTTGCCTGAGCACCGCGGTTAACGATCCGCAGCCGGTCGTCAATGCGTGTCGGGGTGGACGCAACGCCGCGAAGATCTTCGCCGGCCGCCGCATCAATGGCTCAAAAGAAATTCAGATCTTTCAATATGTTATCAGGTGCTGCGAACTTCTTCAGTGATCGGAGCGGCTAAACGCCATCCGGCCGCTCCGCCCAAGCGATTCGCCCCCGCCCAACGCGTTGGCGCGCGACTTGCAGCAACCGCATCGGTTCCGGTATCGCGGTGCGGTTGCGTCAGCGTCATCGACTGCGCCGGAATTGTGAACCGGATCAGGGCTCAATGGGAGAAGCGCCAAATGGCTAGTCAATCTCCGTCTGACCGCGGGCAGGCCAAGAATCCCATAGCGTCCCTGCTGGCCGAGCACGCGCCGGTCCTCACCAGCGTGGCGGTGTTCTCGGGCGTCATCAACGTGCTTGCGCTGACCGGCTCGTTCTACATGCTGCAGGTCTACGACCGAGTCCTGCCGTCGCAATCCGTCGCCACGCTGATCGGCCTGTCCGTCCTCGTGGTCGGCCTTTATGCGATCAACGGCCTGCTCGAGTACTTCCGCTCCCGTATCATGATCCGGATCGGAACGCGGATCGACAAAGCCCTCAGCCCCAAGATTTTCCGCGCGGTACAGATCGTTCCCCTGCGCAGCCGTCACGGCGGCGACGGCATGGCGCCTTTGCGCGATATCGACAGCATCCGCTCTTTCACCGGAGGGCTGGGGCTGCCGGCGCTGTTCGACCTGCCGTGGATCCCCGTCTACCTCTTCTTCGTGTACATGCTGCATCCCTCGCTCGCAGTCATTGCGGTCATGGGCGCCATCGTGCTCATCATTCTGACGCTGGTGACCGAGCACCGCAGCAACGCGCCGCTGAAGAGCGCCGCTCAGGCCGGCAGCCAGCGCATGGCGATTGCCGAGCAGGCGCGCCGGAACGCCGAGGCCATCCATGCCATGGGCCTCTCGCCCTACCTCGGCGCCCGGTATGCTGCGCTCAACGACAGCTATCTGGCCTATCAGCTCAAAGCGGCCGATGCGTCGGGCGGCATCGGAAACCTGACGAAGGTGATCCGCATGGTGTTGCAATCGTCAGTGCTTGGTTTTGGCGGCTACCTCGTCATCAACAACGAGATTTCGCCCGGCGCCATCATCGCCGCATCAATCGCAGTTTCGCGCGCGCTTGCCCCCATTGAGACTACGATTGCGCATTGGAAAGGGTTCATCTCGGCCCGCCTCGCCTCCCGCCGCATCAGCAACCTGCTCAATGCGGTTGGTGATCTCGACAAGAAGGTCGTTGTTCTTCCCACGCCCAAGAACGAGCTCGTCGCAGAGCAAATCATCGTCGCTCCGCCCGGGAGCACCGAACCCGTCGTCAAGGGTGTGTCCTTCAGCCTCGAGCGATCCGACGCGCTTGGCATCATCGGCCCATCCGGATCGGGCAAATCCTCGTTGGCACGCGTGCTCGTGGGCGTCTGGCGCACGATGAACCCAGCCAGTGCGGTACGCCTCGATGGCGCCGACCTCGGGCAGTGGTCGCCCGACCAGCTCGGCGGGCACATAGGCTACATGCCGCAGGACGTCGAGTTGTTCGACGGAACCGTTGCTGAGAATATCGCCCGCTTCGATCCCGACGCCAGCAGCGAAAGTGTCGTCGCCGCCGCCAAGGCCGCTGGCGCGCACGAGATGATCGTGCGGCTCTCGGAGGGATACCAGACGCGGCTTGGCGAAGGCGGCCGGTCTCTATCGGGCGGCGAACGCCAGCGCGTCGCCCTTGCCCGCGCGCTCTACGGCGAGCCCTTCCTCGTCGTTCTCGACGAGCCCAACGCCAGCCTCGACGCAGCCGGCGACGCCGCCCTTACCGAGGCGATCCTTTCCGTGCGCCAGCGGGGCGGCATTGCCATCGTCATCGCACATCGCCCGTCGGCTCTGGCGGCCGTCAATAAGGTCCTCGTCATGGCCAACGGCCAGACTCGCAGCTTTGGGCCCAAAGACGAGGTCTTGCGATCCATTCTCCAGACCGTGCCTCAAGGCGCCGGGCCATCGCAGGCTACGCGCATCGAAGTGCCCCATCAGGCCACCTATCAAGCGAAAGACCGCGCATGACAACCCCCATCGAAAGAATTCCATCGAGCAGCGCACAGACTGTGAAGCTCGACAACAATCTGATCTCGGTGACGCGCTATGTGGTGTTCGGTTTCGCCACGCTCTTCGTGTTCGTCGGCGGACTTGGCGGATGGGCCGCGACTACCGACCTGGCCGGCGCCGTGATAGCCCCCGGCACCGTTGTCGTCTCCTCCAGCGTCAAGAAGATCCAGCACCCCACGGGCGGCGTGGTCGGCAAGATCTTCGTCAAGAACGGAGATCACGTCAAAGCGGGCGACGTCCTGTTGCGTCTCGACGAGACCGTCACGCGCGCGCAGCTCCAGGTCATCACCAAGCAAATCGACGAGCTGCGGGGCCGACAGGCGCGCCTGCGTGCAGAACGCGACGGCGAAGCCAGCGTCAGTTTCCCCGAAGACCTGCTGGCGCGGGCGCCAGACCCGGACGTGGGGCACATCCTGAACGGGGAACGCACTCTATTTGAGAGCCGGATTGGCGCGCGCGAGGCCCAGAAGGCCCAGCTCAGCGAACGCATTGCGGGCCTGGAGGAAGAAGTATCCGGCCTCGTCAAGCAGGCGGATGCCAAGGCCAGCGAGCTGAGCCTGATCGCCAAGGAACTGGCGGGGCTCGAGATACTGGAAGCTCAAAAGCTGGTGCCGACTTCGAAGATGATGTCGCTCCGCCGTGAAGGCGCGCGCCTGGAGGGCGAGAAAGCCCAGCTTCAGGCCGCCGCCGGATCATCGCGCGGCAGAATAGCGGAAATCGAGTTGCAAAAGCTCGGCATCGACATCGAGGCGCGCAGCGACATCGTCAAGGATCTGCGCGAAACCGAGGGCCGCCTCGTCGAACTGAGCGAACGCCGCACCGCCGCCGAGGATCAACTCCGCCGCGTCGAGCTGACGAGCCCTGTGGACGGCATCGTCCACCAGCTTGCGGTTCACACCGTCGGCGGCGTCATCAATCCCGCCGAACAGCTCATGCTGATCGTGCCGGCCGGCGACCGCCTCGTCATCGAGGCCAAGATCAGCCCTCACGATATCGACCAGGCCCGCATGCATGAAACGGCGACGATCCGCTTCACCGCTTTCAACCAGCGCACGACGCCGAGCCTGTCGGGACGCGTGCGGGATATTTCGGCCGACCTGACGAGGGATCCCCAGACGGGCATCTCGTATTTCACGGCGAACCTCGAAATCCTCGACGGCGAACTCTCCAAGCTCGATGGACACAAGCTGGTGCCCGGCATGCCGGCCGAAGTTCAGATCACAACCGTTTCGCGGACGGCTCTATCATACCTCGTGAAGCCGATGGAGGACGCATTCTCCAAGGCATTCCGCGAGCGTTAGCGCCAATCGCGCGTTTCGTGGAAATCACGCAAACACGCACTACGCACTTGCTGCGTCGCGCTTTGCTTCGTCGCGGTAAAGCTCACCGTCCAACGCCCCTGTATGACAGCCCGGCCTCTTCGGCCGCCTTACGCAGGAAGATGTTGCGCAGATCGACGAGCGCCTTGCCCTTCATGCGCTGGCGCAGTTCATTCAGATCGAGCGCGCGGAACTCATTCCACTCGGTCAGTACGGATACCGCGTCGGCGCCATCGGCAACATCGAGTGCGCTCTGACACCAAATGACTCCGGGAAGCATCGGCTCGGCCTGCTTGCGGCCCTGCGGGTCGAAGACCCTGACCTGCGCGCCGCGCTCCAACAGCATGGGAACGATGACGAGGCTGGGAGCGTCGCGCATGTCGTCGGTGTTGGGTTTGAAGGTCACGCCGAGGATGCCAATGGTCTTGCCGCGCAGGCTGCCGCCCACCGCCTCCTCGATGCGTCCCGACATGGCGATCTTGCGCTCGTGATTGACGCGCTCCACCTGCTCGATAATCGATAACGCAGATTTGTTCTCACGCCCCGTACGAATGAGCGCCGAGACGTCCTTGGGAAAGCAAGAGCCGCCATAACCTGGGCCGGGATGAAGGAATTTGTCGCCGATGCGCCGATCTTTGCCGATGGCTGCAGCGACTTGCTGCACGTCTGCGCCGACCTCCTCGCACAGATCGGCGATCTCGTTAATGAAGCTGATCTTCAACGCGAGAAACGCGTTCGCGGCGTACTTGGCAAGCTCGGCGGATTCCCGCGACACGAACATCACCGGCGAACCTCGCAAGGCCAGCGGCTTGTAGAGCCTATCGAGAACGTCCCGCGCCGGCTCGCTGTCAGTGCCGACCAGCACGCGGTCTGGATGGGTGAAGTCCTGGATCGCGGAACCCTCGCGCAAGAACTCCGGATTGGAGCAAACGGCAAAGTCGAGATCGGGCCGCGTTTGACGCAGGCGGGATTCGATTTCCCGGCTCGTGCCGACCGGAACGGTCGATTTGGTGGTGATAACCGCGAAGCTCTTGAGGTGTGGCGCGATCTCTTCCACCGCTGCGAAGACGTGCGAGAGATCGGCATACCCGTCACCTCGCCGCATGGGCGTGCCGACCGCCAGGAAGACCACCGCGGCATCCTCGACCGCGCCTTCGAGATCGGAGGTGAACTGCAGCCGCCCGGCCCGCATATTGCGCACCATGAGATCATCAAGACCGGGCTCGTAAATGGGCGAGCGGCCGGCGAGCAACTCCTCGAGGCGCTTGGGGTCCTTGTCGACGCATGCCACCTGCCACCCGAACTCGGAGAAGCAGGCGGCCGAGACCAGCCCGACATAGCCCGCGCCGATCATGCAGATTTTCACGCTCGATCCTCCCCTGGGGTCGCAATTGATGCGCCAATCGCTAGCTGAGCCGCCCCGGATCCGCAACGCCGAACCGGATCCAAGCCCGGGCAACCATAGCGTGGCACCGCAAACAGACGGTAACTGCCGCCCCGTCAAGACCGGGATCGGTGCATCCAGGCGCGCGCCGGCGGAGCTACACCTTGAACTCTTCGATCTGGGAAAACGCCGACCGCAGCGCCTGCGACCAGGACGCCGAAAGATTCTTGAAATAGTCGTCTTCGGCGGAAATGCGCTTTTCGCGCCTGACGTCGAGGCTGTCGCGCTCATAAACCAGGATGTCGATAGGCATGCCGACGGAAAGGTTGGAGCGCAGCGTCGAGTCGAACGACAACAGCATCAGCTTGGCGGCTTCACCCAAGCGCATGTCGGATCGCGCAACGCGGTCCAGGATCGGCTTGCCGTACTTGTGTTCTCCAATCTGAAAGAATGGCGTATCGTCGGTGGCTTCGATGAAGTTACCTTCGGAATAAATCTGAAACAAGCGAGGACGCTCGGTTCCGATCTGCCCGCCGAAGATGAAAGACGCCGTAAAGCCCCCCCGGCTGGCCTCCAGTGCCGGCCCGTCAATGCGGCGGGCTTCGCGCACAGCCTCGCCCACGACCCGCGCAGCACGATACATGTTGGGCGCATTGAGCAGATGCGTGGTCTGTGCCTCGGATTCAGCCGTCTGCGCAGCATTGAGCTGCTCGTTCAACAGCGAGAGCACCGACTGGGTCACCGCAAGGTTTCCAGCCGACAGGATGACCAGAACCCGATCCCCCTGCTGGCACCAATAATTCAGCTTGCGATATTGCGCGATGTTGTCGACACCTGCGTTGGTGCGCGTGTCGGCGGCAAACACCAGCCCGCGGTCAAGCCGCATGGCTACGGCGTAGGTCATCTTGCGTCTCCCAGGGTGGCAGAACCTGTTGCTGGCTGCCTGCTTGTTGAACTTCGGCCGCAACGTCAAGAGCTTCTTGGGAACCGTTAACGCCGGTTTCCCGGTGGGGGCCGGGCAGGACGCCCCTGAGCCCGTGCGGCAAGGGATATCACGGTGGATATGGCGCGGTGGACATTGCGGCCGGCCACATGCCGGAATGCAGCAAACATTTGAACGTGATGCCCGTCCCCCTGGCAGCGCCTGCGCGTCCCCACCCCTGCGGGGAGAACGTGAGGCAACATGCATCCGATTAGGCGTTTGCGCAAAATTCGCTTAGGAACCAGGCGAACACGAGCGTCTTCCACCTCGTACCATCCGGCCACAGGACCCTACATGACCAGCGCCTACATCACGCCTATCGCGCTATTGCTGTCGTCAAACATTTTCATGACCGTCGCCTGGTATGGGCATTTGAAATATCAAACGAGCCCATTGTGGGTCGCCGTACTGGTGAGCTGGTCCATCGCCCTTTTCGAGTATTGCCTGGCGGTACCAGCCAACCGCCTGGGCGTTTCCGTCTATTCCGTCGCCGAACTCAAGACGATGCAGGAGGTCATTACCCTCGTCGTCTTCTCCGGCTTCTCGGTCCTGTATCTCGGCGAAAAGCTGACGATCAATCACGGCATCGGTTTCGCACTGATCGCTGCAGGCGCGTGCTTCATCTTCAAGTCGCCGATCCGTTAGCCGCGCGTCCCGCGCATTCACCCGTTCACCAAACCGGGGCGCCGCGCCGGACGAGCCCCCAGGCCGTGGCAAAGCCCAGCCCGCCCATGATCGAGCCGGCGCACACGAGCGTTACGCCCGGACCCAGCGCCGGCAATGACAAGCCGTAGATAACGGGTCCGGCTGCCTGCCCCAGGAAGAAAGAGAAGGCATGTGCCGCCACCGCGGCGCCGCGATTGCCCGGCGCCAACTCCGTCGCCTGGGTCTGGAGCGAGTTGTGGATCATGTAAAACCCAACGCCCACCACGAGAAACGCGGCCATCGCCAGCGGCCAGGACCCGCCGAGAGCAAGGCCTGCAAAACCGATCCCACACACACCGCCGCCCGCCCGGATGAGGTTGATGAGCCCCATGCGCGGCAGGATCGACGACACGAGCGCGGTGTAGAGGAAGCCGCCCAGTCCGAATCCCGCCAGCACGAACCCTGCTTCACGCAAGCCGCCTGCGCCGCGCTCTTCAAGCAGGATAGCGATGAAGGGGAAAAGGCCAAACAGCAGGATGCCTTCGACGAACACCGCTGCAAAGCACACCGCCGCGCGCGGGTTGGACATGACTTGCCGGTAACCCTCGTGCATGGTGGACAGCGTAAAGCGCGGCCGCACCGCCCGCGCACGCGGTCTGAGCTGCCAAGCCGTCAGGGCCAGCGCCGCCGTGGCCAGAAACGCACCCACACCCATCGAGGTCCGCCAACTCGTATAGCTCGAGAGCAGGCCCGACCCGATCGAGCCGATGAGCTGACCCGAAATGATCGCGGCAAGCAGCCGGGAAAGCGCCAGTTGGCGGTGCTCGAAGTCAAAGCGGTCACCGACCATGGCGAAGGCCAGCGGGATGATGCCGCCCGCCGCCGCGCCTCCGGCGATACGGGCCACGAACAGAAGTTCGATGTTCGGCGCGAGTGCGGCAACCACGAGGCATACGATGACGATCGCGAGACTGACCTTGATGATGAGCGACTTGCCCAGCGTATCGCCCAGCGAGCCAAGGACGGGCTGAAAAATGGCGTATGGAAGCGTAAACGCGGTGGCCAGCAGAGCCACGGTTTCGGCACTGATCGACAGATCGCGCGCGATCGCGGGAACGACCGGATCGACAATTCGCATGGTCATGGCGCTGACGAGGCAACTCGCCGCGAGCACGAAAAGAAGGGGCATGAGCCAGACCGTTTTTGCCAGGGAACCGACGTTCAAGGAAGTGCGTGGCGGGTGCCTATAACAGAAACGGGGCGGACCGTGCATGGCCCGCCCCGCATGTCAGCCACACGGCCGACGACGTGGATTAGAACAGCCCTTGAATGTGCCCGTCGTCGTCCAAACGGATCGAGTCGGCGGACGGCGCCTTGGGAAGGCCCGGCATCGTCATGATCTCGCCGGTGACCACTACGACGAATTCCGCACCCGCCGAAAGGCGCAGCTCGCGGATCGGAACGATATGTCCTGTGGGGGCGCCGCGCTTGTTCGGGTCGGTCGAGAACGAATACTGGGTCTTGGCCATGCACACCGGGAAATGGCCGAACCCGGCTGCTTCGAAGTCCTTAAACTGCGTCTCGACGGTCGCGTCACACGCGATGTCGGCGGCGCGGTAGATTTCGGTCGCAATGGTCTTGACCTTGTCGCGGAGCTTCATGTCCTCGGGATAGAGCGGCTTGAAGTTCGCCTTGCCTTCATCGATGACCTTCACGACGTGGTGCGCGAGCTGCTCGGTGCCCTTGCCGCCGTCCGACCAGTGCGTGCACATGAAAGCCTTGGTGCCCATGCTTTCGGCCGCTTTCATGACCTCCGCGACCTCCGCGTCGGTGTCGGTGATGAACTTGTTCACCGCGACGACCGCCGGAACGCCGAATTTATTGACGTTCTCGATGTGACGCTTAAGGTTCTCGCATCCCTTGGCGACGGCTGCGGCGTTCTCGGTCTTCAGGTCGTCCTTGGCGACGCCGCCATGCATCTTGAGCGCGCGCACGGTGGCGACGATGACGACCGCCGACGGTGCGATGCCAGCCTTGCGGCACTTGATGTCGAAGAATTTTTCGGCGCCCAGGTCGGCGCCGAAGCCGGCCTCCGTCACTACATAATCGGCAAGCTTCAGTGCTGTCTTGGTCGCCAGCACCGAGTTGCAGCCGTGTGCAATGTTGGCGAACGGACCGCCATGAATGAAGACGGGATTGTTTTCGAGGGTCTGCACCATGTTGGGCTGGAGCGCATCCCTCAGCAGCACCGTCATGGCGCCATCCGCCTTGAGATCACGGGCACGTATCGGTTTCTTATCGCGCGTGTAGGCGACAATAATGTTGCCGAGGCGCGCCTCGAGGTCCTTCAAGTCCTTGGAAAGACAGAGGATCGCCATCACTTCGGAGGCCACCGTGATGTCGAAGCCGTCCTGGCGGGGAAAACCGTTCGATACGCCGCCCAGCGAATTGACGATGAAGCGCAAGGCGCGGTCGTTCATGTCCATAACACGCTTGTACTGTACGCGGCGCTGGTCGATGCCCAGCGCGTTGCCCCAGTAGATGTGATTGTCCAGCATCGCCGCCAGCAGGTTGTGCGCACTGGTGATGGCGTGAAAGTCGCCGGTGAAATGCAGATTGATGTCTTCCATCGGCACGACCTGTGCGTATCCGCCGCCCGCCGCGCCGCCCTTTACACCAAAGCAGGGTCCGAGCGAGGGCTCGCGCAGGGCGGCGATGGTCTTCTTGCCGATGTAATTCAAGCCATCGGCCAAGCCCACCGTCGTCGTAGTCTTGCCCTCACCCGCCGGAGTTGGGCTGATGGCCGTCACCAGGATGAGCTTGCCGTCTGGATTGCCTTGGATCTTGTTGATGTAATCAAAGGAAACTTTCGCTTTGGTCCATCCGTATGGGATAAGGGCCTCCGCCGGCACGCCGACCTTGGCCGCAACTTCGGAAATCGGCTTCTGCTTGGCTTCACGTGCAATTTCGATGTCAGACTTGACGGACACGGCTGGGTTTCCTCCACGGCTTTTGTGATTTCGTCTCGACCAATCAGCCAGCGGCATAAGGCGGTTTGCCGCCTCTTGCCACCCAGCCAGAGCGCCGAAGACTGTGCGGGAGCCGGATATTGTACTTTCGGGCGGTTCCCGCCAAGCACCCGGAGCTAAAATTCACCCCCGCGCGCACAAAGTCGCGGGCAGAAAAGCAGCCCGAGGACAAGGCAGATGGAGAGCGGTCACTCGAGTTCGCGGCGCGAAGGAGACAAATGCATGAATAATCAACGCGCTAAGTCTCCAAATGACCTTTTCGGCGATCCGCGAACCGGCGGAAATCCGAACCGCGGACGGAAAAATTTAACGTGGTTTATGGGCAGCTGAAGGCAGCAGCCCGACCGTGCTTGGGGGAGGGACGAACGTTTGCTTGAGCGCGTAGCGAGGCCTACGGGAGGGAAAACGACGGCGCAGCCCGGCGAGCGCGGAGCGCAAGGGTCATCCGGCGCGGAGCAGCATGGACACCACAACGACGCCGGGACGATCACCTTGCGCCGTAAAGTCTACGAGGTGATCGAGGGCGGGCAAGGTGAAACCCATGCCAGCCAAATCTTTGATTTCACCATTGTCGCTCTCATCATCCTCAATGTGACCGCCGCCATTCTGGAAACCGTGCCGTCCATACGCGCGCAGTATCGGGGCTGGCTCTCGGGCTTTGAAACTTTCACAGTCTGCGCCTTTTCGGTCGAATATGTCCTGCGCCTGTGGACTGCCGTGGAGGTTCCGTTCCTGTCGCGCATGACGTCCTGGAAGGCGCGACTCAGGTTGGCGCGAAGCCCGGCCCTCGTCATCGACCTGCTGGCGATCATGCCGTTCTATCTCAGCAGTTTCATGTCGGTCGATCTGGGAGTCTTACGCGTTCTGCGCCTCCTGCGATTCCTCAAGCTGTCGCGCTATTCGCCGGCCATGCACACGCTGATTCGCGTCGTGCAGAACGAGGGCCGGGCGCTCATGGGAGCCTGCCTGCTGCTCTTCATGGCCATCTTGTTCTCAGCAACTGTGATGTACCATCTTGAAAACATGGCACAGCCCGACAAGTTCGGCTCGATTCCGCAAGCAGCTTGGTGGTCCATCACAACGTTGACCACGGTAGGCTACGGGGACGTGGTGCCGATAACGCTGCTTGGCCGTTTGGTCGGCGGCCTGACCATGGTCATTGGCCTCAGCATTCTGGCTCTGCCTGTCGCCATCATCTCGACGGGCTTCGCGCAGGAGTTGCAGCGCCGCGACTTTGTCGTGACGTGGTCGATGATGTCGCGCGTCCCGGTTCTCTCGGGTCTCGAAGCCAAGCAAGCTGCCGAAATCATGCCCATGCTCCAGGCGCACAACCTGCCGCCGAACGCGGAGGTGGTGCCCAAGGGTGCGCCGGGCGATGCGATGTACTTCGTCGCCTCGGGTAAAGTCGACCATCTGCACGCCGAAGGACGTACGACATACTCGACCGGAGAATTCTTCGGCGCTCACGCCATGCTGCAAAACGATGTCCATCCGGGCTCGTTCGTCACAACATCGAAGGCGCGGCTCCTGAAGCTTCACAAGGCGGACTTCCACCGCATCCAGATCAAGCACCCCGGCGTGGCCGAGCACATCCGCAAGGCCGTGCAATCCGCCGCGCACGCGGCATCCAAGAAGAGCTGAGCGATTTGCGCTCGAACTCGCGAGATCGTTCTTGGGACGGCCCCTCTGCTTCAATCGATGGCGCGCACCACGAGGACGGTGGCATTGTCCTGATAGGGCTCGCGCAAGGCTTCGACGCCGCGAATGAGCGCTCTGGCCACCGCCTCCGCGCCATCGGCGGCATAGCCCTGGATGATGCGCCCGATCTCGAGTTGATCCAGGCTCTCGACACCGTCGCTTGCCAGAACGACGTAGTCGCCCGACTCGAGCGCGAGGGGCCGCCGCGAGACATCGATCATGTCGATCTCTTCGCCCGTGACGGCCGAGCGCAACATATGCCGGCGCGGATCGCGCCGCGCCTCCTCTTCGGTAAGCCGTCCGGCCGCAACCAGGCGGTCGAGCTCGGGCGCAAGCGAGTGGTCCTCGTTGAGAACGGCGACCTCGCCGCGGCGGTAGAGATAAAGCGGGCTATCGCCCACGCTGATCCATTCCAGACCGCTCTTGGAGAAGGCTGCGCCAATCAGCGTCGATCCCATGCCGGAAAGGAGCGGATTGTCATCGACCTTTGCCGCCAATGCACCGTTGGCCGCCTCAAGTCCCGTCTTCAGCCGTGATCGAAGATCGAGATCCCGCGCCTTAGGCGCCGAGGCGGCCGCCAGGAAGGCCTCGCACACCGTCCGGCTCGCCAGCGCCCCACCCGTATGCCCGCCCATGCCATCGGCAAGCACGGCAAAACCGCCCTCCTCATTGGGGAGGGCGGCGGCGTTCGCGTCATCGCTCTGAGAAGCACGAAATGCGACCGCGCCGAGCGGCCAGAATGCAGCCGTGTCTTCCTGATAATCACGCGCGCCTTGAGTGGCGGCGACCGCATGCTCGTATGACGTCATTAGTCCTTGGCGTCGGAGATCTCGGACCAGTCGAACTCCGGTCCGCAGAATGGTAGAAATGCGACTTGCGTGCGCCCGAACGTCACGATGTCCATGGGTTTGAGTTCGATAGCGCTCGTGGGACGCTTCTCATTCACGGACACGACGTTGGTTTTAGCAAGGTTCGGTACAAAGAGGAAAGACCGATCTGCCGAATCGTAGCGAATGTAGGCCTGTTCCTCG
Source organism: Hyphomicrobium sp. (assembly GCA_035325525.1). Classification (GTDB taxonomy): domain Bacteria; phylum Pseudomonadota; class Alphaproteobacteria; order Rhizobiales; family Hyphomicrobiaceae; genus Hyphomicrobium_B. The sequence continues at coordinate 80,159 of DAOKZR010000006.1, read as the reverse complement.
GCCGAAATGGTCTCGTCGCCAAAATCGAGCGCGATCCGGTTCGATCGAGCACGGCCGACCGTGTTGTTGCCCTCATATATGGCCCTGGCGGCCCCGAGCCCCGGTCCGCCTACGACGATCAAGAAACCCACCACGGGATCCTGAACGAAGGTGTCGCGGGCGATCGTCTGGCGGCCGCGCACAAGCTGTGTCCTGGGTTCTTCGGGCTCCGCCGGCGCGGACTGCTGCTTGCGCTCGGGCCTCAGGACCCGGGTCGTCGGCGGCTCAGCGTAGACGGGCGGGGCGGAAATCGTACGCGCATGGCGCGCGGCTTCCGCGGCGCTCATGGAGCCTTTGAGGGGAGCATCCGGCTGCCCTTCAGCCTTGGCGCCGCCATTGTCGCTTTCGTTCTCAATCACTGCGGCCGGGGCCGGCGCCGGCGCAATGAGCGTCACCGACCGTGCTGGCGGGATGACCACGGCTGCGGCCATCCCCTCGGCGTCTTCGCGCCCTGCAGCGCGCAACGCATCCTTCAATGAACCGAGCAGCCCGCTGCCCGGCTTGGATGATCTTGCCGGCGCGCGGCCTGCACTTTGCTCACCCCGCTCGATAGCCATTTGTCACTCCTGAGATCTGAGAGTTCAGTATTTGAACGCGATGACGCAAGATGGCGGTCAGACCGCATACACAACGCCGGCCGGCCTCACACCAGACCGGCATGAAAACGCAATCTGCCAGGCCCTAGTTCTATAAGGTCGCCGTCGCGCAAGCGCACATCCTCGCAAGGCTGGCCGTTGACGCGCACGCCGTTGCCGTCGCCGCCGGACAGATCGGTAATGCGGTAGCAGCCGAATTCCTCGCGCAAAATGGCGGCGTGATAGCGATGCACGGCAGCTTCCGCAATGCGTATGTCGTTATCTTCCTCCCGTCCGATGCGCAGCATGTCATTGAGGATCGCAAATCGTCCGCCGGTCGAGGCGAGCGGCGCCTCTCCCGCCGGGCCGACCAGTTCGACGAAGGCGTGCCCCGACAACGCCGGAGCCGGCTGCTCGGTCTGCGCCGCATCGTATTCCCCAGCGAGCCTTGCAAGCTTGGAGCGCCGATGCAGAATGCCGTAGATTTGCATCACAAGGGAAATTGCGGGAACGGCGACAAGCATAGCCAGACCCAGCATCAGCGCCGGCGCTGCGCGATACCCCGAGGTTATGGCCCACACAATAGAATCTGATCCTTGAGTCAACAGTTCGGCTGCGCGTTGTGTGATTTGCGCGCCTTTATCCGGCGATGCCGCAGCGGGCGTCGCCGCCAGGACGACAGGTATCGCGCCCCCGGCCCGAGCACTTGGACGATAATTGCGGCGGACGTTGGCATAATGAGCCACAGGTTGCTGGCGCATGTCGTGCCTTGCTCCAAATCACTTTTGATTTGGCAAGGCGAAGCTGGCAGCAACATGGCCGGAAAGAGACACATTGAGGATTTGTTCATCTCTGGTTCATTGCCCCTCTCAGTGCCATATTCTTGCGCCAAGCGATTCATTGCACGGGAGCGTCCGTGCGATGCCTCGTTGCAAGTCTGTATCGAACAAGCGATAGGCTCGAGTCTGCGGACACTTGGGCAGATGCAGGACACACGCCGCCGATGACGACACTCAACGCGCTCGACAGCGCGACGGAGCTGGCTGGAGATTATCGCATCGACCGTGTGCTCGGTGCGGGCGGCTTCGGCGTGACTTATCTCGCCCACGAAATGGCGCTGGCGCGGCTTGTCACCATCAAAGAATATTTTCCTGCTGACTTTGCCGCGCGCGTCGACGGCGTCGAGGCGGCGCCCCGCTCGCAAGGCAGCGCCAGGGATTACCAATGGGGTCTCGATCGCTTCGTCGAGGAAGCACAGACGCTCGCAAAATTCGACCACCCCAACATCGTGCGCGTCTACCGGATATTCAAAGCCAACAACACCGCCTACATGGTGCTGCATTGGGAGGAAGGCCAAAGCCTGAAGGCGTGGCTCAAGTCGCTCGGCCGCGCGCCGCGCCAGAAAGAGCTAGACCGCATCGTAGCGCCGCTGCTCGATGCCCTGGAGACCATCCACAAGGCAGACTTCCTCCATCGGGACATCGCGCCCGACAACATCATCATCCGCAAGTCCGGCGAACCCGTGCTGATCGATTTCGGCGCGGCGCGCGGCGACATCGCGGCCCACTCCAAGACCAAGACCGTCTCCGCGCTGGTCAAGCCAGGCTACAGCCCCTACGAGCAATATGCCGAGACGAGTCGCCAACAGGGTCCGTGGACCGACATCTACGCGTTTGCGGCCACGCTCTATCACGCCATCACGGGAAAGCGGCCGCCCGACTCGCCCTCGCGCATGCTGAACGACGAGTTCGTCCCTTCCGCTCACGCCGCGCTCAGCTCGTATCGCTCTACCTTCCTTGAGGCCATCGATCGCGGCCTTGCGCTGGCAGTCGATGCACGGCCGCAGTCGATCGCGGCGTGGCGCGGCGCGCTGCTGGCACCCGAGCCCAAGAAGCCCGGCTTGCTGTCGCGGATGCGCGAAGGCGCAGACGAGCTCAAGAACACGCGCCGTCAGGCGGCAGGGGTTGACCATTCCGACAAGGATGCAACGTCCGTTGTTCCGCCGCCGCCGGATGCGCCGGGTCCTGCAGGCCGGCTGCTCGACTTCGTCGATGGGCTTCTCTCTCGGGCTCACAATGCGGGCGCGAAGGCCGGAGTGCAGACACCGGCCAAGGCGGCTGCACCGGCCGCACAGGCCGCCGCAACGGTTCTCTCACCCTCGACCCCGCGGCCAGCCGTTACGGCGGCGGGCGCCCAGACACGCGCCATGGCCGCGGCTCTGGTTCCGACCGCCAAGGCGCCCGTCAAGCCACGTCCTAAAGCGCTGGCCAAGATTGGACCGAAGAACGAGGAGGCCGCCGGCGAGGTTCAGGCCGCACTCGAGCCGTTGAAGCCCGAGCCGGCCCGTGGCCGCAGGAAGCCGAAACCCGCACCCGACATTGCCCGCAAGCGCCGCTGGACCAAGGGACTTGCCACGAAGCTCGCAATGGCGGCTTGCCTTGTGAGCGGCGCTTTTGTCTTCCGCAACGACCTGCCCCGTTTGCTGCTGAAACCGCAAACCAGCGCCATCACCACCGGCGCGATATCCCGGCCGCAAACCGACAAGGGCCTCAGCGTTGCGGGCAGCTTCCAAGCCCATGATGGAGCCATCGAGAAAATCGCGCTCTCGGGTGACGGGCGTCTCATCGTGACGGCCGGCGATGATCGCGTTCTCAAGATCTGGTTTCGCGAAACGCTGGCGCAGGCCGGCGCCATCTATATGGACGACGGCCCGGCAACGTCGCTGGACGTTCGCAACAACCGGGCGCTGACGACCCACGCGGATGGCAGCATCAATATATGGGATCTCGGCAAGCAGCAGCGCCTCTTCCGCTTCAAGCGCAACGATGCCAGCGTGTGGTCGGCGGTATTCTTGGGCTCGGAAGATCATTTCGCAGCCGCAGGGCACGATTGGATCGTGTCGTTGTGGGATACATCGTCGGAAACCGCGCCGATCCGCGTCCTGGAGGGTCACTCCAACGCCGTTCAGGCTCTCGCAACGGACCGCTCGGGCACTTGGCTCGCCTCAGGCGGCGCGGACAAAACCGTGAAGCTTTGGAACCTCGATACAGGCGAAGTCAAAGCCACCTACCGCAACCACTCCGATTTTGTCTCCGCCCTTGCCGTGACAGACGATGGAACCTTGGTTGCCTCCGCGACGCTCGATGGCAGGGTGCGCCTATGGTCGAAGTCGACGCGGCGCCCGCTACGTATATTTACGGCGCATCGCGCACGGGTCACGGCGTTGAAATTCTCTCCCGACGGTCAACTGCTCGCGTCCGCGGCTGAAGACGGTAGCGTTCGCGTGCGCGGTCTCAAGGACGTGCGGCCCTACTGGACGCTGAGCAGCCTCGAGCACGGCATAAAATCGCTCGCCTTCGACGCCGAGGGCCGTCAGCTCGTCACCGGCGGTCTCGATGGCATGGTGACATTGTGGTCGCTGCCGGTCCCCGCACTCGCCCAGCGCTGACCAGGGCTCCTATATTTCGGATAACTTGCTCATCCGAGCCATGCCATGCGCTCGCAACCAACGGGCGCTCTCGACGAATGGCCCGGAACGCGCCATCATAGCCGCACCTTGAACACGGCGGTTTGAGAGAGGCAGTATGGACGTCGACGCACTCCTCCTGGCACGGATCCAGTTCGCCTTCACGGTGAGTTTCCATATCGTCTTCCCGAGCTTCACCATCGGGCTTGCGGCCTTCATCGCCACCCTTCTTGTGCGCTGGCGCATGACGGGCGACGACAAATTTCACCGTATGGCGCGCTATTGGACAAAGATTTTCGCCGTATCTTTCGCCATGGGCGTCGTCTCGGGAATTGTTCTATCCTATCAGTTCGGCACGAATTGGAGCCGTTTCTCGGAGGTCGCTGGGAATGTCGTTGGCCCGCTCATCGGCTATGAGGTCCTCACCGCCTTCTTCCTGGAGGCGACGTTCCTCGGCATCATGCTGTTTGGATGGACACGCGTATCTCCCGCCCTGCACGTGACGGCCGCGGTGCTGGTCGCCATCGGCACCTCGCTTTCGGCCTTCTGGATTCTCTCGGCCAACAGTTGGATGCAGACGCCGGCGGGCTTCGAGATCAAGGACGGCATCGTGCATCCAACGGACTGGATTGCGGCGATCTTCAATCCGAGCTTTCCCTACCGCTTCGCGCACATGTTCACCGCGGCCTATCTCACGACCTCGCTCGTGGTGCTGTCAGTTGGCGCACGTTACCTGGTGTCCGGCCGCTTCATTGAAGAAGCCAAGACCATGATGCGCATGGGGCTCGGCATGGTCGCCATCCTGGCGCCGCTCCAACTGCTGATCGGCGACGCCCACGGTCTCAACACAGCCGAGCATCAGCCTGTCAAGGTGGCCGCCATGGAGGCGCACTGGGACGGCTCCAAACCCGCCGATCTGGTGCTCTTCGCCTGGCCCGACCAAGCCCAGGAGAAGAACCACTTTGAAATCTCCATTCCCAATCTGGCCAGCCTCATCATTACTCACGACCTCGAGGGCACCTTCAAGGGACTGAAGGACTTCAAGCCCGACGAGCGCCCCCCGGTCCCGCCCGTCTTCTTCGCGTTCCGCATCATGGTGGGCTGCGGGCTGCTGATGATCGCCATCGGCCTTTATGGTGTGTGGCAGTGGTGGCGCGGACAGCTCTTCGAGAAGGGCTGGTATCTTACTAGTCTGACATACGCTTGGCCGCTCGGCTTCATTGCGATTCTCGCGGGCTGGTGGGTGACCGAGACGGGCCGGCAGCCATATCTCGTCTACGGCATCCTGCGCACGGCTGACGCAGCCTCCAATATCTCGTTCTGGCCAGTGCTCACGTCGCTCATCATGTTCGTCGTGGTTTACACCGTCGTGTTCTCGATGGGCATCCTGCTCATCAATAAGCTCATCGATAAGGGGCCGGAGGGACGTGCCGTAGGGCCCGAAGAGGGCGTGCCGTCGAGACCCCTTTCCGCGGCCGAGGCAAGCGCGCGCGAAGCCATCCAGGGATCGGAGTAGCATCATGGACGACATTGCCTATTGGCTCCCCCTGGTCTGGGCCGCGCTCATCGCCGTCGCCGTGACGCTCTACGTCATTCTCGACGGCTTCGACCTCGGACTTGGCATTCTCTTTCCCTTTGCGCCCGAAGAGCATCGCAGGGATGTGATGATGAACACCGTCGCGCCGTTCTGGGATGGCAACGAGACGTGGCTCGTTCTCGGCGGCGGCGGACTGTTCGTCGCCTTTCCCAAGGCCTACGGCATCATCATGTCGGGCCTGTATCTTCCGATCATCGTCATGCTGCTGGCGCTTGTGTTCCGCGGCGTTGCATTCGAGTTCCGCTGGATCGCCAAACCAGACCATGAGTTCTGGGATCGCGCCTTCGCGTGGGGCTCCATCGTCGCCGCATTCTCGCAAGGCGTGGTGCTCGGCGGCCTGCTTCAGGGCATACCCGTCACGAACGGACAGTTTTCGGGCGGCGCATTCGACTGGCTGTCCGGCTTCTCCATCTTGTGCGGCCTGTCGCTGATCGCCGGTTACATGCTGCTGGGTTCGACGTGGCTGGTGATGAAGACGGAAGGTGAGATGCAGTTGTGGGCGCGTGCTCGCGCCGAATTCGCACTCGTTCTCACGCTGCTCGCAATCGGCGCCGTCAGCTTGTGGACGGCGGTTGGATTTCCCCGCATCGCGAACGTGTGGTTCTCCTGGCCCAACTTCATGCTGCTGGCCCCCATCCCGATTCTCACGCTCTATGCCGCGCTCAAGTGCTGGTGGGGGCTCATCGAGCGCAGGGACGCGCAGCCCTTCTTCTCGGCGATCGCCATGTTCCTGCTGGGCTTCGTTGGCCTCGTCGTTTCCAACGTGCCCTATCTGGTGCCCGACAGCGTAACGGTCTGGCAGGCCGCCGCTGCGCCGTCCTCGCAGCTCTTCATGCTGGTCGGCACGCTTTTGATGCTCCCGATCATCCTGGGCTACACGGCGTTCGTCTACTGGACGTTCCGCGGCAAGGTGAAGGAAGGCGCCGGCTACCACTGAGATCGTTGATTCCCTTGAGCTTGGGCGCACATCGCCTGGGGATGCCGCGGCGGCGCGCCCAAGCCTTGCCATCATTCCTCCAGACATTCGCCATCAACGATTCGACGACTGTCACGGTGGGGGTTGCTCAATGATGTTCGGCTGGCGCAGACGCAACGAAGGCTTCGAGTGGCGCGAGTATGTCCGCACCACGATCCTCGTGCGCCGCGCAGACAGGCAAAAGCGCATGGACGACGCGCGCCTGGCGGCGCTTGCCAAAGTGCGCGACGCCCGTGATCGCGGCGTCAATGCAGGGTTGGAACAGGTCGAAGCGGTCAGGAACGGCGCGGCCGCTGCGGCCAGCAAAGCGGGAAATGTCGTCGCCCTGGCGGCCGCGGGCGCAGCGCGCAAGGCCATCGGCGGCATGGGCGCGGCGGCCCGCGTGCTCACGCGAGCGGCGGCGGCGGTTCCACGCCCCGGCATGCTCCAAGCACCCAAGAGGCTCGCATCCGACTTTGCCATGTATGCCGCTGACATGCCGCGGCGCTGGCGTCTGATGAAGCCATATCTGCTGCCATTGGCAGGCGCGGGCGCGGCGATCTTCGTCTTCGGCGCCGCCTTCTCGCCAGAGCGTTCGGGCCTTCAAACTGCGAATGCGGGCGGCGGCGCCACGCCGGCGCGTACAATCAGGCCAGTCTCAGGCAACTCCGCCATCAGCGACCCGGCAGTCGTGTCCGGGCGTGCCCGTGTCGTTACCGGGGACCGCCTCAGCGTCGCTGGCAAGCTTGTGCACCTGGCCGGGATCGACGCGCCGCACCCCGCACAGCCCTGCTACCGCGGCAACGGACGCCGATGGGGCTGCGCGACCTCCGCGTTGGGCACGCTGCGGCGGCTGGTGCGCGGCCGCCGCGTGGCATGCGAGTTGAAGGCCGGCGGGGACAAGGCGCCACAGCAGGCCCACTGTCGCGCGGGCGATGTTGATCTCGCCGCCGCCATGGTTCGCAAAGGTTACGCCTTCGCCAGCGACGATTTCGGCCGGCCCTACGCGAGCGAGGAGGAAAGCGCGCGCGCCCAGAAGATTGGCGTCTGGCAGGGCGAGACCGACCGGCCGGAAGTCTGGCGTGCGAAGGTTTGGGACGAAGCCAAGAAAACTGCACCCGATGGCTGCCCCATCCGCGGGCTCGTGGGCGCCCAAGGCCGGGTGTATGCAATGCCGTGGTCGGAGGGTTACGACCGCCGGAACCTCCGCAAAGTCAAGGACGAGCGTTGGTTCTGCAGCGAAGAAGAAGCCCAGGCGGCGGGATTCAAACTTACAACGAAGCTCTGAGCACGGATTATTCGTCGGCGTCTGCCCCGGCCGGGGTGCACAGCAGCTTCGAGAGCTGCTGCTGGTCTCGTGGAAATAGCGCAAGAGGCTCTAAGTACTTGAAAAATAAAATGCCCGCGGTCGGGGGAGACCGCGGGCCAATCGAATTGGCGCCACTTGGGGGTAAGCGGGACGGCGCTCAATTCTATTGTTGACTAGATATCAAGCCCCCTGCAATGGCAAGGCACGGGCCTGGAGAGACACAATTTTCGAATCAAAGTGTTGCACGGATTCGCCACAAGGTGGCGTTGTCAACCGTAACTTTGAACCCGGGTCCCGCCGCCAGCGCCAATCTATTGGCCCTGTAGGATAAACGGCGAAATGGTTAACCGGCCCGGAACCGTGCGCTTCCGGTCGTATCCGAGATCCGCGACAACGCCTGAGAGGGCATCCTGGTCACTCATGCCGAGGTTGAGGCCGGTCTTCTCGATCCGCAGGACCCCGTCGATCCAGATGCGCAGCAACCCATCGGATCTGCCGGCGCTGCCGAGTGTGACCTCCTGCTCTATGCTGACCCACCGCCCGACGGGCCAAGTTTCCTTTCGGGCTCCAAACCACGTCTCCGGTGAACCGGGAGTGCGCAGGGCAACGCCGATGCCGCCTCCTTTCTGCCACCCCAGCCGCGAGACGAACCCCGACCGGGGGGCGTCATCGTCAAGGTCAGCGATCTCTCGCGTGGCGTAGAGGCCCGGCAGTTTCCCGGGGGCGTCAAACGAGAAATCCTTCGGCAGAAAGACGCGATAGCTCAGGCACGCTGCCCGCGCCTTGTCGAGCCCCGAGGGCGCCCATACGAAGCCAACGCCGTCCTTGCGGGTGTCCAAGGCGTCCGCCGTCTCGTCGGAGCGCTGGTCGTTGCCGGCGACGGGTCCCAGAGCGACCTGAAGGTATTGCGCCTTACCTTCCTGCGCCTCGACCACGCGCGCGCTGTCCAGAAGACCCCACTCGCGAACTGGAAGCCTCGCCTGCAGCTCGATGTTCGTGAGCTTGCGGCCATTGGAACTTTGAAGGGAGAACTGCTGGCCGTTTCCATAGCGCAGGTGGCATCCTGCGGTTTCCTCGGTGTGAAAAGCCGAGTTTATCATGTAGCCGCCGACGAAAAGCAACACGCCGATCCCTGCCGCATTGAACAGGATCGCATTGAGACTAAGACGCATGTTCCGGTACCTTCAGCCATTAAAGGCTTTGTGCACGTTGCGCATTAAAGGATCGATAAGCTGATCGAGCAACGTGCGCTGACCCGTCAGCAACAAAACCTCCGCGCGCATGCCGGGCTGCAGGGGTATGGGATGTCCCGAAGGACCGTCGCGGGCGCTATCCGCCTCGAGTTCAACCCGGGCGACGAAGTAGGGTGTGCCGGTTCGCTTGTCTTCGACACTGTCAGGAGAAATCCAGGACAGCTTGGCCAGCATCGGACGTTGCTCGCGCCAATTCAGGGCCGTCAGCCACACCTTGGCCGGCATACCGGGCACGACATTCTCGATTTGGTTGGGTTGCAAACGTCCTTCGATGACGAGCTTGTCGCTGCGCGGCACGATCTCGGCTACGGTCGCCCCGGGCTGAACGACGGCGCCTGCGGCATGCACGTGAAGTGTAAGGATTCGACCGGCCACCGGCGCCCTGATCTGGGCTTTCTCAAGGTCGCCTTCCGCGGCGGCGATCCGCGCGCGCACACCGGCCACTTCCTTTTCGATTTCAGCGACCATGCGCTGCAGCGACAACGCCTTCGACTTGGCCGCGAGCTTGCGCTGCTCCAGGTCGTCGACGGTTGCGCTCTCTTCGCGAGCGAGCATCAGCTGCCTCTCGGCTGCCACGGCCTGCGCGCGCAGCGCCGTTACCTGCTGTTGGAGGTTGTCGGTATCGAGTGTAACGATGATGTCGCCCTCCTCGACCTCCTGGCCCTCCACTACGTGCACTTTTTCCACTAGACCGCCGCGGACATGTGCCGCCGGCTTGACCTTCGATTCGACGATGATGGTGCCCGGCAATCCCACCCCTTTGTCTATGGGCGCGAGCGCCGCGCCGCCGATCCCGAGCACGAAGAACAGCACGATGACCGAGATTCCAAGCCAGAGGGGCTGGGAGATGTCGAGGCGGGGCGCACGGGCCGCAGCCCCGGCGAGAGGCTTCGTCATGGCGTAGCCCTCATCGCAGACGGTTGTTCCTCGTGCGCGTCCGATTGCGCCACCACACGCGGCTTGCGCCGTGCGAACTCGCTCGCGTCTCCAAAGGACTGCAGGACGCCTGCAGACAGAACGGCGACCTTGTCGGCGAGCGTCAGCAGGCGCGGATCCTGCGTCGCAATGATCAAGGCGACGCCCTGGGTCTTGAGGATTTCCAGATCGCGGATCAACCGCCGCATGCTTGCCCCGTCGAGACCGATCTCGGGCTCGTCCAGAACGACGATTTTTGGATCCCCCGCCACCGCGCGCGCCAAGGCGACGGCGCGGCGCTCGCGAAACGACAGATACGAACCCGACGGGCCGACCGGCGTATCGAATCCGGCAGACAAGCCCTGCAGGGTCTCCAGCATTCCGCACCGGATCGCCGCCCGTGCTACCGATATCATGCTCATATCGGAGAACCGCGCGATATTGTCGTGCACGCTGCCTTCAAGGAGCAGAGGCTCGTCCGCCAAGTAACCGATCGGTGCGGGCCCGTCATTGCGCTGCCATTTTGCGATGGGCAGGCCGTCGAGCGACGCACTGCCCGTAGTGGGCGCCATGGCCCCGGCAAGGATGCCTGCCAGCGTCGACTTGCCCGATCCGTTGGGTCCCACGACGCCAAGCGATACGCCCGGCTGCAACTCGAACGAGACATGGCGCAGAGCGGGCGTTTTGCGGCCTGGGTGATAATGCGTCACCTCGCTCAGATCGATGCGTCCCTTGACGCCTTCTCCGCCCGGTGCGAGGGCGGGTACGACAGCGTCGTCCGGCAAAGCCTTGAGCCGCCGGTAGGCACCGAAAGCGATGCGCACGGCCTTGACGGAACTGACCAATCCCTCGAGGGGCGCCAGCACACGCGCCAGCAGGATGGCGGACGCAACCAGCGCGGCCGGAGCGATCTCGGTCTTGATCACCAGCCAGGCGCCAACGCCATAGATCGCGACTTGCGAGCCAATGCGCACGCTGCGCGAGATCGCCTTGATGAAAGCCGCGCGCTTGCCTTGCGAGTAGGCAGCGCCGATGTGCGCACGATTGAAGTTTTCCCATTGAGCGGTCGCACCACCCACGATGCCGAACGCACCGGCTAGCTGCCCGTTGTTGGCAACCGTGCGCCACCACTTTTCCGACCGTTCATGCGCGGTAGCGCTTTCCTGCTGCAACCGCGAGGTCAGCAGAAGCTGCATGATCGCGGCGCAGGCCAGCAGCCCCGCCGCCGTAACCGCGACCGCGCCGATCACCGGGTTGAGCACGAAGAGCGCAAGGAGGAACAAAGGCGCAAACGGCGCGTCCATGACGACGCCCGCGGCCGGGCTTGCCAGAAATTGCTGCAATTGCTCCAGGGCGCGCGCATCTTGTCTGAATTCTTGAGGCGAAGTCCCGAGCTTCAGGCCGTTGTCCAGAATGTGGCGCCCGAGTTCGTGGTCGAGCCAGATACTGGCGCGCAGCAAGACCATATCGCGCGCGATTTCAAGCAGCGCCAAAGCAGCAATCGCCAGTGCGGTCGCGGCAGTGATGATAATCAGCGTTTCGAGCGAGCCGAGAGGGACGACAGTTTCGAACACCTGCAAGGTGTAGAGCGGCGTCGATAGCATCAGCACGTTTATGAAAGCGCTGAACAGGAGTGCCGCGAACCATGCACGGCGCACGTCCTTCAGCATTCGCCTCGATGTACGCATTACCGATCTCACACGCTCCGGCTCGAATGGAGCCGGACATACAAATCCGAGGCATCTGCGCCAGGCTTGCGTTCTCGGGCTTAACGGAACGTGAACAGGCGCAGACCTTCGTCCGGCCAGACGATAGCGCAGCGGCCTAAAGATATCGTTTATGAAACGTCAACCGATACCCGGGAAGCCGGGATTAAACGGCAACCACATAATCAGGCGCGAACCGGGCGCCGTTACTGACGAAGCCGCTGTTCAGAGCGACGGCATCGACGGACTGAGCCCGCACACCCTCATACGCATTGACCCAAAGGAAAAGCGACCCCGCAAGGAGCCGCTTTCCGAAGTCCCGTCGCTGTGCCGCTATCAGACGAGGATCATGCCCGCCTTCTGGAGTTCGATCGCGCTCGTGTGATGCACGCTGTCGAGCACGACGACCTCGACCATCTCGCCTGCGACCTTGACGGAAACCGTCGAACCGGCCGCACCCTCGGAGACGCTGACGACATCGGCGATGCTGCCGAACTTCTGACCTTTGAGCAGCTCACGGATGTCGAGCTTGTCGCCAGCACTGAAATCCGTGATGTGATCGATGCCCGAGCCGACATCCTTGAGGCCCCACACGAACGTGTCGTTGCCAAGGCCGCCTGTCAGCGTGTCGGCGCCGCCAAGGCCGCGAATCACGTCATCACCCGCGCCTCCATCTATGACATCGCCATTCTTGCTTCCCTTGATGACATCAGCCGAGTCCGTGCCGATTACCCGCTCGATGCCGGTGATCGTATCGGTGCCGATGCCGGCGCCGCTCGCAACATGCTTGCTGAGATCGATGTTTACACCGCCGGCCGCGACCTGCGAGTAGTCGAGCGTATCAAAGCCAGAGTCGCCCGAGATCGTGTCGTTGCCGGCCCCGCCATAGAAGTGATCGTCGCCCGAACCGCCGGTCATGATGTCATCGCCATCGCCGCCGGTCAGGACGTCGTTGCCGGAGCCGCCTGCAAGTTCATCGTCTCCCTCACCGCCGTCGAGCGTGTCGTCACCCGAATCGCCGGCCAAGTTATCGTGGCCAGCTCCGCCCATCAGGTGGTCGTTGCCCTTGCCGCCGTACAACTGGTCGTCGCCATCGCCGCCGGACACGACGTCGTCACCGCTGTTGCCCCACATGCGGTCGTTGCCGGCGCCACCATCCATTCTGTCATTGCCGGACATGCCGAACAGCGTGTCGTCGCCCGATCCGCCCTTCATGTCGTCGTTGTCCGACGCGCTCGTGGCCTTGGTTGCTTCCTTGGCCAGAAGAGCGGAGTTGGTAGTTCCGATGGCCACAGTGAAGACGGCATCGTCGTAGTCCTTGTCGCCGCCGCCCTGGAGGTCTTCAAAGCCGATCTTCACAGTGCCGTCGACGTTGTCAACGAGGCCCGTCGCGTGCTTCACGCCATCGCCGTTGAGGCCCATCGAACCGTCGTCGACGCTGTGGAACACGGTCGTTCCATAGGCCGACTTGACGACCGTCTCAGTTCCGGTTGCGGACACCTGAACAAGCTTCAGCGGCGCGCCTGCGTTGATGTTGCCCGGCTTACCGCTGGCGTCGACAAACTTGAAGCTCGCCGATTTGTCGCTCAAAAGCGCCGCCATTCCGCCCTGCGCAAAGCCGTTCGGAACGATGAAGAAGCCGATCTTCTCGCCTGCCGCCATGGCGACATTCACGGAGCTCACGTTGGCCGCCAGATTGCCGCCCGAGCCGGCGAGTGAGGCATTGGCAAACAGGATCTGGACGCCCGAGATCGTGCCGTCGGCCGCGATCTTGTAGAGGCCAAGGGTGTTCTGATAGCCGGCCGACTCGTAGTTGAAGGTGACCTTCGCCGTCGTATCCTCGGTAATGCGGAACTTCGTCATGTCGACGCTTCCGGTGACGCTACCGCCGCCGAACATGGTATCGTCGCCGTCGTCGCCCGACATGTCGTCGTCGCCCGCGCCGCCATACATGCGGTCATGGCCACCGTTGCCGACGAGGACGTCGCTTCCTCCCTCGCCGAAGATGACGCTGTCGTGGTCATCGCCTTCGATCTTGTCCGCCGCCTTCGTGCCGATGTGCAGATCGCTGTGATCGTGGTCTTGCGCGTCCTGCGCGGCCTTCTCGGCAGCGGCCTTCTCAGCGGCAGCCTTCTCCGCGGCGTCCTTGGCCGCCTTCTCTGCCGCAGCCTTCTCCGCGGCGTCCTTGGCCGCCTTCTCTGCCGCAGCCTTCTCGGCGGCGTCCTTGGCCGCCTTTTCTGCAGCAGCCTTCTCCGCGGCGTCCTTGGCCGCCTTTTCTGCAGCAGCCTTCTCCGCGGCGTCCTTGGCCGCCTTTTCGGCAGCAGCCTTCTCCGCGGCGTCCTTGGCCGCCTTTTCAGCAGCTTTCTTGGCGGTCTCCTTGGCGGCCTTTTCGGCAGCCGCTGCCTCCGCCGCCGACTTCGTCAGCGACGTGCGGCCATTATCGGCGTGGCCGTCGTTGTTGTGATCGCCATTGCCGTGAAAGCGGCCGTCGAACTTGTCGCTATCGGCGTTAGACTTCTTCTTGTTGCCGTTACTCATCACCACGTCTCCCGCTACTTTCCTCTGCGGATCCACTTCCGCACGTCCAGGCACATTCTCGCCCAATCACCGAACCGGCTCAGCAACGTACGCTCCGCGCACGCCATGGGCCCATTTCGACCATCACCCTACCCGTCCGCCACAAAGATTAAGTTCAGCCCCAGGATCAAATTCATGCGATATTTGAATAAAATCGTCTAGATCCAGGCCTCACTTGAGAAAAAAAGCGGCCGGATTTCTCCGGCCGCTTTTTTGATCCTTGCCATTTCTCCCGTATTTCCGAGCCTTTTTCACCAGGCAATGCCTTGGTAGGCGGCATCATTGGGAAGCACCTTGAACAGGCGCGCGAGATCGAGCACATGCACTCCTGTTGGTCTATTTTTTACCACGGCACGAAATTCATCCGTAGCATGAGAAACGACTACCACGTCGCACGTCTCGAGTAATTCGCGCGCGCTGGCCACCGTAATCGCCTGCAACTCGTCCATCAGCTTGGCCTGCGCAGGAACGGCATGGCGCACATAATCGATCTGCCCCTGCAGAAGCGGTCCGAAATGCAGGTTGGGATCGAATGCCTTGATGACCTCGCCCTTTGCGAGCAATGCCGCCATCACTTCAAGTGTCGGACTTTCGCGCAGGTCATCCGTCGCCGGCTTGAACGTGACGCCTAGGAAGCCGACGCGCTTGCCGGAAAACGGCTCGAGCAAGTCGATCGCCTGCTGGATATGACTCTTGTTGGTCGTCATCAAGCTGTCGACGAGGGGAACCTCGACGCCCAGCGTGCGAGCGATGTGGCTTACCGCACGCACCTCCTTGGGCAAGCATGAGCCGCCGAACGCGAAGCCCGGCTTGAGATAGTACGGGGAAAGATTGAGCTTCAGGTCCTGGACAAAGATATTCATGACGTCGTGACTGTCGATTGACAGCTTCTTGCACAACCGCCCGACCTCGTTTGCGAAGGCGACCTTGGTCGCATGCCAAACGTTATCGACATACTTGACCATCTCGGCCGCTTCGATCGACGTGAAAATGACGTTCTTATCGATAGCCCCGTAAATCGCCGCAACAGTCGTTTCCGCACGTTCGTCGGAGGCGCCGACGACCGTTTTTGGCGGGGCAAAAAAGTCGGCCACCGCGACGCCCTCGCGCAGGAATTCCGGGTTGAAGCACACGCCGAAATCGGCTCCAAGCTTCTTGCCCGACGCCGTCTCGATCTCCGGCACGACAACATCGAGCGTGGTGCCCGGGGGCACCGAGCAGCGCAAAACAACGACATGATAGCCGGATTTCATGCCCAAGGCCTGGCCGATGGCGCGGCTTGCCTGACGCACATAGGTGAAATCGCATCCGCCGTCCTTTGAAGTCGGCGTTCCGACCGAAAGGAACGTCACATCCGTATCGAGCACCGCGGCAATCAGGTTCTGCGTTGCGTCGATGAGGCCCGCCCGAACGCCCTTGCCAAGGAGTTCTCCCAGCCGCTCCTCGACGATCGGCGATGAGCCTCCACGGATCGCATCGACCTTTTCTCGTGACACATCGACGCCCACCATGCGGAAGCCGAGATGCGACAGGCACGCCATGGACACCGCGCCCACGTACCCCAGGCCGATGACGCTGATCGCCGGCCTGGCGGCTTCACGCTCGCGAAACGGATGGTAATCGGTGCGCTCGATGCACAACTCGACGGCGGATTGGAAATTCATATCCCGCTAACGCTCCCACTTGCAGCTTTTTCTCGTGCTGCTTGGCCACACCCCGCAACCGATGGGTTTGTGCCGTCCTCTCCGCATCGCCCACGCCTATGCTTCGATTGGACCGCCGCTTACACGGCTGCTGCCACAGCCGGCCTTCCTATCGGTGACAACAGGGAAGTTGCCAGGAAAAGATCGTCATCACCTGAAGTACACGGATATAATTTTATCGATCAGCCAAATAAGATCACTTTATAAAAACTGAATGCCTGAACCGTCAGCAACTTCGTGTAAATCATGACGATAAGAAATATCAGCGCGAACGACAAAACCGTCAGATAGGCAGCCATGAACTCGCGAAAGACCGTCAGTAAGCTGCCACCCGAAAAACCGGCCTTCTGATTGCCGCGGTTGGTCCACTTCTGCTTCGCCAAACGCCATTGCATGTAGATCTTCACGACCGCGTTCAGCAACTGGTTGGCGTAAAGCGCCCATACAAAATTGAAGTCGACCTGACGCGCGTAGGTGAAGAGCACCAGCGACAGCATCATTCTGGTGATTGCGATATAGACGATATAGGCGAGGATGAAGGGCGAACCGAATTTCAAGGCCCCGGCGAGCGCCATCACAGGGCTGAACAGCATCGTCCACATGGCGAGGCGCTGATCGACGCAGCACCACCAGATGAAGAAGGGCATACGGCGCGGTCCCAGCATGATAGCGCGGTAGCCGTTGCGCAGCATGTTGCCCGACCAGCGGCGCAGGTTCTCCACCATGCGACGCCTTCCGGACCCTTCGACGACCTCGATGGTCGTACCCGAAGCGTCGGGCACATAGGTCATTTTCACGCCGTGCCGCAGCAGCGTGTACCAGGTGCTCTTGTCGTCGCCCGACAGGAAGCGAAACGTTCCCCACAGCCAGTGATGGAGATAATCGGCCTCCTGGAGACGGATAAAGTCCTCCTCGACAATATGGGTGCCGCGAAACACCGAGCAGCGCCCCGTCAGCGTCAGGACACGGTTCGAAAGGGCGTGGCTCTGCATTGCCAGCCGGCGCTGCGCAAAGCGCATGTTGAGCCAGGATTGCATCCACCACGGACCTCGCACCATGACGTGCTCATCGGTCGTAAGGGCATGCAGGTCGGGATCGAGAGCGAACAGCGGGAAGCACTTCCTCACGACGCCGGGATGCAGGACAAAGTCGCCGTCCATGAAGATCACGAGGTCGTCCTTACCGATGCCGGCGCGCGACATCGCCCGCAGGATAAGCGCGATGGCGACGCGTTTTCCCGGTTGGTTCTGCCGGATGATGCGCAACGTGATGTCGCAATCGCCGCCCACCAGCTTGAGGTGCCTGGCGATCTTGTCCTCGTCCTCGCGTTCACTGGAGCCCAGCCATATGGTGGCGGGCACGCCGGCCTCACGCACTTCCCCAACCAGTGCGCGGATCACGGCTTCACTGATTTCGCGATGCTCGCGGAACGTCGTCATCTGGATGTGGATGTGACGCGGACGCCAGCCCGATTCCCACAACGCGGCCGCCCGGTCACGCATACCCGGGTAGACCATCTTTTCGAAGATCTTCGACCGGGCCCAGTGATTGCCCCACCACAGATAGCGCCACACGCCCAGGATGCCGACGACATACACGATCTCGTTGTTCTCGCCATCCCAGATCTGGTTGGGAATGAGGTTGAGCGCGATGAAGCATATGGCGAAATAGGTGAGGAGCTTGATCTGTACGAGCGCCGACCACTTCTGTGAACGCGGCATCGCCACCGATGGATCGGCCAACTCGATCTCGTTGAGCGGTTGCGCCAGTGTCACGAGCCCGCTCACAGCGACACCGCGAATTTCTTCTTGATGGCGGTCAGGAGCGAATTGGTCGAGCGCTGCTCGAATACGACCACCACAGGCAGGCCGGCGCGGTAGCGCTCATCGTCACCAACCTTACTGCGGTCCGCAAAGTCAATGACGATCTGCGCCGAACGATCATGCGGACCACGCCAGCCGTATCCCGGGTTCTGGCGCTGATCCTGCTCCCTCACAAACCCGGACGTACGGTCAATCGAAACGACACGGCCTCTCAGGGTCTCGCTCAACGCGGGGATATAGATGAGCACTTCATCGCCCAAGCCAACCTTGAGTATCTCGTCCTGATTGAGAAACGCGGTGATCTTTCGATCGCGGCGCTGCTCGATGACGGCCAGCGTGTCGCCGCGGCGCACACTGCCCCCATCGATGCGCGGAACGCTCAGCACGGTTCCGTCGAACGGCGCGACCGCTGCAACGCGCTCGCGCTGCTTTTCGTAGGAACTGCGCCGCTCCTCGGCAAGCGAGATCTCATGTTCGGCAAGACGAACCTGTGCTTCGACGTCGGGGCCCTGGCCTTCGATCGTCTGCCCTGTGTAAAGGCGCTTGCCGAAGTTCTGCTCGGCCAGATCCGCGCGCGAAACGACCTCGATGCGGCGCCGCTCGATCAGGCTCTTGAGTTCGATGACCTGCTTGGCGACTTCGTCCAACTTGCTGGCCGTCATGTAGCCTTTTTCGAAAAGGCCCTTCATGCGGTCGTGCTGCACCTGCACGAGCTTGAGCTGCTGCTGGAGACCTTCCAGCTCGACCTTGCTCTGTTTCACGTTCTTCATTTCGACGGTGGCGAAGCCGCGCAGGCGCTCCAGCTCTTCGGTCTGCTTCTGCTTGAGATAAGCGAGCTGCGCCTTGCGTTCCTTGACCGCGATGTCGGCCAGTTCGATCTCCCGCTCGATCTGGCTATCCAGAACCTTGACGATGACCTCGCCCGCGCGCACTCCGTCTCCCGGCTTCACACCGGTCAGCACGACCTGGCCGTCGCTTTGCGCAGTCACGAGTTCGACGGGGGCGGAGATGACGGCAGTCTGAATTTCCATGCGGTAGAAGTTGGAATAGCCAAGCAGGCCCGCATAGCCGAATACGACGAGGCCGGCGAACGCATAGAATGTCGTCATCGCCACGGTCTTCACTGGCCAGCGGCGCACCGGGATCCCGTCCGGAATCTTCTTCGCGTCGGGCTCCAGGCGCGCCGGAGTTACGGGCACATCGATGCGCTGGATCGTATCCTCGACATCCGACATCGAGCCGCGGACCAGCTCTTCGATGAAGTGCTGCATGAGCTCGCGCTCGCGCTCACCGATCTCGGTGTAGCGAATGGCGAACATCTTGTCGGCGACGTTGGTGCGGACGACCTCGCCTTTGACGTCGAAAGAAACATCGAAGCCCTGGAACGGCAGCGTCAGATGGAAAGACAATTCCGCGCCAGCGACAGGAAGCTCGCCGGGAAAGCCATCGATACGCAGACCACCGAGCGACCAATCGGTCGCGCGAAACTGGTGCCCGTCCACCCTTACGAAGAGTGGGGCAGTGACCCGGTGGTGGCGCCGCTGATCTGGCCGCTCCCGCTTGATCTTGACCGCCATGGCCCTAGTTGATCCGCAATAAGCATCGCCCGCGCCGGAAGACCCCCGGCTGGTTCAACTTTGTTTGTGGCATGAAGGCGTTAAGAATGGCTTCTGCACATCCCTAATGAAGCGCAAATGCGCAACCAGTAATTTTCTCTAAAGGCGGCAATAACAGTCTGTGCTGACTAAAGAATTTTTCCAGGATTGAGGATATTGAGAGGATCAAGCGCCATCTTAATGGATTGCATCGCAGCAATGGCTGCTCCGTGCTCGTCGTACATGAAGCGCCGCTTGCCCTGGCCAATGCCGTGCTCTCCTGTCGCTGTCCCGTCGAGAGCCAGGGCGCGCGCGACGAGCCTGCCGAGGAACTCTTCGATGCGGTGGATCTCAGCCGGGTCGGCCGGGTCGAAAGCAACGATTGCGTGAAAGTTGCCATCGCCGACATGGCCGACGATGGGCGCGACGAGGCCGGAGCGCTCAACGTCTTCAGCGGTTTCACCCACGGCGCGCGACAAGTTCGACAACGGCACCGCGACGTCCGTCACCAGGACCTGGCGGCCTGCATAAACGCTCTTGACGGCCCAGAGCGCATCGTGACGGGCACGCCAAAGCTTGCGCCGCCCGTCCTCGTCGGCTGCCGACGACAACGCGGCCATTCCTTGCTCGCCGCCCAAGTCCTTGAAAGTTTCAACGTCTTGCGCGCAGGCCGCAGGCGACCCGTGAAACTCCAGGAACAAAGTCGGGACCTCGTCGAGGGCGAGCTTGGAGTATTGATTGACCGCACGCAACTGAACGGAGTCCAGCAATTCGATCCGGGCCACGCCGAGCCCGCCTTGTATCGCCGCCGTGGTGGCCCGGCAGGCGCCTTCGAGCGTCGGAAACGTGGCAACCGCAGAGACGATATGCTCGGGCACGCCATAGAGCTTCAAGGTCAGCTCCGTGATAAGCCCCAGTGTACCCTCCGAGCCGACAAGCAGCCTGGTTAGATCATAGCCTGAGGCGGATTTGCGGGCCCGTCGAGCGGTGCGGATGATTTGACCGGAGGCCAGCACGGCCGTGAGATTGATGACGTTGTCGCGCATCGACCCGTATCGCACCGTGGTGGTTCCAGACGCCCGCGTCGCCGCCATCCCGCCCAGCGTCGCCTCCTCTGCGCCAGGGTCGACCGGGAAGAAAAGGCCGGTTGCACGCAGCTCCTGATTAAGCCTGCGTCGCGTCACGCCGGCTTCGATGGTGCAATCGAGATCCTCGGGCCGCACCGCAATCACCTTGTCCATGCGGGAGAAATCCACGCTGAGGCCACCGCTGGGGGCATTGATATGTCCTTCGAGCGACGTGCCCGCGCCGAACGGGATCACCGGCATGCGCGCCGCCGCCGCGAGGGTAACGATCTCCGCAACCTCCTGGGTGCTTTGCGGCCAGACGACCGCATCGGGCAATTCGGCAGGGTGGAATGTGAGGGCGTTCGCATGCTGACGGCGAACAGCTTCCCCGCGCGCCAGCCGGCCTGGAAAGCGCCGTTCCAGAGCCTCGAGCACATCCCGGAAATCACGGGCCACGGGTGGCGAATTCGTCTGCGCCGCGTCATCTGCGGTGACCTTGGACAGCGTCATCGATCGTCTTTCCTCGCTTCCCACAACCGCTTTCATTCCTGTTGAAATCCGCCCACTGCCCGATTGTCCAACCCTCAGAGCCTTAAGCAAGATTGGCGTGTTGCAGATTCACATCACAGCCACACGGGAACGGTCTTTTGCACCCCGATCGCACTCCCGTTTCATCTGCCACCCGCTAAAGTGGCCGGCGTCTGTAGGCACGGGGCTACGTGCGCACAAACCTTAGGGGAGTTCTTTCATGTTGCGAAGGCTGGTAGTGGCGTTGTGCGCCATCATGGCCATTGGCGCGCTCAGCGCGCAGGCCCACAGGCTGCGGCACAGCGGTTGGCAGGACGACAACCTCGTCGTCATCTCCGAGCAGGACGTCGATCTTTCGCTTGACCGCTATTCCATCGACGTCAGCACGGCCAAGGGCGCCTACAAAGGTATCCGGGTCAAGAACAAGAGTGGTTACCTTTTCGACCTTTCGAGCGTCCAGATCGTCTACTCGGATGGCTCCACCCACAACGAAGACCGCCAGATCGACATGTACCAGGGTGAGCGCAGCCGTCCGATCAATCCGACCAGCGAAAGCCGTTTCATTGACCGGGTCAACATCACCCAGGTTCCCGGACGCGGACGCGGACGCCTCCAGATCCTGGGCATTCAGGATCGCCATGGCGCCCGCATGTCGCGCACGGGCGGCGACGAATACGCGAACGATCGCTACAGCGGCCGTAGCTCGGGCAACGGCTCCACGGTGACCCGCCAGCCTGCGGCCACGCCGCCGGCGCTGGAAACGCGCCCGACGGCGCCTTTGGCGACCACCACCCCGCCTGGGCGGGCAAGCGATGGGGGCGATGTCCTGTTTGGTGCGCAGTATGTGGGCTTCGGCGTCGACCGCGACGTGATCCGCGTCGGCGCCGAGATCGGCAAGTTCGAGCGCATCCGGCTGCGTGTTCTCGACAACGACATCTTCATCAACGAGATGAAGATCGTCTATACGAACGGCGAGACCGACACGCTGGCCGTCAACGCCAATGTGCCGAAGAACTCCCGCACGAATTGGATCGACCTCAAGGGCGATCGCTTCATCAAAGAGATCCAGCTCGTCTATCGCTCGCGTCCCAGCTTCCGCGGTCAGGCCCGCATCGAGGTGTTTGGCAAGTATGCGCCGGGCTGGCTCGGACCGAAGGGCGAAGGCCGCAAGTACAATCAGGGCTGGGTGCTGCTGGGCGCGCAGACCGCGGGCTTCGTCGGCTTCGACAAGGACGTCATTCCGGTGGGGGCGAACGAGGGCGGCTTCAAACGCATCCGCGTCACCGTTCGTGACCGCGCCATTACCCTGAACGAGGTGAAAGTGATTTACACCGACGGCACGGACGAGACGATCCCGGTGCGCACGCGCGTCGATGCCGGCGGCACCTACGGCCCGATCGACCTCAAGGGCCAGCGGCGGGCGGCCATCGACCGGATCGAAGCCAAGTATCGCTCTCGCTTCTTCGACAGCTCAGCACGCGGCAAGGGCTCGGCGATCGTCGAAATTTGGGGCCAACACTGATCTGGAGCGCTTCTTGGAAAAGTGGGGACCGGTTTTCCGGCGAGTAGCGCGACCGGATATACGAGCGCTTCTCGGAAAAGTGGACAACCGGTTTTCCGGCGAGTAGCGCGACCGGATAAACGAGTAGAGCCGTTTGCGGGATCGACTGGCGCGAAACGCGCAACTGGCTCTGGTTCTTGCGCACCAAAAACGGCGAGAAACGCGAACGGGGCTGCACGATGTGCGGCCC
The DNA here is from genome assembly GCA_035325525.1 of Hyphomicrobium sp. Taxonomy (GTDB): domain Bacteria; phylum Pseudomonadota; class Alphaproteobacteria; order Rhizobiales; family Hyphomicrobiaceae; genus Hyphomicrobium_B. Next base: position 57,300 of record DAOKZR010000006.1, on the reverse strand, counting down.
CGTTTGCCTTTGGTCAATTCCCCGCTACCCGACTTTCCATCAATTGTAGGCGGGAGCATGTGCGCGAACCTGCGAATAAGCCGAAGTTATCGGGAGGTAGGTCCAAACTTCCTTCGCGTTACCAATGCGAATGTGCTAACCGACTTGCACTTTCGTGGGCGCCCGGCGCGCACGATGCCTAATTGTGGGGGACCCTGTGAACCTGACGAAGCCACTGGCCGACGATCTGCTGACAAGCGTGGATGTCGGAACCTACGATTCCGCCGCCCCCAAGAAACTCGAAGAAGCCACCAAACAGCGCGTGCGCCGGTTGGCCGCTCATTGCCAGGCTTATCGTGGCTCGGTCAGCCATCTTGCCTTGCGGCAGCTTGCAACGACTCTAATCCCGCTCGCCCTCCTCGTCGCCGCGATGTTCGCCACGGTGCGCACCCACTACTGGCTGACGCTGCTCCTGGCCGTACCCGCCGGCGGCCTTCTAGTGCGCGTCTTCATCATCCAGCACGATTGCGGCCATGGATCATTCTTCGGCACGCGCAAGCTCAATGACGCCGCCGGCCGGCTGATGAGCGTGCTCACCCTGTCGCCCTACGGCCTGTGGCGCCGCGAACATGCTCTTCATCACGCGACGTCCGGCAATCTCGATCGCCGCGGCGCCGGCGATATCGAGACGATGACCGTCGCGGAATACCAGGCCCTCTCGACGTTCGGCAAGCTGCGCTACCGGCTTTACCGCAACCCAGTTTTTCTGTTCGGGCTCGGAGTGCCGGCCTACTTCGTATTCATCCAGCGTTCTCCATGGATGCACGCGCTGCACGCGCGCGATGCCTGGAAGAGCGTCATGGGGTTGAACCTCGCGCTCATCGCATTCTGTGCGCCCCTCATCTATTTCTTCGGCGTCTCGGATGTGGTGTGGGTCGTCTGGCCCATGGTGCATCTGGCGTCTGCTGCAGGCGGCTGGCTGTTCTTCGTCCAGCATCAGTTTGAAGAAACCCGCTGGGACCATGCCGGCGAATGGGACTTCCAGGTCGCCGCGCTGCTCGGCTCGTCGTTCTACGATCTGCCCCGCATCCTGAACTGGTTCACGGGCAATATCGGCCTGCACCACATCCATCACCTCAACTCCATGATCCCCAACTACCGCCTGCAGGACTGCCTCAACGCCAGCCCGGAACTGAAGGCGTTGAACCGCCTGACCCTTCGGGAGAGCTTCAAGTGCGCACGCCTGAAGCTGTGGGATGAAGCCAATCGCCGGTTGGTCGGCTTCGACGAATTGCCTTCCGCGGCCTGAGGCTTGAAAGGCATCACGTCATCTTGGTGCGTCAGGCATCATCGCGCCGCCGCGCCGAACTCTCCCCCATGGCCGCCCGCGTAGGTGCGGATGGCCGCGATCCGCTCGTCGATGGAGGGATGGGTTGCGAGAAATCCGCTCACGCGGCTGCGAACCGGATTTTCAATGAAGAAAGCCTCCATGCGCGAGACTACGTCCATCTTGGCGTTCTGATCGATCTTGCGCAGGGCCGAGACCATGGCGTCCGGGTTCTTGGTCAATTCCACGGCGCCGGCATCCGCCAGATACTCGCGCGAGCGTGACAGCGCAAAGCGGATCAGCGTCGAGATCCCCCATGAGATGATGATGATTGCAATTGCAATCAGGATTGCGAGCGCAGCCCCGCCGTTGTCCCGGCCGCGGCCGCCGTTGCTGTTGCTGCGCCATTCGCTGCCGTCATCCCGGCGCCTGCCGCGTGGCGAAAGCCCATAAGGAAAGTCCCAGCGCCGAATGGCTAGATCGCCAAAAAATGCAAAGACGCCGGCAAAGATTACCGCGATGACCATGAGTTGGGTGTCGCGGTTGCGGATATGGGTCAGCTCGTGCCCCAGAACGGCCTCCAGCTCTGCATCGTCCAGCGTGTCCATCAACCCGCGCGTGACGGCAATAACGTAATCTCCATCGCTGATGCCGGCTGCATATGCGTTGAGCGCGGGCGTCTCCATGATCTCAAGGCGCGGCATCGTAATGCCGCGGGAGATGCAAAGGTTCTCGAGCGCGTTGTAAAGCTTGGGCGCCTCCTGACGCGTGACGCCCTTGGCTCCTGTCGCTCTGCGGATCATTGCGCCCTGGAACGCATAGGCGATGGCAAACCAGATGCACGCAGCGATCACCGCAACCGGCCAGGAACCGGCAAACTGCGACACGGCAGCGGAGACGATGTCGTCCAGCGTGCCTCCGTGCAGGGCGTTGATCACGAGCAGAATCGAGAACAACAGCGCATGCAGAAGCACCACGAACCCCGCAAGCAGCACCACCGACTTGAACTTGTTCGCGCGAATGTGCCTGTAGAGCCCGTAGGCTTGCATCATTTCAGGGTGACCGTCTTATTGGTTAGAACTGCACCTTGGGGGCCTCGGATGCGATCTTGCGTTCCACGTCGTCCATATTGAAGAACTCCTGGGGACCAAAACCCATGGCGTTGGAAAACAGCGCGGCCGGGAAACTCTCGCGCGTCGCGTTGTATTCGGCCGCCGCATTGTTGAAAAAGCGGCGCGACGCAGCGATCTTGTTTTCCAGATCGGCCAGCTCGGCTTGCAGTTGCTGGAAGTTCACGTTGGCCTTGAGATCGGGATAGGCCTCGGCTACGATCATCAGCTGTCGCAGGGCCTGCGTCAGCTGGCCTTCTGCCGCCGCCTTTGCTGCAGGTCCCGAAGCGGCTTGAGCCGCGTTGCGCCATTTGACGACGTTCTCGAGCGTGTCGCGCTCGTGCTTGGCATAGCCTTTCACGGTTTCAACCAGGTTGGGCACGAGATCCTGGCGCTGCTTCAACTGGACGTCGATATCCGCGAACGACTGCTTGACCCTTTGGCGCAGCCCCACGAGGCCGTTGTAGGTCGCAACCAGCCAGAGGGCCAGCAGCACTATTGCACCCAATACGACCATCGCAACCGTGCTCATTTGGGCCTCCCTCGCTAAGCATGAGTGGGCGCGAGAATAGCACCGCGCGACAGCGGGCGCGATAGGCCGTGAGCCTTAGGATTGATATCCCTCCGGCAGGATCAGGCCTGCAGAAGTCTGCGCGCGCATCGCGCGCTATCTCCCGCGCGGTGCGCCGTCTTCGCTCACCACGCCCGAAAGCTCACTGGTTTGCGCAACCCTGCCAGCGAGCCATTCGAAAGAGCGGGACCCGGTTTTTTCCGAAAAGCGCTCTAACCGAACGCACCGAAGTGGTGCGAGATGCCCGTGCCGATCTCACGCACGAACTCGTAGGCCTCTTCCATCGGTTGGAAGATTTCGGTCTCCAGACGGCCGTAATCGTCGATGCCGCGCGGGCGGTAGCTCGCAGGCTCGTCGAACGATGCGCTCGCATCCGCCGCGCGCTGCTCGTGCGGGAACGCCTGGCGCATGATCGAGACGACTTCTGGAATCTCCAGGCTTAGCGCCATGTCGAGGACCTGCTCATAGGAGAGGCCGTCTTGCGGCGTGAACCGTGGCAGCTGTGCGGCGAGAATGAAGATCCGCATGATCACCGCGAGCCGGATCGCCTGCAGAAGATCCAGTTCCAGACGATGCTCGTCGGGCACCTTGCCGCCGGACATGTCCTGGTCCTCGAGAATTGCGTGCAGGTCGATCGCGTCGAGCCGCAGATGATGCACGAGCTGATTGATCGAGCTGCAGCGATCATCCTTCAGCAAGTAGGTGGCCAGCGAGCGGAATGCCGGCTCGAGCGCCTCCTCGCGTCCCCAGGATGCGCGCGATGCCCAGAAACCCGGATCGAACACTGTCGCGTTGGCGCCCATGGCGTTGAGGCTGGACAGCTTCTTGCCGTGGGCGATCATCCTGAGCAGCGCCTGCAGGCGGGGCGATGTGCGCGCGAGCTTTGTAAATCGATCCCTGTCCGCACCGACGCCGGCGCCAAGACCCGCCACCACGTTCGCGATGTAGCCGAACTGCTGAAGAATTGCGTTGTTGGGGATGGCGCGCATGCGCGCGGGATCGCCGCGCTCGGAGGCGTGCAGGCCCTGGCGCTTCACCGGCCGGGACCCCGTCTTGAACAGCAGGTTGGGGCCGAAGGCGCCCAGCATGGCGCGATAACCCTCGTGCGCGAAAAGTGCCTGCTGGTAGGCGCGCAGCCGCAGGAAGAAATCGAGCGACAGGTTCTGTTCCGTGTAGAAGGGATCGTTGTCGGGCTGCGGAATCTCTCCATCCATGACGATGGTTGCGAGCGTGCGCGTCGTCAGCGCACGGTGTCCGAAGAACATATAGCCGTCGCCGCCCTGGAAGCTCGTCTCGTGCTTGACGGGCAGCCCGGCATCTCCGAAACGGCGGCGCGATTCATCCGAGAAGACGTAATGCAGGCGCGTATGCAGGTCATCGGGATGCGCGCCGCGGCCCATAGATTCGCCGTGGGTGGAGAAGAGCAACGTCTCGACGCCCTTCAGTCCCGCACGATCGATCGTGGCCGCAAGTCCATGGTAGTAGCGCTCAATGGCCAGCGTCGCCGAAATCTGGCCGATGAAGCGGCCGGCATCCGAAAAGCCGGTCTGGATTGCCAAGCGCTTCCTGCCTTGCACGTAGTCGCGATAGGCCTCTTCCTCGAGCAATCGCTCCATGATGCGCACGCCGTTCTCGAGCCCAAACGGCGTCTCGAACAGCGGGGAGATATCGGTGATGTCCTCCACGCCGAACAACTTGGCAAAGAAGATCGCGATGAGAATCGTCGCCGGGCTCTCGCACTCGGCAATCAGGAAGCGGATCGGCGTTTCGCGGTCCACATGCTTGCAGATCTGCGCCGCTAGGGCAAACTGACGAATGGCGGTTGCCGTCTCCAGGTCCAGGGTCTCGAAATTGACGGTTTCGCGCGGCGTGTTGCGGATCATCTCGACGATTCGCGCCAGAGCCTGACGCTCGCTGAGGTCGCGCGTCCACGGCTCATGTACATAGGCGCGGAAAGCGTTGTTGATCTGGAGCGCGTTGATCCGCAGATGGATATGGGAGGCCCCCAGCCCCGTCGCCTCGACGAGTCCGATGAGTGCGGCAAGGGCGCGCTTCATCTGCGGCGCCTCCGCCGCATCGACGAGCTGCGCCATCAGCGCCGTCAGCGGCTCGACGGATGTGATGTTGTATCCATCCGACCGGGTGATGACGTTGGCGGCCTTGGCCAGCGCGCCGGGGCCCGTGCCGACTTCCTCCAGGGCCTTCAACTGCTCGTCGACGGCGGCAATCGCGAGGTCGAGCTTGCCCGTCAACTGCCGGCTGACGCGTTGGGTCCCGTCGCTATCGCCGATCTTGTGTTTGATGTTGAGGAACCGGCTTCGCACATCGACCAGGGCGGCGCGCTTTTCCATCAGGCGCACCTTGAACGAAAACGTCCACGCGATGTCCGTGCGTCCATCCAGATCGTAGCCGACCCAGGAGGCGAACGTCGTCAGCTTGGGGCGGACATTGTAGGCTTGGGGGCCGAATTTCTGCGCCGCGACGCTGTAGAAGCCATGCAGAAGCTCTTCATAGGAATTGCGCAGATTATTGATCGCATCCTGCACGCACTTGTGTTCGTGCTGCAGGGTGATCTTGCCGGAGGGGCGGTGCGGCAGGCCGATGGTGACGTCGGCTTCGTCAGGCGACGACACGGCGATCTCCACCATGCGGCGATAAAGTTCATCCGAGAGTCCGAAGGTCGGGTGAGCCGTGAGAACGATGCCCGTGCGCGCGCGCTCCCAGCGCTCCGCGAAGGCTTCGATGGAGCCTGCCTCGTCGGCGGTCTTCTCCACGAAGGCGGTGAAGTCCTTCAGGGTCGCGGCCTGATCCTGATAGCCGATGCGCTCGCGCAAGCGCCGCGCGCGATGGACGCAGGCACGATCCATGATCCGGCCCGCAAGCGCCTTGAGTTCCTTATAGGGGATCTGGCCTGTTTCCAGCCGCCGCGACAGATCGAAGGCGACGCTGAGAATGGGATTGAGGGAGGGATTGTCGGGGATCTGCGTGCGCAGACGCTTGAGCTCATCACGCAGCACCGAGCCCTCGAGTTTCACGTTGCTGTCAGTGCTGGTCGTGTCTTGCATGGCGTCGCTCCTCCGGCCTCTTTTGTGATTGTTCGTGCGAGGCATCCCGTGCTTGAGGTGTCCGCATCCCATCTGCGCGATCGAGACGGGATGCGGTTCTATCGTCTAGAGTCATTTACGCGTTTCGGGCAAATCGCGCGAACGCTCCATTCATCTGTTTGGCCGCGCTTCAGGCGACCTTTTTGGCCTTCTCCAGAACCTGGGCGACGGTCGCGCCCATCTCCGACGGCGTCGGCGCAATGGTGACGCCGCAGTTCTTCAGAATATCGACCTTCTCGGCTGCCGACTCGCCAAACGCCGAAACGATGGCGCCTGCGTGGCCCATGCGTCGGCCCTTGGGGGCCGACAGACCTGCGATGTAGGCGACAACCGGCTTCTTGAAGTAGTCGCGGATGAATTCGGCCGCTTCCGCTTCCTGCGGCCCGCCGATTTCGCCGATCATCATCACTGCGTCGGTCTCGGGATCCTCGGCGAAGTGCTCAAGAACGTCCTTGAACGAGGAACCGTTGATGGGATCGCCGCCGATGCCGACTGACGTCGAAACGCCGATGCCGAGCGCCTTGAGCTGCTCGGCCGCTTCATAGCCGAGCGTACCCGAGCGGCCGACGATGCCCACGCGGCCAGGCAGGTAGATGTGCCCGGGCATGATGCCGAGCATGGCCTTGCCGGGCGAGATGGTGCCGGCGCAGTTCGGCCCGGTCAGGACCATGCGCTGTTCTTTCTTGTAGCGGCGCATGTAGCGCTTCACACGGATCATGTCCTGAGCCGGAATGCCGTCGGTGATGCACACGCAGTACTTGATGCCGGCGTCGGCCGCTTCCATGATCGCGTCCGCCGCGAACGGCGGCGGCACGAACACGATCGAGGCTTCCGCGCCTGCTTCCTCGACCGCGCCCTTGACGGTGTTGAACACCGGACGGCCAAGATGCGTGGTGCCGCCCTTGCCGGGCGTAACGCCGCCGATCACGTTGGTGCCGTAATCGATCATCTCCTGGGCATGGAACGTACCGATGCGGCCGGTGAAGCCCTGGATCAGGATGGGTGTATTCTCGTTGATGAAAATAGCCATTGGGTTCTCCTCCGGGCCTTACGCGGCGTTCTTTGCGGCGGCGACGGCCTTCTTGGCCGCTTCCGCAAGCGTATCGGCGCTGATGACCGAAAGTCCGCTCTGCTCGATGATCCTGCGGCCTTCTTCCACGTTGGTGCCGGCCAGACGCACGACGACAGGCATCGTGATCTTAAGCTCCTTGATGGAATCGACCACGCCCTTGGCGACCCAGTCGCAACGGTTGATGCCGGCGAACACGTTGACCAGGATGGCCTTCACGTTCTTGTCGCGCAGAACCGCGCGGAACGACTTGGTGACGCGCTCGGGCGAGGCGCCGCCGCCGATGTCGAGGAAGTTGGCCGGCTCGCCGCCTGCCAGCTTGATCATGTCGAGCGTCGCCATGGCGAGGCCCGCGCCGTTGACGACACAGCCGATGTCGCCATCCAGGCCGACGTAGGACAAGCCGCGGTCATTGGCGTAGGTCTCGCGCGGATCTTCCTGGCTCTTGTCGCGCAACTCGGCGATGTGCGGGCGGCGGAACAGGGCGTTCTCGTCGAAGGACATCTTGGCGTCGAGCGCCACGACGGTCTTCTCCTTGGTGATGACCAGCGGGTTGATCTCAACCATGGTTGCGTCGAGATCGCGGAATGCGCGGTAGCAACCCATGATCGCGGGCACGAGCTTGTTGACGATCTCGGGATCGACACCCAGCCCAAACGCAATTTCGCGCGCCTGGAACTGCTGCATCCCCACCGCCGGGTCCACCGAAATGCGAATGATGGTGTCGGGCTTCTTGGCCGAGATTTCCTCGATGTCCATGCCACCTGCAGCCGAGGCAACGACCATGATGCGCTCGGAGGCGCGATCCATCACGAATCCGAGATAGATCTCCTTGTCGATGTTGGTCGCTTCCTCGATATAGAGGCGCGAAACCAGCTTGCCCGCCGGCCCCGTCTGATGCGTGACGAGCTTGCGGCCGAGCAACGACTCGGCTGCATCCTCGATCTCCTGCTCGGTCTTGCACAATTTGATGCCGCCGGCCTTGCCGCGCGCACCCGAATGAATCTGCGCTTTGACGACGACGGCGCTCGCTCCCAGTTCGCTGGCGCGATAGGTCGCCTGCTCGGGGCTATAGGCGAGGCCGCCGCGCGGAATGGGCACGCCGAACTTCGAAAGAAGTTCTTTAGCCTGATATTCATGAATGTCCATCTTGGACCTCCTTGGAAATGGTTTCCTCGACCAGCCTCAAGCCTTCGCGCGGGCGCTCTCGGCGGCCTTGATCGCAGCAGCCGTCGCCAGCATGTTGCGCGCCATCTTCTCCGAAGCGGCATCGATCATCTTGCCGTCGAGCGATGCAGCGCCCTTGCCCTGCGCCTCGGCTTCCTTGAGCGCAACGAGAATGCGCTCGGCGCGCTCGATCTCCTTGGCCGTCGGCGAATAGATCTCGTTAGCAAGCTCGATCTGCGAGGGGTGGATGGCCCACTTGCCTTCCATGCCCAGGGCCGCGCCGCGGCGGCAGGCGGCCTTGAAGCCCTCCGGATCGTCGATGCCGCCGAACGGACCGTCGATGGGACGCAGGCCGTAGGCGCGGCAGGCAACGGTCATGCGCGACAGCGGGAAGTGCCACTGATCGCCCGGATAGTCGGGATTGAGGCCGCCGATGACGACCGTGCGGGCCTTGTTGAAGGCCGAGTAGTCGGCCACGCCGAAGTGCATCGCCTCCAGGCGGCTGTTGGCGGCGGCGATGGCTTCGACGTTGGCCATGCCGAGCGGCGTTTCGATCAGGGCCTCGGTGCCGATCGTGTTCTTCAGTCCCTTGGCGACCTCGATCTGGCTGACGATGCATTCAACCGTGTAGACGTCGGCGGGAACGCCGACCTTGGGAATGAGGATCGTATCCAGTTTCGCGCCGGCCTGCTCAACGATATCGACGACGTCGCGATACATGTAATGCGTGTCGAGTCCGTTGATGCGCACCGCAACGCTCTTGCCGGCTGCCTGCCAATCCAGATCGTTGAGCGCCTGGATGATGTTCTTGCGGGCCTGCTCCTTCTCGGGCGGAGCGACGGCATCCTCGCAATCCAGGAACACGAAATCGGCGGCGCTCTTGAAGGCGCGGTCGATCATGGTCGGATTCGAGCCCGGAACGGCGAGATACGAACGTTGCAGGCGCTGCTTGCGCGTAGGATGAAGCGTGAAGCTCATTGTGGGGTTACCTTCCCTTGGACTTTGTTTAGATTGCGGGTCTTTTCGGCCGCGGCGCTCCAAAAGGCCGGCCTTATGGGGCGCGATGACGTGAGCCGGATGTCAATAACAAATTCCAAAGCGCCCGGCCGCTCGGGGCCGGGCGCTCTGATGGTTAGGCAGCTTTGGCCGTGAGGCCGGTGGCTGACTTGGTCGCGGTCTTGGAGAAATATTCCGCCGCCGCGCCTGTGCCGGAGCCGAGCTTGATCGGCACGCCGCAATCCTTCAGCGTCATTTCCACCGCGAAGAGGGCGCCGCCGATCATGTATTCGTCGAGCGCACCGAGGTGACCGATACGGAAGACGCGGCCGTTGAGCTTATTGAGGCCGGTTCCGAGCGACGTGTTGTAGCGGTAGTAGGCGGTCTTCAGGACGTTGTTGGCGTCGATGCCTTCCGGGACGTAGATCGCCGATACGGTATCGGAGTGCCACTTGGGCTCCTTGGCGACGAGCTTGAGGCCCCAAGCGTCGACGGCGGCGCGCACGCCATTGGCGAGGCGATGATGACGGGCGAAGATGTTGTCGAGACCTTCCTCGGCGATGAGATCCAGAGAAGTGCGCAGGCCGCGGATCAACTGGGTCGCTGGCGTGTAAGGGAAGAAGCCAAGATCGTTCGTCTTGATCATGTCTTCCCACGAGAAGAAGCAGCGGTTCATGCGGCCGTTCATCGTCTTGTTGATGTCGAGCGCCTTCTGGCTGACGGCGAGGATGCCCAGTCCCGTCGGAACCATGAAGCCCTTCTGCGAGCCCGAGACGCAGCAATCGACGCCCCATTCGCCCATGCGCATGTCGAGCGAGCCAACCGAGGACACGCCGTCGACCATCAACAGCGCGGGATGCTTTGCGGCATCGAGCGCCTTGCGCACACCGGCGATATCGCTCGACACGCCGGTTGCCGTCTCGTTGTGCGTGGCAAAGACCGCCTTGATCTCGTGGTTCTTATCCTTGGCGAGGATCTCGGCATACTTCTCGAGCGGGACGCCCGTGCCCCACTCCTCGTCGCACAGTTCCACCTTCAGGCCCATACGCTCGGCCATGTCGACCCAAAGCAGCGAAAACTGGCCGAAGCGGCTCATAAGAACCTTGTCGCCGACTGCAAGCGTGTTCTCGATGGCCGATTCCCACGCGCCCGTTCCCGACGAAGGGAAAATGAAGACGCGGCCGTCCTTCATTTTGAAGGCCTTCTTGAGGTCCTCGAAGACCGACAGCGTGAACTTCGGGAACTCGGGGCTGCGCATGTCCTCCATCGGGATGTTCATCGACATACGAACCTTGTCGGGAACATTCGTCGGGCCAGGAATGAAAAGATGGGGCGTGACCATCGTCATCGGGTAATCCTCCCTTGGGGTTTCTTCGTTGGTTTGCAGTACCTTGGTCTAATCGCCCAAAGCACGCTGATCGTCGAGCTGCCCGCGGCGCTGGCGCCCGCGATGCATCCAACTTTAGTCTATAAAGCACCGGGCCAGAGTGCGGGAGGGGTGGCGTTCGAACAACACCCGCATGGGCGATGAAAGGGTGGGGGGCAGGGCTGGAAGCGCCTACCCACCCCCAGCCGGTCAGCAGCGGCCGGGCAGAGCAGATCAATCCTTCGGCGCCGACAAATACAGCGCAACCGCCATGGCGCGGTTCGAGACCCCGAGCTTGTCGTATAGATTTTTCAGATGATATTTCACGGTGTTACGAGTGATGCCCGTACGTGCCGCGATCTGCAGGTTGGTCCATCCGTTGGCCAGCGCCGCCAGCAATTCGCGCTCGCGCGTCGTCAGTACACCGAGCGGATCGTAGTTGAGCAACTCGATGTCGATGTAGGGGAGCGACAACCGGCCGCGTGCTACGGCGGCGATGGTCTCCAGCAACACGGCCGGCTCTTCGGCCTTGGACACGAAGCCCCACGCCCCGCCCTTGATGGCGCGGCGCAGAATGTCGGCGCCGCTCTCTCCTGTATAGACGATGACACGGCTTGCCCATTTGTGCGCCTTGACCTCGGCGAGGATGTTGGCCGCCTCCATGTCGGGCAGCGACCAGCCCACGATCGCGATCTGGGAAGGTGCTTTGGCGAACTGGGCCAAGAGCCCGGCGCCGTTGGCGTAAAGGCCAGAGATATGGAACCGGCCATCTTTCTCGATGAGATTTTCCAGGCCTGCGCGCACGACCGGGTTCTTGTCCGCTATCGCGACCTCGATCCTTGCCGTCATGCGCCTGTTGTCCGTCCTTCGCCTTGGGGCCAGTTTGCGCGCTTCGTGCAAATCGCGCAAACGGCTCTACTCATTTGTTTGTCGCGCTTTTTGCCGGAAAGCCGGCGTCCAGTTTTCCGAATAGCGCTCCACCTTATCCAATCTACGCCCGGGACCTGAATTTTTGCAGCCGGTGCTCGCGCCTCCGCCACGGGCGTTTCCCGCCCGGCCAGGCCATTGGCGACCCCGGCAGGATTCGAACCTGCGACCTACGGTTTAGGAAACCGTTGCTCTATCCGGCTGAGCTACGGGGCCATGAGAGCGGGAACCACGCCCGATCAGGGCCCTAGCTATGGGGAGGCCCGCCCGACGCGTCAAGTCAGCGGCACGCCTCGTTCCCGAAATACTACCTAGGCTGGTATTCAACATGACTATCTACTTCTGCGGGCTTTTCGTCATCCCCGCGCTTTAGGGTTGATTTCAAAACCAGCGTTCAGAAACCGCATCAATCTGTAAGTGTAGTGACTTTCCGTCCTAGAATCGTCTTCACACGGTCCGGACCGCCACTTGGTTCATCACGTCTGCGCAGGGGAGACTGCCATGGGTACTATTCGCGTAGAGTTCGTTCCGATCAAGAAATACAAACTGGGACTTCTCGGGCTGGACCATCTGCAGATCGTCTACGAGGACGAGAACAGCTTCATCAACAAGCAGGACAATTGGTACGTGCTCGAGGGTACGCACGACGGCGCCCTGCTGAGCGGTCAGCTCGGCGTGTTGGGCGAGGAATTCTTCACGGAGCTTGCCGCCGCCAACGGATCGAATGGCGCGGAACTCGTCGCTTTGATAGGCACGCCCCAGTCGCGGGGCTCGCGCGTCGTCTACACCGGTTCGGACGCACTGTCGTTGTGGCAGTCGATGATGGATTACGGCAAGGAGATCCAGGCCCAGGAGTTTCCCTACGAAGGCTTGGCGTGGCCGTTCTCGCCCGGCGCCATCATGAACTCCTCATCCGTCGTCGCGACGCTGCTCTACGCCATCGGCATCGACGTCAACGCCAACATGCCCTTCGGCGTGCGCAATTCACCCGGCACGGCGACATTGCTTGGCACATCAGGTCCGGACGAGATTACCCTTGGCGGCAATTTTACCCAAGCCGCTGCCGGGTTTGGCGACGATACGCTGCGCGGAACCGAAACTTTGCTGTGGCCGGAAAAATTCTTCGGCGGCCTCGACGATGACACCATCATCTGGTCGAAGGGCGAAAACATCGTCCACGGCGGCGAAGCGCGCACTCCCTACGAGGCCGACGGGTTCGACACCATCGATTATTCGGGCGCCGGCCTGATCCACATCGTCAGCACGCGCCACGCCGTCGAGCACAAGGTCGCCGATTTCATCTCGACGTTCGAAGGCGGCTCCGACCAGTTGCTTTCCATCGAAGCCATCTCTTGGAATCGCGAGACCGACGTCGTCACTGTCGGCGAAGGCGTCAATCTATTGGAAAAACCCATCAAACTGAACCTGGACGATGCCGCTGGCGGAAAGGGCGATCAGTTGGGTTTCCTGGAAAGCACCTCGCCCCTTCTCGTTAACGTGATCAGCGCCGGCATGATCTCGATCCAGACGATCGCCAACCAGGGTCAGGACGCCGGATACTGGGCGCAATCGGTCGAATGGCTGGCTGGTTCTTCGGGCGACGACCGCATCTATGCGGGCGCGTCGCTGATGGGCGTGGAGGGCGGCCAAGGTAACGATGTGCTCGACGCCCGTCTCGCGCCGGCTTTCACGTTCGGCAGTCCGCTGGGCTACGACATCGAACTTTATGGCCAAGACGGCGACGACATCCTCGTCTCGGGTGCGGGTTACTCGATGGCCGAGGGCGGCGCGGGCGCCGACACTTTCATTGTCTCGACGATGGCTGCCGGCGTCTCCTATCCGGAATTCGTCATCACGGACGCCGGCTCGCAGGACAAGCTCTTCATCCCGTACGACTACTTCAAGCAGGAACGCGGCGAGTTCGACGGCTCCGAGTTGATGCAGCTGCGCGGGGCACCCTTCAAGATGGACGACATAACGCCGGTGTCGCTCTTCTTCTGGGGTATCCCGGACGACAACATGGTCCAGGGATTCATCGAATTCGTCGGCATGATTCAATATTACATGGACGGTAGCGATCTCATCATCTCGATCATGATGGGCGATGTCGAGCGCCATCAGCGGGACTACGGGCCCGGCGAGCCTCCGGGTCCTGTCATCACGACCGTAGTCGGCGACGGCTCAACCGAAACCATCGTGCGCGTGGTGGACTGGCAGGAAGGCGATCTGGGCATAACCTTCCCTATCGCGTTCGACGGCCAGACCTTCAATGATACGGGCTTTGCGGATTATCCAGGCTTTGCTGATGCCATCCGGTCGGCGGTTTCGCCGAGCGCGTTCATCGGCCCGCTGGAGGCGCGGCCTGAGGCGCATGTGCCTCAGGACATCCTGGCGAGCGCCGAAGCGCCCGTCATGCTGCGCGCCTTGAGCGCATTCACGGCGCCTGCGGCGCCTACCGCCAGCGAGGGCGACGACGTCATCTCCATGCCAACCGGCGGGCCCTATAAAATTCATGGGCTCGGCGGCAACGACACGATTACAGGCAGCGCAGGCAGCGATTACATCGACGGCGGCGCGGGTGACGACATCATGGCAGGCGGCCGCGGCAACGATGCCTATGTCGTCGACAGCCCAGGCGATATCGTGATCGAAGAAGCGCGCGGCGGATTCGACCATGTCTACGCATCCATCGACTACACGCTTGGAGCCGAGCTCGAGCATCTTACGCTCACGGAAAACGCCGTTTCCGGCACCGGCAACGCGCTGCGCAACACCCTCGCCGGCAATGATCGCGACAATATTCTTTCCGGTGGTGCAGGCGACGACACGCTCGCGGGCAACCGCGGCGACGATACGTTGATCGGCGGCGAGGGCAGCGATGGTTACGTCTACGAGCTTGGCGATGGCCACGACACGATCGTCGAACTGGCGAGCGACGCCGGCGTCGACGTTCTCGTTCTCGCGAGCGGCATTCGCCCCGAGGATCTGCTGTTCTTGCGCAATCCCAGCGCCATGGACGACCTCGTCGTACGTTTTGTGCAGGGCGGAAGCATCACCATCCTGGATTACTTTGCTGCTCCCGGCACCATCGAAGGTGTAGAGTTTACTTCAGGCTTGATCTGGGACCCGGCAACGTTCGGCAACCTCGCGCAATCAGCGGCCATATCGAGCAATAGCCCGCCCGCCGCCAGGGATGACGCGTACGTATTCGCGGGCCCCGGCACGTTCCGCCTCCCAGTGGCGGCGTTGCTCGACAACGATGCCGATCCCGATGGCGACGCCGTTTCCATCTCCGCGATAGGTTCGATCATAGAGGGCGCCGCCGTCCTGGAGGGAGATGAAATCGTCGTAACGGCGAGCTTGTCGCCAATGCCGCGCGCCGTATTCGATTACGTCGTTTCCGACGGACGCGGCGGCGGCGCTACCGCCAGGGCCGAAATCATCTTCTGGCCCAACAGCGCACCGATCATTACGGCCTCCACGCTCGGACCCGTCCATAGCGCACCCGCCCATGGGCAAGTTCTTGCAACCGATGCAGACAACGATGTGCTGTTCTATTCGCTGGCCGATGGAGCCGGTCCATCGCTCGGCACGGTGGAATTTGCTGCCGGCGGCGCATTCACCTACAGACCCTTCGCGGGGGCGAGCGGCGAGGAAACCTTCACAATTCTTGTTCGCGACATCTTCGATGCCAGCGATGCACACACCTTCAGTTTCACGATTGCCTCCAGCACCAACACGCCCCCGGTTATCACATCTGCGGCCTTGGGGCCGGTGATCGAAGATCAAGCGGCCTCTGGCTACATCGTTGCTCAGGACGACGACGGCGATGCTCTGACCTTTGCCGTCGACGAAGGGGAAGAACCCTCGAAAGGCACGCTCTCCATCGCAAGCGACGGCACCTTCACCTACACGCCGCGTCCCGACGCAAACGGCCCGGAGATTTTCTCGATTGTCGTCACGGATGGCCGTGACGCGACCGCCCGGCACACTTTCACGTTCGAAATAGCACCGGTCAACGACGCCCCGGCGGCGCGCGATGACACCGGCTTCTCGGTCGATGCCGGCAGGAGCATCACGCTCGATGCAGCCGCATTGCTCGGCAACGACACCGATGCCGACGGCGACGCGCTCGCGATTGCATCGGTCGGCAATGCCGTTGGCGGGGCCGTCGAGCTTCTTGCCGATGGCAACGTCAAGTTTACAGCCGGGAGTGGATACAGCGGACAGGCATCGTTCAGTTACGCCGCCAGCGACGGTACGGCGCAGTCCGCGCCAGCAAACGTCTACGTCGACGTCTCAGCGCCCACGCCGGCCGAAGGCATCGTTCTGACAGGCACCAACTGCGCCGATCGCATCGTCGGCACCGACCTGAACGATGTCATTTACGGGCGCAAGGGCAACGACATCCTCATTGGACGTGCAGGCGACGACACCTTCAAGATCAGGGGCAACGATGGCCTCGACAGGTTCGACGGCGGTCCAGGCTACGACGTGATCGAGGGCAGCGACGCAAACGACGTCCTGCGCGTGCTGTCTCGTCTTGCCAATCTGAAGAGCATCGAAGAGATCGACGGCGGCCGAGGAAACAACGACCGCATCGTCGCGACGTCCGGCAACGACGTTCTCGATTTTTCCAACATGAGACTGTCCGGCATAGAACGGATAGTGCTCGGTGCGGGCAACGACTGGGTTCTTGGATCGCCGGGTAACGACACCTTTGCCGGAGGTTCGGGGCGCGATGTCTTCGCGTTCGGACCAGGCAGCGGACATGACGTTGTCACGGACTTCAAGGTCAACGCCCCCGGAAAAGGCAAAGCTGGCGGGTGGCTCTCCGGATGCGCACTCAAAGGCGACGTCATCGATCTGCGCCTTTACGAATTCAACAGTTACAATGAACTTCGCCAGTCCATGCACCAGTCAGGGCGCAATGTCGTGATCGATCTGGAAGCCGGCTCTTCCATAACCTTGGAGCAGACCAGGATCGCCGATCTGAGCGCCTGGGATTTCCGTCTCTAGGCGCTGCTGTCGGCCAGCGCCGCAAGGGGGCGCTGGTCATCTCTTCCGCCTTGTGCTGATCTATGCGGCGCATGGAGCGGGGCCGCCGCATGGACGTGCGGGAGAAAACTGTGAAACGCTGCGGGTTCAAGATGCGAAAGGTTGCGTTCTCGATTGCGATTTGCATCGCGCTGGCCATCCCCGCACCCCGGTGTCTGGCACAAGAGGCAAGGGCCCCGGCGGTGGCCGCCGACGCGCCGACGTGTGAACTCGAGCCTGGCCCATCGGGCGCGGTCGCGCGTGTGATCGACGGCGAGACGGTAGCACTCGACGATGGGCGCGAGTTGCGCCTGGCCGGAATTCTCGTGCCGCGCGCACGCGACGCGGGCGCCGCCGAGGGCGGCTGGCCGCTGGAGGAAGCCGCGCACGTCGCTTTGGCGGACCTCGTGCTTGGCAAGCCGGTACAGATCGCCTTCGGGTCGGCAAAGTCGGATCGTTACGGGAGGATCGTCGGGCACTTGTTCACGATGCGCGAGGGCATGCGTCAGTGGATCGAAGGCGAACTGCTGGGCCGGGGTCTGGCGCGCGCGTCGGCATTGCCGGGAGATGGCGTGTGCCTGACAGAACTTCTCGCGCACGAGCGCCTTGCGCGCACGGACGTATCGGGCGTGTGGCGCTTGCGGTTTTACGCGCCGAAGGCGTCACAGCATACCGGTGCACTTCTGGCGGCGCGCAGTTCGTTTCAGATCGTGCGCGGCCGCGTCGAGGCGGTCGGGCGCACCAAGACTGCGGTCTATCTCAACTTCGGCAAGGACTGGAGAACAGATTTCACCGTCCGTATTCCGCGTTCCGTGCTTCGTCAGGATGAGGCCTGGGCCCGGTCGCTCGACGGCCTCAAGGACCGCATTGTGGAAGTGCGCGGATGGATCGAACGGCGCAATGGGCCGATGATTTCCATCGCCCATCGGGCCGAATTGATTGTGCCGGGACAGGACGACGAACTGCCGGAACCGACAATTTCCCAGCGCACGCCCTCCGGCGCCAACATCCCCGCGCCAGCCACTGCGCGTGAACCAGACGGCGCGCCTGCAACGAAAAATCGCCCGGAGCAGGGCGCTCCGGGCGATCTTGATCTTTAGCGCACGCCTTTGCGCAGGACACGCGCCCAGCCAAATCAGGCGGCTTCGCCTACTGATTCGCTTTCGCCAGACAGACGGCGGCTCTTGGCGCTTTTGGAGAGCACATCGGTGATGCGCTGCACCGCACCGCGTTCATCGAGCTTTTCAACGGCTGCGATCTCGCGCGCCATGCGGTCGAGCGCATCCTCATAGAGCTGACGTTCGGAGTAGGACTGCTCAGGCTGCGCCTCGGAGCGGTAAAGGTCACGCACCACTTCCGCGATCGAAACGAGATCGCCCGAGTTGATCTTCGCGACATACTCCTGGGCGCGGCGGCTCCACATCGTACGCTTGATGCGGGCGCGGCCCTTGAGGATTTCCATTGCCTTCTTCACGACGCCTTCGTCAGCGAGCTTGCGCATACCCACGCTTTGCAGCTTGCCGGTCGGAACGCGCAGCGTGAGCTTCTCCTTTTCGAAGTTGATCACGAACAACTCCAGTGACATGCCGGCAATTTCCTGCTCCTCGATGCCGATAATGCGGCCGACACCATGGGCCGGGTAGACGATGAATTCGTTGGCCTTGAAGCCATGACGCTGGCTGACCGGCTTCTTTTGCGCAGCCAGCATCTGGCGCGCGGCAGCCGCCTTCTCGGCGATGGCCTTGGGCGTGGGCACCGGCTGCGCGGAAGGCTGCAAGGGCGCGGTCAGCTTCTGGCCGCCGGTCTTTTGCACGGCGGCAGGAACGGCGCGAGCAGCCGTTGAAGCGCCCGCAACCGGCTTACCCGCAGCAGCTGCGACCGCAGCTTTGAGCAGGCCGGCAATCGGCTTCTTTGCGGATACCGCGGGAGCAGCGGCCGGGGCCGTCTTGATCTCGGCTTTGATCGGAAGAGGGGCCTTCTTGGACTTTCCGGCAGCCGCGACAGCTGGCGCCTTCACCTTTTCAGGCGCGGCGGGCTTGCGGGCGGCGGAGGCCTGCGCCTTGGCCTTGGCGATCGGCTTGGCCGGGGCAGCCGCAGCAACCTTCACAGGAGCCTTGCGCGCTGCGGGCTTAGCCGTTGCCTTGGCAGCCGACATGACCTTCTTCTTCTGAGCCATTTGGTTCATCTCACTCTAGCGTACACATCCAGCCAGCCCTCACATGGCCGGCGGGATGGGGAACGCGGCTGCGAAAGCAATTTCGTTCGCACCGGTACCCTGTTCTGCCCGAATGCCGCGGTGTAGAACCACCTGGCGCCGGACGCTGTACGCGCGTTGAATGTCCCCACCCTTCTGGTTGGGTGGAAGTCATCGCGCGTTCGCTTTTGGCCTAGCTTTTCAAATCCTTAGCAACTCCGACTTGGCCCAGCGACGCCCCAGCCGTCTTTTTTGGCGATGCCCCTCGGTGAGGCGCCACCCTTTGTTTCTGGCCGTTTTGGATTTGTGCTCAATTCTCGCCATCACGCATTGCACACTAACACAATATTGACGGGAAATGAAGGGGCGGGCAGCCGCAGGCGCACGCTGAGCTTAACCGGTAGGCTTACGCAGCGTAGAGATTTCGCGAGGATAGAGGAATAGTGTTCGCTAGCAAGGGAGAATGATGAGAAGAAATTCTATCAATCTCCAGAACCCGGCTCAGGCGAGAAATATTTTTCGTACTTACCCTGTTCATCCTTGAAGGCGTCCGCCTCGGGAAGCGCTTCCTTCTTCTGAGTGATGTTGGGCCAGGACTCCGCAAACTTGCGGTTGACCTCGAGCCACTTTTCTAGCCCGGGTTCGGTGTCGGGCTTGATGGCGTCTACCGGACACTCGGGCTCGCACACGCCGCAATCGATGCATTCATCCGGGTGGATGACGAGCATGTTCTCACCCTCATAGAAGCAGTCGACGGGGCAGACCTCGACACAATCGGTGTATTTGCACTTAATGCATTTATCGTTGACGATGTAAGTCATCTTTGCGTCGGTCTTCCAGCCCTCAAATCGCGCCGCCTCGCGTTGCCAGCCGATGCGACCCTGCAATTCCTAATTCCATGCCAGCCCGCTCAAGGCAAGTGCCACGGGAGCGGCGGGGGGTGTGGCGGGGTGTCGTCCTCCGCGGTCCTGAACGCACGGTAGCAGCCTTCCTCATCCGCCGCCTTTGAGCCGGTCGATTGCGCGCCGGTCCCGCTTTGTCGGCCGGCCCGCGCCGCGCGGACGAACGCCGGACGGTCCTGGAGCTAATCCTGGCGCTAATCCGGGCGCATGTCCGGCGGGTTGTTCGCCTGGGGCGCCCTCCACTTGCGCCGAACCGCCGCTGTCGCGATCGATCGTCACGACGCCGCGTCTGGCCGGTCCGGCTGGCGGCGTCAATTCGGCGTAAAGTTGCGCGGCCTCTGTCGCGGGTCCACGTCTGTTGCCCAGCGCCGAGACTTGCAGCACGCGAACTTTCGGCCCCAGCGCAATCGTGATCACGTCACCGGGTTTCACCTGCTGGCTCGACTTGTCGATGCGAACCCGGTTGATGCGCACCTTGCCCCGCTCGATCAGTGCTTGAGCCAGGGTGCGCGATTTCGCGATGCGGGCGAACCAGAGCCACTGGTCGATCCGCAGACTGGGCGTGGTCCCTTCGGGTTGCGGCATCGGCTGCCCCGCGTCTCATCCCTCGCCGCGCTTGTCCATGGACGCCTTGAGCGCGGCCAGGGCTGCAAATGGGCTGTCAGGGTCCATCCCGCCGCGCTTGGGCGGCGCCGCGGTGATGACCTCGGGCGCACGGCCACGGCGATCCTCACGCCGGTCTCGCTCGCGCCCCTGCTTTGGACCCCGCCCGGCGTTGTCCCGCCGATCGCCTTCGTTCCTGTTATCGGCGCGGCGCCCCTGTCCTTGGCGCTCCTGTCCTTGGCGCTCCTGTCCTTGGCGCTCTTGTCCTTGCCGCTCCTGTCCTTGGCCCGGATGTCCCGAACGCTCGCGCCCTTCGTGCTGGCGATCGCCGCCCTCACGCCGATGCTTGTCGCGGCGATGAGAACGCTCGCTCTGCTGATCGCGCACGCCGCCCGCCGCACTTTCCGGCTTGGCTTCGGCGCTCTCTGCGGCTGGTGCGCCCGCCACGGCCTCGGCCGCCGGAGCAGTCCGCGCACCGCCACGCTGGCCATGCCGGCCGTGATGACGGCCACCGCGCTCGCGGCGGTCGTCACGGCGGTGCCGGCGCGGACGCCACACGTCTTCGTATTCGACGGTCGCCTCAGCGGTCGCAGCTTCCTCTTCGGGCTTCGATGGCTCTTCCGCCGCTCCGCCTTCATCCGTAGGAGTCGCCGCTATATCGAGCGCGCTCTGCGCCGGCTCGGCGGGGCTGACGACCGTTTGCGAGCCCGCCTCGGAAACCTCGGCCGTCAAACTCTCGACGGCTTCGCCGCCGGACACCGGCGGCTGGCTGTCGCCGGCAGCGGGTGCGCCGAGGCTGGACTTTGCCGCCGGTACGGGACGGCGCTCGAGGCGGAAGCCCAGCGCCTTGAGAACGTTGCCAAGCTCCTCGGCCGAACAGCCCAGGATGGACATCATCTCTTCCGTCGCCTTGAAGCCGCCGTCGCCGGTCGAGCCTTTCGGAGGCAGTGCGGGACTATCGGGGTTCTGGCGCCACGCGAGCAACGGGCGGATGAGGTCGGCCAAGCGCTCCAGGATGTCGAGACGCACCGCGCGCGGCCCGCAGGTGTGGAACCCGTAGGCGCGATAATAGATCTCGGGCACTGCCGTATCGACGGCAACAGACGTAAGGCCCGGCCTTGGCAGCGCAGGCAGACTGTCGAGATCGAGCCCATGCGCGCCCGCATGCTTCAAGGCAAAGAGAGTCGCGGAAAGTTCGGCCGCCGCCGGCTTCATCAAGGCGGGAAAGTAGATGTTGAACGCGCCAAAGCGCAGGCCGTATTTACGCAAGGAGGCGCGCGATGGCTGATCCAG
This sequence comes from Hyphomicrobium sp., assembly GCA_035325525.1. GTDB lineage: Bacteria > Pseudomonadota > Alphaproteobacteria > Rhizobiales > Hyphomicrobiaceae > Hyphomicrobium_B. The sequence continues at coordinate 35,656 of DAOKZR010000006.1, read as the reverse complement.
CGCGTTGATCTCGTCGGCGACGCTATCGCGCTTGAGCACGCCGAAACCTTCCTTCAAGCGGAACGCGATGCCGCGCGCCAGACCTTGGAGATCCTGCGCGCCCGAAAGCTCCATCAGCGGCTTCAGCTTGTCGGCAACCAGATCCTTGATCCAGGTCTGAAGCCGCGCCGTCACTCTTTCTTTATCGGATTCTGCAAGATGCTCGTCCGCCAGAAGATGCACGCTGGGCGCAAGCGGATCTTCCGCCGCCTCGAGCCTGGCGATCTCGTCGTCGCGCCACACGATGCGTCCGTTGCGCGTCAGCTTGAACGCATCGTTCTGCGCTGCAGCCACGCGTCGCGCGCGCATGCCAAGCTCGCGCGCCAGGACATGCGTGGCGGCCGCGCGGGTCGCCTTCTCGTGGATGCCGTCGGCCGAAGAATCGAGCGTGAAACGGAACCCTTTCAGCCGGCCGACGAAATGGTTCTCGACGGTGATGGAACCGTCTTCCGCGAATTCCGCGTTGAGTTCGTCCTTGTCTCGCATACTCTTCATCAGCGCGCTGGTCCGGCGATCCACGAAGCGCTGTGTCAGGCGCTCATGCAAAGCGTCGGATAAACTGTCTTCAATCTCTCGCGTCCGCCCCTGCCAATGGCCCGGGTCTTTCAACCAGTCGGGCCTGTTGGACACGAAGGTCCAGGTGCGGATGTGGGCGATCCTGTTGGCGAGCGTATCTATGTCTCCATCGGTACGGTCCGCGAAAGCCACCTGCTTGGCAAACCAGTCCTCCGGGATTTTCTCCTCTCCCCGCCGAAGGAACTTGTAGAGCGTGGCGACCAGCTCGGCGTGGCTCGACCCGGAAATCTTGCGATAGTCCGGTACCTGACAAACGTCCCACAGCATGGAGACGGCGGCCGGTCCGGCGCAAAGCTCGCGCACCTCGCGGTCTGAACTCACGGCTTCCAGCGCCGCGACATCGTCGGCCGTCCGGCATCGCACGAGGCGGGCTTCTCTCGGCATTTCGCGCAAAGAGTTGTGGAGCCTGTCGAGCGTGCCGAAATCAAGGCTCCGGTTGCGCCACTGCAGGACGCGCACGGCCTCGAACGAATGCGTCTCCAGCCGTTCAACCAGTTCCGCGTCGAGCGGTTCGGCGCCGCCCGTGACGCCAAAGGTGCCGTCGTTCATGTGACGGCCGGCGCGGCCTGCGATCTGACCGAGTTCTCCGGGTGTCAGGTTTCGATAACCGTAACCGTCGAATTTGCGGAGCGCGGAGAATGCAACGTGGTCGACGTCGAGGTTGAGGCCCATGCCGATGGCGTCGGTGGCAACCAGAAATTCCACGTCCCCCGACTGATACAGGGCGACTTGCGCGTTGCGCGTGCGCGGCGACAGCGCACCGAGCACGACGGCGGCGCCGCCGCGCTGGCGGCGGATGAGTTCGGCGATCGCATAAACGTCTTGCGCAGAAAATGCGACGATGGCCGAGCGCGCGGGAAGGCGCGTGATCTTCTTCTCGCCCGCATACATCAACTTCGAAAGGCGCGGACGCGAGATGAAATTGGCGCCGGGGATGAGGTCGCTGATCGCTTCGCGCATGGTCTGCGAACCGAGCAGCAACGTTTCGGAACGTCCGCGCGCATGTAGCAGACGATCTGTGAATACGTGGCCGCGCTCGGGATCGCCCGCAAGCTGAACCTCGTCGATGGCGAGAAAATCGACATCGACCTCGCGCGGCATAGCCTCGACCGTCGAGACCCAGTAGCGCGCGCGCTCGGGCTTGATCTTTTCTTCGCCCGTGATGAGCGCAACCTTCTCGGACCCGACGCGCGCCTTGATCTTGTCATAGACTTCGCGCGCGAGCAGACGCAGCGGCAGTCCGATCATGCCGCTCTCATGGCCGAGCATCCGCTCGATTGCCAGGTGGGTCTTGCCCGTATTGGTCGGTCCAAGCACCGCCGTGACGTTGCGAATGCGGGCTTCGAAATCGTTGCCCATCGCTTGCCTCCTCAACGGACATCAGCCCCGTGCATTGCAGAGCACTAGCCTAAGATCAAGGGATTATTCGTCCGACCTTGGCGCGCGGACAGTGCGCCATCCTCACCGTCTGAGGGCTATCGGCGGCTTGCCATCTGCGGCTGCAATGTCGATGCTTTCAGCTGACATGACGGCAGGCCCCAACGATGTGGGAACCACGACCTTGTACGGCACCTGAAGGCCGGCCGCCGGAACCGGCCGCAGGGCGATCTCTATACCGTCATACTTGACCCATGGGTTCACAAAATCTTTCGGCTTATGTCCGGACACGGGCTGGTATTTGACCTTGCAGACATAAAGCTCCTCAGGCTGTCCGGAAGGGCTCTTCTCGGTAATCCTTTCGCGGCCCTTGTACGACAAGACCAGATTAAAGCGCGCCTTGCCGTCGAAGATCGGCACTGTTTTAGCGCATGGATCCCCGGGTCCAGCGTGGGTCATTTGCAGGATCGCACTCATGGGATCGAAGACCTGGCGCATGTCCTCGGCTTTGACCGGCACGGCCTCGGGCGATGGCGGCTTGTTAGGCTGCACGGCCACCGATTTGACGCCGCCCTTTTCGAATCCGAGCCGCACGAGGCCTGCTTTCGATTTGGTGCGGAAGTTCAGGACATAGCTCGACGGTTCGGGCCCGGACGCGGCCAGACGCCCGGTGGCCGACGTGTTGCCCCGCCAACGGAACGCGCCGAAAAGCGCGGATACCTCCGCATTGCCCGTCGCAGAGTAGTCTCGGCCCTTGGTGGAGGACTGAAACGAGAATTTTCCGACCTCAAAGCCATTGAAGTACAGCCGATAGACGCTCGAAACCTGTGCGGGCCAAGCCGTATCGGCGGCAACAGAGGGAGCGGCTAACGCTGGAACCGCCATTGCAAAGCCGATGAGCAACGCGGGCCGGAGCAGCCTGGCGCTGGCCTTCGGTCCCCCCAAAACTCGTGCCATGTGAAAGTTTTTCCCTGACACCCGTACAATTCCAATAGCTTGCCGGTAACTCTCCAATGCGACCAAACTGCGGCTCCCGAGATCCGGTTGGCGCAACTCCAGGCTCTCGAGGCACCGGCGGCCGTACTCTTCAAGTGTGCTGCAACAGTCCTGCAACGCGGCCCGGAATGTGCGCACCAACCCCCCTGCGCGGTCCGCTCGCGCTTGACGGAAGCGTCTTTCTGCCTTTATACACCCCCATCCTCCCCGCAGGCGATACGCTGGCGGGGTGCATTTTTTTGACCCCAGCCAAGATGTTCCGCCCACCCGCCCCTCGCGTGCGGCCAGCCGGGCGAAGGAGACGACGATCATGACCAGGCGCTGCGACCTGATGGGCACCCTGCCGCTCTCGGGCCAACTGCGAAGCCACGCCGAGAACAAGACCAAGCGCAAGTTCCGCCCGAACCTGTGCAACGTCACGCTGATGAGCGACATTCTTGGCCGCACGTTCCGCCTGCGCGTTACGGCGCGCGCGCTGAAGTCTGTCGAGCATCGCGGCGGCCTCGATGCCTACTTGCTCAAGGCGAAGAACGAGCAGCTTTCGCCCGACTGCCTCAAGATCAAGCGTGAGATCCAGAAGGCGACTGCCGCCGCAAAGGCCGTTGCCTGAACAGCCGCCCCTTCCGGAGGCCCGCAGGATTTCAATTTCCAAAAAGCCCGGCTGGAAATTCCCGGCCGGGCTTTTCTCGTCAGCGCGGGCGCATCATCGCAACGGCCTTGGCGGGATCGTTCCGGTAGGCAAACTGCAGCAGGATAGTGCGCTGCAGGAACCGATTGAAGTTGTCGTCCGAGATCATCGTCAGAAGCAGCGTACCATCGGGCTCACGGCTGACGCCCAGCCCTTCCATGTTGTCGATCTCGCTTGCGAGATCTGCCTGCAGCAACACCTTGCCCTTCATCGGCTTCAGCGATGCCAGTTCCGCCTCCGTAACGAGGCGCAGCCGGATCTGCAGCCCTTCCGTCCAACGAAAGCGGCGCTCCAGCACGATGATGCTGCCGTCCTCGAGGCTCGCAACGTCGCAGATGTCGAAATCGTCGATATCCGTCAGACGCACGGGTTCGACGCTCTCGCCCGCCCAGATCCAGCCGAGACGGTTTTCGTTCTCATCCTGTAGCCGCTCGCCGAAGGCTATCACCGCGCCCTCGAACGGCCCGCCCCGCAGCACCGTCATGGCCTCAAAACCGGTGTTGGAACCCAGCTCGCGCGCAGCCTCGGGCAAAGGCAGGAACCCTCGCGTCGGCGATACGCCTTGCGCGGTGAAGTCGTAGCGCGCGATCCGCGCATTCTGCTCGAAAGCAACCAGAAGTTCGCCCTTTCCGAGCGTCCCGCTCGCCAAAGCCACGGCCTCCGCATCCCGATCACGCCCACGCTCCAGGCTCTTGCCCTGCAGCGTCAGCATGGGCCCGATATGGAGATTCGTGAGGCCCGAAGGCCGTGCCTTGGAATCGTAGGTGATCTCACCCGACATCCACGCACCGGCATCCGAAACCGTGATGAAGCCGCGGCCGTCCGGCTCCATGGCGAGCCCCGACCAGCCGCCGAAGTTGCGATGGTGCGATTGCAGAAGCAGTCCGCCACGCCATTCGAGTTCACCCGTGCTGCCGGCAAGTCCGCCGCGCCCGAAGTCACGGATCGGCGTCGAGGTCAGCGTCAGTGGGCCAACCGCGAGTTTCTTCATCTGCGGTTTCGTGTCTGCCAGTGCCCAAGTGGCCGTCATCAGCGCGAGCACGCCCAGGCCCGCAAGCAGCCGCTTGCGCCCCGCATTGGTGCGCATGAACCTGACATAGGCCGGTCCTGCAGACACGGTGGGCACACGCCTACTCCATTGTCATTCTAGTGAGCGCGAGATCTGCGCCGGGGCGCAGGTGCGTTGGCGGCTGGCTTCTCATCGAACAGCTCGACCAGTTTCTCGGTCATGGCGCCGGCCAGTTCGGAGGGGTCGGAGATGGTCAAGGCGCGCGCGTAGTAGCGCGTCACGTCGTGGCCGATGCCGATCGCCAGGAGCTCGACGGACGACCGCGTCTCGATCTCGTGGATGACCTGGCGCAAGTGTTGCTCCAAATAGCTGCCCGAGTTCACCGACAACGTGGAATCGTCGACCGGCGCTCCATCCGAGATCATCATGAGAATGCGGCGCTGCTCGGGCCGCGCCAGCAGGCGGGCGTGGGCCCAGGCCAGCGCCTCGCCGTCGATGTTCTCTTTCAACAGCCCCTCGCGCATCATCAGCGCCAGCGCGTTCTTCGACCGCCGCCAAGGCGCATCCGCCGTCTTGTAGATAATGTGGCGCAGATCGTTCAGGCGGCCCGGCGAGCCGGGTTTTCCGGCCGAAAGCCATTCCTCGCGCGATTGTCCGCCCTTCCAGGCCTTGGTGGTGAAGCCGAGAATCTCGACCTTCACGCCGCACCGCTCCAGCGTGCGCGCAAGAATATCGGCGCAGCAGGCGGCAACCATGATGGGGCGGCCGCGCATGGAGCCGGAGTTGTCCAGCAGCAGCGTGACGACCGTGTCGCGGAAATCGGTATCGCGCTCGCGCTTGAATGACAGCGGATGCATGGGATCGATGACGATGCGCGGCAGACGCGCCGCATCCAGCATCCCCTCTTCCAGATCGAAGTCCCAGCCGCGATTCTGCTGCGCCAGGAGCTTGCGCTGAAGTTTGTTGGCCAATCTGGCGACGACCGCGGACAGCGACTTCAGCTCCTTGTCGAGAAAGGCGCGCAAACGTTCCAGCTCTTCGGGGCTCGAAAGCTGCTCGGCAGCGATCTCTTCGTCGTAGGCACGCGTGAAGACCTTGTATCCGAATGCCTCCGGATTATCGAGAATGTTCTGGTTGGGTCTCCACGGCGATGCCGCTTCCTCTTCCTCGAAGCTTTCGTCGTCCATGTCGGAGGGCTCGACATCGGACGTATCCGCCATCTCATCGGTCTCGGAGGTCTGCCCTTCGGACACATCCTCGTCGCTGGACTTGTCTTCGCCTTGGCTGCTCTCGTCCTGGCTGTTCTCGGCCTCCTCGGCGCCGCCATCGGGCGAGTTCTCCGACTGGGTTTCTTCCTCCTGATCGGGCTTCTCGGCGTCGATGTCCTCGACCATGTGCAGAGCCTTGAGGAGATCGCGGACTTGGCGCCCGAACTTCTCCTGCTGCTCGCTCATGCCTTCCAGGCGTTTCAGAACCGCCGCGCCCTTGCTCTCGATGACCGGCCGCCAAGCGTCCACAAGTCCCTTGCACGAGGCAGGCGGCGGCAGGCCGGTCAGCCGTTCGCGAATGATCAGCGAGAGCGCATTTTCGAGCGGCGCCTCGGCGCGCTCCATCGGTCTGGCAAAGCGATTGTGGCTGTAGGCGTCCTCGAGTCGCGCGGTGAGATTCTTGGCCATGCCCGCCATACGGTTGGCGCCCACGGCCTCGACGCGCGCCTTTTCCGCCGCCTCAAAAACGGTGCGCCCAGCGCCGGGGGGCGGCGCGATGCGCTTATGAACCTTGTTGTCGTGACAGCCCAGGCTGAGCGCCACGCTGTCGGCCCACCCACGCACGACGGCAACGTCCCTCGCGGAAGGCACACGCGGCGGCTCGGGCAATTGCACGGAGTTGGCAAAGACCTCCGGACGCCCGGGTCCGAACCCCACTTCCATCTCGGCGTGCCCCGCGATCGCGCGCAGGGCCGGCCCCAGAACGCGCTTTAGGGGTTCGGAGGGTGCTTCCTTGCGTTTGTTGGGAGGTGATGCCACGGGCGCTAAACGGTTGCTCGATCCAAGCGGTGGTCCCGACCCAACCACAGCCGATGCCGCACTGCAAGAGGCAGCGTCAGATCCCGTGCTGCGGCTCGAGCGCGCCCGTTTTCTGCGAGGGCGGCTTTGATCTCGCAATAGGAAAAGTCAGCCATGGCTTTGGTTTCGGGCATGTTTTCATTCTGTGAAGAGACGCTAGAACTCCGATGGCAAGCATCGCCCCGCCTGCGGTAGCGCTCTCAGGCGATGGCCGTCGTTCGGGGTTTTTCGATCAGCAGCAGCGCGCCCTTGCCTTCGATGTAGACGCGGCCATCGTCGCCCGTCAGTTCGCCTTCGAGCTTGACGATATCGCCGCCGAGCCTGTGGGAAGGCTCTATGTCCACGATGCGCCAAGTCAGCTTTGCATCGAGCCCCGCCGGCACGGCGCGCTTGAGCCTGTAGCCGAACTCGAGTCCGTAAGCCTCACCCTTCTGGGTGAAATACTCCGCCAGCAGCGAGACGAAAATGCCCGTCGAATGGCCGGCTGATGCGATCAACCCGCCAAACCGCGTGGCCGCCGCCATTTCGGGATCATGGTGCGCGGGGTTGGTGTCGCCGAGCCGCAACGCGACGTCTGCGACATTTTCAGGCGTGAACAAATACCGCTTGGAGCAGGTTTCTCCGATGAAAGCCATTGCGCCCGCTTCAGCTCAACGCAACATTCGCCGTGCTTTCAGGCAACTCCTCGCCGAAGCAGCGCTGATAGAACTCCGCGACAAGCGGCTTTTCGAGGTCATCGCACTTGTTGAGGAACGTCACCCGGAAGGCAAATCCGATATCCCCGAAGATCTCGGCGTTCTCCGCCCAGGTTATCACCGTGCGAGGGCTCATCACCGTCGATAGATCGCCGTTGATGAAGGCCGAGCGGGTGAGATCCGCGACGCGAACCATCTGCGAAACCTGCTTGCGCTTGGCTTCCGTCTTCGCGAATGCCTTGGCCTTTGCGAGCACGATGCGCGCCTCGTCGTCGTGGGGCAGGTAGTTGAGCGTGGCAACGATCGACCAGCGGTCCATCTGGCCCTGGTTTATCTGCTGCGTGCCGTGATAGAGGCCCGAAGTATCGCCAAGGCCGATGGTGTTGGTCGTGGCGAACAGCCGGAATGCGGGATGCGGCCGGATGACTTTCGACTGATCGAGCAGCGTGAGCTTGCCCGAGACTTCGAGCACGCGCTGAATGACGAACATCACGTCCGGACGGCCCGCGTCGTACTCATCGAACACGAGCGCGACATTATTCTGCAGCGCCCACGGCAGGATGCCTTCCCTGAACTCGGTCACCTGCTTGCCATCCTTGAGCACGATTGCGTCCTTGCCGACGAGGTCGATGCGCGAGACGTGGCTGTCGAGATTGACCCGCACGCACGGCCAGTTGAGCCGCGCCGCCACCTGCTCGATGTGCGTCGACTTGCCGGTGCCGTGATAGCCCTGGATCATCACGCGGCGGTTGTGCTTGAAGCCCGCCAGGATCGCGAGCGTCACGTCGCGATTGAACAGATAATCGGGATCCAGATCCGGGACGTGCTCGTCGGCCTTGGAGTAAGCCGGCACTTCGAGATCGCTGTCGATCCCGAAAACCTGCCTCACCGAAAGCTTCATGTCGGGCAGGCCTGCTGCGGGACCCGAGACCCCTTCGCTCGCTTGTGTGCGCATGTCGTGATTACTATCCCGGCGTTGAGTGGACCGCTGCGGGCTCTGCCGGAGTTCACCGCGCCTGACGCGGCTCGCCCTGGGTGGCCGTTCGACGTCTTCGGTCAGGCCAGCCCCGCTTGCTTAAGGTAATTATAGGCTTGAATGATCTCGCGCAACTTTTCCTCCGAACGGGCATCTCCGCCGTTCGCGTCGGGATGGTGCAGTTTCACCAGGGACTTGAAGCGCGTCTTTATGTCCTCCCGGCTCGCGGATTCCGGCAAATCGAGCACGCTGAGAGATTTGCGCTCCAGCGGTTTCAAGTTTCGCCGGTACTGAGCGCGCGCCTCCGCCTTGGACGCGTGGGCACGCGCTGCGGTAGCACCTCCCGCCCGGATATGGGCCGCGGCCTCAGCCGAACGCACCGGATCGCGCGTACCGTGAGCCCACGCGTTGGCGCCGACTTTCCACGTCGGGCGATGGCCCGTCATCGCATCCTTGCGGAACTGGTCGACCTGGGCGTCATTCATGCCGTCGAAGTAATTGTAAGTTTGATTGTACTGCCGGACATGATCCACGCAGAAATGATAATACTCACCCTCGCGGCCGCGCCCGACCGGCGCCTTGTGGCGGCCGGGCTTGTCACAGCCCTTCCACTGGCACGGCCGGTGCGAGTCCTCACGCTTGGTCGAGGAACCGCGCTTGCCGGAAACCCGGATGCTGTCGAAGTATTTTGACTCTAGCTTCATGGGGGCATGAGTATGATGGTTGAGCTTCATGGGGGCATGAGTATGATGGTTGCGCGGCTACTTAACAAGACGAACATGAGCCACACATGCTGTGAGATTACCCTCGTTCGCCAGGGCTTAATGCCGCGTTCATGTGGGGATGAAAATTTCCAAGTTTAGCCTTGACGCACGCGAAACCGCGTATTCCAAAGAACCCCCTCGTCACGCAAGGAACAGGCATGTCCGTCGAACAGCGCATCCGCGAAAAATTGATGGCCGCACTCGAGCCGATCCGGCTCGATGTCGTCAACGAGTCTCACTTGCACGAAGGTCACCTCTCATCGCCCGGAACTGGCGAGAGCCATTTTCGTGTGCTCGTGGTCGCACCCGCCTTTTCCGGCAAGTCGCGCGTGGAGCGCCATCGCCTCGTCAACGACGCACTCAAAGGCGAGGTTGGCGGCAACGTTCACGCCCTTGCGCTCTCAACATATGCACCCGGCGAGAAGGTGCCCTGAGCCCGAAAACGGGGGGCGACGCGGCTCAAATTCCCGCCCCGCCAGACGTTGACGAAACGTCGGCGGCCTCGACTGCCGGCGAACCGGAATCGGAAAGCGGCGTGACGCGCAACGCGGTGATCTTGTTGCGCGCCTTGCGCAGCACTTCGAAGCGATAACCGTGGAAGTTGAATATCTGGCCCGGTTCGGGGATGAGCTGGGCCTCGTGGATGACGAGACCCGCGATGGTCGTCGCCTCTTCGTCGGGCAGGTTCCAGTCCATCTGCCGGTTGAGGTCGCGAATGGCGACCGTTCCATCCACGTTGACCGTACCGTCGGGTTGCGGCCGGATATGCGTTTCCTGGGTATCATGCTCATCGGCGATCTGGCCGACGATCTCCTCCAGGATGTCTTCCAGCGTGATCAGGCCCTGCACCTCGCCGTACTCATCGACGACAAGCGCCATCTGCGCCTTCTTCTTGAGGAATTGATTGAGCTGTACCCTCACGCTCGTGGTGTCGGGCACGAACCACGGCTCGGTGGCAAAGCTCATGATGTCGAGCTTGGCGGGGTCCCAGCCCGAGCGGCCGAGCGCGGCAAACAGATCCTTGGTATGCAGAACGCCGACGATATTCTCGGGCTCATCCTTCCAGATCGGCACCCGCGAGTTCTGATGCTTCAGGATTTCTGCGACGATCCTGTCGGGCGGATCGTCCGCCGAAACCGTGTCCATCTTGGTGCGGTGAACCATGACGTCGGCAACCTGCAGGTCGCGCAGATCGAGCACGCCCCCGAGCATGTCGGCGGCCTCTTTCGTCACCGCGCCCTCCTTGGCCTGCAGATCGATCGTGCCTCGGATCTCTTCGTGCGCCGCGAGGATATTGGCCTCGTCATCGGCCTTCGTAGGCGTCAATTTCAAGACCTGACGCACGAAGAACGCGATCGCGCGCGTCGCCGGCGTCAGCAGGAAAATCAGGACGCGCATCACCGGCGCCACCAGCAGCGAACCCTTATCGGCGTAGGCCATGGCGTAGGTCTTGGGAAGCACGGCGCCGAAGACCACGATCACGACCGTCATGATCGCGGTCGCGTAGGCAACGCCCACGTCACCGTAGAGCCGCACGGCGAGATTGGCCGCCATTGCGGCTGCCAGCACGTCTACAAGCGTATTGCCTAGAAGAACGGTGCCGATCATCCGCTCGGGCGTCGACAGCAGTCGGTTGACCAGCTTCGCCCGGGCATTTCCATCTTCCTCCAGCGCGTGCAGGCGCGCGCGGGACGCCGCCGTCAAGGCCGTCTCACTGCCGTTGAAGAAAGCCGATAAGGCGACCAGTATCACGATCGCCATAAAGCTGAATGCAATGTCGAAAGTCATGGCGAAGCGTCAAGCCTCACGTTGCCGTTGGGGGAAGTATGTCCGAGGATGTACAGCATCGCGCACACGATAAAGATCCAGCCGCGTTCAACCAGCGATTTCGCGTTCCAGAAAATCACGAACCTTCTCGGGCGGCACGTCGCGCATGATGAACGCCTCTCCGATGCCGCCGACAAGGATGAACGTCAGCTTGCCCTGGCGCACTTTCTTGTCCTGACCCATCAGCCGCAGCAACTCACCCGCCTCGGCTCTACCGCCGGGAATGTCCGAAATCCTGGTTGGAAGCCCCACCGCGTGCAGGTGGCGGGCGACGCGCGCGGCGGTGCCCTGCGCACAAAGCCCCTGTTCCTCGGAAAAGCGAAACGCTTGCGCCATGCCGATGGCGACGCCCTCGCCGTGCAGCAAGCGGCCGGAGTACCCGGTCCAGGCCTCCAGAGCGTGGCCGAACGTGTGGCCGAGATTGAGAAGCGCGCGATCGCCGGTCTCTGTCTCGTCGCGCGCAACGATGGCCGCCTTGGCCTTTACGCTCGTCTCGACCGCGTGAGACAACGGCGGGCCGCCGTTGGCGAACACGCCCTGCCAGTTCTTCTCCAGCCAGGAGAAAAAGCCGGCGTCGCCGATTAGCCCGTACTTGGCGACCTCCGCGTACCCGGCGCGCATCTCGCGCGCGGGCAGCGTCGTCAGCACATCCGTGTCGGCGATAACGAGCGATGGCTGATGGAACACACCGATCAGGTTCTTGCCCTGGGGCGTATTGATACCGGTCTTGCCGCCGACGGAAGAATCCACTTGCGCCAGGAGCGACGTCGGGATCTGCACGAAGCGAACCCCGCGCCGCAGAATTCCCGCAGCAAATCCGGCCAGATCGCCGATCACGCCTCCGCCGAACGGCACGACGATGTCGCCGCGTTCCAAGCCCATTTCAAGCAGCCGCTCGCACAAGGGCGCCAATTCGCGAAAGCTCTTGGTTGCCTCGCCCGGCTTCAGAACGATGCTTTGCGCGCCAAGGCCGGCAGCAGCCAAGCTGCGCTCCAAGGATGCCAGATGATGGCGGGCGACGTTCTCGTCCGTAACGATCCCGCATTTCACCTTGCCGAGCCGTTCCGCGATCAGCGCACCGGCCTTGGCAAGCAACCCCGGACCGATCAGCACATCGTAAGTCCGCTCGCCCAACTCCACGCCAACCTTGCGGCTGGCTGACATATCGGAAGCAGTGTCGCTCGAGGCAAGGGTCATTTTGTGTTTCAACCTTGAGAGGCGTTCGACGGCATCGCGGCCGCGGACATCGCGTCGTTCGCGAGGTAGGCGAGGAGCTTGTCTATAAGTTCTGTCACGATCGTATCGTGGGGCTCATCGCGGCTTTCGACCACGATGTCCGCCGAAGCGTAAACCGGGTAGCGCGTCTCCATGAGCTTGCGCATGGTCGCTTCGGGGTTGGATGTCTTGAGCAGCGGGCGCGTGTCGCGCTTGGACACCCGGCGCATCAGGACGCACAACTCCGCCTTCAGCCAGACCGATACGCCGTTGGCGCCGATGGCGGCACGCGTTTCGGGATGCATGTAGGCCCCGCCGCCCGTGGCCAGAACCTGCGGACCTTGCGTCAGCAGGCGACCGATCACCTTGCGTTCGCGATCACGAAAAAACGCCTCGCCATGGTCGGCAAAGATCTCGCTGATCGACTTGGCGGCAACGGCCTCGATTTCGTCGTCCGCGTCCACGAACGGCAGTCCCAGCCGGGTGGCCAATCTCTTGCCGATGGAAGATTTTCCACAGCCCATCAGCCCTACGAGCACGATGCTGCGTGAGCCAAGCCTGTGCTTTAAGTCCTCCACGGCGTCGGCGTTGTTCATGTTGGTGCCAAATCAGATCCGAATCAGGGTTAGATGTGAAAGTTCCACATGCGCGCCAGACCGCTGGAACACCTCATGCCATGATCTCAATAGGCCTGCAAATCGTGCTCCCTGCGGTTGGCGCGACAAGTAAGGCCAAGGGAATGAAAGACGCCGATTTCGCCGCTCCGGCGGCCGCCTGGGTCATATTCGCGCCAACTTGGCCCCCCGTTATGGTCAGCGAGGGATTTACCAGACCATGCCAAGTCTTTTTCGCTTTCTGTTCGTTCTGTCCACAATCGCCGGCGTGGTTTTTGGCGCATTGTACGTGCTCGCGACCAAGTACGAGCCGGAGCAGCAACTGATCAGCAAGCCGGTTCCGAGCGTTAAGATCCGGCGCTAGGAGCGTCCAGCCAGGCCATGATCCCTTCCGCGAGCCCCAAGACCTGTCACCGGCGCGTTCCCGAGACCCGGCGCCGGCGCATTTGGGCCATCGGCCCGGCTTTGGCCGGAGTTCTCATCGGCGCCCTGGCAATGCTGCCGGCTCCTGCTGCCTTCGCTGGCGCCAAGCGTGACGACGCTTACCGGCCTCCGGAGGGCGCCGGCTCGGGTCTGCGTGTCCCCGGTAGCCCAGCGCCCTCCGCCATTCTCCGAGACAGCCTTGGCCCTGCGGTAGAGCGCGGCGAACTTGCGCCCGTCATGGCCGCGGACGGTTCCGGGTTGCCGTTCGAACTGTGGCGGGGCGTCGATATTGCGGGCTTTGAAAAGCTCATCAGCCAAATCGAGATCCCGCCACGATCGCCCGCTCTGCACGATCTTTGGAAGCGGCTCATCACATCTAACGTCACGCCGCCCGCCGGGCAGACAGTGGACGCAAGGTTTGCGGCGCTCCGCCTCGAGGCGCTCTATCGGTCGGGCCTAGCCGCGGAAGCAACCGCCGAGCTTGCAGGCGCGTCCTCTTCGGGCGATCCGGTCGTTGCCCTGTTCGCCGCGCGTAATGCGCTTGCAAATGCGGATCGCGACAAAGCCTGCGCGCGCTCCCATCAAGTCGCAGCACTGAAGCCTGACACGCCCAAGCCCATGCTCGCACAGGCCGCGCTGCTCAATGGCTATTGCGCAGCCGTGGCGGGGGACGCGGCCGGCGCGGGTCTTGCTGCTGACCTCGCGCGCGAAGCCGGCCTTGCCGCGACACCCGGATTGGCGGCGCTCGACGCCATATCGGTCGGAGCAAAGCCGCAAGCGAAAATAGAAGGCCATCTCGGACTCATCGACTACCGCCTGCTTAAAGCCGCAGGCTCCCCTCCGCCAGCCTCCGATCTCGACAAGGCCGAGCCTGCCCTTCTGGTCGCCTTGACGAATGACGGCGCGAGCGCGCCGGAATTGCGGCTCGCCGCCGCCGAGGCCGCCGCCAGACTGAACGCTGTCCCGCCGGATGCGCTCGCCGCCATCTACAGCGCGCTGGCAGCGGCGCAGAACGCAGACGCATTGCTGTCGGGAGCCGGCGGCCCGTCAGGCGCCGCGCGGCGCGCGGCTCTGTTCAGAGCCGCCGAGCAGGAGCGCACGCCGATGAAAAAGACGCGGCTCATCCGCGCCCTCGCCGACGATGCGCGGGCCAACATGCTGGCTTTCCCGATCCTGCGCCTGCTTGCGCGCACCACAGCCCAGATCCCGGTGCAGCCGGAACTATCCTGGTTCGCCGATACTGCGGCGGAGATCGGTCTGGCGTCGGGAAACTACAAAATGACGTACGATTGGGTCTCCCTATCGCAAGGCGCCAGCCCCGACGGCAGCGGGTACACGCATTGGCTGGCGCTCGCCGACATTGCAGGCGCCAATCTGGAACCGCAAGGGCAACACCTTGGCGACCTGGAACTCCTCGCTCGCCATTCGCGTTTTTCGCCAGATGGCCTCAACCGCCTCGCTACCGTGCTCGACGCCTTGCAGTACATGGTTCCCATTCCGCTTTGGGAGGCCGCCAGCCGCACGCCCCAGCCGACCGGCGGATATCTCCCGGAAACGGGCGTGCTCTCCGAACTGCAGGACGCTGCCAAGAAGAAGGAATTCGGGCACACGGTGCTGCTCGTGATGAAGGCGCTTGGACCGGCGGGCGCGGAAGGCGCAAACATGATCGCGCTCGGCGACAGCATTCGCGCGCTGAAACGGGCCGGACTGGAGGCCGATGCGCGCCGGCTTGGACTGGAGGCCTTGTTTGCCGCCTGGCCGCGCACGGCGTCAAATTGAGGAGCGGCGATGGGCGACGATCGGCGCACCGGGAAAGAGCATGCTGAAGACGCAAACCCCAGCGCGCCCGACGGCGCCGCCCGCCATCTCAAGTCATTCCTGGAGATGCTGGCGGCCGAGCGCGGCGCGGCTGCCAACACCGTCGCCGCCTATGAGCGTGACCTGTTCGACTTATGCGCCTTCCTCCAAGCACGAGCCATTTCACTGCAGGAGGCTTCGGGCAAGGACATCCAAGCCTACATCCAGCACCTATCCCAACAGGGCATGGCGCCAGCCTCGCGGGCACGGCGCCTTTCCGCCATCCGCCAACTCTACAAATTCCTTACCGGGGAAAACGCCGTCGACGCCGATCCGTCCGAAGGGATCACAGGGCCAAAACGCGCGCGGCCGCTCCCCAAGATCCTGAGCATCGCCGAGGTCGACAGGCTCATTGCCGCCGCTCAAGCACGCATCGCGGGCCAGGAAGGCCACGCGCTTTTTCGCGCCTTGCGGCTCTACTGCCTGCTCGAATTGCTCTATGCGACCGGCATGCGCGTGAGCGAACTGGTCTGCTTGCCGCGCAGCGTGCTCAAAGGCGACCCCCGCGTGCTGACCATCAAAGGCAAAGGCGGCCGCGAGCGGCTCGTGCCGCTCAATCCGGCCGCACGCGCAGCGCTCGATGGCTATCTGGCCGTTTCAGGCCGGCATGACAATTCACGTTGGCTGTTCGCCTCCAGATCTGCCGAGGGCCACGTGACACGGCAGGGTTTCGCGCTCGACCTCAAGGACCTCGCACAAGAGGCTGGAATCGATCCTGAGCGCGTGTCGCCCCACGTTTTGCGCCATGCGTTCGCAAGTCACCTGCTCGACCGCGGCGCAGACTTGCGCGCGGTGCAGCAGTTGCTCGGCCACGCCGATATATCAACGACCGAGATTTACACTCACGTGCTCCAGGAGCGCTTGAAGAGGCTCGTCAACGAGCACCATCCCCTTGCCAAGCTGGCCGGCGGTACGAAAAGCTGATGCGCTCACCTCCGACGCGCCCTATAGTCGCGCCCAAAACAAATCTGGCGAAAGGGAGAAATAGCATGACCCGTCTGTATGGGGAGAAGCATCGCGCGCTGCAGGACGCCTTCGATACCCGCAAGCTCGCGGACCGTGTCGAGGAAATCGTGGTACGTCCCGAGATCGACGACATGGGCAGGGCTTTCGTCGAAAGCCGTGACATGTTTTTCCTCTCGACGGTAGATCACAATGGCCGTCCGACGGTCTCCTACAAGGGCGGCACGCCGGGCTTCGTGAAAGTCCTGGACCCGACGACGATTGTTTTTCCAAGTTACGACGGTAACGGCATGCACTACTCGACGGGTAACATTGCCGGAAACCCTGAGATCGGCTGTCTCTTCATCGACTTCGAACGCCCATATCGAATGCGCCTGCAGGGCCGCGCCGAACTCGTACTGGCAGGCCCGCTTCTGTCGATGTTCAAGGAAGCCGAAATGGTGGTCAAGGTCGCCGTTACCGAGACCTGGATGAACTGCCCGCGCTATGTCCACCGCTATCAAAAGCTGGAACGTTCGCGCTATGCACCCGGCGTGGAGGAAGAAACGCCGTTCTGCGAATGGAAGCGCATCGATACCATGCAGGATACGCTTCGCCCCAAGGAACTGGAGAAAGTGGCCGAGATCGGCACAATAACGATCGACGACTGGATGGGCAAAGTGCTGTCTGGCGACAAGGGCGCCTGAAGCGCAAACAAGCGCCTTGAGCCGAACAAGTTGAGCCGTTTGCGCGTTTCATGAAAAATCGCGCAGATGGCTCCAACCCTCGCCGTCCGCTCCCGCAAGCAGCGGTCACGACTTCATTTGCGAACCGGCGCGGCGCTCGGCGCTGTGCCCGTTGCAATGCCCTGGCTGGCCAGTTCCCGGTCGAGCTTGCCCTCCAGCCACAGCGAGAACATTTTCAAATCGGCCCGAAATGACCACCAGGGATACGACAGCGTGGCGGGCTTATTATGCTCGATGGCCGCGTGCGAGAGCCACGCAGGACCGTAGGAGCCGGCCAGCGCGGTCAGCAGGAATCTCCGGCGGCGTGTCAGGGCGTAGCCTGCAAGGCTGCCGATAGCGATAGCGGTTCCGAAGATATGCATCTGACGCGTTCTGGGATCGCTGTGCTCGCCCAGATAATAGGGCCAGAACTCTTCGAAGGTGTTGAGTTCGGATGTCTTCGGCGGGCGCTTCGACACTGTCTGATCCACGACGCAAGTCCTCCGATTCAATCGGCAACGGCCCGGCCAGCCGATAAGTCAGGCCGCGCGCAAGAATAATTCGCGCCCGCGGGCGAAGTTCCGCGCATAGGCCGATACACGACGGGTCGCCTCCGCCGCCTTACAATCCGGGCTTGGCCTCACTAGATTTCAGGCAGGGGCGTGTTGCGCAGGCTGGGCAACGCAGCCTGCATTTGCGCATCGATCCGATGCTCGATCTTGATAAAAGGAGCCGCAGATTATGAATGTCGCGAAGGCCGGAGTGGCCAAGGCAGTGATCAAGCTCGTTGCCGTCGCCGCTGTGCCGTTTATGGCTGCGCTCGCAACGGACCAGGCGCTCGCCTACGACAACGACGAGCAGGCGCTGCGCCTGCGCGATACGGTTGCCGACCCCAGCGTCCCTCTGGCGTGGGATCGCCGATATCAACATGAGTCGTGGCGCTATCGTATACACAAGCGCAACCATGCCACGCGTTGCGGCAAGCGCTACTACTGGGATGGCGACGAGTGCGTGAGAAAGCGCCGCTGGCGTTAAGCGTGGCCCGGCCGCAAGCGCAGCAAATTTCAGCAGGCCGCCTTTTTCGGTTCCACGTTCAAGGAGCTGCGGCGCGCGCAATCACACGTCGAGGTTCGAGACGTTGAGAGCGTTGTCCTGGATGAACTCGCGGCGGGGTTCGACAACGTCGCCCATCAGTTTCGAGAAGATCTCGTCGGCTTCCGACAGGTCGCCGATTTTGACCTGAAGCAGCGTGCGCACTTCCGGGTCGAGCGTCGTCTCCCACAGCTGCTCGGGGTTCATTTCGCCCAACCCCTTGTAGCGCTGCAGCTCCACGCCCTTGCGGCCATGCTCGTAGACCGCGTCGAGCAGCGCGCGCGGACCGGAGATGATATCGACCTTGTCCTTGCGCCTGAGCTTCGCAGGCGTTCCATAGAGTTCCGCGAGATGGCTCAGGCGATCGTTGAGCCGCCGCGCGTCCTGGGAGCCCAGCAGATTGCGGTCGATGACGTGGACTTCGCTCACGCCCCGCACTTCGCGTTTGAATACGTAGCCGTCGTTCCCATAACGGCCTTCCCAGCCCGTCTCCATCTCCTCCGCGATGGCATCGAGCCGCTTTGCGATGCGCTCTGCGATCGCATTGGCCTTCTCAGCGTTCGGACTGGCAAGGATGCCGGCATCGAAGATGCCGCCGATCGCACCCTGCTCGACGACCGAGCGGTTATAGCGCGAATGCAATCCGTTGATCGCTCCCGTGATCGCGCGCGCCTGATCGACGATGTCGCGCAGGTCGCGCCCTGCGCGCTCCGCACCTTCGCCCGTCACCAGCACCGCATCGCTGATGCCCGCGTCGATGAGATAATCCTCCAGCGCACGCTGGTCCTTCAGATACTGATGCTGCTTGCCCTTCTGGACTTTGTAGAGGGGCGGCTGAGCGATGTAGACGTGGCCCTTTTCCACCAGCTCGGGCATCTGCCGGTAAAAGAACGTCAGCAGCAGCGTCCGGATGTGCGCGCCGTCGACGTCGGCGTCGGTCATGATGATGATCTTGTGATAGCGCAGCTTGTCGAGTTTGAACTCGTCACGGCCGATGCCGGTGCCCAGCGCGCCGATGATGTTCGTCACCTGCTCGGAGGACAGCATCTTATCGGTGCGCGCGCGCTCGACGTTCAGGATTTTGCCCCGGATCGGCAGCACAGCCTGGAACTCGCGCTTGCGGCCCTGTTTGGCAGATCCGCCAGCCGAGTCGCCCTCGACGATGAAGAGTTCCGTCTTCGAGGCGTCGCGATCCTGGCATTCGGCAAGACCGCCCGGCAAGCGCAACCCGTCGAGCGCCCCCTTGCGCCGTGTCAGCTCGCGCGCCTTGCGCGCGGCTTCGCGAGCCAGCGCTGCATCCACGATCTTGCCGACGATGACCTTGGCTTCCTTGGGGTGCTCCTCGAACCACGCGCCGAGCTGATCGGCGACCGCGGTTTCGACGGCAGGGCGGACTTCCGAGGAAACCAGCTTGTCCTTCGTCTGGGAGGAAAACTTCGGATCGGGAACCTTGACGGAGAGCACGCAGGTCAGCCCCTCGCGCGCATCGTCGCCCGTGAGCGCGACTTTCTCCTTTTTCGCCAGCCCGCTCTCCTCGGCGTACTTGTTGATGACGCGGGTCAGCGCGCCGCGGAAACCTGCTTGATGCGTGCCGCCATCACGCTGCGGAATGTTGTTGGTGAAGCAAAGTTCCGTCGCGTGATAGGTGTCGTTCCACCACAACGCCGCCTCGACGCCGATACCGTCCTTCATCGCCTTGATCATGATCGGCTCGGGCAACGCCGGCGACTTGGAGCGATCGAGAAAGCGCACGAACGCGGCCGTACCGCCGTCGTAGACGAACTCCTCGCGCTTGATGTCGGCGTGGCGCGCGTCGGCGAGCACGATCTTGGCGCCTGAATTCAGGAACGCCAGTTCGCGCAGGCGATGCTCGAGCTTGCCGTAATCGAATTCGGTAACGTTGTGGAACGTTTCGGTGGAGGGAAGAAAGGAGACTTCCGTGCCCCGCTCGCCGTTGGCGTCACCGACCGCCGTCAGCGGCGCTACGGTGTTGCCGTTGCGGAACTCGACGAAGTGCTCCTTGCCATGGCGCCAAATCCGGCACTTCAACCATGCCGACAGCGCATTCACGACCGACACGCCGACGCCGTGCAAACCGCCGGAGACTTTGTAGGAGTTCTGGTCGAACTTGCCGCCAGCGTGCAATTCGGTGAACACGATCTCGGCCGCCGAACGCTTGGGGTCGTGATCGTCATCCTGCTTGATACCGACCGGGATGCCGCGGCCATCGTCACGCACGGTGCACGATCCGTCGGCATTCAGCGTCACCTGACAGCTTTTCGCGTGACCGGCAAGCACCTCATCGATTGCGTTGTCGACGACCTCATAGATCATGTGATGCAGGCCAGAACCGTCATCGGTATCGCCGATGTACATGCCCGGACGCTTGCGCACCGCGTCCAGGCCTTTCAGCATCTTGATGCTGTCCTCGCCGTAGTCTTCCGGCGTCGGAGTTTTCTTCGCGCTCTGGGGGCTCATAAGGACCTGTGCTGGGTGGAAATTTGATTGCAGATTGTATAGCACGAACCGCCTGGGATTGCGTCAAAAAACCGTTTTTCCTGCACCCTTTGGCGCAGGATATTTCTCAAGCAAATTCAATAATTTGCATGCGGCCGATTGCCGCCCGCGTCAGGTATTTCAGGCAGCCCTCAATCCGCCCTCGTCGACGGTCCAGAACTGGGCGCTCCCGGTGAGGTCGTCGAACGCGGAAACGTCCGTGCCCGTCATCCACGCCTGAGCCTTGAGATGCAGGATTTCCTCAAACAGCGCCGCCCGGCGGTGGCGATCCAGGTGCGCGGTGATTTCGTCGAGCAGCAGGATCGGCGCGGCGCCCTCCTGGCGCGCGGTGAGCAGTTCCGCGTGCGCCAACACCAGCCCGATCAACAGCGCCTTCTGCTCCCCCGTCGAGCATAGCCGGGCCGCAATCCGCTTTGGCCCATGGACCACCGCGAGGTCGGAGCGATGCGGCCCTTCCAGCGTGCGGCCCGCGGCACGGTCGCGCTCGCGCATTGCCCGCAACGTTCGCGCATATGCATTTTCGGCGTCGAGCGCGGGCATGGCGGCCAGGTCGGCCTCGATACGCCCCTCGATGGCAAGCTCGCTCCAAGGAAAAGCCGATGCGGGATCGCGGACGCGCCGCTGTGCGATGATGCGCGCCACGGCCGCCACCGCTTCGAGCCGCGCGGCGGCAACCGCGATGCCCGTCTCCGCCATCACCAGTTCGAAGCCCGCTAGCTGCGCATCCTCACGCACGCCATCCGACAGGAGACGATTGCGCGACGTCATCGCACGCTCGAAGCGGCCGGCGAGCGTGCGATAGGCGGGATCGAAACAAAGAATGAGCCGGTCGAGAAAGCGGCGGCGCTCCGATCCCGAGCCGGTGAACAGCCCGTCCATGGCGGGCGTTAACCAGACGATCTCGAGATAATCGGCAAGCACGCCCGAGCCTGACTGTTGCACGCCGTCGATGCGCACGATGCGCCCGCGCTCGGAGCCGGTCGCGCCCGGCTGAAGCCCGGTGCCGATGTCGGCCGGGCCGTTCAACGTATGCACACGAGCGGCGACCGCAAACCCCCCGTCGCCCCCGGCGCGGGGGATCTCGTTGAACGGGGCGCGGCGCAAGCCCTGGCCTGGGGCCAGAAGCGAAAGCGCTTCGAGGAGATTGGTCTTGCCAGCGCCGTTTGCGCCCGCGATCACCTGCGGTTGGGGCCCCGTCGCAAGAGAAAGCGCGGCATAATTGCGAAAATTGGTGAGCGACAGCCGCTCGACCCACAGGCTATGGTCGGAACACGTCATCCGTTGCGCATAACATCACGCGCGAGATTCGCAAGAAGTGGTGCGATCCTAATGCGGAGACCGGCTTTCGCATTCGCCGGACTGATTGCCGGGTATCTGGGTGCTGGCCGGCGCCGTCGAGTTCTTGACGAGCAACACCCACGGCAAGAGCCAGGAAATGGCCATGACCGCGGCCTTCGTCACCGGCCCGCTCGGCGCCGCCGCCGGCGCTCTGCTCGGTCTCTTCGCCGCCTCTTGGCCGCGAGGCTGATCGGATCGGCGCAACCATCGCCAGCGCTGTCCGGCCTAGAAGGCTTGAGCGCGGTCAAACAGAAAACGCTTGCCGGAGAGGCTGCCGGATTTGGCTGTCCGAGGCTACACCCGCATCGGCATCAGGACGTACAGGGCCCCCTCGGAGCCGGTGTCTTTCACCATCGTGGGCGAGCCGGGATCGGCCAAGAGGAAACGAGCTTCCTCGCCTTCGAGCTGGCCTGCGATGTCGAGCAGATAGCGGGCGTTGAAGCCGATCTCCAAAGGAGAAGCTCCATAAGAAACGCCAATCTCCTCGGTGGCGCTGCCACCTTCGGGATTGTTGACCGAAAGCACAAGCTTGTTCTTGTCGAGGTTGAGCTTCACAGCACGCCCGCGTTCGCTGGCGATGGTTGACACACGATCGACCGCACTCATGAAAGCCGCGTTGGCGACTTTCAGCTCTTTGTCGTTGTTATGGGGTATGACGCGGCCGTAGTCGGGGAAAGTGCCGTCGATCAGCTTTGAGGTCAGCACCACGTTGCCGATCTCGAAGCGCACTTTGGTCTGCGACACGCCGATTTTCACCTTGGCGCTGGAATCCTCCAGAAGACGCGCAAGCTCGTGCACCGTCTTCCTGGGAATGATCACGCCGAGCATGCCATCGGCACCCTGCGGGCACGGCAGTTCCATCTGGGCAAGGCGATGGCCATCGGTGGCGACCGCACGCAATGTCTTGGTCTTGCCGGTCTCGGCGGTGTGGAAGTAGATGCCGTTCAGGTAGTAGCGCGTCTCTTCGGTCGAGATCGCAAATCGCGTCTTCTCGATCAGCCGCTTGAGATCGGCGGCTTCGATGACGAACTCATGACCGATCTCGCCCACGGCAAGATCGGGGAAATCCTCCGCAGAGAGGGTCTGCAACGAAAAACGCGACTGGCCCGACGTCAGCGTGAGCCGCTCCTTGTCGCCATCGCGCTTCATCTCGATCTCGGCGCCCTCGGGCAGCTTGCGCACGATGTCGTGCAGCATATGAGCCGGGACCGTCAGCGCGCCGCCTTGGGTCACCTTGGCTTCGACGCTTTCGGAGACTTCCCGTTCCAGATCCGTCGCCTTGAATTGCAAAGCCGGCCCGGATGCCTTCAACATCACGTTGGAGAGAATGGGTATCGTGGTGCGCCGTTCAACGACGCTCGTCACGTGGCTCAGTGCCTTCAACAACTCTCCGCGTTCGATCTCGAGACGCATGGGGCTCCCCGGTCTTTGTTATGAGGCGCGCGCATCGCCCCGGCAGGTCTGCCGTCACGCAAGCCGCGCTAGGAGGATAGTATAAATGGGCCGCGTGCGTCCGTTAGCTGAATCGCCCGCGCAGGAGCGTGATGAGAGCCGAACGGCGGGGATATTTCAAGCGCAGATCGCGTCGCAAGGCCGTCATATGGCCCGCAAATGCGGTTTCGCGCAGCAATTCGGGCCGGGGATCCGCCCCTGGCGGATCCCCGGCCCGGCCAACGGCCAGCTACCCCGCTGCCGGTCAGTGGTTCAGGAGCTTTTTCAGCTCTTCAAGCTCGTCGCGCAGGCGCGGATTATCGCTGATCTCGCCTTCGATCTTGCGGATGGCGTGCAGCACCGTCGTATGGTCGCGGTTGCCGAAGCGGCGGCCGATCTCCGGCAGCGACCGCGCGGTCAACTGCTTGGCGAGATACATGCCGATCTGGCGCGGCCATACCACCGAACGGTGCCGGCGCTGCGAGAGCAGATCGCCCTTGGATACCCCATAGTGGCGCGAGATGATGCGCAGGATGTCCTCGATCTTCGGGCGGCGCGGCTCCAGGCTCTGCACGAGGTCGCGGATCACCGACTCGACCATGTCGAGCGCGATCGGCGTGCGCATGTACTGCCAGGTCGCGTAAAGACGGGTCACCGCGCCTTCGAGTTCGCGGCCATTCTCGGTCAGGCGCGAGGCCAACAGTTCGAGCACTTCGCGCGCTAGCGTGAAGGAGGGGTCGACCGAGCGCTTCTCGCCAAGGCGCTTTTCGAGAACCTTGAGGCGCAACTCGTGATCGAAGGGACCAAGTTCCGTCACCAAGCCGCGTTGAAGGCGGGAGCGCATACGCTCGTTCAGACGATCGATGTGGTTGGGCGCGCGGGCCGAAGCCACGACGACCTGGCGGCCGCCGTCGAGCAGCGCGTTGATGATGTGATCGAACTCCTGCTCGGTCTTCTCACCGTGGAGGAACTCCAGATCGTCGATCAGGAGCAAGTTGACGTTGCGGAACTTTTCCTTGAACGCCAGGGGGTCGGAGGAGCGCAAAGCCTCCACGAACTGATAGCGGAAACGTTCAGCGGTAAGATAGAGCACCTGGGCTTGCGGCGCATGGCGCTTCACTTCCCACGCGATGGCATGCAGCAGGTGGGTTTTGCCGAGCCCAACGGAAGAATGGATGTAGAGCGGATTGAACCCGGGCTGATCGGACAGAACCGTCTCGGCGACCTGCGTCGCGCCTGCGTGCGACATGCGGTTGGATGAGCCGATGACGAAGCTGTCGAAGGTATAACGCGGATCGAGCGGTGAGCCCTCGAGGCCTCCCGCGCTGGTGCGCACCGTGGCCGGAATGGCCGGGCGGATCAGAGGCGCGGGCGCCGCCTTGGTCGCCACGTCGCCCGAACTGCTCAAGGACTGCTGGGTGGTGCTTGCCGCTTCGGCGGTCTCGCCTTGGCGAGCGGCTTCGCCCGGCCTGGCAGCGGCGGCGCCGGGCTGACGCCAGAGCACCTCGACGCGCTCGGCAGCCTTGAATTCGGCCCTGCATGCCGCCAACAGCTGTTCGGAATAGTGGGCCTGGATCCAGGTGCGCAGAAACTTCACCGGCACCGACACCTTGACGACCCTGCCATCGAAGCCGTCGAACTCCATGGCGTTGAACCAGCTCGAATAGATGTCCTCGCCGAGTTGCGCCTTGAGCATCGCGCGCGCCTTGGCCCCTCTACCCTCGACACCCTGCGTAGCTTCCGCTTCGATGGTCTTCTTGTTTAGCTGCATTTTAGTGTCCCCGCTTTACTAGCTTAATTCTCGATTTCCGTACTCTGCCCCGGCGCTCGACGCCGGAAGCATCGGCCTCTGTGGCCGGGCGCCTCTTCAAGCGCCCCCTAGATCCTCCCTCACGCGTGCCCTCATCAACCCTGCATCCACGGCAAGCCGGCGGCCTTCCAGCCGGCCATCCGCCCGCGATGGCGGCTTTCATCGAGTGGCCCCTCGAAGCCTTCCGCCACATTCCGGCAGCGCCGGAAACCAACTGCCGCGAGCGCCTCAGCTGCCATCCGGCTGCGGCCGCCCGAGCGGCAGATAAAGAAAATCTCGTCGTCCTCGTTGCCGCCGCTGGCCTTCAAGGCACCCGCCACATGCTGGGCGAAGGCCGGATCGACGCGGCTGTCGGGAAACGTCTGCCATTCCTGCGTGAGCAGCCGTTTGCCGAGAGCGGACAAATCGGGCAGGCCGACAAAGGCCCACTCCGCCCTGGTCCGAACATCAACCAAGACGGCTCGCGGATCGGCTTTCAGGCGCTCCCACACGTCCGTGACTGCGACGTCCTCGATGTGGACAACTTCGAAGCCTTCCAACATGCCCTCCTCCACTGCGCAGCGCACTTTCAACGCGCGAACTCAGCAATCTGCAAAGAATAGCAAGCATAAATAAGATGTTTCTCCTCGGATTCCGAAGAATAGCCAAGAAAAACCACGCTTAATTATAAGTTTTGACGATGTACCCTATCGGCCAATCCTTGAGATTGCACCTAAGGAAAACTACGCACGCCCGCACTCTGGGATGTTTGTTTAGCCCTCAATCATCCGCTCCATGTTTACTATCCATTAACCGGTTTCTGGGCAAGCGCCCGGGTGGGCGCGAAAGGCGCCCTCGGAGCCGCGAAATTGTTTCCACAGGATTGTGTGTAACCAACCGCGCACCATGAAGAGATGTGGACAAAGTGCCTGACTTGCAGGGGAAAAAGCTGTGCGCCATGAGAGGCAGCCGAGCCAGAACGCCAACATCGCGCGCGCCAATTGAATGGCGTTTTATTGTTGCGAGCGCAAAATGCCGCCTACTTCGAAGGAAAGCGCCTGCCAGCGCGGATTCGATCAGAAGCACCAGAATCCAGGGGTTTAGCGCCGCTCAAAAACAAAAGCGGGCCTCAACGGGCCCGCTCTTTACTATTGCGAACATGCAACAGGGAGAAAAAGTCGGCCCTCCCGTCTTCGGGCGCCTCAGCCAGCGAGGGCCTTGACGCGGCGTGCAAGCCTGGAAACCTTGCGCGCGGCGGTCTTCTTGTGGACGACGCCCTTCTGGGCTGTGCGCATCAGGATCGGCTGGGCCGCCTTCAGCGCCGCCGCTGCCTTCTCGTGATCGCCGGCAGCGATCGCTTCCTCGACGGCGCGCACATTGGTCTTCATGTGCGAGTTGCGCGCCTTATTGACCTTCGTGCGGCGGATCATCTGGCGCTCGGCTTTCTTTGCCGACGACGTATTGGCCATGTTTTACAGTCCTCGTTTATGTCTGGAGCGCGCACGCCGAACGAGACCCTGCAAATGGGCCCTGGCCCAATTTAACGGGTGTTCGGATGGGCGTTAAATACCTTTGCCGCCCGGAACGGGCGTTCCGAGCGGCGCTTGGGTTTCCTATACCGTCGGCCCCACCGCCGGTCAATCGCTGAAAGCAGCGGCGCTGTAGCGCCTCTATTTCGACAATCCCCACCTCTTGGAAGGGGCGCTTTACGAGATTGGTGTATCTTCTCGCGCCGAACCAGATTCGCGTTAACTATTCGCCTGGGCCGCGCGGCCCACCATTGGGGGATTTCGAAATGTCGTCGTTGAGCGCCTGGATGATCAGCCTGACGCTTGGGCTTTGTGCGGTGATCATTACGGCCGGGTGGCCACAGCCTTTCCTCAATCTGCTCGCAACAGGGCTCATCTCCGTAGCTTTCGCGAGCTTGGCGATTCGCGAGAACCGGATGCTCATCGCCGGCGGCGGCCACAAGAGCGAGGTTGCCGCCTCCACCGCCCGCTACATCGGTTTGGTGTGGACCTGGGGGGCGCTCGCCCTGCTGGTCATCTACGCCCTCGTCTATGAGAATACGTGGAAAGAGTGGTGGCAGTTCTTTCTGAGCTTCGCCACCGCCGCCGTCGGCTCGACCATCTTCGCCAATATGCTGGGCCGGGATGCCGAGCACGGCAAAGAGGACGAATCGGTCATGGGTCTCGGCCGCCTGCTCGTCAAAGTCCAGCTCATCGGCATGATGGTCGGCGTCATCAGTCTCGTGATCGACGGCAAATTCCCGCGCGACACTGCCCATCAGGATTGGGCTGCCTGCAATATTTTCTTCTTCGGAGGCCTCGCCATCGCCGCCATCTGTGCGAACGCGCTTGCCGCCTCACGCAGCTGATAATCGCAACGATATGCCGAACCCGACCGCTTTCCTGACCATCGTGTCCACCCTCACCGTTGCGGGCCTGACGTGGAGCGCCTCGCATGGCAGCGCTTATGCGGTCAACGCGGTGGCCCTGGCATTTGCGCTCGCCGCCATTTGGACGGCATGGCGCTTGAATGCATCCAGCTTGCGGCGCGGCCCCGAAAAGGCTGCTGACCGGACTGCCGCCGTGGCGCAGTTGCAGGCCACCTCCGTCGTCACCGCCATGATCTACGCCTGGGGCGGCGCCGCCATGTTCATGGTCTACGAACTGACCGGACTGCATTGGCGTCATGGCTGGCAGTATGGCTCCATCATGCTGCTGATCGCCGCCGGCCTGTTCGCCTACGTCAGGGTGCTGGACGATCGTCAATCCCGCCTTACCGCTCCGGCCGCCGTGGACCGCGTCGTGCAGCTTGCAGCGTTGCACGGGCTCGCCGCCGCCGTTGCGCTCGGCTGGCTCGTCCTGTCGGGCAAGCTCGATACGGTCAAAGGCGACTGGGCCGCAAACGCGATCTTCCTCGCCGGCGGCGTCTCGATCATCGCGATTTCGGCGATGGCTGTGCGTGCGCATCGCGCCTTGACTCGCGCGCAAGCATCGCCTGCGCATTAACGCCGTTTGCGTGTCCTGGTCATCGCGCAAGCGGCTGCGCTCATTTGCTCAGCGCTGGCAGACCGGACAGTAGAATGTCGCCCGCCCCTGGTGGACCGCACGCCGCAGGATGCCCTTGCATCCACGGCGCCGGCAGCGCTCTCCGTTGCGGTCGTAGACCAAGAACTTCTCCTGGAATCCGCCACGCGATCCGTCAGCATGGCGATAGTCACGCAACGTCGATCCGCCGGCCTCGATCGCATCCTGCAGCACATCCTTGATGGCCTGAACGAGGCAGGCGCTACGCACTGCCCCCCCGCGGGCAGCCAGCGTGCCCGCTATGCGGTCTGGCGAGAGCCGGGCGCGATGAAGAGCTTCGGAAACGTAAATATTGCCCAGCCCCGCGACCACGCGCTGATCCATGAGCAGAGCCTTCAGGTTCACCTTCCGGCCAGCAGCGCGGCCGGCGAGATAATCGCCCGTCAATGCGTCGGAGAGGGGCTCTGGCCCCAGCGCGCGCATCAAGGGATGCGCATCAAGCTCGCTTACGCGCGTCATCACCATGAAGCCGAAGCGGCGAGGGTCGTTATAGACGACTGCGACATCGTTCGGAAAATGGAACACGACGTGATCATGGCGGGGATCGCCCGATTGACCATGGACGTATTGCCCGAGCGTGTGCGCGCCCTCGCCGGCTGAAATGGTAAACCGGCCCGTCATACCCAGATGCATGATGAGCGCCTCGCCGCCATCCAGATACCCCACGAGGTACTTGGCGCGCCGGTCCAGCCGGCGAAAGGCGCGCCCCTCAATCTTTTCGGCAAATCGCTCCGGCAGAGGGAAGCGCAGATCGGGACGGCGCGTTTCGACGCGCAACAGCGTGTGCCCGACAAGTATGGGCGCCAAGCCGCGGCGGACGGTTTCGACTTCAGGTAGCTCCGGCATTCATCCTCTTGAGCCATATCGGGCCATCGGCTGCGACGGCGTGTTTGCCGCGGCCGCAAAGATGTATGGAACACAGCGCACTTTGGCCAGTGGCGCGGTTTGCCCGCGTGGGCTAAGGTGCCCATCAAATGACCAGCAACACAACACATTCCGCCGCTGCCACGGGGGCCGATGGCACCGTGTCATTCGGCTTCCGCCAGGTGGCCGAAGGCGAGCGCCAGGGCCTTGTCAATTCCGTATTCGCCAGCGTCGCCGAGCGCTACGACCTCATGAACGATCTGATGTCGGGCGGCCTGCACCGGCTGTGGAAGGCGGATTTTATATCTTGGCTCCACCCACCGAAGGGCATCGAGCCTTTCCGCCTGCTCGATGTCGCCGGAGGTACGGGCGACATCGCCATGCGCTATGCACGCGCCAGCGGCGAGAACGCGACGGCGGTCATCTGCGACATTTCCCCTGAGATGCTGGATGTCGGCAGGCGACGCATCGCCCAAGCGCATCTCGATCACCGCATCCGTTGCGTGGAGGGCAACGCCGAAGCGCTGCCTTTCGATGCAGGTACTTTCGACGCCTACACGATCGCGTTCGGCATTCGCAATGTCACCCACATCGATCGGGCGCTTTCGGAGGCTTTCCGCGTGCTGCGTCCCGGCGGCCGCTTCCTGTGCCTGGAATTCTCCGAATGCCGCGTGCCGGTGCTCGACACGCTTTATGATTTTCATTCCTTCGAGGTCATTCCGCGGCTCGGCAAGCTGACGGCCGGTTCAGCCCAGCCCTACCAGTATCTCGTCGAGAGCATTCGCAAGTTTCCCAAACAGGAAGCCTTCGCCGGCATGATTCGCGCCGCCGGCTTCACGAATGTCACCTACCGCGACCTCACCGGCGGCATCGCCGCCATGCACTCGGGCTGGAAGATCTAGAGCACTCTCAAGTTCTTGCGGATTTCGGCCGGGCCATCGGAAGGGGCCGATTGACGGTCTGCGCTCTAGCGGCTTAGCCTCCCCCCGGTCCCCGCGGGGAGGGGGACAGTCTTACTGGGGAGAATAGCTTTATGAAAGCAATTCGTCTTGCGTCGCTGGCTCTAGCCGCGACGCTTGCCTTTGGCGTCTCGGGCGCTTGGGCAGGTTGTGTAAACAAGGGAGCCGTTGCGACCGCAGGCTCAGCCAAAGATGCCAAGTGGTACGCCATGGAAACCATGGTGCAGGCTGTGTCGTGGTCGTTATGGCCGGGCTGGCTGTCGACGGGCAAGGTCGAGGGATATACCGTGCGCAATGAGCGCTATCGCTGCAATCCCGACGGCGGCCAGGTGACCTGCCACGGCCGTGCGACGTTCTGCACGAAAGGTTGAGACTGGAATTTGAAAGACGAATGCGGCGGCCTCCGGCAAATTCGCCAGCGGCCGCCGCTTTGCATCGCGGCTAAAGCGCTCATTTACTAAAAAGTGGGAACGGGTTCTTCCGAACAGAGGCGCGACGAAGCAAATGAGCAGGGCCGTTCGCGCGATTCCGCAAAACGCGAAAATGGCTCTATGACGACGAACGTTCCCGGGGTGGCCTGGGACGCCTGACACGTTCAAAGGGACCGGCAAGTATCAGCTCATGGCCAACGCACTCACAAACATGCTTCGTCTGTCCCGGGCCGGATTGGTCCTCGCCCAGCATGGCGTGCGTTTCGTGCCCAAAGGCATGGCCGTGCCGCTGCCGTTGCGCATCGCCCGTGCCGCGACCGCCCCCATTCGCTGGATCACCGCGCCCTTGCGCCTGCGCGAACCAAAATCCGCGCGCGTTTCAGCCGCCCTGACCCAGCTTGGTCCCAGTTACATCAAGCTTGGACAGTTTCTCGCCACCCGCGCCGACATTCTGGGGTCGGAACTCACAGCCGATCTGCGGCATCTGCAAGACCGGCTTCCGCCTTTCTCGCAAGCCGAGGCCCGCGCCGCCATCGAGCAGGCTCTCGGGGGCAAGCTTGAAGACCATTTCGTGGAGTTCGGCCCGCCCGTCGCCGCCGCCTCGATCGCACAGGTCCACAAAGCCAGTATTCTGGAGAACGGCGTCAAGAAAGCCGTCGCCGTCAAGATCCTGCGGCCGGGCGTCGAGAAGCGCTTTCGCCGCGATCTCGACAGCTACTACTTCGCGGCTCAATTGATCGAGCGATTTCACGAGCCATCGCGGCGGCTGAAGCCGGTCGCTGTGGTCGACAACCTCAAGCACACGACGGATCTGGAAATGGATCTGCGGCTGGAGGCTGCCGCCATCTCCGAGATGGCCGACAATATCGTCGCCGACGAAGGCTTCCGCGTTCCCCACGTCGATTGGCGCCGCACTTCCAAACGGGTGATGACGCTGGAATGGATCGACGGCATACCGATTTCCGGCCATGACGCGCTGAAAGCTCGCGGTCTAAATCTCGAGGCGCTCGGCCTCGTCATCATGCGCTCTTTCCTGCGACATGCCATGCGCGACGGCTTTTTTCATGCCGACATGCATCAAGGCAATCTGTTCGTCGACGCCGAGGGCCGGGTCGTCGCCGTCGATTTCGGCATCATGGGACGGCTTGGCAAAACCGAGCGGCGTTTCCTCGCCGAAATTCTGCATGGGCTGATCACGCGTGATTACCACCGCGCGGCGGCCGTTCATTTCGAGGCGGGTTATGTGCCTCCACACCATACCGTGGAGGAGTTCGCGCAGGCAATGCGCGCCATCGGCGAGCCCATTCACGGGCGCATCGCCGAAGAAATCTCGATGGCGGATCTTCTCGGCCAGCTGTTCGCCTACACGGAAGTGTTCGACATGCAGACCCGCCCCGAGTTGATCCTGCTGCAAAAAAGTATGGTGATCGTCGAAGGCGTGGCGCGCGGCCTCGATCCCAAGCTCAACGTGTGGACCGCAGCCGAGCCCGTTGCACGTCAATGGGTGGAGGAGAACCTCAGTCCCCTCGCCAAGCTCAAGGAAGCCGGCGGCGGGTTCGCCACGCTGGGGGAGTTGCTCGCAAAGTCGCCCGAACTTCTCAGCACCGTTGAAACGGCCGCCCGTGATTTCGCGCAGATGATGCATACGGGCATCCGCCTCGACGACGCGACGGCGACGCGGCTGGCGCAAGCGCAGGCAAAGGAAGCACGCAAGGGCGTATGGGCGCGTTTCGCAGTCGGCCTGATTGCCGGTATTGCGCTGGCGGCAATCTATCTCAATCACATCGGAGCGCTGCCCTGAACGGGTTTGCCCTGATGTTGCCGGCCATGCGGAGCGCCAGTGGCTGTCCGTTCGCGACGCCGTCTGCCAGCCCGCAGCCCGCGCCGGTGCGCGGACCCGATCCTTCGGCGCAAACGCGCGCTCGCTGAACGACGCGCTGAGTAAAAGGGCGAGCAAGAAGCAAGGGCGTCCTTGCGGACGCCAATGATTACGGCCTCTTGCCGACGAGATGCGTGCCGTGAGCGATGGCCGCGGTTGCGCGCATGGCCGCCGAAATGAAGACGGCTTCTGCAATTTCCGCCTCGGTCACGCCGGCGTTGAGCGCATTGGTTCGATGAACTTCGAGGCTGTAGGGGCATTGCGTCGTGACCGCGACGGCCAGGGCAATGAGTTCCTTGTAGCGGCGCGGAATTGCGCCCGGCGCCATAGCCGCGAGATCGAATGTCTCGAAGGCCTGCATGGCCGACGGCGCAGCGTGGCGGAGATTTTGCAGTTTTGACAGATTCGTGGTCTCGTACATGCCTCGTGTCTCCAATCGTTGCCGTTGGCAAAGCTAACAAGCAGCCGGCCGCGTAGCGACCGGGATCTTAGCTCCAGAGACCCGACCAAAATATCAATCGAGGTTTTATTTCCAGGAAGTATGCACCATGTCCGATCGCCCCCCATTACCGCCCTTCACACGCGAAACCGCCATCATCAAGGTCCGTAAGGCTGAAGATGCGTGGAACGCTCGTGATCCCGTCACCGTGTCGCTCGGCTACACACAAGACAGCCAATGGCGCAATCGCGCGGAATTTCCCATCGGACGCGACGAGATCGTCGCGTTCCTGCAGCGCAAATGGGCCCGCGAACTCGAATATCGTCTCATCAAGGAGGTATGGGCCTTTACGGATAATCGCATTGCGGTGCGTTATGCCTATGAATGGCACGACGACAGCGGGCAATGGTACCGCTCTTATGGCAACGAAAACTGGGAGTTCGACTCTCACGGGCTGATGGCGCGGCGCTTTTCCTCCATTAATGATCTGCCGATAAAAGAAACGGATCGCAAATTCCGCTGGCCGCAAGGGCCCCGTCCCGCCGACCATCCGGGCCTCAGTGAACTGGGCCTTTGATTTCGGCCTTTGATTTCGGCCTTTGATGGAGCGCCGATCGTTCGATGTTCCGTGCCCAGTTCGCATTCGGCGCGACCTGCCACGCAATCGCGATTGTCACAGCGTCACGATGTTGTGACCGCGTTGCGCGGTAACCCCCGCCGGATTGGCCGTATCTATCCTTGAGGGCGTTAAGAGAGGAGAGACGCGATGACTTCACACCCAACCGAAGATGCAGGCCCCGATCTGACCCAGGGTGTCACGCTCGCTGATTTCGGGGATGGCCGGATGCTGCGGGGACATGTCGGCAAGAAGCCGGTCTTGCTCGTACGCGTTGGCGATGAAGTTTTGGCGGTTGGCGCCACTTGTACCCATTATAGCGGGCCGCTGGCCGAGGGCATTGTCGTCGGCGACACGGTGCGCTGCCCCTGGCATCATGCCTGCTTTTCGTTGCGTAGCGGCGAAGCGCTTCGCGCTCCCGCTTTCGACCCATTGCCTTGTTGGCGGGTCGAGCGCGAAGGAGGCCGGATCTTTGTCCGTGACCGGATCGCTCCATCGCCGCGGCCAGCGCTCACTGCTGACGGTCAGCCCAACGACGTTGTCATCGTCGGCGGCGGCGCCGCCGGCTTTGCCTGCGCCGAGATGCTGCGCCGGCGCGGGTATCAGGGCCGCCTCACCATGCTGAGCGAGGATGCCGACGCTCCCTGTGATCGCCCAAACCTGTCGAAGGACTATCTCGCGGGCAATGCACAGGAGGAATGGATTCCCTTGCGCCCGGCGGATTTCTACGCGGAAAACCGCATAGACCTCAGGCTGCGCACATCGGCAAAGCACATCGACGTGACCGGACGGACCCTCACGACCGGAGACGGCCGCGTGTTGCCGTTCGACCGTCTTCTGCTGGCGACGGGCGCGGAGCCGGTGCGGCTGCCCATTCCCGGTGCCGAACAGCCCCATGTCTTCACCCTGCGCTCGCTTGGCGACAGCCGCGCCATCATCGAGCGGGCAACGCGTGCAAAATCGGTCGTGGTGCTGGGGTCGGGCTTCATCGGCCTGGAAACCGCCGCCGCTTTGCGCGCCCGCGGACTAGACGTGCATGTGGTCTCGCTCGACGCACGCCCCCTTGAAAAGGTGCTCGGTCCCGACCTCGGCGACTTCATCGGCGAGCTTCACGAGAGCCATGGCGTGACTTTCCACATGGGTGCTTCCCTCGCCTCCATCGCTGCACAAACGGTGGAACTCAGCACAGGCGCCGCTCTCCCCGCCGATCTCGTCGTGATCGGAGTGGGGGTCAGGCCGCGTATCGCGCTCGCCGAGGCGGCGGGCATCGCCACCGATCACGGCATTCTGGTCGACGAATATCTCGAGACCGGCGTGCCCGGCGTTTACGCGGCCGGCGACGTGGCGCGCTGGCGCAACGCAGGCAGCGGCCAGACCAGCCGCGTGGAGCATTGGGTCGTCGCCGAACGGCACGGACAGGTCGCGGCTGAAAACATGCTCGGCGCGCGAAAACCCTTCCGCGATGCCCCTTTCTTCTGGAGCGCGCACTACAACGTCGCGATCAACTACGTCGGCTATGCACCATCCTGGGATACGGCCGAGATCGATGGCGACATCGCCGCGCGCGACTGCCTGGTCAGCTACAAGGCCAACGGCAAGGTCGTCGCCATTGCGGCCATCGGACGCGACGCGCAGGCGCTCGAATACGGCAATGTGCTTGCGGCGCCCGCCTGACCTCGCGCGGGCGCGCAGCGCACGCCCGCGCGAGGTTGCCGGGCGACGTCCATCGGGTTCGGGGTCCTTGGGCTCAGGGTGCGGGTGTAACACCCTGAGGAGGGTAGACCACAGCGCCCGAGGGCCCGATTTGCGCACCTTGGGTCAAACGCGCGGGCTCAATCCGGTCGCGCCCCATCAAATGCAAGACGGTCTCGCCGCGCGCCAGAAGATGATCGCTTACGATTCGCCGGTGGCAGCGCCACCAGACGGCCTCGGAGCACATCATCGCGCAGCGCCGCTCGCGCCCGAGAGCCGTCAGTCTTTCCAGGCCCGCTCGAAAGGAACCCGAGAGCGCGTAATCGGCATAGTTGTGAAAGCTCTGGTTCTGCCAGAACCCGTTTACATCGGAAGGCACCAGCCTGGCCTTGCCGCGCAACCCGCCAAGCCCGGGGATGAACTCATAAGCGATCTGGAACGCCGCCAGACTCTCGGGCAGCGCATCCTTGTTGTACTGCGGGTTGGCTCGTGATCGTGGAATGGTGCGGATGTCGGCGACGACCCTCACGTCCGCCACGCGCAGCAATGCGACGAATTCCTCGAGCGGCCGGGTCGAATGGCCGATGGTATAAAAGGGCAAGTTCATTGTTTCCGTTCGTCACAGATGCGGCGCAAGAATGCACCCTCTGGGGCCATTTTCTGAGGCTTGCGCCGGCGCGCAATGACCGCGTCGAGTTCACGCGCGACCCGCGCCCCGGAAAGAGACG
>DAOKZR010000005.1:311487-329030 GCA_035325525.1 Hyphomicrobium sp. | reverse complement strand
GCGCATCCTGGACGTCACGCCGGATTTTCGAGGTTGAAAGCGCCGGAGTGCTCGTCGTAGGCGAATACCTCGGCGTAGCGGGCGAGCGAAACGACGGCCCGCAAGGTCGTCTCGGCGTCATAATCGGCCATATAATCCTCAAGCTCGTGCTTGAAGCGCAGCATCGGCGCGCTGTGTGTGGAACGCTCGTCGAGCACGCGCTTGATGTGGGCGACGATCGGCACGTGCATGATGAGGTGGTGACGAAAGAGCGCCTTGCGGGCATCGACATCGAGATCGGCATAGCGGCGGCCTGCTTCCGTCAAGCGGACGTCGCCCTCCGCGAGTTCGGCAAAGCGCAGGAGCTGAAGCACCTCCGCAAGCTTGAGGAGATCATCGCCCGCCATATGAAGCGCCTCGGCCAGCACGGGGAGGTCTGCACGCCCGTTGAACGGTGGCGCCAATAGCGCCTCGATGAGCCCCGACAGCGCGTTCGAGGACACCCTCGGCAGCACCATGCCGATGCCCGTTCCGGGGAAAACGCCCGGCTTTGCGGCCGCAGCGGAACGGGCGGTCATGCGCGTGTAGATATCATCGACAAGCGCCCGGAACACGGGATCCCACCGGCTGCGCGGGTGGGGCATGTCGACCTTGATCTCGGCAGCGATGCGACCGGGCGACGACGACATCAGGAGAATGCGGTCGGACATCAGCACCGCCTCCTCGATGTTGTGCGTCACCATCAGGATGGAGCGGATCGGCAGACGCCCTTCCGACCACAAATCGATGAGATCCGTTCTCAGCGTCTCGGCGGTGAGCACATCAAGCGCCGAGAAGGCTTCATCCATCAGCAGAAGCTTTGAATGCATGACGAGCGCGCGGGCTAAGCCTACCCGCTGGCGCATGCCGCCCGACAGCTCCTTGGGGTAGGCGCTCTCGAAGCCGTCGAGGCCGATAAGGTCGATGGCGCCGAGCGCCCGCTTGCGGCGCTCCCCGCGTGACACGCCCTGCGCTTCAAGGCCGAATTCGACATTTTCGAGCACCGTGAGCCACGGCATCAGGGCGAAGGTCTGGAAGACCATGGCGACGCCATCGGCCGGGCCGTTCACCCTCTGGCCGTCGAGGAGCACCTCGCCGCGGGTCGGCTTCAGAAGGCCGCAGATGATGCGCAGCAGGGTGGACTTGCCGGAACCGGAGCGCCCCAGGAGCGACACGATCTCGCCGTCGGCGACAGTGAGCGAAATGTTTTCGAGCACAGGCAGCGCCTTGCCGCCGTCCTTCGCAAAAT
This sequence comes from Hyphomicrobium sp., assembly GCA_035325525.1. Lineage (GTDB taxonomy): Bacteria > Pseudomonadota > Alphaproteobacteria > Rhizobiales > Hyphomicrobiaceae > Hyphomicrobium_B. Next base: position 327,763 of record DAOKZR010000005.1, on the reverse strand, counting down.
TGTGGGTGATGCCCGAGATGCGCACGAGGTCGGTTGTGACGGCGGCGGGCGTGGCGGCGTTGTCTGCCACTGGCATCCTCCCTCAATTGAAACGCAGCTTCTTCTCGGCGAAGACATAGAGGCGCCGCCAGACCAGCCGGTTGAACAGGACCACGAATACGGACATCACGGCAACACCGAGCACGACGCGCGGCATGTCCCCGGCCTGGGCTGCCTCGGCGATGTAGGCGCCGAGCCCGGTCGCCGAGAGATCCGTATCGCCCCAGCTTGCGACCTCGGCGACGATGGAGGCGTTCCAGGCGCCTCCTGTCGCGGTCAGCGCGCCCGTCACGTAGTAGGGGAAGATGCCGGGCAGGATCACTTTCAACCACCATTGCCGGCCGCGTGCGCCCATCAACGTCGCGGCGTCGCGCAGATCGTTCGGAAACGCGCTGGCCCCCGCGATCACGTTGAATAGGATGTACCATTGCGCTCCCAGGATCATCAATGGCGAGAGCCAGACATTGGGCTCGAGGCCGAACGTCACGATACCCATCACGAAGACGGGAAACATCACGTTCGCCGGAAAGGCGGCCAGAAACTGCGCGAGCGGCTGCACCCGCTCGGCAAGACGGGGCCTCAACCCGATCCACACGCCGATCGGAACCCAGATGAGGCTTGCCACTCCGATGAGCACCGTGACTCGCAGCAGCGTGGCGACGCCGCCGAGCAGCACCTGCGCCAAGTCGCCGAGCCCCAGGTGCACGCGCACGGCGGCGAGGATGCTCCAGGAGCCCCACAGGACCGCGAGCGCCAGGACGGCGTGCCAGGCAAGATCGTGAACGCGCCCGGCGCGGCGCTCGGCGGTTCTCGCAGCCGGCAAGACTGCGTGGAGCGCGCGCAAGACACGATCGGTCGTATCGGCCGCACGCGCGCCGGCCGAGCGCAGGAGCCGGGTGCGCCGGATCAGATCGAGGACCCAGGAGCGAGGACTCTCGGCCCCGGCCGTCTGCTCGACGCGGAACTTGTCGGCCCAGGCGACGATCGGACGGAACACGAGTTGGTCGTAGATCAAGATCACGACGGCCATGGCGAGGATCGCCCAGCCTACGGCCGAGAGGTCTTTCTCATCGATGGCAAGAGCCAGATACGAGCCGATTCCCGGTAGCCGGACCTCGGTCTTGCCCACCGTGATCGCCTCGGATGCAACCACGAAAAACCAACCGCCCGACATCGACATCATGGTGTTCCAGATGAGGCCGGGAGCCGCGAATGGCGCTTCCAGCCGCCAGAACCGCATCCAGGGCGAGAGCCGGAAGTGGCGGGCGGCCTCGTCGAGTTCCGCCGGCACGGTTTTCAACGACTGGTACAATGAAAAGGTCATGTTCCAGGCTTGACTCGTGAAGATCGCGAAGACGGCGGCGAGTTCGGCGCCCATGCGGCTACCCGGCAAGAGCCCCATGAAGAAGACGACGGTGAAGGTGAGAAAGCCCAGCACCGGCACCGACTGGAGGATATCGAGCGCCGGAATGATGATCTGCTCGGCGCGGCGGTTCTTGGCGGCAAGCGTTGCGACCGTGAACGTGAACAGGAGCGAGATCAGAATGGCCGCGAACATGCGTAGTGTCGACTGGAGCGCGTATTCCGGCAGCGCCCAGATGGAGAGCGAAATAGGCGCCGCCTCGAGCGCAGACAGGGATTGCCCGAAGTCGCGCCCTGCATGCGCAAGCGAGACGAGCACTGCCAACAGCAGGACGACCGCCGCGGCGTCATAGCGGTTAGGCAGAAGCCCGCGCCACACGGAAGCGGGCACACCAGTGTCCGGGCCAGTGGGCCGGGGCTGGAAGATCATGGCTTACCTCGCATCCCGCCAAATTGGCGACAGGCGAGCGTCGGGAGACGATCAGCCCAAGATCACCAAAGATGGCTTCAGCCGTCGACTGTAGCAGTCGCTTGGCACCGTCTTTCGTCTCTCGTGGTTGGTTTGGAGCGTCGCTGCCACTGGGGCGGCGGCGCAGGATAGGACCCGTCTGCCGACGCCCATCGGATCTGTCAAGATGGATCGCGCCCCGGCGGGCTCACCGCGCGGCGAATCTCCGGCACCGGTGAGGCTGGGATGCCGGATGGCCGCTGGCGGCACGATGCGGCGACCGGGGGCGGCTCAAGTTCACAAGGAATGACGACTTTGAAGCGGCGCCGGAACTGTTCCGGTCGGACCGCGTCATTCGTGTCGTCCGTTCCGGTCGGACCGCGCGGCGATCTCTGCTAGAACATAAATTTGAATAAAGTCGATCTACCATGAACGCAATGAGGTTAGCACGACGCTCAAGAAACCGGTCGCGACGTCTTCGAGCCGAGCGCGGCACGCGTCGCATCTCGGCCAGCGAGTGCCCACACGGCAAGTCCGCCGCGGACTCAAGAGTGACGTCGGCTTCCGCCGTGGTAGCTATACGGTAGCCATGACAATCCGCCGATTTCGAGGGTATCGCTAACCGCCCGATTTCATTGGTACCGCCTCCCCGGATCGAACGGGGGACCTCTAGATCCACAATCTAGCGCTCTAACCATCTGAGCTAAGGCGGCACTCGAAGCTGACACTGGCGCATCGGTAGGTTCCCGAAGCCAAAAATCGAGAGCCCGCGTTGTGCCAAAGCAGGAAGTCCAGCAGATGCCCCCGGCGCCACGCCAGGAACATGTACCGAACCGGGAGCCATCTATCACCACAGCAATCACAGTGGGTCAAGGGCGATCTGGCGCACCACGTCGAGATTGTATTTGATGTCCCAATCGTCCGGCGACAGCCGCAGCGCCAATGCGGTACTCACCCTTGGACAGATTGACGAGCGCCGTTGCGCCATCGATGTCTCCGCTCGAAATGTGCTGACGGCCTGCCGCAGACGATAGTTGGCGAGATTGTAGAGAAGCTTCGCATTCCCGGCCGGCGCCAGCCTGGGCGACGCAACGGCTGCAAGCGCCTGGGCTTCGTCGAGGCGGTCCCGGCGCAGCAGTTCATTCGTGCGCGCCAGATTCAGTTCGCCGGGCGCTGAGCCTGGATCGACGGCGAGGTCGCGGCCGGACACAAGCGCGTGGATGTCGGCATTGAGCTTTCGAAGCGATGACAGGCGCCACGTCGCATGGCCGGCGGCCGCCAGCGACAGCCCGACAACGACCCAAAGTGCAGGGCCGAGCGCCGCTTTCAACAACGCACCAAGCAGGCTAGTCGGCAAGCAGGCCTCCATCCGTCCGGAGTGTCCGCTCGAACATCTTGGCGACCAAGAGGAGGGCGAGAGCCGCCGCCGCGACACCATAAGCGACATGGGAAAGGTCAACGCCGGGTACGCGCTCCTCATGGACAGCAGGGTGGCGTTCCAGTTTGTCGATGGCGGCAACGGCATCGGCAACAGCTTGCGGGCTCTCGGCCTCGAAGGCTCGATAAGGCACGCGAAGACTCTCGAAGAACTTGTTCAGGTGACGCTCAGGCAGCGCCTGGGGCGTATCCTCGTCGCCGGGGGCCGGCTGCTCGAAAATGCCTTTCGATCCTGCTGTTCTGAGGTAAAGCCAATAAAGATTGATCGGCTGGCGGGTGAACTCCGCGCGCAACTTGTCCTGGAGGCGCCTGTCGATGACGGACGCGGCTTGCTGCGCGCATGTCCTTGCCCGGAGCCTCAGCGACAAGGTGAGCGCTTATAAAAATCGCCGGCGATGTCCGCCGCCGCTTGTCAGTCTCGACACGAATCTTCCCGGAGGGCGCCGGCCTCGGCTGAGGTCGCTCGCTTTGAACATCAGCCCCCGGCCCTTTGCGTCGGCGGGAGGAATGTTGTTGGCTGAGGCCACCCAGCAAGCCCGGACTTTCATCAAGAACCGTTCCGAGAGGTATGAGATTTATCGTTGCAAGCGCGAGGGCGAGGCGTCGCAGCATGGATGAGTTGCTCGAAGCCGCCACGCCTGCCTTCGGGCATGAACGGGTGGAGACACACAACCTTAAGGTCGCCCAGCCTCGCGATGCACAGGGAGATTGCGGTCTACTGTGCTTTTTCCGTGCGTCCGCACCACGCTGCCACAGCCGATTTGTCGGCCGCGTGCTTAGAAATTGCCTTGAGCATCCGAATCAATGCTAGCCTTATTTTATTTTCTGGAATCATTTCGTGGGGCGACGATGTTTCAAAGCACGTCTGGGACCGGCACGATGTTGCCGTTGGCGTTGGGCGCGATCCTTGCGCTGAGTTTTGCATCCGGCGCGCAGGCGGCGGAAGACCAGCGCTTTTCGGGTGCCTATGCGGGTATTCACGTCGGTTATGGTTGGAGCGACACGATGATCGGCGATGGCGGGACCAACATCACCAATCCACCCTACGGGGCATTTTCCTGCGGGCCTGCGTTGACTGGCAACTACTGCAACAACCCTTTCGAACTGTCGGCTGACGGTGCACTCGCAGGACTTCAGGCCGGCATGAACTGGCAACGCGGGCATTTCGTTGCCGGCTTGGAAGGCGATGTGAGCTGGACCGATATCGGGGAGACCCGTACGCTGTTTCGCCCGTTCGACGACCGCGACATCGCCACCGTCGATTACGATTGGACCGCCTCGCTCGCAGCGCGTCTTGGCTACACCACCGACCGTCTGATGGTCTATGCCAAGGCCGGTGTTGCATTTGCCCGGCTCGAACAGCGCGCGGCCGATATCGACCTCACCGGCGGACAGTTTCAGATCTACCAGGGCAGCCTGGTCAACAAGAGCAGCACTGAAACAGGCTGGGCGGTCGGCGGTGGCGCAGAGTACGCGTTCAGCGAGGCCATGTCGGCCAAACTCGAATACCTCTACATGGACTTCGGCTCGACTTCGGCACGCAGTTCCGATGGCGACATCTATCGTTTCGAGAACGCGTTGCACTCTGTCCGCCTGGGGTTGAACTTCAAGCTTCCGCCGTCCCAGTAACCGCGCTCCTGCGTTGCGGGCACCGGGCGATCAAGCCTCAATCCGTTGCCCCGCGACGTCTGGGACAACTAGTGTCTCGCGCGTGCGGGTCCCTCGTCAGCGCGTGGCGCCGGTCTGCTGACCACGACCTTCTTCGCTGTCTGCTGTGTCCTTCTCGGCCATGCTCGCGTCATTTAGCCCGACGCCGCGGAGTCATGACCCGAAAGCTAATTCTACCGGGTTCCCACCAACCCAGCGCTAAATGTGTGCGACGTGATACCCACGTCGGCCCAGTGATCGGTTCCAAGATATGTCGACTTCACGCCCAGCCCTTGCGTGATAGGAAACCCCACACTGACGGACCACCCAATGTTGCCTCTGCGGTCGTCCTTCTCAACACCATTGACCGTTGACAGACCACCAACGCCGATACCGACATCTGCGGAGGCCCAGATGCCGGACGTGAACGAGTATTCCACGCTTCCATCGACCGAATAAATGGGATCCTGCTGAAGTCGGTCGCCATTGAAGAACGACGTATTCTCCGTAAAGATCGAAGCTGCTCCTGTGAGTTCGAACGACCAATTATAATACTGTTGGTGCATGCCGAGTTGCGGTCGGAATGTAAGCCGATTGGTGCCGAGGTTAATCAACTTGTCTCCAAAGTATTGGCCTGTCGGTAGTTGAATCCCAAGCGCCGCGCCAATGATCGTTTCGGTGTTCGCAGCAGCACGGTATTTCCTGAATTCGTCTCCCTTGAGCGGCGGAGCTCCGATTAGGTCTACGGAAAACCTCACAACCGTGTCATTTAATCCGTCACGGCTAACGGAAGTCTGATTTCCGTTGAGCAGCCCGCTCCATATTCCGGACTGCCACCCTTGGCGAATCTCTAAACGTCCGGCTCTATCCAGTAGGTCGAAAGTGCGAATATACCCAAGCAGCCAAGCGTCCATTTGCACTGTGGCATTCTCGATCCGAAAACCAGGGTCGACCGCGATCTCACCGTCGGTGTGCCCATAATTGAGTGACAGGAAGTTCTGGTCGGCGGGTAGATGGTTCCACCGGCGGATTTCGAGGTCCTGTGCAAAGCGCTTGAACTCATCCACAGGAACATGAGGCTGCACAGCAGCCCATAAAGATCGGTCCCCCGACCGGAACAGAGCCTTGGGATCAAGATCCGCCCCTCCCCCTGCCAAGCCTAAGTCTCCACGTTTTACATGGATCCGTTCCTTGGGGACTGACCGTCCGATATCAACATCCGTTCGCCGCGCGGTCCGACCGGAACGTCAGATGATGATGGCAGGTGCACCTTTGGTGTTCTAGCGGAGATTCGCCACTCGGTGAACAGGCTCCTTGTGTGGCTGAGCGGGCGGGTCACCATCTCGTTCAACAGTTCATGACGCAGCCCGCCGCGTGCGATAGCGGTAGACCTTTGGCGCAACGCGCACCAACCGGCAGGCGTGTCGCTGCGAGTACTCTTTTCGTCACGATCGCCCGGCTCACGGCGGACCTCCTTGCTCCGGGCGTCAGAAGTTTTCTGTCCGCATCTCTGAGATCCGCCAAATCCATCATCCGCTCGACAAGCAGCTTCTTCAGCCGCCGGTTCTCGTCGCCTTACTTGCGGCAGATCTCTGCCGCTGGCCGTCCCGGCCAACGTCGCAAGCCATTGATTTAATTGGTGGAGCCGAGGGGAATCGAACCCCTGACCTCTGCAGTGCGATTGCAGCGCTCTCCCATCTGAGCTACGGCCCCTCAAGGTGGGAGCGGGCATTTAGATGTTGCGTGCGCGCCCTGTCAAGGAGCCCGCGCGGCCAGGACCGGCTGCCTGGGGCTGGGGGCCCTATGGCCGCCTAGCGCTATCGAAGGGCGGGCGTCACGGCGACGGTGTGCAAGGGCGTGTCTTCAAAGGGCCGCCAACCGCACGCTCCGCGGCGACCGGTGCCCCCAATCCGGCCCTTAAATGCTTGCTGGGAAAGGGCGGCGCCGTTACAGCTTCGCTCACAGCAAACTGAGGCCGCCCGACATGCTCGAACTGTTGCAATTCATTAGCTATCTCATTGACCTATACACCTATGTCATCATTGCCGGCGTGGTGATGAGCTGGCTGATGGCCTTCGGCGTCATCAACGGCTACAACCCCTTGGTGCGCTCCATCTGGCAGGGCCTTAACGCCGTGACCGAGCCGCTCCTCAGGCCCATCCGCAACCTGCTGCCCAACATGGGCGGCATAGATTTTTCCCCGATCTTTCTGCTGCTGGCCTGCTACTTCGTGCAGACGGTGGTCCTGCCCAACATCGCAAAGGCCTTCATTTGACCGCCAGCGGACCGGCGTTGCCGTGGCGGCACGCGGACGCGTGCGTCATTGTGCGCTTCCGTCTGACGCCGAAATCGTTCAAAGATATTATTGACGGGCTAGAGGCGACTGCCGAGGGTCCGGCCTTCAAGGCGCGGACCCGCGCCCCTCCCGAAGATGGCGCAGCCAATACGGCGCTTCAGCGATTAGCCGCCGTGTGGCTCGATGTGCCCAAAAGCGCCGTGCGTCTGATCGCGGGAGGCAAGTCGCGTGTGAAGTCGCTCGCCATAGACGGCGATGTGCGCACGATCGAAGGCCGGCTTCAGGCGCGCTTTGACGCCCTGCAGACTTGAAGCGCGTACCCGGCGGCGCGCAATCCGGCGTCCAATTCAGAGAAACCTAGAAACGCCAGCCCTCAAAGGGTGGGGAGGAGAGGAAAACCAATGGCTCAGATCATCGACGGCAAGAAGATCGCGGCGGATGTACGCGCACAGGTCGCAGCCGAGGTTCAGAGATTAATCTCGCAAAACGGCCTCAAACCCGGTCTTGCCGTCGTGCTGGTGGGCGAAGATCCCGCAAGCAAAGTCTATGTGAAAAACAAGGCCCAGCAGACCGTCGAGGTCGGCATGAATTCCTGGGAGCATCGCCTCCCCGCGGAGACGAGCGAGGCGGATCTTCTCGCGCTGGTGGAAAAGCTCAACAACGATCCGGCTTGCCACGGCATCCTGGTGCAGTTGCCGCTGCCCAAGCACATCAACTCCGAGAAGGTCCTGAACTCCATCAATCCCGATAAAGACGTGGACGGCTTTCATCCGGTGAACGTCGGCCGCTTGTGGGTTGGTGAGCGCGCGCTGGTACCGTGCACGCCGACCGGTTCGGTCATTCTGGCCAAAACCGCCGCTCCGAGCCTGTCGGGCATGAACGCCGTCGTCATCGGGCGCTCCAACATCGTCGGCAAGCCGGTTGCCGCCCTGCTGCTGCGCGAGAACTGCACGGTCACGGTTGCCCATTCGCGTACGAAGGATCTTGCCGGCGTCGTCAAGGGGGCCGATTTGGTCGTGGCCGCTGTCGGCATCCCTGAAATGGTGCGCGGCGATTGGATCAAGCCGGGCGCCATCGTGATCGACGTCGGCATCAACCGCATCACCGGACCCGACGGCAAAGGCAAGCTGGTCGGCGACGTGAACTATGCCGAGTGCGAAAAGATGGCCAGCGCCATTACGCCGGTTCCCGGCGGTGTTGGCCCGATGACGATTGCCTGTCTGCTGCGCAACACGGCGCAAGCGGCTGCCATGCAGAACGGGCTGAAGAGTGCTTTTGCTTGAAGCACGACAAATTTTCTGACCTGAGCGAGGGCCGGAGCCGATCCGGCCCTTTTTTGTATCGCGCCCCGGAGCGCAGCAAGCGCGACCGGGTAAACGGGAGCGCAAGAAGCGCGGCCGGGTGAACCGGAGCACAAGAAGCGCGGCCGGACAATAACGCGCTTGTCGCAAAAGCTTGTCGCAAAAGAAGTGTGTTGAGCCATTCCGCGGCCCATGAAATGCGAAAATGACCTAAGCCGCCCTGCTCTGACGCAGCACCTCCGCGCGGTAACTGAGCGCCTCAGCGACGTGCATGCGCCCGACGCAATCGGAGGCATCGAGATCCGCCAGGGTGCGCGCGACCTTCAGTGTGCGGTGGAACCCGCGCGCCGACAGATGCAGCGTATCGGCCGCCTGACGCAGCAGAGCAACCCCAGCGTCGTCCGGCATGGCGGTGTCTTCCAGAAGTTTGCCCGAGGCCTCCGCGTTGGTGCGGATCTTCTTGTGCCCGAGGGCCGCGTAGCGCTCGCGCTGGCGCTGGCGTGCGGCGCAAACCCTGGCGCGGACTTCTGCGCTCCCTTCCGAGGAGCGCGGAAGCACAAGATCGGCCGCTGAAACCGCGGGCGCCTCGATCTGCAGATCGATACGATCCAACAGCGGACCGGAGACGCGGGCCTGATAGTCGCTCGCGCAGCGCAGTCCGCGCTTGCAGGTCTCGCCCGGTGCGGAGTGTCCGCACTTGCAGGGGTTCATGGCGGCGATGAGCTGGATGCGCGAGGGATAGGCGATGCGATGGTTTGCCCGCGCTATCACCGTCTCGCCCGATTCCAGCGGCTGACGCAGTGCGTCGAGCACGTTGGGTTGAAACTCGGGAAGCTCGTCGAGAAACAAAACGCCAAGATGGGCGAGCGAGACCTCGCCGGGGCGCGGCCGCGATCCGCCGCCGACCAGCGCAGCCATGCTTGCAGAATGATGCGGCGCGCGAAACGGCCGCTCGACCGCAAGCCGCCCGCCCATGAGTTCGCCCGCGAGCGAATGCACCATGGAAACCTCGAGAATTTCCTCCGGCCCGAGCGGCGGCAGAATAGAAGGCAGGCGTGCGGCAAGCATCGATTTGCCCGAGCCGGGCGGCCCGATCATCAACAGATTATGGCCGCCGGCAGCCGCGATCTCCAACGCGCGCTTGGGCATCTCCTGGCCCTTGATGTCGGCAAGATCGGCAAGGGGTGTTTCGCTGCGTTCCAGGTTGGGCTTGGGCCGCGACAGCGTCTGCAGCCCCTTGAAGTGATTGACGAGGGACAGCAGGTGCGCGGGGGCGAGAATGTCGATCTCCTCGCCCGCCCAGGCTGCTTCCGATCCGCCCGATTGCGGACAGATGAGCCCCTTGCCGATGGCGTTCGCACCGATCGCGGCAGGCAAGGCGCCGGGGACGGAGCGGATGGAGCCATCGAGCGCCAGTTCGCCAATTGCCGCGTAACCGCCGATGGCATCGGGTGCGATGGCTTCCATCGCAGCCATCATGGCCAGCGCGATGGGCAAATCGAAATGACTTCCCTCCTTGGGAAGGTCGGCGGGCGCGAGGTTCACCGTGATGTGCTTGTAAGGCAGGCCAAGGCCGACGGCGTGCAGAGCGTTGCGTACCCGTTCGCGGCTTTCGGCCACCGCCTTATCAGGCAGGCCGACAATGGCAAAGGTCGCCTGGCCCGGAGTAATCCGCACTTGGACTTCGACGGGGCGTGCCTCGACGCCGATGAACGCAAGCGTTGAAATCTGACCGTACATGACGCCCCTCCCCGAACAGGAAAGCACGTTAGTGCGGCTGCGGAATACGGTCAAGAACAAAAGTAGAACTTTGTGCAAATCGACCGGCAAGAGATAATGCATGGAGCCGTTTTGCGCGTTTCGTGGAATGGCGCAAACGACTCTAGAAATTGCCGAAAGTGCTACCGAGGAAGATGACGGCGACGAGGGCAAGCAGAGGGAAGACGACCGTATTGAAGAAAATGAACTTGTAAGATTCCCGGTGGGTCAGTCCGCAGATCGCGAGCAGGGAAATGACGGCCCCGTTGTGCGGCAGGGTATCCAGGCAGCCCGACGCCATGGCGGCCACGCGATGCAACAACTGTGGACTGACGCCGGCAGCATTGGCCATTTCAAGGTATTGCGCGCCAAGCGTCTTCAAGGCGATCGACATGCCGCCGGACGCCGAACCCGTAATCCCGGCAAGCACGTTCACCGCAACTGCCTCCGAGACGAGCGGGTTGCCCGGGATGTTCAAGACCAAGTCGCGGATCACGGCGAAGCCGGCCAGCGAGGCGATCACGGTGCCATAGCCAACCTCGGAAGCGGTGTTGAGGATCGGCAGCATGGAGCCGAAGGTTCCCTCATTCAGCGTCTTCGTGAGATTGGACCACCGCGGCCAGTGCAAAGCGATCAACAGCAGCACCGCGCTCGAAACCGCAACTATGATCGCCCAGATGCCGATGACGGATTTCGCATCGGGCAGCCCGCCGTATTCGGGTTTGGCCAGATAGCCGGTATCCATAGCGGGCAGCGCGATCTTGGCCATGACGAAGTTGAGCCCGATGACGGCCAGAATGGGCAGCACGGCCTTGGCGAAGCCTATGGTTGGCATATCGGTGCGCTGTTGGGGCTCGCCTTCATGCTCCCCGTAACCTTCACCAGCGGCTGCGAGCTTGCGGCCCTGCGCCTGCATCCACCAGCTTCCGACCACGAACATGATGAGGCCGCCGATGGTTCCAAGGCCGGGCGCCGCGAACGTGTCGGTCCCGAAGAACGGGCTGGGAATGGCGTTTTGAATTGCGGGCGTGCCGGGCAGGGCCGTCATCGTGAACGTGAACGATCCAAGCGCGATCGCACCGGGAATGAGCCGCTTGGGCAAGCCGGCTTCGCGAAACAACGCCGCCCCGATCGGGAACACGGCGAAAGCGACGACGAACAAAGACACCCCGCCATACGTCAGCAGCGCGCAGGAGAGCACGATCGCCATGATGGCGTGCTCGCGGCCGAGCTTGTCGATGATCGCATGGGCGATGGCGCGCGCGGAGCCCGAATCGTCCATGAGCTTTCCGAAAATGGCGCCGAGCAGGAACAGCGGAAAAAACTGGATCAGATACCCACCCATCGACTTCATGAAGACCTGGGTATAGATCGGCAGCATCATCGGCGCTTCGCCCGTGAAAAGGAGCGCGAGAGCCGTGAGGAGCGGGGCAAGGATCAGCACCGTGACGCCGCGGTACGCGAAAAACATGAGCAGCGCGAGCGATATCACGATGCCAAGCGTGCCCATGGCGGCAGTCATCCCCATCCCTCGTCGTAATCCGGCGATTGGCCGTCCTTGCTGGGCGCGGAGGTTATTTGTGTAACGATCCTTCGTCAAACGAGGATGCGGCTCATCCCTTCGTCAGGATCAGGCTCAGGCCGATCAAGCTGGAGTCGAAGAATTGGATTTCGACGATCTGCCGGTTGGCCTTGACGATCACGTCCATGTTGGCGGCGAGGTCGCTGCTTTTCACCTGGATGCGAAATCCGGCCGGCGTCACCTGACCCTCCAGGTTGCCCTCGATATTGTGCGTGGTTTCTTTCCATTCGCCTGAAAGCTTGCCCGCATCGTGTTTGAGCGTGCTGATGACCTCTATGGACCCGCCCGCGGTTGCGCAGCGGATCGTTTGCTTGAGTTCATCGGCCGTGGTCCCCGCAATATACGTCGCGCGGCACTTTACCGACTCCGGCGGATTGTCCCTTACCCCGAAGCGGCCTTCGCCGACCCAGCGGCCTGGCAGCGATGCGAAGGGAGACGCCGGCTCTCCCAGCGCGGGCGCAGGATTGAACGCAGCGGGTGCTGCAAGGCACACGGCGAGCGGCAAAAGCCGGACCACGCGGGCGAGGCGCGAAAGCATGAATTGCTCCTTTCGAAACCAAGAACGCAGTACGCGCTGGATTGCGCAGGTGCACGCTTCGTCAGGTACGGGCGCCGGCGACTTTTCTTTCGATGGCATCCCAGATCATGGCCGCCACGTCGTTGCCGCCGAACGCCTTGACCTGGCGAATGCCGGTCGGCGACGTGACGTTGATCTCGGTAAGATACGGTCCGATGACGTCGATGCCGGTGAAGATCAAACCGCGGCGTTTCAACTCCGGGCCAAGGCGGGCGCAGATCTCCTTGTCGCGTGCGGTCAATTCCACCGCGCGTGCCGTGCCGCCGACGTGCAGGTTGGAACGTGTCTCGCCTTCCTGCGGCACGCGGTTGATCGCACCCGCCACCTCGCCATCGACGAGGATGATGCGCTTGTCGCCGAGCTTCACCTCGGGGCGATACTCCTGCACCATGAACGGTTCGCGGAACACCGTCTGAAACAGTTCAACGAGCGAGGATAGATTGCTGTCCTCCGGCCTGATGCGGAACACCGCCGCCCCGCCGTTGCCGTACAGCGGCTTGATGATGATGTCCTTGTACCTGGCGCGAAAGTCCAGAACGTCGTCGAACTGGCGCGTCACGAGCGTTGGCGGCATTAAGTCTAGGAAATCGAGCACCCAAAGCTTCTCGGGCGCATTGCGCACGTGTGCCGGGTCGTTGACCACGAGCGTCCCGGGGTGGATGCGCTCCAGCAGGTGTGTGGTCGTGATATAAGCCATATCGAAAGGCGGGTCCTGCCGCAGCAGCACCACGTCGATATCCTGGCCCAGATCGACCACACGCGGATCAGAAAGCGCGTAGTGGTCGCCTTCCTGATCCTTCACCTTGAGGCTGTGTCCGCGCGCCAGGAGACGCGCGCCGTCCAGGGCGAGGTTGGGTGGCGTGTAATAGAAGATCTCGTGACCGCGCCGTTGTGCTTCGAGCAGGATGGCGAAGGTGGAATCGCCGCGGATGTCGATCCGCTCAATCGGGTCCATCTGGGCGGCAATCTTCAAGGACATGCGGATCGGGTCCGGTTGGGTTTATCCAAGGTTTCAAATCTACAGCCTGGCGGGCGATTGGATATTGCCGCAGCGCAACGCCCGGCAACTGATCGTCGAACAGAGCGTGGTCATTGTGGATGGTCAATTCAACCCCGCCTTGCGGGCAACTACCTGCGCAAGGGCCGACCAGTCCTTGTCGCCGTCGCCCGTCGCGACGCCTTCCAGGAAGTGATCACGGATCAAGCTGGCGAGCGGCAGAGGCGTCCGGCTGGTCGAGCCCGCCGCCAGCGCCAGCGATACGTCCTTGAGCCCCAAGCGCATTTTGAAGCTGGCAGGTTCATAGCGCTTTTGCGTGATCAGCTCCGCGTAGTTCTTGAAGACCGGCGCGGCAAAGATCGTGCTCGTCATGATCTCGGCGAAGCGGCTCGGATCAACCCCGCACTTCTCACATAGCGCGAGTGCTTCGCCCAGCATCTCGATGGTCGCGGCGATCATCAGATTGCCGGAGATTTTGACCGTATGGGCATGGAGCGGATCTTCGCCCGCGATCCACGTCTTATGCCCGAGGCGATCGAAGGCAGGCTGGAGCTTGGCTAGTTCTGCCGCCTTGCCGCTCGCTACGATGTTGAGCCGGCCAGCGGCGGCGGCATCCGCCCGCCCGAATACGGGAGCTGCGACGTAGCCGACGCCGCGGCTCTTGTGTTGCGCCATCAACGTTTTGGCGGCCGCCAGCGAGATCGTCGCCATGTTGGCGTGAATGAGGCCAGTCGCCGCCGCGCTAAGCGTTTGCTCGTCGAACACCGACAGGACGGCGTTATCGTCCGCCAAGATAGAAAGCACGACGTCGCCTTGCAGCGCCTCCGCAGGGGTCATGGCAACCTTGGCGCCCTGAGCCGCCAAATCCCCCGCAGGCCCCGGTGACCGGTTCCAGACGATTACCTCATGACCCGCCTCGACAAGCCGCGCCGCCATGCCCCGGCCCATAGCGCCAAGTCCCAGAAATCCTATCCGCATCAGTCGAAATCCCTCTCCCAAGCCTATACAATCGTGAGGCAAATTGGCCCTGAGGCCGGTTCCCTGGGTCTCCCACTCGACAGCAACGGTCTTTTGGGTTAGGAACCCGCCCAACAATATCCCGAAATTGGGTGGCCCCGACCAGGGGCGGCACGAGCCTTCCGGGCCTTTGAGGCTTGCCGGAATGCTCCTCTGCTTCAATGACGAACAAGGAAGAATACGATGAATATCATCCAAGAGCTCGAGCGCGAGCAGATGGATGCTGTGCTTGCCAAGCGCGGCATTCCCGAATTTTCTCCCGGCGACACCGTCAAGGTCATGGTGCGCGTCATCGAAGTCATCGACGACCCCAAGGACAAGAAGAAGAAGAAGGCCGCCGAGCCCAAGGTCACCGAGCGTATGCAGGCTTATGAAGGCGTCGTGATCGCCCGCTCCGGCGCCGGTCTCAACGAGACCTTCACGGTGCGAAAGATTTCTTATGGCGAGGGCGTCGAGCGCGTCTTCCCTATCTACTCTCCCTACATCGCGGAGATCGACGTTATTCGCCGCGGCAAAGTCCGCCGCGCGAAGCTTTATTACCTGCGTGGCCGCCGCGGCAAGGCTGCCCGGATCGTCGAGCGCAGCGATGCGCGCGCCCGCCGCCTCAACGCTGCATGGAAAGGCTTCAAGAAGCCCAAGGGCGAGGCTGACGATCTCACGCAGATCAACGGCATCACCCCGGATCTCGCGCTGCGCCTGAAGCAGCTCAACTGCTATAAGTTCGAGCAGATCGCCAACCTCTCCGACGACGACATGGCAAACATCGACGAGACGCTCAACCTCAAGGGCGCGATCGAGAAGCAGGATTGGATCGCCCAGGCTCAGCGGCTGATGGCCGAAAGCTCCGCTGGCGAGGTTCCCGCTGAAGAAGGCCAGGGCTGATCGCTCTGTTCGCCGCGCGAAGGTCAAATAAAAAGGCCCCGGTTCGCCGGGGCCTTTTGCTATTCTTGAAATCACTGGGAGAAGTGATTTTCTCCCTCAGTTTGAGGATACCGAAAACTCGATGCGGCGGTTCTTGGCGCGTCCGGCTGCCGTCTTGTTGTCCGCAACAGGTTTATCCTGGCCATAGCCCGCCGCTTTCAGCTTGCTCGAATCGATGCCTGCCTTGACGAGGTAGTCCACCACGGCCTTGGCGCGCAATTCCGACAGCTTCTGATTGGCCTCGGCCGAACCGGAGCTGTCGGTATGTCCGCCCACTTCGATCGTCGTGTTGGCGGGACAGTCCTTGGCAATCGCGGCGACCTTATCGAGCGCCCCGTCGTTCTTGGCGTTGATACTCCAGCTATTGAAGGCGAACTGAACGTTGCCAGCGCTGATGGCGCCGTTGAGTGCGTCGCGGCAGGTCTCGATGGCCGCCTGACGAGCGGCTTCCTCGTCGGCCTTGCGCTTGGCTTCGGCTTCCTCGGCGGCTTTCCTTGCGGCTTCTGCCTCGGCCGCCTTCTTTGCAGCCTCTTCCTCGGCAGCCTTCCTTGCGGCTTCTGCCTCGGCCGCCTTCTTTGCAGCCTCTTCCTCGGCAGCCTTCCTTGCGGCTTCCGCCTCGGCCGCCTTCTTTGCAGCCTCTTCCTCGGCAGCCTTCCTTGCGGCTTCCGCCTCGGCCGCCTTCTTTGCAGCCTCTTCCTCGGCAGCCTTCCTTGCGGCTTCTTCCTCGGCCGCCTTCTTTGCAGCCTCTTCCTCAGCGACCTTCCTTGCGGCTTCTTCCTCGGCGGCCTTCCTTGCGGCTTCCGCCTCGGCCGCCTTCTTTGCAGCCTCTTCCTCGGCGGCCTTCCTTGCGGCTTCTTCCTCGGCAGCTTTCTTTGCAGCCTCTTCCTCAGCGGT
>DAOKZR010000005.1:0-311387 GCA_035325525.1 Hyphomicrobium sp. | reverse complement strand
CCTTCCTTGCGGCTTCTTCCTCGGCAGCTTTCTTTGCAGCCTCTTCCTCAGCGGTCTTCTTCGCAGCCTCGTCTTCGGCAGCCGCTGCCGTGTCATCGAGGGGTTTGTAATCGGGGTTCATCGTCGCTTCGGCCGCCCACGGGGGCACTTCCTTCGGGGCCTCCGCCTCCCCCGGGGCGGCAGGGGCAGGTGCTTCGGCTGCCTCATCCGATGCAGATTGCGCACTGTCCTCGGCGGGCCTGTAGTCGGGATTCATCGTCGCTTCAGCCGCCCACGCGGGCGTGTCTTTGGCGGCTTCCTGGGCCAAGGCCTGCGGGGCAAGCAGGCCAAGGCAAACTCCGCCCAACAGAATTGCGCGGTATCTGGTCATCATTGTCCTCCCAATTATGACGACGCCTTCTTTGTCGGACGTCGATTTGCACGAACGCAGTTTTGCACTAAATTCTTGGATTGACGAGAGAGTTGAGGCCAACTGGATAACCCGATGTCGAATGTAGACGTTAACCGCACTTTGAGCCGCGATGGTAAAATCCGCCTGCACGGACCTGAGGCATTTGAAGGTATGCGCAAGGCGGGCCGTCTTGCGGCCGAAGCGCTCGATCTGCTGGTGTCTCATGTGGCGCCCGGCGTAACGACCGAACGGCTCGACGAGCTCGTTCTGGAGTTCGCCTGTGACCATGGTGCAGTGCCCGCCCCCCTCAATTATCGCGGTTTTCCCCGCTCCATCTGCACGTCCATCAACCATGTCGTGTGCCACGGCATCCCAAACTCCAAGCCGCTCAAGGAGGGCGACGTCGTCAACATCGACGTCACGCTCATCGTCGACGGCTGGCATGGGGACACCAGCCGCATGTACCCGGTGGGCGCCATTTCGCGTCGTGCGGAGCGGCTGATCCAGGTCACGCATGAGTCGCTGCAACGCGGTATCGCGGAGGTAAAGCCGGGAAATACAACCGGCGACATAGGTGCGGCAATTCAAGCCTATGCGGAGGCAGAACGTTGCAGCGTCGTGCGAGACTTCTGCGGCCACGGGCTGGGGCGCGTCTTTCACGACCGGCCGAATATTCTGCACTACGGCGAGCGCGGCGAGGGAACCGTGCTTGAACCCGGAATGTTCTTCACGATCGAACCGATGATTAATCTCGGCAAGCCGCATGTGAAGATCCTCCCCGACGGCTGGACTGCCGTGACCCGCGACCGGGAACTCTCCGCCCAGTTCGAACACACGATCGGCGTCACACAGACGGGATGCGAGATCTTCACCGCCTCGCCGGCCGGGTTCGAGTGCCCGCCCTATACGCTCACGAAGGCGGCGTAGCCAGGGAACGCCATGGGGCCGTGTGCTTGATGCAAATGGCCGGACCAAAGAGGGGCAGAGGGGCCATGGGCAGCGGGGGTTCCGGCAAGGCTTCGAAACCAGCCGGACAGGGGTCGTTCTTCGAAGCGCCGCAGCCGATCGACCATCGCGCCGGGCACCGTCAGCGGCTACGGGATCGCTTTCGCGAGGGCGGGGCGGACGCGGTTCCCGACTACGAACTGCTCGAGATGATCCTCTTTCGCGTCTACCCGCGAGGCGATACCAAGCCGATCGCAAAGCGCCTGCTCGCCGCTTTCGGGACCTTCTCGGAAGTCATCAACGCGCCGCCGCAGAGGCTGTTGGAGGTCGACGGCATCGGTCAGCGCGCGGTGGATGAACTCAAGCTCGTTCGAGCCGCGGCCGCGCGGCTCGTGCGCCGCGAGATCGCCGAAAGGACCGCTCTGTCGTCCTGGTCCAGCGTCCTCGACTATCTCAGGATAGCGCAAGGCTACGATTCGATCGAGCAGTTCCGCATCCTCTTCCTGGACAAAAAGAACAACCTCATCGCCGACGAGGTGCAGGGGCGCGGCACCGTCGATCACACGCCCGTCTATGTCCGCGAGGTCGTCAAGCGCGCGCTGGAGCTGTCCGCGACCGCTCTCATCCTGGTCCACAACCACCCGTCCGGCGATCCGACCCCTTCGCGTGCCGACATCGATATGACGAAGATGATCGTGGAAGCCGCCAAGCCTCTGGGCATCGCTATTCACGATCACATCATCGTCGGCCGCGAAGGCCATGCAAGCTTTCGCGCGCTGCGGCTGATATAGCCGAGCCTGCCAGTCTGGGAGCGCTCAGCGGGCGTTCATTGGTCCCTGGACATTGCGCCCGCGTCGCGCGTATCGGGCATCCTCGCGTAGACGATCAGCGACAGGAATATGCAGATCGTGATGTACCAGTAGAAATACGTCTCGTGTCCCATCGACTTGAACCAGAGCCCGATGTACTCGGCTGTTCCGCCAAACAATGCAACCGCGATGGCGAACGGCAGGCCGACGCCGAGCGCGCGAACGTGAGTGGGGAACAGTTCCGCCTTCACCACGGCGTTGATCGCGGTGTAGCCCGACACGATCGAAAGACCGCACATGATGATCGCGAATGCGGTCCACGGATCGCGCGTGGCTTCTAACGCGGTCAGCAGCGGGATGGTCGATAACGTGCCCGCCACGCCGAAGGCAATGAGAATGGGCTTGCGCCCGATGCGATCCGACAGGGCGCCGACCAGCGGCTGCAGACACATATAGACGAACAAGGCAGCAGCCGAGATCGTCGTTGCCGTCCGCTTGTCGAAGCCCGATGTGTTGACCAGAAACTTCTGCATGTAGGTCGTATAGGTGTAAAATGCCACCGTTCCGCCCATGGTGAGACCGACCACTATGGCGATCTCGCGAGGGTGCTGCATCAGCGTCTTCAGCGATGAATTGCGCCGCGTCTCGCGCATGAAAGCATCCGTCTCGTGCATGTCGCGGCGCATTCGGTAGGCGATCACGGCCAGCAGGGCGCCGATGAAGAAAGGAATGCGCCAGCCCCATGATTCCAGCTCCGCATCGCTCAGCACGAGCTTTTGCAGAACAATGAGCACGAACATGGCGGTAAGCTGGCCGCCGATCAGCGTGACGTATTGGAAGCTCGAATAGAAACCGCGCCTGTCGGGCGTCGCCATTTCAGAAAGATAGGTGGCGCTGGTGCCGTATTCGCCGCCAAGGCTGAGCCCCTGGATGAGCCGCGCGGCGAGCAGGACGAGCGGCGCGGCGACGCCGATAGTCGCGTAGGTGGGCGTCAGCGCAATGAGCGCCGAGCCAAAGCACATGAGCAGTACGGATGCGGTGAGGGCGATACGCCGTCCGTGCCGGTCGGCCAGACGGCCGAAGGCCCATGCACCCAGCGGGCGCATCAGAAATCCGACCGCAAAGATGCCAGCCGTGGCGAGGAGTTGCGCGGTGCGGTCTCCGTCGGGAAAGAAAGCGTGGGCGAAATAGAGCGAGAAGGCGGCATAGACGTAGAAGTCGTACCATTCCACCAGATTGCCCGACGACCCGACTAGGATGGCCTTGATCCGGCGGCGCATGTCGTGCGCGTCGGTCTTTGCCGGGATATCCAAGTGTCTGCCCCCAGGTTTACGGCCGCCAAGGCTCGTCCACTCCACCTTAGCATCCGTGCCGGCCCGCCGCATCGGCCGCGTGTGAGGCCGAGAAGTCCGGCAGCGACATTGACGTTTGAAGGCATAGCCCCCTAATAACGCCTCAATGAAGACAACGAGGATGCGATGCTCCCCATGACAAGCTCACCCCGTCACGCCAAGGTTATTATCCTCGGATCGGGCCCCGCCGGCTACACGGCCGCCATTTACGCGGCGCGCGCCATGCTGAAGCCCCTTCTGATCCAGGGCTCGCAGCCCGGCGGACAGCTGACCATCACAACGGATGTGGAGAACTATCCTGGATTTGCGGAGGCGATTCAGGGTCCATGGCTGATGGAGCAGATGCAGGCGCAGGCAGCGAATGTCGGCGCCGAAATCGTCATGGATCACATCAACAAGGTGGATCTCAAGACCAGACCTATCCGCCTCGAAGGCGACAGCGGCGACGTCTATACCTGCGACGCGCTCATCATTTGCACTGGCGCGCAGGCGCGCTGGCTCGGCATCCCTTCCGAGGAGACGTTCAAAGGTCATGGCGTGTCGGCGTGCGCCACGTGCGACGGCTTCTTCTACAAGGGGAAGGAAGTGGTTGTCGTCGGCGGCGGAAACACGGCCGTCGAGGAGGCGTTGTTTTTGACCAACTTCGCCAGCCGCGTGACGATCATTCACCGCCGCGATTCGTTCCGCGCGGAAAAGATTCTTCAGGACCGGCTGTTCAAACATCCAAAGATCGAGGTGATCTGGGACAGCGCGGTCGAGGAGATCACCGGCACGATGGAGCCGCGCTCGGTCACGGGCTTGCGGATAAAGAACGTGAAGACCGGCGCAATCACGCAGCGTACCGCTGACGGCGTGTTCATCGCCATCGGCCATGCACCCTCGACGGAGCTGTTCAAGGGTCAGTTGCCGACGACGCCGTCGGGATATCTCGTCACTGCGCCCGACTCGACCGCGACCGCGATTGCGGGCGTGTTCGCGGCCGGTGACGTAAAGGACGAGGTGTACCGCCAGGCAGTAACTGCGGCGGGCATGGGCTGCATGGCCGCGCTTGAGGCCGAGCGCTACCTCGCCAAGCACGAAGTGCACGCGGCGGCGGCTGAATAACTGTCGTCGCGCACCACCGAGCCAAGCTGCACAGGTGTTGAAAAAAAACGCCGGGACGAACCCCGGCGTTTCTTGCTTCCATCGCCGCAACCGTGATTGACGCCGCGGCCTGATCGAGGGTCGATCAAGGCTGATCGAGGCTGCCCATCGCCTTGGGATACGTAACAACGCCCCACGGCATATCCTTCACCGGTACGTCCTTGAGGAGTTCGTAGCTCGTCGCATCGAAGACCAGGACGTTATTGGAGCGGCCGCACGCGACCACGATCTTGCTGTCGTCGGGTGAGAAGCTGAAGTGCCAGCAACGATCCTTGACAGGAATGTTCTTGACCGGCTCGAAGGTCTTGCCGTCGAAGACCTGCAGTTCCTTCGACTTCGAGGCTGCAACGAATAAGCGTTTGCCGCTGCGGTCGAAGGCGATGCCGTAGGGGCTCTTGCCCGTCGAGATCGTCTTCACGGGCTCGAAGTTCTTATCCAGAACCAGAACCTTGTCGCCGAATTCGAGCGTCACCACATAGTTGGCGCCATCGGGCGACACCTTTACGCCCCGCGGGCGGTCGCCATAGGAATGCGTGTCAACGGTTTTCAAAAGCTTTCCGCCCGGCAACTCGTGCACGGTCACGGTATTGTCGGCCTCGTTGGTGACGAGCATCGCTTTCCCGTCGGGCGTGAATTCGATGCCTTCGGTTTCCGGGCCGCTCGTTATCTCGCCAACAACTTCGAGTTTCTTCAGATCGACGATGGCGATCTTCGCCGGCAAGAGTTCCTCGCTATCGTCGTCTTTGTCTTCTGCCGCCTTCTCGCCGGGCTTCGGAGGGGGACCGCCTTTTGAGCTTGGCTCGAAGCTGACGAACGCCTGATCGCCGCGCACGCGCACGAATTCCGGGTTTTTCCCGATCGGGATGTGCTTGACGACCTTCTTGGTTGCAAGGTCGATGACCGAAACGTCGCCGCCATCGCGGTTGGCCGTCACCAGATGCGTGCCGTCGCTGGTGACGCCGAGGCCGCGCGGACCCTTGCCATCGGCGTGGATCGCTTCGCTGAGCGAAAGCGTGTCCAGGGAAAGGATGCTGATATCGCCATCCTGGCTGGTGACGTAGGCGACGCCGGCGGGGCTTTGCGCGGCAACTTCCGACGGCCAGCCGCCGAGTGACAGCGCTGTTGCGGCAATCGCAGCACAGGAGACATACAGGGGAGCTTTCATCGTCGATTCCTTGTCTCGATTGTGGGAAGTTGGCGCGTTGAGGGTAGTCGAGTCCAGATGGGCTGCAAACCCCGGCATCGGTAGTATAAGCGCCATGGGGCGAGCGCCGAGCGCGACCTTAGTTGGGCAAGCGCGATAAGTGATCGGGCGCCGATGTAGTGATCGGGAAATTTTGAAATCGTTCGAATTCCCCGGCGAAAAGCAGACGCGCCGGGAATAGTTCCCGGCGCGTCTGCGTGTCAATACGTCCCGTATTTCGAGAGCACGCGCCTGCTGCTATTGCAGCTTATAGGCCGTCAGCGTGCCCTTCATCATCTGCGGCAGGTACATGATCTTGGCAGCCGCGTCATAGCCGAAATCGGCGGTACCCTGCCCATCCTCGAGGATGGTCTCGGTCTTGCCGCCAGTGGCGAAGGTCATGACCTTCCCGGCCATCCAATCGGAAATGAGATAATTGCCGCCGCCCAGCGAGGCGAGGCCATCGAGGTTGCCAATCGTCTTGCCGCCGTCCAGTTCGGTGAACTTGCCGTCAGCCAGCGATACCGACACCATGCGGCCGAGGGAGCTGGTCTCGAATCCGTTGCCCGTCAGGACGCCCCAGGTGTTGACGATCAGGTTGTCGCCCTCGACGATGATGCCGTTGGCACCGGCAAAGATGGGATCGGTCAGCCATTTCTCGATCTTGCCGCCCGACAGCTTGTAGACGCCGCCGCCGCCGGTGTCGGTGACGTAGACGTTGCCCTTGGAGTCGGCTGCGACATCGTTCAGCAGGCCTGCGCCCTCGGCTTTGTGCTTGGCGATGATCTTGCCGTTCGCGAGATCGATTTCGACCAGTTCATCGACGTCGCCGACGAAGAGGTGGCCATTGGAAATCGCCAAGCCCTTGGGGGCGTTGAGGCCCGTCGACCAGTCCTTGTCAACGCTCTTGCCGTCAAGCGACACCTTGGCGATGAAACCGTTTCCATCCTTTTTCATCGCGTCGCCGTTGACGTTGGAGACGTAGATGGTTCCGGAGGCCGAATCGGGCAGCGCGCATTCAGGACCGGCCAGACCGCTCACTTCCCAGAGCTTCGTGGGTTCGGCAAGCGCAGGTATGGACATCAATCCCGCCATCGTGGCTGCCAAAGAAAGTTTCTTAATGTTGCTCATCTGCGAACCTCGTTTTTTGTGGCGGTCTAACGTCATGGTTGGCCGGCTAAAGATCAAGACAGTCGAACCATTTGTAGGGATAATAACTCCTTGCGACCATAATGCAACGGTTGGAGATCTCCCTCTAAAGTGTGCTGAGTATTTGTCGCGATCACTCTGAAAAATCTCGCAAAGCTGTTGCGCGGCGGCGCAGTCTGGCTACAGTCGCGCCGTCATCGTCCGGAATGGCTGCTATGCGATATTCAAGAGCCGGGCGAGATTGGAATGCCGTTTCATGGACTGGGATAAACTTCGGATTTTTCACGCCGCCGCCGAGGCCGGGAGCTTCACCCACGCCGGCGAGCAGCTTCATATGAGCCAGTCAGCCGTCAGCCGGCAGATCTCGGCACTCGAGGCCGGCCTGAAGGTGACGCTGTTTCACAGGCACGCGCGCGGACTTGTATTGACCGAGCAGGGCGAGCTTCTCAACCGCACGGTCTCCGAAGTATTCGCCAAGTTGCAGACGGCGGAAACGCTTTTGACCGATTCCACGTCCAAGCCCTCGGGCGATCTGCGCGTGACCGCGCCTATCGGCTTCGGCACGATCTGGCTCGGCCCGCGCCTGAGCGAGTTCACCGAACTTTATCCCGATATCCGCATCGAATTGATCCTCAGCGATGAACAGGTCGACATCGCCATGCGGGCGGCGAACGTCGCGATCTGGACCCGCGAGCCCGAACAGGCCGATCTCATCCGGCGGCCGCTGCTGGAGAGCCGTGTGCGTGCCATCGCCTCGGTGAACTACATCCGGCGATTTGGCGCTCCCGCTTCGGTGGAGGATCTCGATCGGCACCGCATTATTTCCTACAGCGGCCAGCCGGCCCAGCATCTCACGGCGGTCAATTGGATCGAGTCCGTCGGAAGGCCAAGCGGCGATTCCAGGCCGGCGGTGCTTCGCATAAACAGCGTGGTCGCCATCAAATACGCGATACGCGCGGGGATCGGCATCGGCATGATCCCCGACTACATGAGCGAGAACGACACCGATCTCGTGCCGGTGCTTCCCGATATGGATGTCCCGCGAATGCCGATCCTGTTCGCGTACCCCGAAGAGCTGAAGAGTTCCAAGAAGGTACAGTTGCTGCGGGACTTCCTGGTTTCAAAGACGCGCGGCTGGAAGTAGGGCGCTAATCGCGCACCGGCCTTTGATCCGCTTGGCGCGGGCGCGCGTATGCCTGCCATGGCAGGAGCACGGGCGGCGGGCTTGTTTTGCCACCCCCGCCGTCATGGGTTCCCGATGATGGGCTCCTGATCTGGAGCACATCGGTGTTCCCTCCCATTGGACCTCGCCGGGCGGTGCGCCACCCAGCCTTTTTGTTGGCCGCTTCGCCAAGCCGCCTTGACGCCGGGCGCAAGCGAACGATCTTGAGGACATGTGGAAGCGCACCATCATCATCGTTGGATTGGCTCTCGCCGCAGGGCTCCCCCCCGCCTGGGCCCAATATGACGCTAGCGGAAAGTATGTGCCCTCGCCCATGGGGGTGCCGCGCGATCCCTACGCATCCACGGTCCCGCTCTACTCCGGCAAGCCCGGTGATGCAGTCGGAACCCCGCGGCTGCCGCGGGCTTACGAACTGAAGCCCATCGAACCGCCCGAGTACACCCCGCGCATGACGCCCCCGCACAGCACAGAGAGCCTGCCGGTTGCCGTGACCATCGAGCAGTGCGAGCAGGGCTGGACGCGTGAGACCGGCTTGACCGTTAGGCGATTCTATCAGCTCTGCAAGGCTTTGAAGCGGAAGGCGATCCGGCCGGCACCGTGAAATATGAAAAATTTCATCATGTTAGCATGTGCCTTGAGGTAGTGGCGGGGCGGTGGCAGCCGTCAAACACCGCTGATCGAGGCTGCGACTTTGCCTGATTTGCTTCTTTGCCGGGGCAGAGCTATCTAACGGCTGCCTACTGGCAGCGCGCGGCGCAAAAATCCCTTATCGCGAACGAAGGTTCCCATGGCGAAAACGCTGTATGACAAGATTTTCGACGATCACGTAGTCGAGCGGTCCGACGACGGCACCTGCCTGCTCTACATCGATCGCCATCTTGTGCATGAGGTGACGAGCCCGCAGGCTTTCGAAGGGTTGCGCACGGCGGGCCGCAAGGTTCGCGCACCGGAAAAGACCCTGGCCGTCGTGGACCATAACGTCCCCACCACGGACCGCTCGCACGGCATCGCCGACGAGCAAAGCCGCGTGCAGGTGGAAACGCTCGCCAAGAACGCCCAGGATTTCGGCGTCGAGTACTACAACGAACTCGACAAGCGCCAGGGCATCGTACACGTGGTTGGTCCAGAGCAAGGCTTCACGCTGCCCGGCACGACCATCGTTTGCGGGGACAGCCACACATCCACGCACGGGGCGTTCGGGGCGCTGGCACACGGCATAGGCACGTCCGAAGTGGAGCACGTGCTCGCCACGCAAACGCTGATCCAGAAAAAAGCCAAGAACATGCTGGTGCAGGTGGACGGCGTCGCGCCCCACGGCGTCGGCGCCAAGGACATCATTCTCGCCATCATCGGCGAGATCGGGACGGCCGGCGGGACGGGCTCCGTCATCGAATACGCGGGCGAAGCGATCCGTGCGCTTTCCATGGAAGGTCGCATGACGGTCTGCAACATGTCGATCGAAGGCGGCGCCCGCGCGGGCATGATCGCGCCCGACGATAAGACCTATGCCTTCATCAAAGGCCGGCCCAAGGCGCCCAAGGGCACAGCCTGGGACATGGCCATGAAGTACTGGGAAACGCTCGGGACGGATGAAGGTGCGCACTTCGACCGCGTCGTGAAACTCGATGCTTCGAAACTGCCGCCCATCGTATCGTGGGGCACCTCGCCAGAGGACGTCGTGTCGATCACTGGCGTGGTGCCCGATCCGGCCAAGGTGCAGAACGAAAACAAGCGTGCCTCCATGGTGCGCGCGCTCGATTATATGGGCCTGACGCCGGGGACCAAAATCACGGACATTCCGCTCGATGTCGTGTGGATCGGCTCGTGCACCAACGGCCGCATCGAGGATCTGCGCGCCGTCGCCAAGGTAGTGGACGGCAAGAAGATCTCGTCGCGGCTCGCCTATGCGATGATCGTTCCCGGGTCGGGTCTTGTGAAGAGCCAGGCGGAAGCTGAAGGCCTCGACAAGATCTTCAAGGCCGCTGGCTTCGAATGGCGCGAGCCCGGATGCTCGATGTGCCTGGGCATGAACCCGGACCAGTTGAGGCCCGGCCAGCGCTGCGCCTCGACGTCCAACCGCAACTTCGAGGGCCGCCAGGGCTACAAGGGGCGCACGCATCTGGTTTCGCCCGTAATGGCGGCTGCAGCGGCGCTCGAGGGTCACTTCGTCGATGTCCGCGATTGGCCCAACGCCTGACTCCTGCCGCCGTAGGGCGGCACAAGCCGTTTGCGATCCAACGCGCGGAACGGCTCTGTCAGGCAAAGTTGCGAGGCTGCTTGATGGCGCGTGCGGATTGCATCCAGGAGCGAAGCGGCCTAGATACGGGTTCGGCTACGTGAGTGGGCGAATGGTGGTGTTCGGCACCTGCAACAAGCTTATGAGAATGACTGCGGTGGCGCGGAGCTTTGCCGCGCTACTGGTTCTCGCGCTGTCCGCTTCGCTGTTCTCCGACATGAGGCGCCATGTGCAGCATGACGCATCCCACGTATTCGCCGGCATGGCTTCCGCCCCGGGCGATGCCATGCCAACGACTGGCGACCTGCATCAGATGAACGCCGGTATCGAGCAGAACACGGGGGCGCCCGACTGGCACATCAAGTTTGCTCCCAGTTGTTGCGACTGTTGCGGCGTGTCCTGCTTCTCTCTGATGTGCCCCGACGCTGTGTTTTTCTCGATGCCGCCACTGCCGTATCAACCTCCGCGCCACATAGAACACGCGGTCGCCCCGGGGTCGGTCGCATCGCTTGACCGGCCTCCGATAATTCTCCTCTGAAACAGATTCGCTCCGGCTGCTTTCGCGGCCGATGACACGCGTCCTGCTCAGAGGAAATCGCTATGCGCACGTGCCTTGCGGGCCGCTTTGGCGCCGCAATCGCCCTAGGCCTATTGGTCTTGGCGTCAACCGTGGTTGCCGTGGAGGCTCGCGGTGACAACGCGAATGCCGAAAATTTCGAACCGGCAGCTCCCGCCGCCACGGTTCATTCTCACGGTCCCCATGTGGGAGCCGGTGAAAGGGATGAAGCAGAGGGCGGCCCGCGCACAGACAAATCCGCGGCACTTGCCTTACCGGCATCCAAGGAACCCGTTTTCGACCATGACCATGCCGACCATCATCGGTACGGCGTCTTGGGAGACACGGTCGCATCCTGGATGGCCAACCCATTTACCGCAGCCGGCTCCGCGCTCGCCTTCACCGCTTTGGGCGTCCTGGCCGGCCTTGGTGCGCGGCGGCGCAAACCCACGTTTGCCCGATTTATCATCGGCGGTTCTCTGATCCTGGCCGCGGCGTCGATCACGAAGGGTATGCTTGCAAGTCCCGCACACGTTGAGGCTGCTCACGAGGAAAAAGGGCAAGCTGAGGGTCACGGCCACGGCGAAGGCCACGAACACGGCCACGGAGAAGGCGACGGGCACGAGGGTGTCATAGTCATGCCGCAGGAGCGTGTCGCCGCCAGTGGAATCTCGATCGAGAAGGTGGATGGCGGTGTGCTGTCGCGAGAGTTGCCGTTACCTGCCGTGGTGGTTCCCGACGCGGATAGACAGGCACGGGTGCCCGCGCAAGTCGTCGGCACCGTCGCTGAACTGCGAAAGAAGATTGGTGATGAAGTCGCCGCTGGTGAAATAATCGCACTCATCTCCAGCCGCGAGGTGGCCGAGGCAAAGAGCGAGTATCTGGCTGCCGTCGTCGATCTCGATCTGCAAAAAACCCTGTTTGAGCGTTCGGCGGCTCTTTGGGAAAAACGCATCACGCCCGAGCAGCAGTACCTCCAATTCAAGGCAAGTTTCACCCTGGCCGGGCTCAGGGTCGATCTTGCGCGCCAGAAACTCACGTCTCTCGGTCTCGACGCAACAGCGGTGGCCAAAGAGGCCAAGGAAGACAGCGCGTCTCAAGGTCAGTCGCGCCTGAGGACCTACGAGGTGCGGGCATCCATGGGCGGCCGAATCGTCGAACGCAAGGTGGAGGTCGGCGCGCCGGTCGGTAAAGAGGGTGATGCGTCAGAATTGTACGCAATTGCGGACTTATCGACGGTGTGGGCCGAACTGTCGGCGCCGCTGTCCGATCTCGATGCAATCAAGGAGGGCCAAAAGGTAACGATCGGCGAGAATGGCAAACTCACCGAGGGCAAGATCGTGTTCGTCAGCCCGATGGTGAGTGCTGAAACGCGCTCGGCCCGTGTCGTAGCCGCCTTCGACAACGAGGCGCTGGCCTGGCGTCCTGGCACCTTCGTCACCGCGCGCGTAGCCCTGGACCAACAGAGCGTCGGCATCCGCATCCCGCGGATCGCCTTGCAGACGGTAGAGGGCAAGCCTGTTGTCTTCGTACGCACGCCCGACGGATTCCGGAAGCGCGAAGTGTCGCCCGGCCGATCTGATGGAACCGGAATTGAGATCGTCTCGGGCCTCACCGTCGGCGAATTGATCGCGGTGGAGAACAGCTTTCTCTTGAAAGCAGACCTCGGCAAGTCCGAAGCCGAACACTCGCATTAGAGAACAGAACGATGATCAGGCGAATTCTGTCCTTTTCCGTGCATCAGCGCTGGCTTGTCGTCCTGCTGTGTCTGGCCGCGGCCGGCGCCGGCGTTACGTCGCTGGCGCGCCTGCAGATCGATGCGGTACCCGACATCACCAATAACCAGGTGCAGATCAACACCGTTGCCGCTTCGCTTTCGCCCGTCGACGTTGAAAAGCAGATCACCTATCCGGTCGAGACGGGGCTGTCCGGGATTTCGGGTCTCGAATACACCCGTTCCATGTCTCGCAATGGATTTTCGCAGGTGACCGCGGTATTCAGCGATGCGACAGATATCTACTTCGCACGCCAACAAGTGACCGAGCGCTTGGCAGAAATTCGTTCCAACCTGCCGCCCGGCGCCGAAGTACGCCTTGGACCGATATCGACCGGCCTCGGCGAGATCTATATGTGGTCGGTGCGGTTCACAATGGATGCAAAGACATCCGCACCTGGGCAGGCAGGTTGGCAAGATGATGGCACATACCTGACGCCGGAGGGCCAAAGGCTCACTTCTGAGGTCGAGCGCGGCGCCTATCTGCGCACCGTGCAGGACTGGATCATCAGGCCGCAAGTCAAAACGGTGCCTGGCGTGACGGGCGTGGACAGCATCGGCGGTTTCGAGAAGCAGTATCAGGTGCAGCCCGACCCCGCCAGATTGATGGCTCTCGGCCTTTCATTCGATGACATCTCGGACGCCTTGGCGCGAAACAACGCCAACCGCGGCGCCGGCTACCTCGAGCGTAACGGCGAAGGGCTCGTCGTTCGCTCAACCGGCCGATTAGAAGGCGCAGACGATATCGCCAACGTGGTCATCTCCTCACGCGGCGGCGTTCCGGTGCGGATAAAGGATGTCGCGCAGGTGCGCATAGACAAAGAACTTCGCACCGGCAGCGCAAGCGAAAATGGCGAAGAGGCGGTCATCGGCACTGCGTTGATGCTGATAGGCGGCAACAGCCGAACCGTATCAGCCGCTGTCGATGTCCGGTTGCGGGCCATTCAGGCATCGCTTCCGCCTGGTATTGCTGCAGAGCCCGTTCTGAACCGGATGCTGCTCGTGGATGCGACAATTGCCACGGTGAGCAAGAACCTTGCCGAAGGGGCGCTGTTGGTCATCGCTGTCTTGTTCCTCCTGCTCGGCCATTTTCGAGCAGCACTGATCACGGCTCTCGTCATTCCCCTCGCCATGCTGCTGACGATAACGGGTATGATTCAAGCCAATATCAGTGCGAACCTCATGAGCCTCGGCGCTCTCGATTTCGGCCTCATCGTGGATGGAGCCGTTATCATCGCCGAGAACAGCCTGCGTCATCTTGCGGATCGCCAGCACGCACTCGCCCGGCCTCTACATCTTAGCGAACGGCTGAGCACGATCGTGGAATCAGCCGAGGAAATGATAAAGCCGACTGTCTTCGGACAAGCCATCATCATCCTGGTCTACGTTCCGCTGCTGACGTTCTCCGGCGTCGAGGGCAAGATGTTCGAACCGATGGCGCTTACCGTCATCATTGCTCTGGTTGCCGCGTTCGTGCTGTCGCTCACGTTCGTGCCGGCTCTGATTGCGATCACCATGACCGGACGCATCGCTGAGCAGGAAAACGTGCTTATCCGCAGCTTGAAGCGGCTCTACCGCCCAGTTGTCACGAACGCCGTTGCGCATCCAGCACCGGTGTTAGCTGCGGCAGTCGCCTTGCTCCTGGCAGCCGGCCTGCTTTTCCCTCGGCTCGGCCAGGAGTTCATACCCACGCTCGATGAGAAGAACTTCGCCATGCATGCGCTGCGCATCCCCAGCACATCGCTCACGCAGTCACAATCGATGCAGATCGACATCGAAAAGGCGATCTCGAGGTTCCCGCAAGTTGCATACGTCTTCTCCAAGACGGGTACGGCCGAAGTGGCGAGCGATCCTATGCCCCCGAACGTGTCTGACACCTTCATTGTTCTGAAACCGCAGTCTGAGTGGCCAGACGTCAAACTGACCAAAGACGCACTTGCCGGCCAGATACGGCGGGCGCTTGAAGCGATCCCCGGCAACAACTATGAATTTACACAACCCATCCAGATGCGCTTCAACGAATTGCTTGCAGGTGTCCGGGGTGACCTTGCCGTGAAGGTGTTTGGCGAAGACTTCGAAGTGATGTTGAAAACGGCCAACCGGATCGCGAGCGTCCTGCGCGGCGTGCAAGGCGCCGGCGACGTGCGCGTCGAGCAGGTGGAAGGCTTACCCTTCCTCGAAATCAGACCCGATCGCGCCGAGCTCGCCCGGCTGGGTATCAGCATCGCAACGGTACAGGACGTGATTGGCGCTGCCATCGGCGGACACCAAGCTGGTGTCGTGTTCGAGGGGGACCGCCGGTACCCGATCGTCGTCCGGCTGCCGAACGCTGTTCGCGACAGTAATGAAGCTCTGCAAAACATCCCCATTCCGTTGCCGGCTGCGCCAGATCGTAACAATGGGGCCGTTTTATTGAAGCAGGTCGCCAGCTTCACGTTCGCCGATGGCCCCAATCAGATCAGCCGCGAGAATGGAAAACGCCGTGTTGTGGTCACCGCAAATGTACGCGGTCGCGACATCGCCTCTGTGGTCGAGGAAGCGCAGACGAAGACCGCGGCCGAGGTGCAGTTGCCGGCTGGCTACTGGGTCACATGGGGCGGACAGTTCGAGAATCTGGCCGCGGCGCGCGATCGCTTGATGATTGTGGTGCCCGCCTGCTTCTTCCTCATCTATATGCTTCTGTACACGGCTTTGAACTCGCCTCGGGACGCACTACTGGTTTTCAGCGCTGTGCCACTGGCGTTGACCGGAGGCATTGCCGCGCTTTGGCTTCGTGGCATGCCGTTCTCAGTCTCGGCGGCCGTAGGCTTCATCGCGCTTTCTGGCGTGGCGGTCCTCAACGGTCTGGTCATGCTGTCTCACATCAGGCAGTTGTTGGAAGAACGCGTGTCGATCCGCCGAGCCATCATAGAAGGGGCGCTGACGCGACTTAGGCCGGTTGTCATGACCGCGCTCGTGGCTGCGCTCGGTTTCGTGCCGATGGCGATCGCTACGGGCGCCGGCGCCGAAGTGCAAAAGCCGCTCGCAACAGTGGTGATTGGAGGATTGATCAGCGCCACCCTGCTCACGTTGATCGTTCTGCCGGCGCTTTACTCTCGCTTCGCGCAGCGCAGATCGGTAAGCCGCGCCGGGCTTCAGCCGAGTGCTGCCGAGTGAGTAACAACGGTTGCCTCGGTTGCACTCCGCCACAGATGCGAAAAAAGGCGAGGGCGAAGAACGAATACGCGTCGCCGGCGCATGGTTGGACAATGAGCGCGCCCGGGGTCGAGATGTGACAGCGCCCATGCATCGCATGGGCTCCTGTTTCAATTGCACCCAGAGGCCCTCCTTACTATCTGTGATGTACTGGACACATGCTGGAAGCTCAGGTGGCGGGATGACGTCGGACTGGAAAGACAAACGAGCCCCTTCGCTGGCGGATTTCGAGATGCTCGCCGCATCCGCGTGGGAGAAACTCCCTGCCACTTTCCGTCAGTTGGCGGGTGACGTATTGATCCGCATAGAAGACTTCGCCACCGATGACGTCCTCGAGGAATTGGGCATAGAAGACCCCTTCGAGCTGACGGGGCTCTATCAAGGCGTCAGTCTCAATAAGAAGAGCGTGTTGGACATACCGCGCGAACCCGATATGGTATTCTTGTACCGTCGGCCGATCCTGGACGAATGGGCAGCCGGAGAGGAAGAACTCGGTCATCTCATTGCCCATGTTCTGATCCACGAAATCGGCCACCACTTCGGGTTCTCGGATGACGACATGCTCGATATCGAGACGGAATCCTCAACCTGAGCGCAGTGCGGACGGCCGTTCGGGGCGGGCTTGTGCTTGATGATTTTTCAAGCCATTCTACGGCACAAGGGAAGTTGGGGCGCAGGGTAATCAAGAAGACAGCATTGATGAATTTGCGACGCGCGTTGTCCGGCATCACGCTGGGCTTGGCCATATGTACATTTGCTATTCCCCGCGACGCATGGAGCGAAGCTTCTGCGCCGACGCCGGAGGAGTACGTCAAGCAAGTGGGCGGCGATACACAGCTGCTCGAACCGGGCCAATTCAAGCTCGACGGCCGCACTCAGATGTGCGGGATGCGCCCCACCGTGATCGACAATACACTCGACGATTATGGCGCCGCCTATCCTGGCTTTCTGATCATGAACCCGCGCCTGCTCGACAAGGTGTCGACACCGGTCAAGCAGTGGATCTACGCGCATGAATGCGGCCACCAGTTTCGCGGACCTGACGAGGAGACGGCAGATTGCTTTGCCGTGCAGCGTGGCCGGCGTTATGGCTGGCTGACACCGGAGGGGCTTGAAGAGGTGTGCAATTTCATATCGCCGGCGAAAGGCGATAGCATGCACTTCTCGGGTAGCTACCGCTGCGAATACATGCGCAAGTGCTACGCCGATCCGAACGTCCGCTGAGGCTGGTGTCCGGCGTCCTCGCGCAAACACGGCCGGACCTCGACACCGGTGCATCGGCAAGCGCGGCTGGCGCGCGCCTTGGCCTTGAGAGCGCACTATTCCAAAACGTGGAACCCGGGTTCCGCCAGGAAGCGTGCGTTGCAAGCCGTTCCTCACGCCGCTAGCGTCCGCGTGCCTATTTGAGTCGCACAAGATCAATGCTGTCGAGGAAGCATGCAGGGTACTGCATCGAATATGTTGGCTGAACGCCTTTTTCGGCCTGCGATTGCGGCCGGCGCATGCATCATGAGGCATTTCGATGCCGGTACGCAGGTGCTGACCAAGGCCGACGGTTCTCCCGTCACTGCGGCCGATCGTGAAGCCGAAGCGATCATCGCCGCCGCGCTGGCGGAAATCGCTCCAGGGATTCCGGTCATCGCGGAAGAGGCAGCGAGCCGCGGCGAAATGCTCGTCCACGGCGAAACATTCTTTCTTGTCGATCCGCTCGATGGAACTCGCGAGTTTGCGGCGCGGCGCCCGGAGTTCACCGTCAACATCGCTCTTGTGAAGAGCCGGGTTCCCGTTTTTGGCCTGATCTATGCGCCCGCCATGTCGCAACTTTACTGGACTGCCGGCAGTGAGCACGCGTTCAAGGCGCAGGTGTCCTGCAAAGACGCGCCTGCGAGCCTGGAGGACGTTGCTGCCGAACGTCTCTCGACGCGCGCGGCTCACTCGGGTGGATTGACCATCGTCGCGAGCCGTTCGCACGGGTCCCAGGCCCTGGAGGATTGGCTGCGTAATGTCGATGTCAAAGATCGCGTCAACATCGGGTCGTCGCTGAAGTTCTGCCTCGTGGCCGAAGGAAAGGCGGATCTTTATCCCCGTTTCGGGCCGACCAAAGAATGGGATACCGCTGCGGGCCACGCAATCGTGCTTGCCGCGGGCGGCAGCGTCACGCGCGCCGATGGCACGCCGCTCCTTTACGCCAAACGCGAGGCAAATTACCTCAATCCCAGTTTCATCGTGTGGTCCGGTGCTCCGCGAGCCGCACTCCTGGGTCCTGTGGACTGACGCTTCTACAGGGACGACGTGCTCAACTGTCCTTCCAGCCCTTGTCCCCGGGATCCATTCTTTCTTGCATGCCAGCCGCGAACCGACTTCACTGCACGCTGACGCTATACTAGCGCGCGTGCAGGAAACCGCGCTTCACGAGAGCGTCGATGATTTCTTCGACATGCTCTTCCGCCGAAACGCTCCCGCCCAGGATGTGGACCTCGGGGCTCTCGGGCGATTCGTAGGGTGAGTTGATACCGGTGAAGTTGGCGAGCTGGCCCACCCGCGCCTTCTTGTAAAGACCCTTGGGGTCGCGCCGCTCGCACAGCTCCAACGGCGTATCGATGAAGATCTCCAGAAAATCGCCATCGGGGAAACGTTCGCGCGCAAACCGCCGCTCGGCGCGGAAGGGCGAGATGAAGGAAACGATGGTTATGAGGCCGGCGTCCACCATCAGGCGCGAGACTTCCGCGACGCGGCGAAT
The DNA here is from genome assembly GCA_035325525.1 of Hyphomicrobium sp. Taxonomy (GTDB): domain Bacteria; phylum Pseudomonadota; class Alphaproteobacteria; order Rhizobiales; family Hyphomicrobiaceae; genus Hyphomicrobium_B. Next base: position 292,731 of record DAOKZR010000005.1, on the reverse strand, counting down.
GTTTTCGACGCGATCGGCTTCGGTGAAGCCCAAGTCCCGGTTGAGGCCGTGGCGCACGTTGTCGCCGTCGAGGATGTAGGTGTGGCGCCCTTGAGCGAAAAGCCGCTTCTCGATCAGGTTGGCGATCGTCGACTTGCCGGAGCCCGAAAGGCCCGTGAACCACAGGCAGCAGGCGCGCTGGCCCTTGAGTTCGGCCCGCTGCTCGCGGGAAATGTTCAGCGCCTGCCAGTGGATGTTTTGCGAGCGGCGCAGCGCAAACAAGATCATGCCTGCGCCGACCGTCTCGTTGGTCGTGCGGTCGATCAATACGAATGCGCCAGTGCTGCGGTTATCCTCGTAGCCGTCGAAGGCTATCGGCCTGTTGAGCGAGATGTTGCACAGACCGATCTCGTTGCACGACAGATCGCGCGTCGCGACATGCTCGAGGGAATCCACGTTGAGTTTGTATTTTATTTCGCTGATCTGCGCGATCACGGATTGAGTGCCGCAACGCAGGATATACGGACGCCCCTTCAGCATGTGATGCGTGCTCATCCACACCACATTGGCCGAGATCTGATCGGAGATTTCCGCACGTTCCGCGGGAGCGCAGAGCACGTCCCCGCGGCTCACGTCGATCTCGTGATCGAGCGTTACGACGACGGCCTCGCCTGCCTGCGCACGTTCGCGCTCTTCCTCGCCGTTGAGGATCCGCGAGATTTTCGCGCTCGTGCTGGCGGGAAGGCAGACGACGGGATCGCCCAGGCTGACGGTTCCGCTTGCAATCGTGCCCGCGTAGCCGCGGAAGTTCGAATTGGGTCGGCACACCCACTGGACCGGGAGGCGGAGCGGGCGCTGTTCCCGCCCGCTGGTGACGTCGACGTTCTCCAGGTAGTCGAGCAGCGTCGGGCCTTCATACCAGGGCATGGCAGATGCCCGCTTGGCGAGGTTCTCGCCGCGTAACGCCGACACGGGAATGGTCGTCACGTTCGCGACGCCGAGTTGCGCCGCGAAGGCGCGATAGTCGGTGTCGATGTTGTCGAAGATCTCCTGCTCGTAACCGACTACGTCCATCTTGTTGACGGCGACGACGATATTCTTGATGCCCAGAAGGTGCACGATGCACGTATGGCGGCGGGTCTGGACCAATACGCCCTTGCGCGCATCCACGAGAATGATGGCGGCGTCGGAAGTGGAGGCTCCCGTTACCATGTTGCGGGTGTATTGCTCATGCCCTGGCGTGTCGGCGACGATGAACTTGCGCCTGGGCGTCGCAAAGTAGCGGTAGGCGACATCGATGGTGATGCCCTGTTCGCGTTCGGCCTGGAGCCCGTCCACAAGCAGCGCGAAATCGAGCGATTCTCCGGTCGTTCCGTACGTCATGCTATCGCGCTCGGCCGCGACCAGCGTGTCCTCGAAGATCGTATGGCAGTCGTAGAGCAGGCGGCCGATGAGCGTGCTCTTTCCGTCGTCGACGCTGCCGCAGGTCAGGAATCGCAGCATGGGCATTGTGCTGCCCAGGGGCGAGCCGGTTGCGGTCGCCGGAGCGGTTGCCGCGCCTGCTTCTGCATGCGACATCAAAAATAGCCCTCTTCCTTTTTCTTTTCCATGGAGCTTGCCTGATCGCGATCTATGACGCGGCCTTGTCGTTCCGATGCCCGCGTCAGCATGAGTTCTTCGATGATCTCTTCGATGGTGCGGGCATTCGACTCGACCGCACAGGTCAGTGGATAGCAGCCGAGTGAACGGAATCGCACGATCCGCACTTCCGGCGCCTCGCCGTATTCGAGTTCGAGCCTATCATCGTCCACCATGATCAAAGATCCCTCGCGCCGCACCACAGGACGTTCCGCTGCAAAATAGAGCGGGACGACCGGAATAGCTTCGGCTGCGATGTATTGCCAGACATCGAGTTCGGTCCAATTCGACAGAGGAAAGACGCGCATATTCTCGCCCGCCATCAGCCGGCCGTTATAGAGCTGCCAGATTTCCGGGCGCTGGTTCTTGGGATCCCAGCGATGGTCAGATGTGCGGTGGGAGAAGATGCGCTCCTTGGCGCGCGATTTCTCTTCGTCGCGGCGTGCGCCACCGATGGCCGCATCGAATTTGAACTTCTCGAGCGCCTGGCGCAGCGCCTCGGTTTTCATCACATGCGTGTAATGGGCGCTGTCGGTGGTATTGGGGTTTACGCCGGCTTTCACGCCGTCCTGGTTGACGTGCACGATCAGCCTGACGCCGTATTTTCCGGCGACCTGATCGCGAAAGGCGATCATGTCGCGGAACTTCCACGTCGTATCGACGTGCAGCAGCGGGAAGGGGATGGGGGCCGGATAAAAGGCCTTCATGGCCAGATGAAGCAGAACCGAGCTGTCCTTGCCGATGGAGTACATCAGGACGGGGTTCTGAAACTGGGCAACCACCTCTCGCAGAATATAGAGGCTTTCCGACTCCAGATCCTTGAGGTGACGGGACATCATCTTCATGTGTGGAAAACGATTCTCCTCATCACGGTGGGGCAAAGACGATCTATTCCAGGGGCGCCCGTCCTTATAGCATGCCGGAAGGGTTTCCTAGCCAGTCGTTTGGAGAATCTGTGGAGTCCACAGCGGCTTGCGACTATAAAGCCCCAACCCCGCGACGGAGACGTATGCGACTTTCGGATGTGTGGCACGAAGCAGGCTGTCAAGAGGGACAAGAATGAGAATCCTGGTAACCGGCGGCGCCGGTTTCATCGGTTCGGCGCTTTGCCGCTACTTGGTCGGCGCAACCGGCGTGAACGTGCTGAACGTCGACAAGCTGACGTACGCGGCAAACCTTCATTCACTCGATTCAATCTCGGGCGATGCGCGCTATGGTTTCAAGCAGGCTGATATTTGCGACCGCGCGGCGATGGATGCCGCGTTCGCCGGCTTCGCCCCCGACGCGGTCATCCATCTCGCCGCCGAAAGCCACGTCGACCGTTCGATCACGGGGTCCTCGGCATTCATCGACACCAACATCAATGGTACCTACACGCTTCTGGAAGCCGCGCGCGCGTATTGGACAGACATGGATAGTCCACGCAAGTCAGCATTCCGCTTCCTGCATGTGTCGACGGACGAGGTCTACGGCTCCCTGGGTGAAGATGGGCTTTTTCGGGAGGATACGCCGTACGATCCAAGTTCTCCCTACTCCGCTAGCAAGGCAGCATCGGACCATTTGGCGTTGGCGTGGCACCGCACCTACGGCTTTCCCTCGCTGATCTCCAACTGCTCGAACAATTACGGACCGTTCCAGTTCCCGGAAAAACTGATCCCGCTCATGATCCTCAACGCGCGCGAGGGCAAGGCGTTGCCTGTTTACGGAGACGGCAGGAACGTGCGCGATTGGCTTTTCGTCGATGACCATGTGCGCGCACTGTATCTCATCCTGCAGAAAGGCCGCCTCGGCGAGAAGTACAATGTTGGCGGCCGTAATGAGCAAGCCAACATCGATGTGGTGCATACGGTGTGCGACATCCTCGACGCCATGGAGCCCAGCTCGGAGACTCGTCGCGCGCTCCTTAATTTCGTCACCGATCGGCCAGGCCACGACCGCCGCTACGCCATCGACGCGACGAAACTGGAAACGGAGCTTGGGTGGCGGGCACAGGAGACTTTCAAAACCGGCCTCGAGAAAACGGTGCGCTGGTATCTGTCGAACGAGGGGTGGTGGGGCCCGCTGCGCGACAAGCGTTATTCAGGTGAGCGGCTCGGGCTGCTCGCTAATGAGGCTGCGAGCTGATCCATTCAGGTGTCTTGGATCTTCTTCAATACCGGCGAACGGCAGGCATTGCCGAAGTATCCTGTCGTCCAAGAAGCCGAAGACGTGGTGTTCCAAGCCCAACGCCAGCGTTGTTGGACCGTTTGCGCACCCGTGCCTGTCGATAGCAGACGGCTGTAAACCAGCGTATCAGAGCCCCACCAGTGTCAGTAACTCGCCCGCGTCTCATCAAGCCTTGCCCGCAGTCTCGCCCGAAACTTCGGTCTTCGATGCTGTGGTGGGATGATTTCCCATCGCAGTTTGTGGCGGCGCCGGCGCGCTTGAGGGGTGCGGTTTGCCGGCTTTTGGATCGATGTGTGTATGGTAATAGTCGAGCGCTTCGTCGACCGGTCCCAGAAAGATGCATCGCCCGTGGCTCATGACCAGACCGCGTGTGCATACCCGCTTGAGCAGAGCATCGTTGTGAGACGCCAGCATAAGACCCCGTGCGCCATCGACGAGATCATTCATGCGCGCGGTGACTTTGGCCTGAAATACAGCATCGCCCGCGCCGATCCATTCATCCAGCAGCAACACGTCGGGCTGCACGGACAAAGAGACCGCAACGGCCAATCTCAGCCGCATTCCGGCCGAGTAGGTGTTGAGCGGCTTGTCGATGCTTTCGCCCAATCCGCTGAATTCCACAATTTCAGGAAGCTTTTCGCGAATGGTCTTCATACGCAGCCCCATCTCGAGTCCACGCAAATAGATGTTCTCGAGTCCGGTCGCTTCTTGAATAAATCCGCTGGCGATATCGAACAGACCCATTGGCGCGCAGTTGCGAATCAGTTCGCCGCTCGTGGGCTGGTAGACGCCGCCGATCACCCGCAGCAGCGTCGATTTGCCTGCACCATTCTGCCCGATGATGCCGAGCCGTTCGCCTGCACGAAGCGTGAACGTCAGGCCGATCAGAACTTGGCGGACACTTCGCGCGTGTTGGTTGGTATAGAAATCCGACAGCAGCGACATCGGATTGGCCATAATGTTGCGTTCCTGCGGCAGGTAGACGGGCATGCTGAACCCGACGTTGCGCGCGTCGATCAAAACAAGTGTATCCATCGTCCGACCAATTCAATATCCATCAAATATCTTCGTCCCATTTAGCGGGTCCCGTGGCGTGACGCGCGATGGCTGTTGTGTCAAAACACGGCATTTTGGCGTCAAGCGGCCACGCTTCACTAATTTTTTCCACAGGTTCATCCCGGCCAGCACGGGTGCGAACGTCCGCGCGTTCCTAGACGCGTTCAAGGAAGCCGGACAATGACTAGGAGCATGACTCGCATCATGCCGCGCCTTTGGCTATGAAGGCGCGGCTATTAAACCGGTAGTGTGATAAATGTCGGGCGAGGACTTGCGGCAGACGCTTTTATTTATGTATCTGGGCCGCTTTGGTGCGCTCGGAAGATTTACATTGGAACTTGCCGAGGCCGCCTCTCGGACAGGCCGGTCTCAATCACACTTTCTGATCTCCGCAAGCAATGATATCGCCAGGGAGGCGGCGACGGCACATGTCGATGTGCGCACGCTCGATACATTCGCGCGGCCAACGCCGCTCGCGCTGGTCGTGGGCTATGGGCGGGCGCGGCGGCAATTTATTTCTTGCCTCGATACCGTGAAGCCCCAGGCCATCATCAATCTGATGGCGCATGTGTGGACGCCGATGCTTGCCGGCGTGGCTAAGAAACGTGGAATCCGCGTGCTCACGGTCGTGCATGACGCCGTGCCCCATCCGGGTGATCCGACCGCCCGCCTCAACCGCTGGCTCCTTCGCGAGGCCCGGACCGCAGACCGTGTGGTCACCTTGAGTCGCTCGGTTGCGCGCTCGCTTGAGGTGCAAGGCTATTGCAGCAAGGACCGGATCGATGTCTTGTTTCACCCCGACTTACGCTTTGGGGCTTCGGGTCTCGCGCGGAATTGGAGCGGAAACAGGCCGCTCAGGGTGCTCTTTTTCGGCCGGATCATGACCTACAAAGGTCTCGATCTGCTCGTCGAGGCCGTCGGGGACCTGCGGCGCGCCGGCGTCGGGGTCGACCTAGGCGTTGCAGGTTCCGGGAACATTGCCGCAAAGACTCGCGCTACCCTTCAGCGCATGGGGGCGGATGTCATAAACCGATGGATTGGCGATGATGAAATCACGCCGTTGCTGTCGCGATACGATGCGATAGCTTGTGCCCATATCGAAGCGAGTCAATCCGGTGTCGCCGCCACGGCCTTTGCCCACGCGATGCCGGTTATTGCCATGCCGTCCGGAGGCATCGTCGAGCAGGTGATTGAAGGCGAGACAGGTGTGCTGGCGCCGGAAGCCTCGTGCGCGGGCCTTGGCGCCGCCATCGCCCGTCTTGCGCAATCGCCGCAACTCTACAACGCCATATCGGCCAAGCTTGCGGCTTCAGCCCCCACGCGGTCCATGCAGGCGTTTCTGGATCAGATCGCTGCAGCGGCGGCTCGCTGATCGCGTCCTTGCGGCATGCCGGCGATGCTCAGGTCCACACCACCGCCAGATGGCGAAAGCGCTGGTACATGGTGGCCGCAAGCGCAAGTCCCAACGCGGCGATAGCGCCTGATATGACCCAGCTCGAGGCCGCGATGGGAGTGCCCAGAAGGGCCCCGCGCAAAGGCTCAAGCACATGATAGAAGGGGTTGAGGATCAAGTAGAGGCCAACGACCGATCCTTTGCCATCGTCACCTGCCATCCAGATGATGGGCGTTGCGAGAAATGCGATGCGCACGATCATGTCGACAACCTCGGCCAGATCGCGATAGCGTGCGCCCAGGATACCGAGGACGACCAGAACCCAAAGGCTGTGAATCAGAGCCAGTGCACCTGCGGGGACAAGCAGCAGCAGACTTACAGTCGGCGCAACACGGTGCAGAAGCATGACCGCGATGACGACGACCATCTGGTGCAAGAAAACGATCAGCGAGCTGCAGATCACCTTCAGGACGATATTGAAGTGGTTGACCGAGCCATGAAGAAGAGAGGCCCGGTTTTGCACGTAGAGCTTCGGCGCGCTGATCATGATCGCCGAGATGTAGTTCCAGATGACAAAACCCGCGGCCAAATGGGGAACGAACAGATGATTTGAATTCGCCGAGACATTTCGGAACAGTTCCCCCAGCATGAGGACGAATATCGCCGGTCCGATCATGATCCAGAGCGGACCCAACGTGGTCTTGCGATATCTGATCAGGAAGGTGACCCAGGCCGAGTAGGCCCAGACCCCCGGGGCGCTGAAGGCGGCTTTTAAATCAGCAAACACTCGATTTTTCAGACAGGGCCAAACCCTGCGCTGTCCCTGATTTTCAATTCAGCCATGCATTGCTCCAGGCTCGAAGCCACGGCGGGGCTGTGGACTTATCAACACATTCACAAAATCTCGGCGCGCGATGCGTATCGGCTTACTCATCACCGAGCCCAGCTAGCGAATAGGTCACGGATGTGAGAAGTCAAATCTTTATGAAGGCACCTGCTTACCGGGTTAGAACCCTGCGGCGTGATTCAATGTCCAACCGCCCGTGTGCTGCGAAGAATTTCTGCGACCCGTCAGTTCTAACCACGCAAGAGTTCCGAGATTCTTTTCAAGGTCATTGATCTTTTTCCGCCGCCGTGACGGCTCTGGTTATGTATGCCGCCCAGTTCCGCCACTTGGTCCTGGCTTGGAACGCCAACGAAGTCGAGAATGGCGGTCATTCCCTCGGCGGTATTCAATGCCTCCTGCGTCGTCCATTTGCGGACATTATCCGGGTACTTCTGGATAACCTCGTCCACTCCGGCGTAGTAATCCCGGCAATACAGGGCAAGGGCTTCGCGCATATCGGCCACGGGATACTTCGGGAAAGTGGGATCGTACTCGGGGTCCCTGGCCCATGTCCGGCCGTCGTGCTCCATCCAGTGGTTCTTCCGCTTCCGGGCGACTTTTAATTCGAAGCTATCGACAATTCTGCCGCAATCCCGCTGCAGGCAGACGATGCGCACGTCAGGACAAACCCGGATCAGATCAGGTACGTAGGGCAGCCAGCTGTGGCAGACATCGCCAACCAGCTTACCTCGGCGGGCCAGTAACTCCTGCCATTTCCTGGAAAAGTCCGCGTCCGACCGCCGCCACGGCAGCATGGGCTTGGACTCATGGCTGACTGTAGCGCCGGGCTGGGCGTCCAGAAGGTGCGCAAGCGAGACGCTGCCACAGCGCCCCGAGCCCAGACCGATTACCACTCTCTTCTTATCCGTTACATTTTTGTTATTCATCATCGTCTCATTCGGGCAGGGCATGTGCCCGCTACATGTTTGCGGCCTGCACGCGCCGCGACGATGAAGCCACAGGCCATTGAAAAACTCGTCACAACCAAGCTGACAGAGGCGCGCGAACATGATTGCATCAATGTGGCGGGGGCTCCGTGGGGGTTCGGACGAGAAGGCGGGTTTGCTGTCAAGCTATACGCATTTCGAAGAGCGCGTACTTCCGCACCATATACTACGCAAGAGAGCAAGCGCACTCGACGCGAGTCTGACAGAATTCGACGGCGACTTCAAACGTTCCTGTGCCGCCGACTGGTGCCGGTTCTCTATCCCTCCCCTTCCTTGTAATGCCGTCCCGGTCTCATGCTCGCCTTCATTGTCTTCCTGATTGGCTACACGCTGTCGCAATTCTACCGGTCGTTCCTCGCGGTCATCGCGCCGGAGTTGTCGGCGGATCTGCACTTGTCTGCCACTGACCTGGGAAACATTTTGGCTTGCTGGTTTGCGACTTTCGCCTTGGCGCAGTTCTCGGTCGGCGCCGCGCTCGATAAGCAGGGGCCGAGGAGAACATTGCCGGTGTTGATGCTGGCCGGCGTCGCCGGGGCGATCGGCTTCGCCCGTGCAACCGACGCAGCGGGCGCGATGGTCGCGATGGGGCTCATCGGAATTGGCTGCTCGGCGGCGCTGATCGGGCCGTTACTGGTCTTCGCCCGCACAGCGCCCAATCGCTTCGCAGTTTTGTCGGGCCTCATCATCGGATTGGGCGCGCTTGGCGACCTGCTGGGCGGCACACCTATGGCGATGGCGTCCGCGTCGTTCGGCTGGCGCAACGTGTTCTACGGCATTGCGGCCGTCACGCTCGCGGTGGCGATCCTCATGCTGCTTCTCATCAAGGACCCCCCACGCCTTTCACGGCCCGCCGGGGCGAAAGACCACAGCATTCTCAGCGGCCTGCGCGAGGTGCTCGCCATTCGCGAACTCTGGCCGGTCTGGCCGTTGATGACGCTCGGCTACGGCATTTTGATCACCGAACGAGGACTTTGGGTCGGACCGTACCTTTCCGAGGTCCATGGACTTGCGCCGATCGCGCGAGGGAACGTGATCTTTTTGATGGCAGCGGCCATCGGGCTCGGAGCGTTGGCCTACGGCCCCCTCGAAAGTTGGCTGAGGCGGCGCAAAGCCTTGGCCCTCGGCGGCAGCCTGGTTGCCGCGGGGGCGCTCGTCGCGCTCGCGTTCACGACCAACGCCACAATTACTCCCGCCACGGCGATGCTTTGCGTGTTTGGTTTTTCAGCCATAACCTATGCAACGATCATGGCCCACGTCCGGCTCTTTCTGCCTGACCGCCTACTTGGACGCGGCATGTCCTTCGCCAACTTTTTGTGCATGGGTGGCGCAGGATTACTCCAGGCCTGGTCCGGTCTTTACGTCGATCATCTCAAGGGGCGTGGATTAGCGCCAGCAGAACTTTTTTCCCTGCTCCATCTCACGCTCGCCGGGCTCTTACTCGCCTGCTCGCTCATTTACGCATTCTCGCAGGAGAAAGCGATCTAGGCCCTGTTCGGCCGTGAGATGCACAGGCTCCGGTTACTGCTACAATATAAAATCTGCTTTGGTGAGGGATATAATCTTCGTGAGTTCGATCTGGAAATCGGCTTTGCCATCTCCTGTGTAGTCGCCGAATACAATCGTCTTGTCGTTGGCGGTTCCGGGATTATCGTATTTTCCAGTCCAAATCGAGTACGCCCCTCCCCACTTGCCGGAGAAATTGAACGCCTGATCCCAAACGCGATTTATGTTGGCGTCGATGGCGGACAAATTGATCTTGTCTTGACCCTTGACGAAGTCACCTATGATGTCTCGCGTATAGGCGGTGTTGCCCGTATCGCCCATTTCAAATACGAAACGATTGGCGCCTGCACCACCCCAGAGCTGGTCTACTCCAGCTCCCCCGCAAACAAAGTCATTACCGCCGTTGCCGTAGCATTTGTCGTTCCCGGCTCCACCGAAGATCCAGTCCTGATCGTTGGCGCCAATGAGGACATTGGCATTGCTGTCGCCGCCGATGGTGCGAGGGGTGACATTGACCATAAGAGAGGCGGCATTTGCCATCTGCAGGTTCAAACTGTCATCCACCGGGCGGACTTTGATTTCGTGCTGACCAAGGCCCGACGCGGTCCAGCCGTATGACCAATTTGTGGTTCCGTTCGCGACATGCCAACTGGCGCCGCCATCGGTGGACACCTCGACAGCGGCGACCTTGCCATCTACCGTTGCTGCATTCCCGTCATTGTCGGTTGCGGTACCCGTTATGGTAAGGAGCGCCCCCTGTCGGATCGTAACAAGTCCGCCCGCGACCTCTAAAGTCGATGTTGGCGCGGTCGCGTCCGCCGAGGCAGTCGCAAGGATCAGACTTGCTTCGAGCGTTCCCGGCTGGATGCCCATTTCCGCAAAAAGATTGACCATTGCCTGCTGTACGTTTCTGTCCGGAGCCGTACCGGTCCCGGTGTCCATGTCCCCGCCGAGCGCGAACGACCAGAACACCGATCCGGCGCCGAAGACCAGCGCGCCACTTTCCGGGTCTTTATAGAGGGTCAGATTATGCGTCGCCGTACCCGTCGTGCTCTGGGTGCCATAGGCGTTGATAATACTGTCGCTGAAAACCGTTGTGGAGGACAGAGGGATCAGCCCGGCGGGACGAAACCCGTTGTCGGGAGAGATATCCCATTCGTATTTGAGAAGGTTCTGGCCAAGCGTAAAGACGCCGCCGACCTGGGTGTTCTGGACGTCGGTATTATTCCAAAATCGAAACTGCGAAAGCTCGTAAGGGATCTCTATCGTCGATTTCGAATTGGAGGCGTCATCGTACCCTGAACCGAACATTGTTCCGGTGAGCGCATTTTCCGGGATGCCGCCGCCGATGGCGCTCGGCGATGTGAAGCGGCCGTCTCGGAACGTCCCTGTCCACTCGTTGCTGGGATCGATATCGCCAGTGTACGATTCTTTATAGCAGACGATCGTCCTATACGCCTGACCGCTGCCGTCGACGCTTGTTTCCCAATGTGTCCGCCAATAGACTTCGTTGCCACTCCAGAACATGAGATTGACGCCGGCATCTCGTGCCGCTTCGACGTTCGCACGCTGCGTCCCAGACCAGTACTCATCGTGTCCGACCGAAAGGAACGCGTTGTGATTGAGCAGAAGTGAGCCGTATCGATCTGTATCCGCGCCGGCGACGTAGCTAACGTCGTAGCCGTTCTTTTCCAACCAGTAGATGGCGGAGAACTCAGGACCGAGGATGTAGTTCCAAGGGTTCGGCATGGTACTGCCAGACTCACCCATGCCTGCATCACGTGTCACGAACGGGCGATTGTAACTGACAGCATAAGCACGATCCGGCGGGCTATCGCCACCATACAGACTGGCGCCGTTGCCGTCCGCGTCGGTGCTGCCCCAGGTATTGTAAGCCTGCCAAGTCATATCCGACGTCTGGAAGACGATATCGCTTTTCGATTCGTCGGCACGGACGATGAACGGAATTAGACTTTCGCCCGACCCATCCTGGCGAACAAGTTTAGCGAGAAACACACCCGATGTCATATCGACGGGCACGTCCCAGTGGGCGCTCACATTCCAGTTGCCCGCGTCAACGACACCTGTGTCTGCCATACGGATCGGATCAGGCTGGACCGTGCCCGAGACGTTATCGATCGTCGTGATCAGACGTGCGCCATCTCCATCGTAGTAGCCGAGGCGATAGATCTCGATATTGTAGGCGCCGCCGCTGTCGATCTTGAATTGGATCGTGTCTCCATGATTGACACTCATTTCGGTAGAGAAACCGGAGATCGCGGTCGATCCGCGCACACTGACGTCCCATTCGCTGCGCGGACTGCCGGTGAGAAGGTTTTCAGTGACGATAGAGTTGATCATGACTAACGCCCTTAGAACGCAATGGTGAGGCCGCGGATCGCGGCACACGAAGGCTCACTGGCCGCCCGGCTGGCCGGGACGCCTTGGAAACGCTTCGATGGCGATCTGGCCTCGTGCCACGAAACGCGGGACCGCGCGGCTGTGGGGTGAGCGCAGCTCAACCGTCACCCGTACGCGGATGGAGAGGAGAACCGTGGCTTAGGCCTGAGGCCTGCAAACTACACTCATGGTGAACGACTCCGCGCTGGAACAGTCTGAAAATGGAACATCTATTGTCGAACGACTGTGCCTGCTGCACGTTGCGTGCCAGACGCGTCTGGCGCCGCGATGCGGCCAAGATGGCGACTTCGGCAGCAAATGACTTCGGTGAAGCAGACAATCTTCTCGACACCCGCTCACCAAATCTGACCATCCGGTGTCTTCGGTTGCGGCGCAGCGTACGACATCGGAGAGCCGCCAGCCGTCATTCCGACAGTCGATAGCTGTGGATACATGGTTCAGGTTGCGCGAGCGTAATCCACGCCGCTTGACGGAAAATTCCGGTCTATATACCTGAGGCCGACGAGGATGGTACCGGTTGGGGCCGCACGGATGTTCAGATCTGCAGCGAACGTCGACGATCTAAAGCCGCTTACCAGCTTGAGGTTCGTGGCGGCCATGATGATCGTGCTGCTTCATTCTTTAGTATATTTCAAATCACAGTGGTTGTGGCTGACATATGTTCCGCAAACGGCGGTTCAGGGTGTGAGCTTTTTCTTTGTGCTTTCAGGATTCATTCTCACGCACGTTTACTCGCGGCGGCAGTACAGCTACGCGGACTTTCTATGGGCTCGCTTCGCCCGGCTTTGGCCAATGCACATCGCCACCATTGCCCTGGTCATGTTTTGTGTGCGAGCCGACTCGATCACTTTTGATGGTCCCGGCTTGTTCAGCAAGTGGGTGACATTGGCGGCGAACGTGACGTTGACGCACGCAGTTGTACCCTATACGGCCTTCACCTTCTCGTAGAACTCCGTTTCCTGGTCCATCTCGACCGAGATGTTTTTCTATTTGGCGTTCCCCTTGCTGCTCATCAACATCCGCGAGACATGGCGACTAAAGCTCATGTCTGCTCTTGCGGTCGTGTGCCTGATGTTGCTTGCCGGCAAAGCATTGGCATTGCCTGCGCAGGGCGGCGTCTATGACCTGACGCTCGAGTCGCTTCTCGCTACAAATCCCGCAACGCGCGGGTTCGAGTTTTGCCTCGGAATGGCCGCCTACGTATTCTGGATGCGCTTCCGCAGAATTGAGATGGGCATATGGCTGGCTACCGCGACCGAAGCCGCTGTCGTTGCCGCTGCCGCTGTTTGGCTTAGGTACGGGTTCAATTGGATTTTCGCCTACCTTGCGCCTTATGACGGAGTTTCTGCGATTTACGGGTTGTCTGGATCGAGTTTCGTGTTCGCAGCTGTCTTCGTCGCTTTGGCCGACGCGAAAGGTTATATTGGCCAAGCGCTAAGCCTGCCCATCGCGGTGTGGCTGGGCGAGATTAGCTTCGCAGTTTATATGGTTCACCAGTTAGTAATGAAGATCATCGCGCTCAGTCATCCGCAGATGACGTCCCCATACATTGTGTATGGCAGCATAATCGTTTTGGCAGCGCTCCTGCACCATCTAATCGAACTTCCGGCGCGCAAGCTGATCCTGAAGCGCCGGCCCGCACGTGTGCCGGCTTTGAGCCCTGCTGCTTAGTCCGGCGCGATTGCGGCGTTCCGCGGCCGCGTCATGTCCACGGCTGGAAGCGCCGATCAGGGCGAGCTGCCCTCGCTCGTATCCTCTATGTCGGCGAATCCGGAGAACGTCCGGCGAACGTCTGCGAAGCTGCGAAGCCGTTCCTCCACCAGCCGGTTTACCGAGCCGAAGGGGAAGTCGCCGTCAAGTTGCCGGCGACCTGAGGCGATGCCGGTGGTCAGGCTCAGTCCCTCGTCGATGGTTTCGATCGCGTAGACCGCAAATTTGCCCGCCTTGCAGGCTTCCACCACCTCGCGCTTCAACATCAGGTTCTTGATGTTGGACTTCGGAATGACCACGCCCTGCGGCCCGGTGAGCCCGCGCGCGTTGCAGATGTCGAAAAACCCCTCGATCTTCTCGTTGACGCCGCCAATGGCTTGAATATCGCCGTTCTGATTGACCGAGCCCGTAATCGCCAAGTCCTGGCGCAGCGGCGCCTCCGACAGCGCCGACAAGAGCGCCAGCAACTCCGCGGCAGACGCGCTATCGCCTTCGACGCCTCCATAGGATTGCTCAAAAACGAGACTGGCAAAAAGCGACATCGGGGTATCGAGCGCATAGCGGCCGGCAAGGTAGCCCGACAGAATGAGCACGCCCTTCGAGTGCGTCGGCCCTCCAAGCATCACTTCTCGTTCGATATCGACCAGTTTGCCAGATCCCGGCCTGACGCGACAGGTCACCCGCGTGGGCCGCCCGAACGCGAAGCCGGCGATTTGCATGACGCTCAAAGCATTGACCTGACCGACGGCGGCGCCCGTCGTGGCGATGAGCAGGGATTGCTGCAGAGTGGCTTCCTGGATGCGATCGCGAAGCCTGCCGTTGCGACGCTCCTGTTCGGCAAGCGCTCTCTCGATGTCCTTCATATCGATGATGGCGTTTCCTGCCTTCCCGGCCGCCTGATCGGCTTCGACGAGAAGGTCGCGCACGTGCTCCGTCAGCAGGCTCAGCTTTCCAGACTGGCCTGCCATTCGCGAGGAATGGTCGATGACCGCCGCGACGGCTTGGCGATTGAGCGGCTTCAAGCCTTCATGCTGAGCAATGCTGGCAATGATACGCGCATACAGCATCTCGCTCCCGTCGGTCCGTTCGATGTCGTCCTCGAAATCGGCAAGGATCTTGAAATGATGCGCCACTTCTGGATCGAACTCGCACAGCAGATAATAGAGCAGCCGCTCGCCGAAGAGAATGATCTTGGTGTCGAGAGGGATCGGATCTGGCTCCAGCGGAGACGAGGTTGCAAACCCAAGCAGCTGCGCGACGTCCTCGATGACGATCTTGCCCCGCTGGAGGCAGCGCTTGAGTGCCGCCCAGCTGAACGGCTCCATCAGGACATTGCGGATGTCGAGAAGCAGTATCCCGCCGTTGGCGCGGTGCAGAGCTCCCGGCCGTATCATCCGGAAGTTCGTGATAAGCGTGCCCTGATGCGCGACATGCTCGATGCGCCCCATCAGATTGGCGAGCGTGGGATGGTGTTCCTCGATGACGGGGGCGGGGGCGGAGGCGGCATCGGATGAATGCGTAACGAGAACGTTGACCTCGTAGCGGTCGAATGGACTATGTGCTAACGGCGGCAGCGGGATCTCGCTGCTCTCTTCGGATTTTTGCACGAAGATCGCGACGTTCTCGATGAGATCCGCGCGAACTGTATCCAGCCGTGCGATAATTTGCGCTAGATCGGTGAACGGCGTCTTGGCTTCCTCGATGAGGTGCCCGACGGCGGTCTCCGCCATTTCGCGGTTGAGCTGCCGCAGCGCGTCCCGGTGCTGCTTCTCCAGCCTGGGAACCTGACGGACGACCTGCTCGAGATCTTTTTCCAAGGCATCGATGTGGTCGCGAGTCTTCTTCTGCTCGTCCTCGGGCCAGCCCGCAAACTCGCTCGGAGGAATGACCGAACCGTTGCGCTCGGGCGCTAGCGTGAAGCCGAACGGTGTCCTGATGATCGCGATTCCCAGACCCGCAGCTTTGTCACGCAGCGCGCTGAACGCCTCTGCTTGCGCCTTCTGGAAACGCTCGTCGATCGCAGCCCGGCGCGTCGCGTACTCCTCGCCCTCGAAGACCGCAGGCAGCGTAGCCTTCAAGTCGTCGACCAGTTCGTGCATGGCGTCGTGAAACTGCGGCGCGCGCCCCGCTGGGAGCGCGATGGCGATCGGTTTGTTGGGGTCCTTGAAATTGTTGACATAGACCCAGTCGGATGGCGGCTTGCGATCCTTCAGACTGGTCTCGATGATGCGGCGCACCACCTCGTGCATCCTGGTCTGTGGCGGGCCGATGACGAATAGATTGTAACCGGGCCGATCGAGCCCGACGCCGAAGACGATCGCATCCCGGGCTCTCGGTTGGGTTGATTCACCCTCGAGAGGCTCCAATTCCGCCGTCGTCTCGAAGGCGAGCGTCGCGGCATCCGTGCTTCGATGGAGGCTGCCGACATCGACCCTCCAATGAAGAACTGCCTTGTCGTGGATCTTATTGTCTTCCGTTTGCTTCTGCACAACGCGTCCTGGCACCTTTAATCATCGTTGACCAGCTGGAACTCCGCTCGTCTCAAATAGCTCCGCTCGTCTCAACCGCCAGCCTCGCGGCTGCGCTGACGGAACGTACGGGCGTTCTCCGGCCACAGTTCCTTCAGTTCGGACGGTAGCTGAGCGATGACGTCGGAAATCTCACCGGGGTCACAGTAATGGGCGAGCAAGGCGAAAACATCTCGAACGCCGCGATCGGCTGGGATCGTCCGCGGCAGAAGTTTTACGATCACCGCATCGACAAACGCCTGCCGGCTTTGGATCCTCTCGGGGACCTGATGCGGCTTCCAGCCTTCGAAATAGATGCCGCGCACGATGGTAGGGAGCTGCTGGGCCAGATCGACCGCTTCGTCGGCGGTCAGCCGGTCGCGCAGCTGGTGAAGAACGACCCGTAGAAGCGCCAGAGCCTCGGTGGTGTTCGCAAGATCGGCGTTATCGCGCAGAGACTTCAACCACTCCTGAAGCTGCTGCACACCATGTTGGACGACGTCTGGAACAGACATGGTGACGTTCTCCGCAGTCCTGAGAACCAACCGGCCAAGCCGGCCTTCCGTTTGAAAAAATGTACCACGCGACGGCCCGCGAGAACCTTGACAAAGGTCAACGATCGAGTTCAGCCGTCCGCCCCCTCGAGTGCCCTGCGAAGCCGCCTCAGAATGATATTACGCGACCGGTCGTCCGCCGCCTTGTCCAACTCGGACTTTATATCGAGAAAAATCTGGGCCAGCTCGTTATGCCAGTCGGGCCGCCCCACGACAGCCGGGTCGAGACGCCGCGGCGCGGCGCGCTCCCGCGGCAAAGTCCCCTCTCCGGTAAGCTCGACCTCATCGTCGAGAACGGGCGCAATGATGCGGCTCTTGTCGAGGCCAGCGGACGCAATGGAATCTCTCAAGGCTTCGATATCATCGTCCTCGCCATGCACCAGGTAGACGGCGCGCTTGATCGGCTGACGCCCGCGCAGCCACTCCACCAACTCGTCACGATCCGCGTGCCCCGAATAGAGGTCCGTTTGCCGGATCTTGGCCCGCACCGCGATCTCCGTCCCCTGGATCGTCACGGCGCTCGCCCCGTCGGCGAGGAGGCGGCCAAGAGTGCCCTGAGCCTGGAAGCCCGCCAGCAGGACCGTGGCGTCGGGCCTCCAGAGCCAATGCTTCAGGTGGTGGCGTATTCGGCCGGCCTCGCACATTCCGCTCGCGGCCATGATGATGGCGCTCGCCGTGATGCGGTTGATGCGTTTGCTCTCGTCGGCGGTGATCGTCGGCACAATGGCCGGATTGCGCAGTAGGCTCTTGCGGCCGCCCAGATCCTCGAGTTCCTCGATGTGGCTTTCGAACACCTTCGTGATCTGAACGGCCAGCGGGGAGTCGAGAAAGACCGGCATGCGTGGTATTGCGCCGCTTTCCTGCAGCCGGATGATGTCGCAGAGCAGTTCCTGCGTACGCTCGACCGCGAACGACGGAATGAGGAGCACTCCGTCGGCCCGTAACGCCTGCTTGATCTCCTCGGCCAGGAGCATCCGGCGATGGTCGGGCGTGGCCTTCGTGCGCGTTCGCCCGCCGTAGGTCGACTCCATCACGACGTAATCGAAGTTCTCCGGCGCCTTCGGGTCGGCGTGAAACAACTTGTGCTCTGGGCCGATGTCGCCCGAAAAGAGCATTCGAAGAATGCGCTGTTCGCGCCCGCAAGACAATTCCAGTTCGATCGAGGCGGAACCCAGGATGTGCCCAGCGTTCCAAAATCGGGCTCGCACGCCCTCCACGGGCTCTATCCAGGTTTCGTAGGCAACCGTCTTGAAGCGCTCGATGGCGCCTTCCGCGTCCCGCCGGGTATAGATCGGCTCGACGTCCGGCACGCCCCATTGCCGGTTGCGCTCGTTCAAATGCTCCACCTCGATTTCCTGAATATGCCCGCTATCCGGCAGCATGAATGTCAGCAGATCCTTTGAGCCCTGGGTCATGTAGACCGGGCCCTTGAACCCTTCCTTTATGAGGCGCGGAAGAAGTCCTGCGTGGTCGATGTGAGCATGCGTGAGAAGCACGAAGTCGATCTGGCCGGGATCGAAGGGAAACGGCCGGTAGTTCAACTCCTTCAAGGTCTTCGAACCCTGGAAAAGGCCGCAATCGACGAGAAAGTTCGCTTCCCCCGAGCGCAGCCAGAAGCACGCGCCGGTCACGGTTTTTGCGGCGCCGCAGAAGCGGAGGATGACCTGGCTGTCGGGCATCGGAAGTCCTCGAAGTTACATCGGCGATTTCATTCGGGATGGATTGTGAGATGTTCGGCCGCTCCGCATCAAGCAGGGATTTTCGGCGTCATGGCGATACAGGTCGAACTTTGCAGAGATCTGAAATCTGGTTCCCGCTCTTGCGGAAAGAGCTCTGGCGGCCAGGACGCCTATAACGGGCTCAGGGCCCTTGCGTATCTCCCAAGTGAAGTCCGCGACTGAGCAGCATCTCCCAACCCTCTTCTGCGCTGTCGACGAAATCGAACAGACCGAGATCCTCCTTCCCGATCATTTCGAGAGCCGCAAGGGCTTCGAAATTCACGACCTCCCGCCAATAGGACCTGTCGAAGAGCAGGACCGGGATCGCCCTGCCTTTCCCGGTCTGTTTCAGCGTCAGCAACTCGAACAACTCATCCAGCGTTCCAAAGCCACCTGGAAAGACCGCAAGCGCATTGGCTCGCATCGCCAGATGCATCTTGCGCATGGCGAAGTAGTGGAAGCGGAAGGTCAACTCCGGAGTTGTGTAGGGATTGGACGGCTGATCCACCGGCAGTACGATGTTGAAGCCGATGCTCGGAGCCCCCGCATCGAACGCACCGCGATTGGCCGCCTCCATGAGGCCCGGTCCGCCGCCCGTTGCGATGACGTTGTGCAACTGGGAGCCGGGCGGCCCGATCGCGCCCGCTCTTTGCGAGACCATCTTCGCGAAATCGTGGGCCATCTGGTACCATTTAGCCCCCGCTGGCGGTTGCATATCCACGTCCGGGGGAAATCGCACTTCGGACCCCCGCACTTCGGACCCTCGCACCTGAGCCCCCCGCAATGGGCCCGGCTCCGGGTGCACGCGCGAACTCCCGAACACGACCATCATCGAGATGATCCGCTTGTCGCGCAGGACGGCGTCGACCCTTTGGAACTCCTCGGCCAGCCGGGAGCCTCTTTCATGATTATCGCGATGCAGCACGGCATCTGCCTCCACGGACTGGGGGAACCGAAACGGGGAATTGGCATTTGGCGTGACTGCATCTGACATCGCGCCAGTGTACGGCACTGAAGTCGCGCGACAAGAGCCATCCGGGGACGGAGAGGCCGCCAAACGGGGCGCAAGCCGCAGCCTCAGCGCCGAAACAGCCGCTTCAAAGCGGCGAGCGGCCTCGTGTTGAGGACGTCCTTCGCCTCCAGCCAGCCGCGCCGCGCCTGTCCTACGCCGTATCGCATCATGTCGAGCCCCATCGTCGAATGGGCGTCCGTCGCGATCGATACCAGCAGGTCCATCTCCTTGGCCATCTTGCAATGGACGTCGTCGAGATCGAGACGGGCCGGGTGCGCGTTGAGTTCGACGAAGCATCCACGCTCCTTGGCGCCCGACATCACCCGCCCGAGTTCGACGGGATACGATTGGCGCTCCCCCAGGAGCCGGCCAGACGGGTGCGCAAGGATTGTAAAGTAGCGATTGTCCATCGCTTTCAAAATCCGCTCGGTCTGACGCTTCTCGTCGAGGTCGAACTTGTAGTGCACGGCGCCAACGGTCAAATCGAGCCGCCTGAGGATACGGTCCGGCAGATCGAGCGATCCGTCCGCCAGAATATCGACTTCGGCCGATTTGAGGATGCAAATGCCATCTAGTTCGTCATTCAGACGATCGATCTCATCGAGCTGCTTGGAAAGTCTCCGCTCGTCCAGGCCATGCGCCACCGTGGCATGCTTGCTGTGATCCGTAATCGCAAGATAGCGATAGCCGCGTCCGGCGGCAGCTTGCACCATCTCACGCAGATCGTTCTTCCCATCGGAAGCGGCCGTGTGCACGTGCAGGTCTCCGCGCACCTCCTCAAGCGTGAGCAGTTTCGGAAGCTTGCCAGCCTGCGCGGCCTCGATCTCGCCGCGGTCCTCTCGAAGCTCCGGAGCGATATAGGGAAGACCGACTGCGGCGAAGATATCCTGCTCGTTTCGGCCCGCGATGCGCTTTGCCCCGCGAAAGACGCCATATTCGTTGATCTTCAGTCCCCGGGCTTGGCCGAGCTTGCGGATTGCGATGTTGTGGGCCTTCGAGCCGGTGAAATAGTGAAGCGCCGATCCGAAGCTTTCCTTCGGCACGACTCGCAAATCGACCTGAACGCCCGACCTCAGCACTACGGTCGCCCGCGTCGTGCCCTTCTCCACAACGGAGGCAACGTCTTCGTAGGCAACGAAGCGATTGATCACGTCCTTGGGTTTCGTGCCTGTCGCGAGAATGTCCAGATCGCCGATGGTTTCCTTGCAGCGCCGGTAGCTGCCGGCAATGACGGCCTCACCGATGCCGGGTATCGCCGCCATATGGCTCAGCAAGGGTGCTGCGAGTTCGCCCGCCGTCGAGATCCGCATCCGGCGTTCTGCGCTGCGAAGCTTCTTCAGCTCCTCTTCGATCTTCGTTTCGATTTTCTCGCTGAAGCCGCGCAGTCTTCGAATCTTGTGTGCGCCAGCCGCGCGCGCCAATCCCGCGAGCGTCGCCACGCCGAGCTTCTCATGCAGGGCGTGAACACGCTTGGGACCCAGGCCCGGTATCGTCGTCAGGGACGCCAGCGTCGAGGGCGTGCGCGCTTCGACCTCTTCCAGCGCCTTGAGGCGCCCCGTCTTGATGATCTCTCGAATCTTGCCAGCGAGGTCTTCCCCGATGCCTGGCAGTTCCTCGAAGTCCTCCCCGGCACGAAGCATGTCCGTCGCGCTCTTGGGGAGATCTACGATCACCTCGGCTGCACGGCGGTAGGCGCGCACGCGAAACGGATTGGCGCCCTCGATTTCGAGAAGATCGGCCAGCTTGGTGAAAATATTGGCGATGTCGGTGTTGTGGACCGTCATGACGTCACGCTCATCGCGATCGCGTCAGAGCGGCCCGGATGAATCGCCAGAACTCTGGCGATCATAGTAGGCGGCGCATTCGCTCTCGCGTCCTCTCACGACCCGCCGGCCGGCGGCATAGCCGCCCCGTCCCTCCGTCACGATCGTGCACTGCCGCTCCGGCTCTGCCTTCGCATGGTAATAGAGCACGACCCAGTCACCTGTCTTTCCCAGATCGTGGGCGGTCTTCGTATTGGAGAACAGTGCCGTGAAGTCCCAGTCGCCGCGCCGGGTATGCAGCACAGGCAGCCATGCCTCGCCCGCCGGATTGAAACGCTTGGGGGCGATCTTGCGCAGGCTTCCTGCGTCGGCCTTGGTTCGATACTCGCGATCGACGTCGAGAACCATATCGACCGGCGGATCATGACCCGGCCCCGACGCGCCGGCCGCTGCTCGCACACGCCGATGACCCAGGCGTTCGTTGAGCGCAATCCGGATCGCATCCGCCCGCCTGGGACCGACGCCGGGAACGGATTCAAGACGCCCGTCGTGGGCTGCAGCTTCCAATGCTTCAAGCGTATCGACGTCGAGAAGATTGTGGAGTCTGGCCGCCATCTCCGGGCCCACGCCTGGCAAGGTGCGAAAGAGCAGCTCCGGCTCGAGTTCGCCCTTCAAACGCTCGAGCTGGCTCCAGCGCCCGGTTGAAATCATCTCCTTGATGGCGGCGGCAATGCCGCGGCCGATTCCGGGAAGGTCGTCCAACGCCTCTATCCCGCCCTCCGCGAGTATTTTCTCGACCGGCTCTTTCAGAGCGTCGATGGTATCTGCGGCACGTGCATACGCCCGCACGCGGAATCCGTCGGCCTCCTGCAATTGCAGGGTTTCGGCCATCTGGCGCAAGTTGGACGCGATAGCCCGATTAGTCAGGTTCTGCATGTTTGTCAGGTTCTGCATGGCAGATCTTCCGCGCGATGCGCTGCGCCCTATGTTGCCGCTGGCGCCGCGCCGATTGCTTGACAAGGATCAAGAGCGCCGGGACTGGTCCGCGCACAGGCGCGTTTCGCGTCACTTGGCCGGAGCCTTGCCGATCCTGGATTTGAGAAAGCGCACGGCGCCCGCAAGAGTGGAGAACTGCGCGTAATCGGACTCGGAGATCTCGACGCCCGTTCGTTTGTGCAGGTCAATGATGAAGTTGAGGAAGTCCATCGAATCGATCTCCAATTGATCCCGTATAGGCACCTTTGGCTCAACGGCTTCGCCCTCCAGATCAGGAGCCACGCTGAACAATGAAGCTTTGACGAGTGCGGCAAGTTCGGAGTCGGTCATAGCGAGTCCGGCTTTTGAAGTAATGCATCGAGGTGATTTAGGAACAGGGCCGCGCGCCGCCCGTCGCTGACACGATGGTCGCCCGCCACGGTGATGGTCATCGCCCTGGCTGCAACGACGCGGCCCTCGCAGACCCACGGGCGCTCCGCAATCCGGCCGCAACCGACGATGGCGGTCTGCGGCGGATAGATGAGCGGCAATATGGTATCGGCCGTATCCTCACCGAGGTTGGATAGCGTGATCGTGCCCTCGGTCATTTCGGAGCTTCGCAACCGGCCGCCGCGCACGCGGGCCACGAGATCACGCAGCCGCTGCATGATCTCGTCCAATCCGAGCCCTTCCACCCCGAGGATGGCAGGCGCTATCAATCCACCTTTGCGCAGGGCGATCGCAACACCGATATTGACTGCACTCGACGGCTCGAATTGGCCATCCATGAAGCGGCCGTTCAAATCTGGAACCTTTGACACGGCCAAGGCGATCGCGCGGACGAGTGGTGCGGCATAGAGCAGGCGAGCGGGAACGGGGCGCTTCGAATTCTCGTCCTGCAGCCAGTCCAGCATGCGCGACACATTGATGGTCGAACTGACGTAGTAATGCGGAATCTCCCGGTGCGAGCGCGCCATCGCCGCGCCGATCGCGCGGCGCATCTCATCCGTGGCGATTCCAGAGCTTGGCGCTTTTGCTTTGCGTGCCGCCGCCTCGACCTCTTGGAGGCCGACGATCCCGCCGGGTTCTGGTGAAAGCATGTCGGGATCAACGCCCAGCTCTTCGGCTCTGCGGCGGGCTGCCGGAGTTATGGGCCGATGTGGCTGCGGCGCGGCTGGCGCCGGAGCAGCATGTGCCTCATCGGCCGCTTTCGCGGTGGCGCCCGGTGCGCGTGGCGCAACCTCCAGACCGGAACTCTCCAGGTCGCGCCCAGAAGGTTCATCGGCCGAGCGAATGGTCGCCATCGCTTTACCGACTGGAATACGCGTGCCGGGTTTGACCAGCAGGTTTTCGATCACGCCATCGGTGAAGACTTCGAGTTCCATCGCGCCTTTCTGGGTCTCGACCACGGCCACGACATCGCCCCGTTTGACGACGTCCCCCGGCTTTTTCAGCCATTCGATCAAGGTTCCCTCGTCCATGTCGGCGCCGAGCGACGGCAGGCGGAACGCGATCATTTGCGCACCACCTCCCTAATGGCGGCGATAATGTCATCGACTTGAGGGGTAGCGGCGGCCTCGAGGTGGCTTGGATAGGGAATGGGGACTTCAGCACTGCACACGCGGGCGACTGGAGCGTCGAGTTCGAAGAACGCCTGTTCCTGGATGCGCGCACTGATTTCCGCCGCGAGACTCCCGCTGCGCCAACCCTCGTCGACGACGACAGCCCGGTGGGTCTTGGCGATTGACGACATGATCGCGGCATCATCGAGCGGCCTGAGGACGCGCAAGTCGATCACCTCGCACGCGATACTCTCCTCGGCCACGGCTTGCGCGGCAGCGAGCGCCTTTCTCAAACTTCCACCGTAAGTGATGAGCGTTGCATCGCTTCCCGACCGGCGGACTGCCGCACGCGAAATATCGACCGCCGCATCGCCGTTTGCCGCGATCTCCCCCTCTAGATTGTAGAGGTCGGCGTGCTCAAAGATCACCACCGGGTTGGGATCGCAAAGCGCCGTCCAGAGCATTCCGCGCGCATCCTCGAGAGTAGCCGGGGAAACGACTTTCAGGCCCGGCACGTGGGCGTACCAGCACTCCAGGCTGTGGGAATGCTGGGCTGCGAGCTGCCGGCCCGCACCCGTCGCCATACGGATGACGAGGGGGACCGAGAACTGCCCTCCCGACATGTGCCGAAGCGCGGCGGCCGTATTGACGATCTGGTCGAGCGCCAGGAGGCTGAAATTCACCGTCATGACCTCGACGATCGGGCGCATCCCGCCCAGAGCCGCACCGATGCCGGTCCCGACGAAGGCGGATTCAGACAGCGGCACGTCGCGAATGCGCTCTTCGCCGAACTCCTCGATCAAGCCTTTCGAACAAGCGTAAGCGCCGCCATAGCGGCCCACGTCCTCCCCCATCAAAAACACGCGCGGATCCCGCAAGAGCGCCTCGCGCAACGCCGCGCGGACCGCTTCGCGATACGTGGTCCGGCGACCCGCGCTCATGCTCCTGCCTCCGTTGCGGCTGGCGTCACGGATGGCGCATAGACGTCCTTGGTGAGATCGCAGACAGGCTCTACCGGTGCAGCTTCCGCATATGTGACCGCATCCTCGACCTCCCGTTCGACGTCGCTCTCGATAGTCCTGCGGCGATCGTCGGGAACGAGCCCGGTAGACTCGAGCCAGCCCGCAAAAGCCGGTATGGGATCTCTCTTCTTCCACTCGTCGACTTCGGCCTTGCTACGATAGAGTTCCGCATCAAACATGGAGTGCGCACGAAATCTGTAGGTCAAGTTTTCCAGGAAGCGAGGTCCCCCGCCGGATCTGATCGCTTCGGCCGCTCTTGACGCGGCCGCCTCGACGGCGAGGACATCCATGCCATCGACCACCTCATGGGGAATCGCATACGTGCGGGCATGTGCGGAGATCTCAGCGACGGCTTGGGATCGTTCGATCGACGTGCCCATCGCGTAGCGGTTGTTCTCGCAAATGAAGAGGACGGGCAGTTTCCAGAGCGCGGCGAGATTGAGCGATTCATGGAACTCGCCCTCGGCGGCCGCTCCCTCGCCAAAGAAGCAGCACGTGACGTGATTACGCTTCTGCAGCTTGTCCGCCAGGGCGAGGCCGACGGCTAGAGGCAATCCGGCGCCGACAATGGCGTTGCCGCCGTAGAAGCGGCGCGCCGCATCGAAAACGTGCATGGACCCTCCGCGGCCACGGCTCGAGCCGGCGGCTTTGCCGAACAGCTCCGCCATGACGTCGCGTGAGGGAATTCCCCTGGCGAGGGCGTGCCCATGCTCCCGGTAGGTCGCGACCACCTGATCCTCCGGAGTGAGAGCCTGCATGACACCGACGGCGTTCGCTTCCTGACCATTGTAGAGATGGAGAAAACCGCGGATCTTCTGTGCGCCGTATAATTCCGCGCACCGGTCTTCGAAGCGGCGGATCAAGAGCATCTGCTGCAAGAGCGTGACGGCGTGTTCGCGCGATGGATGCGCCCTTGCCTTGTCGTCATCCATCATCGCGCGGCTTCCAGCGTTGACGTGTCGCCCTCGGGCAGCCCCAGCTCGCGCGCTTTGAGCAGCCGTCGCATGATCTTTCCCGACCGCGTCTTGGGAAGGCCGGGGCTGAAGGCTATGTCGCGCGGGGCGATGGCCGGACCCAATCGCCTGCGGGCATGGGCAAGGATGTCCTTTTTCAAGCTCTCGCTTTCCGTATAGCCCGCGTTCAGCGACACGTAGGCCTTCACCACTTCCCCGGCGACAGGATCGGGCATACCGATGACGCCGGCCTCGCACACTGCCGGGTGCTCCATCAACGTGCTTTCCACCTCGAACGGCCCGATCAGATGCCCGGACGATTTGATGACATCGTCGGCCCGGCCCACGAACCAGTAATAACCGTCGCCGTCGCACCGGGCGAGATCACCCGTCAGGTACCAGCCATCGGCGAAGCAGGCGTGGTAGCGTTCGTCTTCGTCGAGATACCCGCGCATCATCGACGGCCACCCGGATTTCAACGCCAATTCGCCTTCCAGGCCCGGCTCTCCCAGGACGGTGACATGGTCGCCGTCTCTTCGAATGATGGCCGCTTCGATGCCCGGCAGGGGACGGCCCATCGACCCCGGCTTGATGTCCATCGAAGCAAAGTTCGAGATCATGATCCCGCCCGTTTCGGTCTGCCACCAGTTGTCGTGGATGGGCAGGCCCAGAACGCGTTGCCCCCAGGTCACCGCCTCGGGATTGAGAGGCTCGCCCACGCTGGCGATGAAACGCAGGCTGGTCAGGTCGAAACGCTGCGCAAGCTCGGGCCCGGCGCGCATGAGCATCCGGATCGCCGTGGGCGCTGTATACCAGACGGACACTTTCTGTTCGGCAAGGATCGCATACCAGCGCTCAGCGTCGAATTCCTCCTCGTCTGCGATCATCGTGCAGCCGACGCTGAGCGGACCGATGATCCCGTAAGAGGTGCCGGTCACCCATCCCGGGTCGGCGGTGCACCAGTAGACATCTTCAGGGTGAAGATCGAGGGCCAATTTCGCCGTGACGTGATGTGCCAAGACCGCGCCGTGAACGTGCATCGCGCCCTTTGGACGGCCCGTGGTTCCGCTCGTGAAATGAACGAGGGCAAGATCGTCCGCGGTGGTCGGGGCGATGGGCGAGTCCGGCGCGGCGCGGTCGATCAGCGACTGGAAGCACTCGCCCCCTTCCCCTCCCCCCACGAGGATCACATGCTTCAGAAAAGGCAGGTCCCCGCGGATAGGCGCGATCTTGCGATCGTAGAGCCGTTTTGTCGTTACCAGCACCGAGGGCTGCGCGATCCTCATCCGGGCCCTTACGGGCTCCGGACCAAAGGCCGAAAAGAGCGGGGTGAGAATGCCGCCTCGCTTCCAGGCGCCCAGCGCCGATATGAAAAGCTCCGGTGTCCGGCCGAGCAGTATGAAGATGCGCTCGCCCCTCTGCACGCCAAGCACGGCCAGGGCCGCCGCAAACCGGCTGGAGAGTTCGGACAGCATGCGATAGGAGAACTCTGCCGGCGCCCGGCCCTCAGCCAGGGATCGCAGCGCAATACGATCGCCGCCCCGGCCTGTGACATGTCTGTCGACACATTCATAGGCAATGTTGAGGCCGCCGGTCCTGCCCGGAAGCCCGCTCAGTTGTTTTGCAGCGCCGGACCAGCTAAAAGTTTTCCTGTACCCATCGTAGTCGGCAAGATTGGGCAGTAGCCTGTCCGGCCGTGGGAATTTTCTGATCAACTCCGCTTGCATGCGATTGGCGACCTCGCAGTGAGATGCCTTTCAGGGTTGTCTGCGCGTTTCAGGCCAAATCGCGCAGCCGGCTCTACGCATTTGTCTTGCCGCGCTCCTCGACGGAAAACCGCTTCCCACTTTTTTTCGAAAAGCGCGATAGCCTCATCTCCATCCTCTGCTCACAGCCTCGGCAGCGCTGATTAGCTCAAGGCCCAGAGCCTTGGCCACCGCAGGGTGCGTGACGCGACCATCATGCACATTCAGCCCGTTTTGCAAGTGGGGGTCTTCGCGAAGCGCCGCCAGAACGCCCTTGCCGGCCAAGGCCAGAACGAAGGGCAGCGTTGCATTATTGAGCGCGATCGTCGAGGTGCGCGCAACCGCGCCCGGCATGTTCGTCACGCAATAATGCACGACACCATGATCCACATAAGTCGGCGCGGCGTGAGAGGTTGGTTTCGATGTCTCGGCGCACCCGCCTTGGTCGATCGAAATGTCGACGATCACGGAGCCGCGCTTCATTGCCTGCACCAGGCTCGTGCTTATCAACTTGGGCGTCGCCGCGCCCGGAACCAGGACGCTGCAGATGACGAGATCGGCCTCCAGCACTGCGTCTTCAACGGCTTGCCGGGTTGACAGCAGGGTTGTCAGCGTAGCGCCAAAGCGTTGATCCAGCTCTGAAATGCGGTTCAGGTCGATGTCGAGGCATGTGACCCTTGCCTCGGCGCCGACGGCAGCTCTTACAGCATTGAGGCCGGCTACGCCGGCTCCGAGGATGGCCACTTTGGCCGGTGCTACACTTGCTGTTCCGCCCAGCAGGACACCGCGGCCGCCCTGCGCCATCTCCAGGCAGCGCGCGCCGACTTGAACCGCCATGCGACCCGCCACCTCACTCATGGGAGACAGCAGCGGGAGGCCGCCGCGCGCGCCGGTGACCGTCTCGTAGGCTATCGCGGTGACCCCGGCGCCGAGCAGACCTTGGGTCAGCTGCGCATCGGCCGCCAGATGGAGATAGGTGAAAATCGTCTGCCCTGCGCGCAACATGCGGATCTCGGCGGCCTGGGGCTCCTTCACTTTGACGATGAGGTCGGCTTGAGCGAAGACCTCTTGCGCCGTCCCAACGATCGTTGCCCCTGCGGCGCGATAGTCCTCGTCGGTCAGCCCCTGGCGCGCACCTGCACTCGTTTCGACGAGAACGCGGTGTCCGATCGAGGTCGCCTCCCGAACATTGGCGGGAACCATGCCGACCCGATACTCGTGGGTCTTTATTTCTTTCGGTACACCGATAAGCACACGGAAGCCCTGGCTCGGAAGATTTTGCGCAATCAATCGCGACAAAATTATTCCGACCTCGCGGCTCCCGCCGCTTTGACTTTGGTCAAGCATGAATTCGCCTGCGCGACGCATGACCGCGATGCAGCGTAGGGCCGGTGTTTCTGTTCGCATTCGCGAATGCACAGTTGCGAATTGTGATTGCCTCGGCGGATTCCAAGACCGAGGAGTAACCAGCAAGCGCATGCCCATCTTTTTTGATGCAGCCGCGGCTCCGGTTTGATTTCGGTTAAGTTGAATTTCTCGCAGCCGACAGATAACTTTCAATCGTGTCGTACGGTCATCCCGCCGGCGGCGCCAAGTTGGGTCATTGCCAATTTGGCATTCCGGCGTCAGCGGGAAGTTCATGCGACCTCCGCAATGCAGCACAGCCAGCGTGCTCAAGGGCGCTTGCAGCCCCAGTACGGTGGCAAGCGGAATTGCCCACCTGATCCCTTTGCGGGACGACGTGATGGAAGACACGGCGGGCTGGTCCGGCGGACCACGAAACCGCCGGCCTATGAGGAGGGACTAGAATGGCCGAAAAAACGACTGACACCACAAAGGCGGAAGAGCCCCTGCATGAGCGCGAGCCGTTCATGCAGCAGGTTCTGGACAATCCGTTCCTGCTCTTATTCCTCGGGGTTACCATACCGACGGTGCTCTACCTGATCTGGGGCGTGATGGAGATCGCCTCGGTTCCCGTGGCTAAATGAGTGAGGAGACGCAACAATGGCCATATCGCCTCCATCAAATCGGCTCTGGTGGAAGGAACCGATCCACGGCATCGAGCTCGGCTGGATCGTCATCGCCTTCCTCTGGGGCCTGTTCATGTTCTTCTTCATGATCGCCTGGCATTTCATCGGCGGTCAGAACCTGTCCAATGAGACCTACAAGATCCAGCCGGAAGCCTACGCGGCGAAGGTCGAAGCCTTCGCCAAGGAGTTCCAGGCCAAGGATGCGGACGGCAAACCCATCGTCGAGGACGGCACCCCGGTCGTGCGGCCGGCCGCCGGAAGCGACGTCTACATCCTCGCGCGGTTGTGGGAGTTCTGGCCGATCCTCGAGCTGAAAAAGGGCGAAAGCTATCGCTTTCACCTGTCTTCGGCCGATTGGCAACATGGCTTCTCGCTTCAACCGACGAACATAAACATCTCGGTCCACCCGGGATATGAGCATGTCATTACGCTGACCCCGACCGAAAGCGGTGTCTTCGGCATCGTCTGCAACGAGTTCTGCGGGATCGGCCATCATACGATGACCGGGCGCATCAAGGTCGTGGACTGAGGGAAGATAGCAATGGCTAGCATCGACATAGATCGTGGCGCAGAGCTGACTGCTGGCGCCGGTACGTCCTACCGCATCTGCCGATTCTCGGGACTGAGAATCGAAGCCAACGCCGAACGGCTCATCAAGGCCAACGCCGTGGCGGCGGTGCTGTTTCTCGCACTCGGCGGGCTGATGGGGTTGCTGGTGGCGCTGACGCGCTGGCCGGCAGTCCAGCTTCTGCCTGCCGAATGGTTCTACCTCGTGCTCACTGGGCACGGCGCAAACGTGCTTCTTTTCTGGATCATCTTCTTCGAAATCGCGGTGCTCTACTTCGCATCCGCCGTTATCCTCGGCAGCCGCCTCGGCGCTCCGAAAATGGCCTGGCTCGGCTTCGCGCTAATGGTCGTAGGGGCGGTGATGGCGAACTACGCGGTGCTGCGCGGCGATTCATCGGTGATGTTCACCTCCTACCCGCCGATGCAGGCATCGCAGTGGTTCTACCTGTCGCTTATCCTGTTCGCCGTGGGCGC
Source organism: Hyphomicrobium sp. (assembly GCA_035325525.1). Taxonomy (GTDB): domain Bacteria; phylum Pseudomonadota; class Alphaproteobacteria; order Rhizobiales; family Hyphomicrobiaceae; genus Hyphomicrobium_B. The sequence goes on along the minus strand of DAOKZR010000005.1, from coordinate 262,150 downwards.
GCTCATCGCCGTGTTCGTGTTCTTCGGCACGCTGGTCGTGGCCAAGTCGGAGAAGACCTACAACGGATCGGTACCGCTTGTGACGTTCGGCGCGATCACGGCGGGCATTATCGCCGTCTTCACGCTGGCCTCGGGCGCCATCATCCTCATCCCGACGTGGCTGTGGTCGCTGGGCCTGATCTCGGGCATCGACACCTTGATGTACAAGGTCGTCTGGTGGGGCATGGGGCATTCCAGCCAGCAGATTAACGTCTCGGCCCATGTGGCCATCTGGTATGCGATCGGCGCCATGGTGGTGGGAGCAAAGCCCCTGTCCGAGAAGGTCAGCCGTATGGCGTACTTCATGTACATCCTGTTCCTGCAGCTCGCCTCCGCACACCACATCCTGGCCGAGCCCGGCATGTCGTCGAGCTGGAAGATCGTGAACACGTCCTACATGATGTACTTGGCGGTTATGGGCTCGATGATCCATGGCCTGACCGTGCCGGGCGCGATCGAGGCGGCCCAGCGCCGCAACGGCTTCACGCGTGGTGCGTTCGAATGGCTGACCAAGGCGCCCTGGGGCAACCCCGCCTTCGCAGGCATGTTCCTCAGCCTCGTGATGTTCGGTTTCATCGGCGGCATCACGGGCGTGATCCTCGGGACCGAGCAGTTGAACGTTCTGATGCATAACACGATCTACGTGCCGGGCCACTTCCACGGCACTGTGGTCGCGGGAACGACGCTGGCCTTCATGGCGATGACCTACCTCGTCGTGCCGCTCATCTTCCAGCGCGACATCATCTGGCCCAAGCTCGCCAAATGGCAGCCCTTCATCTTCGGTATCGGTGCGGGCGGCATTTCGCTCTTCATGATGGGGGCCGGCACGCTCGGGGTGGCGCGGCGGCACTGGGACATTTCGCTTGCCGATGCGGCCCATCCCTTTGAGTTCCCGCCGGCGGCCTATCTGATGATGGGGCTGAACGGGATTTCCGCGATCTTCGCGGCACTGGGCGGCGTCATCTTCATCGTGATCGTAGTGGCCTCGATCCTCGCCGGACCGCGGCTTGACGTCCCCGGCGCAAAGCTGGCCTTCCCGCTCCACGATCGTGGGCGCGAGGCGGTGTCGGAATACGGCAGCCACGGCACTCTCAAGCTGCCGGGCACGTTGATCCTCGTCGGGATCTTCTTCGCCTCCTTCGCGCTCTACTACTTCGTGAACTGGAAGTATCTCTCGGAACTCTGGCTGTTCCGCTGATGTCACGATCTGGAAGGAGCCTGTGATGCATACCGCCTTGAATATGACGGTCTCGATCCTGAAGCTGAGGATCGGATCCTTCGTGGCCCTTGCCGCCCTTGTCGGCATCCTGACCGGCGGACACCGGTTGGGCTGGGTCGAGGCGGTCATCTTCACCCTCGCCGTGCTCGGTGCGTCGGGCGCGGCGGGGGCCTTCAACCAATACTTCGAGCGCGAGAGCGACCGGCTCATGGCGCGTACCGCCAACCGGCCCTTTGCGAGCGGACAGCTGCGGGCCGGTCCGATCTGGCCGCTCACATTCAGCGCACTTCTGGCTGCCTCGCTCTTGATGGGCTGGTCGGTCGGCGGCACGCTGGCCACCGTGCTCGTTTTCCTGGGCGCCCTCACCTACGGCGTCATCTACACTCTGCTCCTGAAGCGGCGCACTGTCTGGAACGTCGTCATCGGCGGCGCGGCGGGCAGTTTCGCCCTGCTTGCGGGGGCTGCAGCGGCAGCGGATCCATTCGGCCCCGCCCTCGGGCCGGTGCCGCTGCTGCTGGCGGCTGTGCTGTTTCTCTGGACGCCGCCGCATTTCTGGGCGCTCGCGTATGTACGCGGCGAAGATTATCGCCGCGCAGGCATCCCCATGCTGCCCGTGGTGTCAGACTCAAAGACATGGGGGCCCGCGATCTTTGGCCATGTGCTCGCTCTCGTGACGCTTTCGTTCGGCCCGCTGCTCTACGGCATGGGCGCGATCTACGGAACCTTCGCGGCCGTGGCCGGCGCCTGGTTCCTGAGCACGAGCTGGCGCTTGATGCGCACGCATACACGAGAGGCGGCGAAGGCTACCTTCGGCGCCTCGCTGGGGCATTTCGCGCTGCTATCGCTGGGCGTAATGCTTGAGAAGGCCGCGGTATGGGTCCTCTGAAATACGCTATCCTGGCGCTTGCTCTTGCTCTTCCTGCGGCGGCGGGAACTGCGAAGCTCGAAGCCGAAATCGCCTATGAAAAAAGCCAAGCCGCAATTGGACGGCCGACCAGCAGCCATGTGCTGACCGACCACCGCGGCGCACCCCTGCCTCTCGCCGGACTTCGCGGGCGGCCGCTTGTCGTCTCACTGGTGTTCACAAGCTGCGCGACCGTCTGCCCGATCACGACCGATCACCTGCGCGAGCAGATCCTTGCTGCACGTCGCGCCGTGGGAAACGAGTTCGCGGTCCTCACCTTCGGCTTCGACGCCTCCAGAGACACTCCTGCCCGGCTTTCCGCCTTCGCCGGAACCCACCGGATCTCAGGGTTGGACGATTGGTTCATCGCCAGCGCCGACGCCACGACGACGTCGGCCTTTCTCGAAGAACTGGGTTTTTCCTACGCCACCTCGGCTAGGGGTTTCGATCACGTCACGCAGACCACCATTCTCGATGCCGAGGGCCGGGTCTACCGACAGGTCTATGGCGACGACTTCCCTCTGCCGATCCTTGTCGAGCCGCTCAAGGAACTGGTGCTCGGCACGCGCACCCGCTCGGTCGCGCCAACCGACCTGTGGAACAGGATCAGCTTCTTGTGCACCGTCTACAACCCGTTGACCGGCGCCTACCGGTTTGACTACGGCATCTTCTTCGGTATCTTTTTTGGTGCTCTCTCGCTGATCCTGACTGGGGTCGTCATTCTGCGGCTTTGGCTTGAACGCCGCCGCGCACATCATGCAGCAGGAAGCAGGCCGGCATGAAAAAGGGCATCCGCGCCACGCTCGCGCGTGGCTTCGACCGCGCCGAACGCGCGCTCGACCGAGTCTTCGGTAGCGATTGGAACCCGCTTGCCCAACTTGGACCGCTCGGCTGGTTCCTGTTCTGGATCGTCGCCGTAACCGGCGTCTATCTCTTCATCTTCTTCGATACGGGCGTGACCGCTGCCTACAGCTCGGTCGCCTGGCTCAGCACCGATCATTGGTGGCATGCGGGGCTTGCCCGCAGCCTGCACCGCTATGCCTCCGATCTCATGGTGCTGATGATGTTCACCCACCTCCTGCGCGAATGGGCGATGGACCGTTACCGCGGCAAGCGCTGGTTTTCGTGGCTGACGGGCGTGCCGGTGATCTGGTTCGTCTATCTGTCGGGCATCACCGGCTACTGGCTGGTCTGGGACCAGCTTGCCCAGTACATTGCGCTGACCAGCACCGAGCTTCTGGACAGCCTGGGCATTTTCGCCGAGCCGATCGCGCGTAACTTCCTGTCGCCGCAGAACCTGTCCAGCCGGTTCTTCACGCTGATGGTGTTTCTGCACATTGCAATCCCGCTCCTGCTGCTTCTGCTGATGTGGATCCATATCCAGCGCATCACCGAAGCGCGCACGAAACCGCCGCATGGCCTTGCGGCGATCACGCTGGGCGGCCTGATCGTAGCGGCGCTTATTCTGCCCGCCCCGCTCGAAGAGGCCGCCGATCTGACCAAGGTGCCGGTCCGGGTCGGTCTCGACTGGTTCCTGCTGTCGCTCTATCCGGTCATCGAGAGCGTGCCCCCGGGCGTGATCTGGGCAGGGGTCTTCGTCTTCACGATCCTGCTCGCGGGCCTCCCCTGGCTGCCGCCACGGCGTGAAGGCGGCGCGGCGCAGGTGTTCCTCGATCACTGCAACGGCTGTGCGCGTTGCGTCGCAGACTGTCCCTATGCAGCAATTACGCTGGTGCCCCGTTCCGACAACCTGCCCTTCAGTCATGAAGTCGAGGTGAACCCCTCGCGCTGCGTTTCCTGTGGCATTTGCATGGGTGCCTGCCCGTCTTCCTCGCCGTTCCGCCGATCGGGCGACCTCATCACCGGGATCGATCTGCCGGATCATTCTCTAGCCACGCTCCGCGCCGAAGTGATCGAAGCGTCGCGCAAGCTGAGCGGGCCGGGCCGCGTCCTGACGCTGGCTTGCGCACACGGCGCCCCGGCCGACGAAGCTGCGGGCCGGGTCATCGTGCCGTGCGTGGCCATGGCCCCGCCCTCGATCGTCGATTACATCATCAGCCGGGGGCTGGCGGACGGCGTGGCGGTGGCCGGCTGCGCGGAACGCGATTGCTACAACCGGCTTGGCGGCGCGTGGACGCGCGCCCGGTTCGCCCGCGAGCGCGATCCTTATCTGCGTGCCCGCGTGCCGCGCGAGCGGGTGCTGACAGTCTGGGCCGGCCCCAGCGAGGGCCGGCGCCTGGGCGCTGAACTGTCGGCCTTTGCCGGGCGTCTTGCTGACATGCCCGCCTACGCGAACATCCGCCCCCTGGGAGAGGACGAGACCGCCGAGGCGGAGGCCGCTGCCGCATCACGCCATGGAGCAGCACAATGATTCTGTATGGCATAGATTTGCGCCGCCGCGCACGCCACCTCGTCGGCGGCGGCGTGCTCTCGCTGTCGCTGGTGCTGGCAGTCGCCACACTGTCGGCGCGGCCCGAATGGCAAAGCCTGCCACCCGACACCGGCGTGGTCCGCCTGAGCTTCACCCATTCGGGCGCACGCAACTGCCGCGACCGCACCAAATCGGAGCTGGCCGCGCTGCCGCCCAACATGCGCGCCGCACAGATCTGTGACCGCCGCCGCGCGCCTGTTCACGTCGAGATGGATGTGGACGGCCGCCCGGCGCTTGCCGCCAAGCTGCCGCCGAGCGGTCTCGCGGGCAGCGGCCCCTCGCGCATCTACGATCGTGTCGAACTGCCCGCCGGCAAGCACCGCGTGGACCTGCGCCTCAACGACAATCCCGCTGTCCCAGGCTTCGCCTATACCGCCGGCTTTGACTTCACACTGACCCCGGGCCAAAGTGTCGCCATCGATTTCGATGCCGCCAAGGGCGGTTTCTTCCTGCACTGACCCCGGAGGTAGACAATGGCTCCGATCGCCTGGAAACCCCAATTCAGCGTCGGCGACCCGGCGGTGGATCACGAACACCGCGAACTCGTCGATCTGGTGAACGTCGCTGCCGCTGCCATCCTCGATGGCCAGCCGGACGCGGATGTGGACCGCTGCCTCGGCGACCTGCTTCGCGCCATCTCGGCGCATTTCGCGCACGAAGAGCGGCAGATGCAGCGCGCAAGCTATGACCAGTATCCGCAGCACAAGTCCGATCACGAGCGCCTGCTCGATGCGCTGCGCGACATCATGGACAGCGCGCAGCAGGGTGATTCAAACACGGCCGAGCGGCTGACCGCCGTGCTCGAAGCTTGGTTCACCGACCATTTCCGCACCCATGACGCTCGCCTGCACCACCGCCTGGGCCCGCACGCGCATTAAGCTTGGCCTTCCGCCGGTAGGCAATACGCCCAAATTTCCCGCCCGGCGCGGCTGCGAACGATGGTGCTGAATTCGCAGGGTGATGTCGCGCACCTAACCCTTGACGCGCTCGGAAAGATAATCACGCAGTACGACGGCCTGATTGTGCTCTCGGTCCCTGGCGCCAAACAGCAGCAACACCGGTCCCTTGCGGCACCACACGAGGCAACGTTCCACAGCCTCGGGTCGGCTGTCGAGTTCGGCGCGATAACGGCGCTGGAACTCCTCCCACCTCGCGGGATCGTGGCCAAACCACTTGCGCAGTTTCGCGCTCGGCGCCACGTCTCGTATCCACTCGTCGATTTGGAGATCGTGCCGCGATACGCCGCGCGGCCAGATGCGATCCACCAGCAGGCGCGCGCCCGCCGAGCGGGGGAGTTCATCGTAAGCCCGCGCGATGGCGATGCGAGGGGCACGCGTCACGGCTTTTCTCCATTCTCAATGCGGCGTCGAACGCGCCGGTCCCAAAAGCGGCCACCGGCTCCTACCGGTTCGGCGGCTGCGTCTGCGGTCTCTGCTTCCAGCGGTGGCGCCATCTCATTGGCCTCATCGGTCATGGGTGGCGTGTCTGCGCCGTGGCGCCAAGCACCTGACGGAAATCCTTCGGCCGAAGCGCGATACTGGCGAGGGTGTGCTGGTCGAGTTCGGCGAGGAAAGCGGCCAGCGCGCTGCGCAGCACGGCGGGCAGCCTGCAGCAGCCGTCGATGACGCAGGCTCTGCCTGTCGAGAAACATTCGACAAGCACGAAGTCCGGCTCCGTCGCACGGACAACGTCGCCCAGGCGGATATCGGCTGCCGGTTTTGCCAGCTTCAATCCGCCCGCCCGGCCGCGCACGGCGGTGAGATAGCCCGCCCGCGTCAGAGCGTTCGCCACCTTCATCAGGTGAGCGCGCGAGATGCGGTACGACGCAGCCATCTCCTCGATCGTGACCAGCCGCCCTTCAGCAGCGTGCGCATACATCAGCACCCGAAGGGCATAGTCGGAGAACCGTGTGAGTTGCATTCAAGTCCTGCGACGTTCGTTAATAGATTCATTCTTGACATATCTTTCCAGGGCGAGCAATCTTCCATAAAAGATATATTTCCTATGTCTCTTTTGGAGGAGATCATGCAGCTCAGGAACGACACGCAATTTCTGGACAAGCAGAGCAAGACGGACGTTTCAACTGCCAAGTCCGAGCCGGCCGGCGACTATAACGACGGACTTCTTGGAACCGCCGTACCGATCATGATCCTGGCTTACGCGACAGCGCTCGCAATTGTTACGCTGACGTTCCTGCAGAGCGGCGACACGCTTCTTTCCATCGGGATCTGCGCGGTCTATCTCGTGATGTTCTTCGGCGTGCCCGGCGTGATGACGAAGATCCGCAATGGCCGGGATACGCGATGGACAAGCCGTCCCCCGGAGGCAACCTCGGAGCGGGTCTCGGTTTTCACCGGATGGCTCGGACGCAGGGATGCTTTGCTGCAGATCGTGACGGTGCCCGTCGCCGTCGCATTCGCCTTCGCGGCATTCGCCATCATCTGGATTTCCGTCCGGCCAGGATAAGTCCTGAAAGTCCGGAGCTGAAACTTCTGATCTGAATGATCAACCGAGTCCGGCGCACCGGCTGCAGGGCCTCCACATCGGTCTCATACCGTCTAGCCGATGTGAGCCTTGTAGCCGGAAGGCGCCGCGCCGCAGGCATGAGACGCGCCACGGCACCGCTTGAGCGTGCGCACGGCGATCCGGCAGTGTGCAGGCTTGAGTTACATCCAAGTCTTGTGTCAGGCGGGCCTTGCCAACTGACGGCAGTCCGAAGCGCACGGCCCATCGCCATCCGGCGGTTTCGGGCCGGCGCGGTGGAGGACGGATTTGGTTAGCGTGATTTCCGCCCTCGTTGCGCCCGAGGGCCCGCACGTTCCGACAGCAGTGCCGTTAATGATGATGGCATAGCCGCCTGGCGCCATCGGGGGCCAGAACAGCGAAACCTTCGGCTCGATCGCAATATTCTTGGCCGCCGATGGACCTATCGCGCAGCCGATGACATTGCCGCGAAGATCGACAGATACCTCGCTGGTGTGCGGGCCTGTTTTCCCGATCGTCAGAAGATACGCGTCTCGGCCATACTGCGATATGGCTTCCGAGAGTGTAAAGGCCGGCGCGTCCGCCATGTCCTGAGCCATGTGTCCTCCCGCATGTCCGCGGCATCCTACGTCTTAGGGGCGCCCTGCCATGGAGCACCCCAAATCGCCGCTGGAGCAGGTTGCCAAGCGATATCTGATTGCATAACATATACTTGAAATGCGACAATAAAAATTATCCCTGATGCCTTTGGACGTCAGCCCGCAGGCGCCCGCCCGCGTCGGTCCGATGTCCGGGACGACAGGGTGCATCGGCCGGGGAGTTGACTTTATGGCCTGAGATGCCAACATTATTTCCATGAAAATCATAGTCGGCCGGCCAGTCTTGATACTTCGGGCATTTCCCATCGCGGAATGACGGCCCCCGCTTTGCCTTAGCGCCAGGCAGGTTGGGGGGAAAGCTGGTGGCTAGTCGACTTCTTCACTGCCGACGCGCACCTCCCAAAAATACAAGTCCCAAAAATACGAGCGCACTCCGACACTTCGATATCGCGAACCCGCTGCGGCCAGCCGCTCGCGGCCGACTGGAGCTTCACATGACCCACACCGACACAATCACCGCAACCAAGCCCGAGATTGTCATCTCGACGCAGGATCATGCCCGGCTTTCACGGCTCGCCGAAGGGCTCGTGGACCGGCTGCCCGAGGTTGCCGGGGAACTCCTGACCGAGGTCGAACGGGCGCGTGTCGTGCCGTCGGAAAGCATGACGGCGGATATCGTCGCCATGGGCTCGACCGTCGCCTACGAGACCGAGACGGGCGAGCAGCGAGAGGTCACCCTCGTTTATCCTGACGAGGCGGACATCGCCAAAGGCCGAATTTCGATCCTCACGCCGATAGGCGTAGCTTTGATCGGGCTGCGGGCCGGCCAGTCGATGAACTGGGTGACACGGGACGGCCGCAAGCGAATTTTGAACGTGATCCGCGTCGGCGAGAGCTGACCTTATCGTCTCAACAGCGCGGCTTGCCGCGCCGGCGGCGAGGCCGGCGCGGATCATGGCTGCTGCCCCGATATGCGGTCGGTTGGAAGAGCGATGAGGCCGAGGATGGCCACCGCGACCAGGAGGGCGCCGGCGAAGAAGGTGCCTTCGGGTCCGAGCGCGTCCCACAATCCACCGGCCATGAGACTGGCGGCCAGCAGGGTTACGCCCGTTATCAGGTTGAACATGCCGTAAGCCGTACCACGCAGCTCGGCTGGCGCGGTGTCGGCCACCAGGGTGGCCAGAAGCCCCTGCGTCAGCCCCATGTGCAATCCCCAGAGAATGACGCCGGCCGCCACGAGCGCGACGCCTGTTGCCTCAGCAAGAGCAATGTCGGCGGCAACGAGTACCCCCAGGCCTGCTATCAGCAGCGTGCGGCGGCTCATGCGATCGGATAGAAAACCGGCCGGATACGCGGCGGCGGCATACACCACATTCATCAACACCATGACTGCGGGGACGACTGCGATCGAAAGCCCCACGGACTGCGCCCGTAGAACGAGGAACGCTTCGCTGAAGCGCGCCAGCGTGAAGACGGCGGCGACGGCAACCACCCACCAGTAGCGGCCTCCAAGCCGCGCCATCTCCGTGCGGCTGAGCGGCGCTTTGATTTGCCGCTGACCAGGTGGCCGCTCCGGTTCCTCGACCCCAAAGATGATCAGCCCCAGCGCGAGAAACGCCGGAAAAACGGCGATCCAGAAAACGGTCGTGAAGCTGTTGGCGGTCGCGACCATCAGCAGAATCGCGAGGGACGGGCCGATGAAGGCGCCAACCGTGTCGAGCGATTGGCGCAGGCCAAAACTCGCCCCACGGATCTCCGGCGGCGACAGATCAGCGATGAGAGCGTCGCGCGGCGCCCCGCGTATGCCTTTGCCGATGCGGTCGATGAAGCGTGCTGCAATCAGCCACGAGACGCTTGGCGCAAGTGGGAAAACCGGCTTCGTGAATGCCGCCAAGCCGTAACCTAGAGCGGCCAAGCCTTTCCGGCGGCCCAGCCGGTCCGACAAAGCACCCGAGAAGATCTTGGTGATGGCCGCGGTGGCCTCGGCGACGCCTTCGATGATCCCGACCGTCAGTGTCGACGTGCCGAGCGCAGTGACGAGATAGACCGGCAACAGAGCGTGGATCATCTCTGAAGAGACATCCATGAGCATGGAGACGAACCCAAGCGTCCAGACCCCGGCCGGAATGTCCTTGAGACGTCTTAGAAGATTACTTTGCTCCACCATGCGGCTCGCCTCGGCGGGGTCGATGTTGGATGCCGATTGACAGCCGGCGATGGTAATCTAAATTTGGCGGATTGGCGAAGAGGCCGTTCATCTTGGGGATCGTGGGTGAAACATCTGTCGCCCGCCTATTTCGCGTTGGTGATGGCGACCGGGATCGTCTCAATCGCGGCCTGGGACTTCAACTTTCCAATCCTTGCAATGGGCATGTTTGCGTTCAACCTTGTCGCGTACGCGGTTGTGACGTGCCTGACGGCGTTGCGGGTGATCCGTTACCCTCGGCTGTTTTGGTCGGATATGACCGACCATCGGCTTGGACCCGTTTTCTTTACCGCCGTCGCCGGCTCCTGCATCCTTGGAACGCAGTTTCTACTGATGCTGCACAGCTTGGCAGTCGCTGCGGTATTCCTGGGCCTTGGCGCCGCCTTATGGATCGGCCTCACCTACACGATCTTCACCGCACTCATCGTCAAGCGCGATAAGCCGTCGCTCGAACAGGGCCTTACCGGCGGCTGGCTGATCGCAGTGGTCGCCACCCAGTCAGTGGCTGTTCTGGCGGCGCTCATCGCCGGCAAATGGCCGCAACCTCTCAGGTTGGAGCTCAATTTCATCGCCCTGTCGATGTGGCTGTGGGGCGGGATGCTCTACATCTGGATCATCTCACTCATTTTCTACCGCTACACGTTCTTCAGCTTTTCCCCAGGCGATCTGACGCCTCCCTACTGGGTCAACATGGGTGCGATGGCAATCTCGACCCTTGCCGGCGTCCAACTGGTAGAGAACACCCCGGACGCACCGTTTCTTGCCTCGGTGCTACCCTTTCTGAAAGGCTTCACGGTCCTCTACTGGGCCACCGGAACGTGGTGGATTCCGATGCTCCTCGTGCTCGGGGTTTGGCGACACCTGATACGGCGGTTTCCGTTGCGCTATGACCCGCTTTATTGGGGAGCGGTCTTCCCGCTGGGCATGTACACCGTAGCGACGAAACAGATGGCAGCCGTCTTCGGGCTTCCCTTCCTCACATCCTTGCCGCCGATGGTATTTGTGGCGGCGCTGGCTGCCTGGGCGCTGGCCTGCGCCGGTCTTGCGTGGGAGCTGCTGCATAAGGCCGTGGGCCCGAGCACGTAGTCCGCCCTGCCGCTCTGTTCGTCCTTTCGCGCATCGTCGCTCCTCGCGACGCGACGACACCGCTCTATTCAGTCCAGGCGCCCGTTGAACTGCTGCGCGCGAGCCCCTCAACCCAGAAGCCTTGAAATCAGGCCCGAGCCGATATCGAACGCGCCTTCACCGAACTTGGCGAGCACCCCGCCGGCGACGGCGGCTGCGAGCCAACCCAACATCCGTTTGGCCGTTCTGCCGTAGTTGGTGCGTACCTTGACCTCGATCACCTGATCGGGGAACGCCGTTTCGGCCACGACGCCCTCCGTGCCGACGGTGCGCGCCGAAACGGTAATCCGCAGGGTTGCCCATCCGCGCTGCTGAGGGGTGATGAGAAACCGCCAGCTCGCGAAATCGTTTCCTGCCTCGTCGAACTGATTGTCGATCCATTGAGTCTCGGGCGAAGCTGTCTCGACAAAAAAGCCGCCTTCAGGCGCACGCATGCGAACCGACATGGCCTTGGTAACGGTGACGTCGTGCTTCCAGGCAAGTCCGCCGCCTTCCATGCCTTCGGCCATATTCTTGATGTGCGCGCGCCCGATGCGAATTTCGACCCGCTCCGTCATCCCCACGCGCATGGCGCGCGGGATGTTCTCGGTCAACTGGCCCGGTTCCGCCGTGGCTGGTTCGCGCGCCGTCTCCCGGGCACGGGTTGGCGCAGGCGCACGTCCAGGCGCTGACATTCCAGGCGGCGGCGCCGCGCCACGGGGCCCGCCCGGATGCGCACCTTGCGGACGCGCGGCAGGCATTCCGGGCTTGCCGCCGGGAGGGCCTTGAGGCGGCATCCCTGGCGGAACGCCAAGGGGTGGAAGCGGCGAGCGCGCCGCCGGCTGTGCGCCAGAGCCGCCGTGGTGCGGCGGACCCTTGGGCATCGGCGGCGGAATGGGGGGCGGCTGCGGCCCACCCGTCCGCCGCACCTCGAAACCGGGTGGAACTGGCAACGCATTGGGCGCTGCTGGGGCGGTGCTGCGACCGTCGCGGACGCCTTGGCCCGCGTTCGCGGGCGCCTGGGGCGCGGGAAAGGGGGCAGAGGCGCCGGGTGAAGAAGACGGCCCTGCTCCCGTCTGCACCCACGGCGGAGGACTCGGCGGCCCTTGTGGGGGCCCCTCGACCGGCGGTAGCCAATTCGGCCGCCCATGTTGAGGGCTGGCCGCGGAGGACGCCCGCGCACTTTCGGGTTGACCGGGTTCCTGATTGGCTCTCTGGCCGGCACCTGGACCGGCCGGCGGGGCCTCCAAATTGGCGGGTTCGAATTGCGCCTTGGCCGATGCGTTGTGCTGTTGTCCAGCAGGCAAGCTTGGCTGCGACGGCGCGGTCGGTTCGTCCGCCACGCCGGGCTCATCGGGGGGATTTAGGGCTGGCGCGGGCAGGTCCACAGTCGATGGTGGAGGTGCCGGCACAGGCTCCGGCAAAGGACCATGGGGCGCGGCGAGATCCGTAATGTCGCCAGGAGCCGGCGCCGCGGGCTGTGATTGCGGCGCCTGTCCCTTCTCGAACATGATGTCGCGCAGCGAGGGGGCGGCGCGGGACTGAACCCGTTCGCGCGCGCGAGCCAGCACATCCTCTGCGGGCGTCATCGCCGGTGCGTCGTTGCGCGAGGGCTGGGCCAGGGCAGCTTGCAGCGCGCGGATCGCACCTTCGAATGTCAATCCATGCTTCTGGAGAAGTTGCGCCGCCACGCTGCCGCCATCGCCCACGATTGCTGCAAGTACGATGGCGCCATTGATGTCGCGGCGTCTTCCCCCGCGCGCAGCAGCCGCGGCGGCTTCGAGAATTCGCATCAACGGCGCCGATACGGCGATCTGGCCTCGTGCCGGCAGCGGCCCGCCTGCGCCGTCATCCGCGTGCGCGAGATAGGCGATGGTTTCGCTCTTCAGGCGCGCAGAATCGATGTGGCTGGCCGCCAGCACGTCCGCGGCATCGGAATCATCGCACAGGGCAGCCAGTATATGTTCGAGCGAAACTTCACGCGCGCCCGTGGCCCGTGCACCTTCCGACGCCCGGGCCAATGTCGCTGCAAGTCCCTGCGAAACCGGAATATGGCTCAGATCGGCCACGGCCAGATCCGTCATGCACCACTCCCCACTGCCGCCGCGCCCGCCCTTCGCATTCAAAATGAAGACGTCCCGGGGCGCAATCCCAAGCCGAAACTTTGTCCCGCGTCCCGGTGTCCGGGATGGGAAAAACGCGCCGCCCTCGCGCCGCTGCCCTTCTAAGGGCCGATTGTGCTGAAAATCCGTTGAGACGGCCGAGCGAGCCGATATAAGTCCCAACAAATCCGACGCTTGGCCAACCTTGGGGAATTCCCGTGACGACATCCGCCGACGCTTCCAGCAAATCCGCTACGCACCCGTCCGCCCACGAGCAAGCGCGCATCCTTGCAGAAGCAATTCCCCATCTCATCCGTTATGACGAACAAACCGTCGTCATCAAGTTCGGCGGTCACGCGATGGGCGATCAGGCGCTTGCTGACGCCTTCGCCCAGGACATCGTCTATCTAAAGCAGTCGGGCATAAATCCGGTGGTCATTCATGGCGGAGGGCCCCAGATCGCCGGCATGCTCAAGAAGCTCGAAATCAAGTCGGACTTCGTTCATGGCCTGCGCGTGACCGACAAACCCACGGTGGAAGTCGTGGAGATGGTGCTCGCCGGCAAGATCAACAAGGAGATCGTATCGGCGATCAACCGGCAGGGTGGCAAGGCAGTCGGCATCTCCGGCAAGGACGCCAATCTGATGATAGCTCGCAAGATCACCCAGATGCCCGATCCGCAGTCCAACCTGATGCAGGCCGTGGACATTGGCTACGTCGGCGATCCCGTCGAGGTCAATCCGCATATTGTCGACGTGATCTCCAAGTCCGACCTCATTCCCGTCATCGCGCCGGTCGGCATCAGCCGGGAAGGAGACACGCTCAACATCAACGCCGACACGTTCGCCTCGGCGCTAGCCGCACGCATGCAGGCCAAGCGCCTGCTTCTGCTCACCGACGTGGCCGGCGTGCTCGACAAGAACAAGAAGCTGATCGAGCGGCTGACCACCGAGGAGGCGCGCGCGCTGATCCAGGACGGCACCATCTCGGGCGGCATGATCCCCAAGATCGAAGGGTGCATCGAGGTGGTCGAAGCAGGCGTCGAAGCCGTCGTCATCATTGACGGCCGCGTGCCGCACTGCGTCCTTCTGGAGCTTTTCACCGAGCACGGCGTTGGTACCATGGTCGCGCGTCCAGAGCGCACGCGAGGCAAATAGAATGGCGACCGCCGGCATCTCCAAGACGAATGCGGCCCGGCCGGATCCGGGCGCGCCGCGATCCGAGGCGTCGCCGGGTTTCGGTCATGTCGATACCTGGATTTTCGATCTGGACAACACGCTCTATCCGGCGGCGTGCAACCTGTTTGCCCAGGTCGATCACCGCATGGGCGCCTACATCGCCAAGTATCTCGGCGTGCCGTACGCCCACGCGCGCCACTTGCAAAAGGCCTACTATCGGCAGTTCGGCACCACGCTTTCGGGCCTGATGAAGGTTCACAAGCTCGCGCCCGAACCGTTCCTGGCCTACGTCCACGATATCGACCTGTCGGCGCTGCCCGAGCTGCCGCAGCTCGCCGCCGCCATTGAACAATTGGAAGGGCGCCGCCTCATCTTCACCAACGGATCACGCCGTCACGCGGAGAACGTGGCAGCCAAAATCGGCGTGCTGCATCTGTTTGAAGATATCTGCGACATCGCCAGCTGCGAATTCGTGCCCAAGCCCGAGCGTGACGCCTTCGACCGCATGATCGTGCGCCATGGCGTGCTAGCCCGGACCGCCGCGATGTTCGAGGATATGCCGCACAACCTGGAGGCGCCCCACGAGATGGGCATGACGACGGTGTTGGTGAAGTCCGATTACATCGACCATCCCGCGCAGATCAAAATGCGTAACTGGCAGGAGCTTCCCCCGCACGTCCATCATCTCACCGATGATCTGGCCGGGTTCATCCAAACCGCCATCATTGATGACGAGCGGCGCCGTTAGAGCGTTTGCCGGAAAAGTTGGAGCCGGTTTTCCGGCAAGAAGCGCGACGGCGCAAACAAGTAGAGCCATTCGCGCGATTTCCGCGAAATGGAGATGCATCCGGGCTTCCTCCCGGTGAAATCTCAGCCGCGCCCGACGTAGGGCATGTTCGTCGCCAGCAGACTCATGAACAGCACGTTTGCCTCGAGCGGCAGATTTGCGATGTAGACAATGGCGTCCGCGACGTGGGTGACGTCCATGCGCGGCTCCACCACGAGTTCGCCGTTCGCCTGGAGGATGCCCGTCGCCATCTTCGAGGTGAAGTCGGTCGCCGCGTTACCGATATCCACCTGCGAACACGCGATGCGATAGGGCCGCCCATCGAGCGACAGCGACTTCGTCAGCCCGGTAATCGCGTGCTTGGTGGTTGTGTAGGGCGCGGAAAGAGGGCGTGGATTATGGGCGGAGAGCGAGCCGTTGTTGATGATGCGGCCGCCTTGGGGATCCTGCGCCTTCATCATCTTCCAGGCCTCCTGTGCGCACAGGAACATGCCGTTGATGTTGACGTCCACGATCTTCTTCCACGAGTCATAGCTGACCTCGTCGATGGGCGCGCCCTGCGCAAAAATCCCGGCGTTGTTGAACAGGACGTCGAGGCGGCCGAACTCCTGCCGGGTGCGCTCGAATAGAGACTTCACCGAGCCCGGGTTTGTGACATCGCACGCCGCGACAAGAACGCGCCCGCCATCGGCGCTGGCCTCGGCGGCCGTCTCTTCCAGCTCATGCACCCGGCGGGCCGCCAGCACCACGTCATAGCCGGCCGCTTGAAGCCGCAGCGCCGCTGCTTTGCCGATGCCCGAGCTTGCACCCGTTACGATGGCGACTTTGGCTTTCGCTGTCATGCCAGCCTCGAATCGATTGGCGGTCTGTCTCGCCTCTCTGATAGCGCCCTCGCAGGTCCAAGGCCACTTGGCGAAGGTACGAGCGCCATTCTCGCGTGCACGCCCCCGGCGCCAGGGAGCCTGGGCATGGCGCCCGGACGCCGCAGGCTCTGCGCAGACCGCTATCGTGTGGGAACCGGCTTCTCGCCGCGGTAATCGTAGAACCCGCGCTCGGTCTTGCGGCCAAGCCAGCCAGCCTCGACATACTTCACCAGAAGCGGGCAGGGGCGGTACTTGGAATCGGCCAGTCCTTCATAAAGCACCTGCATCACCGCCAGGCAGGTATCCAGGCCGATGAAATCGGCAAGCTCCAGCGGACCCATGGGATGATGCGCGCCCAGCCTCATGGCCTTGTCGATCGCTTCCACCGTTCCAACGCCCTCATAGAGGGTGTAGACTGCCTCGTTTATCATAGGCAACAAGATGCGGTTGACGATGAATGCGGGGAAATCCTCGGCAACCGCGGTGACCTTTCCAAGACTCTCCACGAACGCCTTGGCCGTTGCGAAGGTCTCGTCCTCGGTGGCGATGCCGCGAATCAACTCCACCAGCTCCATGCGGGGCACCGGGTTCATGAAGTGCATGCCGATGAAGTCTTCCGGCCGATCGGTCGTCGCAGCCAGCCGTGTGATCGAGATCGATGACGTGTTGGAGGCGAGCATCGCCGTCGGCTTGAGATGCGGACACAGCGCCGCGAAGATCTGGTGCTTGACCTCTTCGTCCTCGGTCGCCGCCTCGATCACCAGATCGCAATCGCCGAATGCTTCCAGCGTCGGCGCAAAACTGATGCGCGCCAGCGCCTTGGTGCGATCTTCGTCGTTGATCGTTCCCTTTGCGATCTGACGCTCCATGTTGGCGTCGATGGTCTCGAGCGCCCGCTCGTAGGCTTCCTTCTTCAGATCATTGATGGCGACGCTGTATCCGGCCAGCGCGATGACGTGAGCGATACCGTTACCCATCTGACCGGCGCCGATGACGCCCACCTTGGCGATCGTGCGCCTGGGCAGGACCGCCACTCTGCTTTTTTCAATGAGCTTGGTGGATTGCGACATGTGCGGCGGTCCTCGTGATTTGCTGGATCAAAACCCGGCCTTTTGAAGCTCGGCATCGAGTTCCGGCAGCGCCTGGAACAGATCCGCCACGAGCCCGTAATCGGCAACCTGGAAGATCGGCGCCTCGCCGTCCTTGTTGATGGCGACGATCACCTTGCTGTCCTTCATGCCGGCCAGATGCTGGATTGCGCCCGAAATGCCGACAGCAATGTAGAGGTCGGGAGCCACCACCTTGCCGGTCTGTCCAACTTGCCAGTCGTTGGGAACAAAGCCTGCGTCAACCGCTGCGCGCGAAGCGCCCATGGCGGCGCCCAGCCGGTCGGCAATCGGTTCAATATACTTTGTGAAGTTTTCGCCGTTCGCCATGCCGCGGCCGCCGGAAATGATGATTTTGGCGGACGTGAGTTCCGGCCGATCCGACTTGCTCAGCTCGGCCTTCTCGAAGCTCGCAAGGCCGGAGGGGGCCGGCGCCGGGACGGACTCGATCCCAGCCGATCCGCCCTCGCCCGCATCCTTGAAAGCGGACGTCCGCACCGTGACGACCTTCTTGGCCTCGGATGACTGCACCGTCTGGATGGCGTTGCCGGCGTAGATGGGGCGTTCGAAGGTGTCAGGCGAAACGACCCTCGTGATGTCGGAAATCTGCATCACGTCGAGCTTGGCTGCGACGCGCGGCAACACGTTCTTGCCTGTGGAAGTGGCGGGCGCGACGATGGCGTCGTAAGGACCAGCCAGCGACAAGATCAGGTCCGCAACGTCCTCGGCAACCGGATTGGCAAGATGGGGAGCCTCGGCGACGAGGACCTTCGCCACGCCCGGCAGCTTGGTAGCGGCATCGGCGGCCGGCTTGCAGTTGGTACCGGCCACGAGAATGTGAATTTCGCCACCTAGTCCCTGCGCTGCGGTGACGGCTTTGCCCGTCGCTGACGAAAGGGCGTTGTTATTGTGCTCGGCAAGCAGCAGAACGGTCATCAGATCACCCCCGCTTCGGTCTTCAATTTCTCAACCAACTCGGCAACGCTGCCGACCTTGATGCCGGCCTTGCGCGTGGCGGGTTCCGCGGTCTTGAGCACCTTGAGGCGCGGGGCGATGTCAACGCCGAAATCTTCCGGCTTCTTCGTATCGAGCGGCTTTTTCTTGGACTTCATGATGTTGGGCAGCGTGGGATAACGCGGCTCGTTCAAGCGCAGATCGGTGGTCACCACCGCAGGCAACTTGAGTTTGACCGTCTCGAGGCCACCATCGACTTCGCGCGTGACCGATACGGCGCCATCTTCGGGCACGACCTTGGAAGCGAACGTGCCCTGCCCCCAGCCAAGCAAGGCGGCCAGCATCTGGCCCGTCTGGTTGCAGTCATCGTCGATCGCCTGCTTGCCGAGAATGACGAGGTCCGGCTTTTCAGCCTCGACGACAGCCTTCAGCAGCTTGGCGACCGCGAGCGGCTCGACGTTGGCGCCATCGGCGGTTTCGATCAGGATGCCGCGATCGGCGCCGATTGCGAGCGCGGTGCGGATCGTCTCCTGCGCCTTGGCCGGTCCGACGGACACGATAACGACTTCCGCGGAGCCCTTTTCCTTAATGCGAACGGCCTCTTCGACGGCAATCTCATCGAACGGGTTCATGGACATTTTGACGTTGGCGAGGTCGATGCCGGAGCCATCAGGTTTGACGCGGATCTTGACGTTGTAATCAACGACCCGTTTGACGGGCACTACGATCTTCATGCCTCAGGCGCTCCCGATTTTTTCTTTGTCAAAGCCATTTTCCCGACACGAGGACGACCCCGCGTTGTTTCGCATTGCGATTGCAGGCGTTCGCCAGCGAATATGTGGAGTTTCGCGCGAAGTGCCAGGCCCGCTCTCGCAATTGCGAAATCGAAGCTAAGTGGCCCATTGCGTGAAGTCAATCGGCGCCCGCGTCGCGGAATTCGCCGCCGCGCGGCGTCCGCCATCGTTAACCGGACGGGAGGGAACCTACCGGCCGAACAAAGGCACTCCCCGGTTTTTCATCAACGGAGTCAGCACCGCGCCGGCGATGAGCCCGCCGATATGAGCCCACCACGCTGTCGGCCCCGCTTGGGGAAGGAGCACCATCGCGAGCTGAAAAAAAATCCACAACCCCAACGCCCACGCGGCGGTGATGTTCAAGGGCAGGAACTTGAAAGCCAGTACCCAGATCCGTACCCGCGGATGGAGCATCAGGTAGGCCGCCACGACACCAGAGACCGCGCCGCTCGCCCCGATCAACGCATCCTGGCTATCTGGTAGCATCAGCGCGTGGGTCAGTGCCGCAACGACCCCGCACGCCAGATAGAACACCAGGAAGCGGACGTGCCCCATGGCATCTTCGACGTTGTCGCCGAAGACCCACAGGAACAGCATGTTGCCGGCCAAGTGAACGAAGTCGCTATGAAGGAACATGTATGACACAAGCGTCACGCGCTCGGGAATTGCCAAAGCGCCCGCTGAGCCTGGCGCCGCTCCGCCGGTCCCCAGCACTTGAACGAACTCGCTGGGGATAACCGCGAAGCTCGAGATGACTGCTGCCTGTGAGCCGCCCGCGGCCTCGAGCAGATAGGCGAGCACGTTGGCAATGATCAACGAAATCGTGACGTACTGATAGCGGATACGCTTGATGGGGTTTTGATCGCCGAATGGTACGAACACGCAGATCCCCTTGCGCCGATGCGATGTTTGCGTGTCGCACGCTAGCGCCCTTGCCGGAAAAGCGGAAACCGGTATTCCGGCAAGTGGCAAAGCAAGTGCGTAGAGCCATTTGCGCTTGTTTGCACGATACGCGGGAAACGGCTCTAGCGGTTCTGCCCCGGCACCCACAGCACGTCGGACTTACCGTGATCGTTCACATAGCGGGCCGCAACGAACAGAAAGTCCGACAGGCGATTGATGTACTTAAGCCCGATCTTGCTCACCGGCTCGTCGGCGTCAGCGGCCAGTTCAACCATCAGGCGCTCCGCCCGGCGCGCAACCGTTCGCGAAACGTGCAGGGCGGCCGCGGCCGGTTTGCCGCCAGGCAAAATGAACGAGCGCAAGGGCTGCAGATCCGCGTTCATCTCGTCGATCTCGCTTTCCAGCCGGCTGACTTGAGCCTCCGACATGCGCAGCGGCTCGTAAGGCAGCTTTTGGCCGCGGTCGGGCACGCACAGATCGGCGCCCAGGTCGAACAAGTCGTTCTGGATGCGCACCAGCATGGCGTCCACGCGCGGTTCGCTGTCGCCCAGATGGACCCGCACCATTCCAATCGTCGAATTGGTCTCATCCACGGTGCCGTAGGCGGCGATGCGCAGCGATGTCTTGGGAACGCGCTCGCCCGTGCCCAGCGCCGTCGTTCCGGCGTCTCCGGTCTTGGTATATATCCGATTGAGAATGACCATGGACTGGTATGACCCTTCTTTTTGTTGCGCGTGCCTCTCGTTACGCACGCGTGAGGCGGCTGGAGCGGCGCGGCTGATCGGCTAACGTGCGGGCCCAGCTAATGTGCCACCAGGGCGTAGGCGACGATGATCACGATCGCGCCGAACTGAAGACCGACGCGCCAGCGCATCAACTTTTGGCTCAGATTAGGGCTCTTGCCACGCATCATGTTCCACAGGCCCATCAGCAAGACCAGAAGCACCAGGATCGTGGCAACGGTCGTGGCGTGGTACAGAAGTGTTTGCATCTGAAATGCCTCACAAATGGATATTAGGGTGTAGGCCCTCCGGCGGGTCGCCGCAATGGCCTTGGCGCAGCACTTTCGCCGCGGTTTGCAGTCACGCCCGGGAGCCGCGGCGCATTACTGAAATGAAATTTGCCTCCCGCACCAAAAGGGCCGTAATTCTAACGCGTTGAATCGGGCGAGAAGCCGCCCGTCCTGGCGGCGCCGGCCGGCAGCCGGCAGAGCCTAGAGGCACGTGTGGCAAAGTATATATCGAACGCAACTGGCCGGCATTTTGTTCGCCCAGCCCTTGCCGGGTCTGCGGTGGCGCTTTTGTGCATGGCAGTCCCGCTTTGCGCGCCTGCAGCCGCCCAGGATGCCGCGCCGGCCAGCAAGGAAGACGCGGAGCGCAGCCTGGAGCACAAGCGCCAGGAACTTGACGCCATCCAGTCCAAGGAGAAGAGCCTGCAGGACGATGTGGCGGGACTCGATGCCGAACGCGAGCGCATCAACGCGCAGCTTCTAGAGACGGCTGCGCTCATCCAACGCAGCGAGGGCCAGCTTACCTCGATCGAGGGCCGCTTGAGCGAGCTGGAGGCTCAGGAACGCATCGTGCGCGGGTCGCTCGCGCAGCGCAACGGACAGATCGCCAAGCTGGTCGCCGCCCTGCAACGCATGGGCCGCAACCCGCCGCCCGTGCTCATCACCCGGCGCGAGGATGCCCTCAAAATGGTCCGCAGCGCGATGATGATATCGTCTGCGTTTCCGGAACTCAAAGACCAGGCCCTCTCGCTGTCCGGCAAGCTCGATGAACTCGTTCGCGTCATGACTGAGATCCGGCAGGAAGGCGAGCGCCTCAGATCGGAGACCGCGCGCCTCAATGAGGCCCGCACCCGCCTTTCCGGTCTCATGGAGGTCAAGAAACTCACCCTGGCCGACCGGCGGTCCGAGCTCGCGTCGGTGCGAGCGGCCACGGCCGAGATTTCACGCAGCGTCGGCGATCTGGCGGAGTTGATCGGTAGGCTCGACAAGACGGTTTCGGAAAAGACCGGGCTTGGCAGCTATAACGAAGAATTGCGCAAGGGCGCACCCATCCGGGTCGAGCCGCCGCCCGCCGATGCCGTCGCGACGGCTTCCACATCGCCGGTACCCCCAGCGCCTACCGCCACGCCACAGCCGCAACAGGACGCAACCGCCGAAGTCGTTGCAGACGCCTCGGCGCCGGCCGCCGCCGATCCTTCGAAAGAAACCCACGTCGCGGCCTTGACGCCGCCACCCCGCCTCAAACCGCAGATTATCGAGCTTGCACCGTCGAATGCGGCCCTGTCGGGCGCAAGTCCGGGGCGCATCAAGCCCGCCATTCCATTCGCCGCGGCGCAGGCAAAGCTGCCGCTGCCCGCGCAGGGCCGTCGCGTCCTGGCGTTCGGCGAGAAGACACAGTACGGCGCCCACTCGAAAGGGATAGTCATCGAGACCCGCGCTGGCGCACAGATCACCGCCCCATGCGACGGCTGGGTTGTTTACGCCGGCGAGTTTCGCAGCTACGGGCAACTCTTGATAATCAACGCTGGTGACGGATATCATATTCTTTTAGCAGGAATGTCACAGATCGACGCCGCTCCGGGCCAATTCGTTCTAGCGGCCGAGCCCGTAGGCACCATGGCCGGAGCCGGAGCGGGTAGAACCGGACAGGGAGCCCCGCCACCGGGCTCGGATGTTCTGTATGTGGAATTTCGCAAGGACGGTCGGCCTATCGACCCAGACCCCTGGTGGGTTGCCGGTCAGCAAAAGGTACAAGGATGATGCGCAAGACAGATTACGCCTTCTGGACGTTCCTGACACTCGCCGGGCTCGCGGGAGCTACGACGGTGCTCAACGTCACGCAGACTTTCTCCGCTACGCCTTCGCAGAACTCGGAGCTGTACCGACAGCTCGATCTGTTTGGCGACGTGCTGGAGCGCGTGCGCTCCGACTACGTGGAGAAACCCGACGACACGCAGCTCATCGAGAGCGCCATCAACGGCATGCTCTCCTCGCTTGACCCGCACTCTTCCTACATGAGCCCCAAGAGCTTCCGCGACATGCAGGTGCAGACCCGCGGCGAGTTCGGCGGTTTGGGCATCGAGGTCACGATGGAAAATGGCGTGATCAAGGTGGTCTCGCCGATCGATGACACGCCCGCAGCCAAAGCCGGCCTGCTTGCCAACGACCTCATCACGCATCTCGACAACGAGCAGATTTCGGGCCTGACGCTGGAGCAGGCGGTCGAGAAGATGCGCGGCCCCGTCAACACCCCGATCACGCTGACCATCGTGCGCAAGGGCAAGGACGAGCCCTTCGACGTCAAGGTCGTTCGCGACGTCATCCGCATCAACGCCGTCAAGTCGCGCGCCGAAGGCGACGATATCGCCTATATCAAGGTGACGACGTTCAACGAACAGACCCATACCAACATGATCAAGGCCATGGAGGCCTTGAACAAGCAGCTCGGCTCGAAAATCAAGGGCTACGTCCTCGATCTGCGCAACAACCCCGGTGGTCTGCTCGATCAGGCGATTGCGGTGTCGGATGACTTCCTCGAGCGCGGCGCCATCGTATTGACCAAGGGCCGCAACAACGAGGAGACGCAGCGGGCCAATGCCCGTCCTGGCGACATCGCCGAAGGCAAGAAGATCGCCGTTCTCATCAACGGCGGCTCGGCCTCGGCCTCGGAAATCGTCGCGGGCGCCCTGCAGGACCACAAGCGCGCCACCATCATCGGCACGCGCTCGTTCGGCAAAGGCTCGGTGCAGACGATAATTCCGCTTGGTGCGAACGGCGCGATCCGTCTGACGACGGCTCGCTACTACACGCCTTCCAACCGGTCGATCCAGGCCAAGGGCATCGAACCGGACATTCTGGTCGAAGAAGAGCTTCCCGACGACCTGAAGGCAAAGATGGCGTCCGAGAAGCCACGCGGCGAAGCAAGCCTGCGCGGCCATCTCAAGAACCCCGATGGCACGGACAAGAAAGACGACGAGGCGTCAGGTTCGTCGTCATATGTGCCGAAAGAGCCTGAGAAGGACACCCAGCTTCAGTATGCGCTGGCCTTCCTGCGTGGCACGGCAAAAGAGCCGCCGTCCGCCAACAGCAGCTCGTCGCCCTCCGCCACGCCGGCGCCCTCCAAGGACGGCGCCGCCGCACCGGCGACACCTGAGGCAAAGCCGGACGAGGCTAAACCAGAAGACGAAAAGCCCCAGGCCAACTGAGCGCCGCTCTTTCGTCCACGACGCGGAATGGGCGCCCGGCCGAAGGCTGAGGCGCCCATTTTTGTTTTTGCAGGGAACCAGTGAGAAAAAAGCGGCCCATGACGAAATCCGACGCCGCAAATGGGCAACCCCTCGACGCATCGAGCCTTGGCTACCGGCCTTGCGTCGGCATCATGGTCGTCAATCGCCAGGGCCTCATCTGGATCGGCTGCCGCGCGGATGCCCAGGACGACCCCGAGGGACGCGGCGCGTGGTGGCAAATGCCCCAGGGGGGCATCGACGAGCACGAGTATCCCAGGGCGGCGGCGCTGCGCGAGCTCTACGAGGAAACCGGCATTCGCTCGGTCAGCTTCATTGCCGAGCGCGCCGGATGGATCAACTACGATCTGCCACCCGATCTTTTGGGCAAGGCATGGGGAGGCCGCTATCGCGGCCAGAAGCAGAAGTGGTTCGCGCTGCGTTTCACGGGTGAAGACAGCGAGATAAACATCGTCCCGCCCGATCCGGCCAACGTGGAGTTCGTCGCTTGGCGATGGGCCCCGCTGTCGGAAGTGCACGCCCTCATCGTGCCCTTCAAGCGCGCTGTTTATGACGCCGTCCTGGCCGATTTCGCGCCATTTGTGAGCCCCTCCGATTGAATCCGATTGAAGCGCTTTTCGCGCAGCACCGCCCGTGAAAAGCCCCGGCAAAGTCACAAAGCCATTGTATTTCTCTTTACACTCAGCGAACCGCGAGCACAGTTTCTCAAGGTCAATTGCGGGCTTTCCATGCACCATATTCCCGGCCTCGCCGACGCCGCGAACGACGTGCTGCCTCTGCGCCAGTGCGTCGGCGTCATGTTGCTCAATCGCGAAGGCAAGGTGTGGGTTGGCAAGCGCAAGCCCAAGTGGGCCGGCCACCATGGCGCGATCTGGCAGATGCCCCAGGGCGGAATCGAGCGCTATGAGCCGCCACGCATGGCAGCGTTGCGCGAACTGCGTGAGGAGACCGGCATCACGAGCGTCGAGGTGCTCGCCGAGCATCCCGAATGGCTGACTTATGAGCTCCCCGACGATCTGGTCGGCGTCGCCTTGAAGGGGCGCTATCGCGGACAGACGCAGCGCTGGTTCGCCATGCGCTTCCTGGGCGAGGATGGCGAGATCGACATAGCGCCGAAATTCGGCCTGAAGGCCGAGTTCGAACGCTGGCGTTGGGCGCCCGTCGACATCGTGCCCAAGCTCATAGTGCCCTTCAAACGGCACCTTTACGAGCGTGTGACGGGCGCCTTTGCACATCTGGTCAAGAGCTGAACGCCGCGCGGCCTCGAACACTGCTCATAACGCCACGGCGCCGATGTGGCGACGGCCAAGCCTGCGGCCTATGCCGGCGGCGAGCGCGAGACGTCCAAAGCAGTTGACGCGGTTTCAAACTCTGGCTTTAGCTTGCATGGGGATTACGTCGGCGCGGGCGGGCGCCTGCTTTCTGTGCGCAATGCGCGGGCCGCGATCGGGTGGACTTTTCGCGACAGAGACCAGCAGGCATGACATCGTCGATCACGGCCGGACATGAGAACCCTTATCTCATCGCACCGCATCTCCTGTGGGTGATGCTGGACAAGGTGGCAGCCGTTGCTGCGATCGTCCTGTTGAGCGCCAGCATGCTCTCGTCGCCGGTGACTGGCGACACGGGGGAAGGGTCCGCCGGAAACACCGATGCGCCATCCGCCGTGACGTCTTGGTTCAACGCTAACGAGACCGTCGCGAGCGGATATGTCGGCGCTCCCTACTACTATCGCAGCGACCTCCACCTCAAACGGCCCGACGGCACGGATATGACGCTGAAGCAGATGGGCTGGGATGGCGATGCATTCTACTTCCCCATCGACGGCGGAGCCCGCGTCATCCGCTGGATCGGCTCGGTGGGAATGATGGTCGACTTCATGCACAACAAGGCCATTTCCCGGCTTGGCAAAGGCGCGCACGGGCGCAACATCGAGAACGGCGTCATCGAGGACGTGGAGACGGCCGGCACGCTCAAAGGCCAGCCCGCACCTTCGCCCCTGCGCCTGACGGATCTGCTCGAGAGGCTGGAGTTCACCCACGGCCACAACGTCCTGCTCTTGTCGGGGCTCGTGCGCCTGTCTCCACTCACACCGAAGATAAGGCCCTACCTGGGAATTGGGTTCGGGGTCGCCGTACCTCATGTGGAGACATGGTTCGTCGGCGAGCCCCCCCAGAAGCGGACCAACGAGTATCAGTATGCCGGACCGGCATTTCAGATTCTTGCAGGCCTCGAACTGCGCGTCGGACGCGGTTCTTATTACGTGGAATACAAGTTCATTTGGTCGGCCATCGAAGCGGCCCTGACGGGCGGCAAGTCGTGGTCGCTGAAGGATCTGAAATCCGATTGGCTGCCACGTTGGTTCATCGAGCCCTTCTCCGGGTTGACCGAAATGCCGGGCGACCTGTGGCGGCAGTTCACGCGCTGGCGCACCGGCGCCGCGCCTGCGGAAGGGACGCTCGAGACCACCCTGACATCCCACCAGATCGTAATCGGCGGCGGTTACGTCTGGCCCGGCCCCGCACCCGCCGTCGCTGGACCCGCGCGCCCTTGAGCCCGCGTTTTGTGATTCGGTTGGGCCAGCCCCGAGTTTGGGCCCTTCTGGCGCGCCGGCTCACGGTAGAGCCCTTGCGGCTCGTCGACATCGAGGATCGACGGAGCCGGCTTCTTCAAAGCCGTTTTGGCCGGCGAGACCCCAAACAGCCTGTTGATGCGTGAAAGTAATTGGCGCGCCCGAAAGGATTCGAACCTCTGACCCTCAGATTCGTAGTCTGATGCTCTATCCAGCTGAGCTACGGGCGCTTTTCTCAACCGCACATAAAATCCGCTTCGCAAGGGAAGCGGTCTCCGGCGAAGCGCCGGGCGGCAAGAGCGCTACTCTCTAATCGGTCAGGCTGCGAAGTGCAACCCCCCTTGAAAGCAGCCAAATGCGCCGGAATGGCGCATTGCCCAGGAACCCGAAACGGCGGTCAGGCGCGCCACGCAAGCACAGGGCGGACCGGCAACGCCAGGGGCCCGCAGAGAACGTGAGGCGGGGCGTGCCGAGGAGCCCGTGGCGGATGGCTTGGAGTGGAAGCCCAACCCGCGCCATGGGATGACGTTCAGGAGTGAACCGAGCGATCGGGCATCTCGATCCTGAACGATGCCCCGCACTCGTTGTCGGCCAGTGTCAGCGATCCGCCATGCGCCTGGATCAGCTCTTGTGCAATGACAAGGCCAAGCCCCGAGCCGCCCTTCTTGGTGGAGGCCTGGAACGCCTTGAAGAGGTGTTCGCGGGCCTTCGTCGGTATGCCGGGTCCGTTGTCCGACACATTGACCATGACTTTGCGTCCTTCCCGGTGCGCTGCGACGAGAATGCGCCCGCCGGACGTCTCGGAGGTCTCCAGCGCCTGCACCGCATTGCGCACCAGGTTGCTCATGACGCGGAACAGGTGCTCACGGTCGGCATCGATGCGCAGACCCTCCTCCATGGCGACATCGAAAGCAATCTCGCCCTCGCGCGGCAATCCTTGGCTGTCCGCCACTTCGTCGACCAGACGCTTGAGGCGAAAGAGTTCACGGCGAGGGGCTGCCTCCGCGGCGCGGCCAAATTGAAGAGACGAGTTGCAGAAGCTGATGGCCCGATCGAGAGACGCGATCAGTTTGGGCACGAATCGCTGCACCGTCGGGTCGGGGATATCGACCAGACGATCCGAGATGAGCTGAGCATTGGCCAGCA
Source organism: Hyphomicrobium sp. (assembly GCA_035325525.1). Taxonomy (GTDB): domain Bacteria; phylum Pseudomonadota; class Alphaproteobacteria; order Rhizobiales; family Hyphomicrobiaceae; genus Hyphomicrobium_B. The sequence continues at coordinate 234,505 of DAOKZR010000005.1, read as the reverse complement.
TGTTGCGCAGATCGTGATTGATCTTGGAAACGGCCAAGCCCAATTGCGCCAATCGGTTCTTCTGCACCAGAAGCCCGGACAGCTCCTTTTGCATTTGCGACAGCTCACGCTCCGCCACGCCGATTTCATCCATGCGCCCCGAGGGTGCGAGAATTCGCGTCTGGTCCTCCGGATCGGCGGAAAAGCGCAGCATGTTCTGCGTCAGGTTCTTGAGCGGCTTCACCAGCATCCGGTTGAGCGACAGGTAGACGAGGGTTGCCGTCAGCGCCGAGATCACTATGGAAATACCGAGGATGTTGAGACCGTATTGAATCATTGCCTGGCGTAGCGGCGCTTCCGGAATGACGATCTCGATGAGATCGTTGGGGTCGTCGCTGTTGCGGCCGATGACGCGGATGAGCCGGTCTCCCGACGAAAACAGCAGCGCAATGGCGTCCTTCATTTGGGTGAGCTTCATGGCCAGCCCCTGCCAATAAGACTTGGGCTCGCCGCGAAGATCGTAGTGCGCGTTGATCTGGATGCCGGGCTCCACCGGAAGAACGAGGCGGCGCTCACCGTCCCGGCGCGAGGCGATCGCTTTTACCTGTGCCGTGCGCAACAGATCGGCGCGCAAGGCCGAAGGCACCTCTCCGCCGGGGAAGGCTTCCGACGACAGCGCAGCGAGCTGCGCCGCAGTCAGCCGCTCCGATAGCCACGAAACGCGATAGCTCGCGACGCTGGGCAGGAAGATGAGAATTTCGGCAACCAGGACAAATGCGGCCGTGAGCATCAGCAGCTTGGCTGGCAGCCCGAGGCGCGACCAGGCCGCACGCAAACCCTTGGTCATCCTGGCGAGGCCGTGCGCATCATTCTCGACGGTGCTGGGTGTTGCTCTGGCGTCCAAATCTCATCCCAATGAAAAGGAAGCCGCGCGCGTGGGAGGCTCCCTTTTTGCAGGTGAACCCTACCCGAGCTTGGCCAGCCAAGAAATAACTTTACGCACAAACGGGTTACCCGGTGCTGAGGCATAGTAGCGGAAAGCGGCGCGTTTGTTGACCTCCGAAAGTGTCGGGTAAGGCGAGATCCAGTCCGTCATCGCTTTGATTTTCAGCTTCTGAGCCATGGCGAGCGACCACATCTGGATGATTTCACCCGCCTGCGCGCCGACGATGGTGACGCCAAGTATCTCACCCTTCCGGCTGGTCACAACCTTGATGTGGCCGGCAGTCTGGCGTTCGGCCTGGGCGCGGTCGTTTTCGTGGAACGGCCAGCGCAGCACGTTAACTTTTCCGTGAGACTTGCGGGCCTGATCCTCCAAAAGCCCGACGTGGGCGAGTTCCGGGTCGGTAAAGGTCACCCAGGGTACGGCGCGGCCGGTGGTCTTCGCAGGCAACCGGAAAAGCATCCTGCGAATCACAATAGCCGCGTGGTCGTTGGCGACGTGAGTAAATTGCAGCCCTCCCGCCGCATCGCCGATCGCATAGACGCGCCTGTTGGAAGTACGCAATCCCGCATCGACCCTGACGCCCTTATCGTCGAACTTGATGCCCGCGGCTTCTAACCCGAGACCGGCCGTGTTGGGCCTGCGCCCGGCTGCGATCAGCAGATGGGTGCCTTCCACGGTTTGCCCGCCGCTCTGCGTTTTTATCGTCAGGGCGAGGCTGCCGCTGCCGCCTGAGACTCTCTCGACCAGCGCGCCCTCGTGAATGACGATGCCTTCGGCCCGCAAGTGGTCGAGCACGATAGCGGATAACTCGGAATCGTCCTTGCCCAGCGCCTTCAATGCTTCGACGACGGTCACCAGCGAGCCGAGCCGTCGATGCGCCTGCGCCAGTTCAAGACCGATCGGACCGCCGCCGACGATCAGCAGGTGCGGCAGCTTGCGCGCATTGTCGAAGATCGTCTCGTTGGTGAAATAGGGGATGTCCTTGAGCCCGGGAACGGGCGGCACCACCGGGGAGGAGCCCGTGGCGATGACGAACCGGCGCGCCTTGATGCAATATTCGCCCGCTCGCACCGTTTCGCGATCGACAAACCGCCCCGCGGCCGTGACGACGCGCACGCCAAGTCCCATGAAGCGCTCCACCGAGTCGTTGGGCGCGATGGCGCCGATCACACCGCGCACGTGCTCGTGGACAGCCGCGTGATCGATCTGAGGCTCGACGCGCGCAATGCCGAACCGGGCGGCTTGGCGCATCTGATGGGCGCGTCTGGCAGCCGCCAGCAGAGCTTTGGAGGGAACGCAGCCATAGTTCAGGCAGTCGCCGCCCATCTTGCCCTTTTCGACGAGCACGACGCACTGGCCAAAGGCCGCGGCTGCGGCCGCCACGGAAAGCCCGCCCGAACCCCCGCCGATGACACAGACATCGACATTGAGCGTTTCACCCGCCAATGCGCCCGGAGCCTCCGCGCTAGTTTTGTGCATGACGTCTCTTCCAGCGTTTCAAAGCGGCGGGCATCAAAGCGACAACTCCCAGCAAGGCAAATGCGGCAAGCAATTCGTTGGTCACCAGCACGCTGGTGTCGATGATGTAGGGACAAACCTCCTCCCCGCCACCCGGATGGCTGGCGAGACATTCCTGATAGCCTGCATTTTGCGCTTCGACGACGCTGCCAAGGCCCGAACCTGCCACCGAAAAGGCGATTGTCCCCGGAATTATGCCGAGCAGCGTTCCAAGAACGTACGTCTTCAAAGGTACGCCAAGCAACGCGGGCGCGAGATTGACGACGAAGAAGGGAAAGACCGGAACCAGCCGAAGGAAAAGAAGATAGCTCAGCGCGTTCTCCCTGAAGCCGTCGCGCAGGGCGGCGAGCGAGGGCCCCGCCTTCGCCGCGAGACTTTCGCCAAGGGAACTGCGGGCAATGAGAAATACAAGCGTTGCCCCGATCGTGGCCGCGACAACAGCCGCCGATGCGCCAAGCTGCCAGCCAAACAGCAGCCCGCCGGCAGACGTCATCACCAAGCCGCCGGGCAGCGACAACGCCACGACAGCGATATAAATCGCGCCGTAGATCGCAAGCGCCGCCGCCTTGTTGTGAGCGATGAACGACTGGAGAAGGTCGTAGTTCACGCCGATCGTCTTGAAACTGACATACCTGTGCCAGCCCATGCCGAAGACGAGGGCCATGAGCCCGGCCAGCGCGAGCAGCGGAAGCCAGCGCCGCAACGCTGCCGCGCGCACGTGGGGCCCAGTGCCACCCGCCTCGCGTTGTGCATTCATCTCGTAACCTTGCAGCATTCGGGTTGCATCAATCGGCGCCTGCCGCGTGACACCTGCTGGGCAATGTACGGGATCTGGGCCGTCCTTGTTTCGCCAAGTTGCGATTTCTTGACGTCACGAGGCCGTGAGAGTGCCAGTCGCGTTGACTTCGCCAGGAAGGGCCCCTATAAGCCTGCATCTTGCGGGTTGGACCGGCCTTCGGGGCAGTCGTGCGCCTCGTCGCCGTATCGGACCTTAACCCAATGAAATTACAGCAATTTTCCACTTGCCGCAGCGGCGGCCGGTGGCACTTGGAACTTCACGGAGACGTAGCGTGAAACGCACATATCAGCCCAGCCGCCTCGTGCGCAAACGCCGCCATGGCTTCCGCAAGCGCATGCTGACCGCGGGTGGCCAGAAGGTTCTCGCCCGCCGCCGCGCCAAGGGCCGCAAGCGCCTTTCCGCCTAGCACGATTGCGGGCGCGCGCGACAGCTTTAGCCGGCCCGTCATGATGGCAGGCGGCTTGGAAATGCTCGCGAGGACGCTCCCGTTGACCCTCAAGACCATCAAAAAACGCCCTGACTTTCTCGCCGTCCGTGGCGGGGCGCGCGCGTCCGTGCCCTGCTGCCTGATGGAGGCGAAACCGCGTGCTCCGGGCGGGGCGCCTTTGGAAGGGCCTCGCTTCGGCTTCACGATCACCAAGAAGCTCGGCAACGCGGTCGCGCGCAACCGCATCCGCCGGCGTCTCAAGGCAGCCATAAGCCAGATTGCGCCCCTCTACGCCCACGATGGCTTTGACTATGTGCTCGTTGCCCGCGCGGCTGCCCTCGACAAACCATATGCAGAACTCGTGGACGAATTGACCCGTGCGTTCAAAGGCGTTCACAAGCCGCAGGGCGCACGTGACCAAAGACTCGACAAACGCTCCGTAACATTGAAAAAACCCCAACAACATGGACCGGCGTGATCGCGCATCGTCCATATGCCCCTTGCGCCTTCACCCATCGGATACCGATCCGGCGCGCAGATTGGAAAGCGCGCACTAAACTGAGGCTTCGATGAACTCCGGAAATTCCCCGCACGATCAGAATAATCTGATATTCGCCGTCATCCTCTCCCTCGTGGTGCTGATGGCTTGGCAATACTTCTTCGCCGCCCCAGCGGTGCGCGATGAGAAGGCGCGCCAGGAGTTCGCCCGCGATGTCGAGGCCCAGCGCTCGGGCGCGCAGACCCAGGGGCCGCCCGGTGTCGCGACACCCCAGAGCCCTGTTGCCGCGCCCTCCGCCACCACGCCCCAGCCGGGCCAGCCGGTCAGCGCGCCCATCGTGCGCAACGAAGCGCTCAAGGCATCGCCGCGCATCGCCGTCAAGTCGGATAGCCTGGAAGGCTCCATCGCGCTGAAGAGCGGCCGCATCGACGACCTGGTGCTCGTCAAGTATCGCGAGCAACTGGATCCCAACTCGCCCAAGGTGGTGCTGCTCTCGCCTGCCGGCAGCGAGCATCCCTACTTTGCGGAATATGGCTGGGTCTCCCCCAGCGGCGCCGCGGTCAAGCTGCCCGACCGTGAAACGCTCTGGACGCTGGAAAGCGGCGCGACGCTGACGCCGGCTGCGCCCGTCACCATCAACTGGGACAATGGCGAAGGGCTCGTCTTCCGCCGCACGTTCTCGGTGGACGACAACTACATGTTCAAGATCGTCGACGAGGTCGAGAACAAGACCCAGAAGGACGTCGCCTTGCTGCCGTACGCGCGCATCTATCGATACGGCACGCCCACGACGCACTCCTACTACATCCTTCACGAAGGTCTGATCGGTGTTGCGGGCGACGAGGGCCTCAAGGAAGTGACCTACGCCGACGCCGTCAAGACCGCGGCGCCGCACATCTTCGAAAACATCACCGGCGGCTGGTTCGGCATCACCGACAAGTATTGGGCGGCGGCGCTGATCCCGGATCAAAATGAGCCCTATCGAGGCATGATGTCGGCGGTGAAGGCCTCCTCGCCCGAACAGAGCGACGCCTATCAGGTCGATTATCTGCGCGGCGCCCTCGTCGTCCCGCCGCAAGCGCGCAAAGGCGTCGAAGCCCATCTCTACGCCGGCGCCAAGCAGGCGACCATCATCGACAACTACCAGAAGTCGCTCAACATCAAGCTCTTCGACCGGATGATCGACTGGGGCTTGTTCTATTTCATCACCAAGCCGCTGTTCAAGCTGATGGAGTGGATCAATTCATGGGCCGGCAACTTCGGCATCACGATCCTGATACTGACCATCATCGTGAAGGCCGCGTTCTTCCCGCTTGCCAACAAGCAATACACGAGCATGGCGCGCATGAAGAAGATGCAGCCCGAGATGGCGCGCATCAAGGAAGTCTACAAGGACGATCCTCAGCGCCAGCAAAAAGAGATGTTCGAGCTCTACAAGCGCGAGAAGATCAATCCGCTTGCCGGGTGCTGGCCCATCCTGTTGCAGATCCCGGTGTTCTTCGCGCTCTACAAGGTGCTGTTCGTCACCATCGACATGCGCCACGCTCCCTTCTTCGGCTGGATCAAGGATCTTTCGGCGCCCGACCCAACCTCGATTTTCAATCTGTTCGGCCTGCTGCCCCTCGCGCTGCCCGAGTTCCTGCACGTGGGCGCCTGGCCGGTGATCATGGGCATCACCATGTGGCTGCAGATGCAGCTCAATCCACCGCAGCCCGATCCCATTCAGCAACAGGTCTTCCAATGGATGCCGCTGATATTCACGTTCCTCCTGGCGGCGTTCCCGGCCGGTCTGGTCATCTATTGGGCCTGGAGCAACACGCTGTCGATCTTCCAGCAGTACTACATCAACAAGAAGAACGGGGCAGAAGTGCACCTGCTGGCCAACATCAAACGCACCTTCAGCGGGATAGGCCGGCTGTTCGGCGGCGCCAAGGGTGAAGGCAAGTAGGGGTGAAGGCAAATAGCCGGGATTCCTCCCCGGTGCTCCAGACGGCAGGCCAAGAGATGCAGGACCAGGACGGCGCGCTGACCGAAGACGAGATTGAAGCGGGCCGCCTGATCTTCACGCAAGCGTGGAGCTTCTCGCGCGGTTCGCCCGATCTTGAGCACTTGCCGCCCGACGATCGGCCCGAGATCGCATTTGCGGGCCGCTCCAATGTCGGCAAGTCCACGCTTATTAACGCGCTTGTCGGCCAGCGACAGCTCGCGCGGGCCTCCAACACGCCGGGGCGCACCCAGGAGCTGAACTTCTTTACGTTGCCCGCAGGCAGCCTATATCTTGTAGACATGCCGGGCTACGGCTTTGCCGAGGCGCCGAAAGACAAGGTTGCCGCCTGGAACAGGGTCTTGCGCGGTTACCTAGCGGGCCGGCGGACGCTGTTGCGCGTGTTCGTTCTGATCGACGCACGCCACGGCATCAAGGCGACCGACGATGATATTCTGGCGTTGCTGGACAGTGCGGCGGTTTCCTATCAAGGCGTGATCACCAAGGCCGACAAGGTGAGCCGGGCGGAACTCGAGCGCGTCGCCCAGTCGACCCGCAAGATCCTCGGCACGCACGCCGCCGCCCATCCCGACATCGTCATTACATCTTCCGAGAAGAACTTCGGTATCGACATCCTGCGCGGGACGATCGCGCGGCTCCTGATCGAGAATTCCTGAAGCTTGAAGTTGCCGCGGCTGCTCGCCTGGACGGCCGGGCGGCTTTGCGCCAATTCCACCACATCGTCATGGCTGTTGGCAGTTCCCGGGAGGCGCTTGGCCTGCCCGGCGGCCAAGCGCTATAAGCACCACGCACGATCCATACGCATGAAAGGACCCACGCTTGGACGCCATCAACGCCCGCATCGCCAGCGAACTCAACGTCCAGATCAGTCAGGTGGCAGCCGCCGTCGAGCTGTTGGGAGAGGGTGCGACGGTGCCCTTCATCGCGCGCTACCGCAAGGAAAAGACCGGTGGCCTCGACGATACGCAGTTGCGCAAGCTGGAAGAGCGGCTGGGGTATCTGCGTGAATTGGAGGACCGCCGCGCCACGGTCGTCAAAAGCATCACCGAGCAAGGCAAGATGACGCCCGAGTTACAGCGCGCCATCGCAAGCGTCCAAAGCAAGGTGGAGCTGGAAGACCTTTACACGCCCTATAAGCCCAAGCGCCGCACGAAGGCGCAGATTGCACGCGAGGCGGGGCTGGAGCCGCTGGCGGACGCGCTGGCGTCAAATCCCACCCTGGATCCCATCACGCAGGCTGGGACCTATGTCGACGCCGAGAAAGGCATAGCGGACGTCAAGGCCGCGCTGGAGGGCGCGCGCGCCATCCTGATCGAGCGGATCGGAGAGAACGCCAAGCTGGTCGGCGAGTTGCGCGAATGGCTGTGGTCGTCGGGCACGATCCGCTCCAAGGCCGTCAAAGGCAAGGAGACGGAGGGCGCAAAGTTCTCCGATTATTTCGACTTCTCCCAGCCGATGCACGAGACGCCATCACATCGGGCCTTGGCCCTGCTGCGCGGGCGCAACGAGGGCTTTCTCGATCTTGACCTCGATGTTGAAAGCGAGGAGGGACGCCCACACCCAGCCGAGCTTAGAATCATGTCCGCAAGCGGCATAGCCGACCGTGGACGGCCCGCGGACCGCTGGCTCGCGGACACCGCGCGCCTTGCCTGGAAGACGAAGCTGCACGTCTCGCTGGCCATCGACCTCATGGTGCGCCTCAAGGAACGCGCGGACACAGGCGCCATCGATGTGTTCAAGGCTAACCTCAAGGACTTGCTGCTGGCTGCGCCTGCGGGTCCGCGGGTGACGATGGGACTCGATCCCGGCATCCGCACCGGCGTCAAAGTCGCCGTCGTCGATGCGACGGGCAAGCTGCTCGATACTGCGACTGTTTATCCGCACGAGCCGCGTAACGACTGGCATGGAGCGCTTGCAACGCTTGGCGCGCTCTGCCTCAGGCACAAGGTCGAGTTGATCGCCATCGGCAACGGAACCGCCAGCCGCGAAACCGATAAGCTCGCGGGTGAGCTGATCGAGAAGCTGCCGGGGGCGCGTCTCACCAAGGTCATGGTGTCGGAGGCCGGGGCTTCCGTCTATTCAGCCTCCGAACTAGCGGCCAAGGAATTTCCCGGCCTCGACGTTTCGCTTCGGGGTGCCGTCTCCATCGCACGGCGCCTGCAGGATCCGCTCGCAGAGCTCGTCAAGATCGAACCCAAGGCCATTGGCGTCGGCCAGTATCAGCACGATGTCAACCAGCCTGAGCTTGCGCGCTCGCTCGATGCGATTGTCGAGGATTGCGTGAACTCGGTAGGCGTCGACGTGAATATGGCCTCCGCGCCGTTACTTGCGCGCGTTGCGGGCCTCAACACGACGATTGCGCAGAACATCGTGGCCCACCGCAACGAGAACGGCGCCTTCAAGAAGCGCACGGACATCAAGAAGGTGGCGCGCCTTGGCCCCAAGGCATTCGAGCAGGCCGCGGGCTTCCTGCGGATCATGAATGGCGCCAACCCCCTCGACGCCAGTGCGGTGCATCCTGAAGCCTATGACGTCGTCGAGCGCATCGCAGAAGCAACCAAGCGGCCCCTCAAGGCGATGATCGGCGATCGTGCATTCCTGAAAACGATTTCACCGAAGCAGTACGCGGACGAGCGCTTTGGCATTCCGACCATCACCGACATCCTCGCCGAGCTCGAGAAGCCCGGACGCGACCCGCGGCCCGAGTTCAGGACGGCGGAGTTCAGGGAGGGCGTGGAGAAGATTTCCGATCTGAAGCCGGGCATGGCGCTGGAAGGCGTCGTGACCAACGTCACCGCATTTGGCGCTTTCGTGGACATCGGTGTCCATCAGGATGGACTGGTCCACGTCTCGGAGCTGGCGGATCGCTTTGTCAAGGATCCCCGCGAGGTCGTGAAGGCAGGCGACGTGGTCAAGGTGCGCGTGAAGGAGGTGGACGCCGAACGCAAGCGCATCGCCCTCACCATGAAGTCCGGCGCAATCGCGGCAAGCAGCGCCAATCGCACCGGCGATACGCGCTCCGGATCGCGCCAGGAGGTACGTCACGGTCAAGGAGGCGGAAGGGGTTCAGCTAGCGGGCACGGTGGCGGACATGGCGGCGCACGCGCCGAGCCGCAGGGTGAATCTGCGCTGGCAGCCGCGCTGCGCCGTGCGCGAGAGCAAGGAAAATGAGTTGCGCGAGCCTCAAGACGCGGAAAATCGGCTCTAGCCCGACGGATGCTCACCCGGCGGACGCTGCTTGAGAACGGCAATCTTGTAAGTGCCGTCGGGTCCGCGCACGCGCAGATGGGCTGGGCGTTCTTTCCATTCCCGGCCAACAGCGTTGCGCAACATGGCCTGCAGCAATTTCTGCTCGCCGAGCGCCTCGACGACCCAGAGAATGTCGCCGCTTTTCCACTCTCCCGGCGAAAGCCGGATGGGCTCGTCGGGGTTTGCTCGCAAGCGCTGATCGACCTGCGGCGAGACGAGGGCCCACATGAGCAGGCCGACCGGCGTCGTCATGCCGTTCGCCTTGGACTGGGCTTCGAGAACCGCAAACTGTCCGGTCGTGACGGCGGGGATGGCCAGCCATTCCAGGTCGCTCAGCGGCTTGCCGCGATGCTCCGTCGTGCGCATCAGGACCGTCACGATCTGACCGAGAGCGGCCATCAACGACTTCGACATCGTCGCCGCATTGCGCCTGGCTTCCTCCGACAATTCGGGTTGTGCCGCCGGAGCGGGCGTCGCGGGCTGTGCCGCCGGCGCACCTGGTGGCGTATCAGCACCCGCAGGCGTATCGCTCGCCTGAGCGTCAGGAGCGGGCGCGGTGGATTTTTTGGACCACAATGCCATGTTAGGACCTCCGCGGAAAACTCGCTCAGGCGCGCGCCTGAACGACTTCCTGCCGGAGCCGCCCTTGCAGCCGCCAGCAGAGCCGTTGCCGCCCGCAAACGTTTCGATGCGCCCGCTGATGAGTACAGCGATTCGGCGCCACCGCGACATATACAGCCCCCGGAGAACGCGAAGCTTGCACTTGCTCACCCTAAACATTAGAATGTTCTAATGTTCTGTCCCGGGGCACCTGCACCCACCAACGACTAACTGGCAACCAACTGGAAGACCTATGCTACCGCTGTTTTTGCGCACGACATTCGCCCTCCTGCTGGCGGCGCTTTGGACCACATCGGTCAATGCCCAAGCCTCCCCCTCCGGCGCGGCTGACACGTATGAGGTCCACGCCAGCGAGATCGACGACCTCAAGTCCGTCTACGCCACGGTGCGAAGCCGCGATGTCGTGGAAGCCCGCGTGCGCACAGGCGGCACCATCGTCTCGCTCAATGTTGACAAGGGCGATCAGGTGGAAGCAGGCAAGGTGCTCGCCGTCGTTGTGGATCCCAAGATCGCGCTGCGCATCAAGGCGCTAGATGCACAGATCGTCGCGGCCAAATCGCGCACCGAAACCGCCAAGGCGGAACTTGAGCGCGCCGAGCAATTGGCCGCCCGGGGCGTGTCGGCTCAGGCTCGCGTGGACCAGGCCAAGACCGCGTTCGACGTCGCCAGCAACGATCTGAAGGCTGCGCAAGCCGAGCGCGCGGTGGTGGAGACGCAAGTCGCGGAAGGGGAGGTTCTTGCGCCATCCTCGGGCCGGGTGCTGCGCGTGCCCGTTACCGTGGGCTCCGTAACGCTGTTGGGCGAGGGCATCGCCACGATTGCGGCAAATGGATACCTGCTTCGCGTGGAGGTGCCCGAACGCCATGCCCGCTTCATGAAGAAGGGGGACGTCATCCGCGTTGGCGGGCGTGAACTCGAGAGCGCCGCCAGTGACATGACGGAAGGGACAATAACGCGAGTCTATCCGGAGATCACCAACGGCCGCGTCATCGCAGACGCCGAAGCTCCCGGCCTTGGCAGCTATTTCGTGGGCGAGCGCGTTCTCACATGGATTTCTGCCGGCAAGCGCGTTGCCTTCGTCGTTCCTCAACGCTTCGTGTTCCGCCGCTACAGTCTCGATTACGTGCGCCTTGCCGACGCCTCGGGCACGCCCCGTGACATCGTCGTTCAGCTCGGACGCTCCACCACGAATCCCGAGGGTCAGGCCGTCGTCGAGATCCTCGCGGGTGTCGCTGACGGCGACAAGCTGGTGCAGCCATGAGCACACGGCCCTTGGGTATTTCGGGCAGCCTTACGCGCGCCTTCATCCGTTCGCCGTTGACGCCGCTGTTCCTGCTGACCGGCTTGGCGCTTGGCCTCATCGCGCTGATCCTGCTGCCGCGCGAGGAAGAGCCGCAAATCTCCGTGCCGATGGTCGACATTTTCGTCGTTGCCGACGGCCTCAAGGCGCCCGATGCGGTCAAGCTCGTCACCGAGCCGCTGGAAACCATCGTAAAGGCCATCAACGGCGTGGAGCACGTCTATTCCAATACCACCGACGATCGCGTGGTGGTGACGGCGCGCTTCTTTGTCGGAACCACCGCGGATGAGGCCATACTGCGCGTACACGAGAAAGTGCGCGCCAATTACGGGCGCATTCCAACCGGCATTCCCGAGCCGCTGATCGTGGGCCGCGGCATCGACGACGTGGCGATTCTGACTCTCACGCTCTCGCCAAAGGCCGGCGTGACGCGCTTTTCGGACAACGGCCTCTATCACATGGCGGAGGACTTGCAGGTCGAACTGGCGAAACTCGACAACGTCGGCCTGTCGTTCATTGCCGGCGGGCGGCCCGACCAGATCCGCGTAGAGCCCGATCCGCAACGGCTCTCGCTCTACGGCATTACGCTCGCTCAACTCGTCGGCAAGGTCCGTGAGGCAAACCGCTCCTTCTTCGCGGGCCGCGTGCGCCAGACCGGCAGCAGCCTGGAAGTCGCAGCGGGCCAGACGTTACAGGGCATCCCGGACATTGGCCAATTGCTGATCTCCGCGCGCGATGGCCGGCCGGTTTACGTGCGTGACGTGGCGAACGTCATCGTCGGCGCAAAACCGCTCGAGCATCAGGCGTGGAACTACACCAAAGGCGCCGGCGGCAAGCTGGAGCGCACGCCGGCCGTAACCTTGGCGATCGCCAAGCGTGCAGGCGCCAACGCCGTGGTCATCGCCGAGGAGATCCTGCATCGCACGCAGGAACTCAAGGGCGATCTCATCCCGGATGATGTCGATGTTACCGTTACGCGCAACTACGGCGAGACGGCCAACGAAAAAGCCAATGAACTGCTATTCCACCTGGGCCTTGCCACGGTGTCCATCGTCCTTCTTGTGGCCATCGCGATCGGCTGGCGGGAGGGCGCGGTGGTGCTCGTCGTCATACCCGCGACGATCCTGCTCACGATGTTTGCGTCCTGGCTGCTTGGCTACACCATCAATCGCGTCAGTCTTTTCGCGCTGATTTTCTCCATCGGCATCCTGGTCGACGATGCCATCGTGGTGATCGAGAACATCGCACGCCATTGGGCGATGCACGATGGACGCAACCGCGTCGATGCGGCGGTCGACGCCGTCGCGGAAGTCGGCAATCCCACCATCGTGGCGACGCTCACCGTCGTGGCCGCTCTTCTGCCCATGCTTTTCGTGTCGGGCCTGATGGGCCCCTACATGAGCCCGATTCCGGCAAACGCGTCGGCGGCGATGGTGTTGTCATTCTTCGTTGCCGTTATCGTCACGCCCTGGCTGATGCTGCGCTTTGGCGGCAAGGCGCCGGCGCATCACGACGAAAGCGACAGCTCCGGCGGAACGCTGGGAAGGATCTACACCGCCGTTGCGCGTCCGATCCTCGCCACGCGGTTGCGTGCGTGGGCGTTCCTGCTCGCCGTCGGGATCGCCACGCTGGCGTCCCTCGTGCTGCTCTACACCAAGTCCGTAACGGTGAAGCTGCTGCCCTTCGACAACAAATCCGAGCTTCAAGTGGTCGTCGATCTGCCACGCGGCGCATCGCTCGAGCAGACCGAGCGCGTGTTGCAGGCCGCGGCCGGGAAAATCGGGAAGCTTCCCGAAATGACCTCGATCCAGGCTTACGCGGGCACGGCTGCCCCATTCAACTTCAACGGACTGGTGCGCCATTCCTACTTGCGCAGCGAACCCCAGCAAGGCGACCTGCAAATCAACCTCTCGCCCAAAAGCGAGCGCGGGCGCACAAGCCACGCCATCGCATTGGAAGTGCGCACGATGTTGCACGACCTGACGATGCCCGAAGGCACGGTTGTGAAGGTCGTCGAAGTGCCGCCGGGGCCGCCCGTCATTGCAACGCTGCTTGCCGAGATCTATGCCGATACGCCCGAAGAGCGCCGCGCCGTGGCCGGCAAGGTGCGCGAAGCATTCCGCGCGGTGCCTTATATCGTAGATGACGACGTGAGCCATGGCATCCAGGCGCCGCGCGTGCGGCTCTCGATCAATCACGACAAGCTCGAGTTCCACAAGGTCGAAGAAAGAGACGTCTACGACACCATCCAGGCCTACTTTGGCGGCGTGCCCGTCGGCTACTCGCACAAGGGCGGCGGGCGCCACCCGGTGGAGATCGCCGTGCAGATCCCCAAGAAGGATCAGGCGATCGGGCAACTGGCGCTGACGACCCCCGTTCCAGCCAATGCATTGCCCGGCGAGCGCGACATCGTCGAGCTTGGCGACGTGGTCCGCCTGGAAAACGAAAAAGCGTCGTTCCCGATCTTCCGTCACAACGCGCGGCCGGCCGAAATGGTGATGGCGGAGCTTGCCGGCGCGTTCGAGGCGCCGATCTATGGTATGCTCGCCGTCGCCGAAGAGATCGACAAGATCGACTGGGGCACGACGCCCAAGCCCAAGATCACGTTCCACGGCCAGCCGGAAAGCACCAAGGCTCCCGTTCTTCTTTGGGATGGCGAGTGGGAAGTCACCTACGTCACGTTCCGCGATATGGGCGCGGCTTTCGCCGTTGCGCTGCTCGGCATCTTCGTGCTGGTCGTTGCGCAGTTCGGCTCGTTCAAGCTGCCGCTTGTCATCCTGACCCCGGTGCCGCTGACGCTGATCGGCATCATGCTCGGCCACTGGCTGTTCGCGGCCCCCTTCACCGCAACGTCGATGATCGGCTTCATTGCGCTGGCCGGCATCATCGTGCGCAATTCGATCCTGCTGGTCGATTTCATCCGCCAGCGCCGCGGGGAAGGCGCGCCGCTGCGCCGGGTGCTGCTGGAATCGGGCGCGATCCGCTTCAAGCCGATCCTGCTGACGGCGCTCGCCGCGATGATCGGCGCGGCCGTCATCCTGGCCGACCCGATCTTCCAGGGGCTGGCAATCTCGCTGTTGTTCGGGCTTGCCTCCTCGACGCTGCTGACGGTGCTCGTGATCCCCGCGATCTACGTGGTGCTCCGCGACGACGGCAGGAAGGAGACGTCACGGCCTTGACGGTTTGTCGTCGAACACGTAGCCCGCGCCGCGCACGGTCCGTATAGGATCGCTCTCGGCCCCGCGCACGATCGACTTGCGCAGCCGGCCGACGTGCACGTCAACCGTGCGCTCGTCGACCTCGCTCGTATGGCCCCACACGTTGTCGAGAAGCTGCGTGCGCGACAGCACGCGACCGGCGCTCTGCATGAAGAACTCAAGCAGCCGGTATTCGGTGGGACCCAGCACGATTTCCCGGGAGCCGCGCGTGACGCGATGGGCCTGCCGGTCGATGGAAATGCCGCCCTTGTGCAGGACGTCCGCCGTCTTTTCAGGAGCAGCGCGGCGCAGAAGCCCCTTCACGCGCGCCATCAGTTCGGCGACCGAAAAGGGTTTGACCATGTAATCGTCGGCGCCTGTCGCAAGGCCGCGCAGTTTGTCGGCTTCCTCACCGCGCGCCGTAAGCATGATGACCGGCAGGCGCCGCGTCGCGGCGCCGGCGCGGATCTGGCGGCATATCTCAATTCCCGAGGCGCCGGGCAACATCCAATCCAGGATGACGAGATCGGGCAGACCGTCCTTGAGCATGAACATCGCGTCGTCTCTGTTCGATGCACTTAGGACTCGATAGCCAGCCGCCTCCAGATTGTAGCTGATCAGCGTGACCAGCGAGTCCTCGTCTTCAACGATCAGAATTTTGGCCGCCATGCCTATCGGGTCCGTGTTCCTGTTCCCACTCAACTTGATTTCTGGATGAGAGTCGAACTCGTCTTGTCGTGCTTCGGCCGCTCCTGCGCCAGTGCGTAACCGCGGGTGAGGAAGTGAATCGTCTCAGCGATGTTGGTGGTATGGTCGCCGATGCGCTCCAGGTTCTTGGCGACAAACAGCAGGTGCGTGCAGATGCCGATGTTGCGCGGATCTTCCATCATGTAGGTGAGCAGTTCGCGAAACAGGGAATTGTACAGCGCATCTATGCGCTGGTCCTCGTGCCAGATCTCGACCGCCTTGCGATCGTCCCGTGCGGCATAGGCGTCCAGCGCGTCCTTCAAGCTGTGGGCCGCCAACTCGTACATGTTGCGCAGGCCCAGGATGAGCGGCTTGGGATGAGACACGCTGGCGATGGTGACCGCGCGCTTTGCGATGTTCTTGGCCAAGTCGCCGATGCGCTCCAGATCGCCTGCGACTTTCAGCACGGCCATGATCTGGCGGAGATCGTTCGCCATCGGCTGGCGGCGTGCAATCATCACGACGACTTGCTCTTCAAGCTGAGCCTGTAGTTCGTCGATCGCATCGTCGCTGGCGACCGCCCGATCGGCGAGCTCGGGATTGCGTTGCTCCAAGGCTTCGAACGCCCTGCCCAGAAGCTGTTCGGCAAGTCCGCCCATCTGGCCGATGCTGCGATCGAGGGCGGCCAGTTCGTTTTCGTAGGATTTGACGATGTGTCCTGACATGAGTTCCTGCCTTCCTGCCTGGCCGATCAGCCGAACCGGCCGGTGATGTAGTCCTGAGTGCGTCGATCTTTCGGGTTTGTGAATATCGCCGTCGTGTCGCCTTCCTCCACCAGGGTGCCCAGATGGAAGAACGCGGTACGCTGCGAAACGCGCGCCGCCTGCTGCATGGAGTGCGTGACGATGATGATCGTGAATTTCTGGCGCAGCTCTTCCATGAGTTCCTCGATGCGCGCCGTCGCGATCGGATCCAGCGCCGAGCAGGGCTCATCCATCAGGATGATTTCGGGATCGATTGCGATCGTGCGTGCGATGCAAAGCCGCTGCTGCTGACCGCCGGATAGGCCAGTGCCTGAATCATTCAGCCGGTCCTTCACTTCTTCCCACAGGCTCGCCTTGCGCAGGCTCTGCTCGACGATGCGGTCGAGCTCGGCCTTGCTCGAGGCGAGTGCGTGGATGCGCGCGCCGTAAGCCACGTTCTCGTAGATCGACTTGGGAAACGG
This sequence comes from Hyphomicrobium sp., assembly GCA_035325525.1. GTDB lineage: Bacteria > Pseudomonadota > Alphaproteobacteria > Rhizobiales > Hyphomicrobiaceae > Hyphomicrobium_B. The sequence goes on along the minus strand of DAOKZR010000005.1, from coordinate 218,053 downwards.
GTTCGGCTTCTGGAACACCATGCCGACCCGCGAGCGCAGCTCGACCGGATCGATCGAAGGATCGTAGATGTCCTCCCCATCGATCAGGATCTTCCCCGTCACGCGAGCCGACGCGACGGTATCGTTCATTCGGTTGATACAGCGCAGGAACGTCGATTTTCCGCAGCCGGACGGCCCGATGAACGCCGTCACCGAACGCTCGGGAACCGCGATCGAGACATCCCTCAACGCATGTTTCTCGCCGTAATAGACGTTGACGCCGTTCGCGACGACTTTGGTCGCCCAATCCTCTGCTGGCCTGGGTTTGTTTGGTAGATCAACCGCGATCGACATATCCATGGCAAGCCCCTGTTTCATTCGTCACCAGCGCCGTTCGAACCGGCGGCGTAGCCAGATGGCCGCGCCGTTCATGAGAAAGAGTATCATCAGCAGCACGACGATTGCGGCTGCGGTCTTGTACTTGAACGCAACTTCCGGCAGGTCCGACCAAAGATAGATCTGCACCGGAAGCACGGTTGCGGGCTCGGTCAGGCTCTTGGGCACGTCCACGATGAAGGCGACCATGCCGATCATCAGCAAGGGGGCCGTCTCGCCGAGCGCGTGCGCCATGCCGATGATACTGCCCGTCATGATACCAGGCGTCGCCAGCGGCAGCACATGGTGGAAGATCGCCTGCTGCTTGGAAGCGCCAATTCCCAGCGCGGCTTCGCGGATGGAGGGCGGCACGGCCCGCAATGCGGCGCGTGCGGAGATGATGATCGTCGGCAGGACAAGCAGCGCCAGCACCAGGCCGCCCACCAGCGGGGCGGATCGCGGCAATCCGAAGAAGTTGAGGACGACCGCAAGGCCGAGCAGGCCGAACACGATGGAAGGGACCGCGGCGAGATTGTTGATGTTGATTTCGATGAAATCCGTGAGACGGTTCCGCGGAGCGAATTCTTCAAGGTAGATCGCCGCCAGGACGCCGACGGGCAAACACAGCCCCAAGGTTACGAGCAGGGTCAGAATCGAGCCGGTGACGGCGCCGCGGATGCCGGCAAGCTCGGGCTCGCGGCTGTCCCCAGCGGTGAAGAAGCGCCAGTTGAAGGACTTTTGAATCATGCCGGCGTCCGCAAGGCGGTCGAGGAAGGCAACCTTGCGATCCCCCATGGCGCGGCTCGATTCCGGCATCGTGTAAGTGTCGATGCGCCACAAGCTGGGTGGGGCTGCTTCCGTCGACTTGAGCGGGATATAGACGTCACCCGTGACGGCGCTGTCGGCGAGCGTCCTGACCTTGACGAGGCCCCCGTTGATCTCGACCATCACGCTGGGCATGTCGGCGCCAAGTTCCTCCTCGGCGTGGGGAGCCTCATACCGCTTCTGGAGTTGCGCCGCCGCGTCGCGAAGCTGCGCGACGCTGTCGTCGGCGCCGCCGCCGCGGGCCTCGATCCGGCCGGCCTGCCTGAGCAATACCGCAGCGCGCCCAGCCAGATCCTTCTTGACCTCACGCAGGTGGCTCGAAAAATCGTTTGCCGACGTTGAAATCGTGATCTCGCCCGTCGTACCGCTCGCCGTGGCGACGCCGCGCGGCTGCAGGCGCATGATGGGCGTCCCGATCCCCTTCATGAAGAGATCGGCATCATCCGACAACAGCAGCGGCACCTTCACCGTCGTGCCGACGAGGCTCGGCTCTGCCAGTACGAGACGGCGCAAGTCGTCCGCAGCGCCGCCACTGACGATCTCGCGCAATTGCTTGCGGGGAACGCGCCCCTCGATGCCCGGGATCGCCCTATCCAGCGCGTTGCGCACCACGGCCATGTAATCGGCGCTGCGCAGAGCCTCCTGGGCGCCCTTGTTCTGTGGGTCGATATCCTCGGTCTTTAACGGCACGTCGATAGTAAGCCAATGGCTCCAGAAGGCAGGCCAGGCCGTCGCCATGATGTTGCTGACAAGGGCGGCGAGAAAGATCGTCGAAAAGGCGAGCGACAACAGCCCGTAGCTGCGATAGCGAGCCTCCGCGCGGTGGCGGGCGCGCAGTAGCGCGATCTTCCTTGGGTTTTTTGAACGCGGCCCGCCCGGGGCGTCCGTGGTCATAGCTCGATCACTCATATTGTTCGCGATACCTCCGCACGACCCTAAGAGCGATGAAGTTCAGGGCGAGCGTGATGAAAAACAACACGAAGCCCAGCGCAAATGCAGCGAGCGTCTTGGCGCTGTCGAATTCCTGATCGCCGACCAGAATGGTCTTCATCTGGACGGTGATCGTCGTTACCGCTTCCAAGGGATTGAAGGTCAGGTTGGCGGCAAGACCTGCCGCCATCACAACGATCATCGTTTCGCCTATGGCGCGGCTTACGGCAAGCATGAAGGCGGCAACGATTCCGGGCAGCGCCGCAGGCAGCACGACATGCTTGATGGCCTCCGACTTGGTGGCGCCGAGCGCCAAGGCGCCGTCGCGCAAAGATTGGGGTACGGCATTGATCACGTCGTCCGACAGCGAGGAAATGAACGGAATGATCATCATGCCCATGACGAGACCAGCCGCCAGGGCGCTTTCCGAAGCGATGTCGAGGCCGAGGTATTCGCCCCAGCCGCGGATGGACGGCGCAACGGTAAGCGCGGCAAAGAAGCCGAGCACCACAGTCGGGATGCCGGCAAGGATTTCAAGCACGGGCTTGAAGACCGCGCGGGTCTTGGCGCCGGCGTATTCGGCCAGGTAAATCGCCGAAAACAATCCAAGCGGCCCGGCGACGAGCACGGCGATGAGCGTGATGAGGAGCGTCCCGGTCAGAAGCGGCACGAAGCCATAGGCCGCGGAAATGTTGCCCTGGTCGGCGCGCATTGCGGCCTGGGGGTTCCATTCCAAGCCGAACAGGAAGTCCAGAACGCCCGGCTTGCCCTTGATCGCCGGATCGAAAAAGAAGCGGTAAGTCTCGCCAATGAGCGAAAACAGGATGCCGATCGTTGTCAGGATCGCGAGGCCGGCGCAGGCCATCAGGAAGACTTCGACAGCGCGCTCGAAGGCGTTGCGCGCGCGGAAGCTGCGCGACACGCGCCAGACGCCGAACGCGAGGGAACTCGCACCGATCGCAAGTCCCGCGAGCATCAAGCTCCATGAGCCGATCGACCTGATGTGCTGGTAGGCTCCTGCGGCCGCGGCCAACTCCGGCTTGCCGGTATCCGGCGACGTTTCCGCAAGCATGTTTGCAACCTCGCGCAGGAACGCCTCGCGGTGCAACGTATCGCCGGCAAACTCCGGCGCGAGCGCATCGAGCGCCGCCGCGCGCGCCATCCAGTTGATGAGCGGTTCGCCGATTACGAACAGCGCCAGCATGCCGGCGAGAATGAGAGCCGCCGTGTAAAGGCCATGGTAGAGCGGCAGCGAGTGCAGCACGCTCGGGTGGCCGCCTGCAACCGACATGGCCCGCGCGCGCGCTGTAAGGAAACCGGCAATGACGAGCAGCGTCATGACCAACAGATAGTAGGCCGTCATTCGCACCCTTCCGCACTTTCGTGCCGCACGATCCTTGCGCCCATCCTTACGCCGGCAGGCAGCCGGGATTGCTCCCGGCCGCCTTCAGCGTTCTGATACTCGCCCGTTCAGTTGAGATCATCGCCCTTCATCGGCTCCATGGCGCCGGCAGTCTTTTTAACCTGTTCGAGCGCGTCCTTAGGGAGGGCGACGAGGCCCTTGTCTGCAAGGTAGCCGTCTTCACCCAGCGCCTTGTCGGAGACGAATTCGGCAACGAACCTGTCGAGTCCGGGAACGACGCCGACATGCGCCTTCTTGATGTAGATGTAGAGATCGCGCGCGCCCTTGTACTTGCCGCTGGAGATGTTCTCGTAGGTCGGATCGGCGCCTTCGATCGCCACGCCCTTGAGCTTGGCGGCATTCTCTTCCAGGAACGAGAAGCCGAAAATGCCGAAGGCGTTCTTATTGGCTTCGAGCTTCTGAACGATAACGTTGTCGTTCTCGCCCGCTTCGACGTAGGCGCCGTCCTTGCGGATCGACTTCCACACATTGTCGAACGCCTTGGTATCCTCCTTCTTGAGAGCCTTAAGGCTGTCGAACGCCTCAGCGCCCTTCTCCATGATCAGTTCATGGAAGCTGTCGCGCGTCCCCGAAGTAGGGGGAGGTCCCAGCACTTCGATCTTGATGTTGGGCAGCGAAGGGTCGATGTCCGACCAATTCTTATAGGGGTTGGCGACGAGCTTGCCGTCCTTGCCGGGCACCTGCTCGGCAAGCGCTTGGAAGAGCTGCTTGCGCGTCACCCTGATAGCCGGCCCCTGCTTGGACTGGGCAAAGGTCAACCCGTCGATGCCGACCTTGACTTCGACGATGTCCTTGACGCCGTTCTTCTGGCACAGCTCGAATTCCGACTTCTTGATGCGCCGCGACGCATTGGTGGCATCGGCCTTGTCGTCGCCGATACCCTCACAGAATATTTTCATGCCGCCGCCCGTGCCGGTCGACTCGACGATGGGCGTCTTGCCGCCGTTCGCCTTGCCGAAATGCTCGGCGACCGCGGTAGTGAAGGGATAGACGGTCGAGGAACCGACGATGCGGATCTGGTCGCGCGCGACGGCACCGCCGGCGAACGATGAGACTGCGACAGCGATAACCGCCACGCGTGCGATGGATTTATTCATGGGCCTCAAACAGCTCCGGTTGCATTGGTTTCCAGGCAGCGGAGCGCCCGCCCCCGGAAGTCTTGCGTTCGAAAGCCTTCTAGTCCCGTTCAACAAACCTTTTGTGACAGCCTATGACTCTGAATTAATTCATATTTTGAAATCTTGGATCTGTGCGAGATCGAGCACCACGGTGAATTTGGACCCCTTGCCCACTTCGCTCGAAATCCTCAAGTCGCCCCTGTGGCGATTGACAATGTGCTTCACGATGGCAAGGCCGAGCCCCGTGCCGCCCTTCTCGCGGCTGGTTGCCGTATCAACGCGATAAAAGCGCTCCGTCAATCTGGGAAGGTGCTCGGCGGCGATGCCCGGCCCGTCGTCGGCCACCGTTGCCAGCAAGCGCGGCCGCGGCGCGCTTGCGGAAGGATCGACGGCGAGCGAAACATCGACGCGCCCGTTACGCCGCCCGTACTTGATGGCATTCTGCACGAGGTTTTGAAACACCTGCACGAGTTCGTCGCGCTCGCCGCGCACTTCCAGCGCCGTCTCTGGCAGTTCGAGATTGAGATTGACGCCCGCACTTTGCGCCAGCGGCTCCAGCCCCTGACAAACGTCTTTGAGCACGGCGCCGACAGATACGATGCCGACGGGCGGCACGTGCGCACGCATCTCGATACGGCTCAAAGACAGCAGATCGTCGAGGATGCGCATCATCCTCTCGGCTTGCGCGCCCATGATCCCGAGGAATCGCTTTCGCGCCACGCTGTCCTCGCTTGCAGGGCCTTGGAGGGTTTCGATGAAGCCCTTCAGCGACGCAAGCGGCGTGCGCAGTTCGTGGGACGCATTGGCGATGAAGTCCGACCGCATCTGCGCGAGGCGATCCTGCTCCGACAGGTCGCGGAACTGAACCAGAAGCCCGCCGTTTCCACTTTGAGGCCCGGAGAGCTGCAGCGGCGAGACCTTGGCCCGCAGCCGGCGGCCGTTCGGCGAATGATCGACGATCTCGGCCATGCGCGCCAAGCCGTCGCCAGACACGAGTGCGACTGCGCCAAGAAGATCAGGATGCCGGCTGATGAGCGATAGGGGCTGATCTTTTTTCAGCTTGGGGAACAGATCGCCGGCCATCGGATTGAACGCAATCGCGCGGTATTGATCATCGAGCGCGATGGCCGGCAACTCGATCAGGGCGACGACTCCGGCAAGATCGTCAATGGTTCGCTGCGCAGCCGCCTCCGAGGGACCAGCCGCCCAACCCCGTTCCTCCCGCCGGCTCTGCCACAGCACACCCATTGCAAGGCCCGCCGCCAAGCCCATGAGACCGGCAGCCATGGAACCCGGCCAACCTTCCAGCACCGAAACCAGTGCCACGCCCGCTGCGACCACCGCAGGCCAGAATGCATCCGTGGATTTCAACCCATGGCCTCTTCGTTCATCGAACCCGCGCACTGGGCGATGCCGGCTTATCCCCGCGCGGACGTTGCTGCCTTAGCATGAAGCGCACACATTTCCGCAAGCCGTCGAGCATCATGCCCCTGTCAGAATATGCCCGCCACCTGCTGGCCATCGCCCAGACGATTTATCGCTGGGCCGGACAAATCTCGGCACTCGATGCCGCCCGGCGCGAGAAAGTTGCGCTTTACGCCGACGAGATCGCCGCGACGCTATCCCGCGCTGCCCAGGCATTCATCGCCCTTGACGCGCAACCACTTGAAAAGGCCCATTTATTGGCAGCAGCGCGGGAGTTGGGTCGGATTGCCGGCTACCTCGACACCATCGTCGCGGCGCTGGCTCACCATCTTGACGGGCGAAAGCTCGCTGGCGTTAAAAGGCGGCTCGAATACCTGGAGCCTTTCGAACCGCAAGCCATGATTGCGCAACGCGGCGCCTTTGCCTCGGCCAGCCGGCTGATGTCGGCGGAAGGGTTCTTCCGGGCGTTGGCGGACGCGCTTCGGGTATGAACGCCCAATCATGCAGTTGGCGTGGGCCGCGATGGCCCATCACACAAGGACGAGATGAATGGATAAGTTTACGGTCTTGAACGGCGTCGCAGCGCCTCTGCCGTTGCGCAACATCGACACGGACATGATCATCCCCAAGCAGTTTCTGAAGACCATCGAGCGGACCGGCCTCGGCAAGTCCTTGTTCTTCGAGATGCGGTATGATCCTGCGACTGGCAAGGAAATCGCAGACTTCGTCCTGAACAAGCCCCAGTACCGCAGGGCGCAGATCCTGGTTACGGGCGAAAATTTCGGTTGCGGGTCTTCGCGTGAGCACGCGCCTTGGGCGCTGCTCGACTTCGGCATCCGCTGCGTCATCGCGCCCGACTTCGCCGACATCTTCTACAACAACTGTTTCCAGAACGGCATTCTGCCGATCAAGCTGCCCCAGCCGGACGTCGACAAGCTGATGGACGATGCCAACCGGGGCGCCAACGCGACGCTCACGATCGATCTGGAGAAGCAGGAAATCCGCGGCCCCGATGGCGGCGTGATCAAGTTCGAGATCGACCCGTTCCGCAAGCATTGCCTGCTCAACGGCCTCGACAACATCGGCCTCACGCTGGAAAAGAGCGCCGCGATCAAGAGCTATGAGGAGAAGACGGCAGCCGCCCGCCCCTGGCTTTAAGCCAGTCGATCCATCGTACGGCCGTTCTACGTTATCCCGCTACTACCAAGCTGAAGCCGCAAGCAGCTATCCAAGGCTTGCAGCATTCGAATTGACACGCAGGCCGCCAGCGACCTGTCCTCCGACGACGAAAAAATGGGAGTTCTCGACTGATGGCTAAGATGATCCACTCGATGGTGCGCGTCATGGACGAAGCACGCTCCGTCGCCTTTTACGAGAAATCGTTCGGCCTGAAGGTCGCGGACCGTCTCGACTTCCCGGACTTCACGCTGATCTATCTGAGCAACCCGGAAGCAGGCTTCGAGCTGGAGCTGACGGTGAACAAGGGCCGCAGCGAGCCCTATGACCAGGGCAACGCCTACGGTCACCTGGCTGTCGTTGTCGACGACCTCGCCGCCGAGCACAAGCGCATCAGCGCCGCTGGCTATAACCCGGGCGACATCAAGCACATGTCCCACGAGGGCAAGCCGCTCGCCAGCTTCTTCTTCATTCAGGATCCCGATGGCTACAAGATCGAAGTGCTGCAGAAGGGCGGGCGCTTCCACTGAGCAGGGTCAGGCACAAATAAAAAGGCCGTGCCTCGGGTGCGGCCTTTTCTTATGTGACGGCCGCCACAAGAGACTGCTGCGGGTCAATGCAGCCTGAATTTGGAAATTCAGTCCTTGATCTGGGCCAGGACGACCATCAGAAGGCCGGGAAAGCGCTTCTCGAAACCGGGATGAATTTCATTGTACTTCGTGCGCCCTTCCTGGCGCGTGCGGATCAGTCCCGCCTCGCGCAGGGCCTTGAAGTGAAACGACATGGTGGACTTGGGAAGCGCCGCGCCTGTCGCATCGGCGCAACTGAGTTCTCCGTCCGCCTCCTTGAGGCGGCGCACGATCTCCAGCCGGATCGGATCGCTTAAGGCATAGAGCACATACGGCAATGTGATCTGACTGAGCGATGGATGAGCGATGGGGCGCATTCGTTTCGACGCGTTGGGTGCCGGACCCTGAACTTAAACTGACAGGAGGCCGCCCCTGTCAACTCCACGTTTGGTCAGATTTGCGCACCACGCATCGCAATGATCGCGCTTGTGAGCGCTGGTGCAAGTTCGGCGCGTTCATCGTCCGTCAGAAACGCGCCAAACGAAACCTCACGCCCATGCAGGACCAGACGCAGCGAATTGCGGCCGTCGGGAGCGTCTTGGGTCAGCAGGACGCGCACCCAATAGGAGTTGAAATCGAAGGTTTGACGATGTCCACCGGGATCGACGCGGGTCAGGGTGAGCGTCTCGGGCGTTATGTCGATCGTCTCGTACATGCGGCCGGATCGAAAGTTGGCCTTGAACGCCCAATAGATGAGAGCAACGTCCAGGCCGAAGAACCCCGTGACGGGCCAAGCCCCCATCAGGACGAACATCATACCGGCGGCAAAACTCACCGACGCGATCCCGGCCATGACGATCATGAAGCCGCGCGGCGTCAGCGACCTGTGGGAATGCAGGATAAATTGTTGGTGGCGCGATTGCGTTGCCAGTGCGTTGTCGTCCATCAGTTGTTCCCGGTAACTTCGAGCCAGATGCCGAACCACATCACGTGCCCCGCCGCTGGAGCCCCCATCAATGCCACGCAATCCCGCCAAAAGGCCGGCCGAAAACATCCCCCACCGCGCCCCGAAAGACAAGACGAAAGGCGCAAAGGGCGCGCGGCAGCGCAGCCCGCGGCTCAGTGCGAACGAAATCAATGCCATATTTACAGCCTTCGCCCGGGAGAACCCCGAGCCCAAGGGCGAGTTGGAGCATTCAAACCCCTTTACGCTGCTTGTAGCCGTGGTTTTGTCCGCACAGGCCACCGATGCAGGAGTGAACAAAGCCACGCGCGAATTGTTCCGCCTAGCCGATACTCCCGCCAAGATGGCCGCCTTGGGCGAAGGTAGGGTACGCGACCTCATCAAGACCATCGGGCTTTATCGTAACAAGGCAAAGAACGTCGTTGCCCTGTCGCAGCGGCTGATCGCCGAGCATGGCGGCGTCGTGCCTGCGGACCGCGAAATTTTGGAAACGCTGCCCGGTGTGGGGCGCAAGACGGCCAACGTCGTCATGAATGTCGCCTTCGGTCAGCCGACCATGGCGGTTGACACGCACGTCTTCCGGGTCGCCCATCGCATCGGACTGTCGGACGGCAAGACGCCTCTTGCGGTAGAGGAGGACCTTGTGCGCCTCGTGCCGCCTCGATATGCCGTGCGCGCCCATCACTGGCTGATCCTGCATGGGCGTTATCTGTGCAAGGCGCGCGCCCCCGAATGCTGGCGCTGCCCGATCGTTTCAAACTGCCGCTTCGAGCCGAAATCGGAATTCAAGCCCAAGCCGCGCGCCCGCACGTGAACGGTTAACGCACGATTGCGCGGGCATATCCAATTAGCGCCAAGTTTTCATCGCGTTTAGAACCTGATGTTATTTCGGGGCGTGTAGGGTGCTCTCCAAAGAAATATGATGCCCCGACCAGGGACGGGGAGGAGTGCATAACCCTATGGCAATTCTGGGCACCCCAGCCAACGATGTGATCACCGGGACGACCGGAGACGATGTCATCGAAGGGGGAGATGGCAACGACCGAATCAATGGCGGTGCTGGCAATGACACGATCTATGGCGGCGCCGGCAACGACACCCTGACCGGCGATGCCGGCAACGACACGCTGTATGGCGGCGATGGCGACGATGGCTTTTTCGGAGGCGGCGGCGACGACACGATCCACGGCCAAGCCGGCAACGATACCATGTACGGCGATGCCGGCAACGACACGCTCTACGGCGGCGACGGGGATGACAAGCTTTACGGCGGCGCCGGCAACGACACGCTTGTCGGAGGTGCCGGCTTCAACACCTACGATGGCGGCTCGGGCAACGACACGGTCATCATCGAACTGACGTCGGCAGGCCTTACCGGCGATGTGCGCTCCGATCTGAGCACGCTGAAGGCGTGGATGGCGGACCAGCTCGCGGCGGCTGGTTCAACGACGGCCCTGGCCTCCCAGGCCGCTGGCCCCGCAATCAACCTGGCACACATCGGTATGACCATGAGCAACGTCGAAAATGTCGTCGTCACGGTCGATGGCGTCGTAACGCCCATCGAAGACCTCATCAATCAGGCGCCACAGGCGGGCCCCGCCCAGGCCCATACGGTGGACGAAGACGGCGTAGTCACAGGCACCGCCTCCTTCAGCGACGGAGATGGCGACGTCCTGGCCTTTGGCGTCGGCACCGCACCTGCCCACGGCACGCTGAGTGTTGATCCCGCCACTGGCGCATACGTCTACACGCCTACCGCAGACTGGAGCGGGTCCGACGCCTTTTTCATCACCGCGACCGATCTTTCGGGCGCAACCGCGACGCAGCGCGTCGACGTGACCGTCAACCCTGTCGCTGACGCGCCGAGCCTTGCGGTTTCGAACCAAAGGCTCGACGTGACGGGCGCCGTTATCAACGGCACCAAGGGCAACGATTCCATCGTCGGCACGGCTGGTGCGGACACCATCTACGGCGGCAAGGGTGACGATCACATCGTCGGCTCCAGCCCGCATCCGATGACCGTTCTGCTCGATATCGCCGCCGCGCTCGGCGACATGGATGGGTCGGAAACCCTTTCGATCAGGATCGCCAACCTTCCCGAGGGGGCCACGCTCTCCGCCGGCACCCACAACACGGACGGAAGCTGGACGCTTGCCCCTGGCGATCTGCGCGACCTGACGATGTCGGTTTCGGTCTCGAGCAGCATCGATCTCGACGTTACCGCGACCGCCACCGAGTCAGATGGCGGATCGGCATCCACCAGCGCCACGCTCAAGTTGAAGCTCTCGAATGGCGATGTTCTGGAAGGCGGCGGCGGCAACGATACCATCATCGGCGGCTCGGGCGACGACGAGATCTACGGCGGAAACGACAACGACACCCTGCATGGCGGAGCGGGCGAAGATTACATCTCGGGCGGAAAGGGCAGCGACGTGTTGTCCGGTGGCGCCGGCGACGACACGCTTTACGGCAATTCCGGCGATGACACCTTCCTTGCTGACGAAGGCGACGATTATATCTCCGGTGGATCGGGCTTTGATGTGCTCGATTACAGCGGAGCCCTCAGTTCGATCTCGGTCGATATCTCCAAGAAGGCCGTCGTCGGCGAGTGGAGCGGCACTGACAGCTTCACCGGTATAGAGAAAGTGATCGGCACCTCCTTCAACGACACTTTCAAAGGCTCGAGCCACGCAGACATCATCGATGGCGGAGCAGGCGACGATTTCATCCGCGGGCTGGCGGGCAATGACGTGCTGACCGGCGGCGATGGCAACGACACGTTCTTCTGGGAGAAGAGCGATGTCGTAGACCGCGGCACGGGTCAGAGCGTCGGCTTCGATCGCATCACGGACTTCAGGCCCGGTGACGTGCTCGACTTCCACAAGCTCGTCGGCGTTGGCAGCAAACCCCTTGGAGATTTCGTCAAGGTCGCGGACACGAGCGCCGGAAGCGTCGTCTCGGCCAAGATCGACGGCGTCTTCCACGACGTTGCGATCCTGGAAGACGTTCACGGCAAGACCGCCGCCGACCTGCTGCACGAGGGCGCGCTGCTCGTCGGCTGATCCACGGCTCAGCGCGATCGAAAACAAGTGAGCGGAGCCGTTTGCGCGATTTTCACGAAACGCGGGATGGCTCCGCTCGTCCGCATCGCCGCGCTTCCTGCCGCAAAACCGGCTCCCACTTTTCCCGCAAGCGCCCTAGGTATCGAGCCGCATCGACAGCCCGGCCTTCGCCATATGCGCCTTGGCCTGGGCGATCGTGTATGTTCCGAAATGGAAAATAGAAGCTGCGAGCACGGCGCTCGCGTGCCCCTCGCGCACCCCCTCGACCAGATGATCGAGCGTTCCTACCCCGCCTGATGCAATGACCGGCACGGGGACCGCGTCGGAAACGGCGCGCGTCAGCCCGATATCGAAACCGGACTTGGTGCCGTCGCGATCCATGGAGGTGAGAAGGATCTCGCCGGCTCCCAGCGCCGCAACCTCTTTGGCGTATGCGACGGCGTCAATCCCGGCCGGCTTGCGTCCGCCGTGCGTAAAAATCTCCCATCGCCCCGGCTCGCCTTCGCCCGAGACCTTCTTGGCGTCGATGGCCACGACAATGCACTGCGCCCCGAATTTCTCGGATGCCTCTTTCACGAATTGCCGGTTGAAGACCGCCGCCGTGTTGATCGACACCTTGTCGGCGCCCGCTTCCAGCAGCTTGCGAATGTCGTCCACCGTGCGCACGCCGCCGCCGACGGTCAGCGGCATGAAGCACCGCTCGGCTGTCCGCTCGACGATGTCGAAAATCGTGTCGCGGTTCTCGTGACTGGCGGTGATATCGAGGAAGCAAAGCTCGTCCGCACCGGCGGCGTCATAGGCGGCGGCGGCTTCCACGGGATCGCCGGCATCCACGAGATCGACGAAATTGACGCCTTTGACGACGCGGCCGTCCTTGACGTCGAGACAGGGTATGATGCGCACTTTCAGGGTCATGGGTTTTGTCTAGCCCGCCGCGTCAGCCAGGGCAAGCGGCCCCACTTGGCGCGCGAAGGCGTGTCGTGCATAGCCGTGGCCGCGCAGGGCCGCTGCCTGCCAAAAAGGAAGGGGCGGCGTGAACAACGCCGCCCCCCGTGCAATACTCCAGGCGCGCCGGCCGCTCCGCCATCAGGCGAGTTCGAAGCGATCCGCGTTCATCACCTTGTTCCAGGCCGCCACGAAGTCATTCACGAACTTCTCCTTGGCATCGTCCTGGGCGTAGACCTCCGCCAGGGCCCGCAACTGCGAATTCGAACCGAAGATGAGATCCACGCGGGTGCCGGTCCACTTGGCTTGGCTCGTCTTGCTGCAACGGCCCTCGAAACCGTGCTCGCCGGACACGGGCTTCCATAGTGTGCCCATATCGAGCAGGTTGACGAAGAAGTCGTTGGTGAGCTTCCCCGGCGCCTGGGTGAAGACGCCATGCTGGGTCTGGCCGTGGTTGGCGCCAAGCACGCGCAATCCGCCGATGAGCACCGTCATTTCGGGTGCGGTCAGCGTCAGAAGCTGCGCCCTGTCGACGAGCATCTGTTCAGCCGGTACCGCGTACTTGGCCTTGGCGTAGTTGCGGAAGCCATCGGCTTCCGGTTCCAGCACGTCGAAGGATGCGGCGTCGGTCTGTTCCTGCGAGGCGTCCATGCGACCAGGCGTGAAGGGCGCCTCGATATTGTGACCCGCAGCCTTGGCTGCCTGCTCGATGGCGGCGCAGCCGCCCAGCACGATGAGATCGGCAAGCGATACTTTCTTGCCACCGTTTACTTCGGCGTTGAACGCCTTTTGGATTTCCTCGAGCTTCGACAGGACCTTCGCAAGCTTCGCGGGCTCGTTGACCTCCCAATCCTTCTGGGGAGCCAGGCGGATTCGTGCGCCGTTCGCGCCTCCGCGCTTGTCGGAATGCCGGTACGTGGAGGCCGAAGCCCAGGCCGTGGAGACAAGCTCTGAGGTCGTCAGGCCCGAAGCTAGAATCTTCGTCTTAAGGCCGGCTATGTCCTTGGCATCGACCAGCGGATGGTCGACCGCGGGAATGGGATCCTGCCAGACCAAGTCCTCAGCGGGAACCTCCGGGCCCAGGTAGCGCGACTTGGGCCCCATATCGCGGTGGGTCAGCTTAAACCACGCGCGCGCAAAGGCGTCGGCGAACTCTTCCGGGTTCTTGTGGAAGTGGCGCGAAATCTCCCCGTAGGCCGGATCCATGCGCAGCGCCAAGTCGGCGGTGGTCATGATCGTCGTCACTTTCTTGGAGCGATCGTGCGCGGCAGGGGCCAGATGCTCCGGCCTGGGATTGACGGGCACCCACTGCCAAGCTCCCGCCGGGCTCTTTACGAGATCCCAGTCGTAGCCGAACAGCATATCGAAATAGCCCATGTCCCACTTGGTCGGGTTCGGCGTCCAGGCGCCTTCGATGCCGGATGTGATCGTGTCGTCGCCCTTGCCGCTCTTGTAGCTGCTGAGCCAGCCCAGACCCATCGCTTCAAGCGGCGCAGCCTCTGGCTCGGGTCCGCAATGAGAAGCAGGACCTGCGCCGTGGGTCTTGCCGAAGGTGTGGCCACCCGCGATCAGCGCGACGGTTTCATAGTCGTTCATGGCCATGCGCGCGAAGGTCTCGCGAATATCGCGCGCCAACGCCAACACGCTCGGCTGGCCGTTGGGTCCTTCGGGATTGACGTAGATGAGGCCCATCTGCACGGCGGCCAGGGGATTTTCCAGCATGCGGTCGCCGGAATAGCGGCTGTGCGGCTTGTCGCTGGTCGCCAGCCACTCTTGCTCGGCGCCCCAGTAGACGTCTTCCTCGGGCTCCCAGATATCTTCGCGTCCCCCGCCGAAACCAAAGGTCTTGCCGCCCATCGACTCGATGGCGACGTTACCTGCCAGGATCATCAGATCCGCCCAGGAAATCCTGTTGCCGTACTTGCGCTTGATGGGCCACAGCAGACGGCGCGCCTTGTCGAGGTTGCCGTTGTCCGGCCAGCTGTTGATGGGTGCGAAACGCTGGTTGCCGCTGCCCGCGCCGCCGCGGCCGTCGCCCGTGCGATACGTGCCGGCGCTGTGCCATGCCATGCGGATGAACAGGCCGCCGTAGTGGCCATAGTCCGCCGGCCACCAATCCTGGCTTTCGGTCATCAGGGCCGTGAGGTCCTTCTTCACGGCCGCAAGATCCAGCTTCTTGAACTCTTGGGCGTAGTTGAACGCACCCCCCAGCGGGTTCCCGGCGGGCGCGTTCTGGTGAAGGATCTTCAGGTTAAGTTGGTTCGGCCACCAATCGCGGATTGATCTTACCGCAAACGGCGCGTTGGCGGGGTCCCCGTGCATGGGGCATTTGCTGATCTCGTTCATGTCGATCTCCTGAGGCGTTCGCTCGGTGCGATGTCCGGCAATGCTGTTCTCGCTGAAGACGCTGTAGCGGCATTAGTTCATAAGGTAAAGTATTTCGCTCTGATGCACATTATTAGCTGAGCTGATAAGAGCTGGCGACTGATGCGTAAGGGGCTGTTCCAACTTGCAGATGCAGCCGCTTTGCTTTGTGGCGCTTCCTACCGGCAAACGGTCCGGTGCGGTGAAGAGGGTACTCGCGCGGCAACGAGGCAATCCCGAAGGATCTCGTTTTCATATGCTGTCACGCTGTCGAGAACGCAAAGGCCGAGGCGCCCAAGGCGCGCGTTCGCTAAGGTGCCATGCGCAACAATATCGACGCAAAGGTCGCGCCTGTGCGATTTAATGCGCATCTGACCTCCATACACGGCCGCCTCACACGGGCCCGCCTCACCAGACGCAAGATCGCCCCGCGCCGGTCAGCGCGAGGCGGGATTGGCGTACGGGCGCTTGGTGCAAACTCAGGTGTTCACCGGCGTCTGGAAGAAGCGGTACGTATCGGGTCCGGTCTTTGCGAGATGACCAAGCCCCGGCCAGGGGAAGTGGAACGCGATGAACGGGATTCGATCCGTCGCTAGCATGTCCCACATCTTCAAGCGGGTCTGCACGGCCTGCTTGCTGTCCATGTCGTAGGTGAACTCGATCTTGGGCGTCTCCACGAAAAGCACGTGATGGTGGCCGGTGTCGCAGGTCACCGCCAGAGGCTTGTTGCCCGAGTTCAGCATGAATGCGGTGTGACCTATGGTGTGACCCGGCGCAGGCAGGGCCGTCACGCCCGTAATGATCTCCTCGCCACCTTTGATGAAGGTGATCCTGTCCTTGTGCGGCAGCAGGTTTGCGCGCGCCAGCTCGACGAAAGGCTTCAAGCCTTCGTTGGACAGGTTCTTCTCGTCGGTCCAGAAGTTGAAATCGGCTTCGTTGACGAAGACCTGCGCATTGGGGAACACCGACTTGCCCGCCGCGTCCACAAGACCGCCCGCATGGTCGGGGTGGCAGTGACTCAGAATGACGACGTCGACATTTTGGGGATCGATGCCGGCGGCTTTCATGTTGGCGGGCAACCGGCCGGTATTTTCGCCAAACATCTTCGAAGCGCCCATGCCGGTGTCGAAGACTGCGATCTTCGTGCCGTTGTTGACGACCGTGATGTTCTCTTGCAGCACCATGTCATCGGCGGGCAGGAAGTTGGCCTCCAGATGCTTGGCCATGTCTTCCATCGACATTTCCTTCATGGTCTTGCGGCCGTCGCCGAATGGCAGGAAGCCATCGGAAACCACCGAGACCTGCATGTCGCCGTGCATGAAATTATAGAAGCCGCCCGGCGTCGCCTTGCTGAAGGGCGCCTTTGCCTGTGCGGGCAGAGGACCTAGCACGCGCGTGGCAAATGCCGCCGACAATCCGGCTCCCGCCAGGCCAAGCGCCTCGCGCCGTGAAAACTCTCGCTTCAACATGGTGCTTCCTCTCCTGCTCGTAGATCTCGCGGCCGCGTCGACGCGCCGTCGGTTTGCGTGTCCCCGAACGTCTCGCGCGGGCGGTCCACACAATGAAGATCGCTCACGTCTGGTGTGTGCGCTGCGCGCCTTTCGCCAGCGCGCCGCTTAGCCTACCACAAGCGCAGGCGCGCGATTTCGTGAAACCGCACGCAATCGACCTCTGGCTTACGACCGAAGCATCAGCCCGCCGATGGGGGCTGCGATATGGGCTGAGCCTTGAGGCTGGCCCGCGCAAGCTTCATGCCTTGGCAAGCTTGAGGTACTCGCGGGGAAGCCAGATCCGGTGCTTTTCTTTGGCGTCGCCGAAAGCCTCACCCACATGAAGCTCGGCCAGATCGCCGTCGAATGCAGCAATGTCGAAAGTCTTCCCCAGGCAGCCGTTGAACAACCGCAGCAGCGATGTGTTGTCCTCGGGCAGATCCTCCGGGATCTTGACCACGGTTACCCTGTCACCGACTTTCATGCGTCCTCCTGATGACAACACCATCGCGCCGAAGCCGCCGCCCGGCAATATACGGCTCCGCCCGCCCGACGGGCGAGCCGTCTAGCCCGCAAGCAACGCAAGGGCTTCCGCCGGGTCGATGCGTCCGTCGTAAAGAGCCCGGCCTGTAATCGCACCTTCGAGCATACGGTATTCGGGTCGCAGTAACGCTTTCACATCGTCGATGGAGGCGAGCCCACCCGAGGCAATGACGGGAATGGCCGTCGCGCGCGCAAGCTCGGCCGTGGCTGGCAGGTTCAGGCCCTTCAAAACGCCGTCGCGTTCGATATCCGTGTAGATGATGGCCGATACGCCTGCATCCTCGAACCGGCGGGCGAGGTCGATCGCCGTCAACTCGGATGTCTCCGCCCAGCCTTCGACCGCAACCTTGCCGCCCTTTGCATCGATGCCCACCGCCACGCGACCGGGGAAAGCCCTGCACGCCGCCTTGACCAACGCGGGATCACGAACCGCGACGGTGCCGAGGATGACGCGCGCGATCCCCTTGGCGAGCCACATTTCGACGGTTGCCAGATCGCGGATGCCGCCGCCGAGCTGGGCAGGCATCGAGATCGCCTTCAGGATGGCTTTCACCGCAGAAGCGTTGACCGGCTTGCCGGCAAAGGCGCCGTTCAGATCGACGATGTGGAGATATTTGAACCCCTGGCGCTCGAAGGTGGCGGCCTGCGCGGCAGGGTCGTCGTTGAACACCGTCGCCTGATCCATCTCACCGAGCTTGAGGCGCACGCACTTGCCGTCTTTGAGGTCGATCGCGGGAAAGAGGATCACGGGAGAAGGGCTTCCTTTTTGCCGCGCACAAAGGCCGGCCTTGAGATTGCTTCGTTCCGGTGCGATCAATCGTTTCTCGTGCGTCCCGTCAAGTCCGCAAGTCTGTCTCAGCGTCCCAGTTGCAAAGCGTGCTCATGGTCACCGCGTTTTTTCAGTCACCGCCCGGCGCCCCGGCCGCGCGCCGCCCCCTCGCCGAGGAGGACGCCGTCGACATCTGGATCGCGCGTTGGCTGCGCGTGCGCCAGAAAGACCTCGTCAAGCGCTACGCCTGCGATCCCCGCCGCCTGTATGAAATTTGGGAGGAGTTGCGCTTTCCGGGTTCGCGCGCCAAGGCGCTGGCCCTGTTCCGCAAGCGCTACCCGGGACTTGAGGACCGGATCGACCCGGGCGCCCACCGGCGCATCGCCAAGGCCCCACACCCCGACCAGTTCACGCTGTTTTAGAGCGGACTTGGTTTTAGAGCGTGCTTAGCGATCCCGCGACGAGCAGACCGTGAGCATCTGCCGCCCCACGCGGCATTGGCCGGATCGAGACCTTAACAAGAACATTTTTCGAACAAGGCCTGGACATGCCCGGTGAGTCGTGGCATGTTCTTCCTATGTTCCCGCTGCGAAGCACAGCACTATCCGGGTCCCAGTCTGGCGTTTTGACCCTCTCGAAAGACCGACAAGGAGCCCCCCGATGCGCACCTACCTGATCTCTTACGACCTCGCCAAGCCCGCCCGCAACCAGCACGTTCTCGCTCAGGTCATCATGAGCATAGGCGAGAAGTGGGCGCGTCCGCTCGCCAGCACCTGGTACGTCAATTCCGATCGTGAGGAGACCGATCTGGAGAGCGACCTCAAGGGTCTGCTCGGCGAGGAGGACGGGTTGCTCATTCAAGCCGTCAAGCGCGAGGCGATTCTCACCAACACTTCGCTACGCTGGTTTCGTCAGCGCCGCGCACCCTTCGACATCGCGCCCGACAGCAACGTCGTCGCGTTCCCGGCGCCACCGGCCGCCGAGCCGATCGAGCCGGAACTTCCCTTCGCGGAGGCCTGCTGATCTGGCCTCGGGAACCCGGCGGTTGTGCTGGCCCTCGACTTCGGGTTCCGCCAGATCTGCTTCCACGAATGAAGCCGGGGTCCAACCCCGCGGACCCCGGCTTCCCTTTTATTCTCCGCGCCTTGTCACCATTTGCTGCTTAGCCCTGTAAGCGTTGCGTCGCGTTTGTCGGTGCGTGCTGCGTCTCCTTCGGACCGCTTCTCCCCGGCGGATCCGAAGGCGCCCGGTCGATTACTCCGCAATCCCTCTTGCGATGCCCTCGCAATGCTCGTCAGGACCCCCAATGAAGACTTATCTCATCCACCACAAGCCCCATCATCCCGGACAGGACACCTGGACCGTTTCGTTCTCGCTGCCTTACATCGCGGCGCGCTACGCGCGTGCGGGCGAAGGCCTCTGGTACATCGACACTTGGCTTACGGCCGAGCAGATCAAGCGCCGCCTTGCCGTGTTGTTCGGCGAGCGCGATGAACTCATCATCCATGACGTCGGCCGCGACGTCGCGACGATCAACGGCCAGATCAACTGGCTCGACGGCCGGCTGGAGGACGAGGAGCCGATGGAACTGACGCCAATCGCGGGACCGCGCAGCGCATGGGTCGCGATTCAAGCGCTGGTGCAGGACCTTGCGCGACCCATTACGCGAGCGCGTTCCGCGGGCCTCACGGCTTCCAGGACAGGAAGTTTGCGAGCAGCTTGAGGCCGAGCACCTGGCTTTTCTCGGGATGGAACTGCGTGCCAGCGACGTTGCCGTCGGCCACGATGGCCGTGAGGGGGCCGCCGTAATTCGTCTCGGCGACGACGACGCGGCGCTCCGCCGCGGCCAGATGGAACGAATGCACGAAGTAGGCGTGCAGGCCCGAAGGGCCAGTAGGAATACCTGAAAGCAGCACATGGGGCGTAACGGCGTCGAGCGTGTTCCAACCCATGTGCGGGATCTTGAGGGCGGGGTCGGCCGGCGCGATCGGCCGCACTTCACCCTTGATCCATCCCAGCCCCTGGGTCGTTTCAAATTCGAGCCCGCGCTCGCTCAACAGCTGCATACCCACACAGATGCCGAGAAACGGGCGCCCCTTGGAGCGCACTGCCTCTTCAAGCGCCGGGCGCATTCCCGGCACATTCTCGAGTCCGCGCTTGCAGTCGGCAAAAGCGCCCACGCCCGGCAGCACCACCCGATCGGCCGATGCGACGTCTTCGGCCCGCGAACTGACAATGATTGCACTGGGGCACTCGCTTTCGCGCGCGGCGCGCTCGAAAGCCTTCGCGGCCGAGTGGAGATTGCCCGACCCGTAGTCGATGAGAACGACGCGCTGCATGAAGTGTGCTCGGCGGGGTATTCGTTTTAAGCCTTCGCACCGAACGGCATCGAGTTGCCCGAAGCGCCGGCTTGATTGCGGGTTGCGGTTATCACGGGCTGGTCAGGCAGCCAGGTCTCGAAGAAGCGCCGCTCGCACTCGGCAATGTTGCGGCCCGTCACCGAGCCCAGCATGCGCCAGCCTGCGCGGTCGAGCATGAAACGCTCCAGCGTCGAAACCTCGAAGCCGAGGTACAGGCCCAGCGCAATGCTCGCCAGCCCAATCCATTGCGGATCGGTGCCGATCGCCTGCAGCGCCAGCACCAGAAGCATCGTCGCTACGAGATACGCAACTAGCGCCCGCCACAGCCCTTTGGCAGCCAGGCCGAGCGGAGGAACGACAGCCGTCAGCCAGGAAAAGCCGTCCTTGATAAAACGCAACTCATCGGCCCGGCCGACACGGTCGGCAGCGGGATTGGGAGCTTCGTGAACCGTATACGTAACCACGTGGTGTCCTTTATTGAAAGATCCAGGCGGGTCGCGGCGGGCGATCTCAGCCTTGCAGCATGCCCTTGGTGGAGGGAACCCGCCCGGCCTGAAGCGGGTCGAGCGCAATCGCCGCCCTCAGTGCGCGCGCTAGACCTTTATAACAAGTTTCGGCGATATGATGGTTGTTCTCGCCATAAAGGTTTTCAACGTGCAGCGTGATCCCGGCGTTCTGTGCAAACGCCTGGAACCACTCCCGGAAAAGCTCGGTATCCATTTCGCCGACCTTGGAGCGCGAGAACTCGACCTTCCAGATCAGGAAGGGACGGCCCGACACGTCCACGGCGACGCGCGTCAGCGTCTCGTCCATCGGCAGATGCACGTCGGCGTAACGGACAATCCCCGCTTTGTCGCCGAGCGCCTTGGCCACGGCCTGACCCAGCACGATACCGGTATCCTCGGCCGTGTGATGGAAATCGATGTGCAGATCGCCCTTGGCCCGCAGCGTGATGTCGATCAGCGCGTGACGGGCAAGCTGGTCCAGCATGTGGTCGAGAAAACCAATTCCGGTCTTGATGTCATAGGCACCCGTGCCATCGAGATCGACGGTGGCCGAAATCTCGGTTTCCTTGGTTTTGCGCGTAATCGTGGCTTGTCGCTTCAAGATCGTCTCCGAATGCCTGCGCGGATCGTGGGCCCGCGAGGGAGCTTTGAGGCCGCGGCTTGCTTCGATGCTATCCAGCGTCTATCGCTTGGGGGTCAACGAAAAAACGAGGTTGCAGAGCCATACGAACGGCCGTTGAGGTCTTGTCGGACGGCCCGGGCTTCTTATCTCACGCGCCAAGCACATGACAACATATCCGCAAAATGCCGCCGATTCGTCCTGGCACGCTACGACAATCTTGACCCTGCGCAAGAACGGCAAGGTCGTGATCGCGGGTGACGGCCAGGTCAGCCTTGGCCAGACCATCATCAAGAGCAATGCCCGGAAGGTCCGCCGCCTGGGCCGTGGCGACGTGATCGGCGGCTTCGCCGGCGCGACGGCCGACGCCTTTACCCTGTTTGAGCGGCTCGAAGCCAAGCTGGAGCAGTACCCCGGCCAACTCACCCGCGCCTGCGTGGAACTGGCCAAGGATTGGCGGATGGACCGCTATTTGCGCCGGCTCGAAGCCATGATGCTGGTTGCCGACAAGGACGCGACGCTGGTCCTGACGGGCACCGGCGACGTATTGGAGCCGGAGGCGCACGTCATGGGCATAGGCTCGGGCGGCAATTACGCGCTTGCCGCTGCGCGCGCACTCCTCGACCAACCCATCGAGCCGGAAGCAATCGCGCGCAAGGCGATGGCCATCGCAGCACAGATCTGCGTCTACACGAACTCCAATCTCGTGGTCGAAACGCTGCCTTCGAGCGTTTGAGAAAACGCCGTGAGCCGTGCCCCTCGCACCAATCGAGCCTGAGCAATTGACATGACCAACTTCTCGCCCCGCGAAATCGTTTCCGAACTCGACCGCTACATCGTCGGACAAGCCGACGCCAAGCGCGCCGTGGCCATCGCCTTGCGTAACCGCTGGCGGCGTCAGCAGCTGACGGGCGATCTGCGCGAGGAAGTCCTGCCAAAGAACATCCTGATGATCGGTCCGACGGGCGTGGGCAAAACGGAGATTTCCCGCCGCCTCGCGAAGCTTGCCGGCGCTCCGTTTCTCAAGGTCGAAGCGACCAAGTTCACCGAGGTCGGCTACGTCGGACGAGATGTGGAAAGCATCGTGCGCGATCTCGTCGAGGTGGGAATTGCGCTCGTGCGCGAGGTCAAGCGCAAGGAGGTCCGCGCCAAAGCGGAGAAAAACGCCGAGGAGCGTGTGCTCGATGCGCTGGTGGGCGCCGCTTCTTCACCTGCTACGCGCGAAAGCTTCCGCAAGAAGCTGCGCGCCAACGAACTCAACGACAAGGAAATCGACATCGTCGTCGCCGACACCGCGCCCGCTTTCCCGATGTTCGAAGTCCCAGGATCGTCGATCAGCACCATCAATCTGTCCGACATGCTCGGCAAAGCACTCGGCCAGCGCCAGAAGTCGCGCCGCGTGACGGTCAAGGAGAGCTACGAGGTGTTGATCGGCGAGGAGAGCGACAAACTGATCGACGCCGATCAGATCAACGCCGAAGCCGTGAAGGCGGTCGAGAACAACGGCATCGTGTTTCTCGATGAAATCGACAAGATCTGCTCGCGCGGCGACGGCACGCGCGGCGGCGTCGACGTCTCGCGCGAAGGCGTGCAGCGCGATCTGCTGCCGCTGATCGAGGGCACGACCGTCGCCACCAAGTACGGCCCGGTCAAAACAGACCACATTTTGTTCATTGCCTCCGGCGCCTTCCATGTATCCAAACCTTCCGACCTGCTGCCGGAGCTGCAAGGCCGCCTGCCGATCCGGGTCGAATTGCAGGCCCTGACGCGCGAGGACTTCCGTCGCATCCTCACGGAGCCGGAGTCGAGCCTCATCAAGCAGTACATCGCGCTGATGGCAACCGAGGGAATGACGCTGTCTTTCACCGAGGATGCAATCGACAGCCTCGCGGACATGGCGGTCGCCGTGAACGCGAGCGTCGAGAACATCGGCGCACGGCGGTTGCAGACGGTGTTGGAGCGCGTATTGGACGAGGTCTCCTTTGAAGCCTCCGATCGAGCGGGGCAGGCCGTCGCGATTGACGCGGCTTATGTACAGGAGCGTGTCGGCGAACTCGCCAAGAACGCCGACCTTTCGCGCTTTATCCTGTAAGAGTGTCGCCCCAAGAGCGCCGGCGCGCGTGGCGCCGCCTCCGCCTAACGCCCGTTAGCCAATTCAACGGTTAATTCCTGGCCTGCTGCCGGTCGCGGTGGCCACGAGGCTGAACAAAACAGCGCGCCGCAGGCGCACGTCGCCGCACGGCGCTGTTCACCAAGCCCAAACAACGCTAGAAATCCTGTGAAATCTGGCGCTCCAGCGAGACAGAATATCTATGACTGACGTTAAGCAAAATGCCCCCAAGTGCGGCGTTACGCTCCAGCCTGCACCCCCGGACGCGCCCAAGCGCTCGCTGGCAGGCTTGAGCCGCGCGGGCCTGAAGGCGGCGCTCGCCGAGATCGGCGTGCCCGAGAAGCATCTCAACATGCGCGCCACCCAGCTGTGGAGCTGGATTTATGTGCGCGGCCTCACCTCCTTTGAGGCCATGAGCGACGTCTCGAAGGACTTGAGACGCATACTCGATCGCGCGTTCACGCTGGAGCGGCCCGAAATCGTAGCCGAGCAGGTGTCGGTCGATGGCACGCGCAAATGGCTGCTGCGCCTGCCCAAGCGGGGACACGAGACGCGCGCGCCCGAGATCGAGACCGTCTACATCCCTGAGAGCGACCGCGGAACGTTGTGCATTTCAAGCCAGGTCGGCTGCACGCTCAATTGCTCGTTCTGTCATACCGGCACCCAGCGCCTCGTGCGCAATCTGGAAGCCGCCGAGATCGTCGGTCAGATTCTGCTGGCGCGCGACCGCATCGGCGATTGGCCGGGAGCGAGCGCTCCGGCCGACGGCCGCCTGCTGCCGTCGAGCGAGCGCAAGATCTCCAACGTGGTGCTCATGGGCATGGGCGAGCCGCTCTACAATTTCGACAACGTCAAGGAGGCGATGGACATCGCCGCCGATGGCGACGGCCTGTCGTTGTCGAAGCGGCGCATTACGTTGTCGACTTCCGGCGTCGTACCAGAAATTCCGCGCTGGGGGGAGCAAGCCGGAACCATGCTCGCCATCTCGCTGCACGCCACCCACGATCCGCTGCGCGACGAGTTGGTGCCGATCAACAAGAAGTATCCCATCGCGGAGCTGCTGGAAGCCTGCCGCAATTACCCCGGCCTTTCCAACGCGCGCCGCATTACTTTCGAGTACGTTATGCTGAAAGGGATAAACGATAGCCTGGCCGAAGCGCGCGCTCTCGTGAAATTGCTGTCGGGCATCCCCGCCAAGATCAACCTCATTCCGTTCAACCCGTGGCCGGGCACGCCCTATGAGTGCTCCGACTGGGAGACTATCGAGCGCTTCGCGGAGGTCGTGAACCGCGCCGGTTATGCCAGCCCCGTGCGCACACCGCGGGGTAGGGACATCCTGGCCGCCTGCGGGCAGCTCAAATCGGAAAGCGTCAAGACGCGTGCCAGCGAGCGCGGCCTGCCGGCCGCAGGCTGATCGGCGGGCGGAGCACGGCCGGTCACTCACATGCGCCTTAGGCACCCTTGAGACCGGGAGCTACAACTTATAGTGCTCAGGCCAAGGCATACAGGAGACGGGCCGATGGGGATCTTGCGTACGCTCTTTCGAGTTCTGGCCGGGTTCACGCTCGCCTGCCTCACGGCGGCGTTCGTTCAAGTGCTGTACGTGACCACGCCCACCGGGCTCGCCGGGATGCCGGCCGGCGAGCTTGCGGACGCCGCTCGCAACCTGCTCGTCCTCGTACTCGCCACCGCCACGCATATCGCGATCTTCTCATTCGCCTTTGCGCTGATCGCCGCCGGAATCGCCGAGTGGCTCGGCGGGCGCACGCTCGGCTATTGGCTCGTGGTCGGCATCGCCATCGCTCTGCTTGGCTTCTCCGCCCAATACTCCAGCGAGGTCTCGGGCCAGCCTACGATCCTGAACAACTATGCTCTGCAGTCTTTCCTGACGGCAGGCTTCTTCGCCGGGCTGGTCTATTGGCTGGTAGCGGGGGCACGCACACCGGCCGCTCACGTCAGGACCGGCGAACGCGCCATTGCGCAAGCCCGAATCAAAGTCCAAGAGGAGCCGCAGAAGGTCAAGAAGGGCTCGCTGGCCGAGCGCATCGCGCTGAAGCGCGAAAGGGACGCCAAAGACAAGGACGCGGGAACCAAGGCAGCTCCGCCGCACGCTCCTCGCGAACCTTCGGCTGCGACTGCGACGACATCGGTTCCGATCACCAAGCCCGCAAGCTCTCAAAAGCCGGCGGCGGGGACATCTGAGACTCCGGCCTCCAAGTCGTGAAACGCCCATCTGCGCTTCCCATCTGCGCTTCCCATCACCGCTTCCGTGAACTTTCCTTCCCTTGCGGCTTCCCACGATGCAGAAAAAAGCTGTCCCTAGCCCCAAAACTGTTGTTGCTGCGCTGCAGCATAGATGTTAGGTTTACGCCTTGTCCGGATAACGCAGCGTGGCTTCCTTGTACGATTCTGATCTGCACATGCGCTTTCTCAAGAGCGCGACGGAAGCTTGGTTCAACTACGCCGCCGCAGGCATGGCGGCTGTCGAGGCTTGGCACAGCCTTATAGCCAACAATCTGATAAGTAACACAAATTCCGTAAAGCCCGAGACCCCCCAGACACCCGATCCGTTTGCGTGGTGGTTTGGTGCGTTTGCGCCCCAGGCGGCCCAACCCACCCGGGAGCAATTCCGCCGGGCCGACACGTCGATAGCGGCCAATCCCTTCATGTGGTGGCTGAACATGTTGGCCCCGCCGGAAAATGCCACACCGGCGGCGCAGGCGGATTTCGGCGCACCCTTCTTTCAGTTTGCTCCGGCCGTTGCAGCCTGGACTCCCGCCAGCCTCGTGCGCCAGTCCGCTGCCGCAAACCCGGCTCCGTGGGGCGCGAACCCCTGGCTTGCGGCCACGGCCCAATGGGCCACAAATTCATGGTCCACCGGCTGGCAGGATGCGATGAAGGCGTGCAGTTGGGCATGGCCGCACGCATCCTTCAGTACTCTGGAAATGCCGATGACGGCATGGCTGATGGCGGCGGGGTTCCCTTATTCCGTCGCGGCTCCCGCCGCTCGCGCAAACGCGGCCAGCATGGATGCGGCCCAGGCGGCGCGGGAAGGCTTCGAAAAAGTAATTGCGAGTTTCCGCAATGAGGGCGGGCACGCCTTGGCGCCAATATTCACCGCCCTGCCGGCGATTCTGACGATGCTCGTGCCGTTCTGGCTGCTGCCGCACGCGGCGACGCCCGGCATCCTGTAAAACCCAAGCAGGCGAGTCCCGGGAGCGCTTGAGCGATTTGCGCGAGCGCGCAAACGGCTCAGTACGCCCCCCTGGACGAATTGCCGTTGCCATCGCCCCGGAATCATTGACCTGGGCTTGGCCTGCGGCCGATGGGCATCTGGTTGGGTAGAACGACAAAGAGGCCGGGCGCGGCCCGCATCCCGTGCTCGGCAGGCTTCGCGCCATCGGTCTCGGCCTCAGCGGCCTCAGCGGCGTTTTGCTCGGCCGCCGGCGCGTTGGTCTTGGCGGCCGCACCGGTTGCAGAGGATTGGGCGCGCTGAACATCGGAGGGCTCGATCGATCCGGTCTGCGCCGCCGCCTTTTGCGTGTGCGCGCTCACGGCTGCAGGCTCATCCTTGGCCGCGGACTCAACCGCCGCCTGTTCGGGTCTTGGCGTTTCCCCGCTTGCGGCTTCCGAAATACCCGCGCCCGGGTTGCCGGCGGACTCTGCGGGCTGGGCCGCCGGCGTTGGTCCGGACGCAGCGGGAGCAACCGCGTGCTCCTCCGGCTCGCTCTCTTGTCTTGCAGGTTCGGGGATCGCGGCGGTCTCGCGCGCAGGCTTGGCCTGCGGGCCGCTTTCATCGGCGGGCTTGGATTTCGGACCGCCGGACGCTGGCTTGACCTGAATTGCCTCTGGCTCGGCCTCACTTGAAATATTGGCGTGCGCATGGCCAGACCCTGAAGCCTTGGCGGCTGCGGCCTTCCGAGTTTGTGCTTTAGCCTCGGCGGGCTTCGACTCGATAGGCTTAGAGTGGGCAGACTTGTCATCACCCTCCTGCTTGGCCGATGCCGCAGCCTTGCTGGCCTCAGTCTTCCCCGCCGCCGCGTCCTTGCTTTTAGCGTCCTTGCCTTTAGCCGCAGTCTTTGATGGAATTTCCTTCACTTCCCAGGTACTCGCGGGCGCAACACTGGCGGCGGCAGGCTCTTGCGCTGGAGCGGCCGGCTTGGCTTGGACTGAATCGTCGGGCGCGACCCAGCTTCCATTATATTGCGCCCCGGCGCTGCCCGCTGTGCCCAAGGCGGCAACCACCACGGCGGCTGCCAACGCCGAAATCTTCGCGCAGTCATGAAAAGACATGGTGCCATCCCCCGGCAAAAAGCAATTGGCCCAACCCACACCGGGCCTCGCGCTACTGCATCCACGATTACAACCATATTGAACAGAACATCGGCCCGAAATTCCACTGTTGAGAACAAAATCCCCGGGGAATAGACCTCGACCTGCGACGTATTTGCCGCGCGTGGCCTCACATTTCGCGCCCTTGCACGGATTGTGTGGCCTGCTAAGAGTGCCGCGCCTTTCCGCGAAACTCCGCTACAGGATACCCCAATGACAAATAAGGGAAAAATCAAGAAGGTCGTGCTCGCCTACTCCGGCGGTCTCGATACTTCCATCATTCTCAAGTGGCTGCAGGAGGTGTACGGCGCGGAGGTTGTGACCTTTACTGCCGACCTGGGCCAGGGCGAGGAGTTCGAACCTGCCCGCTCAAAGGCCCTGATGCTCGGCATCAAGGAAGAGAACATCTTCATCGAGGACCTGCGCGAAGAATTCGTGCGCGACTACGTTTTCCCGATGTTCCGTGCAAACGCCATCTATGAGGGCGTCTATTTGCTGGGCACCTCGATCGCGCGTCCGCTGATCGCCAAGAAGCAGATCGAGATCGCCCGCAAGGTCGGCGCCGACGCGGTGTGCCATGGCGCAACCGGTAAGGGCAACGATCAGGTCCGCTTCGAGCTTGGCTATTACGCGCTCGAGCCCGGGATCAAGATCATCGCGCCCTGGCGCGAGTGGACCTACAAGGGCCGCGAGGAGCTGTTGAAGTTCGCACGCGATCACCAGATTCCCGTCGCGAAGGACAAGGAAGGCGAAAGCCCGTTCTCGGTGGACGCCAACCTTCTGCATTCCTCCTCGGAAGGCAAGGTCCTGGAGGACCCCGCGATCAAAGCGCCCGAGATGGTCTACCAGCGCACCATCTCGCCGATGGACGCGCCCGACGAACCCACTGCGATCACCATCGGCTTCAGAAAGGGCGACGCCGTTTCCCTCAACGGCAAGGCGATGTCGCCCGCAACGCTGCTCAAGGCGCTGAACGACCTTGGCCGCGACAACGGCATCGGCCGCGTCGATCTGGTCGAGAACCGTTTCGTGGGGATGAAGTCGCGCGGCGTGTACGAAACGCCGGGCGGCACGATCCTGCTTGCCGCTCACCGGGCCATCGAGAGCCTAACGCTCGACCGTGGCGCGGCGCACCTCAAGGACGAATTGATGCCGCGGTATGCGGAACTCATCTACAATGGGCTTTGGTTCGCGCCGGAGCGCGAGATGCTGCAGGCGGCCATCGACAAGAGCCAGGAGCACGTCGAGGGCGAGGTGTCGCTGGAACTCTACAAGGGCAACACGATCATTACCGGCCGCTCGTCGCCCAAGTCTCTGTATTCGCCCACCCTCGTTACTTTCGAGGATGACAAAGGCGCCTACGACCAGAAGGATGCTCAAGGCTTCATCAAGCTCAACGCGCTGCGTCTGAGGACACTCGAGATGCGCAACCGCGGCTGAATCGGCAAATCGCCTCTGAATGAAAAAACAGACGAACACGATGAGGTGTTCGTCTGTTTTTTTGCGCGTGCCGTTTCAAGATTGAAGGTCTGATGCAGCGATTACTTTCTATCAAACGACGCTACATCCAGCATGTCTGCGTTTGACGCCAAGGACAGCCTGCAATCGAGCGCGTGCCGCATCCGGCGCGATCCGATCTCCCTCCCTTACTTCTTCTCCTCCGGGGGCGTCGTCTCGGGAGCCGCCGGCGCGGCCGCAGGAGGCTCGGTTGTCGTTGCCGGAGCGCCGGCAGGCTCCGACGTCGTGGACGGCGCGGGCGCCGCAGGGGCCTCGGCTGCGGGCTTTGGTTCACTTTCTTGCGTCGCCGCCGGGGCGGGCGTGGCGGGCTTTTCTTCGCTCTTCTTTTGCTCCGAACAGGCGGCAACAAGCGCAGTGATTACCGAAAGCGCCATAATGGTCGTGATATTTGTAATTCGTCTCATGAGATCCTCCTCGATTTTTCGCTTAACGTGCCGGCATCGTGTGCGAACACTCTACTCCGATCAACACGGAATTGTGAATGCGCAGACAAACCCGGCGCATTCAGGGCTCCGACAAATTTTGTATCGACCTAGCGGTTCCGCTAGGTGCCGGGTTCAAAGATGCCGGCAGCGGATCGCGCGCCCGGCGCAAACGGGCAACACGGAGCTTTTCGTGCAAAGGCGGCAAGGCGCGGCTTCCTTCAGTGCTCTGAGGAGGCCTCAGAGTCATCCGAGCGCTTCCTCGAATGGCTCCATGCATTGCTTTCGCCGCACTTTGTGACGGAAAAACCGTTTCCCCACGTCAAGCTACGGCAAAAGGCCTCGGCGCCTGTGCGGGCGGACGCGCGCGTCGGGGAGCGCGCTCGATATAATCAAGATCGCACAGACCGCCGCCAAAGTTGATGTGATGCCAGAGCTGAGTGGACAGTACACCGCCCAGCCCCATACTCATGAACACACGCCACGAGGCGACTTGCCCCGAAACATAGCGCTCATAATCGCGCCGCACGGCTTTGACGTCGAAATATCCCGTCTTCGCCAGCGACTGCGCACTCATGAGCTGCTCGACATAGGCGGGCGGCTTCTCGAAGAAGCTCTCGGCGAATGGAGCGCGGAACATGCCCTTGGGGCGCCATGCCACCTCGGCGGGAAGCAGGCGCTCGGCGGCCTTGCGGAGCAGGAACTTGTCCTGTTTGCGCCCGCGCAGCTTGAGTTCAGGATGGATGCGCGCGGCGGCCGCAATTACGCCGTTGTCGAGGAAGGGATAACGGGTCTCGACGCTGTTGGCCATGGCGATCCGGTCGCCCTTGTGGTTCAGCAGCAAGCCGGGCAGATGCAGCTTGTAACCAAGATAGAGCGACTGGTTGAGCGGATGCCAGCGGCGCATGCGTTCAAGATCCAGCGGCAGATCCTCGTAGGCTGAATAGCCTTGCAGCACCGCCTTGGTCTCGCGGCTGTAGTACATATGCCGCGAGCGCGCGACGAGGCTGTAAAGCAGGGTTTGTGCGTGCTGCCCGCCCGATAGCGCATCGTCCCTCACGATGTCGCGCCAGCGCGTGCCGGGCGAGGAGAGCTTGCGCAGGAGGCGGTTACTGACGCGGCTGGGGCGGAAGCCGCCGATATCGAAGAGCTGCTCGATGGCACGCGTCTTGAACCAGACATATCCGGCGAAGGCCTCGTCGGCGCCTTCGCCCGTCAGCGCGACCTTGTAGCCTTGGCGATGAACTTCAGCGGCAAGGGAATAAAGCGCGGCACACGACGTGTCGATTACGGGGCTGTCGGTGGCGCGAATAAGCCCGGGATAGGCGTTGCGAATGACCTCGCCATCGCAGGTCACGACCGTGGGTTGGGTTCCGATATGACGCGCGGAGCCCATAGCGTCCGAAGTCTCGTCGAGCTTTCCGGAAGGTACCCGGATCGTGAAGCTCGGGGGCGCCGCGCCGCGGATCTTGGCTGCCGTTGCAAGCACGTAGGCGGAGTCGACGCCGCCGCTCAGATAGCCGACCACCGGAACGTCGGCGCGCAACCGCAGATCGACGGCGTTGTGGAATGCGGCCTCGAACTGGTCCACGAGCGGGGTGATGTCGTCCGGGTTCTCCTCCTGGCCTGCGTCGGGAAACTCGAAATCCCAATACCGGCGCTCGACGATTTCGGCCGGACGGCGATCGGGCCTGAAGGCAATCTTGAGATAATGGCCAGGAAGGACGGCATTGATCCCGGCGAACACGCTCCGGCGTCCGCCGATGGCAAAAAAATTGAAGATCTGGTCGAGCCCGCGCCGATCGCAGATCGGCGTCACATCGCCGGACGCCAGGATGGCTTTGGGCTCTGAGCCGACGTAGAGCCAATCGCCCTCGCGCGCCCAAAACAGCGGGCAGATGCCGACGCGGTCGCGGGCAAGCAGGACGGTGCGGCGCGCGAAGTCGACAAGGATGACGGCGAACTGGCCGTTGAGGCCGGCAAACACATCCTCACCCTGCTCCTCGTAAAGATGCACGAGGACTTCCGTATCGGTCGCCGTCTTGAAGACGTGACCCTTGGCCTTCAGGGATCGACGCAGCTCCTCGTGCTCGAACAGCTCGCCGTTGAACATCACGGCGACCGTGCGATCCTCATTGTAGATCGGCTGCCCGCCGTGCTCGATGCCGACGATGCTGAGGCGGCGATGTCCCAGCCCCATGCCGGGCGCAAAAAGATAGCCGTCTTCGTCCGGGCCGCGGTGAGTGAGAGCCTCAGTCATCGCTTCAACCGTCTCACGGTGTGGCTCATGCCGGCCGCACAGATCGATCGCACCTGCCACACCGCACATTGTCTCGGGAAACTTTCCTTGTTGGCTGGACGTGCCAGTTGGCTGGACGCGCCAGGCTTCGACGATCCGGTCCTTGAGAATCCGGCTCCCTGAGGAGTCGGCAGCGCATCGATGACGCGCTGGCAACCGCACTCGCGCCCCCCACGTAGGCTGTCGCGGGGTCCATTTCCAGCTCAGCCGGCCCCCTTGCGACAAAACGCTTGGCATTCGGGCGTTTCAAGCGCGCAATTAGAGCTGAAATTGGACCAAGATATGACGTCCACGTCATTGTTTGCGTGACGCCTACGGCAATTCCGCCCGGACGGCGCCCCACCCGGTGCGCAAGGTCGGTGTGCAGGGACGGTGCGCGGGACGGCCGGCTCCGACGCCGTTTTTGACATGATGCCGCCCGTCAACTGCTGTAAACGCCCTGCCGGAACAGCATGCAGTCCGCACGTCAGCCTGCACGAGAGGCATTTCGCGTTTCATGAAAATCGCGCAAACGGCTCTATACATCGCGCCGTCGCGCTTCCTATCGGAAACCCCATGACCAGAACGTCCGTGAATAGAACTCTGACCAGGGTATATTGGATCCTGGCTATCGTGCTGCTGCTTCTGTTGGCGGCAAAATTTGCCGACGATGTTCCTGGCGTCCCCTCCGAAATCGTGACCGTGGCGAGCCAGATGTACGAGTTCATGCGCGACATGTCGTTGCTCATCGCAACCGGCGGCGTGGCTTATCTTTCCAGCATTTTCCAGAAACGCTCCAAGTTCGTGGAAAGCCTGGAGGAGGAATGGCGCAACATCGTGCGCACGAAGTCCGTGCTGCTGACCTTCTGCGAAAAACCCTATCACGCGACAGACGACTATCTGGCCGCATACAGCCGGATCAGCGAAACGATCGACACCATGCGCATCGTCTACAAGAACTCCGGAGAAACCGACGAACTCGTCGGCCTTTATCCCTATGCGCCCCTGCACGACATGCGCCGCGTCCTGCAGACGCTCGATCCGCGCAGTTCCACGCCGCCCAGCGAAGAGCAAAAGAAGCTGGTCCGCGATGCCATCCTTCAAGCCTTTTACGCACTGCGTGAAAGTTTTCTTGAAGAACTGGACCTCGACCAGCCGACGAACCCGCTGCTGATTTCAGGCGGCCGGCGCCTCAAGGCTTCCGGCGCGGACGCGAGCGCGCGCATTTTGCAGGATCGCCAGCGTGAACGCCAGAGTCTCTCCCCCGCGCCCAGGCCCGACATAGAGGCTTTGCTCGCCGAGTTGCGCGCAAAGGAGCAAGAGTCCGACGCTCCCCGCGACGCTCAATCAGCCTCCCTACTTGCACGTCCGTGATTTTGGACAGAGAGATTCGACAGCAAGAACGGGATTGAACCACCCCGCATCCTCATGTTTGACTTTACGCGTGACTGAGGAGGTCTCATGTGCCGCCAGATGTGGGCCGTGATATTATTAATCTTGTGCATGAGCCAGGTCCGGGCGTCAGACCAGGTGTTCGCCGGCTTGTACGAAGTCGACGTGTCGCTTGAATTGCCTCATGTCTTGGATGCGGCAACGCGCAAGACCACTACCCTTTGCTTGAACGAGGATGAAGGAACCGCGTTCGGGCTGGCGGTGTTGAGCGATAATAATCCACTTGCCAACTGTCCGGTGTCAGCGATCTTGCGCCAAGGGAATGCCGTTTCGTTCGACATCATCTGTCCCGGCGTAAACGCTGCGCAAGGACATGCTGCTTACCGGCTCGCACAGACCAATTTCGAGGGCCGTATCGAGATGAAGATGGGCGGCAAAAATATGACGATGACGGAGGTGCAGTCTGGGCGACGCATCGCAGACTGTCACCCCGCGCAACAACATTGATCGATCCTCCTGATCGCCGTGCCGTTACCGCCGGCTGCTACTCGCATTGCGAACTGACGCGCGTAACAGCCGATTTCGATCTCATTTCGCTGTCCATCAGGCCGAGACGGCACGCGCAACGCACGACAGATCAGCGCGGCCCGGCGTTGCGCTCGAGTTGAAGCTCGAGATCGGCAATGCGCTGCTGAAGCGCCTGGATGGCCTCTTGGACATCTTCGATTGGTATGAGCTGGGGAATATGCTGGGCGCAGTTGCGGTCCCACGCCTCAAGCTCGAACACAATGGCCCGCTCTGCGTGTAGCGAACCGATCGCAGGACGCAAGGCGCTCAGCAGCGCATTGCCGTTCTCGATGATTTTCGCCCGCCCCCAGAGCTTCGTCCGCCGCCGGCGCGCATAATCCATCAGGAAGATGAAGGCGCGCGGATTCTCCGAAAGATTGCCGGCCGTGAGGTACTGCCTGTTGCCCGAGAAGTCGGCAAAGCCCAGCGTGCGCTCGTCGAGCACCTTCAGGAAACCTGCAGGACCGCCACGATGCTGGATATAGGGCTGCCCGGCGGCGCTCGCGGTGCCGAGATAGAACGAGCGCGTTGCCACGATCACCGCTGCCAGGTCCGGCGTGACGCGGCTGGGCCAGCCTTGGCCCATTTCCATGCGCTCGAACTGAGCCCGTGAGCCAAGGCACGTCTGTACGGCTTTGACGGCGGGCGTGAAGGCAACATCGGACGCCAGCGAAGACATACTGCACCTCTCGTTTGAAATGCGCCGACAGATGCGCAGAGGCGATTTGCGATCCTTAGATCGCCGGCATTCCGGCAAAGCCCGGTAATTGCTTCACGCGCGCCACCCATGCCTTGAGAGCCGGATAGCCGGCAATCGGAACGCCCCCTTCATGGCTCAGCGCAACATACGGCATGCAGGCTACGTCGGCGATGGTGGGCCGCTCGAGTTCAAGCCAGGCGCGGCCCGACAGGTGCTGTTCCATCAGGCCGAATATCCGGGCGGTATTAGCGCGTGCCCGAGCAACATCGAGGTCGACGCCGAACTTGTCATGCAGGCGCGCGTCGTTCGGACCACGCGCGATCTCGTTTTCCGCTACAAAGAGCCATGTGCACACACGCGCCATATCCGCGGCGCCGCCCGGCAGCCACGCCTCCCCGCCCCACTTGCGGGCGACATAAATGAGGATTGCCTGACTGTCGCGCAGCACGACGTCGCCGTCCTGAAGCACGGGAAGCTCGCCGAACGGATTGAGGTCGATGACGGGCGGTTTCTTGTGCGCACCCGCCAGGTAGTCGACGGGTATGATTTCGAGCGGCACGCCCAGCAGAGCGCACAACAGGCGCACCTTGTAGCAGTTGCCCGACAATTCCAGATCGTAAAGCTTCGCCGCCATCGCCAGCCTCCCGTCGCCACTTCGATGACGGCAAGGCTGGTGCAAATCGTATCTCCCCGGTAGACAGAAAGTCTGGCAGTAATATTTCCATTTTTCGGAAGGATGGGATGGACAAGGTTCGCGCCATGACCATGTTCGCCGCCGTGGCGGAGGCCGGCAGCCTTTCGGCCGCGGCGCGCCATCTCGGCGAGCCCCTGACAAATGTGAGCCGTGCCTTGGCGCAGATCGAGGACCGGCTGTCGTGTACGCTCATCGAGCGGACCACGCGCCGGATGGTGTTGACCGAGGCCGGGCGCGACTACCTTGAAACCTGCCGGCGCGTCATCGATCAGATAGAGGCCGCCGAAAGCAGGATCACCGGAGAAGCCGGAGACTTGTCGGGCGCGCTTGCGATCACCGCTCCCGTTGCCTTCGGACGCCTGCATGTCGTCCCCGTTCTGGCTGCGTTTCTTGCTTCGTTCCCGCGCATCGACGCACGGCTGCTGCTCATGGACCGCGTCGTCGATCTTATCGACGAGGGGATCGACGTTGCTGTGCGCATCGGAGCGCTGCCGGCCTCCGCGCTGATTGCGCTGCGGGTGGGCACGCTGAAGATGGTCGCATGCGCATCGCCCGATTATCTGGACAGGCACGGCGTGCCATCGGCGGTGGCGGACCTGACCGGCCGCGATTGCATCACCTTCGACGGCTTGCCCGGCGGTACGCGCTGGAATTTCAAAAGCAAGCGGCATGGCAGCAAATCCGTGCGCATTCGCGCCCGGCTATCGGTCAATTCCGCCGGCGCGGCGCTCGATGCCGCTGCCGCGGGCGCCGGCATCACGCGCGTCCTCTCCTATCAGGCCAAGGCGGCGCTTGATGCGGGGCGCGTGCGCAGCGTCCTCGACCGGTTCGACGATACGGCGATACCCGTGCATCTCGTTTATCGGCCGACGCGAAGCGACAGCCCGCGCGTGCGCGAGTTCGTGCGCTTCGCGGCCTCGCGGCTCCGCGCCTCGCCCGCACTGCGCTAAATCGATACGGTGGACGGCGGGCGCATCACCCGCGCATCGGGGATGTGAAAACCGGCGCCGACTTGGCCATCGCGGCGCGTTTGGCAGCCTGCACCGGAGCCTCCAGCGCGGCGTAGGCCGCGTTGATCCGGCGGGCCATGGCTGACAGGTACTCGCGTACCTCGGCCGGCAGCGCGACATTCGCGAAGCGATCGGGGTGATAAACCTTGGAAAGATTGACGTAGGCCGCCCGCACGTCGTCCCACGGGGCCCCCTGGAGAACCCCGAGAATCGTATAGGGGTCGAATGCCTCGTTTTCGCGCACCCGGCCCCTGAGGTGGTTGACATTGGCGACCGGGACGATACGGACCGCCCTGATGGTGGCCCTGGCGATGAGGGCGCGCTCCCCATCGTAGGTCTCGAAATCGAGAAAGTAGGTCTCGCCATTGAGAACGTCATAGATATTGCGGTTGGCCGAGACCACGAAGCGGCCTTTCAATACCTGGCCGTCGTCCAACGTCAGTTCGGCCGGGACGGTCATCTGCTGGACGGCGTTGTCAACCTTGTTGCGTTCAAACATGTCGCAGATCTCCAGGCGGGTGTACCGGATTGACACGGCGCGCGGGCGCTTTCCTCGCGTCCATCCGATCCTTTCAAGAAGCGTGCTAGTCTTCCGGCACTGCCGCCCGGCTCCCTAGCGCCGGCCCGCAAACAGCCTTGCCTTTGTTTGCGCTCCTTATTCACGAAGGCTTGGCGTTCTTCGCCAGCAATCCAACAGGAGATCCGGAAACCCTGGCTGGCTAGGATTTCGCCACAAGCCGCGGCCGGCGCGCCTAAACCGCTCTGGATTGGAGCTTTGCACTATGCTACGCGAGTGGCTCATTTTGCGCCGCACAAAGCGGGCGCGCCAACCTCAGGCCCATTCATGAATATCCGCAATATTGCGATCATCGCGCACGTCGATCATGGCAAGACGACGCTCGTCGATGAGCTGCTCAAGCAATCGGGCGCCTTCCGCGAGAACCAGAAAGTCGCCGAGCGGGCGATGGACAGCAACGACTTGGAGCGCGAGCGCGGCATCACCATCCTTGCCAAGTGCACCTCGGTCGTCTGGAGGAACACCCGCATCAACATCATCGATACGCCCGGCCACGCCGATTTCGGCGGCGAGGTGGAGCGCATCTTGAACATGGTCGACGGCGTGATCGTGCTGGTGGACGCCTCCGAAGGCCCGTTGCCGCAAACGAAATTCGTCGTCTCCAAGGCGCTGCGCCGCGGGCTGCGCCCCATCGTGGCCATCAACAAGATCGATCGCCCCGACGAGCGTCATCTCGACGTATTGAACGAGATCTTCGATCTGTTCGCCAACCTCGATGCAACGGACGAGCAGCTCGACTTCCCCGTGCTGTACGGATCCGGCCGCAATGGCTGGATGGCGCGCGACCCGTCCGGACCACAAGAGAGCATGGCTCCGCTGTTCGATCTCGTATTGGAGCATGTCCCGCCTCCCTCCGTGATGGAGGGCGGCTTCCGGCTGCTTGCAACGACACTAGAAGTCGATCCGTTCCTGGGGCGCATCCTGACCGGGCGCATTTCCTCAGGCTCGGTCAAACCCAACCAACAGGTCAAGGCGCTGCGCCACGACGGGACGCTCGTCGAGACGTTTCGGGTGCAGAAGGTTCTCGCCTTCCGCGGCCTGGAACGCACCAGCGTCGACATCGGCGAGGCCGGCGACATCGTGGCCATTGCCGGCATGACCGAGGCGACCGTGGCCGACACACTATGCGATCCGTCGATCGAGACCCCGCTGCCCGCCCAGCCGATCGATCCCCCGACGCTGTCGATGACGTTCCGCATCAATGACGGTCCGTTCGCCGGCCAGGAGGGCGAAAAGGTCCAAAGCCGCGTGATCCGCGATCGTCTCCTCAAGGAAGCGGAGCGCAACATCGCCATCCGCGTCATGGAGCACGACGACAAGGACAGCTTCTCGGTCTCCGGCCGCGGCGAGCTTCAGCTTGCCATTCTGATCGAGAACATGCGCCGGGAGGGCTTCGAACTCACCGTGTCGCGCCCCAAGGTAGTCCTGAAGGTGGACGAAGAGACCGGCCAGAGGCTGGAACCCATGGAAGAAGTCATCATCGACGTGGACGACAACTACACCGGCGCCGTGGTCTCCAAGCTTTCCGAGCGCAAGGGCGAGCTTCTGGAAATGCGCCCATCCGGCGGCGGCCGCACCCGCATGGTTCTGCATGTCCCCACGCGCGGCCTGCTTGGCTATCAGTCCGAGCTTCTGTCGGATACGCGCGGAACGGCCGTGATGAACAAGTTGTTCCACTCGTATGCGCCCTTCAAGGGCGAGATCCCGAGCCGCCGGACCGGAGTGCTCATCTCCAACGGTACGGGTGAAGCGGTGGCATACGCGATCTTCAACCTGCAGGACCGCGGGCCGTTCATGATCAATCCGCAAGATCGCGTCTATGAAGGCATGATCGTGGGCGAGCATACGCGCGACAACGATCTGGAAGTGAACGTCCTGAAAGGCAAGAAGCTCACCAACGTCCGCGCCTCGGGCAAGGACGACGCGGTGCTCCTCACGCCGCCGATGAAGCTCACCCTCGAAAAGGCCATGAGCTACATCACCGACGAAGAACTCGTCGAGGTCACGCCCAAATCCATCCGCCTACGCAAGCGTTGGCTCGATCCCAATGAGCGCAAACGCCAGGAGCGCAAGCGGGAAGCTGAGCGCGAGGCCGGTGCGGCATAGGCGCATCGGGAATTTTTCCCGGATTGAAACGACATCCGAATATCCCCAAGTAAGAAGTATGCGGGAATTTTTCTGTCCGCATACAGAGAGCCTACCTGACGCTGACTGGACATGGAGATCATCATGAAAAAGCTCGCTATTGCCGCTTTTACGCTTCTTGCCGCGGCCGCGCCGGCTTTTGCCGACAGCAAGCCCTCCGAAGAGGAAGCCAAGAAAATCACGGAAGCGTTGGCCGCAGCGGGCTATACGGGCGGCGAAATGGAAAAGGAAACCGAGGCGACGGGTGTCTACGAGGTCGATGACGCCAAGGACAAGGACGGTGTCCAGTACGACATTAAGCTCGACAAGGATTTCAAGATCCTCAGCGTTACCCGCGACTGAGCGACGGACTCCGGGCGGGTCGACTCCCGCCCGGCCTCGCGCCAAGAGCGCGCCGATACGCACCTCAATTGCTGCAAATTTAATAATCAGCATAGAGCGGAAACGACCGTTTCTAAATCTTTGAGTGCTAGGCTCGCCGTCCATGTCGTTTGACAAGGATTGAGCGCGCGCATGCCTGATGATCACATCGTACAAGTAGGCGTTGAAACTCAGTCCCGGTTCCTGGGCCTTCAAGCGGCCGCGCCCGCCCTCATCGGTCTGATGGCCCCAGCGCTGGTGCTTTTCATTGTTGATCCGCGCGCGCTTGGCAGCGTCAACGTTCTCTTGCACATTTATCTCGGTGCGATTTTCGTGATCGCCACGGGCGCCTATATTCTCAGCGTGCTCGACCCGGGCTATGTCACGCGGATTTCGCTCGATAAGAAGACGCGCACCATCACCATTGAACGCACCGGGCTGCTCGCGCGCAAGGCGTTCGACATACCGTTCTCGGATGTTGCCAGCTTGCGCACCGACACCCGCTACGACGACGACGGCTATCGCTCGGACGTGGCCCTGCTCGTGCTCTCGAACCGCGAGGCCATTGAACTGCCCGCCACGACGAGCGAGGCCGATTTGGCGGCCATGCGCGCGGCTTTGGGCCGGTGCTGAACGAGCCGGAGCATTTCCCCCTGCGCACGCTCCCCGCACGCCGCGCTCTTCGCCTGACGGTTTGCGCGCTTTTATGATTTCAGGCTGGTAAACGACGAGACGCGCGCTAGACTCCCAGCACATATGCGACCGGTCGTTGCCGAAAGCGTTGACCCCACGACCGCTTCTGAAGGATGTACCCTTGACCCCTGACGCCGACGATCCTTCCGCTGGCTCCCTGGCGGCCGGCGCGACGTCGCAATGGCCGAGGGACATTCTGCCGACCCAGGAATTCGCTGCTGCTTGCGACTATATCCGCGAAGGTGACGGGCATCTGTTCGTGACAGGCCGCGCAGGAACGGGAAAATCGACACTTCTCAAAGCCCTGCGCGATCAGATCGCCGGCGAGATGGTGGTTCTGGCGCCGACCGGCCTTGCCGCCATCAATGTGGGCGGGCAGACGATCCATTCCTTCTTCGGATTTCCGCCACGGCTCATTCAATCGAGCGACATCCGTCGAAGCCGCAACGGCCGCGTCATGCGCAAGCTCGACTACGTCGTCATCGACGAAGTCTCGATGGTGCGCTCCGACCTGATGAGCGCCATCGATCATGCCCTGCGCGTCAACCGCGGCCGCCCGCGCGAAGCCTTCGGGGGCGCACGGCTGATCATGTTCGGGGACCTCCATCAGCTGCCGCCGGTCGTGCAGGAAGCGGAGGTCGCAGCCCACCTCGCCGATACGCACGGCGGCCCGTTTTTCTTTTCCGTCGGCGCGCTGCAGGAAGGACCAGGAACCGTCTACCTGGAACTGACGCAGGTGTTTCGCCAGAAGGACGATGGCCTGGTGCGCGTCTTGAACCGCGTGCGCGACGGCGAGGCGACACAGGAGGAGTTGGACGTCCTCAATGAGCGGGTCCATCCCATTCGCACGCTGGGGGAAGGCGAACCCTACGTCATTCTGACTCCCACCAACGCCGCGGCCCGGCGCATCAACATTGCCTATCTTAACGCCCTGCCCGGGCCCGCCAAACGCTTCGCCGCGGGCATTACGGGCGATTTCAGCGAAAGCGCTCAGCCTGCCGATTCCGCGCTGGAACTCAAACCCGGCGCCAAAGTCATGATGCTGAAAAACGATCCTGATCGCCGGTGGGTCAACGGCTCGATCGCGCGCATCTCGCGGCTGAGCGACAAGCAGGTGTGGATCGAGATCGACGGGCGCGAACATGAGGTCGAGCAGACCTCGTGGGAACACCGCCGCTATGCCTACGACCAGGCGCAAGAGAAGATCGTCGAGACCGTCGCGGGTACGTTCAAACAGTTTCCTGTCCGCCTCGCATGGGCGCTGACGATCCACAAGGCGCAGGGCCTGACGCTCGACAAGGTGTATGTCGATCTCGCGCGAGGCTCATTCGCGCACGGGCAGACCTATGTCGCTTTGTCGCGCTGCAGGTCGCTTTCAGGGCTCGCTTTGGCGCGCGCGTTGACGCCTTCCGACATCCTGTTCGACCCCGCCGCCACCGGATATCGTGATGCATTTCCGACACTTGTCTAGCACAAGTTGGTCAGCCATCTATATTGCGCATGCGAAGCAAAATGGGGTTTCCGGATGCTTGAGAAGCCCCTTCGTATGCATAAATTATCAAATTAAACGGCGTTCATTGATTTTCTTTGCGTAATTTATGTTGCGCCGCACAACGAGGCGCCTTACATAACGATCACCGAACACGAGCCACCCCGGCCGCCACCCGGCAGATGCAGTTGTTCAAAGCCCTACCAGACGAATCGTGGAGATTATTATTATGAGCGACGTTTTTACCCGCCAGGTCCAGGACTTCACCCGCCAGGCCCAGGAGATGTTCTCTGCCGGCAAGGACGCGAAGATCCCCGAGAACATGTCCGCCTTCGCCGAAGACGCCGTTGCGCGCTCGCGCGACGTCTACAACAAGGTTACCGCCGCCACGAAGGATAACGCCAAAGTCGTCGAGGACGTTCTCCTCACCGCCCAGGCCGGCGCCAAGTCGATCAGCGAGAAGCTGATCGCCAACACGCTCGCCAACACCGAGGCTGCCTTCGATGCCGCCCAGGCGATGGCCAAGGCCAAGACCTTCCCTGAGATTGCTCGTCTCCAGGCCAACTACTGGCAGCAGCAGTTCGCTGCCGCCGGCGCCCAGTCCAAGGAACTCTTCGAGCTTTCTTCGAAGGTCGCCAAGCAGACGTTCGAGACGGTCGGCTCGGCCGCGACGAAGTCCTTCGAGCAGTTCAAGACCGTCAACTAAGGCGCTTGTGGCCCGCGCCAGCGGGCCCTCGCGACCACCACGGCGTTCCGTTTCAAGGGTGCCGCCTCGCGTGATGAGGCGGCACCCTTAATTTTTGCCAATGCGCCAAGAACTTCCCCAAAGGGACGTGCGCTTTGGTATAATATTAAAATGATCGGAGCTGAAACCAAGAGAGTCGTGCGCCGGGCCAAGCCGTCTGACGGCGAGGCTCTCACCAGGATCTTCGCCGAAACGTGGCGACTTACTTATCGCGGCATCATTCCACACGCGCATCTTGAGTGCCTCATCGGCCGTCGCAGCCAAGCGTGGTGGAACAAAGCCATCCGGACCGAAGCGCATCTGCTTGTTATCGAGGTCGATGGAACGGTCGCAGGGTATGCGGCGTGCGGGGCGGCCCGCGCCAGAGGCGCCTACAAGGGCGAGATATACGAGCTGTACGTC
This sequence comes from Hyphomicrobium sp., assembly GCA_035325525.1. Classification (GTDB taxonomy): domain Bacteria; phylum Pseudomonadota; class Alphaproteobacteria; order Rhizobiales; family Hyphomicrobiaceae; genus Hyphomicrobium_B. The sequence goes on along the minus strand of DAOKZR010000005.1, from coordinate 175,177 downwards.
GATCCCGTTTATCAGGGGCTGGGACTAGGCGAACATCTGTTCGAGGCATGCCGCAGCGAACTCGACCGCCGCAATCTCGATGGCCTGATCGTCTGGGCGCTGGAGGACAACGCCAATGCGGCGGCGTTCTATTGGCGCTGCGGCGGCCGGCCGGCCGCGCGCTCAACGGAGCGCTTCGGTGCGTCCAAGCTCGGCAAGATCGCCTATACATGGCATTAGAACGCGTTACTGTTGACGCCCCTGCGATTGTCCTGCCCTGCTGTCGCCCTCGCCCAATATGCTTCTACGTCTAAAAAACGATTGTCTGCGGTGTGGCGTTGACAGCATTGGTGGTACGCCAGCACGCCTTTAGCGCCACCGACGATTAGCGCCACCGAAGAAGGAAAACCCCCAATGCGCCTCGACGCACTCAAACCAGGCAGTAATCCGCCCGAGGATATCAACGTCATCATCGAGGTTCCGGTCGGCGGTGAGCCGATCAAGTACGAAATGGACAAGGCATCGGGTGCGCTCGTCGTGGACCGCTTCCTTTACACCCCCATGCGCTATCCGGGTAATTACGGCTTTGTTCCGCACACGCTGTCGGCAGACGGGGACCCCATCGACGTTCTGGTGTGCAATACGCGCGCGATCGTTCCTGGCGCCATCATCAACTGCCGGCCCGTCGGCGTTCTCGTCATGGAGGATGATGGCGGCGGCGACGAGAAAATCATCGCCGTGCCATCCACGAAGCTCACCAAGCGCTATGATAAAGTAAAGACCTTTTCCGATCTGCCGGAGATCTCAATCAAGCAGATCGAGCACTTCTTTGCCCATTATAAGGATCTGGAACCCGGCAAGTGGGTGAAGATCGACCATTGGGGCCATGCGGAAGAAGCCAAGAAACTGATTTCCGCCGCCCTTGAGCGCGCCGCCCAAAAGGTCTGACCCGACAGCGGGCGAACCGGCCACGCGAGCGCGCGCCAAGCGCACACCCGGCATTCGAGCGCCGGAGCGGAAAACCCCGCCCGGCACTTTCGTTTCCGGCACGCCGTTGCTATACCCCCCGCAAAGTCCGCGCCGCCGGGCGCGTGGAAAGAAACCGCCGGGAGATATTATGAAAATCGCAGTCATGGGTGCGGCCGGCCGTATGGGGCTGGAGTTGGTGCGCGCCGTCTGCGCCGCGAGCGGATGCAGGCTGTCGGGCGCCACGGAACAACCCGGCGCCGCGGCGATCGGCAAGGACATCGGCGAACTGGCTGGACTTGGTCCATTGGGTGTAACGGTCTCGGACAACGCGGTTGCCGTGATCCGAGCCACGGATGCCATTCTCGACTTCACGAGCCCCAGCGCGACCGCGGCTTTCGCCCAGCAGGCGGCCGAGCGCGGCATCGTTCACGTCATCGGAACAACCGGATTGGATGCGGCCAGCGAGGCCGCCATAGAAGACTCGGCCAGCAGGGCGGTCATCATCAAAGCCGGCAACATGAGCCTCGGCGTCAATCTCCTGGCGGCGTTGACGCGCAAGGTCGCCGCCGCCCTGGGAGAGGACTTCGACATCGAAATCGTGGAGATGCATCATCGCCATAAGGTCGATGCGCCTTCAGGCACCGCCCTTATGCTCGGCGAGGCCGCCGCCCAAGGGCGCGGCATCTCGCTCGCGCAACGTTCCGTCCGCGTCCGCGACGGCCATACGGGGCCGCGCACGCCGGGCGATATCGGCTTTGCCACGTTGCGCGGAGGCAGCGTCGTTGGCGATCACACCGTGATCTTCGCCGGCGATGGCGAGCGCATCGAACTGACCCATCGGGCGGCCGACCGCGGCATTTTCGCCCGCGGTGCGGTGAGGGCCGCACAGTGGGGAAAAGGCCGCGCGCCTGGCCTCTATGCGATGACCGACGTGTTGGGTATCTGAGGACACGGCGCACACAAGCAATGGCGAACTGTTCGACATGACTGACGCTTTGACAGACAACGTGCTGGTTCTTGTTCGCCACGGAGAGAGCGAATGGAACCGCCTCAATCTGTTCACGGGCTGGCGCAATCCCGATCTCACCGAGAAGGGACTTATCGAAGCGCGCGTCGCCGGCCGCGCCATCAAGTACGAAGGCATCCGCTTCGACATCGCCTTCACCAGCGCGCTCAAGCGCGCGCAGCATACGCTCGACATCATTCTGTCCGAGCTCAATCAGACCGATGTTCCCGTCAGTCGCTCCGACAAACTCAACGAACGCGATTACGGCGAACTCTCGGGCCTCAACAAGGATGAGGCGCGCAAGAGGTGGGGTGAGGAACAGGTCATGATCTGGCGGCGCTCCTACGACATCGCTCCGCCGGGCGGCGAAAGCCTGAAGGATACGCTCGCCCGCGTGCGGCCCTACTACGAAAAAGAGATCTGGCCTCACATCGTATTGGGCAAGAACGTGCTCGTTGCCGCCCATGGCAACTCGCTGCGTGCGCTCATCATGATACTCGAAAACCTGTCGGGCGAAGAGATTTTGAAGCGGGAGCTTCAAACCGGAGCGCCGATCATCTATCGCCTGGGAGCCGATGGCCTCGCAATCGATCGCAAGGACCTGATCGCTCCGCGTTCGCCCGCTGCCCCTCCCGTCGATCGAATCATCTGAACCGCTAACGGCGTTGCTCCAGCGTGAGGGGTAAAACATGGCGCTCGACGAACTCGGCGATGGCAAGAGCCTCTCGCGCCGCGACAAATACATAGGGGTTTACATCGGCGTGCTCGCGGTCGTCCTGGCGATCTGCAGCATGGGCGGGGGCAACGCCTCGAAAGAAGCGACCTTGAAAAACATCGAGGCCGCGAACACGTGGGCCTTTTTCCAGGCCAAGAATGCGCGCCGGCAGGCGTTGCGCTTGCAGGGCGACGACCTCCAACTGCGCCTCGCTATGGAGCCCGATCTGAGCGAGGACGTGCGCAAGAACATCGCTGCGCGTATCGCCGACTACAAAGCGCAGGACGCCGCGCTCACCAGCGACAAGGAACGCATGGAGGGTCTCGACGAGCTTTGGCAGAAGGGCAAGGCGCTGGAACAGGAGCGCGACGTTGCTCTCGAGCGCGATCCTTATTTCGACTACGGCGAAGCCTTGTTGCAGATTGCGATCGTGCTGGCTTCGGTCGCGATCATATCCGGAGGCAACCTCTTGCTCGTCATCAGCATGATGCTCGGATCGCTCGGCCTCATATCTACTCTGGGTGGCTTCACGCTGGCGTTTGCGTTGCCGTTCTAGAGTCGCCGGCGCGTTTGCATCCGCCCCCGCTTCTGCTCTAGCCAGCCTATTTTAGGGCCCCGCGCCGCCCGCCGTTTCGGCGCGCAAATCCAATACGCCGACCGCGGCAGCGGCCACCGCGCCATCGCGGATGATCTCGGCGCGCGCATCGTAATGCCCCTGCTGCCACGGAGCTTCACGCCGGCGCTTGCCGGCAAAAGAGAAATACGTCGCCTTGTTGCGCTCCAGCGGCTCGGAAAGCTGCTCGATCAAAGGGCCGCCAGGGCCGTTCACGACGAGCCTCACGCGGTCGCCTGCGAGCAGGTTGATGAAGCGGGCGTAGTACAACAGCGCAGGGCTGTCGGTACGCACCGGGGCGAACGCGGTGTGATCTGTCTCCAGCCTCTCCAGGTCGGGCGGACTTGCGGTGAACCCGGTCGCGATGATCTCTCCGTTGCGGTAGCCGAACGGCGCGATGGCGTCCCGCCGCCACAGCCCGCCATCCTTGACCTTGAAGCCGCACGCTCCCGCCGCCGCATCCGGCGCGAAGGGATCCACCAGCTTGCCGTTATGGCGGACGGTCAAGTGGAGATGCGCGAAATCGGCCATGCCCGAAAACCCCACGAGCCCGAGTTTCTGGCCGCGCTTGACGTGCTGGCGTCTGGAGACGGAGACCGAGCCCTGTTTCATGTGGCAGTACTGCGTTTCCCATCCGCCCGTGTGGACGATGACGACGCCATTGCCGCACTCGCGGCCCTTGACGGCGCCGGGCTTGTTGTCGCGCAAGAAGATGTCCGGCACGCCATCGCGCGTCGCCTTGACCATTCCATTGGCAGCCGCCAGCACGGCAACGCCGGCGTCGGTGGCCTTTGCCGACAGCAGCCGGAAGTCCACGCCGTTATGCTGGTCGTAAGTCGCGCTCCCGCATGTGTAGTCCTTGGCCTGCGCGCTAGGATCTACGTCCGGGTAGCTTTGAATGAAGCACGTCCGGCGAGGCTCGCACGCAACGGGCAGGGACAACTCCAGCGCCTCACCGGCGTTGCCGCGGCCGGCGCACAAGCAAAGCATCGTTAAGAACAATGCCGATGCTGTTCGTGCCGTCCCCTTCATGGCCCCTCTGCGCCAAAGTGCCCGTCCGATCGCGCCTTCGCTTGCAGCCCTCGCGCCGAGACGCTAGCACTAGCCGGCTCCCAATTTACAATTTCTGAAGAAAATCGCGAAGGATTCCCATGGCAACGCACTCCCTGCTTCTTCTGCCCGGCGACGGTATCGGCGTTGAGACGATTGCCGAAGTGGAGAGGCTCATCGCCTTCCTCAACGCCAAGGGCAAGGGCGGCAGCTTCAAGGTCGAGCGCGATCTGGTCGGCGGTGCAGCCTATGACCAGCATGGAGTGGCCATTACCGACGCGGCCATGGCCAAGGCGCAGGCGTCCGACGCGGTGATCTTCGGCGCGGTGGGCGGTCCGAAGTGGGACATGGTGCCCTACGAGCACCGGCCCGAGGCGGGCCTTCTGCGGTTACGCAAGGATCTGGATTTGTTTGCAAATCTGCGTCCTGCTATCTGCTACCCCGCACTCGCCGATGCCTCCAGCCTGAAGCGCGAACTGGTCGAGGGTCTCGATATCATGATCGTGCGCGAGCTGACTGGCGGTGTCTATTTCGGCGAGCCCAAGGAGATCGTGACGCTCGAGAACGGCGAGAAGCGCGCCGTCGACACGCAGCTCTACACGTCGCGCGAGATCGAGCGCATCGCCAAGGTCGCCTTCGATCTGGCCCGCAAGCGCTCCAACAAGGTTCATTCGGCCGAAAAGCGCAACGTCATGAAGACGGGCGTGCTCTGGCACGAGGTCGTCACGCAGACGCACAAGACCTACGCGCCTGAAGTTCAGCTCGAGCACATCCTGGCCGACAACTGCGCCATGCAGCTCATCCGCAACCCCAAGCAGTTCGACGTGATCGTGACCGACAACCTGTTTGGCGACGTGCTCTCCGACGAGGCCGCCATGATGACCGGTTCGCTCGGAATGCTACCTTCGGCCTCGCTCGGCAGCCCCGATGCCAAGACCGGCAAGCGCAAAGCGCTCTATGAGCCCGTCCACGGCTCGGCCCCCGATATTGCAGGCAAGGGTCTCGCCAATCCGATTGCGACTATCGCCTCCTTCGCCATGGCCCTGCGTTACTCCTGCGACATGGGCAAGGAAGCCGATCTCATCGAAAAAGCCATTGCCGGCGTGCTCGACAAAGGGCTACGAACGCCCGACATCATGCAGCCGGGCATGACGAAGGTCCGCACCTCCGAAATGGGCGCAGCGATCGAGAAGGAACTCCAGGCGCTTATGGCGTGAGAGCTTCTTGTCGCTGCAACGATTAACAATCTATTGACAAATCAACCTCTTCGCGTCTGCCCCGCGTCGTGAGACAATCTCCGAATGATTCGGGGATTGTATCGCTTTCGCTCTTGATTGATGCAGGGGAGAGAGCGCGGCGCGGGGGCACGACACACTTATGATGACGCCGAACGAGCTTCGTGCGGGTCTGCTGGCGCTAGCCAAACGATCCGTCACCATAATGACGGCATGCACGAACGAAGAGAGCACCAAGCTCTATCTGGTCCTGCCGTTTCTGGGGTTACTGGGCTACGACTATGCCAACCCCTACGAAGTTTATCCCGAGCACACGGCCGATTTGATCACCGGCAGCCAGAACAAGATTGACTTTGCGATCCTGCGCGACGGTGTTCCGGTCATCGCGGTGGAATGCAAGCAGGCTGGTGCCGATCTTGAGGCAGGCCGCGAGCAGCTTCGTTGCTATTTCAATATGCTCGCCGACGTCAAACTCGGCATCCTGACCAACGGCATCCTGTTTGAATTCTTCGTCGACTCTGCCGAGCCCAACATCATGGATGCAGAGCCGTTCCTCACGATCGACCTTGAGATGATCGCACGCGCGGGCATTTCCGAGGAGGCCATCGAGGCCCTGATTTCTGCCACCAAGGGCACTTACGATCCCGAAACCATTGCCGAAGCCGCGCACGTTCAACTCGTCAAGAAGCGGTTGCGCACGGTCTTCATCGACGAAGCCAAAGGCCCCTCGGAAGAATTCTGTCGCTTTGCTCTGGAGCGCATCGGATTGCGCAACGTGCGCAAGGCCGCGATCGATCGCTACTACGCGCCGATGATCCGCAATGCCTTCGACGAGAGCCTCATCCTTCCCGTCGTCGACAAGCTACGCGCCCAGCACGGCATGGAAAGCCGCGGAGCCGCGATGCCCATCCATCAACTCGGCCAGCGCATCGAGACGACCGAGCGAGAACTCGAAATCGTCGCCTATGTGCGCCGTCGGCTGGCCTACCTCGCGCAGAACGAGGCTGAGTTCGATGCGATTGAAAATGTCCGCTACAAGGACTATGTCGGCAAGCTCGTCGTCTATTACGACCGCGAGCGAAAAGGCCGCCTGTTCGACTACATCGAAGGGGCTGACGGCTATGACAAGTACATTTTTCCCGATCCGATCGGCGAAATCGTCGCCAACAACGTGCTCGAGATCGACGGAGCGCTGAAAGCGGTCTTCTCTGCCCGCGTCAGGGAATTGGGCAGCCTACCGCAAAACCAAAAGCTCGCCCGCACTGCCTGAGGCCGCTATAAAAGCTCCTCCGGCGGATGAAAGGGGGAGGGAAGCATGGCCAGCAATCTTTCGACCATCGGTTTTCAATTCGATACCGAGGAGCAGTTCCGCGACACCATGCTCGCATGCGCTGCCGAGGCGCGCGAACAGATTTCCTGTCCGTCTGGACACTATGGGATCTGGCGTTCGCGCACCGGAGCAGAGATCTGGTTTCATCTGGGCCGAACGCCCGAGGGCGCAGTCGAGATTCTCGGATTGACACCGTTCTTCGAAGGCAAGAGCGAGGTTCCATTGGCGCTTTCGCGCATCATCGCACGCCGGGACGACAACGCATTCGAAGGCGCCCTGCACGGCTTCGTCAATCCACAGGGCGCGCAGGACGGCGATACCTACCCCGTGGTGTTCGATGCGGTTGACTTTGCACTCTCGTCCGTTGCGCCGCTCCCCGGCACTTATCATGCACGCATCGCGGCGTTCGCACGCGAGCTTTCCGTCTATGCCGACGAAGACGCCTACTATGCGGCACACGAGGGCTCCGAACAGCCCGTGTTCGCTGCCCAGTCCTTTATTCCCGTCGGCTTGTTCGCTGCCGAGCACGATCGGGAAAACGACCAAAGCCCAAGTGGGGTCCCCGCCTCGACGGCAGTCTTCACAGGCATAATTGTCGAGCATAGCATTTTGACGAACGAAGCCTCTGGCCGCGCATTCGCCTGGCTCTTGGTTGAAACATTGGAAGCCACCGTCGACGTCATCGCCGACCCGTCCATTATTTCCGGCGATATTCAGGAGGGCGCCGTGGCCAAGGTTTCGGCGGTGCTCTTTGGACGTCTGCTCAGTTGAGAGCGCATACAGCCCGCACCCAGCATCACCGCCCAGGGCGCTTTCGGAAAAATGGAAACCGGTTTTTTCGAAAGCGCTCTAGACGCTCGCACCATCGATGCAGGCTTGCGCCTTGCCTTCGACAGCGCCGCGCGCCGTCCAGCCGGGCTTCGTGCCGGGAGGCCCAGGAAGGGCCTCTTCACTGCGCGACACGAAATAGAATTCAAAGCAGTTGGCGCCCATGACCGCGACGCGAAAGCAACCTCCGGTGGGATCGGCATCGTAAATGGTGCAAAGCATTCCCGCACGCACCGACCAGTGGCCGCTCAGCGTCATGCCGTCTTCCGCGTATGCCAGGCTTCCGGTCTCCAGATAGCTTTCCGTGAAGCGCCTGCCGGAGGCGTACATGCCGTCGAGCGTGTGGCCTTTGAGCGATCTTTCGATGTCGGCGTCGCTGAGCCAGGCGGTGCTTTCGGCGCGCAGTTCAACCGGTGCAATTCCGGGCAAGCCGGCGCCCAGAACCAGCAGTGCAAAGCATCCTGGAAGCCAAACCCTCGCTTCGACCATGACCACGCCCTGCTCTCCGCCTGCCAGACATGCGACACAAACACGAGATTGGCACAAAACAAGGGCTTAGCCGGCTCCGCCGCCCCAGCAGCCCTTGATCCGTGCGCTCCTGGCGAGTAAGTCTCGCGATGCTATGCAAATCGCCACGGCCGCATGGCCACGGCTAATCACCCACAGGACATTGAAGGATGGGCTACAAGGTCGCTATCGTCGGCGCTACAGGCAATGTTGGCCGCGAAATGCTTAACGTACTTGCCGATCGCAAATTCCCCGTGAGCGAACTCGTTCCGCTCGCCTCGCGCCGCTCCATCGGCACGGAGGTTTCCTTCGGCGATACGACCTTGAAATGCCGCGACCTTGAGAGCTTCGACTTCAGGGGCACCGATTTCTGCCTGATGTCGGCAGGCTCCGGTGTTTCCAAGGAATGGTCGCCCAGGATCGGCGCCCAGGGGGCCGTGGTGATCGACAACTCCTCGTGCTGGCGCTACGACCAGGACGTGCCGCTGATCGTTCCCGAAGTGAACCCCGACGCCATCGCGGGCTTCACCAAGAAGAATATCATCGCCAACCCAAACTGCTCTACGGCGCAGATGGTGGTGGCGCTGAAGCCGCTGCATGACGCGGCGACGATCAAGCGTGTCGTGGTCTCCACCTATCAATCCGTCTCGGGCGCCGGCAAGGAGGCCATGGACGAGTTGTGGCACCAGACCAAGGGCAAGTACGTGCCCGGCCAGGAGGTCGACGCGAAAAAGTTTCCCAAGCAGATCGCCTTCAACTGCATTCCTCACATCGACGTCTTCATGGAGGACGGCTACACGAAGGAAGAGTGGAAGATGCTCGCGGAAACCAAGAAGATCCTCGATCCCAGAATCAAGCTCAGCGCAACGTGCGTGCGCGTGCCGGTTTTCGTCAGCCACTCCGAATCGCTCAATATCGAGTTCGCCAAGCCGATCTCGGCCGACGAGGCGCGCGAAATCCTGCGGGCTGCACCCGGCATCCAGGTCATCGATAAGCGTGAGCCCGGCGGCTACATCACACCGGTGGAAGCAGCCGGCGAGTACGATACGTTCGTCTCGCGCATCCGCGAGGATTCGACTGTCGACAATGGGCTCGCGATGTGGATCGTCTCGGACAATCTTCTCAAGGGCGCGGCTCTCAATGCGATCCAGATCGCTGAAGCCATGATCGCGCGGGGTCTGCTGCCGAAGAAGGCGGCCGCCTGAAGCCAAGCCGGGCGGCAGGCGCCTGTCTCTCCGCATCTTTCTCGCTGCGATCTTTCCCAGGATCGAGCATAAGCGGTCTCGCGTGACCCCGCGCCCCGGCGCGGACCCCGCATAAACCCCGGCAAGGCAAGCGGGTCAGCGCTTGCTTGGGGCTTCCTTGCCGTCCGGCTCGTGTCCGAGGACTTGAACGATGGCGTTGAGGTCGGCAAGCAGACGATCCCGCTGCGCGGCCGGCAACGCCGATAGGATGCGCTCGTCAACTTTGCGTGCCAAAGGCTCGGCCGACTTGAGAACCCGCCAGCCCTCGTCGGTCAACTTGACGGCGTACGCACGCGCATCCTCCTTGGTGCGGCGACGCTGCAAGAGGCCCTTTTTGAGCATGCGCCGGACGATATCGGCCAAGGTCGACCGATCAATCCCCGTCCGCTCCACCAGATGGGTCTGGCTGAGGCCTTCGTTGGTTGAAACCGTAAGCAAAACAGCATATTGGCGCGGAGTCAGATCGCCTGGGCCCAGCTCCGCCTGAAACACCTCGGCCGCGCACTGACCCACCCGGTGCAGGAGATGCAATGGGGATCGATCCAAGCGATTGGTTGAAATATCTCGGGCCATTTTTCCCTCGAAAGAAAGTGCTTTCCAAGAAGCTTGAATATACGGGAAGTTTCCCGGTTTTGTCTTGGAATATTTCAATTTTGTAGGCGTTTGAGTGACCACAGCACCACTTAGAAAAGCTGCCGTTTGCAGCATTTCTTCTTAAAATCTATCATTTTCGGGCCGATCGTCTACGCGACTGCGAATCTATTCGTAAGAAAATTCCTGCCGGCGACGCAATTTGAAACAATTCCATAGTCACGATTGTCAGGATCGTCTGACCACGAAGTATTCAACTCTGGGTCAGCGCCGCGGATTTTCCTCGTACTTCTTAAGCAGGCCGATCTGCCCCATGGCGAAGAGCATCGTCAGCGGCATGATGCCGAAGACTTTGAAGGTGACCCAGGTATCCGTGGAGTAGACGCGCCATACGGCCTCGTTGAGTATCGCCAGAAAGGCGAAGAAGACTGCCCACCGCACCGTCAGCTTGCGCCAGCCTGGCTCGGTCAGGCGCATGACGTCTCCAAACACCATCTTGAGGAAGATCCGGTTCATCATCAGGCCGGTGAAAAGCAGGGCCGAGAAGATGGCGTTGACGATGGTGGGCTTCATCTTGATGAATTGCTCGTCTTGCAGATAAAGCGTCAAGCCGCCGAAAACCACCACGAAGATTCCCGTCACCAGTGGCATGACGGCAACCTTGCCGAACAGGTATCTCGAAGCGACCAGCGCAGCGACGGTCGCCACCATGAAGCTGCCCGTCGCCCAGAAGATGGCCTGCTTGGGATCGCTCAGATGCTTGCCCGCCTGCCAATTGACCAGGAAGAACAAGACCAGCGGGCCGAGTTCCACCAGCAGCTTGAGACCCTGAGCCTTGTCGAATTGAGGCTCGTTCGAGGCAGCGTGCTTGTCGTGGATTTCACTCATCGGTGCACCTCATGCCGTTTCAGTGAGAACCGATGTGAGGCGGCGGATCGGGCAGACGATACTTCTGCAGCACGCGGGTCAGAAACCAAGCGTATAGCATGGAAAGGGGCAAGACGATCGCGATCTTGAACAGGATCCAAACGTTCACGCCGTTCATCGTATAGCCCAGGATCCGGTAGAGGTGGTCGTCCAGGTACGTCTGGCGCACGTACTCGTTGGCAACGGCCGTGAGGATGAAAAACAGCGCGAAGCTCCAGGTGAACTTGTTCCAGCCCTCGTCGGTGTAGTGGAACGTCTCGTGAAACACGAACTTGAAGAAGTTGTGCTTGATGGCAAGGCCACCGATGAGAAAAATCGCAAACAGCGCATTGAAGATGGTCACCTTGATTTGAACCCACATCGGATCTCCGGTGATGATCGTCATAGCCCCGAAAACGATCGTCACAGTGGAGGCGATCAGAGGGAAGATCGGAGGCCGCCGGAACATGTAGAACATCACGCCGATGGCCAACACCGTGGTGATCAACAGAGCCCACGTCCCCGCCTCGATGCCCGCAACGGCATTGACGACAAACATGGTGATGAGCGGCCCGAACTCGCTCAGGATGTTAATCGTCTGCTCTGCGTTGAACGGAAAGAGCTTCTTTAGTCTGCTCATGCGATTTCCTAGCTTATCATCTCTCGAGCGCGAGCCCAGCCTGGCCGTTTGCGCGGATCGATCGGCCTTGCGCGGCTCGATCAACCCGCGATCGCTCTGGCGAAGTCTGCCGCCGCGAACGGCTGCAGATCGTCCACCCCCTCCCCAATGCCGATGGCATGCACCGGCAGTTTGAACTTCTCGCCGATGGCGACCAGTATGCCGCCGCGCGCGGTACCATCCAACTTTGTCATGACAAGGCCCGTGACGCCGGCGCGCTTGCCGAACACGTCTACCTGCTGCAGCGCGTTTTGCCCCGTCGTCGCGTCCAGGACAAGAACAACGTCATGCGGCGCTGACGGGTCGATCTTTTTCAACACGCGCGTGACCTTTTCCAACTCTTCCATAAGCGCCTGCTTGTTCTGCAAGCGCCCGGCGGTATCAAGCAATAGAACGTCGCTGCCCGCCGCCTGCGCTTTCTTCAGCGCGTCGAACGCCAAGCCCGACGAATCGGCGCCCACCGCGCTGGAAACCACAGGCGTGCCCGTACGCTCGCCCCATACTTTGAGCTGGTCGATGGCCGCCGCGCGGAATGTATCGCCCGCCGCCAACATGACGGATTTGCCTTCCGCCTTGAACTTCGCAGCCAGCTTGCCGATGGTCGTCGTCTTGCCCGACCCGTTGACGCCCACCATCATGATGACGTGCGGCTTGTGGCCGTCGTCGACCGCCAGCGGCTTGGCAATCGGCGCCAGCACCTTTTCCACTTCGCCGGCCAGAATCGCGCGAACCTCGTCGGGCGAGATCCCTTTTTCGAAGCGGCCTTTGCCGATGGCGTCGGCGATGCGCGCGGCCATCGCGATCCCGAGGTCCGATTGGATCAGCAGGTCTTCCAGTTCTTCCAGCGTGCCGGCATCGAGCTTGCGCTTGGTGAAAAGCCCGGTGATGCCTTCGCTCAGCCTGCCGGAGGTCTTGCCGAGGCCCGCCTTGAGACGCTGGAACCAGGTCAGCTTGGGCTGCGGCTGAGATTCGGCGGCAGCCGTTGCCGAAATCGGTTGCGCGGGCGCCTGTGAGGGCTGTTCGACGGCTTCACCCGCTTCGCCGGATGCAGGCAACGGCGCGCCCGGTGGAGCCTCCGGAGCGGTCAGGCCGCCGGCGCGCTCGATCTCACCGGGCGCACCTTGCGCAGCCTCACCGATGGTCCCGGCTGGCGCGGGCTGCGGCTTACCGCCAAAAAAGCGGCCGAACAAACCCTTGCGCTTGGTCTCAGGTTCGTTCACGTCAGAACCTCGCCCATCAACCTGTCTGCGTTGCGGCCTGTGATGCGCGCCGTGACGATCTCGCCCGCCAGAAAGTCCGGCCGGCCTGAAACGTCGACTTCCGCAAAATGCGGCGTGCGGCCCATGCCATCGCGCTCCATCAGGACTTCGCAGCGCTCGCCCGCCTGCCTATTGAGATAGTTATCCAACACATAGGCACCCTTGGCCCGCAGGCGCGCCGCGCGCTCCTTGACAGTCGCGCGCGGTACCTGCGGCATACGCGCCGCAGGCGTACCCTTGCGGGGCGAAAACGGGAAGACGTGCAAGAACGTCAATCCACATGCGTCCACGATATCAAGCGAACGCACGAACATCTCTTCTGTTTCCGTAGGAAAACCCGCGATGAGGTCGGCGCCGAACACCACGCCCGGCCGCAGGCGGCGAACCTCTCGACAAAAGCGAATGGCGTCGCTGCGGGTATGGCGGCGCTTCATGCGCTTCAAGACGAGATCGTCACCCGCCTGCATCGACAAATGCAGGTGCGGCATCAGCCGCTCTTCCTCGGCCAGAGCGGCCAACAGATGCGGATCGGCCTCGACCTGATCGATGGACGACAACCTCAGCCGCTTCAACTCGGGGGTATGCTTGAGAATTTGGCGCACGAGCTTACCCAGCGTCATCTCGCCGGGAAGGTCGGGGCCGTAAGAGGTTATATCGACGCCCGTCAGCACGACCTCCGGGAAGCCCTTCTCGACGAGCCGGCGGATCTCGGCCACGACCTGGCCGGCAGGCACCGAACGCGACGGTCCCCGGCCGTAAGGAATGATGCAAAACGTACAGCGGTGATCGCATCCGTTCTGCACCTGAACGTATGCGCGGGCGCGGGTGCCGAACCCGTCGATCATGTGCGATGCCGTCTCGCGCACGCTCATGATGTCGTCGACTTGAACGCGCTCGCTGTCTGGCAATGCCAGCCCCGCGAAGGTCTCGGCCTTCATCTTCTCGCCATTGCCGATGACATGATCGACTTCCGCCATGTCGGCGAAACGCTCGGGCTCCACTTGCGCCGCACAGCCGGTCACGATGATGCGCGCGCCGGGATTTTCGCGGCGGATGCGGCGGATCGTCTGCGAGGCGTGGCGCACAGCCTCGCTGGTTACCGCGCAAGTATTGATGATGACGGTGTCGCCTAGACCGGCTTGGCGCGCGTGCCGCCGCATGACCTCCGATTCGTAGGCATTGAGCCGGCAACCGAGCGTGATGACGGTGGGTTCTGACATCGTTGGTCTGGCGGTCACAATCGATTTGCTTTGACGCATCTGGCTAGGCTGGCGCGGGGGCGAAATGCAACACCCCATCGTGCTCAAACTGAGTGGGGCCGGTCATCATGATGCGATTATTGGGCATCCACTCGATCTGAAGCGATCCGCCCGGAAGCGTCACGGTTACCTTGCGGCCGGTCAACCTCTTTCGCGCCGCCGATACGGCTGCAGCGCACGCCGCCGAACCGCATGCTTGCGTCAATCCAGCGCCACGCTCCCACGTGCGCAAGGTTATCGCGTCGCTGGCGGTGACATGTGCGAGCGAGATGTTGGCGCGCTCGGGGAAGATGGGGTGGTTCTCAAGCATAGGCCCAAGGCGGCCCAGATCGTACGCCATCACGTCGCTGACCCAGAAGATGGCGTGCGGATTGCCGACGTTCACGACCGAGGGGGAGTGAAGAACCGGGTTGTCGATAGGACCGATCTGCAATTCTATGCCGCGCGTGTCGCGAAACTCCTCGGCCAGAGGAATGTCCTGCCAGCCAAACCGCGGCTCGCCCATGTCGACAGTCACGACAGAGCCGCGGCGCGCGTCGATGTCCAGCACGCCGGCCTTGGTCTCGACCTTGAATAGCGGGTTCGCGCGGCCTTGCGCCATCAACCAGCCCACACAGCGCATCCCATTGCCGCAGGCGCCCGCTTCAGAGCCGTCTGCGTTGTAAATGCGCACGTAAGCGTCCGTGCCAGCGGTTGCGGGCGTCTGCAGCACCATCATCTGATCGAAATGCGTGTCTTGCCGCCCTGCGATGGCGCGCACCTCATCTTCCGTAAAAACCTTTGAAGTTCCACGCAAATCCACAACGACGATCTCGTTTCCGAGACCGTTCATCTTGACGTATCTGAGGGGGGCAGCGCCGGTCATGGGCTCTTATATGGCTGGGTTCGAGCAAAAAACAATTGAAACACGGCCGCTCAGGCGCTTGAACTGCCCCGGCCGCCGTTCGTCCGTGGGACGCAATGGAAAACCTGACCTAGCACAAAAGAAAGATGCGCCCGGCCCCACTTGAGGATTGCAAAGTCGTGCGACATGTTGTCGTTATCCGGCTGACGTTCACCAACAAGGCACGCCCCGAAGGTCACACCAACCATCGGCGCGTGCGCAGAACCCGGAGAGAGGGCGCATGGCATTGGCTACGCAACAAGCCGCACAGGTCACCGCCTCGGCCACTGCATGGCCGAGGATCAACCGGCTGACGCCGACGGATATTCTCGATGCGGTCGATCAGGGCATCCGGGATTTTCGCGCCGCACCCAAATATGGCCTGTTCTTCGGTGCGTTCTATGCTGTCGCGGGCTGGCTTCTGATCAGCCTGGTCTTCTACCTCGATCATCCTTACTTCGCATACCCGCTTGCCACCGGCTTCGCGCTGTTTGCACCTTTCGCGGCAACCGGCCTTTACGACGTCAGCCGCCGCCTGGAGCGGGGCGAGCCGCTGTCCTGGACAGCCGTACTCGGCTCGGTGAGATCGGTCTCGGGACGCGAACTCGCCTGGATGGCGGTCGTCACCGTTTTCACCCTGGTCATCTGGCTCGACATCGCGGCGTTCCTGTTCTTCGCCTTCATGGGCTTTGGCGGCGGTACCTCCGATAATCTCCTCAACGAGATCCTGACGACGTCGCGCGGCTGGGTGTTCTTGACTATCGGCAACCTCGTCGGGGCGGTGCTCGCGGCGATCGTGTTTTCCTATTCGGCCGTCTCGTTCCCGATGCTGTTCGACCGCAACGTCGACTTCGTCACCGCCATGGTGACGAGCGTAAAGACGGTGCTGAAGAACCCGTGGCCGATGGCGGTCTGGGCAATCATCATTGGCGTGCATCTGGCGCTGTCGCTGGTGTCGTTGTTCGCCGGCCTGATCATCGTGCTTCCGATCCTCGGCCACACGACTTGGCACGTCTACCGCAAGGCCGTCGGCCCAGTGGAGGAAAGCAGTGCCGCGCCGGCGCCTTAGCCCGTTTAGCCGGCGGGCCCAGCAGTTCTTCGGCCGGCCCGTCTACTATGCTCGGCCTGAGCGCGTGGGCGCACCGCCCGTGCGTCGTCCGGCGACAAGCGTCCTGGGCGTCGCATACACGGGTGTGCGCCGCCCTTGCATCTGTATCGGTTGCATCGTGCTCACCCCGTCCGAGCGCGAGCGCCAGCGGCGGGTGTTCGCGCTGGCGCGAGCCTTCGAGCGCATGAAGACAAAAGCGAGCCTCCCGGTTCGGCGGTGACAGCCGGGATCGCAACCAGTTAAGGTTCCAGAGCGCGTCGAGACAACCCGGGGCGTCCTTCCAGTCAAAACGGCAGGCCCTGCCGTCGCATTGACTTCTCTGCGGCTTTCCCTCATACCACCGCCATTCCGACGGCCCTGAGATCCAGAGCCGCCGCCTTGCACATGGGCCTACCCAACACTGGGAAGCGGCCCGGGAGGCAAGGGGGCCAACATCCGGCAGCGCGTTGCGCTCCCGGGTGCGATTTTGTTTTGGGCCGCGCATTATGGAGCGACGAGAGTGCTGAAAATTTGGGGCCGCACGACATCGGTCAACGTCCAGAAGGTCATGTGGGCTGTCGCGGAACTCGGCATCGCGCACGAGCGCATCGATGCCGGCGGCGCCTTCGGCGTGGTCGACAAGCCCGAATACGCAGCGCTCAACCCCAATCGCCTTGTGCCGACCATCCAGGACGGCGAGGTTACGCTCTGGGAGAGCGCGGCCATCATTCGCTACCTGACGCGCAAGTATGGCAGGGGCACCCTGTTGCCGGAAGGCGAACCGCAGTTCGCGCTCGCCGACCAGTGGATGACCTGGGCCGACACGACGCTCTACCCCAGCCTGATTACGACGATCTTCACCGGCCTGATCCGCACGCCCGCCACGCAGCGAGACGAGCGGGCCATCGCGGCTGCGGTCCAGCGCGTCGGCGAAAAACTGGGCATCCTGGATACCGTATTGGCGGAGCACCCCTATATCATGGGTGACGCGCTGACGATGGCCGACATTTCCGCGGGCGCACTCATGTACCGCTACTTCACGCTTCCCCTGGCGCGGCCGAGCCTGCGGCATGTGGAAGCTTGGTACAAGCGGCTCGCCGAGCGCCCCGCTTACAGAACCCACGTCATGGTCGACTACAACGTGCTGCGCGTCGCAGGAGCCTGAGGGAATCCATGTTCCAGACGCTGCAAGACCGCCTATCGGGCGTCCTCGATAAATTGACCGGGCGCGGCGCGCTGTCGGAGGCCGACGTCAACGACGCCATGCGCGAAGTGCGCCGCGCGCTGCTCGAAGCCGACGTTGCGCTCGATGTCGTCAAGGATTTCATCGAGAAGGTGAGGACCAAGGCTGTGGGTGCGCAAGTTCTGCGCTCGATCAAGCCGGGCCAGATGGTCGTGAAGATCGTCTATGACGAGCTTGCCGCGATGCTGGGATCGGATGCCGATCCCGTCAGCCTTGCCGCCCAGCCGCCGGTCGGCATTCTCATGGTCGGTCTGCAGGGTTCGGGCAAGACGACGACGACCGCCAAGGTCGCCTATCGCCTCGCAAACCGCGATAAGAAAAAGGTTTTGATGGCGTCGCTCGACACGCGCCGGCCTGCCGCACAAGAGCAGTTGCGCGTTCTGGGCGAGCAGACGCGCGTTGCGACGCTGCCTATCATCGCGGACCAGACGCCGATGCAGATCGCCCGGCGGGCCGAGGAAGCCGCACGCACCGGCGGCTTCGACGTGGTGATTTTCGATACCGCCGGTCGCGTCACTGTCGATGAAGAACTCATGGACGAAGTCGCGGACATCAAGGCCGCGGTGAAGCCGCACGAGGTCCTTCTCGTCGCCGACGCACTGACCGGCCAGGACGCCGTCAACACCGCCAAGGCCTTCGATGGCCGTATCGGCGTCACCGGCATCGTACTGACCCGCGCGGATGGCGACGGCCGCGGAGGCGCTGCGCTGTCCATGCGCGCCGTCACCGGCAAGCCGATCAAGCTGCTGGGCGTCGGCGAGAAGTGGGATGCGCTGGAAGACTTCGATCCCAAACGCATCGCGGGCCGCATTCTTGGTCAGGGCGACGTCGTCTCTCTCGTCGAAAAGGCGATGGAGACCATCGACGTCGAGAAGGCGACCAAGATCGCCGAGAAGATGAAGAAGGGGGCGTTCGACCTGGAAGACATGGCCGAACAGTTGCGCCAGATGGAAAAGCTCGGAGGCATGGGCGGCGTGCTCGGAATGCTTCCCGGCGTTGGCAAGCTCAAGGGCCAGATCAACGAGGCCGGCCTCGACAAGGCCCTCAAGCACCAGCGCGCCATCATCTCGTCCATGACGCCGAAAGAGCGGCGCAATCCCAAGATCCTCGACGGCAAGAGGAAGCGTCGCATCGCGGCCGGCTCCGGCACCACGCCGGCGGACATCAACAAGCTGCTGAAAATGCACATGCAGATGGCCGACATGATGAAGCAGATGGGCCGCAACAAGGGCATGATGGGGAAGATGGCCTCCATGATGGGCCTGCCCGGCGGTGGCGCCATGGGCGCCGCGCCCACGGCCGAGGAGATCGCCCAGATGCAGGCTGAACTGGCGCACCTCGATCCCAAGGCGCTCGAGCGGCTGCCCGAGGATGCCCGCCAGGAAATTGAAAAGCTCAAAAGCGGCGCAGCCGGCGCCCCCGCGAAGGGCCTTCCAGCCCTCGGTCTGCCCAAGGGCCTTTCGGGCCTAGGCGGCCTTCCGGGCCTGGGCGGCGGACTTCCGAAATTCCCCGGTCTTCCGGGAAAGAAAAAGTGAAGACAGCACTGACGACTTGACACCCCAGCACGAACAATTGTGAACAAAAACTAACCAGGAGAAGACTTATGGCAGTCAAGATGCGCCTCTCGCGCGGCGGCTCGAAGAAACGCCCGTACTATTACGTCGTCGTGGCCCATGCCACGAGCCCGCGTGACGGCCGCTACATCGAGCAGATCGGCACATTCGATCCCATGCTCAAGAAGGATAACCCAGAGCGCATCAAGTTGCTCGAAGAACGCGTGAAGCATTGGCTGTCGGTCGGGGCCCAACCCACTGATCGCGTGATGCGCCTGCTCGACGCCCAGGGCCTCGCAAAGCGCACGTCTTCCAACAACCCTGAGAAGGCCAAGCCGAAGAAGAAAGCTCAGGAACGCGCCGCGGCGGAAGCCGAGAAGGCGGCCAAGGCCGCCGAAGCAGCCGCCGGCGGCGAAGCCGCATAAAGCCTGCCTAAGGGACTTACGTCTTTGTACAGCCTCGTGAAAATGCCCTGGACCCAATCCAGGGCATTTTTTGCATGTATTTAATCTTCTGGGTCGAATTATCTGATAGCGTGCCGCTGCTCAATTTCGCCGCCGCTCGCATCAGCCCATGACCCAAAACGATTTGAAGCCGATCCTGGAGAAGCTCGGACTGCGCCAGGGCGAACTGGCCCAACTGCTCAACGTGTCGATCCGCACCGTCAGCCTGTGGGCGAAAGGCGGGCAAACCCTCCCGGGCGCAGTGGCAGGCTACCTGCGGCTGCTGGCAGCGGCTGACGAAACGGTCCGCCGCGCGGAGCTGGGGCGGCTTGAAGATAGCGGCAAGCGCCTTCAAGACGGCCTGTACCGCATCGGCTATCGGGCCACGACCGAATATGAGTGCGACCGCGCACTCGCCGTCCTTCGTAACGGGCAAATCCTGGGCGCCGATTGCCTGGGCGGCGCATTCTCCGGGCGCTATCGCTTTGACCGCCGCCGCGGCCTGAACATCGTCGAGATCAGTCTCGAGGTGCCGCCGGATGGCCTCTTGATCAGCGGGAACATTGCAGGACCCAAGGGCGCCCGGATCGAAGTCACCTGCAACATTGCCAGGGCGGATCCCGTCTCGCGCACCACCATCGATGTCGCGGGCCAGACGATCAGTATCGAGTTGAGCTTTCTCGGCCCCTTGCCGAATTGATTCCTTCGGTGCATGACCGGCAGCCATGGCGACCGATCATAGCCCCCCTTCGGCCCGGCGCATTCTGTTGGGCACGATTGCGACCGCGCACGGCATTCGCGGTGAGGTGATGCTGCGCGCCTACACGGACGATCCCGAAGCCGTCGCGGACTACGGCGCGCTCACCGATCAGGCTGGTAAGAGGACTTTCAAGATAAGATCCGTGCGCGCGACGCCGAAGGGCCTTATCGCGAGGCTTGAAGGCGTGAGCGACCGCGATGCTGCGGAAGCCTTGCGCGGAACCGATCTATACGTTGATCGCCGGCTCCTGCCCGAGACGGAGGAACAGGTGTACTACCACGCCGATCTGATCGGCCTTGAGGCGCGCGACACGGCGGGGGCGGTCCTCGGCGAAATCGTGGGCGTGGCGAACTTCGGCGCGGGCGACTTGCTTGAAATCCGCAAGACGGGCGCAAGGCAGACCGAATACCTGGCTTTCACCCACGCGAACGTCCCCACCGTCGATGTTGCTGGCGGTCACGTCGTGGTCGACATGCCCGACCTTGTCGGCGAGCAAGAACCGCAGGCCGGCAGCGAGGCCGGCGATGACGACGGTTCAGCATCTTGATCTGCTCAACCTGGGCTCCCGGCGATCATTCGTGCGCGGGTGCTTCAACGCGCACACGCCTGCCGCAAATGAGAATGCCGCTCCGGATCGCTCCGGAGCGGCTTGTCGCATAAAGCCGTGCTGCGGCTTGATCAGCTGGCGAGCTGGCTGCCGATCGGCAACGAGCGCACGCGCTTGCCCGTCGCCGCGAAGATCGCATTCGCGATAGCCGGCGCGATCGGCGGAACGCCTGGTTCGCCGACGCCGCCCAGCGGCGCATCGTAACCCGTGGATTCCACGAGGTGGATCTTCACCTCTCGCGGGGCGATGTCCATGCGCGCAAGCTCGTAGCTGTCGAAGTTGGTCTGCTGAACGACACCGTCCTTGAAGGTGATGTTGGAGTACATCGCCACCGAGATGCCCTGGATGATCGCACCTTCCAGCTGCGAACGGATGCGTTCCGGGTTGATGTGCGCACCACAGTCGATAGCGAGATCGACGCGCGGGATCTTGATGCGCCCGCCTTCCCCGATCACCACCTCGACGACGGCCGCCGCATAGGAAACGAACGCGCGATGGGCGGCCAGACCCAGGCCGCTGCCCTGAGGCATCTTGCGGCCCCAACCTGCTTGCTTGGTCACGACCTCGATCACGTTCTTCAGCCGCGCCGTATCGATGGCATAGACCTTGGGGTTCTCCCCGTAGTTCCACCACGGCTCGGTGGTCTTGGGGATCAGCTTGCGGTCGGGACCGATCACGTCGAGCAGGTAGTCTTTGTGGTCACGGCCGGCGGCAGCAGCCAGCTCCGCAACGAAAGACTGCAGCGCGAAGGCGTGCGGCACGTTCGTCACCGAACGGAACCAGCCTATGCGCGTGTGTGCCGGCGCTTCACCCGTTTCGATGCGCAGGTTGGGAATGTCGAACGGCGTGTCGACCAGTCCCAAGCCGAGCTCAAGCGTCGCCTGATGCTTGGGATCGGGCATGAACAGCGCGAAGATCGACGGCGCCGTCGAGCGATGCAGCCAGGCGACCGGCTTGCCGTTCTCGTCCAGGCCCGCCTCGATGCGCTCCACGGAGGTCGTGTTGAGGTAGCCGTTGACAAGATCGTCCTCGCGCGTCCACTGCAACAGGACAGGCTTGCCGTCCATGGCCTTGGAGCACAACGCCGCCTCGATGCAGAAGTCCGGCTTGGACTTGCGGCCAAAGGCGCCGCCGAGCAGCGTGACATGGACCGTAACGTCGTCGAGCTTGATGCCGAGGCGCTTGGATACGCGATCCTTGGCGGCCTGCGGGCTCTGCACGGCAGTCCAGATCTCGCACTTTCCATCCTTGATCTCGGCCACCGCGACCGGCGGCTCCATGGAAACGTGCGAATGATGCGGAATGTAGTACTCCGCCTCGACCTTCGACTTGGCCGTCTTCATCGCAGCGTCAACGTCGCCCACCGACAGCTCGACCTTGCCGGGCTTGCGGGCGGCTTGCTCCAGCGACGCGCGGTAGCTCGCCGTGGTGTAGACGGCGTTGGGCCCATGATCCCACGTGATCTTGAGCGCCTCGCGGCCTTTTATGGCTGCCCAGGTGCTGGTCGCGATGACCGCCGCGCCGCCGAGGTTCTGGAACTCGGTGGGGAAGTTGGGCGGATCGAGCGGCACGACCTTGAGAACGCCCGGCACCTTAAGCGCCGCGCTGTCATCGAGGGATGCCACCTTGCCGCCGTAGACTGGCGGACGCGCGACGACGGCATACGACATGCCCTCGCGGCGCACGTCGGTGCCGTAGATGGCCGAGCCGGTCGTGATGGCCACGTTGTCGACGAGGCCGATCTTGCCCTTACCGATATAGCGGAACTTGGCGGGATCCTTGAGCTTCAGGGCTTCACGCGCCGGTACCGGCTGAGCAGCCGCCTCCTTGGCGAACTCGCCGAAGTCCGCCCTCATGCCGCTGGCCTTGTGAATGACCTTGTGATTGTCGACCTCGATGCGATCAACCGGTATGCCCCATTTGGCAGCAGCGGCGGCGGCCAGCATCTGGCGGGCCGCAGCCCCGATGCGGCGCAGCGGCATGAAGTGATGGCGCAGCGAGCGCGACCCGTCCGTATCCTGGTTGCCGTATTTGACTTCATCGCCCACGGCCTGGACGACCTTCACGCGGCTCCAGTCGGCATCCATTTCGTCGGCAACGACCATGGGTACGCTGGTGCGAACGCCTTGCCCCATCTCCGAGCGGATGCACAGGATGGAAACAGTTCCGTCTTCCGCGATGGAAACGAACAGCGTGGGGTCGTCGCGCAAGCCGTGGGGCATGCCGTCACCACCCCACTTGGGCTCTGGCTTTGCTTCTTCCGCGAAGCTGGGAAGGCCCGTTGCAAGCACGAGGGCTCCAGCGCCAAAACCGAGAGATACGGCGCGGCGCGAGACGTTGAAAACGTCAGAAGTCTTGCGGTCAATGATCATGGAACCCTCCTCACGCTTTCTCGGCGGCAAGCTTGATCGCGGCGCGAATGCGCGGGTATGTGCCACAGCGGCAGATATTTCCGCTCATCCCCGCGTCGATGTCTTCATCGGTGGGTTTGGGTTTTTCGTTGAGAAGGGCGGCGGCCTGCATGATCTGCCCGCACTGGCAGTAGCCGCACTGGGCGACGTTGAGCTCGCGCCAGGCTTCCTGAAGCGGATGGTTGCCATCTGACGACAGTCCTTCGATCGTCGTCACCTTCTTGCCGGCCGCATCCGACATCGTCATCTGGCAAGAGCGCACCGCCATGCCGTCGACATGAACGGTGCAGGCTCCGCACAGCGCGATCCCGCAACCGTACTTAGTGCCGGTCAGGTTCTGTACATCGCGCAGATACCAAAGGAGCGGCATCTCAGGATCGCCATCGAAGCTCTGCTCCTTGCCGTTGATATTCAGTTTGATCATCGGTTCCTCCGAGGGAAATTCGGTGTCCGAACTTCAATTTTTTCATAACGATACGCTAAGGGAAGGCCGGTTTTACCGTGGTCAGAAAAGACGACCAGTTGCAAAATGGCAAGCTAGTCCTCCAGCCATTTCGCCTCGCTGCTTCTTTCGCATTTGCTGGAATTCTTCGGCTTACGCGCGCGGCCATGGCCCGCACGCATGAGAGGTATGCAGCCCCCCGTGTTCCTGCGATTCGGGGAGCCGGGCCTCACTCCCACGCCCTTCAGCGCGCGGGGCGCCGCGCAATAAGATCCGGCCGCCGCTCTGCGGTCGCCTTCAGAGCCTGTTCACGCCGCCACGCCTCGATCTTCTTGTGATCGCCCGAGAGCAGCACATCGGGAATCGGGAGCCCTTCCCATACCCGCGGCT
Source organism: Hyphomicrobium sp. (assembly GCA_035325525.1). GTDB lineage: Bacteria > Pseudomonadota > Alphaproteobacteria > Rhizobiales > Hyphomicrobiaceae > Hyphomicrobium_B. The sequence continues at coordinate 151,188 of DAOKZR010000005.1, read as the reverse complement.
TGGTGTAGTGGGGGTGCTCGAGCAGGCCGTCCTCGAAGCTTTCGTTGGCGATGCTTTCGTTCTTGCCAAGTACGCCGGGGATCAATCGCACACAGGCGTCGATCAGCACCATGGCCGCCAGGTCGCCGCCGGACAGGACATAGTCTCCGATGGAAACCTCCCGCAAGCCACGCGCCTCGATCACGCGCTCGTCGATACCTTCGAACCGTCCGGCCACCAGCAGCACGCCCGGACCTTCGGAAAGCTTACGCACCAGGGCTTGATCGAGCGGGCTTCCACGGGGCGAAAGGTAAATGGCGGGTGCGTCCGGGTTCAAGGTTCGCGCCTGATCGATGGCGGGTCCCAGCACGTCGGCCCGCAGCACCATGCCGGCCCCGCCGCCCGCGGGCGTATCGTCAACCTGCGCATGACGGCCCAGGCCGAAGTCGCGGATCGGGTGCGTCGCCAACGTCCATAGGCCCGCGGCCAAGGCTTGGCCGATCAACGACAAACCGAGAGGTCCGGGAAACATTTCCGGAAACAGCGTCAACACACTGGCCCGCCAGGGGGTGCGTCCGTCGTGTGTTGGGAAATGCGCCATCTGGAGTTTTCTTTCCGATAGGCCGTGGCGTAGATTTATCCGGGTACCGATTTATCGGGTGCGCGGCGGGGGCGCCTTCCCCTTGGCTCGTGACAACCCCTGGCCGAGCCGGAGTGGCCGGGCCACTCCTTGCCCAGCGCCCATCACACGCCTTCGACCACGGTCATGTCGAGCGAGCCTGCGCCTTGGCGCAGCACTTTGGCGGCGGCGTATTCCTCGCTCTTGGCGTAGCCCAGCGCATGTTCGTAGCTGGGAAACTCGAGCACCGCGTTACGGGCCGATCCTGTGCCTTCGACCGTTTCGCAGCGCCCGCCGCGCACGATCGGCGTGCCTTGATATTTTTCCAGCGCGGCCTTCGACTTGGCGACGTAGTCGCCCCATTTCGCGACGTCAGCGACGGTGGCGCGTACGATTACGTAACCCTTTGGCATGTCTACTCCCTTTGAGTTCCAATATACGACTCGATCGAACCCGCACATCTAATGCGCTTTTCGCAACGCTGGAAACCGGTTTAGCGCGACCGGGCAAGCCTTTTGAAGTCCCAGGCGTTTCGAAGTTCCAGGCGGAAGGTTAATTGCTGAAGAACGGCCGCACGCCCCCCATACCCGCCTGGCGGCCCTCGCCGTTGGCTTTCGACTGTACAGAAGAAGTAGCAGACGGCCACCAGGATGCCTCCTGCTGGCGATCGCCGGTGCTCCAGTGCGCGATATTCTCGCGCGTGCGCAGCTTGATTCCGATGGCAATCAGAGGCTTGCCGACGAGTTTCTTGGCCAGCTTGCGCGAAACCGGCGCGATCAGCTTTCCCGGCGGCGCAGGGCATGCGGCCGCGGCCGTTTCGGGAGTTGCGGCATCCACTGGAAAGATCGGGTTCACCACATACCGCTTGTCGCACGTCGCAACGCGTGGAACGAGGCGCGATCTATCGAAGTCGTCGTAGGCTTCCTTCAAAGGCTCCCAAGTGGCGAAGGCCGGGTGAGTCGCATGGCGCGCCATGTTGGAAGCCGTCATGCGAAAGGGGAAGCTGTGGATAGGCACCCGCGCTTGCCCGCTCTCCAAGGCCTCGCGCACGAAGGCATAGATTTCTTCGATCAACCCGTCGGTCATCGCAAAGCACCCCACGCTCTTGCAGTCGCCGTGCACCATGATGAAATCGCCGGTGCGGCCGAGCGCCTTATCAAGCGCGTTGGGATAGCCGATATTGAGCGCCAGATGATACTTGCTGTCGGGTTTCAGGCTGTGGGGACCCACACCATAGAAGCCTTCCGGCGCCATGTAGTCGCCAAGCGCGGTCTTGGGGCCGAGCGCACCCGACCAGTTGCAGATCGGGTATGTCTTGACGAGCACGTAGCGGCCGCCGGGACGCTCCTTCCAGACTTCCAGTTCCGACTCTTCCTTGAAGACGCGAATATAGACCGGCGCATTAGCATCGAGGTGCTTTTGCTGCAGGTAGCTCAGCGTCTGGGCTTCGAGCGGTTTGGCGGAGGCGGATTCTGCCTTGGCCTCGCCGGGCGATGTAAACATGCACGCCAATGCCAAAAGGACGACGCCAGCGCCACCCGTTATGAGAGCGCAATCGAGCGGACGCATATACAAGAACCCCGCGAGCCACTGCAAAAAAGCCTGAAGTTCCCTATGCTTCAGACATGCTTAACGTGCGGTTAAGATCTTGGCTGCCGAGCATGGCACCCCCGAGGCATATTCGTGGCGACAACGTGGAAGCTACTCTCGCCGCACTCACTTTTTGACTGCGGCGAGACGCGCGCTCACGCCTGCGCGATATGGCTGAGGAACTGGCGGGCGGCTTCGAGCGGATCGCAAGCGGCATTGATCGGACGGCCGACCACGAGATGATCTGCACCGTCCGCGAGCGCGTGCTGGGGCGTGGTGATGCGCGCCTGATCGCCGGCCGCGCCGCCGGGCAGCCGAATGCCGGGCGTCACGATCAAGAACTCACGCCCCGTTGCCGACCGCACGGCGGCGGCTTCCTGTCCGGACGCGATGACGCCGTCGAACCCGGCCGCATGAGCAAGACGGGCGCGCTTGAGAACGAGTTCTCCCGGTTGCAGCGTGGTTCCCTGCTCGGCGAGGTCGGCCGCGTCGAGACTCGTCAGCACCGTGACGGCCAGCAGCTTCAAGGGCGCCTTTCCCCGCCCTTTCACCGCGGCGTCAAGGGTCTTGCGGTCATGCCCGTGAACGGTGAGGAAATCGACGCCGAGCCGAGCTGCGGTCGCCACGGCCCGCTCGACCGTATTGCCGATGTCGAGCAGCTTCATATCGAGAAACACCCGCTTGCCGGAGCGCTTCAGCTCCTGGGCAAGGTCAAGTCCCCCGGTAAACAGCAATTCCAGGCCGATCTTGTAGAAAGAGACCTCGCCGCCCAGCCGCGCGACGAGCGCGCGCGCTTCGGCCGATGAAGGCAAATCGAGTGCAACGATGAGCTTGTCGCGAATGGCGTCGTTCATGGATCAGCCCTGGATGCGCACCTTCAAGCGGGATTGCTCGCCGTCAGCCGTGCAGAACGTGCGCGGCGCGCGCGAGCTTTTGAATGAGGACTTTGAAAGTCTCCTGCGAGTCCTTGTTTTTCAGATGCCCGTTTTCGTCGAACGCGTCCACTGCACGCGGAACGGCAAACTGATCGGGCAGCACCAGTGCGCCCAGTCCGGTCTCCAGAACCAGTCGCAATTGAGAAAGCCCGCGCAGGCCGCCCATCCCGCCCGAGGAGGCGCTACCCAAGGCGAAGACGCGAGTCTTGTAGACTTCAAGCGGCGATTCACCTTCGTCGCGCGTGTGGCTCACCCAGTCGATCGCATTCTTCAGCAGCGGCGAAAAAGACGCGTTGTATTCGGGACTCGCGATAAAGATGCCGGAATGCACTTTCATGAGCGCCTTGAGCTTGCGCGCGTTATCGGGCGGGCCGTCCCGCATCTCATCGTCGCCGTTATAAATCGGCATCGGATAGTCGCCCAGGTCTGCAAAGGTTCCAGCGATGCCGTTGGCCTCGGCAATCTTCTCGCCTAGCCGAGCCAGCTTCTTGTTCCAGGATTTCTCACGCGAACTGCCCGAAATGAAGAGCAAGCGCGGTTCGGGCCGGGAAGATGTCATGTCTCAACCTTCAAGGAAAAAACGGCTCGGCAGGGTCAGGCCGTTGGAATGGGTGCGCGACCGGCCAATGTCAAGCCGGTTTGCCCGATCAAGACGCTCCTCACGACGGGGCCCGGCGGGGCCCTGTCATGGCCTTGGAGCTGCCGCTCCAGATCACCTATGGCTGATAAGATCAACCGGCCGCTGCAACGCCGTGCGCTCTATTCAGGAGTCAAGCGGCCGCCATGGTTCGCGCATAAACGGCCTTCTCGAAATCGACGAGCACGTCCGTGCACAATGGATCGCAGAACGGGATGGTTTGCATCAGCACGACGCCTGCGATGCCGTTCAGCGGATCGAACCAGAAGTAGGTGTTGAGTGCGCCCGCCCAGCAGTGGCTTCCGGCCGCCCGCATGCCGCGGGCAGGCTCCATGTTGATCATGGTGAGGAGGCTTTGCTTTTTGATCATACCGGGGAAGAATTCAGCATCGCACGTCACCGCCGCATTTACCGAGACGAGATTGACGACTTCCAAGTCATCGATATGGTTCTCCAGGATGTAGTTCACGGTAGCGGGCTTCAGGCTCTGTACGCCGTTGGCGCGACCCTCGTTGAGCAGCATCATTAGAAAGGCCGTATAGTCACGCGCCGTGGAATAAAGGCCATAGCCTGCGCCGTACACCTCGGGCGAGGACGGTGGATCGAGCGTGATGGGCACCAGCGAACCATCCTCCTCCCGACGATGGACGCTCGCCAGGCGGCTGCGCTTTTCGGCCGGGCATTCGAATCCCGTGTCGCTCATGCCCAGCGGCGCAAAAATCTCGTCATGGCAGAACACATCGAGACGCTCGCCGCTGATTTTTTCGATGACGAGGCCAAGCCAATCGATGCCGACGCCGTAGTCCCAACGCTCGCCCGGGTCGAAAACCAGCGGATAGCTGATGCCGAGCTTCGTGCCGGAGAGGAACCCTGGCCGGCCCGTCACGGCGAGATACTTCTGGATGTCGGCATTCCAGAACTCATAGACCAGTCCGGAAGTGTGCGTCGCAAGTTGGCGAACTGTTGCCTGCCGCCTTGGAGCCCGCAGAATCGGCGTATCGCCCTCAAAACCTTCCAGAACGGGAAGTTCCGCGAACTCCGGCAGGATGTCGGCGACCGGCGCATCGAGATTGAGCAGCCCCCGCTCCACCAGCTTCGCGGCCGCAACTCCGGCGATAGCCTTGGTCATGGAGAAGATTCGAAAAATCGTATCGGTGGTCATCGGCGCATCTTCATCGATACGGCGCCGGCCGGCCGCCCCCATGTAGAAGACGTTCTCACGCGAGGCGGCGGCTGCCACCACGCCCGCGGCCGCCCCAGCATCGATGGCGCGTTTCAACACGCGGTCCAGATCGGTCATGTCCGATCTCCCGAGTACGAGTTCTAATCCTTTTCAAAAATATCACGCGCGGCCAGCGCGGCCTATTCGCCGGACGTCGGGCGATGGCCTCGCCGGCGCCGGCCCGGTTAACGTTTCGGAGTGTACTCGAAATGGCCGAAAATTGGGCGGAAACACACGACAAGTTTGCATGCCCCAGATCACGCGGCGTTATCGGGCCTGATCGTAAGCAGGGTACGGTTTGTGCTTTTAGCCTGTGAGGTCCGTATTGCAAGTTCCTCAGCCCTGTCGCGCATCCCCAGAGCGGCGAACCTATCAGCGTACCGGCGCCGGCTACCGCGCCGTCGTGCGGTTTGCGAACGGTGACGCCCACCCCTGCCGGATCAAGAACATTTCGCCCATGGGCGCTTTGTTGGAGCTCGGCCCCGGCATTGAGCCGCCCGCGGCTTTCCGCTTGACCATTCCCGATGCCCTGTTCGCGGCCGATTGCGAGTTGCGTCATCAAACCGGCCGGCAGGTCGGCGTCCTGTTCACGTCCGGACGCATGGAAGCACTTGCTCGCTTCGGCTGATCGCAGCGGCGCTGATCTCGGTCACAAGAAGTTATAGGGATCGACGTCCAGCGACACTCTGACATCGCCCTTGAAGGAAGGAAGCGCCTGCGACCATGCCCTGAGGTACGATTGCAGGTCGATGTCACGCGGCGCCTTGACGAGCAACCGCCAGCGATGACGGCCACGCACGATGGCGATGGGCGCCTCTGCTGGCCCCAGCACCGAAATCCTGTCGGATGGCGGCGCGGCCAGAGCCACCGCACGCGCCGTGCGTTCGGCCAGTTCTTTCTCGCGCGCCGAAACGACGATGGCAGCCAAGCGCCCGTACGGGGGAAGCATCCCGGCCTGCCGCGTCTTCATCTCGTAGTTCAGAAATGCCTGGCGATCGCCCGCGACTATGGCGGCCATGACCGGATGCTCCGGCATATATGTCTGCACCAGCCCGTGTCCGGCGGCCGCGGCGCGGCCTGCACGCCCCGTCACCTGATGCAGCAACTGGAAGGTGCGCTCTCCGGCACGCGGATCCGCACCATGGGCCAGCCCGAGATCACCGTCGACAACGCCTACGAAAGCGAGGTCGGGGAAATGGTGACCCTTGGCCACGATCTGGGTGCCGATGATAATGTCGATTTCGTGCGCCTCGATCTGATGGATGAGGCCGCGCATCTCAACGAGGCTCGGCACGAGATCCGATGACAACAGCGCGACGCGCGCGTCAGGAAAGCGCACGGCCACCTCTTCAGCCACGCGCTCCACGCCTGGTCCGCACGCCACGAGGCTGTCGGATGCCTGGCACTTCGGGCATTTCTCGGGCAGGGGCAGCGAAAACCCGCAATGATGGCAGTTGAGCCGCTTCTTGAAGCGGTGCTCGACGAGCCAAGCCGAGCATTGCGGACATTCGAAGCGGTGACCGCACGAACGGCACAAGGTCAATGGTGCGTAGCCGCGGCGGTTGAGAAACAGCAGCGACTGCTGGCCTTTTCGCAATGTATCGGTCACCGCTTCGACTAGCCGCGGGGCGAGCCACTTTCCCTTGTCGGGCTGCTCCCGCTTCAGATCGACAGCCTCGACATCCGGCAAATCGCTACCCGAGAAGCGTCCGGGCAGAACGACATGCCGGTATCGCCCCGTCAGCGCGTTGACGTGACTCTCGATGGAAGGCGTGGCCGACGACAGCACGACGGGGAACTTGCCCAGGTTGGCGCGCACTACGCACATATCGCGGGCCTGATAGTGCACGCGGTCGTCCTGCTTGAAGCCCTGGTCGTGCTCCTCGTCGACGACGACGAGCCCGAGTTCGGGATAGGGTAGAAACAGCGCCGAGCGCGCGCCAACCACAACCCGCACATCGCCGCGCGCAACGCCTTTCCAGACACGCCCGCGCTCCACCGGCGAGAGCGCGGAATGCCATTCCACTGGTTTGACGCCAAACCGCCGCTCGAATCGATCGAGAAACTGGCTCGTCAGCGCGATCTCAGGCAGCATGATGAGGGCTTGGCGCCCCGCTTGCAGCGTTCGCGCGACGGCTTCGAAATAAACTTCCGTCTTGCCCGATCCCGTGACGCCGTCGAGCAAGGTCGTCGAGAAGCACGCGCCATCGACCGCCGCGCGCAACGCCTCGACGGCGCCAAGCTGGCCGTCGCTGAACTGTGTGACGTGGTGCGCCGGATCGGGACGCGCGAAACGGCGGTCGGGAATAGCGATGTCGACGAGGTTGCCCGATTTGACCAAACCGTCGATAACGCCGGTCGAACAGAACGCAAGTTGCGCAAGCTCGGACTTGGCGCGGATCAGTCCGTCCGCTGCGATCTCGAGGGCGCGGGCGCGCGCCTCGCTCAGCCGTGCCGGGGGCGGCACGCCTTCCACCAGCCGCACGCCATGGCGGATCTTTTCGGGCTCGAAGGCCGTCTGCGCGCTCATCATCATGCGGGCCACCATGCCGAGCGGAGCCAGCGTGTACTTGGCGATCCACTCGGCAAAGCGCAGCGAGATGACAGGCAAGGGCGGCACATCGAGCGCGCCGGTGATGGATTTGAGCTTGGCGGGCGCGGCTGGCTTATGATCACCGATGGGGCCATCCCACACGATTCCGATGCGAGTCTGCGAGCCGAACGGCACCAGCACGAACATGCCGGCCTGCGGCTCCAGACCTTCTGGCGCCAAGTAATCGTAGGTCTGATCCAGCGCAACAGGCAGCAACACCGGCACCAGCGGCCGCGTGCCCCCGCCGGGCTGAGGATCGAGGCTGTCGAGCAGGCTGTGCAAAGGGCTTCTACCGGGTTCTGGCAACATCGAATCGAAGGGCTTTAGCCTAGCCCCGGCCGTGAGGCGAGGCGAAGGCGGCCAGGGGGGTGTACAAAACCCATAACTAGGCTAAACCCCCTCACCGTGATCCGCGCGCTGAAGGCGCCCGGACCCGCCGAACAAACGCTGCCGGAAGGACCTAAGAGCAATGAAATTCTTCGTCGACACCGCAGACGTGGCCGAGATCAAGGAATTGGCCGCGACCGGCCTGCTCGACGGCGTCACGACGAACCCTTCGCTGGTGGCAAAGGCAGGTGGCGATTTCAAGGAGATCATCAAGCAGATCTGCTCCATTGTGCCGGGACCCGTCTCCGCGGAAGTTGCCGCGACCGACTACGATGGCATGGTGAAAGAGGGCAAGGCTCTGGCCAAGCTCGCCAAGAACGTGACGATCAAGGTGCCCCTCACCATGGACGGCCTCAAGGCCTGCAAGGCGCTGACGAGCGAAGGCACCATGGTCAACGTCACCTTGTGCTTCTCGGCGACGCAGGCGTTGCTGGCAGCGAAGGCGGGAGCCACGTTCGTGTCGCCCTTCGTCGGCAGGCTCGACGACATCGGGCTCGACGGCATGGAGCTGATCAAGGAAATCCGCGTCATCTTCGACAACTATCCGGATCTATCAACCGACATCCTGGCGGCGTCCATTCGCACGGTCAATCATGTGAAGGACGCAGCCATGATCGGTGCGGACGTTGCAACCATTCCGCCTGCGATCCTCAAGCAGCTCATCAAGCATCCGCTCACCGACAAGGGCCTTGAGATCTTCCTCAACGACTGGAAGAAGACCGGCCAGCAGATCGTCTGATCGGCGGCGGCCAGGAGCGCGAATGTTCTTTGCCGCCGCCACGTATGGCATTACCGATCGGTTCTCTGGCTCATCGGCAGCTTGACTCTGTTGCCAGGAATGTACGCCTCGCCACGATGCCGGCATCGCACCGGGGCAGGAGGCGCCAACACGCTCTTTTAGATCAATTATAATTATAAAACATCGCAATTGAATGTCGGACTCATGCCGCTATAACTGCAATTGACCGCATGCCGGTCAGAACCGATTTCGAGGCTTTGAACCTCGAGGATTGGAGTTCGATATGATTGCCGTAAAGTTCGCGCGAGGTTGCCTGCGTGCGCCCGGTCTCTTCCAAAACTTCTCCTGCCAAAACTTCTCCGGCCAAAACATCCCCGGCCAAACCAGCCTCTTTCAACTAAATCCCCCTTCATTCCCTGACATGAGCGCCACCGCGGCGCGGTGCGCCAACCGCTTGCGTTCGCAGCTTCGTGCCGATCGCCTGCCGCTGCTTTGGAGTTTACCATGACCTTCTCGACAAACGTTTCCGCCGCACTTGCATTCACGTTCGTGCTCGGCGCAATGATCCCGGCTCCTCTCCGCGCCGGAGACGAAGCCTCCTACGCGCTCACGATCAAGGATCACAAATTCGAACCCAGGACCCTGTCGATAAAGGCGGGCGTCAAGGCTCAGATCAGCATCCACAACGACCAGAAGCAGGCCGCCGAGTTCGAAAGCGGCACGCTCAATCGCGAGAAGATCATACCGCCGGGCGGAAGCGCTGTTGTTTCCGTCGGCCCCCTGACGCCGGGCACATATGACTTCTTCGACGACTTCCATCGCGACACCACCGGCAATGTCGTTGTGAAGTAGGAGTGATCTTATGCTTGCGACCGCAATCATCGTTTTCCGCGAAGCGTTCGAAGCGGCGCTCGTCATAGGCATTGTCATGGCCGCTTGCCGCATGGTTGCCGGCCGCACTTTCTGGGTCACGGCCGGAATTGCGGGCGGCACTCTGGGATCATGCATCGTCGCTCTTGGCGCGCGCGCCATAACGGAAGCCGCGCAAGGAATGGGCCAGGAACTCCTCAACGCCGCGATCCTGTTGCTGGCCGCGGCGATGCTCGCCTGGCACGCGATCTGGATGAAGCAGCACGGCAGAGAACTGGCCCAGCATGTAAAGGCCGTCAGCGTCTGTGTCGCCAACGGCAGCAGATCCCTGCTGGCAATCGGCCTGGTTGTCGGACTTGCCGTGCTGCGGGAGGGATCTGAAACGGTGCTATTCCTCGCAGGCTTGGCGCAATCTGGAGAGGCCGGCATTGTCGACCTCGCCGGGGGCGGTCTTCTGGGGTTGGTCGGCGGAGCGGCGGCCGGCACGGCGCTCTACATGGGTCTGGTTCGCATTCCCCCGAGCCATTTTTTCAGCGTGACGAACTGGATGATCCTGCTGCTGATGGCGGGAATGGCCGCGGCTGCGACAGGTTTTCTGGTGCAGGCTGGGGTCTTGCCGCCGCTCGCCGATCCTTTGTGGGACACCTCGTGGCTGCTCGGCGACAAGAGCATTCCCGGCAAGCTGCTGCATACGCTCATCGGCTATCAGGCGCGGCCGGCGGGCATCCAGGTTCTGGTCTACGTCGCCGCACTCGCCGTCGTGGGCCGCCTCACGCTCGCGACGAACAATGCCGGCCAAGCGCAGCCCGGCAGCGGGCGCTCGGCGCTGCGAACGCCTTGAGGCCCTCTCGCCGGATTGGCGATCAAACCCTGCGCCGGGGGTCTGCCAAGAGGCGGCCGACTGATCTATCAAGGCACGAGCACGAGCGCGCCGGTGACGCGGCCGGACCGCAACCTGTCGAGGGCCGTGTTGGCATCCTCGAGCGGCATGGCTTCGGCGTGAATCTCGATTGGTGTCTTCCCGGCGATGGCGAGGAACTCGATCGCGTCCTGCCGCGTCAGGTTGGCGACCGACTGGAGATGCCGCTCACCCCAGACAATCTCATACGGCATCGCTGGAATGTCGCTCATGTGAATGCCGCCCAACACCACGGCGCCCCCCTTGTCTACCGCCTGTAACGCACGGGGAACAAGAGGACCGACCGGAGCAAAGACGATGGCGGCGTCGAGCGTTTCCGGCGCCTTTTCATCGGAGCCGCCCGCCCAGCGCGCGCCCAGGCGCCGTGCGAATTGCTGCGCCTCTACGTCGCCAGGACGGGTAAAGGCGAAGATCTCACGCCCCTGATGGGCGGCGACCTGAGCAACGATGTGGGCCGCCGCTCCAAAGCCATAGATGCCAAGGCGCTTGGCGCCGCCTGCAAACTTCAGCGAGCGATAGCCGATCAATCCAGCACACAGCAGCGGAGCTGCGCCGACATCGCTGAGCGGGCTCGTCAGCGCAAAGCAATAATCGGCCGAAGCGACCGCAAAGTCGGCATAACCGCCGTCGAGCGTATAGCCGGTGAAGCGCGCGCCGTCGCACAGGTTTTCCCGGCCGCTCCTGCAAAAGCGGCATGCGCGGCAGGTTCCGCCAAGCCAGGGAATTCCGACCCTGTCGCCGGCCGCGAGCGTCTTGACGCCCGGCCCGAGAGCGGCGACATAACCGACGATCTCATGGCCCGGAACGATCGGCAGCTTGGGCTTGTCGAGTTCGCCGTCGACGACGTGCAGATCTGTCCGGCACACGCCGCAGGCCGCCACTTTGACGAGCACCTGCCCCGTTCCGGGCACCGGAATATCCATTTCGACGCGCTTGAGCGGCCCCCCTGGCCGCTCCAGAACCATGGCTTTCATGCGTAGCCTCTCCAGGTGCTGAACGTTCCTCCGATTGACGCTCAGCGGCATAGAACGCGGTTTGAGCGGCGCGGCGCAAGAGGCCGGGCTTGGCCCTTTCATCGCAACATCTGTAACCCTGTTTCATTTAACCCAACCCTTGCGCTGCGCTCTCGCGCAATCGTGAGCACCCGCGCATAAATCGTGACGCCGGCAGTTGATATCGATCAATCAGCATCCATCCGCCCCAATCATACTCCGCCCCAATCGAGCTGCCGCCGAACGGCGGGACCGCTCAACCAAAAGACAAACAAAAAATGTGTGGTGGAGGAACAGAACCCATGAACGAGCACGTCCGTACGGTAGTTGCGAACAGAACGCCCTGGTCGAAGGAGGAGTTCGAGGCCCAGATCCGCGCCATCGGTCCGGCGCGCTATCATGACCTGCATCCTTTCCATAAGATGCTCCATGGCGGGAAGCTCAACAAAGGCCAGGTCGCCGCATGGGCGCTCAACCGCTACTGCTATCAGGAGGCCGTGCCGCGCAAGGATGCCGCCTTCATGAGCCGCACCCACGACCGCGAGTTGCGCCGCGAATGGATTCACCGCATTCACGATCATGACGGATTGCCGCCCGATGAACTGGGCGGCCTGGAGCGCTGGCTCGTGCTCACGGATGCGCTGGGCCTTGAACGCGCGTATGTGCAGAGCATGGAAGGTGCGCTGCCTGCCACCCGCTATGCCTGCGAGGCTTACGTACGCTTCGTGGTGGAACAGCCGCTGGTGGCCGCCGCTGCGTCGTCGCTCACCGAACTCTTTGCGCCTTCCATCCATCGTGAACGGATCGCGGGAATGCTGGCCAACTACGACTTCGTGAACGACACCGTCATGGCTTACTTCAAGCGCCGCCTGACGCAGGCGCCGCGCGACGCGAATTTCACGCTTGAATTCGTCAAGGAGCACGCCAGCACCCGCGAGCTCCAGGAAGCGTGCGTCGGCGCCGTGAAATTCAAGACCGACATGCTGTGGGCTCAGCTCGATGCCCTCTATCTCGCCTACGTCGTGGGCATGATACCCCCGGGCGCATACAATCCCAACGAGCAGGCTGCGTAAGAACATGGAAGAGATTGCAACGGGCGGCGTGGTTTCGACCGCTGCCGTTTCCGCTCCCGCTCCGCAGCCGCAACAAGTTTGCGAGCGCGCTCCGATCGGCCTGCTCGCGGAGCTGACGCACCGCTGCCCGCTGCAATGCCCGTATTGCTCCAATCCGCTGGAACTGACGCGCGTCGCCGAGGAGTTAACGACCGCGCAGTGGCAGGAGGTCATGCGGCAAGCCGGCGAGATCGGCGTGCTGCAGCTTCACCTTTCTGGCGGCGAGCCTTGCGTGCGCCAGGATCTCGAACAGATCCTGGCGGCAGCGGTCAAGGCCGGCCTTTATACCAATCTCATTACATCCGGCGTCACGCTGACCCGCGAGCGCCTCGAAGGCCTTGCCAAATCGGGGCTCGATCACGTTCAGCTCTCGATCCAGGACGTCGACCCGGCCAATGCCGAGCGCATCTCGGCATATCGCGGCGGAACGGCAAAGAAGCACGAGGTGGCGACATGGGTCCGGGAGATCGGCCTGCCGCTCACGCTCAATGCCGTCGTGCATCGGCACAACATCGAAAACCTGCCGGCGATCATCGGCTATGCGGTTGAGATCGGCGCCGGACGGCTCGAGGTGGCGCACACGCAGTATTACGCCTGGGCGCTGAAAAATCGCGCGGCGCTGATCCCCACGCGCGACCAGTTCATGAAGACGGTGAAATACGTCGATGAGGCGCGCGAACGCTTGAAAGGCATCCTCGTGTTCGACTTCGTCGTCCACGACCACTACGCCGTGCGCCCGAAACCCTGTATGGGCGGCTGGGGCCGCAACCTCGTCACCATCACGCCGTCAGGCAAGGTCATGCCATGCCATGCCGCCGAAACGATCACGTGGCTCAAGCACGACAACATCAAGGATCGCACCTTGAGCGACATCTGGCTCAACGGCGCGGCCTTCAACGCCTATCGCGGGACGAGCTGGATGAAGGAGCCCTGCCGCTCGTGCGACCGGCGCGAAATCGATTGGGGCGGCTGCCGCTGCCAGGCGCTGGCCATGACGGGTGATGCGGCCAATACCGATCCAACGTGCGAGAAGTCCGTGCATCATGCCGCCTTCAAGGCGCTTGCCGAGGCGGAAGCCCACGCGGCCTCGCCGGAATTCATCTACCGGCGCATGGGCGGCGCAGCGGCGGCGGAGTGAAATCCGCTGGCCTTTGACGGCAGCGCAGCGTCGCGCGGGAAACATGCGACGCCCAACCCTTAGGCGATGCCGTCTCCCCTCGGCCGCCTCGGCCAAAGCGGCATCGGGCGCTTCCTGCGGGGCGATCCGCTGCCGCGACAAACGCGCCCACCGCCACCAATGTCTTAATCAAGGCTCCCGTACCCGCGCTTGACCTCCAATTGGATCTTTGGCCTTGATCAGGCCAAGTCGAACCTAGGTTCGCGCCGCCTGCACAACGCGCTACCTGGGCGCTGACGTTTATGATGCTGCCGCCGCGCGGCGCGGCTCGCCTCAAGGATGCACCGAATTTGGCACCTGCTCTCAATATTCCATCCAACGGCCTGATCGATCGCCTCGCCGGGATCGTCGGCGCGCAAAATGCATTGCGCGACCCGCACGATCAGGTCCCATATCTCAAGGAATGGCGCGATCTCTACACGGGCAGGACCCCGCTGGTCTTACGGCCCGGTTCGGCCCAGGAGGTGTCGCAGGTCCTCGCGTTGGCGAACGAAGCGCGCGTCGCGATCGTTCCGCAGGGCGGAAATACCGGCTTGGTCGGGGGCCAAGTCCCGGTCGAATCGGGAAACGAGATCGTGCTCAGCCTGTCGCGCCTGAACAAAGTGCGGCGGCTCGATGCCGAAGGCGGCGCGCTCATTCTGGAGTCGGGCATTACGCTGGCAGAGACGCAGCGCATCGCCGCCGCGGCGGGCTGGCTCTTTCCCTTGAGTCTCGCGTCGGAAGGCAGTTGCCAGATCGGCGGCGTGCTTGCGACCAACGCCGGCGGTGTCGCGGTTCTCAGCTACGGCAACACCCGTGCACTGGCGCTCGGCCTGGAAGTCGTACTGGCCAACGGCGAGATCTGGGATGGGCTTCGTACCCTGAAAAAAGACAACACGGGCTATGATCTGCGCGATCTCTTCATCGGCTCGGAAGGCACCCTCGGCGTCATTACCGCGGCGGCGCTGAAGCTCTCACCCGCTCCCGCCGAAAAAGCCACCGCGCTGGTGGCCATCGCGTCGCCAAAGGAGGCGCTTGCGCTGTTGCGGCTTGCGCAAGCCCAGGCCCATTCGAGCCTCACCGCATTCGAGTTCTGGTCGCGGCTCGCCATGCAGTTCGCGCTCGACTTTCTTCCCGGCACGCGCGACCCGTTTGCCGATGAGCACCCCTGGTACGCCCTCATCGAAATTTCGAGCGGCGAAACCGGCGGACGCGCCGCAGCTCAGATGGAGGATCTCCTCGTCAAGGCAAGTGAAGCCGGCCTCGTTGTTGACGCAGCGATCGCCGCCTCCCTCCAGCACGCCCGCGACCTTTGGCGGCTGCGAGAAAGCCTGTCGGAAGCACAAAAGCCTGCGGGCGGCAGCATCAAGCACGACATCTCGGTGCCCGTGGCGCGTATCCCCGAATTTCTGGAACGCGCCGGCCCCGTCGTCGAGAGCGTGTGCCCCGGTGCGCGGCCAGTTCCCTTCGGTCATTTCGGCGACGGCAACATCCACTACAACGTCACCCAGCCGGCGGGCTTGGCGCGCGATGCCTATATCGCTCTTTGGCACGATATGTCGTATGCCGTGCATGCGCTGGTTGCCGACATGGGCGGCTCGATCTCCGCCGAGCACGGCATCGGGCGGCTCAAGCGCGATGAGCTTGCCTTGCGCAAGAGCGCCGTCGAAATGAGCCTCATGCGCACGATCAAGCGCGCACTCGATCCCAACGGCATCCTCAACCCGGGCCGCGTCGTCTAGAATCATGCCCGCACCGCACCTGGAGCGCTTCTCGAAATGCTGGACCTGGGTTTTCCAGCAGGAAAGCCCAAAAGTGGCCCTGGCGCTTAAGTGCATGGTTCCTATGGAGGATTGACGCCGACGCCATCTTGGGTTCAACGAAGCATATCCTCTTTTGCACTGCATCATTCCGGCGACCGTTCCCATGACCAAAATTCGCAATCCCTCTCTTCCCAAGGAGCGCATGAAGGTTCTGCTCCTGGAGAATATTTCTGAAACCGCTGCTGCGGCGTTCACGTCCGCCGGCTACACCAACGTGGCACGCCTCACCAAGGCGCTCGACGGCAAGGAGTTGGTCGCCGCGCTCCAGGATGTGCGCATCCTGGGTATTCGCTCGCGGACGCAATTGCGTGCCGATATCATCGACAACACGGACCGCCTGATTGCGGTCGGCTGCTTCTCGGTCGGCACCAACCAGGTCGATCTTGCGGCCGCCAACGCCAAGGCGGTCCCTGTCTTCAACGCGCCGTTTTCGAACACGCGCTCGGTTGCGGAACTCACGATTGCCGAGATCGTCATGCTGTTCCGCCGCATCTTTCCGCGCTCCGTCGGCGCCCATGCGGGTGCTTGGGACAAAAGCGCCGCGGGCGCACACGAGGTGCGCGGCAAGACGCTGGGCATCGTCGGCCTCGGCAACATCGGCAGCCAGCTTGCGGTGCTGGCGGAAGCCATGGGCATGCGCGTGATCTACTACGATCTGTCCGACAAGCTGCGCCATGGCAACGCCGAGCCGGCGGAATCCCTGGGTTCGCTTCTTGCGCGCTCGGACGTCGTCTCGCTGCACGTTCCCGAGACGCCCGAAACGCAGAACATGATCCGTGCGGCCGAGATCGCCCTGATGAAACCGGGCGCGTTCCTGATCAACAACGCGCGTGGCACCGTTGTCGATCTGGATGCCCTGGCTCAAGCGCTTCGCGAAAATCGTCTTGCTGGCGCAGCCATCGATGTGTTTCCCAAGGAGCCTTCCTCAAACAACGAGAAATTCGAAAGCCCGCTGCAGGACCTCCCCAACGTCATACTTACCCCGCATGTCGGCGGCTCCACCGAAGAAGCGCAGGAGAACATTGGCGCGGAGGTCGCCCGCAAGCTCATCGATTATTGCGACGTCGGCTCGACGTACGGAGCGGTCAATTTCCCGCAGGTCCAGCTCCCCGCGCGACCCAACGGCACGCGCTTCATCCAGATGCACCGCAACATCCCCGGCGAGCTGCGGCGCTTGAACGACGTGTTCGCGCGTCACAACGTGAACATCGCGACACAGTTCCTCCAGACCGACCCCAAGATCGGCTATGTGGTCATCGACGCCGACGGCACCGTACCCAACGCAGAAGCCATTCTGGAGGAAATCCGCGATCTGCCCGGCACGATCCGCGCCCGCATTCTCAATCCGGTGTCTTGAGCCGGGATTTTTCGGACCGGCGGTATCAGCCGAGCAGATAGTCGGCCACGGCCGCGAGCGATGGTCCGTCGATGAAGTGATCTGCACCTGCGATGACCGCTTGCCGCCGCGCAACGCCGCCAAAACCGATTACGGTCGCGCCGCCTTCGCGAGCGGCCACATCGGTCACGCCGTCGCCGACAAGGACGAGGCTGCCATGCTGGGCAATGAGCCGAGCCGCGATCCGCGCCTTGCCGTCCGAGCGAGTCAATGGAGAGCTTGCATCGAAGCCTTCATATCGCCCCTGGCCGTCGTGATAAATCGCGACCGCGTGGACACGGGCCTCCGGCACGCCGAGCACACCGGCCAGATGGACCACGGGGGCACGCAAGCCTCCGCTCACCACATAAACGGCAGCGCCTTGTGCCGACAATCGGGCGATCGCCTGCGCGGCGCCCTCCACCGCTGTTTCCGCATAGCGCCGGCCGAGCCAGACGATGTCTTCGAGGCTGGGCCGCAGTATCTCCATGCGGCGCGCGTACACATCTTCAATCGCCATGCGGCCGTCCATGGCGGCCTCGGTCAACGGCGCGATCTCGCCGGCGCGGCCCGAACGCGCAGCCAATTCGTCGATACCCTCGAGCATCGAAAGCGTGCTGTCGCAATCGAAAGCGATGGCGGCAGGTGATTCGCGTCGTGAGGTCACCAATCAAATCCCTTGTCGTGGAGTGCTGACTTAGAGAGCCGCACCGCGGGCTGTCAATTCGCATTGCGCACACGGGCCACGGCCAAGGTTTTGTCCCGTTAAGGATGTATTAACCATTATCTCGCGATGGTTTTGCGAGCACGTCATGCCGCCGGGGGCGGCAAGGGGTCATCATGGCGCAAACGCCGGACGACGACATCCTCGACACGGATGGTGAACTTGCGCTCGGCGGCGACTTGAAGAGCGCCGTCGCGGCTTGGCTCGCCTATCTGGAGCACGAGCGCGGCGCATCAGAAAATACCCGCGAGGCTTACGCGCGCGACGTGCGCCAGTTCCTGGAGTTCCTCAAGGCCCATTTGCGGCACACGCCCTGCCTGGGCGACCTTGGCCGCCTCGACGCCAAGACCATCCGCGCTTTCCTCGCAGCGCGCCGCAGGGCGGGAGCGGTGTCGCGCACGCTTTCGCGCACGCTCTCGGCCATGCGCGCCTTTTTCCGCTGGCTCGAGGCTCAAGATACGTTGAAGAACCGTACGGTTTCGCAGATCGCGCTGCCCAAAGTCCCCCATGGCATTCCCAAGCCGCTCAGCGCGCACGCCGCGGCGCGTGTCGTCGGCGTCCGCCAGGGCGGCGAGCCGGCGGATGAGTGGATCGCCGCACGCGATCAGGCCGTGATGATGCTTCTCTACGGCTGCGGCCTGCGCATCAGCGAGGCATTGGCGCTCACCGTCCGCCAGGCCCCCATTGGCGGATGCGACGTGATGATGATCGCAGGCAAGGGAGGGCGCGAGCGCATGGTGCCCGCGCTGCCGATCGTGAGCGAAGCCATCACGCGCTACATTGCGATGTGCCCCTATCCGATCAGGCAAAACGGACCGCTGTTTCTGGGTGCGCGGGGAGGTCCGCTGTCGCCACGCCTCATTCAGCTTGCCATGGCACGGATGCGCGCCGCATTGGGACTTCCCGACACGGCGACCCCGCATGCCTTGCGTCATTCATTCGCCACGCACCTTCTGTCGGCCGGAGCCGATCTGCGCCAAATCCAGGAGCTTCTGGGTCACTCTTCTCTCTCCACTACGCAGATCTATACCGAGGTCGACGGCGAGCGTTTACTCGCCGTTTACGACAGCGCGCACCCGCGCGCAGGCCGCGCCTGATTGCCGTCGACTTTTGGGTTATTCTCGCGCGCGATGTGAAATTTCCCCGATACCGCTGTTCCGGCATGCAGCAGCACAGGACCGCCCGCATATGCGCAAGCTTCGCCACGCCGCCGCTCTGATCCTGATGGTTTCGCTCGCAGCGCCCGCAAACGCCGAGCCTGTAGCGGCCACCTGCAAAGGAACCGACATGCTGGCCGAACTTGCGGCATCGGACCCCGGCGCCTTCCAGGATTTGCGCAAACAGGCAGCCGCGCTGGAAAATACCCAAGCCCTGCTCTGGAAGATCGAGAAATCCGGCGTCGCACCGTCCTATCTGTTCGGCACCATGCACCTGAGCGATGCACGCATCGCCACCTTGAGCTCCACCGTGTCCGATGCCCTCAGCCACGCGAAAGTTCTGGCGTTGGAGGTCGGCGATCTCTCGCCCGGCGCTTTGACGGCGGCCATGGCGGCCTCCGGCGCCGACCTCGTCTACCAGGATGGAACGGGCCTTGCGCAGCGCCTGTCCAAGGAGGAATTCGAAAAGGTCAAAGCGGTCGTCACCGCATCCGACATGCCGGCGGAATTAGCCGGTGTCTTGAAGCCGTGGCTGGTGGGGACGTTGTTGTCGGTGTCCGATTGCGAGCGCCGTCAGGTCGCCTCCGGCGTCAAGGTGCTCGATATGCAGTTGGCCCAAAAGGCCCAGGCGGCCGGCATTCCCGTCACCGGACTTGAAAGCATCAATCAGCAGCTTGCGGCCATGGCCGGCGTGCCCGAGGCCGATCAGATCGAAATGCTTCGCGTCAGCTTGAAATTCGCCGACCGGAGCAACGACATCATGGAGACGGTGATCCAACTCTATCTCAAGCGCGACATGGGCGCGGCGATGCCGTTCCAGTACCTGCTCGCCGGACAGATGGGCATTCCGGCGAGCGCCTTCGCAAACTTCGAGAAGTCGCTGCTGGCAGATCGTAACGCGCGCATGAAAAACGCGGCAACGCCGCTTCTTGATGCAGGAGGCGCCTTTATCGCGGTCGGCGCCCTGCACCTGCCGGGCAAGAGCGGCCTCGTCGCGTTGCTTCGCGAGGCGGGATACACCGTCATGGCGCTCCAATAGCGGCGCGCCGCGCAGCGGCATCTTGCGTCACATGTGAATCTGGCGCTTAGCGACCGCGAGCGCCGCCTCCTTGACGGCCTCCGTCAAAGTGGGATGCGCATGGCACGTGCGCGCCAGATCCTCCGCGGAGCCCGAGAACTCCATGATGACGGCGGCTTCCGCAATAATTTCACTCACGTTCGGGCCGATCATGTGCACGCCCAGGATGCGGTCCGTCTTGGCATCCGCCAGTATTTTCACGAAACCGTCCGTGGTGCGGTTGACCTTGGCGCGACCGTTTGCGGTGAAGGGGAACTTGCCCGTGGCATAGGCGACACGGGCGGACTTCAGCTCCTCTTCCGTCTTGCCCACACAGGCGACCTCGGGGAACGTATAGACCACGCTGGGGATCACGTCGTGGTTCACGCGCCCCGCCTGCCCGGCGATGTTTTCGGCAACGGCGATGCCTTCATCTTCGGCCTTATGCGCCAGCATCGGCCCGGCGATCACGTCGCCGATGGCGTACACGCCCGCAACGTTGGTCTGGAATTGGCCATCCACCAGAATGCGCTTCTTGGCATCGACCGCGATGCCCGCTTCAGCCAGACCGAGCCCGTCGACATGGGGCACGCGGCCCACGGCGACGAGCACCACATCGGCTTCGATGGCCTCCGCATCGCCGCCCGCGGCCGGAGCAATGGTTGCCTTGAGCTTGCCGTCGCCATCCTTGGTCACGCCGGTCACCTTGCAGCCCAGCCGGAACTTCAACCCCTGCTTTTCGAGAATACGCTGGAACGAGCGGGCCACTTCGCCGTCCATGCCGGGCAGGATGCGGTCCAGGAATTCGACGACCAGAACGTCCGCGCCGAGACGCCGCCACACCGAGCCCAGCTCTAGCCCGATGACGCCCGCACCGATCACGATCATCTTGCCGGGGACCTCCGGCAGTTCCAGCGCGCCCGTCGAGGTGATAACTTGCTTCTCGTCGATTTCGATCCCCGGCAAAGCCGCAGGCTCAGAGCCGGTGGCGACGACAATCGACTTCGCTTCGAGCGTGCGCTGCTCGCCGTTCATGAAAGTGATTTCGACTTTGCCCGCGCCCAGCACCTTGCCGGCGCCGTGATAGCTATCGATCTTGTTCTTCTTGAGCAGGTAGGCGACACCGTCGACGTTGCCTTTGACGCCCTCGGCCTTGAAGGCCAGCATCTTTGCAAGATCGAGTTCCGCCGTTGCCTTGATACCCATGGCGGCGAAGCCGTGCCTGGCCTCGTCATAAGCGTGCGACGCGTGCAGCAGCGCCTTCGAAGGAATGCAGCCCACGTTGAGACAGGCGCCGCCATGGGTGGGACGCTTTTCGACGACCGCGACCTTCAACCCGAGCTGGGCAGCGCGGATGGCACACACGTAGCCGCCGGGCCCAGTGCCGATAACGATCAGATCGTAAGGTCCAGCCATGTTGAAGCATCCTTTTTGTTGTCGTTGCGTGTCAGCTCTGCGCCGGTTGGGGTTGGCTAGCGCGCGCGCCGAACGACCAGACGTGGCCGAACGGATCGCGGATACGCCCGTAGCGATCGCCCCAATAGACGTCTTCCGGCTGCATGGTGACCACGGCGCCCGCAGCCTCGGCGCGGGCTACGACCGCATTGACCTCGTTGGGGTCCTCGAAATCCACGTGCAGCGTGCACGTTGGCGGCGTGATCGAAGAAGGGGGCTGCGTATCGGGCGACAGCTCGGGGAATGCATCGGAAAGAAAGACGTGGCCGCCGAACATCGCCAGGATCGCAAACATCACCCGGCGCTGGTCCTCCGCCATGTGCAGCGCCATGACCTCGGCCCCGAACACCTCCTTGTACCACGAGAGCGCCTTGCCGCCCTGCGAAACGGTGAGGTGCACGTAAAGCCCGTACGACGTCCCCATGCCCGAGCCCCAACCCGCCTATAGCTCCAGCAGGAAGCGTTGCGGATCTTCCAGGCATTCCTTGACGCGAACCAGGAACGTGACGGCCTCCTTACCGTCGACGATGCGGTGATCATAGGACAGCGCAAGGTACATCATGGGCTTGATGACGATCTGGCCACTGCGGACAACGGGGCGGTCCTCGATGCGGTGCATCCCCAGGATACCCGACTGCGGCGCATTGAGGATCGGCGTCGACATCATCGAGCCGTAGACGCCGCCGTTCGAGATCGTGAAGGTCCCGCCCTGCATCTCCTCGATGCCGAGCTTGCCGTCACGCGCGCGTTTGCCGAATTCGCCAATCGCCTGCTCGATCTCAGCCAGAGTCATGCGGTCCGCGTCACGCACGACAGGCACCACGAGACCTTTGTCGGTGCCGACCGCGACGCCAACGTGGTAGTAGTTCTTATAGACGATCTCGTCGCCGTCGATCTCGGCGTTCACCGAGGGAATGTCGCGCAGCGCCTGGATGCAGGCCTTCACGAACAGGCCCATGAAGCCGAGTTTGACGCCATGGCGCTTCTCGAACCTGTCCTTGTATTGATTGCGCAGCGCCATCACCGCGCTCATGTCGACGTCGTTGAACGTCGTGAGCATCGCGGCCGTGTTCTGCGCATCCTTCAGGCGGCGCGCGATGGTCTGACGCAACCGCGTCATGCGCACGCGCTCCTCGCGCCCGGCATCGTTGGCAGCCGAGGGCAGACGCAGCTCCTTCAACACGGCGGGCGAAGGCACCAGCACCGCGGGCGAGGCCGCAGCCATCCCGGACGACCCAGCAGGCACGGACGCAGGCGCCGCCTTGGACGCTGCCGGGGTGCTCTCGATCGCGGCGGCGACATCGCTCTTGAGCACCTGCCCGCGCTTGCCTGTACCAGCCACCTCGTGCGCATCAAGGCCAGCCTCAGCGAGGGCCTTTCGCGCTGCGGGACTTGGCGGCATGTCGGATCCAGCCGTTGCCGGTGTTGCCGCCGGAGCCGGAGCCGGGGCTTTGGCTGAAGCCGCCGCTGAAACTGCGGCCGGCGTTGGCGCGGGCGCGGAGCCCGTTTCCCGTAGCGCCGCGAGCACCGAACCGACGGCGACCGTGCTGCCCTGCTCGACGAGGATGTCACCCATCACGCCATCGGATGGCGCGGGAACCTCGACAGTGACTTTGTCGGTTTCCAACTCC
This sequence comes from Hyphomicrobium sp., assembly GCA_035325525.1. GTDB lineage: Bacteria > Pseudomonadota > Alphaproteobacteria > Rhizobiales > Hyphomicrobiaceae > Hyphomicrobium_B. The sequence goes on along the minus strand of DAOKZR010000005.1, from coordinate 128,216 downwards.
ACCAGCGGCTCGTCAGCCTTGACGGCATCTCCCGGCTTCTTGAACCATTTCCCAACGGTCGCTTCCGTTACGCTTTCACCGAGCGTCGGAACGCGAATTTCCACTCCCATGACCGCCTCTTGCTGTTCCCGTCGACGACGGTGTTACGATCCAGAGCCGTTTCCTGCGTTTCGTGCCAATCGCGCAAACGGCTCTATTTGTCTGTTTTGTCGCGCCTCGTGCGGGAAAACCGGGGAACCGGTTTTCCCGCACGCGCTCTAGCCCGATTGTCCCAGCGCATCGGCGACAAGCGCCGTCTGCTCCTTGATATGCTGCGACAGCAGACCCGTCGCGGTGGCGGCCGATGCGGCGCGGCCCGCATAGCGCGGACGGCGATGCTCGTAGCCAAGATGATTGAGCACCCACTCGATGTTTGCATCCATGAAGTGCCAAGCACCCATGTTCTTGGGCTCTTCCTGGCACCAGACGATCTCGGCGGACTCGAAGCGGCCGAGTTCCTGGATCAGCGTGCGCGCCGGGAAAGGATAGAGCTGTTCGACCCGCATCAGATAGACGTCGTCGAGACCCGCCGCATCGCGCGCCTCCAGCAGGTCGTAGTAGACTTTGCCGGTGCACAGCACGACGCGCTTGATCTCGTTGTCGGGCCGCAACTTCAGTTCCGACTTCCCGGCCTGCGCGTCGTCCGCCAGCACGCGATGGAAATACGAGTCGGAGGCGAATTCATCCAGCCGCGAGATCACGCGCTTGTGGCGCAGCAGCGATTTCGGCGTCATCAGGATCAGCGGCTTGCGGAACTTGCGGTGCAACTGACGGCGCAGGATGTGGAAGTAATTGGCCGGCGTCGTGCAATTGGCCACCTGCCAGTTGTCCTCCGCGCAAAGCTGCAGAAACCGCTCCAGCCGTGCCGAGGAATGCTCCGGGCCCTGCCCCTCGTAGCCGTGCGGCAGCAGACAGACGAGACCCGACATGCGCAGCCATTTGCGCTCGGCCGAAGAGACGAACTGATCGAACAACACCTGCGCGCCGTTTGCGAAGTCGCCGAACTGTGCTTCCCACAGCGTGAGGGCATTGGGTTCTGCAAGCGAATAGCCGTACTCGAAGCCGAGAATCGCTTCCTCCGACAGCATCGAGTTCACGACCTCGAAGGGCGCCTGATTAGGCGCCATGTGCTTCAAGGGGGCAAAGCGGCGCTCGCTCTCCTGGTCTATGAGCACCGCATGGCGCTGCGAGAAGGTGCCGCGCTCAACGTCCTGGCCAGACAGGCGCACGCGGTGACCTTCCATGAGCAGCGTGCCGAAAGCCAGATGCTCGGCCATCGCCCAGTCGATGCCATCGCCGGTCTCCACCATGTCGCGGCGGCGTTCGAGCAGCTTGATGATGGTTCTATGAGCCTGGAAATCGTTCGGCAGAACCGTCAATCGCCGGCCGATATCCTTCAAGGTTTCGGCCGCGACGCCGGTCTTGTCGTTGATGTTGTCCTCGCCCGCGCGCACCAGGCCCGACCAGCGGCCATCGAGCCAGTCCGCCTTGTTGGGCTTGTAGCCTTCCGACTGCTGGAGTTCCTCGTCGAGGTGGGCCCGCACCGAGGCGCGCATTTCGTCGATCTCGCCCGAGGCCACGACGCCTTCGTTGATGAGATATTGGCCGTACATATCCGCAACCGACTTGTGGCTCTTGATGCGCTTGTACATCGCCGGTTGCGTGAACATCGGCTCGTCGGCTTCGTTATGACCGAACCGGCGATAGCAGAACATGTCGATCACGACGGGCTTCTGGAAGCGCTGACGGAACTCGGTCGCGATCTTAGCGACATGCACCACGGCTTCCGGATTATCGCCGTTGACGTGCCAGATCGGCGCTTCGATCATCAGCGCAACGTCGGAGCAGTAGGGCGAGGAGCGCGAGTTGTGCGGGCTCGTCGTAAAGCCGATCTGGTTGTTGATGATGAAGTGAATCGAACCGCCGGTACGGTGACCGCGCAAGCCGGAAAGCCCGAAGCATTCCGCCACGACGCCTTGGCCCGCGAAGGCCGCATCGCCATGAATGAGCAGCGGCATAATAGGGGTTCGTTCGCCCGCCAGGCAGCCGTGCTGATCCTGCTTGGCGCGCACCTTGCCGAGCACCACCGGATCGACGATCTCCAGATGCGAGGGGTTCGCCGTCAACGACAAGTGGACGTTGTTGCCGTCGAACGTACGGTCGGAGGAGGCGCCAAGGTGATACTTGACGTCGCCTGAACCTTCCACGTCGTCGGGCTTGAAAGAGCCGCCCTTGAATTCCTTGAAGATGGCGCGCAGCGGTTTCGACATGACATTCGCGAGCACGTTCAAGCGCCCGCGATGGGCCATGCCGAGCACAATTTCCTTCACCCCCAGATGGCCGCCGCGCTTGATGATCTGCTCCAACGCCGGGATCATCGCTTCGCCGCCGTCCAGACCGAAGCGCTTGGTGCCGGTGTATTTCAGGTCGCAGAACTTCTCGAACGTTTCAGCTTCGATGAGCTTGTTGAGGATGGCCTTGCGGCCCTGGACGGTGAAGTTGATGTCCTTCTCCGCGCCCTCGATGCGCTCTTGAATCCAAGCCTTCTGCCCCGGATCGGTGATGTGCGTGAACTGTACGCCGATGTGCCGGCAGTAGGTGCGCCGCAGGATGGTGAGGATCTGGCGCATGGTCGCCGTTTCCAGGCCCAGCACGTGATCGATGAAAATGGGGCGGTTGAGATCAGCTTCGGTGAAGCCGTATGTCTCGGGCATCAGCTCGCGGTGGATCTTGCGCTCGGCAAGCCCCAGCGGATCGAGGTCGGCGGCCAGATGGCCCATGACGCGGTAAGCGCGGATGAGCATCAGGGCGCGGATGGAATCCTGCGTTGCCCGCAACGAGGCCGCCGGCGACATCTCGAACCCGGCCGCATACGCGCGCTGCGCGATGCGCTCGCGGATATGACGCTCCCCCTGGCTGGAACCTCCGGTCAGGGCCGCTACGAGGTCGGCATCGGCCCCATCGTCGTTAGAGAGCAGCTCGAGAGGCGCCCCCCACGAGGGTCCGCCAAATTCATCCCCATTCTGGGGGTGGGCCTCGTTCAAGCTTTCGAAAAAGCGGCGCCACTCATCGCTGACCGCACCCGGGTTGCGGTCGTATTCGGCCTGCATCTGTTCGATATAGGGCGCGTTTACGGCGTTCAGAAACGACGTACGCAAGAACGCTTCATTGAGCGCTTGTCTTGACATGAGTCCCGTAACCCTTTCTTGCTCCAGCGCTTTCGTCCGGCAGATTGAAACGGAGGGGGCGGATAGGCAGGAGGTTGCCCGTCCATGTCGTGTAGAGCAACTGAATCCGCAAGTCCCCCGTCCGAACCCATCCAAGCCCGGCGCCGACGGTGCCCGTGGAACAGTTGCCGTGCCTTGTTAGCATCAAATATTGCATTGCAGCAAGAGGCACCATGGTCTGAGCCGATTGCCGGAAATGCCGCCGAGGCGCGGTTCCGCCAGAGCGGATTTGCGTGGTTTCTGCAAATCCGCGCAAAGGGTCCGCAACGACCGCCCGCAAGACCAACTCAGCTGACGGCCTCGCCGCGCAACACGCTCACGAGAGTCTTGCCGAGCCGGGCCGGCGAAGGCGAGACCCTGATGCCTGCCGCCTCCATGGCCGCAATCTTGCTCTGGGCGCCGCCCTTGCCTCCGGAGATCACCGCGCCGGCGTGTCCCATCGTCCGGCCCGGGGGCGCCGTCACGCCAGCGATGAAGCCGGCCATGGGCTTTTTGCGGCCCTTCTTGGCCTGCTCGATCAACCAGGCGCTGGCATCCTCTTCCGCCGAGCCGCCGATCTCGCCGATCATGATGATGGATTGGGTTTCCGGGTCGTCCAGGAACAGATCGAGCACGTCGATGAACTCGGTGCCCTTTACCGGGTCGCCGCCGATCCCGACGGCCGTCGTTTGTCCAAGGCCCTCGCGTGTGGTCTGGAACACGGCCTCATAGGTCAGCGTGCCCGAACGCGAAAGAATGCCCACCGAGCCCTTCTTGAAGATGTTGCCGGGCATGATGCCGATCTTGCACTCGTCCGGCGTCAGCACGCCCGGACAATTGGGTCCGATGAGCCGGGACCTCGACTTTTCGAGCCGTGCCTTCACCTTGACCATATCCATCACGGGCACGCCCTCCGTGATGCACACGATGAGCGGGATTTCCGCATCGATCGCTTCGATGATGGCGCCGGCCGCTCCTGGCGGGGGAACGTAAACCACCGAAGCATTGGCGCCGGTCGCGTCCTTGCCTTCCTTGACGGTCTTGAAGATCGGCAGCTTCTCGCCGCCCTTCCCAATCCAGGTTTCGCCGCCCTTCTTGGGATTGATGCCGGCGACCATCTTCGTGCCGTGGTAGGCGAGCGCCTGCTCGGTGTGGAAAGTGCCGGTCTTGCCGGTGAGGCCCTGGACGAGGACCTTGGTGTCTTTGTTGATCAGGATCGACATAGGAAGTTCCAGTCTAGAATGGCGTATTCTGCGTGTTCGCGGCGGGCAGGCCGGTGTGGCCGGCATTCGCTCCCGGGGTCAGGCGCCTTTCACGGCAGCCACGATCTTCTGGGCGGCATCGTCCAGATCGTCGGCCGGGATGACGTTCAGCCCGCTCTGCCTGATGATCTTCTTGCCCAGATCGACGTTGGTGCCTTCGAGGCGTACGACTAGAGGAACTTTCAGACCCACTTCCTTGACCGCCGCGATCACGCCTTCCGCGATCGTGTCGCAACGCATGATGCCGCCGAAGATGTTGACCAGAATACCCTTCACGTTCGCATCCGCGGTGATGATCTTGAAGGCCGCCGTCACCTTCTCCTTGCTGGCGCCGCCGCCGACATCGAGGAAGTTCGCAGGCTCGGCTCCGTAGAGCTTGATGATGTCCATCGTCGCCATGGCGAGACCGGCGCCGTTGACCATGCAGCCGATGTTGCCCTCGAGCGCGACGTACGACAGGTCGTACCTCGACGCCTCGATTTCCTTTTCGTCTTCTTCCGTGATGTCGCGCAGCGCCAGGATGTCTTCGTGACGGTAAAGCGCGTTGTTGTCGAACGACACCTTGGCGTCGAGAACCCGCAGGCGGCCGTTTTTCATGACGATGAGGGGGTTCACCTCAAGAAGGCTCATGTCCTTCTCGGTAAACGCCTTGTAGAGAATGGGCCATAGCCGGGCGCCGTCGGCGGCAGCCTCGCCGTTGAGCGTCAGCGCAGCGTTGAGCTTTGCGATGTCGTCCTGCGTCACGCCCTTGGCCGGGTCGATCACGACAGTGATGATTTTTTCCGGCGTATCGTGAGCGACCGTCTCGATGTCCATGCCGCCCTCCGTCGACACCACGAAGGCAGGACGGCCCACGCCGCGCTCGATGAGCATGGACAGATAGAGTTCGCGTGCAATGTCGGCGCCATCCTCAATGTAGAGGCGATTGACCTGTTTGCCCGACGGGCCCGTCTGCTTGGTGACGAGCGTCTTGCCGATCATTTCCCTGGCGTGACCGACGGCCTCATCGGCCGTGAACGCGACGCGCACGCCGCCTTTCGCATCGGGCCCCAGTTCCTTGAACTTGCCCTTGCCGCGGCCGCCGGCATGGATCTGGCTCTTCACGACCCATACTGGACCCGGCAACTCTTTCACGGCCCTGTCCGCTTCGGCCGCAGAGGTTATCGGGACGCCATCGGCCACGGGGGCTCCGTAGCTCTTCAGAATCTGCTTGGCCTGGTATTCGTGAATGTTCATCTAGGTGTTCCCTGCGCGTGAACGGCGGCCCCGCGAGAGGCCAGATACGGCGTTGTGACGGCGAATGAAAAAAGGCCGGCCTTAGCGTTAAGCCAACAACGGCTGGATCTTTTTGCATGCCTCGATCAGCCCCTGCACGGATGCGACCGATTTGGCGAACATTTCTTTCTCGCCCGCGTCGAGCGCGATCTCGACGACCTTCTCCACGCCGTTTGCGCCGATGATGACCGGCACGCCGACATAGATATCCTTCAGACCGAACTCGCCGTTGCAGTAAGCCGCGCACGGCAGCATGCGCCGCTTGTCCTTGAGGTAACTCTCGGCCATGGCAATGGCGGATGCGGCCGGCGCATAGAACGCCGAACCCGTGCCGAGCAGAGCCACGATCTCTCCGCCGCCGCCGCGGGTACGCTTGATCATGGCGTCGAGTTCTTCCTGAGTGAACATGCCGACCTTCACGCACTCGGGCAGCGGAAGGCCGCCGATGGTCGAGTAGCGCACCATGGGCACCATATCGTCGCCGTGACCGCCCAGCGTCATGGCGCGAACGTCCTCTATGGAAACACCCGCGGCTTCGGCGAGGAAGCAGGAGAAGCGCGCAGAATCGAGCACGCCGGCCATGCCGACAACCTTGTTGGCGGGCAACCCGGAGAACTTCCGCAAGGCCCACACCATCGCGTCGAGCGGGTTCGTGATGCAGATTACGAAAGCATTCGGCGCATGCTGGTTGATGGCGGCCCCCACCTGTTCCATCACCTTGAGATTGATGCCCAGCAGATCATCGCGGCTCATGCCCGGCTTGCGCGGCACACCGGCGGTCACAATGCACACGTCAGCCCCCGCGATCGCGGCATAGCCCTCTGCACCCGCGCCCGACAGCTTGGCGTTATAACCTTCGACCGCCGCCGTCTGCGCCAGATCGAGCGCCTTGCCCTTGGCCACACCCTCGATGATGTCTGTCATCACGATGTCGCCCAGTTCCTTCAGGCCGGACAGGAGAGCGAGCGTGCCGCCGATTTGACCAGAGCCGATCAGTGCGATCTTGGTGCGCGCCATTGCGGGTTATCCTCCGAGGAAAGTTTATTGAAACGAGCCGGCGGGGACCGCCGGGAAACGGCGTGATCGCATTTGCGTAATGGATTTCGCAGATGCGTCAAGCGCCACGGTGCCGGTTGAAACCAAAGTTCAAGCGAATCATGCCCATCGACCTAGTCCTGGGACCGATGGGGCGATTCGCCTTTTGGCGAATGGCGGGGCCGCACTCGCTCCGAAAGCTGAGAAGCACTCCGGGTCGCGCAAGCAGGGCGGCCGGCCAACCTGTCAGACACGGCCCAGCGAATGACGCGCGAGATAATCCTGGCTGCGCATCTCCATCAACCGGGACGCGGTGCGCTCAAACAACTCCGCGCCAGGCCCCTCGACGTAGAGATGATCGGGCTCGGTTTGCGCCGACGCAATAAGACAGACTTTGTTGTCGTAGAGCGTATCGATGAGGTTGATGAACCGGCGCGCAACATCGCGCCGCCCGGGCGCCAGCTTGGGGATGCCGTCGATCATGACGGTATGGAAGGCATGCGCGAGGTGGAGATAGTCAAGGCTCGAAAGCGGCCGGTCGCACAACTCGTCGAACGCGAACCGTGCGACCCCCATCGAGGCGAGAGGAACCACGAGCTTGCGGCCCTTGAACTCGATAATCTGCGGCTTGCCCGGATGGCGGCCCGTCAAACGGTTCCACTGCGCATCCATGGCGGCGCGCGCTTGTGCATCGACCGGCGTAAAGTAGAGCGGCGCCCCGGTCAGCCTTTCGAGCCTATAGTCCTTTTTTGCATCGAGCGAAACCACGTCCATGCGCTGCGCGATGAGATGGACGAAGGGTAAGAAAAGCTCGCGATTCAGGCCGTTTTTGTACAGGTTTTGCGGCTCCGCGTTGGAAGTTGCGACCATCACGACGCCGGCCGCGAATAACCCCTGAAACAGTCGCCCGAGGATCATGGCATCGGCGATGTCGGTAACGTGCAGTTCGTCGAAGCACAACAATCGCGCTTGACCGGCGATACCGGCGGCCACGTGCGGAAGGGGATCTCCCGGCACGGTCGTGCGCGCGTCGCCGATGCGTTCGTGCACGTCGGCCATGAACGCATGAAAGTGGGTGCGCAGCTTTTTCGAAACCGCCACCTCTTCAAAGAAGAGGTCCATGAGCATCGTCTTGCCGCGGCCTACCGGGCCGCGAATGTAAAGCCCCTTGGGCGCCTCCGCCTCCCTGCGTGCGAATAAGCCACCCAGGATTCCGCCCGGTGCTTTCGGCGCCTCCAATTCGTGAGCGAGCGCATCGAGTTTGAGCGCAATGGCGCGTTGCGCGGCGTCCGGCTCGATCTCGCCCAGCGCCAATCGCTCCTCGTAGCGGCTGAAGACTTGTCCTGGCATTCCCGCGCCCGCCTCAAAACCCCCTGCGCCGGAGATTCCCGGCGCTTCGTTTTTTCGAACACGTGCCTAACGCAAGCCCGCCAACATGCAATGATGGGAATTGAGCCGAAGGCGCGCGGCCGAATGTCACCGTGGCGCGCTCGCCATGCGCGCAAAGCCGGAAAGGCTTGGTCTGCCCGGGGTGGCCGACGATTGCTGCACGGCACCCATGCTTTAGGTGCAACGCAACAATAGCGATTCCTCCTTATTCAAGAACTACATAGCGATCAGGTCGCCGGCTAGCGGCCGGTGTCCGATCGATTGAGAGGGACTACGTCCATGTCACCGCACGCCTACCCCGTCAATGGAAGTATCCGCAAGCTGCTGCGCTCGGAAGTGCGCCTGTTTGCCGACCATCTGCTGCGACTGGATAAGGAAAGCCGGCGCCTGCGTTTCACACACGCGGTTTCGGACGAATACGTCCGCAATTATGCGGGCACGGCCGTCGATCCCGGCACGATCGTATATATCTACACGCTCGACGGCGTGGTTCGTGCGGCAGCTGAACTCAAGCGAATGGGAAATACCTGGGGCGATATGGCCGAAGCGGCGTTTTCGGTCGAATCCCAGGTCGCCAACATGGGCTTGGCAAGCGAATTGATGGGGCATATCATTTTGTCCGCCCGCAACCGCGGCGTGAAGCAACTGGTTCTCAACTGCCTTGCCGAGAACCTGAAAATGCAAGCAATCGCGCACAAGTATCATGCGGAGCTTCACATCGAACATGGCGATGTCGTGGCTCAGATCGTACCCAATCGGCCCGACTGCATCTCGCTTGCGACCGAGATCTTCGAAGACCGCTTTATCCTGTTGGTTTCCGCGCTCGACAGCCATTCGCGCAGAGCAAAAGAAGTGGCGTGACCATCGACGCCCAGCGCACTAACGCCAACAGCATGATGCGCGACGCTCTAAGCGCGCATCATGCATCCTCGACAACTTCATCCACCTCGCCGGCATCCCGCGCCGTTCGAACCCGGCACGCGAACGCATCCGCGCCGGCAATTCTTCGCCGTTTGCTTCGCCGAAATCGCAGACCAATTCGGAGCCAACCTGGAGGAATTGGTCTTGGCGCTCAACTCTGCGTCGCGCGATTTGCCAATAGACCCCCCAAAAAACAGAAATTTTGCGACATTACTGCAACAGTTTTGGCCCCCGGGCGGAAAACTGCAGGCAGAATTCAATTTCCCTGTCAACAAATTGCGCGAATTTGCTCATGTTTTATTTGTTCGAGCTGATTCGAACTCTAGAGGGAGATAAATCCAATGGCTAAAGCAGTTGCAAAGAAGAGAAAGCCGGCCGCCAAGAAGGCAGTCGCGAAGAAGGCAGTCCGCAAGACGACGGTCCGCAAGGCCGCCAAGCCGGCTGCAAAGAAAGCCGCGAAGAAGGCCGCTAAGAAGAAGAAGGCCGCTTGATTTAGCTTCAATGTCCGCTCGGGCCCTGGAGATTGGGCATCTCGGGTCAAGAGGGCAAGAAAAGCAGGGATTGGCTTTCTTGATGCGTCCTCATAGCGCATCAGCCGTATTCAAAGAGAGGTCCGGTGGCAGCGCAACGCGCCTCCGGCCTCTTCTTTTTTGGGCGGCCTTGCTAGAGGGCTGCGCGGCGCCCCAGCGCGCGGCCTGCCTTCAGCGGCCGCGCAACGCGCCATGAGTGCTAGCGGCAGGGCCGCGCTTCGATCGTAGCCGTCCAACCCTTTTCGGCCTTCGTGTACTTCACCGAGACGGACGCCGCCCGGCTGAACCGCGCCCAATCCGCCCCGTACTCGAAATCGACGAAATCGGCCCAGGCTCGCGCCGCTGCAACGCGCGCGGCAGGCTTGGTCGCGCCATCACCCATGCCGCTGTGAAAATGATCCGCCATGCACAACTTGCCGCCTTCCTTTCGCAGCGTGTGCATACTGGCAAGCCCGGTTTCATCGGCAAAGGCTTGGCCGGGTGCGCCTGCGCTCATGAGCGCCACGGCGCACGCGCCCACGATCGTCCTATTGAGAATAACCATTGTCCCCGTTCTCCCGATTTGCTGATAGCTCCGCAGACCGTGCTCTAGCGATCAAACTTGGCCATGTGAACAAACGCCGCCGGTGCATCTTAGCGCACGCGGCGCGGGTTCAAGTAGAGGTCCGACTCTTGGCGCTGCAGACCGGGGTCCACCCGGCCGGCTGCAACGTCATAGGCGAGCGCTTTGACGTGGCGCCGCACCGCCTTGTTGAACACGATCATGCCTGCAAACAGCTTCATGACCATCATCACCCGCGGATCGGCGTGATCGCCCCGGACGGTGCCGAACCACTTGCCGCCTATGGTGAGGATCGAGCCGTCGAGATGTCCCACCGTCTCGCCATGCTGATCGATCAAAGTGTAATCGCCGCCGATATTGATGAAGTCGCGCGTCAGCCGATAGAAGCGCGGCGCTCCGTCTTCCATGATAAAGAATGAGAAGTGCTCGGGCATGAACGGCCACTTGTTAGCCGACCGCTCCAACGTCACCACGTAGTCGTCGTCATAGGTGTTGACGAGGTAGCTCGTCACCGGCAATCCGCGCGCGCCGATCGTCTGCTGGATCGAGCGCGCGAGCATGAGATCCATGCTCGCCCGCCAATTGAGCGTGTCGGAGAAGAGCTTGAAAACGAGCCGCTTGTCCATGCCCGTCGCATTGTCCCAGAGCTCCTTGCGATAGCCAAGCACGCCGGTGCGCTGGCCGTTTTCGACGATCTCGGCAAACACGTCCATGTCTGTCGTGAACTGGCGCGATTTGCCCTTGTTGCGTTCGCGCTTCCAGAACCCGAACTCGATGTCGTTGAACGGCGTGATCCAGACGTCGACCATGAACTCGTGCCACTTCTTCCTGGCGGCTTCACGAGCTTGCGCATTGGCCTTTTGCAGCTTGCTGAGGCCCGGTGCGCTCCGGGCATTGGCCTCATAGACCTCGTCGCGCGCGACATTTGCCGCCTCGGCGGCCGCTGCCTTCGCCTCGGCCTCAACGGAATCCTTCTTTTGTGCCGAAGATGCCATCGGTGCTCTCCTTCGCGCGACGCGCGGACTGCGGAAACGAATCAGCCCGAAGGCTAGCATCGAGGCCCCTTCAACACCCCGCATCAGCGAATTTTGTGGTGGATACAGAGAAGTCGCGCTGCCCGGATGGGCGGGACGCTACTCGAGCTGGCGCGCAATCACGGCCGCCCTCTTTCCCGGCGCCGCATCAGGTGTCGGCTCCGGTCCGCGCTTTGCCTCCCGGGCGGAGCTCTGCAGGGGCTGGCCGTCGTCGAACAGCCCGCTGCATCGGCGGATATTACCGCACCGCACGCCGATCGGCGGGTGGGTGGCGTCCGCCGGGAAGCGCGCAAGATGCGCGCACACTTTGATAACGTCGGGCCGGGTAAGCCACCCCTCGCTGGCGCCCGTGCGCGAGGCGGCGCAGTCGGCCGCCATCTCGTCCTCCGCGACCGCCGGATCGGAATGGGCGCACTCGTGGGCGAAGATGAACTTGCGGGCCGCTGGCGCGTAGTTATCCAGCACGGTCTTGTTCATGACGATGAGCTTCAAACCTGGAATGAAATAACCCGAAGACGAGGAGTTCTTGAGTTCGGTCTCGACCAGATCGACCCCCGGACATTGGCCAAGATCGCCGGCCGAAGCGCTCACGCCCCCGATGATAGCGAAAGCGATGGGGGCGAACGTTGTCTTGACCAGCTTATACAAGGCATCCTCTCTTCAACTCAGGTTTTCAACGCCCCTCCCCTTGGACGGTTCCTCTCCAAAATTCCTGCACGGGCTCGCTTGCCTGTGGATGTTCTTGGCCGGCAACGCGCTGGCAGCACGACTGTTGCCGATTCGACTTTAGTATGAGCGATACGGAAGCGAAGACAAGCCCGCAGGCGGCGCACTTTGCGCCGCTGAGTGCTCTTTCCGCATCAGGCGGTGGCAGTTTCGGCGTCACCGCGGGCTGCGTCGCTGGAGCGCAGCGGCCGGCATCAGGCTCGCGCGCCGCGCCATCAGCGCAATGGGAGCTTAAGTTGCACGCGGCTGTTGACGCTTGCGGGATCTGACGCATTAGCGGCGCTGACGTCGGTGGTGACGCTGAGCGAGTAGCTGTCCGGCTTCGTCAACGTCAGGCCCGCACCCGCGGTGCCGGCGCCGGCGCTGCCCGAAGCCATCGCGTTGCCAGCCAGATCGATCTCGCGCTTCACGCTCAGAAAGGGCGAAATCGTCTCGCCGCTGTCGAGCGCGAACGATTTTCCGATCCGCGGCGCCACCACGATCGAGCCTTTGTCCCCGGTCTGCCTGCCTGCTGCCGGGTCGGCGCCGGTGGCGGTCTCCCATTGAGTGGTTGTATCGATGGTCACAGCGGGAAGCGCCTTGAACGCAACGTAGGCGGCAACCTTGTCTTCGGACTGATCCCCGCCCGGAGTCTGAGGCGCGATTGTCTCGGAGCGCTCGGCAAAGACGCCGACGCTGGCGTTCTTGACGATCTTGTAGTCGAGACCGGCACCCGTGCGCACCGACTTGGTGGCGTCGTTCAGGCCATCGGCATTGAAGCTGCTCCAGATGTCGATCGCCGGCTTGGCTGCCACAGGCGGCTTCGGCGCAACCAGCGCATCGGGCGCAAGGCGTTGCGCCTGCTCCACCTTGCGCTTGAGCCTTTGGGAATTGTAGTCGCGCAGCGTCTGCAGACTGGTGCGCGCTGACACGCTGTCTTCGGAAGACTGGACGGCAAGCGGCACAGGCGCGGGCGCAGGTACCCTGGGATCCCGGATTTCCGGGATCGAGAATTTGTCTTTCGACGAGGCGAAGGCCGCATGCCCCGCCGGAATACTGAGATCCAGCAACAGGGGCAAGGGGTCGCATGTTTCCGCCGATGCTTCACCCTGGGCTCCTGGAGCAGGCGTTGGGGTCGCGACGGCCACGTCTTCCTCGCACACGGCGTAGGCGGGCCCCGCGCCGACAAGGAAACCCAATGCCAAACCCGCAACTGCGATGAAGCCCGAATAACGGCGGTCATGGCCCGGCGCCATGCCGGACTTGCAAAAGATCTTGGTCATCGGCCGTAAGATAAGGCTAAGTGTGAAAATGATGTGACGCCGCGCCAATTCTGCGCGTAGCGCGCTTAGCGTGCCCCGAATATCGCGCTTCCGATGCGCACGTGCGTCGCGCCGAACTCGATGGCCGTCTCGTAATCTGCGCTCATGCCCATGCTCAGGCCCGTCACGGCCGCCTCGCGCGCGAGCTTTTCAAGAAACGCAAAATGGACCGCAGGTTCCTCATCGACCGGTGGAATGCACATCAGGCCCGCGATATCGAGTTTCAATTCATCCCGGCACATCGCGACAAAGGCCGCCGCGCCGCGCGGCATCACGCCGGCCTTCTGCGGCTCCTCGCCCGTATTTACCTGCACGAAGAGTTGTGGCTTTCGGCCCTGCTTGGCCATCTCTTCAGCAAGCGCACGCGCGATTTTCGGCCGGTCGACGGAGTGTATGGCATCAAACAGCGCAACCGCATCCTTCGCCTTGTTGGATTGGAGCGGTCCGATGAGATGAAGACGCACATCCGCGTATTGCGATTTCAGCGCAGGCCATTTGCGTTGCGCTTCCTGAACTTTGTTCTCGCCGAAGTCGCGATGGCCCGCATCGAGCACCGGACGGATTTCGTCCGGCCCGAACGTCTTTGACACCGCAATGAGTGTCACGCTTCCGGGCGCGCGCCCCGCAGCCTTCTCGGCGGCAGAGACCGCGGCGCTCACCTGCCCGAAATTCATCGCTCGATCTTCGCCTTCCATGGAACATCATCTGTTGCCGTTGCGTTTGGCCGGTCCTGACGGCCAAACCCAGTCATCAGGTCCATAACCACATGCTGGAACGCGCCGACGCCCGCCGTATCATCGATGCTCCCGAAAAGAAAGCAAACGAGATCGGCCAGCCCATGAACATCGCCGTGGCCGGCGAGGGCGCCAACTTGATCGCCCATGCGCGCACGGATGGTGCCTGGGATCGGACCCATCGATCTCGATCAGCAAGGCTTTCACCGCGCTCGTCCATCATCTCCACCGAGGAACTCGCCGAGAACAGCGAGCCGGGCGATCCGTTCTTCGGCAACCACGCCTCCAACAACGTCCGCGTGATAATCTTCGCCGGAGGCATTCCGTTAAAGGGCACGTCCGGCGCCGTGGTCGGCGCGGCCAACGTGTCGGGCGGCAGCGGCGGGCAGGATCAGGCCGTCGCGGAGACCGCGGCGGCCGTCCGCACCTGCTAACCGCGCCTCAGAAGCGCTCGGACTTCCCGGATCATTGCCACTCCCACAGCGGGTCCGGGCCAAGCCCTTGACCCGCTGTGGGCTTTTGCGCTCTTTACGTGCGGCTTTCCGATTTGACCGAAAGATCATCCTGTTATGGCGACCGAACGATACAACGCACCCGCGCGCGAGAAGCACTGGCAGCAAGTCTGGGAAAAGGCTGACGTTTTCCGCTCCAAGGAGGATGGCGACGCCGACAAGTGCTACGTGCTGGAGATGTTCCCCTACCCCTCGGGGCGCATCCACATGGGCCACGTGCGCAACTATGCCATGGGCGACGTGTTCGCCCGCTACAAGCGCATGAAGGGCTTTTCGGTGCTCCATCCCATGGGCTGGGACGCCTTCGGCATGCCGGCCGAAAATGCCGCCATGGAGCGCAAGGTACATCCGGCCGCCTGGACCTATCAGAATATCGACACGATGCGCGGACAGCTCAAGTCCATGGGTCTGTCGCTGGACTGGAGCCGGGAAATAGCGACCTGCTCGCCCGACTACTACAAGCACCAGCAAAAACTCTTCCTCGACATGCTCGCCAAGGGTCTCGCCTACCGCAGATCCTCCAAGGTCAACTGGGATCCGGTCGATCATACCGTTCTCGCCAACGAGCAGGTCATCGATGGGCGCGGCTGGCGCTCGGGCGCGCTCGTCGAGCAGCGTGAATTGACGCAATGGTTCTTCAAGATCACCGCCTACGCGCAAGAGCTGCTGGACGACCTCAATTCGCTCACCAACTGGCCCGAGAAGGTGCGCCTGATGCAGGCCAACTGGATCGGACGCTCGGAAGGCATGTCGATCCGCTGGGCGCTCAAGAAAGCGAGCGCACCCCAGGGTTTCGATGAAATCGAAATCTATACCACGCGGCCCGATACGCTGTTTGGCGCTTCCTTTCTTGCGGTCGCAGCCGACCACCCGATCGCAAGGGCGGCTGCCCAGGCAAACCCGGCGCTCGCTGAGTTCTGCGACGAGTGCCGGCGCATGGGCACGTCCGTCGCCGCGATCGAGGCAGGCGAAAAGCTCGGCTACGACACCGGCATTCGCGCCGTCCATCCTTTCGACCAAGACTGGACGCTGCCCGTCTACGTCGCGAATTTCATTCTCATGGACTACGGCACCGGCGCGATCTTCGGCTGCCCTTCCGGCGACCAACGCGACATGGACTTCGCCCGCCGGTATGATCTACCCGTGGTGCCAGTCATTTTGCCGCCGGGCGAGGACGCCGCGACTTTCAGCCTGAGAAACACGGCCTATGAAGAGGACGGCGTGATGATCAACTCGCGCTTCCTCGACGGCATGACCACAAAGGACGCTTTCGAGGAAGCCGCCAGCCGGTTGGAAAAGCAGCAGCTTGCGGGCAAGCCGCAGGGTGCGCGCAAGGTCAACTTCCGGCTTCGCGATTGGGGCGTCTCGCGCCAGCGCTACTGGGGCTGCCCGATCCCCGTCGTCCATTGCAAGGATTGCGGCGTGGTGCCCGTGCCGGCCCAAGACCTGCCCGTGACGTTGCCCGATGACGCCACCTTCGACAAGCCCGGCAATCCGCTCGACCGGCATCCAACGTGGAAGCATTGCGCTTGCCCCAAATGCGGTAAGGCCGCGACGCGCGAAACAGACACGATGGATACATTCGTCGACAGTTCATGGTACTTCGTGCGCTTCACCGCGCCGCAGGCCGAGACGCCCGTCGAGCAGAAAGCCGCAAAATACTGGCTGCCCGTGGATCAATACATCGGCGGCATCGAGCACGCGATCCTGCACCTTCTCTATTCGCGCTTCTTTGTGCGCGCGATGTGCGACACCGGCCACCTCATGTTTGCGGGCAACACGCGCGAGCCGTTCGCCGCGCTATTCACCCAGGGCATGGTCACCCACGAGACGTACAAATCGCACGATGGCTTGTGGCTGCTGCCCAGCGACGTACGCTTTGAGGGCGAGGGCAACGAGCGCAAGGCGATCGAGGTCTCGACGGGCCGCCGGGCGAAGATCGGCTCCATCGAGAAAATGTCGAAGTCCAAGAAGAACCTGGTCGATCCCGACGACATCATCGCTCATTACGGGGCCGACTGCGCCCGCTGGTTCATGCTGTCGGACTCGCCCCCTGAACGGGATGTCATCTGGACCGAGTCCGGAGTCGCCGGGGCCGGCCGTTTCATCCAGCGCGTGTGGCGCATCATCGACGACATCGCCGAACGTTACCCGGATAGGCTCGCAGACAAGCCGGCGGCATTCGCGGCAGAGGCGCTGGAAGTGCGCAAGGCGGCGCACAAGGCTCTGGATCAAGTCGGCAAGACCATCGAGGGTCTGCGCTTCAACGTCGCCGTCGCCGCGTTGCACGAATTGGCCAATGTGCTCTCGTCCGCGCTATCCAAGACCGGCGACGGCCTGCCCTACGCGATTCGCGAGGCCGCAGAGCTATTAACCCGCATGATCGGCCCGATGATGCCGCATTTGGCTGAAGAATGCTGGGCGCGGCTTGGATACAACACGCTGGTCGCGAATGAGTCCTGGCCGGTTGCCGAACCCGGACTGCTCGTTGACGATGAAGTGACCATCGCCGTACAAGTAAATGGGAAACGCAGGGACGAGCTTGTCATTTCGCGGTCCGCGACCAACGCGGAGGTCGAGGCTGCGGCCTTGAGGCTCGAGCCCGTGTTAAGGGCGCTGGAAGGCAGAACGGTCAGGAAAGTGATCGTGGTGCCGCAGAGGATTGTGAATGTCGTTGGGTAAGACCAAACGGGCCTTTGCACTGCGGGCACGCCGTGTGCGCTCTGCGGTATTTGCTGCCGGGTTGTTGCCGGCCGTTTTGGGCAGCGTTGTCTTGCTGGGCGGTTGCAGCGACGGAACCGGCTTTCGCCCGCTCTATGCGACGTCGGCCGTGGGCGGCGCCGGCACTTCGGAAAAGCTCCAAACCGTCGACATCGCACCGATCCCTGGCCGCGTCGGCCAACGCCTGCGCAACGAGTTCATCTTCCAGTCGACAGGCGGCGGTGCACCCTTGCCGCCCGAGTATCGCCTGGAGGTCGCCATTCGTGAGAGCGTATCCTCGACCCTCGTCGAGATGGACGGCAACGCCCGGGGCCAGACCTATCGGCTCGATGCATCCTTCAAGCTCGTTCGGCTGGCCGACAAGGCCGTGGTCATTGAAGGCAAGAGCTTCGGCCGCGCCGGGTTCGAGCGCGTGAGGAGCGTCTTTGCAAACGTGCGCGCCCGGGAGGACGCCGAAAACCGCGCGGCTAAGACGGTCGGCGAGGAACTGCGCACCCGCCTGCTTGCCTACCTCTCACAACCTGTTTGAGACCGTGTAAGGCCAGGGTCGTCCTGGCTGGCGGCAGCTGGGAGCCTGCCTGATGGTTGCCGTTAAAGCCGCGCAGGCGGCTGCATTTCTCAAGGACCCGCCGGAAACTCTCTCGGCCGTCCTCTTTTACGGCAACGATCCCGGCATGGTCAGCGAGCGCTCCGAGCGGCTGGCCAAGCTCATGGCGGCGCGTGAAGACCCTGCAGGCGAAATCCTGCGCCTCGACGATAACGATCTCGAGGCCAACCCCGACCGTCTCGCGGTCGAACTCGACACGCGCCCGATGTTTTCCGGCCGCAAGATCATTCGCGCCACTGCCGGCCGCCGGATTGCTGCGATCGACCTGAAGCCTCTTCTCGAGACACCGCATCATGAAGGCTTCCTCATCGTCGAAGCCGGCAGTCTGAAGCCAGCGGATGCCCTTCGCACGCTCTTTGAAGGCAAGGCGCACGCGGCCGCCGTCGCCTGCTATGCCGATGATGCGGCGGCCATCGACGGACTCATCGCCGAAGTTCTCAGCAAGTTTCAGATGAGCATTGCCCACGACGCCCGCGGGGAACTCAATGCGCGGCTCGGCGCCGACCGCGCCCTCTCGCGCGCCGAGATCGAAAAGCTAGCGCTCTACGCCATGGGCCGGAGCGAGATTTCGCTCGACGACGTGGATGCCGTGGTTGGCGACGCCGCCGAACTTACGCTGGAGCGCATTCCGGAAGCTGCGGCAAGCGGCGATGCCGTGCGCGCGGTGAGCGATCTGGGACGCGCCATATCCTCAGGAGAGAGCGCGCAAGCGATCATTGTCATCACGCAGCGCTACTTCCTCAAGCTGCATCGCGTACGCGGCGAACTCGATTCCGGCCGGCCGCTGGACGACGTGCTTCGCCTAATGCGGCCGCCCCTGCATTTCAAGCAGCGCGGTGTCTTGGCAAGCCAGGTCCGCCGCTGGAGCCGCGCCGGTCTCGACCAGGCGCTGCGCCGCATTGCGGAAGCCGCCAAGGCTGCACGGCTCTCATCGCAATTGGAGGAGACGCTGGCCGAACGGCTGGTCCTGGCGCTTTCGGCCATGGCGGGCGGCGCCATGCGTTCAGCAGGCACGGCCCAGGGCGCGGCACGCCGCCGCTAGAGCCGTTCGTGCGCCTCGTGCAGATTGTGGTCACGACCCTACGCATTTTTTCGCGCTTCCTGCCGCAAAACCGGTACCCACTTTTTCCGGGAAGCGCTCTTTGTTTCTCCGCGCTTCCTGCCGGAAAACCGGTACCCACTTTTTCCGGGAAGCGCTCTTTGTTTCTCCGCGCTTCCTGCCGGAAAACCGGTACCCCACTTTTCCGGGAAGCGCTCTCACGCCGCCCTTGTCCCGGGAGCCTTGCACCCTATAGTGCGCCTCGCGCAACACGGGGGAGCGACCGTTCATGGCAAGAGCACGTTTTGACGTCACCGGCATTGGCAACGCGATCGTCGACATCATCGGCCGGTGCGACGAGGCCTATCTGGCCAAGATCGGCGCTGATAAGGGCTCCATGCGCCTTGTCGATGCCGATGCCGTCGCGAACATCTACGCGGGCATGGGTCCGGCAACCGAGATGTCTGGCGGTTCGGCCGCAAACACGATCGCAGGCGTTGCGTCCTTCGGCGGCAAGGCCGGCTTCATCGGCAAAGTCGCCAACGACGAGTTCGGCCGCATCTTCTCCCACGACATCCGTTCGATCGGCGTCAGCTTCGCAAGCGCGCCCGTTGCAGGATCGCAGCCCACCTCGCGCTCTCTCATCCTGGTCACGCCCGATGGCGAGCGCACGATGAATACATATCTTGGCATTTCGACCGATCTCGACCATGGGCAGATCGACGGCGATCTCATTGCCGACAGCGCCATCATTTACCTCGAGGGTTATCTGTTCGATCGCGATGACGCCAAGGCCGCCTTCCGCGCCGCGCTCGCGCAAGCCAAGCGCGCGGATCGTAAGGTCGCGCTGACATTGTCGGACGGATTTTGCGTCGACCGCCATCGCGCTGAATTCCTCGATCTCATTCGTTCCGGCGTCGACA
This sequence comes from Hyphomicrobium sp., assembly GCA_035325525.1. Classification (GTDB taxonomy): domain Bacteria; phylum Pseudomonadota; class Alphaproteobacteria; order Rhizobiales; family Hyphomicrobiaceae; genus Hyphomicrobium_B. The sequence goes on along the minus strand of DAOKZR010000005.1, from coordinate 108,400 downwards.
TTCTTTTCGCCAACGAAAAGGAAATTACGTCTCTCTATGAAACAGACGAATTCGACGATGCTGCAAACCGCGTGAGCAAAGACACCAAATTCGCCGTGCTCACACGCAGTGCGCAAGGCTCGCTTATTTTGAATGACGGCGCCGCGACTAGAATAACCGCCGAGCGTGTTGAGGAAGTCGTCGATACGACAGGCGCTGGCGATCTATATGCTGCTGGATTTCTCTACGGCTATTCGCAGGGATATGCGCTCCAGACATGCGGAAGACTCGCCAGTCTTGCTGCCGCCGAAGTCATCAGCCACGTCGGCGCGCGTCCGCAGGTGAGCCTCGCCCAGCTTGCACGTGACAAAGGCTTGATTTGATTTCATGCATCAACTGGATCCCTATTGGGAGGATCCGAGAATTACCTTTGCGCAAGCCGGCGTGCCCTTGGGCGAAGCCAAAAAAGGCCGCTCACGAACGCCAACGGCTATGCTCATATCAGGGTATATTTGGCGAGTGAACAGTGTTCAGCGGTCGGGATCATAAACATCGTAATTCGGCGCAATTCAATTGGCCGAATTAAATTCCCTGGAATTGCGGATCGACTTCCCTCAAAATCCACATCATCGAATCGATTTGGTTCAAGGGTGTGGGTGATGTTGCAAGCCAAAAGCCGCCGTGGCCGACCCAAGGGCACCGGCATCGATGACAGCGACCGAATCGCGCGGCTGGCTGAATTGATCCGGGTTCATCCGGAATTGAAGCCGACCACTGCAATTCGCGTCATGGGAATTACCGATCCGTCGGTCATTCGCCGCCTGCGCGATAAATACACCGCCTACCTGCGAAACTTATCGGTCGAGAAAGCACGCGCCCGCGCCGTGGCGGCACAGCCCCCCGCGGCCCCGGCCCAACCGCAGACTCAATCCCTGCGCCATTGAACCGCCCGCTTCGATGCATCCGGCTTCGATCCGTACTTCTCCATACAACCGATACTGCACGGGCCGCTTCCCCAAGCGGCCTCTTTTTTCGAACGCTGTAGCCGCAGCCTGTGGGCGCGCGACCTCAAAGTTTACGGAGCGCCACCGACTCCACCTGGTGGGATTCGCCCTTGCGGAGAATGAGCCGCGCCCGCCGCCGGGTCGGCAGGATGTATTCTTCCAGATTGCGCAGGTTGATCGAGCGCCATAACGACAGCGCCATGCGATGGGCCTCGTCCGGCGTCATAGCCGCATACCGGTGGAAGTAGGCGCCTGGATCGCGGAACGCGGTGGTCCGTAGCCGCATGAAACGCGTGACGTACCACTGCTCGATCACGGCCGGATCCGCATCGATGTAAATGGAGAAATCGATGAAATCGGAGACGAACGGAGTTGCATCTCCTCCATTCGGCAGGATCGCGGGCTGCAGCACGTTCAAGCCCTCGACGATCAGGATATCGGGCATCTCGAAGACCGCCTTCTGACCCGGCAGGATGTCGTAATGGAAGTGCGAATAGACGGGTGCCTCGACCCTGGCCACGCCCGACTTTATGTCGGCCAGAAAGCTGAGCATCCGCGCGGTGTCGAAGCTTTCGGGAAAGCCCTTGCGATCCATGATGCCGAGCCGCTGCAGCTCGGCGTTAGGATATAGGAAGCCGTCGGTCGTCAAAAGATCGACGCGCGGATGGTCCGGCCAGCGCGCAAGCAGCGCCTTGAGCACACGCGCCGTGGTGCTCTTGCCGACCGCGACGGACCCCGCAACGCCGATCACGAACGGCACACGAACGTCTTTACGGCCTAGGAACTGTGAGGAGACCGAATGCAGTTTCTGGGCTGCCGCCACATACAGGTTCAGCAGGCGCGACAGCGGAAGATAGATCTGCTCGACCTCGTCGACCGACAGTTCCTCGATGATGCCGGACAGCACGTCCAGTTCGTCGGGCCTCAAGGTCATGGGCGTGTCCGCGCGCAGCGCAGCCCACTCCTCGCGGGTGAAGATGCGGAAGGGCGAAAACGGCAGCTGCGTCTCGACCTCCGACAAGGCCTTGATTGCTTCCAGCGCAACGGGCGAAGCCACCGGCTTGCGCACACCTGCTCTGCGAAGCTTCGCCTTCACCGCTTGCCTCCCGCAGAGGGCGGCGCAGAGCGCGAGGCCTTTTCCTCCAGCCCGGACATACTTTGCCGCTTTTCGAGCACCGCGAGCACGTCAGCGAGCGCGACGTCGCGAGATTCCAGCATCACGAGCAGATGATAAAGCACGTCAGCGGCTTCGCTGGTCAGCGCGGCAGCATCCTGCCCGGTCGCCGCGATGACGGCCTCGATCGCTTCCTCGCCGAACTTCTTGGCGCACTTCGCCGGACCGCCATCGAGCAGCTGGCGCGTATAGGATTTACCTGCACTCTCTGAGCGCCGTTGCTGAATGGTGGCGGCCAGGCGCTCGAGGATCGTGTGCTCGCTCATTGCCAAGTCTTTCCAAGGCGCCCAACAGCGGGCCGCCCGTCGCCGCCTAAGCAGCAAGCCCGGCGCCCGCCGTCAAGCGGGCATTCAAGATAATATCAACGGGCCCGGAAGGCGTTAATCCGCGATCCGCTGGCGGATGTAATCGAGCTGGTCGAAATTGCCGAACTTGATGACGAGGTGGCCGCTTTCGCCCGAGCCTCGCTTGATCTCGACCTTCAAGCCAAGAAGGTCGGTCAGCTCCTTCTCAAAGGCCCTGGTGTCGGCATCCTTGTCCCGCGGCTTGCGCGAGAGGCCCGAAGGGGCCGGCTCCTCGCGGCCCTGCACGATGGCCTCCACCTCGCGCACGTTGAGCCCATTCTCGACGATGCGATGCGCGAGCGTTTCGGCATCATCCCGGCCGATGAGCGCGCGGGCGTGCCCCGCCGACAGACTGCCTTGCTGGACGAGCGCCTGCACGCTGACCGGCAGCTTCAGTAGCCGCAGCGTGTTGGCCACGTGGCTGCGGCTCTTGCCGATGATCTCGGAGACCTGCTCCTGGCTGTAGGCGAAGCGCTCCACCAGTTCGCGATAGCCGGCGGCCTCTTCGATGGCGTTGAGGTCCTGGCGCTGGACGTTCTCGATGATCGCAAGTTCCAGAACCTCCTTGTCGCTGAGTTCGCGCACGATGACGGGCACGATATGCACGCCGGCGCGTTGCGCCGCGCGCCAGCGCCGTTCACCCGCGACGATCTCGAAGTCTCCCGCGCTCGCGGGATCGGGCCGCACGATGATGGGCTGCACGAGCCCCTTGGTGCGGATCGACTCGGCCAGTTCCGCCAACTCGTCCTCGCGGAAGTCCTTGCGCGGGTTGAGAGCGCTCGACTTCACTTGCCCGATCGGCACCATGCGCTGCTCACCCTCGGGCGGCAGACGCGTCCCGCTCTGCACGGGCTCACCGATGAGAGAGGCTAGTCCGCGGCCGAGACGGCTCTTAGGCAGGGCTGAGTGCATGGGGCTTTCCTTTGAAGTCTTTTTAATGCCTCGACTTGACGTGGACGCATTTACCTCGAACGAACCGCGAGCGGCTCAGGCCGCCTTGAAGCGGCGCTCGCGCTCGATGATCTCGGTGGCAAGCCGGATGTAGGCTTGGCTGCCTGCGCAATCGTAGTCGTAGAGCAGAATTGGCTTGCCGTGCGATGGCGCTTCGGCCACGCGCGTGTTGCGCGGGATCACCGTCTCGTAAACCTTGGGGCCGAAGAAGGCGCGCACGTTGTCCGCCACTTCGCGCGACAGCGAAGTGCGGGAGTCGTGCATGGTCAGCACCACGCCTTGGATCTCGAGCTGCGGATTGAGCGTGGCGCGGATCTGGTCGATCGTGTCCTTCAACTGCGAAATGCCCTCCAGCGCGAAGAACTCGCACTGCACGGGTACGATCACCGCATTCGCCGCCGACATGGCGTTGAGGGTCAGGACGTTCAGCGAGGGCGGGCAATCGATCAGCACGTAGCTGAACGGCGTCTCGTGCGGCTTGGCGCGCTGCTGACCGACGAGCGCCATCACCGCATCGCGCAGCCGGAACGGCCGGGTGTGGTCGTTGGCGAGTTCGCCCTCGATGCCGACCAGATCGCTGTTGGCCGGAACGATGCACAATCCCGGCACTGCGGTCTGCTGGGCGCTTTCCAGAATACTCGCGCCACCCGTCAGAACGTCGAAGGCCGTTCGCGGCCGCGAGTCGGCCGGAATGCCCAGCCCCGTGGATGCGTTGCCTTGAGGATCGAGATCGAGCACGAGCACCTTCTCGCCGACAGCGGCGAGCGCCGTGCCCAAGTTGATGGCTGTCGTCGTTTTCCCGACGCCACCTTTCTGATTGGCGATGGCGATCACGCGGGGCCCGCCAAACGAACCACCGCCGACGCCAGATACGTAGCCGGCCACGGCCTAACCCTCCGTCTCTACCTTCGACGCTTTACGCTTGAGCGACTTAAGCAACAGGACAGAGCCCTGCGGCTCCGTAACGCTGGGAACGAGTACAGCCTCGAAGTCCCAATCTTGGCGCGCCTGCTCGATCTCCATCGCGACCTCGCGGCCCTTGGAGAACATGCCCACCGTCGCAGGGCCGAAATAAGGGTCGGCCAGCTCGATAAGGCGCGGCAAGGGCGCCAAGGCCCGCGCCGTTACGCAATTAATCTTGCCTACCTTAGCCCGAGTCTCGGGAATTTCGATTCTCATACACAGGATGTCCACAACAACTCCGGTGGCGCGGGCGACCTCCCGAATAAATGCAGCCTTGCGGCTGTCGCTCTCGATCAGCGTATGGCGCGTGCCGCCGCCCTCCGAGGCGAGGATCGCAATCACGAGACCTGGAAAGCCTGCGCCCGACCCAAGGTCGAGCCAGGTTCGCGCCTCGGGCGGCCGCAGATGCCACAATTGAGCGCTATCGGCAAAATGCCGGTGCCAGATCTGGGGCAAGGTACTCGGCGCGACCAAGTTTATGGTCTTCTGCCACCGCTTGAGCATAGCCTCGTAAGTGGCCAGCTTTTCGATGGTTTCACGTGAAACCCCGAACTCGGCCTTGAAACGCTCAGGGGTGGCGATATCCATTGCCCCGGTCATGCGCTGCGCCGCTTGGGGGCAGCCTTCAAATGCGCCAGCAGGATCAGCAGAGCCGCGGGCGTCATGCCCTCGATACGGCTTGCCTGGGCGACGGTTCCGGGCCGCAGGCGACGCAGCTTCTGGCGTACCTCGCCCGACAGGCTCGGCAGTGCGTCAAAGTCGAACTCGGGCGGGATGCGGGTCTGCTCGTCGCGCCGAAGCGCCGCAACGTCTTCCTCCTGGCGATCGATGTAGGACCGGTAGCGGGCATCGACCTCGAGCTGATTTCCGATGCCCGACGCAAGCGTCCCCAGTTCGGGCCAGATGGCGGCGAGCCGCGCCAAGTCCACCCCGGGGAAGGCCAGCAGCTCGAACGCAGAGCGGCGGCGCCCATCCTGGTTGACTTGCAGACCCGCGCGCATCGCTTCCCGAGGCGTGAGGTTGAGTTGGTTCAACAAGTCGTGGCCTTCGCGAAGGGCCAGCTGCTTGGCCTCGAAGGCTTTCCTTCGTTTCGCCCTTACGCAACCCAGCGCGAGGCCCAGGGGCGTCAATCGCTGGTCGGCATTATCCGCCCTCAGCTTGAGGCGGAACTCGGCGCGTGACGTAAACATGCGGTAGGGCTCGGAGACACCCCGGGTAATCAAGTCGTCGATCATCACCCCCAGATAGCCCTCCGTGCGCGATATGGCGAACACGCTGTCCGATCCGCCGGCCCGAAGCGCTGCATTGATGCCAGCCGCAATGCCTTGGGCTCCGGCTTCCTCGTAACCGGTGGTGCCGTTGATCTGGCCGGCCAGAAACAGCCCCGGCAAACGCTTGACCTCGAGCCCTTGGGTGAGTTCCCGCGGATCGACGTAATCGTATTCGATGGCATAACCCGGCCGCTTGATGACGACATGCTCCAATCCGGGCATGGTCTTCAGGAAGGCATCCTGGACTTCGGCGGGCAGGGAGCTCGAGACCCCGTTGGGATAGACCGTATCGTCATCCAACCCTTCCGGCTCGAGGAAGACCTGATGCGACGTGCGGCCGGCAAAGCGCACGATCTTATCCTCGATGGAGGGACAGTAGCGCGGACCGGTGCTGGCGATCTGGCCGGAGTAGAGCGGCGAACGGGCAAGGTTCGCCCGGATGATGTCGTGCGTCGCCTGCGTCGTTTGCGTGATGCCGCAAGCGATCTGGGGCGTCGTGATCCGCTCGGTCAGGAAAGAAAAGGGCGCCGGATCGCTATCCGCCCCCTGCATCTCGAGCTGCGACCAGTCGATGGACTTACCGTCGAGACGGGCAGGCGTACCAGTCTTGAGGCGTCCGAGCCGCAGATCCAGCGCAAGAAGCCGGTCCGACAGCCGCAAGGCGGGCGGTTCCCCGGCGCGTCCAGCCGGGATCTTGGTCTCGCCCACGTGAATGAGGCCGTTGAGGAAGGTGCCTGTGGTCAAGACCACGGCACCGGCAGTCAGGCGGTGCGCGTCTGAAAGGATGACGCCTGCGACACACATGCCCAGGGAACCTGCCCCGCCGACGATCAGATCTTCGACGCCTCCTTCTATGACGGTGAGGTTCGCAGTCTCCAGAAGGGCCCGCTGCATGGCGCGGCGGTAAAGCTTGCGGTCGGCCTGGGTGCGCGGGCCGTGCACGGCGGGGCCCTTGGAACGGTTCAACAGGCGAAACTGGATGCCGGCTTCATCGGCCGCCCGGCCCATGAGACCGTCGAGGGCGTCGATTTCGCGTACCAGATGCCCCTTGCCCAGTCCGCCGATGGCGGGGTTGCATGACATCTCGCCGATGGTCCCGGCGCGGTGCGTGACGAGCGCCGTGCGCGCGCCCATGCGCGCGGCGGCAGCCGCGGCCTCACAGCCCGCGTGCCCGCCGCCTACGACGATGACGTCGAATTTCATAGTGCCGGTACTGGTTTCCATGGCCACACGGATTACTCGATCCCGAGCCGGGGAAAAAGCGCCTTCAGGGCCGCAACTTGCGGCCCGGGCCGTTTTCTGGCCGGACATCCGCCCATGCCGTTCATCAGGCCCGCGCGATGAGACCCCCCACGAGGGCTATTTCCCGATGCAGAAGCGGCCGAAGATCTGGCCAAGCACGTCCTCGACATCGACACGACCGGTGATCCGGCCGAGAGCATGCGCGGCGCGGCGCAAATCTTCCGCGCGAAGCTCCGCTTCGGCGGGGTCGCCCGCCATGAACGCCCTGATGTCAGCGAGGCAAGTCTCCAGCGCTTGCCGGTGACGGGCCTGCGTCAGAGGCGGACCCGACCGGCTCGCAAGCCGATCCGCCGCAATGCCCGTAATCCGCGCGACGAGCGCCTCCACGCCGGCGCCTGTCTTGGCGGAGATGGCACACCCTGGCCCCGGAGCGGTCACTGATTTGGCCTTGTCGAGGTCCGTCTCGACCAGATCCGATTTTGTATGAACCGTCAGGACCAGGGGGCCGGTTTCACGTGAAACTTTGCTTGACTCCCCCCGGGACTCACCAAACGGCGGCCGGTTGCCGGCCCCCGGCTCGACCAGCCACAACACCAGATCGGCGTGCTCGGCGACGGCCAGCGAGCGCCGGATGCCTTCCCGCTCTATGGCTCCGCCCGCGTCCCGAAGCCCTGCCGTGTCCGATACGATGACGGGATAACCGCCCAGATCCAATCGAACCTCGATCACGTCGCGCGTCGTCCCGGCTTCTTCGGACACGATGGCGGCATCGCGCCGGGCGAGGGCATTGAGCAGGCTCGACTTGCCGGCGTTAGGTGCGCCTAGCAGAGCCACCCGGAAGCCTTCGCGCAGAATTTCGCCCCGGCGGTCATCCGCCAAGTGGCTCTCCAGTGCGCCAGCCAGTTTGGCGATACCGGATCGCGCCGCCGCCATCGCTTGTTCCGATACGTCGCTCTCATCGGAAAAGTCGATTGCGGCCTCCGCCAAAGCCATCGCCTCCAGCAGTGCCCCCCGCCAGCCTTCATAGAGCTTGGACAGCACCCCTGAGGATTGCGCCAAGGCCTGGACGCGCTGTGCTTCTGTCTCGGCGTCCACCAAGTCGGCTAGGCCCTCGACTTCGGCAAGGTCAAGCTTGCCGTTGGTGAACGCACGCCGGGCGAACTCCCCCGCCTCGGCAAGGCGGCAACCTGGAATGCCGCCCAGCGCGTCCAATACGGCGTGAACCACGGCTCTTCCGCCGTGGACCTGGAATTCTGCGACGTCCTCACCCGTTTCGCTGTTGGGGCCGGCGAAAAACAGCACCAGGGCCTGATCCAGGGGTGAACCGGTCTCGGGATGGCGCACGATACGGAAAGCCGCCTGGCCATGGCCCGGCGGCTTGCGCACCATGGCGGCAAGGGCGTGCCGGGCTAAGGGACCGGAGACGCGGACCACCGCCACTCCAGCCCGGCCCGGCGCGCTCGAAAGAGCGTAGATTGTGGAAGCACTCGGCATGGCAATCGCGTACTCGTAGTTGCAGCCGCCCGCAATGGACACCCATCTGCCCCGTGGCGCTGCGGGTCAGTCATTCTTTGGAACTATCGTCAAATGCCGGAAAACCGCCTTCGATACGAAACCAGCCCCTACCTGCTCCAGCACAAGGACAACCCCGTTCATTGGTGGGCCTGGGGTCCTGAGGCGCTGGCAGAAGCCAAGCGCACACGCAAGCCGATCCTGCTGTCGGTTGGATATGCGGCTTGCCATTGGTGCCATGTCATGGCGCACGAAAGCTTCGAGGACGCGGCGACCGCCGAAGTCATGAACAATCTGTTCGTGAACATCAAGGTCGATCGGGAGGAACGGCCCGACATCGACGCGATTTACATGAACGCGCTACATCGGTTGGGCGAGCAGGGCGGCTGGCCGCTGACGATGTTTCTGGACGCCGACGCCAAGCCATTCTTCGGCGGTACCTACTTTCCCAAGCAGGCGCAGTTCGGCCGTCCGGCGTTCGTAACGGTGCTGCTCCAGATCGCACAAATCTACCAGAACGAACCGGAGCGCGTCCGCCATAACGTCGAAGGGCTCATGGCCGCCCTGACCGCGAGGACGGACGGGCTCGAGGGCTTCCGCGCCTCCGATGCACTCGTCCGCGACCTTGCGGCAAGGCTCACCCAGGCCTTCGATCACGAACATGGGGGACTTGCCGGCGCGCCCAAGTTTCCCCAGTGGAACGTGCTGTGGCTCATGTGGCGCGCAGCCATGCGCTATGGCGACGAAGCGGCCCGGCAGGCTGTCGTCAACACCCTCGTCCATATTTGCCAGGGCGGCATCTACGACCATTTGGGGGGCGGCTTCGCCCGTTATTCGGTGGACCCGTTCTGGCTGGTTCCGCACTTCGAGAAGATGCTCTACGACAACGCCCTTCTCATCGACCTGCTGACGGAAGTCTGGCGCGAAACCCAGGAGCCGTTGTTCGCCGCCCGCGTCGCTGAAACCGTGGCGTGGCTCGAACGGGAGATGGTGACGGATGGCGGCGGATTTGCAGCCTCGCTCGATGCGGACAGCGAGGGTGAAGAGGGGAGGTTCTACGTCTGGACGGCCGACGAGATTGTGAAGGTGCTGGGCTGGGACGATGCGGCGCATGTCATGGACATCTATGGCGTCACGCCGGAAGGCAACTTCGAAGGGCGCTCGATCCTCAACCGGCTCAGCCATCTCCGCATGCTGAGCGTGGCCGAGGAAGACCGGCTGACCCAATTACGCGCCAAGTTGCTCGCTCGTCGCGAAAGCCGCGTTCGGCCCGGTTTCGACGACAAGGTGCTGGCCGATTGGAACGGGTTGATGATCGGCGCCTTGGCCCGCGCCGGCGTCGTGTTCGAACGACCCGCGTGGATCAAACTAGCTGACACGGCCTTCGCCTTTGTGTCGGCGGCCATGCGTTGCGACAGCGATCGCCTCTGGCACGCGTATCGCGAAGGCCGCCTGACGGCGCCGGCAACGGCCAGCGATTACGCCAACATGACGTGGGCCGCCCTGCGCTTGTTCCAGGCCCATGGCGATCCGGGGGCTCTCGCCCGTGCGGCACAGTGGTCGGCCGTCCTTGACCGTCATCACTGGGATTTGGATTGGGGCGGGTTCTTCACCGCGGCCGACGACACGCAAGACGTGATCGTCCGCCTGAAAACGGCGCATGACGACGCGGCGCCCAGCGCCAATACGATCCAGCTTACGAACTTAATCTGGCTCAATGCGTTAACCGGCGAAACCTCTTACGCAGACCGCGCGGAGGGTTTATACAACTGTTTCCAGGGCGACATCGCCCGCAGTCCGGTAGGTTATTGTGGGCTGCTTGCTGCAGGCTTGGATTTGGCGGGTCTCGTGCAAGTCGTTGTCGCAGGTGGCGGATCAGAAAAGGTCTCCGGGTTGCGGCGTGTGGCGCAATGTACCTCGACGCCGGGGGCGCTGGAGTTTTTGGGCCCTGGATCGGATATCCGGCCGCTACCTGTTGCTCTGGGAGGAAAAATCGACGTCGCCGTAACGGCAACCGCATACGTCTGTAGCGGTCCGGTCTGCGGACCGCCCGTATTTGAGCCGGCTGAGCTTAAGGAACGCCTGATCGAGGCACGCAGCGGCCCGGTGGCTTGAGGATTTACCGCGTTGAAAGGTCCCATGGTCACAACACTGTCCGGCGTTCACCAGCTGTGATTGAATTGGCCCCAGGAGGTTAGGGTCTCATGTCTATCTTGCGTTCGATTGTCCGTTGGGCCTATGCGCCTTTTCTCATGCTCGGCCTTACCGGTGCCGCCTATTGGGTCGTGGTCAGTGGCCACTCGTATCTGTGGCTGGCGCCGCTGCTGGCGATTGCATACGCCGCGTCCTTTGCCGCCGAGAAGATCGCGCCCTTCTATCCGGAGTGGAACGAGCATCACGCCCATGGCGATACCGCCGCCAACATCTGGCACACCGCGATCTACGAGTTGTCCGCGCTCAATGGCGTGCTGATGATCCCGCTCATTCAGTGGATGTTTCCCTTCCAGGGCATCTGGCCGACACAGTGGCCGCTTTGGGGTCAGGTCCTGCTCGCATTCATCATCGCCGACTTCGTCTTCATGGTCATTCATTGGATGAGCCACAGGATTCCGATGCTGTGGCGCTTGCATGCGGTCCATCACGGCGTCGGAAGGCTCTATGGATTTAACGGCGTCATCCGCCATCCGCTGCATCAGTCCATTGACATGATCATTGGCCAGGCGCCCCTCGTCGTCATGGGCATGACGCAGGAGGTAGCGCTCGTCCTTGGTTTCCTGATCACCGTGACGCTCATCGTACAGCACTCCAACGTCGATCAAAGGCTCGGACCGCTCGACGGCTATCTAGCCATCGGCCGCGTGCACCATTTGCATCACGTCAATTGGGGCACCGAAGGCGACTGCAACTTCGGTCTTTTCTTCTCGTTCTGGGATCGGCTGTTCGGCACTTTCCATGCCAAGCCGCCGCGCCCCATTACGCATAAAGATCTGGGCGTCGACGAGCTTCCGAACTTCCCGAAATCGTATTGGGAGCAATTGCTGCTGCCATTCTACTACAAACCCGGCGCCGGCCAGCCTGAGCGCTATCGGAAGAGATCCGCCGCCCAAGAGGCCCGCGAGGTCGTCGAGAAGGAGCATCCCGATCTGCTGCACCCGGCGGGGTAGGTTGCAGATTAAACAGTTTCACATGAAAAAGGGCCGCTTCACCGAAGCGGCCCTTTTTCTTATCTCACGCTCGACGCGCGCGGCGTCCTCGCGCTCTGGCTACGTATTCATGCTCTGGAAGAACTCGGAATTGGTCTTCGTCGACTTCAGCTTGTCGATCAGGAACTCGATCGCGTCCATCGTGCCCATCGGGTTCAGGATGCGGCGCAGGACGTAGACCTTCTTCAACTGATCCTTGGGTACCAGCAGATCTTCCTTGCGCGTGCCCGAACGGGCGACATCGATGGCGGGGAACACGCGCTTGTCGGAAACTTTCCGGTCGAGGATGATTTCCGAGTTACCCGTGCCTTTGAATTCTTCGAAGATCACTTCATCCATACGCGAGCCCGTGTCGACGAGCGCGGTGGCGATGATGGTGAGCGAGCCACCCTCCTCGATGTTGCGAGCTGCGCCAAAGAAGCGCTTGGGGCGCTGCAGGGCATTGGAGTCAACGCCGCCCGTCAATACCTTGCCAGAGGACGGCACAACCGTGTTGTAGGCACGGCCGAGACGCGTAATCGAATCGAGCAGAATGACCACGTCCCTCTTATGCTCGACAAGGCGTTTGGCCTTTTCGATCACCATCTCCGAAACCTGGACGTGGCGCGAGGGCGGCTCGTCGAACGTCGAAGAGATGACCTCTCCCTTGACCGAGCGCTGCATGTCGGTAACTTCCTCCGGCCGCTCGTCGATGAGCAGCACGATGAGATAGCACTCGGGATGGTTGGCGGTGATGGAGTGAGCGATGTTCTGCAGGAGCACTGTCTTGCCCGTGCGGGGCGGCGCGACGATCAAGGCGCGTTGACCCTTGCCCAGCGGAACCACCACGTCGATGACGCGCGGCGAGAGGTCTTTGATGGTGGGATCTTCGATTTCCATCTTGAGCCACTTGGTCGGGTAGAGCGGCGTCAAGTTGTCGAAGTTGATCTTGTGCTTTGTTGCTTCAGGATCTTCGAAGTTAATCTTGTTGACCTTGAGAAGAGCAAAATAACGCTCGCCTTCCTTGGGACCTCTGATCTGCCCTTCAACTGTATCGCCGGTGCGTAGGGCAAACCGGCGAATCTGCGAGGGCGAAACGTAGATATCATCGGGCCCGGGCAGATAGTTGGCATCGGGCGAGCGCAGGAAGCCGAAGCCGTCCTGCAGCACTTCGACGACGCCTGTCGCGATGATTTCTGTCTCTTGGGTGGCGAGCTGCTTGAGCGTCGCAAACATCAGCTCTTGCTTGCGCAGGGTCGAAGCGTTCTCCACGCCGACCTCTTCAGCAAACGAGACCATTTCAGCGGGGGACTTCCGCTTGAGGTCCTCGAGCTTCATTTCCTTCATGGGTGAAAACTCCGGGAGTGCCACGGTAATCGGGCGGAATTTGTATGTATGGGTGTGGAGATGATCAGGCGATCGTGGTGAGGGTTACAGCGCAAGACAGGGCATCCTGCGGGGCAGCCGCCAGCCAATCGCTGGACGTGCCGCCGACGGATTGCCTGCCGCTCGGCAACAACCCGCTGAATAGCGGACGCTTATACCAGATCCGCGGAACTTGTAAAAGAACTTCAAAACGGCTTCACGATCACCAGAATGACAATCAGAATCATCAAGATGGTGGGAACCTCATTCATGATCCGCCAGAACTGCGGCGATCTGGTGTTCCGGTCCTCGGCGAAGGCGCGGACCGCCATCGAAAAGTAGCCGTGGACCGCCGACAGCACGACCGCGAGCAGCAGTTTGATGTGAAACCAGTGGGCGGGGAAAAAATCTCCCGTCCACGCAAGCCATAGTCCGAGCACCCACGAGATGACCATCGACGGATTGATGATGATGCGCAGCAACCGCGCCTCCATCACCTTGAAGGTCTCCGACTGCACCGACCCTTTCTCGGCGCCGCAGTGGTAGATGAAAAGTCGCGGCAGATAGAGCATCCCAGCCATCCACGATATGATCGCGATAACGTGGATCGCCTTAATCCAAAGGTAGGCGTTCTCGCCCAGCAGGATCATCAATGTTGCGGCAAAAGCCACTGTAATAATTAGTGAAATTGCCGCTCTCGTGGCCGGAGACGCGCCCTCGCGCGTTAAATCTTTACCCGCCATAGCCTACGTCCCCTTGCGGACGCGTTCGACGAGGCGCGCAACGTTCTCGGGCGGCGTCTGCGGCACGATGCCGTGGCCGAGGTTGAAAATGAAGCGCTCCCCCGACATCAGGCTCACAATCTCGTCGACCCGTTCATCCATCTGCGCGCCCCCGACCACTAGAAGAAGGGGATCGAGATTGCCCTGCACGACGACGTCCTCGTCCTCGAACGCCTCTTTCATCACGAAGGGCGGCGTCGCCGTGTCGACGCCGATCCCATCCACGCCCGTCTCCGACACGTACCACACCGCCGCCGGCCCCGCTCCGCGCGGAAACCCGATAACGGGAACCTGTGGGTGCAGATCCCGCAGGCATTCCCGAATTCGCCGTGTCGGGTTCACAACCCAGCGGTCGAACTCGTCATCCGGCAGGCTACCCGCCCAGGTATCGAAAATCTGAAGGCAGTCGGCCCCCGCTTTCACCTGCTGGTCGAGATAGGAAATCGAGGTCTCCACCAGGATGTCGATGAGCTTGGAGAAGCCTTCGCGATCCCGATAGGCCCACAGCCGTGCCTCGGCCTGGTCGGCCGATCCTTCGCCCTGGACCATGTAGGTCGCCACCGTCCACGGTGCCCCGCAAAATCCGATCAACGCCGTCTCGCGCGGCAAGTCCTGCCTCAGACGCGCCACGGTCTCCCAAACGGGCGCGAATGTCTGTGCCGTACGCGAGGGATCGAGTCGGCGCAAGTCGTTGACATTGCGAATCGGATCGAGCCGCGGTCCTTCGCCCTCCACAAAGCTGACCTTTTGGCCCAGCGCATCGGGCACGACCAGGATGTCCGAAAACAGGATCGCCGCGTCGAAGCCGTAACGGCGGATCGGCTGTAGCGTCACCTCGGCGGCGAGTTCGGGTGTGTAGCACAGCTTCAGGAAGCCACCGGCCTTTGCCCGCGTTTCACGGTACTCGGGCAGGTAGCGCCCGGCCTGCCGCATGAGCCAGATCGGCGGAGGGCTCGTCACCTTACCGCGAAAGGGCCCGAGAAACCGTCTCACGGCTTTGGAGCCGGTGTTCATCTGCATTGCCAAGCGCCCCTTCCCTTAAAACTTCAAATCAAGATTCTTGAGAGGTTTTTATTGAGTCTTGTTAGGATCGTGAGTTCTGGGGATCGCTCGATCTTCCTCAGCTTGTCCACATTATCCCCGCGACCGGTTCGTCAACCACGAGGTCTAGGCGTTGAGGCCGGTCCTAGGCAATAGTGTTCAATAGCTTTTCTTTTTCAGGCTGGTTAGGGACCCTTTGCGCCAGCAACCTGCATGAAGCATATGTTGGCAAGCTGAGGACGAGGGTTTCACCGGCGCGTTATCCATGAAGTTCGGCTGAAGAGTTCCCGGCCTATCCGCATTTGTGCAAATGTGGCTATCACGCTTGGCAAATGCCCGGTTGTTGTCTCAACCTGGGTTCCCGGCCCGAAGGGCGCAGCAATCGCCCTCAACTTACCAACAGCCTGCCGGGGGTTGTTAGAGAGCCCAAATGGCCATTCAGGCATCGCGCGTTTTCCATATGCACCTGGTCTCCGACTCGACAGGCGAGACTCTCGCGGCCATCGCCAAGGCGGTGGGCGTTCAGTATCCCAACGTGCGCGCCATCGAGCACATGCACGCTCTGGTGCGCACACAGCGCCAGTTGAAGCGCGTGCTGGGCGCGGTCGAAAAGGAGCCCGGCATCGTGCTCTACACGGTCGTCAACAAGGCGCTGGGAGAGGAACTCGAACAATACTGCAAGGAACTCAAGGTTCCCTGTCATGCCGTGCTTCAGCCCATCATGCAGATTTTCGAAGGCTATCTTGGCGCGCCGCGCACGCCGACGGTAGCGGGACAGCACGTGCTCGATGCCGACTACTTCCGGCGTATCGATGCGATGAACTTTACCATGCATCACGACGATGGCCGGCTGCCTGAGAACTTGAGCGACGCCGACATCATCGTGCTGGGCATTTCGCGTACGTCTAAGACGCCGACCAGCATTTATCTTGCCCAGCGTGGCTACAAGACTGCGAACCTTCCGTTGGTGCCGCAAGTGCCATTGCCCGGCCGATTGACGCAACCCCACTCGGCGTTCGTCGTATGCCTGATTGCAAATGCCGACCGCATCGCCGAGGTCCGCCGCAATCGTGCAGCCCTGCTGGCCGACCGGGACATGGAAACCTACGTCGACTGGGAAACGATTGCGGCCGAGATCGCTTATACACGGCGGATTGCGGCGAAGTACGGTTGGCCCGTTATCGACGTGACGCGACGGTCCATCGAGGAATCCGCGTCGATGATCCTGAAGCTGCTGCATGATCGCGGCGAAGCGGCGCCTTCCGATGCGGATGCTGGGCACCGCCATGGCTAATCAGACCGTGCCTGTCGTGCTCGCTTCGGCCAGCCCGGCGCGCCGCCAGATGTTGTCGGCGGCTGGCGTTGCTTGCCAGATCGCTCCTGCGCATATCGACGAAGAGGCCGTCAAATCGGCGATGATCGCGATCGATCCGCACATTGATGCTGCGGCCATCGCGGCAAGGCTGGCTCAGGAAAAGGCTCGCACGGTTTCGCAGGCAAAACCGGGTTGTCTCGTTATCGGCGCGGATCAGGTCCTGGTGTTCGAAAATACGATCTATTCGAAGGCGGCGACGGCCGAGGAGGCGCGCGCGATCTTGAAGAAGCTGCGAGGCCGCACGCACGAGTTGATCAGCGCGGCCGCGCTTGCGCGCGACGGCGCATTGCTTTGGCATGGGGAAGATGTGGCACGCCTGACGATGCGCGACTTCTCGGATCGGTTCCTTGGCCAGTATCTCAACGAGGCCGGTTCCGTCATTTATCAATGCGTGGGTTGTTATGAGCTGGAAAAGACGGGCGTGCAGCTCTTCGAGAAGATCGAGGGCGACTATTTCACGGTGCTTGGGTTTCCCCTGCTCGCTCTGCTCGGCGCATGGCGAACGCACGCAGTGCTGACGTCATGACGGACACCGCAATGAAAAAAGCTTGTGTCATCGGTTGGCCGATCGAGCACTCCCGCTCGCCGCTCATTCACGGCCATTGGTTGAAGACCTATGGCATAAACGGCTCTTACACGAAGCAGGCGGTCAAGCCGGAAGCGGTCAACGCCTTCTTGAAATCGCTTGCCGCCAACGGGTTTGCAGGATGCAACGTAACGGTGCCGCACAAGCAAGCCGCGTTCGCTGCTGCCGATGTGAAAGAGGACAGCGCGGCTGCTGTTGAAGCGGCCAACACGCTTTGGCTCCAGGAGGGCAGACTTTACTGCGCCAATACCGATACATACGGCTTCATGACTCATCTCGCCCTGTCGGCTCCGAATTGGAAATCTCAGGACGCGCCTGTTCTCGTATTGGGCGCGGGGGGTGCGGCGCGGGCCGTCGTCTACGGATTTCTGATCGGTGGCATGTCATCTGTCCTCGTTGCCAACCGCTCTCGCGGCCGCGCTGATCAATTGGCCGCTCACTTCGGCAGCAGGGTCGTTGCGGTAGATTGGGACAAACGGAACGCCGCCGCGCGGACCGCGGGCGTGATCGTCAATACCACGACGCTCGGCATGAAAGGCGAGGGCGATGTGGGACTCGATTTTTCGATCTGCCGCGCGGGCGCCGTAGCGGCTGATATCGTCTACGTGCCGCTGGAAACCGAATTCCTGAAGCGCGCCCGGGCACACGGCCTTATCGGTGTCGATGGACTTGGTATGCTGCTCCATCAGGCCGTACCGGGATTCGAAAAGTGGTTCGGCGTGCGCCCGAGCGTGACCAAAGAGCTGCGCGACCTCGTCGTTGCCGACATCGAGGGGGCGTGATGCTTATCATCGGCCTCACGGGGTCCATCGGTATGGGCAAATCGACCGCAGCGGCGCGATTCAAGGCGCTCGGCATCGATGTATTCGACGCGGACGCGGAGGTTCACCGGCTGTATGAGGGACCGCTCGCTCAAGACATCGAAACGGCTTTTCCCGGCTCCACGGCCGATGGAAAGGTGGATCGCGGCAAGCTATCGGCAATCCTGCTCAAGGCCCCTGAGCGCATAAAGAAGCTCGAAGGGATCGTGCATCCGCGCGTGCGGGCGAGCGAACGCGCCTTCGTTGCGCGCGAGCATGCCAAGGGCGCGGCGATGGCGGTGCTCGAAATTCCGCTTCTGTTCGAAGCCGGAAACGACGAGGCCGTTGACGTCGTCGTTGTCGTCAGCGCGCGGCCCGAGATACAAACCAGGCGCGTACTGGAGCGGCCCGGCATGAGCGCGGCGAAGCTTGAGCAGTTGTTGTCGCGGCAGTTGAGCGACGGCCAAAAGCGCGCCCGCGCCGACTTCGTTGTGGACACGAGCGGCCCGGTGGAGGCATGTCACGCGCAAATCGACCATATTGTTGCGGAACTTGCGACGCGCGAGGGTACTGCCTACGCGCGTTTCTGGCAGTAGGGGCACGCTGGGACACACGCACTTGCGGGAAATCATCCTCGACACCGAAACGACGGGCCTTGATCCGAGAAAGGGCGACAAGCTCATCGAGATCGGCTGCATCGAGCTTTACAACCGCATTCCCACCGGGCGCGAGTACCATTGTTTCATCAATCCCGAACGCGATGTGCCGGCCGACGCGGAGTCCGTGCATGGCCTGTCGACCGCGTTCCTGAAAGACAAGCCCGTCTTCGCCAAAGTGGCCGAGGCTTTTCTCGACTTCATCGGTGAAGACCCGCTCGTCATTCACAACGCCGGCTTCGACATCGCCTTTCTGAATTGGGAGCTGGAACTCATCGGCAAGGGCGCACTGTCGATGCACCGTGTGGTCGATACCCTGGCGTTGGCGCGGCGCAAGCATCCCGCTGGCCCCAATACCCTCGATGCGCTTTGCAAGCGCTACGGCATCGACAATTCCAAACGCACCAAGCACGGCGCGCTTATCGACTGCCTGCTGCTGGCGGAAGTCTATGTGGAGCTTCTTGGCGAACGCCAAGCGGCGCTGAGCCTGCAGACACAGGCGGCGGTTGCAATGGCGAGCGCCGCACGTCAGGCCAGCGCGGCCGCGCATAAACGTCCCGTTCCGCTTCAACCGCGCATAACCGATGAAAATCGCGCCTGCCATCGCACCTTCATCGGCGAAATGGGCGTCAAGGCGGTCTGGTTCAAATACTGGATCGCAGAACCCCAAAAAGAAAACGCCTGACGGAAAAATCCCGTTCAGGCGCTTTCTCGTTGGGGGCGCCGGGCGGCTACGCGTTGAGCTTTGCGCCCTTGGCGCTGGCGATCTCTTTCTGCCGGTGGAAGTAAAGCCCGGCGAAATCGATCGGGTCGAGCAGGAGGGGCGGATAGCCGCCCTCGCGAGTGACGTCGGCAACGAGCCGGCGCAGGAACGGAAACAGGGTCATCGGCGCGGAGATCAGAAGAAAAGGCTCCAAGGCCGGCTCGGGAACGTTCTCGACCTTGAACAAACCGGCATAGACGGTTTCAAACACGTAGATCGTACCGATATTGTTTTCGGCCGTGGCTTTAAGCTCGATCGCGCTTTCGTAAACGTTGGCGTCGATGCGCTCGACATTGACGTTGACCTCGACCTTCAAGCCTGGCGGCTCGCCCGGACCTGCCATCAGCTTGCGGATATTGGGGTTCTCGAACGACAGATCCTTGACGTACTGATTGAGGACTTTGGCCTGGATCGGAATGGGTGTAGGGGCTTGAGCCGCGGTCGTGCCGTTGTCTGACATGATGTAATGTTCCCTGGGACGAAAAAGAGCGTCGCGTGCGTTGGGGCTCGCTATCACGGCGGGCGCCCTGGCGCAATTGTCCGCGTCAGGGCGTGGCCGTGGCCGTTATCATTTCTGGTCGTCGTCCAGGCGATGGTATTCGCCCTCGATGATGGGGGGCTCGGTCTGCTCCCGCCGCCGGGCCGCGTCGAACTCCCGCCCACGGCGAGACGCATGACGAGGCTCGCGGCCGCGGCTGAACGGGCCATCCTGCCAACTGGTACGCTCCTCGGCCCCCGTCGTGACGGGGTCCGATTCCATAGTGAAGAACGCGGCCAGAGCCCGCAGCGTTGCCCATCGGACCGGCGGCAGGAGCAAGAGCGCGCCTACCGCATCGCCCAGTAACCCCGGCAGGATGAGCAGGACGCCGCCTGTAACCGCCAGAAGCTGGTCGAGCATCGGCTCAAGGCCGCTGCGGCCCGCCTCGATATGGGCAAGAATCCGCGGAAAAATGGATAACCCGCTCCGCCATATGGAGGCTGAGCCGATGACCGCGGTTGCCATGATCCAGAGGAAGACCGGCCAGAAGCCGAAGGCGGCGCCGGCCTTGATGAGCAGGGCGAGCTCGATGATCGGCAATGCCAGTATGGCCAGCCCTAAGGCAAATTTGAGCGGAAAAATCATGCGCAGGCCGCCAACGTTGGTTTATTTAGTCTAACGCTGAACCCTTGCCCGGGCCAATTGCGTTTCGAGTTGGCGGAAGCACGAAGCGCGCCTACATTATGGGTCGGGCCCCCAAGGTACTCTTGTCCATGGCGGGGCCCACCGCCCCCCAACGAAAGCGCATTGGTATGAACGGCCAACTCGATCTTCTAACACTGATATCTCTCGTCGTTGCGTTCGTCGCCATTTTGAAGCTGCGCAGCGTCCTGGGCCAGCGGACGGACGAGGACGACGCGCGTATCGAGCGGCTGAAAACGCGCGAGCGCGAGACCAAGGCTGCAGCGGGCGCCGGTTCCGGTGATGTCATCAACATGCCGATGCGGGAGCGCCCCGAGCCTGCGGGCGCGCAGCTCGATACGGCTGTCAAGGACAGCGAGGCCCGCATCCGCGCGTATCCGGCCTCCTCACCGTCGGTAACCGACGGTCTTCTCACGATCGCCCGGTTTGACCCGGCCTTCGATCCGGAGGCGTTCCTCGCCGGCGCCTCGAACGCCTATGAGATCATCGTCACGGCCTTTGCCGATGGCGACCGCAAGGCGTTGAAGGATCTTTTGAGCCGCGACGTCTATGACGGGTTCGTCACCGCCATCAACGAGCGGGAGGCTCGCGGGGAGCAGATCGACCAGCAGTTCGTCGGCATCAAAAAGGCCGAGATCACGGCCGCCGAAGTTTCGGGCGGTTTCGCCTCGGTCACTGTGCGCTTTGTCAGCGAGTTGATTACCGCCGTGCGGGATCGGGCCGGCACTGTGTCCGGCGGAGACCGCGTCAACGAGGTGACGGACGTTTGGACTTTCGGCCGCGATGTCTCCAGCAAGCGGGCGCTGCAAAATCCCAATTGGAGATTGGACGAGACACAGCCGCCGAACTAACGCAATATGCGCGGAATTTCAGGAATCGCGTGAACCGGGCAAACCCCTAGGGAGGGCGTGTCCGGCTGCCGTGCATGAGGGGGATCGAGAGTGGCAAGCTTGCCATTCAAGAGCCGGAGCTGCCTGGGTTCCGCGGCTGGGAGAGCTGCGGTGCTCACGAGCGCTCTTTCGGTCTCCCTTTTCCTACTGCCGGCAGCTACCGGAAAAGCCGATGCGCAGCCTCCCGCAACCACTGGCCCAGCCAAGAAGAAAGTCGTCATCACCCTCGGCGTGCCGAGCAAACCAATGACCAAGCCGTCCTTTACACTCACTCCTGCCAGTTTTGCCGACCTGCCCGGCTGGGCGGAAGACGATCACTTGAGCGCCTGGAAAGCGTTCCTGACGTCGTGCCCGGTTCTGATCCAGCGGGCCGACGCAGGCAAGGCCAGCAAGCCCATGTCGCAAGCGCTGGCCAGAACCTGCCGCTTTGCGTTGTCGCAAGTCGCCTTGGGCAAGAAAATGACGAAGGCTTCCGCGCGGGCGTTCTTCGAAGCCAACTTCCGGCCGCGGCGCGTGGACCAGGCCATCTCCGCCGGGCTGCTGACGGGATATTACGAGCCCCTGCTGCAGGCCTCCCGCACGTCCGAGGGTGAGTTCACCACACCGATCTACAGGCGTCCGCCTGACTTGGTGAACATGGTTGGGGAAACCGAACGCGGGGCCAGGTCCGACCAATTCACCCACATGCGCCAGACCGGCAAGGGGCTGAAGCCGTACCTGACGCGGGCCGAAATCGAGCAGGGCGGGCTCGCGGGGCAAGGGCTGGAACTCCTATATTTCCGCGATCCGGTCGACGTCTACTTTCTGCAGGTTCAGGGTTCAGGCCACATCGAGCTTCCCGACGGACAGAAAATCCGCATCGGGTATGATGGCAAGAACGGATACCCCTATACCTCCATAGGCCGCGAACTCATTCAGGCTGGAACGTTCACGGCCGACACCATGAGCCTCAAGGCGCTCGCCAAATGGCTCAAAGCCGATCGGGAACGCGCTGCCCCCGTCATGTGGAAGAACCAATCTTATGTTTTCTTCCGGGAACTGACGCAAAGCGACGGCGACGGTCCGGTCGGGGCGCTCGGCACCAAGCTGCATCCCCTGCGCAGTCTGGCGGTGGATACGGCCTATCATGCGCTGGGGACTCCCATCTATGTTTGCGCGCCCGCGCTCAAGCACGCCACGGGAAGCCCGGCCGGGTACAATCGACTGATGATTGCGCAGGATGTCGGGTCGGCGATCAAGGGACCCGAGCGCGGGGACATATTCTTCGGGTCGGGCGACAAGGCCGGACGCGGGGCGGGCGTGACCAAGCATCCGGGTCACTTTTTTGTGCTCGAACCTGCGCCGGCTATCGAGGCGCGCGGCGCGCCGCAGCCGGGGCGGGAGCCGTGAAGAAGCCGCACGGCAAGGACCGCCGGCGGCACCTGGATGAGGAAGAG
This sequence comes from Hyphomicrobium sp., assembly GCA_035325525.1. GTDB lineage: Bacteria > Pseudomonadota > Alphaproteobacteria > Rhizobiales > Hyphomicrobiaceae > Hyphomicrobium_B. Next base: position 85,904 of record DAOKZR010000005.1, on the reverse strand, counting down.
TCTGCCGTCTGGGAGCACGCCGCCCGATCGATCGAACCGTTGAAGCGGAGCAAGTCGCGGGTTCACGCCTCCGCCAATCCCGATGAGGCCGCCTCCCGCCCCCGGGCGAAAGCTGGCGCACATGTTGCGCACGTCCATGCAAAGCCCAAGGCGTCACCGGCACAATCGCCACTACCTCTGGTGGCCAAGGCAGTTCCGCCGCTGGTGGAGGTTGACCGCAAGAAGGTCAAGCGGCTGCGCGCGGGACGCATCGATATCGACGGCCGCATCGATCTGCATGGCCTGCGCCAGGACGAAGCGCACGCGAACTTGAGGGCGTTTCTGCATCGCGCGCAGGCGCGTAGCTGGCGCTGGGTGCTGGTCATCACGGGCAAGGGCAAGTCCGAACGCCGCAGCCATCAAGAGCCCTTCGACATGAGCGCGCACCGCGATCGCGGCGTGTTGAAGCGCAACGTTCCGCGCTGGCTTGAAGAACCCGATCTGCGCGGGCTCGTCATCAGCTACACGACCGCTTCGCTCGCGCATGGCGGCGAAGGAGCGCTCTACGTGCATTTGCGCAAACGGGGCTAGAAGCTAAAAGCAGGTTGCCTGCAGCTCTTGCATCGCCTGTCCGACGCCCGCAAGCGAGTATGTATCGGTAACGCTCGTGCCGGCTTCGTTGGTGGCGGTCACGGCCAGCTTGGACCCCTTGCGCATTGCCTCGATCAGTTTGAGTTCCGCGGTTGCGTCAGCCACGTAGGCGCGGCCGCTCTGCGCGAACATCGAAAAAGTCTGCGTCCCGACGGCTGCCGTGATCTCGCTGCCCTTTTTTGCGGTAAAGCCGAGTTTGAAACTCGGTTCGGCTTTCACGCCCTCCTTGGGCCATGCGGAAATGTAAACGCGTGGCCCCTCGCCGCTGCCGGCGGGCGCACTCGATTTGGGCGCGCTGGTGAGGAAGCAGAACGCGTGGGGCTTTTCAGAATCGGTATAGAGCGACCAATCGACGATCGACGTCAACTTGGTAACGCTCTGCGCATGAGCCAGCCCGGGCACGAGCGCCGCCACAACGGCAGCCGCCTTGAAGGGAAACAGGCAGAAACGGCGTGACTTCAAACGTCGGCACAAGGCCATTCAAGGTCCTCCCTCGCGGATGGGACGCTCGGCAAATCGGGCGAGCGATTTCACGCGGTCGTACATGACGATGGCCCCCGCCATCGCGACATTGACACAAAAGCTGGTCGGGATCTTGACGGTATAGTCGCAGCGCTCGAGCATGGCAGGCGACAGCGATCCCATCTCCGGTCCAAGCACGTAGGCGGCGCGCAGGGGATGGCGGAAGCTCGGCAGATCAATGGCTTCGTCGAGCAATTCCACGCCGACGAGCTTGCAGCCTTCGGGAAGCGCCATCTCGTCAATGGACCTCCAATTGTAATGGGGTAGGTGCCATTGGCCCCTCGAGGTGTCGGCGCGTGCTTCCAGCGCGCGGTAGGTCGCGCCGACAGTAAATGTAAAGCTCGCGCCGAAACCGTGCGCGGAACGCATCAGGTTGCCCAGGTTCAGGGATTTCGACATGCGCTCTGCGCCGATGGCGAAATAACCCCGCGGGGATGGAGGCCAGTTGTCGGAGGTGCGTCCGGTCATCTCGGTTGTGCTTTTGGCGAATGTGGGTGGCAGTTGCGGGTCGGAGTATGCGCGGCGCGCTGCTAGAGCCGTCTTTTGCGTTTCGTGCAAATCGTGCAAACGGCTCCACTCATATCTTCTATCGCGCTTCCCATGGGAAAACCGGTTCCCACTCTCGCGCAAGCGCTCTAAACGTGTCGCCGCGAATGGCGCACGCAAGCGGGAGGTCTCACATGAAGGCGGCACTTTGCAATACTTTAAGTGGTCCCGCCGGCCTCGAAATCAGGGATATCCCGCCGCCTCAGCCCAAATCGGGCCAAGCGCTCGTTGCCGTCAAAGCCGTGGGGCTCAATTTCGCCGACACCCTCATCACGCGCGGCAAGTATCAATACAGGCCCGAACTGCCGTTTTCTCCGGGCGCGGAGATCGCCGGCGTTATCGAGCGCATCGATGGCGCGGCGCGGGGGCTGCGTCCAGGCCAGCGGGTCATGGCGTACGTCGGCTGGGGCGGCGCAGCCGAGCATATCGCAGTCGATGTGGACATGCTCGTTCCGGTTCCCGACGCCGTCCGCGACACGGTGGCGGCCAGCTTGAGCGTTACGTACGGTACGGCCCTGCACGGACTGGCCGAGCGCGGCCGCCTTGCCGCCGGCGAGACGGTGGTCGTGACGGGTGCCGCGGGCGGGGCAGGTCTTGCGGCGGTCGAGGTTGCAAACCTGATGGGAAGCCGGGTCATCGCGGTCGCCTCGACGCCCGAGAAGCTCGCGATCGCGCGGCAAGCGGGTGCGTCGGAGGGCATCCTCTTTCCGGGAATGGATTTGAAGCTCGCGGTTCGTGAACTGACGAACGGAGCGGGTGCGGACGTCGTTTATGACTGCGTCGGCGGTGAGGCTGCCGAGCCTTTGATCCGTGCGCTGGCGTGGAAGGGGCGGTTCCTCGTCGTCGGGTTTGCGGCTGGCGACATTCCCCGCATTCCGCTCAATCTCTTGCTCGTCAAGGGGGCGGAGGCGACAGGCGTCTTCTGGGGCGAATCCGTCCAGCGCGATCCGGCCGGTCATCGCGCCGGGATGGCGCGTTTGCTGGATTGGGTGGCGCAAGGCAGGCTTCACCCGCGCACGCATGGCACCTTCCCGCTCGATGAGATCGCAGCCGCGCTGGGCGTGCTCGAAGCCCGTGCGGCCAGGGGCAAAGTTGTCCTGACACTGTAGAAAAATACCGCATTCGGCGCGTTGCGTTCAGCAAATCTTTGGCATGTCCGGCGATTGTTCAGGCTGCGCCGCCCGAAAGGGCTCGTGCGCGCTCCCGGCGTTCTTCGAGTTTCTTAGTAATGCGTTTGCGTTTGCGTCACATTCTGCTCAGTTGGGCGGTCTCGACATCGTCTTCCATCGCGTTGGCCCCGCCTGCGGTTGCGCAGTCGTTCTTCCAGAATTTCCTCGGGTTTGGTGTGAAGCCGTCAAGCCCGGCCGAGGTCCGGCCGGGAGCGCGGTCCTTGCCCGCATACAGGTTTCATTATCGCGACCGGCGGTTTCGCCCGCGTGAGGCTGCACCCGGGGATGATGTGATCGGCCCGCCCGATAGCGCAGGGCCCTATCGGACCGTGTGCGTGCGGGCGTGCGACGGCTACTATTTTCCGTTGAGGCACAATGCCCTACAGCGCAATTTCCCCGAGGACGTGAAATCGTGCAGAGCAGCCTGCGGCGGCGAAGGGCGGCTGTACTACTACCCTGTCGACGGCGGCAGCGTGGATTCGATGGTCGATCTTGCGGGCCGACCCTACAAGGACATGCCGAAGGCGTACGTTTATCGCCGGACGCTGGTCGCAAGCTGCGCGTGCAAGCCGGCGCCCTGGTCCCTGGAAGCGGCGGCGGTCCACCGCCGGTATGCGGAGGAAGCCTCCGAGCTGATGGCGGATGCGGCGGCCAAGGCTCGCAGGCGCTATGAAGCGCACCTGGAAACGACCGGCGCGTTTCCAGCTCAGACACCTCGGCAGGCGGACGAGAGCGCGGACTTGACGCTGAAGACGAGCTTGGCTAGGTCCGAGCCCGCGCCACGCGATGGCGACATTTCCGCGGATGAAGCCGAGCCGTCCAACATCGTGATCGGCCCGCCCGTGGGGCAACGAATGATGCCGCCACACCGGTCCAGGCGTTCCGTTCACCGGCGTGCGGCCCCCATGCGCCCGGCCAAGCCGCAGATGACCGGCTTCTGGGGCGCGCTGTTTGGCAAGCCGGACTGACGGCTGTATCGCGGAGCCGCCGCTCACCAGGCGTCGGCGTCGTCCGGTATATTGCCGCCGTGGAGCGGAAAGCTTTCGACGACTCCGTAGGGACCGCCGCCGGTCATCGGACGCGATGACATCAGCACGAAACGGGATACGAAGATCGGTTCCGAACGATAGCCGCCAAAACGCGTCAGATAGCGGGCCACGGCGTTCGCATCGCTGTTTTTCAGCCGTGCCAGCGTAACGTGCGCCTTGAAGGGGTGCTTCTCGGGTGGCAGGCCCGCGTTGCGCGCGGCCTTATCGTTGGCGCGCGCCAGTGCGTCGAGCGCGCTGCAGGGCGCGACATCCGCAAAGACGGTGCTCGGGTCGTTGCCGCCGAACACGCCCACGCCCGCCAACCGGATCTCGAATGCGTTTGCGCCGATGCTGGCCAGATTGGCCGAGAACTCACGCGCCAGGCCGTTGTCGATATCGCCGGCAAAACGCAGCGTGATGTGGTAGTCTTCCGGTTTAAGCCAGCGCGATCCGGGCAGCGGGATGTGGAGGCGGTAGAGTTCCGCGTGGGTTTCATCGGGCAATTCGACGGCAGTAAAAAGTCTCGGCATGGTCCTCTTGCGGCCTCAAGGCTTTGCGGCGGCCGCAGCGGCCGCCTTGCGCTCGCCGATTCGCTTCAGCAGAGCTTCAACGTCCGGCAGGATGCGTCTGACAAGCTCGGCGACGCCCTCCTTCGTCGGGTGAAGGCCGTCGTCCATGATCAGTCCATCCTCACCGATCACACCCTCCAGGAAGAAAGGATAGAGCGGCAGATTGTAACGGCCCGCAAGCTCCGGGTAGATCACGTCGAAACGCGCCTGATACTCAGGACCCCAGTTTCCCGGCGCCTTCATGCCGGCGAGCAGAATGTCGGCGCCTTTCTGCCTGATCTTGGTGATGATCTTCTCCAGGTTGTCCTTGGTGATGTGCGGGTCGATGCCGCGCAGCGCATCGTTGGCGCCGAGTTCGAGAATGACGCCGTCCACGTCCGGCTGCAGCGACCAATCGAGCCGCTGAAGCCCGCCTGCGGAGGTATCCCCCGAGACGCCAGCGTTGACGATTTCGACCTTGTAACCCCTGGCGGCAAGGGCCACTTGGAGCTGGGCGGGAAAGGAATCGCCGGGTGGCAGCATATAGCCGGCCGAAAGACTGTCGCCGAACGCGGCGAGCGTGATGGATGCGCTCGAACGGGCGTTCGTCGCACCAAACCCCATCGCAAGGCCCGCGAGTATCAGAAGGGCGAGTGCAGGGAGGAAACGGACCCGCCGCGGCGGCGCCGTCAAGTTCGTGTTCATGTTTCCGCCTCAGGGAGTCACCACAACGTCTGGTCCATCACGTAGAAGCAGGACGCGGCCAGAGCAAGGCTTGACAAGAAACACCAGGATTTCCACCACGTGACGAAGCCCATCATCTCCCTCGAAGATCTCCATCTGACGCTGACCAGCCGCGCCGGGCCGGTGCACATCCTTAGAGGGGTCACGCTCGACGTGCCGGCGGGGCAGTCGATCGCCATCGTCGGCCCCTCGGGATCGGGCAAGACCTCGCTGCTGATGATCGTGGGCGGGCTGGAGCGCGCAAGCAGCGGCAAAGTCGAGGTCGCGGGCCGGTCCATGTCCGGGCTGGCGGAGGATGAACTGTCCGGCTTGCGAGGCGCGGAAATCGGCATCGTCTTCCAGTCGTTCCATCTCGTGCCGACCATGACGGCGCTGGAAAACGTCGCCCTGCCGATGGAATTGGCGGGGATCGAGGGCGCGTTCGATAATGCACGCCGGCTGCTGGACGATGTCGGGTTGTCCGCGCGCGTGGATCATTTCCCAGCCGAGCTTTCGGGTGGCGAGCAGCAGCGCGTCGCCATTGCGCGCGCGTTGAGCCGCAGGCCGCGGCTCATCCTTGCCGACGAACCGACGGGCAATCTCGATACCAAAACGGGCCAGCAGATCGTGGAATTGCTGTTCGGCATGAAGGAGCGCAGCGGCGCAACGCTGGTGCTCGTCACGCACGACGAGCGCCTCGCCAAGATGACAGAGCGGGTGATTCGCATGGGCGATGGACGCATCTTGGGCGAAAGCCTGCAAACGCCCGGCGTGAGGGTTGCCGCGCAATGACGGTGGTTATGGAACAGGCGGCGCGCCCGCGTCCGGCCGGATGGACAGCCATGATCCGCATCGGTTTGCGCGAGTTGCGCGGCGGACTGTCCGGTTTTTACATCTTCATCGCGTGTCTGGCGCTTGGCGTCATGGTCATCGCCGCCGTCGGGGCGCTGGGCGATGCGCTGGTTGCGGGTTTCGAACGCCAGGGCCGAACCATCCTGGGCGGCGACATGACGTTCGCGCGGATGCATGCCCGGGCGACGGACGCCGAGCGATCGGTGCTGGAGAAACTGGGCGCCGTGAGCGAGACGGCGGCGCTGCGCACCATGGCGCGGCGTCCTGACGGCGAGCAACAGGCTCTGATCGAGCTGAAGGCGGTGGATCATGCCTATCCGCTCGCGGGCCGCGTGCAGCTGCAGGACGGAGGCGATTTCAAAGCCGACGTCGCGCAAGGCGGCGCCGTGGCGGACGCCATGCTGCTGGAGCAGCTTGGCCTCAAGCCCGGCGATCGCATCAAGATCGGCGATCACGAGATCGGCGTGCGGGCGATCCTGAAATCGGAACCCGACGGCATCGCGGATCGGCTCACCTACGGGCCGCGCGTGTTCGTCTCGCTGGACACGCTGCAAAAGACCGGGCTGGTGAAGCCGGGCACGCTGATCCGCTGGCGCTACGGGCTGACGCGCAATCTCGGCTATGAGGAAGACAAAGAACAGTTGCGGGCTCTGCGGGAGACCGTGCAGAAGGATTTGCCCGAATCCGGTTTCACGATCCTCGACCGCACGAATCCTTCGCCCCAGGTGACGCGCACGCTGGAGAGGCTGCGTCAGTTCCTCATTCTCATCGGGCTTGCATCGCTTCTGGTCGGGGGCATCGGCATCGCGAACGCCGTCGCCACCTTCATCGACAAGCGCCTGAAAGTCATCGCCACCCTGCGCAGCATCGGCGCCACGGGCGGCCAGATCATGAGCATGTTTCTCGTGCAGATTCTGGCCATGACGGCACTCGGAATCGTCATCGGGCTGGCCGCCGGGTTCGCGATACCGGGATTGATCGAGTGGATGGTGGGCGATGCCATGCCGGTCAAGGCGCAGTTCACGATGTCGCCGCGTTCACTTGGAATTGCCACCGCCTATGGCCTGATGGTGGCGCTGCTCTTCACGCTTTGGCCGCTGGGGCGCGCCGAGCATGTGCGCGCCAGCGTGCTGTTCCGCGACACCGGCAACAGTGGGAAAGGGTGGCCCCGGCGCACGTTGATCGTCTGGACGGTGGTGCTCGTTGGCGCGCTGTTTTCGCTTGCGCTGGCGACGTCGCAACCCCGGCAGCTCGCGGTGTGGGCCTTCGCGGCGCTCGTGGCCATGCTTGTCGTCTTCTCGGCCCTGGCTTGGGCCGTGACGCGCGTTGCGCGCGCTGCACCCCGCCCGCGAAATCCCGAGCTTGCGATCGCGCTGCGCAACGTCGCCGCCAGCGACGGCCTGACGCGGGCGGTGATCCTGTCGCTGGGAACGGGGCTGTCGCTGCTGGTTGGCGTGGCGCTTGTCAACACGTCTCTCGTCGAGGAGTTGAAGGGCCGGCTGCCCGAGAACTCGCCCGATTATTTTCTGCTCGACGTTCCCAAGCAGGACTACGAAGCCCTGAGCGTTCGTGTGCGCGAAAAGATCCCCGGCGCAATGTTGACCGAAGCAGCGATGCTGCGCGGGCGCATCGTCAAGCTCAAGGGCGTGGCGGCGGAGGATCTGAAAGTGCCTCCCGAAGCGCAATGGGTTTTGAATGGTGACCGCGGTCTGAGCTATGCGCAGACCGTTCCTGAAGGATCGAAAGTCACGCAAGGCGCCTGGTGGGCGCCGGACTATTCCGGTCCGGCGCTGGTGTCGTTCGAAGCCGAGCTTGCAGGCAAGCTCGGCTTGAAGCTCGGCGATACGGTGACGGTCAACGTGCTTGGCCGCAATATCGAGGCGACGATCTCGAATCTGCGCGAGGTGCATTGGGAGAATCTCGCCATCAATTTTGTGATGGTGTTCTCGCCGAATACCTTGCAAGCCGCACCCCATAACCTGCTTGCCACGATCCGTCTGCCCGACGGAACGCCCGGTGCCGAGGAGGTGGCGATGATCCGCGACCTCGGACGCACGTTCCCCGCGGTCAGCGCGATTCGCGTCCGCGACGCCATCAATCAATTCAACAAGATCTTCGACAAGGTCATGAACGCGGTCCAAGTTGCCGGCAGCGTGACGCTTCTTGCCGGAGCGCTCGTGCTGGCGGGGGCGTTATCCACCGCGCAGCGCAGGCGCATTCTGGAAGCGGTTATTCTGAAAACGATCGGCGGCACGCGCGGACAGATCCTGCGGGCCCATGCCTACGAGTATCTGCTCCTGGCGCTGGCGGCGGTATTCGTCGCAATCCTGCTTGGCGCCGAGGCCGCCTGGGCCGCGCTTTACTTCCTGATGGAAACACCGTTTACTTTCTCCTTGACCGCCGTGCTGCGAACACTCGTCGCGGCCGGCGGGCTGATCGCCACATTCGGCGGCATCGGCACCTGGGCGGTACTGAATGCGCCTGTTGTGCCACATTTGCGGGGCGAATGACGATTGCGGGAGAAGTTCCCGGCGTTCAGGACGGGCCGACACCCTTGAAAAGGCATGGGGGTCGCCCACATATCAGCGCTGTGATCTGGCGTTTGCAGCCAGTTGAAGAGGATTAGGAGACCCATGGCCCAAGTTTACAATCAACCCTCGGTTCCACGTACCGGCGCGCGGACTGGCGTGGCCGTGGACGAGGGCCTTCGCGCGTTCATGCTTGGCACGTACAACTACATGGCGCTGGGCGTAGCCGTCACCGCGGCTGTGGTGTTCGCGTTGATGGCCAACCCCCAAGTCATGATGACGATCGCGGCCGGACCCATGAAGTGGGTGCTGTTTGCCGGCGTGCTCGGCCTTGGCTTTTTCGCCAACAAGCTGTTTTTCTCAGGCAGTACGGCGCTGGCCCATGGCGCCTATTGGCTCTACTGCGTGCTCTGGGGCGCAATGATCGCGCCCATGATCTTCGTATTCATGTCCAAGGGGCACACAGGACTGGTCGGGCAGGCGTTCGCAATTGCCGCCGCGACGTTCCTTGCAACCAGCCTCGTGGGCTACACGACCAAGAAAGACATGACGGGCTGGGGCGGGTTCATGTCGATGGCCTCCATCGGCCTGATCATCGCCATGCTGGTGAGCTTCTTCTTCATCACGGATCCGGGCACGAGCAAGACCGTCAGTCTCATCATTTCCTCGCTGGTCGTCCTGCTGTTCTCGGCTGCCACCGCTTGGGAAACGCAGCAGATCAAGACGATGTACCTGGAAGGCGCAGCTCACGGCGGCCAGGATTTCATCAAGCGCTCGTCCATCTTTGGAGCGTTCATGCTGTACGGCAGCTTCATCACCCTGTTCGTGCACATTCTGAACATCCTCGGAATCATGAATACCGAGGAATAAGCGCGCTCTGCGAAAAGTAGAAACGAGAAGGCCCCGTTATTTGGCGGGGCCTTTTTTCTTTTGTGTCATGGAGAATTCAGTCATTCGAAGGCTGGCCGGAACAGCGGGAAGCGGCCGTCCGGCGCGGAGCGCCAGCGGGCAAATCTGACGCGGAGCGCCACAGGGTAAATCTGGTGCGGAGCGCCACAGGGCAAATCAGCAGAGCGGCTGCGCGCCCGGCGAAAACGGCTCTAGGGACGTACGATCTCGAGCCTGTTATCGAACACGGCCAGCACCCGCTTCAGGTCGTGTCCGCGCTTCACGATCAACCCGCCGGCCGCAATCACGCTGAAGGCGCCCTGTTTGCGCGCGAGCTTGGGGTTTTTCTCGATTCGGTAAATCGGCGCCTCGCATGCACGTCTGAAGATGGAGAACACCGCCTTGTCGCGCATCAGATCTAGCGCGTAGTCGCGCCACTCACCCCGTGCGACCATGCGGCCGTAAACATTCAAGATGACTGACAGCTCCTGACGATTGAAGGCCGTAGCGAGTGGAAGCGTGGATACGCTCGCGGCCCCAGCCGGAGGATCCGCAGCGCCCGCGTTACGCGGGCGGAAGACTATCGGTTCAGCCTCGCTCAAATCGCGCCTCCCTATGGTAAGAGAATTGCGCCAAGGCGGAGGGATTGCAAGAGCCCACGTGTGCAGATGCCGCAAATGGGCGCTTTCAAATAAGGTCAAACGGACTCGAAATACCCAGATGCAGCCAAAATGGAGTCCCGTTGGAACCCACAATCTGCCGCATTGAAAAGCGACTATCGGACCGTTGCCTTGAGGCCCGGCTCTAAGAACGGCTCTGGACTATCAGCCCCCCAGCCCCCGGGGCCAATTTCGAGGAGCCGGGTTTTTGGGCAAATCTCCCTGATTGTCCCCCCAGGTCTTGGCGCCCCATCCAAGGCCAATGTCTCGCGAAGGACCGGTTCCCCAGCCGGTCCTTCGTCGTTTTTCTGGCTTCACGATTGCTTGAAAGTTAAACCTTGCTGGCCATTTTGTGCGTATCCTGCGTGCGAGACGTCAAGACATGGTGAAACCCCTTTGACTAAGAAGCCAAATCGGAACGCGCCCGCTATGAAGCGCGAGCCCGCCGCAAATCCTCTGCTCTCCCGCTGGCCAGCAGCTTTTCAAATTCCCCCATTCGCGCGGATCGAAGCCAGGCATTTCAAGCCGGCGCTGGACGCTGCGTTTCGCAGGCACCGCGAGGAAATCAAGGCGATAGGCGCCAACCCCGCCAAGCCCACGTTCGCAAATACGATTCTGGCGCTGGAAAAAAGCGGCCAGGATCTGTCGCGCGTGGCCAGCGTCTTTTTCAATCTCGAGGCGACGGATTCGACGCCGGAGCTGCAAGCTATCGCGCGCGAGATGTCGCCGCGCTTTGCGGCCCATGAGACGCAAATCCATCTCGATCAGAAACTGTTCAAGCGCGTTGACGATCTCTACGAGCGCCGCGCGAGCCTCAAGTTGAGCGAGGAGCAACTGCGGGTCTTGGAGCGCCATCATCTCGCTTTCGTGCGCGCGGGCGCTCGGCTTTCCTCCACGGCCAAAGCGCGCGTCAAACAGATCAATGCGCGCCTTGCGAGCCTCGTGACGCAATTCATGCAGAACGTGCTGAAGGACGAACAGTCCTGGCATATGGTGCTCGGGAACGAACGCGATCTGGCGGGCCTGCCCGAGACCATGCGTGCCGCCGCCCAGCAAGCCGCCAAGGACCGAGGCGAGGACGGCAAGCACCTAATTACGCTGGCGCGCTCGAGCGTGGAGGGCTTCCTGACATTTTCAGCCCGGCGCGACTTGCGCGAACAGGCGTTCAAGGCCTGGTCGGAGCGCGGCGCCAATGGCGGAGAAACCGATAACCGCGCCGTCCTGGCGGAGGCCGTGCAGCTCAGGAACGAGCACGCGCGCCTCATGGGCTTCAAGTCGTTTGCAGATTTCTCGCTCGACGACACGATGGCCAAGACGCCCGAGAGGGTGCGCGAGTTGCTGGAGGCGGTATGGCCGCGGGCCGTTGCGCGTGCCGGCGAGGAGCGTGATGCGCTTGTTGCCGAGGCGCGCCGGGAAGGTGGCAACTTCGAATTCGCAGCCTGGGATTGGCGCTATTACGCCGAGAAGGTGCGCAAGGCCCGCTTCGACCTGGATGAAAGCGAACTGCGCCCCTATCTCCAGCTCGACAATATGATAGAAGCGGCGTTCGCCTGCGCCAAGCGGCTGTTCGGCCTTTCGTTCCGGGAGCTGAAGGATGTTCCGCGCTATCATCCTGAAGTCCGCGTTTTCGAGGTGACCGGGCGTGACGGATCCCATGTCGGCGTGTTCATGGGCGATTACTTCGCGCGCCCCAGCAAGCAATCCGGAGCGTGGATGTCGCACTTCCGCCGCCAGCATGGCATCGGGAAGGGACAGAGCCCTATCATCGTCAACGTTCTGAACTTCACTAAAGGACGCACGGGCGAGCCTTCGCTGCTGTCGTTCGATGACGCCCGCACGCTCTTTCACGAATTCGGACACGCGCTGCACGGGCTGCTGTCGAGCGTGACGTATCCATCGATCTCGGGGACCTCGGTATCGCGCGATTTCGTCGAGCTGCCCTCGCAGCTCTACGAGCATTGGCTATCGACGGCCCAGGTGCTGGAGGAGTTCGCCACCCATTACAAGACCGGCAAGCCGATGCCCGAGAGGCTGCGCAAGCGGCTCGAAGCGGCGCGTAATTTCAATCAGGGCTTCGCAACGGTCGAATACACCGCGTGTGCGCTCGTCGACATGGCGCTCTACTCAGAGCCGGCCAAGACCTCCATCGACGTGGACAAGTTCGAATCCGAGACGCTGGCGCGCCTGGGGATGCCGAGCGAAATTGTCATGCGCCACCGCCTGCCGCACTTCATGCACATCATGGGCGGCTACTCGGCTGGATACTACAGCTATCTTTGGTCGGAGGTGATGGACGCCGATGCGTTTTCCGCCTTCCAGGAAACCGGCAATGTCTTTGACCCCAAGACCGCCGGCCGCCTGAGAGAATTCATCTACTCGGCCGGGAACCGGCGCGACCCGCACGAGGCCTATATCGCATTCCGCGGACGTCCCCCGAAAATCGACGGCCTTCTCAAGAAGCGGGGGCTGGCGGCGTGAGCGCAACCGGGGGCCGGATCACCAAAGGTCGGCCCAGGCTGCGCCGATGATCGGGCCAGCCTTGCCTTCCTGAATGAGCACGACGCTGCGCTGGGTCGAAGCCTGGATTATCGCGGCCCGCGGAATCTGAATGAGCAGCCGCTGGCCCTTCCATAAGGCGATGGGAGTCAACTCATGCACGATATTGGTGTAGGTGAGGGTGTTGCCGGCGTTCTCCCCCTTTGAAATCTCAACCTTGCCCGTGGGTTGTACCAGACCCAGCCACACCGTTGCCTCGGTGACGATGCGGCCGGGTTCGGCGCTCTCGGCAACGATGTTGAGCGTGTTGTCTTCCTGCCAGAAATGAATCGGCACGCGCTGGATGGCGACATTATTGGCGGTCAGGTCGATGGCGTTCTGAATTTCGGCTTTCTGCGCGCCGTTGACGTGCAGCGTGCCGTTGACGACGACTTGGGGCGTGTAGATCGCACCGTCGCCGCGCGCCTTGGCATAAGCGCGCTGGCGCTCCGAGTTGCGTGGGGACGCGAACGTGTCTTTCCAGCCCAGATAATCCCAGTAGTCGACCGGCAGGGACAGCGCAAGGATGGAGGGATCTTCCGCGAAGTCGCGCAAAAGTGCATCGGCCGGCGGGCAGGAAGAGCATCCCTGGCTCGTAAAAAGCTCAAGGACCGCTCGAATGGGAACGGAAGCAGCCCCGGTCGCGCCGCGGGCCGGCGGCACCATCTGGCCCGCGATGGCGACATTCACACTGGCGATCAGCCCGGCGGCCACCGCAAGGCTTCGCGCAGCGGCACGTAAACGCGAAAACATCGTCCGTAAATCCAGTGTCCGTTGGTCCGGCCGGTCCGGAGCGTTAGAATGCTTGCACTCCAGGTCCGTGACGCCCTGGCGGTGCCGGGCACAGGAAAGCAATTCGTGCGGCGTTATAATATAGCTTAGCAGCCTCAAAACCAGTCACGTCTTTTTGAGTCCGGCGCGACCGCACTGTCTTGACCCTACGTGTCTTGACGGATGCCGGGTCGAGGTGAGCGTGCCCGACGCAATGCGACCCCGGCCATTGTCCGGGGTCGCTTGGGCGCCGCATGGGCACACGCCAGATACCGCCGATCAGGCGGCGAGGTTGCGCAGGACGAAATGCAAGATGCCACCGTTCTTGAAATAATCGATCTCGTCGAGCGTATCGATCCGGCACACGAGCGGAAGCTTGAACGACGTGCCGTCGGAGCGCGTGACGAGCGCTTCCATCTTCTGGCGCGGTTTGACGTTGGCCAAGCCCGCGATCGAGACGGTCTCGTCGCCCTTAAGGCCGATCGTCTGCCAGGTCGTCCCTTCCTCCATCGTGAAGGGCACGATGCCCATGCCGACGAGGTTGGAGCGATGGATGCGTTCGAACGACTGCGCGATCACAGCTTTGACGCCGAGAAGGTTCGTGCCCTTCGCCGCCCAGTCGCGCGATGAGCCGTTGCCGTATTCGACACCTGCGAAAACGACCAGCGGCACGCCTTGTTGCGCATAGAGTTGGGCTGCATCGTAGATGGCCATGCGTTCCCCCGAGGGCTGATGGATCGTGTCGCCGCCCTCTACGACGTTGCCCGCGTCGTCTTTCACCATGTGGTTCTTGATGCGGATGTTCGCGAACGTGCCGCGCATCATCACTTCATGGTTGCCGCGTCGCGTGCCGTACTGATTGAAGTCGGCGGGCTTCACGCCGCGTTCGAGCAGGTACCTGCCGGCTGGCGAAGCGGCCTTGATGGATCCCGCCGGAGAGATGTGGTCCGTGGTGATCTTGTCGCCGAATAGCGCAAGGACGCGCGCACCCTCGATGTCGCCGATCGGCTTGGGCTTTGGCGTGATGCCCTCGAAATAGGGCGGGTTCTGCACGTAGGTCGAAGCTTCGTCCCAGCCATAGGTAAGACCGGAACCCGAGTGGATCGCTTGCCACCTCTCATCACCCTTGAAGACGTCGGCATAGCGCGTCTTGAACATTTCGCGCGTCACGTACTCAAGGATGAACTTCTGGATTTCGGACGATGTCGGCCAGATGTCCTTGAGGTAGACCGGCTTGCCATCCTTGCCCTCGCCCAGCGGCTCGCTGGTGAGATCCTTCTGAACGGACCCGGCCAGCGCGTAGGCGACGACCAGCGGCGGCGAGGCGAGGTAGTTTGCCTGCACGTCAGGGCTGACGCGGCCCTCGAAGTTGCGATTGCCCGACAGCACGGCGGCGGCAATGATGCCATTGTCGTTGATTGCTTTGGAGATCTCGGTGGACAGCGGGCCGGAATTTCCGATGCAGGTCGTGCAGCCGAAGCCGACGAGATTGAAGCCGAGCTTGTCGAGATAGGGTTGCAGGCCAGCCTTTTCGAGATAGGCGGCGACGACCTGCGATCCCGGCGCAAGCGAGGTCTTCACCCACGGCTTGCTCGAAAGGCCCTTTTCGGCCGCATTGCGAGCCAACAGGCCGGCGGCGATCAATACGCTCGGGTTGGAGGTGTTCGTGCAGCTCGTGATGGCCGCGATGACGACGTCGCCATGGCCGATGTCGAAGCTCGCACCCTGGACGGGCACGCGCTTTGCGCCCTCGCCGGGTTTCCTGTACTCGGTTTCGAGCGCGCTCGCGAACCCGGACTTGATGCCGGGCAGCGCGATGCGGCCCTCGGGGCGCTTGGGACCCGCAAGCGAGGGCTCGACAGAAGCGAGGTCGAGTTCCAGCGTGTCGGTAAAAACGGGATCTGGCGCGCCTGACGTGCGGAACAATCCTTGCGCCTTGGCGTAGGCTTCGACGAGTGCGATTCGGTCGTCCTCGCGGCCCGACATAGTGAGATAGTTGACCGTCTCGGCGTCGACCGGGAAGAAGCCGCAGGTTGCGCCGTACTCGGGCGCCATGTTGGCGATGGTGGCGCGATCCGCCAGCGAAAGCTGGTCGAGGCCGGGCCCGAAGAACTCCACGAACTTGCCTACGACGCCCTTCTTGCGCAGCATCTGGGTGACGGTGAGCACCAGATCGGTCGCGGTCACGCCCTCGTTGAGCTTGCCCGACAGCTTGAAGCCGATGACTTCGGGGATGAGCATGGATTGTGCCTGACCGAGCATCGCAGCTTCTGCTTCGATGCCGCCCACGCCCCAGCCGAGGACGGCAAGGCCGTTGACCATGGTCGTATGGCTGTCGGTACCGACCAGTGTGTCGGGATAAGCGATGGTGCGGCCGTCTTCGAAGGTGTTGGTCCACACCGTCTGGGCCAGATACTCCAGGTTCACCTGATGGCAGATGCCGGTACCCGGAGGCACGACACGGAAGTTCTCGAACGCGCCTTGGCCCCACTTGAGGAAGTTGTAGCGTTCGCCATTGCGCTCGTACTCGAGTTCGACGTTGCGGGCCAAGGCGCTGGGTGCGCCGAAGGCATCCACGATAACCGAATGGTCGATGACGAGATCGACGGGGACGAGCGGATTGATCTTCTTGGGGTCGCCCCTGAGCTGCTTCATACCATCGCGCATGGCGGCGAGATCAACGACGGCAGGCACGCCGGTGAAGTCCTGCATCAGCACGCGCGCCGGACGAAAGCCGATTTCCTTTTCCGCCTTGCCGTTGTTGTCGAGCCACTCGGCCATGGCTTCGATGTCCGGCTTGGCGACGGACCGGCCGTTCTCGTTGCGCAGCAGGTTCTCCAGCAGCACCTTCATTGAGAAGGGCAGGCGCGAGATGCCCTTAAGGCCGTTCTTTTCGGCGTCGGGCAGGGAATAGTAGACGTACTCCTTGCCCGCGACGTTCAGGGTCTTCAGGCATTTGAAGCTGTCGATGGACTTGGGGGTAATGGCGCTCAAGGTCTATCCTCCGAAATCATGAGTTTTGACAGTGAGCCGCGCCGCCGGAGTGCCGGCGGACCGGGCGAAGGACACGAAGGGCGAAAACCCCAGTCCAGGAGCCCGTTTTTGCGCTAGCGAA
Source organism: Hyphomicrobium sp. (assembly GCA_035325525.1). GTDB lineage: Bacteria > Pseudomonadota > Alphaproteobacteria > Rhizobiales > Hyphomicrobiaceae > Hyphomicrobium_B. Next base: position 69,390 of record DAOKZR010000005.1, on the reverse strand, counting down.
ATGCAACTTCAGCCTTTTATATAGGGTGCGTCGAAAGGGGAACATCCGACTTCAGCCTTGACCCTTGCTTGCGGTCAATTGCCACTGGTGATGCGCCTCGTCCTGGAGCCATTTGCGCCTTTCGTTGAAATCGCGCAAACGGCTCTACTCGTTTGTTTGTCGCGCTTCCTGTCCGGAAAGCGGTTTCCTGCTTTTCCGGCGAGCGCTCCAGCCAGGGATCGCCCGTGCGCCTGATCGCCGAAAATCTGACCGTCGAGCGCGGCGGCCGCACGATCCTGAGCGGTCTGTCGTTCCTGGCGCAGGCTGGCGAGGCCGTCGTGCTCGTCGGGCCCAACGGGTCCGGCAAGACAACGCTGCTGCGAACGATTGCGGGGTTCATCAGGCCGGCGGCGGGCTCGATCCGCCTCGAAGGCGGGGAGCACGATGCCGGGGTCGGCGAGCAGGCTCATTTCATAGGCCATGCGAACGCCATCAAGGCCCACCTCACGGTTCGCGAGAACGTTGCGTTCTGGGCCAAGTACCTAGGCGGCGCCGAGGATGCCGACGCGCGGGTCGATGCCGCGCTGGAGCATTTCGCGATTTCCGGGCTCGAGGAGTTTCCCGCCGCCTACCTTTCGGCTGGTCAGAAACGCAGGACCGGTCTGGCCAGGCTTCTGGTGGCCGCCAGGCCGCTCTGGCTGCTGGATGAACCCACGGTGTCGCTCGACGCAGCCTCGACGAAGCTATTGGGCGCGGCGGTCAATGCACATCTGGCGAGGGGCGGACTGGTCATCGCCGCCACCCATCTTCCGCTCGGGTTTGCGCGGGCGCGCGAGTTCAATGTGGCGGCTGCCTCCCGGGGGCGCGTCCCCGCATGAGTGATCTGCTGCACCTCATCGGTCGAGATCTGCGCCTTGCCCTTCGCGAAGGCGGCGCGCTGGGAACGGCGCTCGGGTTCTTCCTGGTGGTGGTCGCCATGCTGCCTTTGGGACTGGGGCCGGATCTCAACCTTCTGTCACGCATCGCGGCAGGCATTCTTTGGATCGCCCTCTTGCTCGCGGCGTTGCTGTCACTGTCGCGCGTATTCGAAAGCGACTACGAGGACGGATCGATCGAGGTGCTGGCCACCGGCGGCCTGCCGCTGGAGCTGGTCGCAGCGGGCAAGTCGCTGGCCCATTGGATTTCAACGGGAATCCCGCTCGCGCTGCTGGCGCCCGTTCTCGGGATTCTGCTGAACCTCGACCTTGGGGCCTATCCGGCGCTGATCGCCACGATGCTGGTGGGCACGCCTGCGGTGAGCTTTCTGGGCGCCATCGGCGCCGCGCTAACCTTGAAGACGCGCCGTGGCGGACTGCTTTTGGCGCTTCTGGTCCTTCCACTTTACATTCCAACACTCATATTCGGGATATCGGCCATGAGCGCGGCCGTCATGTCGCCGGGTGCGTTCGGCCCCTCGTTTGCCATCCTAGCGGCCATTTCCCTGGCTTCCGTGGTGCTCGGGCCGGTTGCGTCGGCTGCGGCATTGCGCATTCAGCTCCAATAGGCAAGCTTACCGATCCGTTCGTTGCGCGGTGAACCCCAATAGGCTTAAACGGACCCCATGCAAACAACACTCACCCAACGCCTAGCCAATCCAACGCGCTTCATGGAGCTGTCGGGCACGCTATTGCCGTGGCTCTTCGGGTTGGCCGCCGCCCTCATCGCGTATGGGCTCTACTTGGTGTTTTTCGTTGCGCCGCCCGATTATCAACAGGGCGAAACGGTCAAGATATTGTACATCCATGTACCCAGCGCGTGGCTCGCCATGATGGGCTACGGCATCGCTGCCATGTCGAGCTTCGGGCTGCTCGTGTTCCGTCATCCGCTCGCAGATGTGTCCGCCAAGGCGGTCGTGCCGATTGGCGCTGCGTTCACGTTCCTGGCGCTGGTCACCGGTTCGTTGTGGGGCAAGCCCATGTGGGGAACGTACTGGGTTTGGGACGCGCGGCTGACGTCGGTTCTGATCCTCTTCTTCCTGTATCTCGGCCTGATGGCGTTGCGTTCATCGCTCGATGACGAGAGCTTGGCGGCCAAGCTCACCGCCGTGCTGGCCCTGGTGGGCGTAGCGATCCTGCCGATCATCAAATTCTCGGTCGAGTGGTGGAACACGCTCCACCAGCCCTCCACCGGCTTTACCAGCAGCGTCGATTCCAGCATGCGCACGCCGCTGCTGGTCATGGCGCTCGGTTTTACAGTGCTGTTCTTGGCCATGCATATGCTGGGTATGCGCAACGAGGTGCTTCGCCGGCGGGTCAAGGCGCAGCGCATGGCGGAGATCGAGAAGCGCGATGCAGCAACCCGCGCGGCGGCACAAGGAGGCTGACGTATGGATTTGGGCAAGCACGCGGTCTTCATCTGGGCGTCTTACGCGGCCGTATTCGCCGTGGTGGCTGGAATGCTGGGATGGCTCGTGGCCGATGCGCGGCGTCAGCGCGCCGCGCTTTCCGATCTCGAGAAGCGTGGTGTGCGCCGGCGCTCCGCCGGGCAGCCGCGGGAGGGTAAGAAATGAGCACTACGAAAAGCCCCTCCCGGTCGGCGGGTCTTCTTCGCCTGCTTCCGGTTGCGGTCTTCGTTGCGGTGGCGGGACTGTTCGCCTTCTCGTTGACGTGGGGCGATCCGTCCAAGCTGCCCTCCACACTGATCGGCAAGCCTGTCCCGCAGTCGAACTTCCCCGACGTTCCCGAGCTGGCGGCCGACGGCAAACCGGTGGCCGGCTTCACGACCGCGGATCTCGCTCAAGGCAAGGTGACGGTGGTGAACTTCTGGGCGTCTTGGTGCGTCTCCTGCGTTGAAGAGCATCCGCTTCTGGCCGAGTTGTCGAAGGCCGCGGACGTGGAGATTTACGGCGTCGCCCAGAAGGACGACCCCGCCGATACGCGCCGGTTCCTGGCGCGCTACGGCAATCCTTTCGCCCGCCTGGGAACCGATCGCTCCGGCCGCACGTCCATCGACTGGGGCGTCTACGGGATGCCCGAGACGTTCATCGTCAATGGCAAGGGTGACATCGTCTACAAGCAGGTCGGGCCGATCTCGCCCCAGATTCTGAGAACCAAGATCCTGCCGGCAATCGCGGCAGCCAAGACCGGCCCCGGAAAGCCCATTGCGCAACAATAGGCCTCAGAGAACGAAAAACTCGCCGCGCGAGTGACTGAGGACCGAAAGCGTGCCGGACTTGATGTCGAAGTGCGCGCCGTGGATGTTCAGCTTGCCCTTGTCTTCGCGCTCGCGCACGAATGGGAACGTCCGCAGGTTGCTGATGGAGAGCTTGATGCACTCCTTCTCGAGCGCCTCCTGCTTCTCCTTGGCGGATTTCATCTGATATGCCGCAAGGACCGACAAGCGGGCCTCGTCGAGCATCGACATCCAGCGGGAGATGAACTGCGCCTCCGTTTGAATTGCGGCGGACTGATCGAGCGCGGCCTTGATGCCGCCGCAGCTTGAATGACCGAGCACGACGAGGTGCTTGATGCGCAGGTTGAGAACCGCGAACTCGATAGCCGCGCTGACGCCGTGATGCTGGCCGCCTGTTTCATAGGGCGGCACGAGATTGGCGACGTTGCGCACGACGAACAATTCGCCGGGCATGGCGTTGAAGATGGTCTCGGGATCGGCGCGGCTGTCGCAGCACGCGATGACCATGACCTCGGGATCCTGACCGTAGGTCGCCAACTCCTCGTACTGGTCCGCGTTGGGCACGAAGATGCGGTGCTTGAAGCGGCGGTAGCGGTCTGTCAGGTTTTCGGGGAAAAGGGCCATGGGGTAAACTCCAGCATTATTATTATTGAACTTGAGAGTCGGATCTGGGGACTGGCTTGGTTACAATTTTCAAGATCGCATAGCCCAGGATCGCTGACGTGAGCGACCCGCTGAGGACGCCGAGCCGCACATAATTGCCCATCGCCGGGTCCTTGAATGCCAGGATGCCGATGAACAAGCTCATGGTGAAGCCGATGCCCGCGAGCACGCTGGCGCCGAACAACTGCTTCTTGCTGGCGCCCTCCGGCATGCTCGCAAGGCCAGAGCGAATGGCTACCCGCGATGATGTATAGATACCGAGTGGCTTGCCGATCAGCAGGCCAAGCGCGATGCCGAGCGGAACGGGCGCGGTGAGGTCTCCAACCGACAGCCCCGCGAGCGACACGCCCGCGTTACCGAATGCAAAAACGGGCAGGATCGCGAACGAGACCCATGGTCCGATGGCATGCTCCAGTTTCTCGAGGGGGCCTTCGCGCTCGGGCGAGCCGGCAGCCAGCGGAATGGCGAGCGCTGTCACGACGCCGGCAAGGGTCGCATGGACGCCTGATTGGAGCACGCACAGCCAAACGAATGCGCCAGCCAGGAGGTAGGGCCAGATGCGCGTGATGTTCTGACGGTTGAGCGCGAACAAGACAAGCGTACCCGCGCCCGCGAGGCCCAGCGCGGCAAACGAAAGTTCAGACGTGTAGAAGAGGGCGATGATGATGATGGCGCCAAGGTCATCGATGATGGCGAGCGCCAGCAGGAACACCTTGAGCGCAGCCGGCACCCGCGAGCCCAGCACCGCCAGAACGCCCATGGCGAAAGCGATATCGGTTGCAGCCGGGATGGCCCAGCCGTGCAGCGCGATCGGATCGTCCCAGTTGATGGTCGCATAGATGACCGCCGGTGCGGCCATTCCGCCGGCCGCGGCGATCGCAGGCAGCGCCGCCGTCTTGGCCGACTTCAGCGCACCAACCATGAGTTCACGTTTGATTTCGAGGCCGACGAGGAAGAAGAAAACCACCATCAGGCCGTCGTTGATCCAATGCAGCGCGGATTTGGTGAGCGCTGCGGGCGGAATGCCAAGCGTAATGGGTGTGTGCAGAAGATGATCGTAGCCGGGCCCAAAGGGCGAATTGGCGACGATCAATGCCAAAACGGCTGCAATGCCAAGAATAATGCCACCGGCCGCTTCGTGCTGCAGGAAGTCGAAGTTTATGACGCGCGTCTTCTTCTTCTTCTTCTTCACCAACTTCAGTACCCTCGGTTGAGACGCGGCTGGCCGAACCGTCAGCTTTAGGAACTATGTGATCTGCGTCAGAGGCGCAAGTTCAAGATCGTCCCACCCAGACGAGTAGGCGACGACCTCGCGAACGAGACGGTCGGACTCATGGAAGGCGACCGGCAAGCGTTGTCCGCGCGCAAGCAACCCCGTCAGAAGTCCGCAGAAAACGTCGCCCGTGCCGTGGGGCACACGCTCGCGGCGGGGCGAAGCAAGTGCCTGCGTGACGCCCGGCGCCGCCAGCACGTTGCAGAGTTCGTTGGACTCGTTGGCTCCGCCGGGGATCGATGTTGCCGCGACGGCCTTGCAGGCCAAAGCGGCGGCGGCGGAGATGGCGCTTTCCACGCCTTTCACGGCTTTGCCGGAGAGCCACGACAGTTCAAAACGATTGGGCGTGAGCACATCCGCCACGGGTACGAGAATGCTCCGGAGGGCGCCGGCTGCCGTCTCCTCGACGTAGACGCCCATGGGATCGTCGCCGATGATCGGATCACAGACGTAGAACGCGGCTGGGCTGTGGCGATGAACCCGCTCCAGTATGTCGTCCGCGAAGTCAACGTGTGAGCGGGTCGGCAGGTATCCCGTGAGCACCGCGCTGACATTCTCGAGCCAGCCGTTGGCCTCGATGGCATCGAGCATCTTCGCCAGTTGGGCGGCGGATACCCGCTCGCCGGCCGAATGTGCGTGACCGGGATGATTGGACAGGATCACCGTGGGGAATTGGAGAACCTGATGCCCCAAGATTCGCAGGGCGGCGGCATTCGCCATGAGCCCGATGGTGCCGTGAGCCAGAAAGGAGGAGACCGCAAGAATTCGGGCCATCGGCGTTCTACGAAGTCGCACTGGTTGAAAATTAGCCGAAAGACCTTGTAGCCCACCGGGCGCAATAAGCTATATTGCAACGCAGCAATCCCACTTTCAAGGAGACCAGCATGGCGATCAGGCCCAGGCGCAGCGTGCTGTATTTGCCCGGCGACAACGAGCGAGCGCTTGAAAAAGCTCGAAAGTTACCGGCCGATTCTCTCATCCTGGACCTTGAGGATTCGGTTGCGCCCGACAACAAGGCGAAGGCGCGCGAGATGCTTGCTGAGGCGCTGCGCGCCGGCGGGTTCGGAACGCGCGAGGTGATCCTGCGCGTCAACGCGTTGGAAACGCCCTGGGGCATGGCCGATCTTCACGCGGCGATCGCGGCCGAACCCGACGCCATTCTGGTTCCCAAGGTCTCCCAGCCCGGAGACGTCATCTCGACGGCCAAAATCGTGCGCGCGGTCGGCGCGGCCGAGAAGACGCGGCTGTGGGCCATGATCGAGACGCCGATGGGCATCATCTCCTCACGCGAGATCGCGGCCTGCGGCGCCGATCCGGAAAATCGTCTATCGTGCCTTGTCCTGGGCACCAATGACCTACTCAAGGAGAGCCGTGCGCGCGCCACCAATAATCGCTTCGCGGTTGTGCCGTGGCTCGCCATGACACTAGTTGCGGCGCGCGCCTATGGGCTCGACGTGATCGACGGCGTGTACAACGACTTCAAGGACGAGACGGGCTTTCGCGCCGAATGCGAGCACGGCCGCACCTTGGGCATGGATGGCAAGACGTTGATCCATCCCTCGCAGGTCGAACCCTGCAACCAGGTCTTCTCGCCCACCGACGAGGAAGTGTCCTGGTCCACCAGGATCATCAAGGCCTTCGAACAACCCGAAAACGCCAAGAAAGGCGTCATTACCGTCGATGGCAAAATGGTTGAGCGTTTGCATCTCGTGATGGCGAAGCGCGTCGTCACCATCGCAGAGGCCATATCCGTCAAATCGCGGGTCGAGGAGCCCTGGTTTTAGTGGACGGATCAGGGCTCCGTCAGACCACGCGATAAAGACGTCCAGCTAGCGCACTACCGGCGGGCGCCTGCGCCGGGTCCGGGTAAGCCTCCCGCAAAGGCGTTATCGGCGCCACGCATTTGGATTTGGGGCCGGCACATGGGCCGGCCCATGTACGGCCCTAAACCGCCTGTGCGGCCGTTGACCGCGACCCGCCGAGCCACCAAAAGGGTTGCAGGGAGCGCGCTCAGTCCACAAAAGGGAGCGGGCCACGGCGTGCAGCCGGCGTGCCCGCCGCACGGCGGCGTAATGCGACCAGGCAACAGCGGACACGGGGACGGATTGCGATGACGACGGCCAAGACGAACGCGGGCAACTTTTTCGAAGATTTCCGCTTCGGTCAGATCATCACCCACGCGACGCCGCGCACGGTGAGCGACGGCGACGTGGCTCTTTACACCGCGCTTTATGGCTCACGCTTTGCCGTCCAGTCGTCCGATGCCTTCGCGAAGGCGCTGGGCTACCCGCGCGCTCCGCTCGATGATCTGCTCACTTTTCACATGGTCTTCGGCAAGACAACGCCCGACATCTCGCTCAACGCCATAGCGAACCTGGGCTATGCAAGTTGCCGCTTTCTGAAGCCCGTCTATCCCGGCGACACCCTGTCGGCCACTTCGGAGGTGATCGGCCTCAAGGAGAATTCAAACGGGGAAACCGGTACCGTCTATGTGCGCTCGACGGGGCGCAATCAGAACGGCGAGTTGGTGCTGGAATATTGCCGCTGGGTGATGGTGCGCAAGCGCGACAAGTCTGCGCCCGCGCCCGAGGCGGTGGTGCCCAAACTTGCCGATCGCGTAGATCCTTCGGAAATTGCAGCCGCCGTCCCTGCGCTCGATGTTTCCAAGTACGATCTGGCGCTCGCAGGCTCGCCGCATCGCTGGTCCGACTATGAGGCCGGTGAGAAGATCGACCATGTCGACGGCATGACGCTGGAAGAGGCCGAGCACCAGATCGCAACGCGCCTCTACCAGAACACCGCCAAGGTCCATTTCAACCAGCATACCGAATCCAAGGGCCGCTTCGGCAAGCGCATCGTTTACGGCGGCGTCGTCATCTCGCTCGTGCGGGCGCTGTCCTACAACGGCCTTGGAAATGCCTTCCATCTGGCAGCCATCAACGGTGGCCGCCACGTTGCGCCGACTTTCGCGGACGACACCATATACGCGTGGTCCGAGGTGCTGGAGAAGGCTGAGGTCCCGGGCCGCAAGGACGTCGGCGCCTTGCGTGTCCGGATGGTGGGCGTGAAGAATATGGATTGCGCTACATTGCCGCTCAAGACCGAGAAGGGCGACTACGCCGAGGGCGTGGTGCTGGATCTCGATGCTTGGCTTGTATTGCCCCGCTAGAGCGCTTTCCGGAAAAGCCGGAACCGGATTGAGCGGCCGGGGCTGACGCGACTGCGCTCCGGCGCTATAGAAAAGCGGTCAGGGAAACCCAGGATGGCCATATGCCGATGCCGCTTCACCGCTGCCTGATCGCAGGCGCCGTACTCTGCGTTGTGGCCGCTGGATTGACGCAACGTGCACTTGCGGCCGGTGAAACTGCGACGGCGCGCATGAAACTGGCTGATGGGGCGGATGCTGGCGTCATCACGCTCATGGAGGGCACCGCCGGCGTCCTCATGAAGTTCGAACTCAAGGGCCTGAAGCCCGGCCCCCATGGGATGCATGTGCATGAATCGAGCGCGTGCGAGGGCGATTTCTCATCTTCGGGTGCAATCTACAATCCGCTTGGCGCAAAGCACGGGTACCTGCACGAGGAAGGCCCCATGGCGGGTGATCTGCCCAACATCCACGTCGCCGCCGACGGTACGGCGTCGGGCGAATTGCTCAGCCCGTTCTTGACATTGAGCAAGGAGGCCGAGGAGACGTTGTTCGATAGCGATGGCGCGTCGATCGTCATATTTGAAAAACCTGACGATTACGTCAGCGACCCCGAAGGAAACAGCGGCGGGCGCGTGGCCTGCGGTGCGATCACGGCGCAATGAATGATTGCCAACACCTTTGCGGCCGCAAAGGTGTTAACAACAATATCCGTATGCAACTCTCGAACGGATACTGTTCCATAATAGAGATGGCATAAACTTTCAGGGTTGAACTTCGTGGGCTGGAACTCGCGCATCCGCGCTTCCAGTCCCGCGTTCGTTTCTTGACGGGTTCAAGTGACAAAAAGAGCTGCAGTCATTGGAGCCGGTATGGCCGGGCTGTCGTGCGCCAGAACCATGCGCAGGGCCGGCTTCTTCGTGGAAGTGTTCGAGCAGGACCGGATCATCGGCGGCCGCATGGCGACCACTCGTCTGGGTCTGGAGACCTTCGATCACGGTGCGCAGTACGTCACGGCCCGCACGGCCGAATTTCGCGGCTACATCGATGAGCTTGTCGGGATCGGTTACGCCGCCCGGTGGACGCCGCGCTCGCGGCTGCACGGAGAGGAGGGCGGCGGCCAGATGCTGCCTTGGTTCGTCGGAACGCCGGGCATGGCGTCGTTCGTCCGGCCCTTGGCCGAGAGCGTGCGCATCCATACCTCGCGCAGCGTTCACACCATCGAACGGCGCGACAAGGGCTGGCACATCTGGTTCGAAGATCAAACGTCGGTTGGTCCATTCAACGCCGTTGCGGTCTGCGTGCCGGCGCCCAAGGCGCGGCTGCTGCTCGGACGGCTGGACGAGCTTGCGCAGCCGCTGTCGCGCGTACGCATGACGCCGTGCTGGGCGTTGATGGTGCGCCTTGAAGAAAAGGTGTTGCCCGATCAGGACGTCTATTCCGATATGTCGGAAGTCATCCGTTGGATTGCACGCAACAACACCAAGCCGAGCCGCAAGGCGCGCGGCGAGTCGATCGTCATTCACGCCTCGCCTTCCTGGAGCCGCGAGACCGAGGATGCCGATCCGGAGGTTGTCGCCGAGGAACTGTGGAACGAGGTCAGCCACGTGCTGGGGCTCCCTCCGGTGCGGCCGACGCGCATGACCGCGCACCTGTGGCGGCACGGATTGGTCGATCATTCGTTGGGCGAGACATACATCTTTTCTGGCGAGCATAACGTGGGCATCGCCGGAGACTGGTGTCTTGGCCGTCTGGCCGAGCACGCCTTTGAGAGCGGAGATCGTCTCGCCAGGGCGATCATCTCCAGCCTGAGTTGACGCTCGGGTGGTTTTTTGGGCCGGCGTTCTTAAGTTCTCTGTGTGTCCTTAAGTTCTGTGTGGCAAAAACGCGGTTTGAAATGCCGCCCGCCAGCCGCTACAAACCGGCAATATCGCTAGCAGTTTTCAAGGATCAGCCGATGGCCGAAGCAGGCACCGGGCGGGAAGGACGGCCGCAGCGTCCGCTGTCGCCCCACCTTCAAATCTACTCGCCTCTGATCAACATGGTGATGTCGATCGTCCACCGCGTCACCGGCGCGGCCCTATATGTGGGCTCGCTGCTGCTGAGCTGGTGGCTGATCGCGGCGGCAACCGGCCCGGAATACTTCGACTTCGTCTCGGGCGTGTTCGGCAGCTGGCTCGGCCGGCTGGTGTTGTTTGGTTACACATGGGCGCTGCTTCATCACATGCTGGGTGGCATCCGCCACCTGATCTGGGACACGATCCACGGCTTCGATCTTGAGACGGTCGACAAGCTCTGCTGGGGCACGCTGATCCTGTCGGCGGCTCTCACCGCGCTGATCTGGATCGGCGCCCTCGCCGCGGGAGCATGACCATGATGAGAACGCCACTCAAGAACGCGCGCTATCTGGGTTCCGCCAGAGATGGCACGGACCATTTCTGGAAACAGCGTGTGACTGCGCTCGCCAATATTTTCCTTGGCTTGTTCCTCGTCTGGTTGGTCGCATCGCTCGCGGGCGCCGGCTATCAGACCGCCAAGAGCGCGCTTCATCATCCGGTCATCGCCATCGGGCTTGGCGCGCTGGTCATTTCCGGAACCATCCATATGCGATTGGGCATGCAGACGATCATCGAGGACTACGTGCATACCGAAGGCACAAAGATTGTGCTGCTGGTACTGAACACGTTCTTCGCCGCGGGCATTGCGCTCGCCAGCCTTTTCGCCATCCTCAAACTGAGCTTCGGAGCCTGACAGCCATGGCGGCAGCAAAAGCAGACGGGCCGAGCGCCGCTCCTGCGGTCAATGGAAAAGCCTATCCGATTACCGACCACTCCTACGATGTTGTGGTGGTGGGTGCGGGCGGCGCGGGATTGCGCGCGACACTGGGCGCCGCTGAGGCGGGACTTAGGACAGCCTGCGTCACGAAAGTGTTTCCCACGCGCTCGCACACAGTCGCAGCCCAAGGCGGCGTTGCCGCCGCGCTAGGCAACATGGGCCCCGACGATTGGCGCTGGCACATGTACGACACCGTCAAAGGGTCGGACTGGCTCGGCGATCAGGACGCCATCGAATATCTGTGCCGCCATGCGCCGGACGCGGTTTATGAGCTCGAGCATTACGGCGTGCCATTCTCGCGCACCGAGGATGGCAGGATCTATCAGCGCCCATTCGGCGGCATGACCACGCAGTTCGGCGAAGGGCCGCCCGCGCAGCGCACGTGCGCCGCCGCCGATCGCACGGGCCACGCCATGCTGCACACGCTTTATGGGCAGTCGCTGCGCCACTCAGCGGAGTTCTTCGTGGAGTACTTCGCGATAGATCTCATCATGGATCAGGATGGCGCCTGCCGCGGCGTGATCGCCCTTCGGCTCGAGGACGGCACGCTGCATCGGTTCCGCGCCAAACGCACGATCCTGGCAACGGGCGGCTATGGGCGGGCCTATTTTTCATGTACCTCGGCGCACACCTGTACCGGCGACGGCAACGCCATGGTGCTGCGCGCCGGACTGCCGTTGCAGGATATGGAATTCGTGCAGTTCCACCCTACCGGAATCTACGGCGCCGGCGTGCTCATCACAGAGGGCGCGCGCGGCGAGGGCGGCTATCTGACCAACTCCAAGGGCGAGCGCTTCATGGAGCGCTATGCGCCCCATGCCAAGGATCTTGCCTCGCGCGACGTCGTCTCGCGCTCGATGACGATCGAGATTCGTGAAGGCCGTGGCGTCGGCAAGGAAGCCGATCATATTTTCCTTCACCTCGACCACCTTGATCCCAAGATCCTGGCGGAGCGGCTTCCCGGCATCACGGAGAGCGCCAAGGTGTTCGCCGGGGTGGACCTGCGCCGGCAGCCGATTCCGGTCATTCCTACCGTGCACTACAACATGGGCGGCATCCCGACGAACTATCACGGCGAGGTGCTGACCAAGAAGAACGGCGATCCCGATTCGATCGTGCCCGGCTTGATGGCCATTGGCGAAGCCGCGTGCGTGTCCGTGCATGGCGCCAACCGCCTTGGCTCCAACTCGCTCATCGACCTTGTCGTGTTCGGACGCGCCGCCGGACTGCGTTGCGCCGAAACGGTGGAGACCCGCAGCGCTCAACCGGAACTGCCCAAGGACTCCGCCGATCTCGCCTTGTCGCGGCTCGACAGATTCCGCTACGCGTCCGGCGGCGCCCCGACCGCGGCGCTGCGCCTGCGGATGCAGAAGGTGATGCAGTCCAACTGTGCGGTGTTCCGCGACGGTCCGGTGCTGAAGGAAGGCGTCGAGAAGATCAGGCAGATCTGGAAAGATGCGGGCGATATCCGCGTCACCGACCGCTCGCTGATCTGGAACTCCGACCTCATGGAGACACTTGAGTTCGATAACCTCATCGCGCAAGCGGCCGTGACGGTTGTCGGCGCCGAGGCGCGCCAGGAAAGCCGCGGCGCGCATGCCCGCGAAGACTACCCCAAGCGCGATGACGTCAATTGGATGAAGCACACGCTGGCTTGGGCCGACGGCGCCAGTCAGACAGTGCGGCTCGATGATCGCCCGGTGCACAAGAACACCATGACCAACGAGGTTCAGTACATCGAGCCCAAGGCTCGCGTCTACTGATGCCACAGCCATGCGACGACGTCAAAGAGCGGGCGGGCGCAAAGCCAGCCCACTCTTTTCTTTGCAACGCTACAGCTTCACGACCAGCGTACGCAACACCTCGACCTTGTTGGCGCTTGCGACACGCACCTCGTAGCGATCTTCGATTTCCAGCCCGAAGGGCGCAAGCTCCAGATACACTCCCGACCTCAGGCCGTCGCGCGTGCGGTAGCCGCTGGCGATGTCGAGATTGGGCTTGGACGGCTCGACCGGAACGGCTTCCGTGACGATGGCGCGCCTGAAAGTCCGCCGCAGATTTGCGAGCGCGGCCGCAATGGTGTCGTTCGACAGATGCTGGAACACCTCGCGGATCGTGACGATGTCGCCGTCGGGCAGAGGATCTGTCGCGACGTTCAGGTTGCGAAATTCAATGCGGCCTGCAACGGCGTGCCGCGCTTCATTGTCAGCGACCACGAGCGAGGCGATGTCGCAGCCGACGTACGTTACCGGTTTTTGGAGGCGCGCGAGAATGCGCTCCGAAACCTGAAAATCGCCGCAGCCGATATCGACGATCCGGCGGATCGAAGGGTCCGCGTCGATGACGTCGGCGACAAAGACCTCGTAACCCTCGGTCACGTCCGCGACGGAGCCGGGACCTGAATGAAACGTTGCATTCGATCCGGCAGGCCGCCACGTGCCGCGCGCGTAGATCTCATTGAAGACTTCATCCAACGGCCGCCCGCGCACTGCATTCTGCTCGACGTTGAATCGATAGCGCTTCCAGCGATCCAGCAGTGGGGCCGGAATGAACGGCTTGATCGCCGCCTTTAAATTCGATGCCATGCAGGCTGCTTACCCTGTAACATGATGATGTCCGGCAAGGATGGGGCCACATCGGGCGGTTGTAAAGCAATGGGTACGGATAATGGGCGCCGGACATTTCATCCAGGATCGTAAATTTGCCGCCAACAATGGCCGTGGCGGAATTTGCCGCTAGAGTGCCGCAGTCGATCGCCAATTCGAGGGGGGCCCAGTGGCCGGAAAAGCTGAAGCCGAACATGACGACAGCGACACGCGGATGCCGCCCGATCCCTTTGCGGCCGTCCTGCCGGCGCTGGCCGCACTAGGCGCCATCGCCTCTATCGCGGCCATCCACTGGTCGGGACAGGAGAAGTCGGCGGGGCGAACCCGCACCAAGCGCAAGGTGAGCGCTTCGCTGCGGGACCTGGAGACGTGCTGCCTCGGGCTGTCGGAAATCTTCCGCCGTTTCCAGCGGCACCCGCGCGTGTTTGCAGGCGAGGGGGCGCAGGCCTCGGCGCCGTTGAAGTTCGGCGTTCACGGCACGCGCATCCGGGCGGACGCGCAGAAGCTCTATCAGCAGCTCATCAACGATATCGCCTCCATGCTTGTATTGGCCGCCCAGAATGCGTTCGACGTGATGACCGCCATAGAGGATGGCGACATCGATGCCCCGGAAGACATATTCTTCGCCTTCGGAGAGCAGCAAGAGAGGCTCAACAAGATCATTCAGGACCGAGCGACGCTCCGCGTTACGGTGGATACCGGCGCGGAAGTGGCCGAACGCCTGACGGCCCTCGTGCGCGAACTTCGCAAGTATCAAAAACTGCCTGAAAAATAAGCGCCAAATAACCGCAGATCTGCCACCTTTGCAGGCGTTGACAGGCGGCGCCGAAGTCGGCTTTTTGGAGCAGACGCACGCCAAAGTTTGGAAGGAAGGCCGCCGCAATGGTCCAGCTCACGCTTCCCAAGAATTCCACCTATACGTCCGGCAAGACCTGGAACAAGCCCGAGGGCGCGGGCAATTGGAAGGAATTCCGGATCTATCGCTGGAACCCGGATGAGGGCGCCAATCCACGCATCGACAGCTATTGGGTGGACCAAGACCACTGCGGTCCGATGGTTCTGGATGCGCTCATCAAGATCAAGAACGAGGTCGACCCCACGCTGACCTTCCGCCGGTCGTGCCGCGAGGGCATCTGCGGTTCGTGCGCCATGAACATCGACGGCACCAACACGCTTGCCTGCCTCAAGGGCTGCGACGACGTGAAAGGCGCGGTGAAGATCTATCCGCTCCCCCACATGGAGGTCGTGAAGGACCTCGTGCCCGACATGACCAACTTCTACGCGCAGCATCGTTCCATCGAGCCGTGGCTCAAGACCGATACTGCGGCGCCGCCCAAGGAGTGGAAGCAGAGCCGGGAGGATCGTGAAAAGCTCGATGGGCTCTATGAGTGCATCCTGTGCGCCTGTTGCTCCACCTCGTGCCCGAGCTACTGGTGGAACTCGGATCGTTACCTGGGCCCCGCCATCCTCCTGCAAGCGTATCGCTGGGTGATCGACTCCCGCGACGAGGCGACGGGCGAGCGTCTCGACAATCTGGAAGACCCCTTCCGGCTCTATCGCTGCCACACCATCATGAACTGCTCGAAAGCCTGCCCCAAGGGTCTTTCCCCCGCCAAGGCCATCGCGGAATTGAAAAAGCTGATGGTCGAACGGAAGGTCTAGCAGGGCGCTTGCCGGAAAACCGGCAAACGGTTTTCCGGCAAGAAGCGCAAGTCCCGGTCCCCCGGCCCGGAGCCGGCGGCGGTTTGCGCGAAGCGCGGGAAATGGCTCCAGATATTTCTTTTGCGGATGAGAAAACTCGGGGCCGGCATCGTAGCCTCGTTTGACAGGGATCGTGAGCGGCAGCTTTATAGCGGCGCAAAAGCAGCCGCTGAGCCCACGCCCTTTCCAACGTCGAGCAAGAGATGTCCTCCCTGACGCTTCACGACCTCACCGCCGGCAAGGTGATCTCGCCGTTCACGCAGTTGCGGCGGTTGCTCGCCAATGTGCCGGCCGGACATCAAAAGCCCATCGAACTCACCATCGGCGAGCCGCGCGAGGCCATGCCCGGATTCATTGTCGCCAAACTCGACGAGGCGGCGTCCCTCTATGGCAAGTATCCGCCGATCCGGGGCAGCGACGCGCTGAAAGCATCGATCTCGGCGTGGCTGTCACGGCGCCACAGGATTGCGGGCGGAGTCGATCCGGCATCCGAGATCCTCGCGCTCAACGGCTCGCGCGAAGGGCTGTTCTTTGCCTGCCTTCCCGCCGTTGGCCGCAAACAGGTGAAGGGTAAGCCTGCAATCTTGATGTGCAACCCCTATTATTCCGCCTATCTGGGCGGCGCGCTGGGCGTCGGCGCCGAGCCGGTGTTCCTCAACGCGACGTCTAAAACCGGCTTCCTGCCCGATCTCGATGAGATTGCGCGAGATACCGAACTTCTAGCGCGCACGGCGGCGCTCTTCATCTGTTCGCCGGCCAATCCGCAAGGCGCGGTCGCCTCGCGCACATACATCCTCAAAGCGTTGTCGCTGGCGCGCGTGCACGACTTCATGCTGTTCCTGGATGAATGTTATTCGGAAATTTACACCGAAACGCCGCCCACCGGCGGCTTGGAGGTTGCAGCTGCGACGCCCGAGCGATTCAAGAACCTCGTGGTGTTCAATTCCCTTTCCAAGCGTTCCAATTTGCCGGGATTGCGCTCGGGTTTTTGCGCAGGCGATGCGGCCTTCATCGAGACCTACGCCGAGGTGCGCAACATGTGCGCCCCTCAGGTGCCGGGACCCGTGCAGCATGCCTCGGCTGCCGCCTGGGCCGATGAAGCGCACGTGGAGCGGGCCCGCGCGGCCTACCGTGAAAAGTTCGCCATTGCCGATGAACTCCTTGCCGGTCGCCGCTTCGGCTACATGCGCCCGGCGGGCGGCTTTTGTCTTTGGCTCGACATGAGCCAATACGGCTCGGGCAGTGACGCGGCGGTAACCTTATGGAAACACAAGGGCGTCAAGGTCATACCCGGTAGCTTTCTGGCTCAGACCGGGCGCGATGGCACCAATCCGGGCGCCCACTACGTTCGCCTGGCCTTGGTGCAGGACCCCGCGACGATCCGGGAAGCGCTCGAACGGATGGTTGAAGTTCTCGCGTAGCGGATCATTCGCGGTAATGTCGTTAGAGACACGAGGCATGGATCCTCAGCGGCTGCTTCCGCAGTCGGTGGAGGAAAAACTTTTGGGCCTGCTTGGCTTCCTGGGTGGCGCAGCGCTGCTGGGCGCCATTGCGCTTGCCTGGGCTTCGCTCGTCTCCTGGTCGATCAATGACCCAAGCCTGACGCACGCGACCGCCGCCGACCCTCGCAACATGCTGGGCGGCCTCGGGGCCGTGGTGTCCGATCTCCTGCTGCAGACTTTCGGCCTTGCAGCCATCCTGGCCCTGTTGCCTCCAATGTTGTGGGGCGCAGAAATGCTGAGGAGCGGCCACCTTTCCTTGGGGCGCAGCAAGGTCGGCTATTATCCGATTGCCGTCCTGGCGCTGGCAGGCGCGATGTCGGCTTATCCGGTGCTTCCCGGCTGGCCGCTCAATCACGACCTGGGCGGCGCCATCGGCGACGGCGTCTTTTCGCTGGCTGCAAATCTGTTCAAGCTCGTCAACAAGGATCGGGCGGAACTGGCTGCCGCGCTGTTGTTGAATACCGGCGCAGTTGCCCTGTTTGCAAAAAGCGCCGGCTTTGACCTGGAGAATTGGATCAAGGCGCTCTGGGCCGAGCGCACCTTGCAAGATGCCGGCGGCTATGCGGTCGACCGCAGCGCAGGCTGGCACAAGGGCTGGCGCACAGGCATACGGGCAGCAGAGACAGGCATCGCGGGTGACGCCGATCCGGCATTCCATGAGGAGCCGCCGCTTCCCTATCCGCAAACGGGGGGACACGAGAATTATGCGCGCGTGCCGGCGCCTGGTTGGCCCAGTGATGGTTATGCGCCCGTTGCGCACGCGCTCGACACGCTTGCTGCTATCGCCAAGCGCCAGGAAGAGCACTTGAGAATCTTGACGTCGCGCGGTGCCGCCGGCCTGCACGAGGCACCCGCAGCGCTGGGTGGCGCACCCGTGCGTCACGATCCTGTACAGTTTGCACCCGCGGGACTTTCGCCGGTTCCCAATGGGATAGATTCGCAGCCGGTGGTTTTTCGCGGCGATGGTTTCGACGCCAGTACGGATGCGGAAAGCATGAAGATCGCCGAGCGCTTCGCTCCCCGGTCCGTCATGCCGGGCCATCTCGACGAAAACGAACGGATCCCCGCGTCTGCGCGCAAGCTCGAGATGCCGGCCATCTTGAAGCCCCCGCCTGAGCCGCGCGTGCGCCAATGGAAACGCCCTTCGCTCAATCTTCTGAAGCGGCCGGCAGCGGCGCGTCCGGGCCCTGAGCTGACGCAGACCGTGATGCGGGGCAACGCGCGACTGCTCGAAGACGTGCTCAACGATTTCGGTGTGAAGGGTGAGGTCAAGGACATCCGGCCCGGCCCCGTCGTAACGCTTTACGAACTGGAGCCCGCGCGCGGGACGAAGTCCTCGCGCGTCATCGGTCTTGCCGACGACATCGCGCGGTCTATGAGTGTCGTCAGCGTGCGGGCAGCTGTCGTGCCGGGGCGCAACGCCATTGGTCTTGAGCTGCCCAACATGCGCCGCGAGCCGGTGTCGCTGCGCGAAATGCTGGAATCGGAACCCTACCGGGCGTCCGATGCTGCCTTGCCCTTGACGCTCGGCAAATCGATTGCGGGCGACCCTGTTGTTGCCGACCTTGCACGCATGCCGCATCTGCTCGTCGCCGGTACGACCGGCTCGGGCAAGTCGGTGGGCGTCAACGCATTCATTTTGTCTCTGCTCTACAGGCATGCGCCCAGCGAGTGCCGGTTCTTGATGATCGATCCAAAGATGCTCGAGCTGTCGGTCTACAACGGCATCCCGCATCTTCTGACGCCTGTCGTCACCGATCCGCACAAGGCGGTAGTCGCTCTCAACTGGGCCGTGCGCGAGATGGAAGAGCGCTACAAGCGCATGGCGACGCTGTCGGTGCGCAACATCGACGTCTACAACAATCGCGTGCGCAATGCGCTGAAGCGCGGCGAGATGCTTTCGCGCACGGTGCAGACCGGCTTCGACAAGAACGGCCAAGCCGTATTCGAGAAGCAGAAGATGACTCTGGAGCCGATGGCCCGCATCGTCATCGTCGTCGATGAATTCGCCGACCTCATGGTAGTGGCAGGCAAAGAGGTCGAGGGAGCTGTGCAGAGGCTTGCGCAAATGGCGCGCGCAGCCGGTATCCACCTCATCATGGCGACGCAGCGCCCCTCTGTCGACGTCATCACCGGGACGATCAAGGCCAACTTCCCGACGCGCATTTCGTTCAAGGTGACGAGCAAGATCGATAGCCGCACGATTCTCAACGAGCAAGGCGCCGAACAGCTGCTGGGCCAAGGCGACATGCTCTATTCGAGCGGTTCCGGGCAGATTGCGCGCGTGCACGGGGCATTCGTTTCCGACGAGGAAGTCGAGGCCGTGGCCGGGGCGTTGCGCGAGCAGGGGCCGCCGCAGTACATCGAAGGCCTGCTCGACGTACCGGAGACGGACGTCTCAGGGAGCGTTGCGGGGGATCGGGAAGTCAGCGAATCCGATCTCTACGATCGCGCCGTCGCCATCGTCATGCGTGATCGCAAACCCTCGATCAGCTACCTCCAGAGGCGTCTTTCCATCGGCTACAACCGTGCAGCGGATCTCATCGAGCGGATGGAGCGTGAGGGCCTCGTTTCGCAAGCCAGTCCGACCGGAAAGCGCGAGATCCTGTCCGGCCCCGGCGGCAGCGCCGACGCCGCATGAAAGACGACGGACGGCGCTTTGCGCGGTGCGTATCTCGCCGCGCGTCAGCACAAGGCTTGCGGCGGAGTCGCCCATCCCGTATTTGCTCAGGCACAACAGGCGGTCTGCCTATTTGTCGTCGCAATGTTCGCCGACATCGTTGGGGGACTGACGGGATTTGAAAAAGCCCGCCAAACAAGCGCTCTCTGGGGGATCGATGAAGCCTACTCTCACGTCCATGGTCTTGGTGTTCGCGCTCGCTGCGCTTTCGCCCGCCGCCGGCGAGGAACCAAAGCCTGCCGCGGCCTCTCAAGGCACCGTAGACGGCTGGCAGATCGAGAAGAATCCCCAGGGCGTCGTCCTGGACGAGCAGCAGACCCAGGTGGTCAAAACGGTCAGCAAGTACTTCAGCGATCTCAAGAGCTTGAAGGGTGCCTTCATTCAAACGGGTGCTGACAACAAGCGCATGAAGGGAAAATTCTTCGTGTTGCGCCCTGGCCGCTTCCGGTTCGATTATTCGCCCCCCTCCAAACAGATCATCATTTCGGACGGCGAGTACCTGGCCATCCAGGATCTCGACCTCAACAACGAGGATAGGGTTGCCCTAGATCAGACTCCATTTCGCCTGCTGCTGCGCAAGGACGTGGATTTGCTCCGCGACGCCAAAATCGTCGAGGTCCAGCAGGCCGACGATCTGATCGTGTTGGGAATTCAAGACAAGAGTCCGGACTCTCCGGGCCGCATCAAGCTGTTCTTGTCGACCAAGCCCAGTCTCGAACTGAAAGAATGGGTTACCACGGACGCCCAAGGGCTGGACACCCGCATTGAAGTCTCGCAATTGGTCGCGGGCGACGAGCTTGATAAGAATCTCTTTAAAATTCAGATGCTTGGACGCAAACCCGGCCTTCAATGAGGCGGCGGGCCACCGCCGAATCACTGCGGCATCCTGTGGCGCTTATGACGCGGCGCAACGGCAGACCTGGGGATAACCTAGGACAACTGTTCACATTTTTGTGAAGTTGGTTGCCGCCCCCTGTGAAAAATCCGCAAGTGCGCTTAAGTGTTGGTCATGCAGGTGACGTCACCCTGTATTCGGTAGTGCCCCCCGTCTAGCCGAAGACGTCACCTCTGGTACCGGCTTCCCTCCCGGTACCGAGCGCGTCAAGCGCAAATCGCGCCCAGTCCCTCCCCCCGGGACTGGGCGCTTCATTTTTTGGGACTCTCCGGATTGCTCGGTCCCTGAACAGTCGGTCGGTGCGCGCGCCGGACGAGCATCCCCGGCGTCAATGCACCAAGCTGGAAGTCCGGTGCGCCGGGATCGCCGAGGCCCATGGTGCGATGGGCTGGCCAGCGCCGCGGCCGTCGCCGGCAAGCGCCGCCAACACGCCGTCTATTGCGCTTATCTCATGCACTAGTGATTTCAACCGGTCAGTGATGATATTCGTCATGTATTGGGCGAGGTGCGTATCCTCGGCCATTTGAGCGTGCATGTCTTCGCGGGAAATCTTCAATGCGCGAATTGGAGTGCGCGCCACGATCGTCGCGCTGTGCACCGTCTCGACCAGCATGGCCAGTTCAGCGATCATCGAGCCCTCGATGATGGTATCCGCCGGCATGCCGTCGGCATCCGGATCCATGCGGAAGGCTTCACCCGAGACGATGACGATCGCGCTATCGCCGACGCGTCCTTCCTGAATGAGAATGTCGCCCGGCTTGTAGACGATCCGGCCTGCGCGCCGAACGATCTCCGTCAGTTGCAACGGTTTGAGAGCCTGGAACAGCGGCAGACGCAATAGCGGCTTCACGAGGGCGTCGATGGCCATCGGTCACACTCCACATCGGTTACGAACTGGAAACTGGACGCGACAGGCACTCGAGAAAAACCGGGCACATGCTGTCAGAACGCACGGCGTGACGCCAAGCCCGAACAAACGCCGCAGGAAACGCAGGCGGCGTGCCGCATCGGTGGCAAAGGGCCGTCGATCAGCGCCCGATTATGAGCACAGCGCGGACGTTTTATCCAGTGCCGGCAACGGCGATGTGGACCACATGCGGATAAGGCCGGGATAAGCTGGGATAACGCCGATGCGCCGGGTCAAGGCGCTAAACGGTATCCGCCGCTTTCAGTGATCAAGAGTTCCGCGTTCGAGGGATCCTTCTCGATCTTCTGGCGCAGGCGATAGATGTGCGTTTCCAGAGTATGTGTCGTGACGCCCGCATTATATCCCCACACCTCGTGCAGCAGCGTCTCGCGCGACACAACCTTTTCGCCGGAGCGATAGAGGTACTTGAGGATCGACGTTTCTTTTTCCGTGAGGCGAATCTTGTTGCCGGCGGCATCGACGAGCATCTTGGATGCGGGCTTGAACGTGTAGGGCCCGATGGAGAAGACCGCGTCTTCACTCTGCTCGTGTTGGCGAAGCTGCGCGCGGATACGGGCGAGCAGAACCGCGAACTTGAACGGCTTCAAAACGTAGTCGTTTGCGCCGGCGTCGAGACCGAGAATTTGATCTGCGTCCGAGGTATTGCCTGTCAACATCACGATGGGCGTTTTGAAGCCACCCTTGCGAAGCATCTTCACCGCTTCGCGGCCATCCATGTCGGGAAGACCGACGTCGAACACGACCAGGTCGAAGTGGCCCGATTTTGCAGCCTCCATGCCCTTGGCGGCGGTGTTGGTTTCCGACACCTCGAATTCGTCATGGAGGACCAGTTGATCCTTGAGGGAGGCGCGCAGGTCCTCGTCGTCGTCAACCAGAAGAATACGCCGTGCCGTGCTCATGTGTGAAAAAGCTCCTCGTTCTTCCCGCGCGTGGGCGCGCGGGGCATGAGAGCCTAGCATCCGTTTGACCGCTGAAATAGGCTCACTTTGCCGCCCGGGCAAGCCGGCCGGCACCTTCTTGATCTCAATAAGGGACCTATGGCGAAATCTCAAATCGTCGTCAGAACGCTATCGGCCCGCAGCACGCGGGCATGGTTGGAGTGCGGATCGATGCGCTGGCCCTGTGCACTGGGCCGCGGCGGCATTACCAGCCGCAAACGCGAGGGTGACGGGGCAACGCCGCGAGGATCATTCCAGCTGCTGTACGGTTACCGTCGATCCGATAAATTTCGCCGATTGCCAAGTGCAGTCCGGCTGATGGATATCAGTCCGGAGCTGGGCTGGTGTGACGCACCTGGCGACGCCAATTACAATCGAATGGTTCGCCATCCCTACAGGGCGAGCGCGGAGCGGTTGTGGCGGGCGGACGGCCTTTACGACTGCCTGATCGTGCTCGACTACAATCTCCGCCCACGGATACGGTCGCGGGGCAGCGCCATTTTCGTGCACGTTGCGTCCGATGGCTTCTTGCCCACCGAAGGATGCGTGAGCTTGCGTAAAAGCGATCTGCGAAAGCTGTTGGCGTGCGTCCCAAGGGATGCGCGCCTGGTCGTGCCGTAGTGGGCCGCGCCCTCCAAGCGAGCAAGAAAGAAATAGCCCGGCCATCGCAAGACGGCCGGGCTACCAGAACCGCTATTTCGCAAAAAAGCGCGAACCGGTCTTCCGGCAAGAAAGCGCGCCGAGACAAAAGAGTAGAGCCGTTTGCGCGACTGCGCGAAATGCGCACAATGGCTCAGTAATTGTAGGCGCGTTCGCCGTGGTCGGTGATGTCCAGACCTTCGCGCTCCCCATCTTCGGAAGGACGCAGGCCGATCACCATGTCGATCAGATAGTAGAGGACCGCCGAGACCCCGCCCGACCAGATCAGGGTGACAACAACGGCGCTCGCCTGCACGACGACCTGGGCGCCGACGGTCATTCCCTCGGCGAGGCCGGCGCCACCGTACTCGGCGCTGGCCAGAACGCCGGTAAGCAGCGAGCCAATGATGCCGCCGACGCAGTGGACGCCGAAGACGTCAAGGCTGTCATCGTAACCTATCGCATGCTTAATCGAAGTGCAGAACATGAAGCACACGGTACCGGCGATCAGGCCAAGGACCATCGAGCCCATCGGACCCGCAAAGCCGCTGGCCGGAGTCACGGCAACCAACCCGGCAACAACGCCCGAGGCAAGGCCGAGCAACGAGGGCTTACCCTTCGCGACCCATTCGGCCAAAATCCAGGCGAGGCCCGCCGCCGCGGTGGCCGCGAAGGTGTTGGCCATGGCGAGGATCGCTGTGCCGGTGGCTTCGAGGTTGGAGCCGCAGTTGAAGCCGAACCAGCCGACCCAGAGCAGGGCTGCGCCGATCATGGTCATGGTCAGCGAGTGTGGAGGCATGGCTTCGCGCATATATCCGATGCGACGGCCGGCGATGAGGGCGCCAATCAGGCCCGCGATGCCCGCGTCGATGTGAACGACCGTGCCGCCTGCGAAGTCGAGCGCGCCCAACTTGAACAGATAGCCGTCCGAGTGCCAGACCATGTGCGCGATCGGGAAGTAGACGAGCGTCACCCAGAGGGCGACGAATACGAGTACGGCGGAGAATTTCACGCGCTCCGCGATCGCGCCGACGATGAGTGCGGGCGTGATGCAGGCAAACGTCATCTGGAAGGCCATGAAGACGTATTCGGGGATCACGACGCCCTTGGTGAAGGTGTCGGCGGTGGATGAGGCCGTGACCCCTGACAGGAAGGATTTGTCGAAGCCGCCAACGAACGCGCCGAAGGCCTGCGGGCCCGATGTGAAAGCCATGCTGTAGCCGTAGACCATCCAGATAATGGCGGCGAGGCAGACTGTCGAGAACACCTGCATGCACATGGAGAGCATGTTCTTGGTGCGCACCATGCCGCCGTAGAACAGAGCCAGGCCCGGGACCGTCATCAGAAGGACCAGCACCGTACAGATGAACATGAAGGCGGTATCGCCTTTCATCGCGGCCACATCGGCGGCTTGCGTGGCGGCGTCCTGGGCAAGGGCGGGATCGGCGAGCAGGGCCAGCGCGCCCAAGGCCCCTGCGATCCCTGCAAAACGCGCCGCGCCTGGAACCGTGCTGTTGGATGCGCCCTCGCGAATTTCCTTGAGTTTGAAGGGCTTTGCGCGTGTAGCGATGAGCCTCATGCTAAGCTTCCCTCTCCCTTTTCCGGCCAACGGCCGGAGATTTTGCAGCGAATCCGGGTTCCCGGACGATCGGTCAAGGTAGAGTCAAGAGGCGTGCCAACTGGCAGGCGATGCTCAACATGCTGATTTACAAGATATAAAACCGATGACCCAAACGCGCCCACGCCCGGAGCACGGACTCTGGCGCACAAAAAATACGCAAAAGAGGAAGCCTGCCTATTATTTGATCTCAAACGACGTTGTGCGTTGCCGCATCAGCCCTTCCTGGGCGGTGGATGCGACGAGCCGCTTCGACCGGTCGAAAATCAGCCCTCGGCAATAGCCGCGTGCTCCCGAGGCGGACGGGCTCTCCTGGACGTAAAGGTGCCAGTTGTCGATTTTGAACGGCCGATGGAACCACATGGCGTGGTCCAGGCTCGCCAACTGCACGTCACGTTCAAACAGCATCTTGCCGTGCCGGATGAGTGCCGTGTCAAGCAGGGTGAAATCGGAGGCATAGGCCAAAAGCGCGGCGTGGATCGTCGGATCTGGAGGAATCGCGCCATTGGCGCGCATCCAGATCGACTGGGTGGCGGGCTTGGCTTCCCGGCTGGTGTAGCGGGTGGGGTCGACGATGCGCATGTCGATGGGCTTTTCGCGCTGCCAGTAGGCCCGCATGTTCTCCGGCAACTCACCCGCCAAGGCGGTCATCAGTTCGGCCGCCGTGGGCAGTGACTCGGGCGCGGGTACGTCGGGCATCGCCGCCTGGTGCTCGAAGCCTTGTTCATGTTTCTGGAAGGAAGCGCTCATGGTGAAGATGGGGCGCCCGTGCTGGATGGCCCTCACACAGCGGGTGGTGAAGCTGCCGCCGTCGCGGATGCGATCGACATCGTAGATGATGTCATGGTCGGGATCGCCTGCGAGCAGGAAGTAGCCATGCAGCGAATGTACGGCGCGGTTTTCCTCCACGGTCTGGCAGGCGGCCGAGAGTGCCTGACCCAGGACCTGTCCGCCGTAGACACGCTGCCAGCCGATGCTGGCGCGTGGGCCGCGGAAGAGGTTGTCCTCGAGCCGTTCCAGCCTGAGAGCCGCGATCAGGTGCTCCAGTCCATTGCCGGATGCAGGTGCGGCGTTCGACGCCATCGCAAGACCTCATATGTCAATTACATTGCGCCGAGGTTTGGCCGCAATGCACGTCAAGCGCAAGACCCATCAAATCATTACGTGATTTGGCGCGGAGCAAGGAGTAGTCTAACCAAATGTCCGCCAAGGCCTTCGACATCGTCATATCGGGCGCGAGCTTCGCGGGTCTCGCCTTGGCGCGCAGTCTACGGCTTGCGCTGGGCAAGGATCTCGCCATCGCGCTGGTCGACCGCGCGGCAGGGCCGCCCTCGGGACAGGATTCGCGCGCCTTCGCGATCTGGGCGGGGTCCAAGAACGTGCTCGATGCGCTTGGGGTCTGGACCGCCCTTTCGAGCGCCGCCCAACCGATGACCTCCATTGAGATCAGCGATACGGCTCTCGATGACGGATTGCGCAGTGCGCTTTTGACCTACGACGCCACGACGGCGGACGGCGCGGCCGCAGGCTATATCGTGCCCAGTTCGGAATTGCACCGCGTGTTGTTCTCGTCTCTGGATGGCGACGCCAACGTGACATGGATCGCGCCCGCCGAAGCCGAAGGGCTGGCAGTCGATGCCGCAGGCATCACCACGAGACTGGCCGACGGTCAGACGCTGCGATCGGCCCTCCTAGTTGCAGCCGAGGGGCGGCGCTCGCGATTGCGCGACGCTGCCGGCATCAAGACGACCGGTTGGGGCTATGGCCAGCGCGGCATCGTTGCCATCGTGGGCTTCAGCGAGGACCACCATGGCGTCGCCATCCAGCATTTCCTGCCGGGCGGGCCGTTCGCCGTGCTGCCCATGACGGGCCAGCGCGCGTGCATCACCTGGAGTTCAGCCCATGACGAGGCGGCGCGCGTTCTTGCGCTCGACGAAGCCGGCTTTCTGGCCGAACTCGACAAGCGAATTTCAGGCCGGTTCGGTGACATCACGCTGCTATCCAAGCCGCAGTCGTGGCCCCTAGATGTGAAGATCGCACGCAGCTTTAGGGCGCCTCGCTTCGCGCTCATCGGAGATGCCGCCCATGGCGTGCATCCGGTCGCGGGACAAGGCGTGAACCTCGCGTTCCGCGACGTTGCCGCGCTCACCGAATGTCTTGCGGACGCCGCGCGACTGGGCTTTGATCTGGGCCATGCGGAGGCCCTGGAACGCTATGAGCGTTGGCGGCGCTTCGACACCACCATGTCTGCTGCGGCCTATGACGGGCTCAATCGCCTTTTCAGCGTCGACAATATGCTGGTGCGCGCTGTGCGCGGCGCCGGGCTTGGCGCGCTCGATCGTGTCGGCGCGCTGAAGTCGATGATCGTGAAGGAAGCCGCGGGCCTTACCGGAGACACGCCCAAGATGGTGCGCGGTGAACTGGTGTGACGCTTTTCGCAAGGCGCGGAAAGCCGATTTTCCGGCAGAAAGCGCGACAAAATTACTGGGGTCGTTGGGCGATTTGCCTGAAACGCGAAATTGGCCTAGCCCGCCTTGCCTTCGAAGAAGTCCTTCACGCGGCTGAAGAAGCCAGCGCTTTCTGGGCTTGTTTCGCGGTGGCTTTCCTTCTCGAATTCTTCGAGCAACTCGCGCTGGCGGCGCGTCAGGCTCTTGGGTGTTTCCACATCGACCTGAATGTACATGTCGCCCATCACCTTGGAGCGCAGCACCGGCATACCCTTGCCCTTGAGGCGGAACTGCTTGCCTGATTCAGTGCCTTCGGGAACCTTCACGCGCGTCGTCGTGCCTTCCAGCGTCGGCACCTCGATTTGTCCGCCGAGCGCGGCCGTCGTCATCGAGATCGGCACCCTGCAGAACACATCCGCACCGTCGCGTTGGAAGAAGGCGTGTGGAGCGATGGAGAGGAAAATGTAAAGGTCGCCCGAGGGGCCGCCGCGCAGACCGGCCTCGCCTTCCCCGGCAAGGCGGATACGGGTACCATCCTCCACGCCAGAGGGAATGTTGACCGACAGCTTGCGCTCGCGCGTGACGCGGCCCGAGCCATGGCAGGCGGTGCATGGATCGTCGATCATCTCGCCGCGGCCCTGGCAAGCCGGACAGGTCCGCTCGATGGTGAAGAAGCCCTGGCTGGCGCGTACTTTGCCGTGGCCGCCGCAGGTGGCGCACGCCTTGGGCTTGCTGCCGGCTTTGGCGCCCGTGCCGGAGCATGTTTCACACGAAACGCTGGATGGCACGATGATCTCGGCTGTCTTTCCGGCGTAGGCATCCGCCAGCGTGATGTCGAGGTTGTAGCGCAGATCCGCGCCGCGCTCCCGGCCTGACCGCGCGCGCTGGCCCGCCGCGCCGCGCCGGCCACCCATGAATTCGCCGAACAGATCGTCGAAAATATCCGACATCGAGGAGGCGAAGTCCGGTCCGAAGCCGTGGGGACCGCGGCCGCCCATGCCGCCTTCGAAAGCCGCGTGTCCGAATTGGTCGTAGGCGGCCCGCTTCTGGGGATCTTTCAAAGCCTCGTAGGCTTCGTTGACCTCCTTGAACCGGCGCTCGGCATCCTTATCGCCGGCGTTGCGGTCCGGATGGTATTCCTTGGCCATCCGGCGATAGGCGGATTTCAATTCCTGCTCGCTGACATTGCGAGCGACCCCTAGGATTTCGTAGTAGTCGCGCTTTGCCATCTTAGCGCGCATCCTTTCTTGTGGTTCCAAGCCGCCCGGCTCCGGGCTTGTTGCGAACCTGCGAAAGAGGGTTGCCGTGTTTGACGCTCGAAAGCCGGCGCGATACGCGCCGGCTTTCTGGAGGGCCGCGTTTCAATCTGCCGAAACCCGGCAGACCGTTACGCGGACTTCTTCTTGTCGTCCTTGACTTCCTCGAAGTCGGCATCAACAACGTCATCGCCGCTTTCGGACTTGGCCTCGGCTGTTTCACCCGACTGCACGCCTTCTGCGCCGCCCTTGGCGGTGTAGACGGCCTCGCCGATCTTCATGGCGGCCTGGGTCAGCGCAGTGGCTGCCGACCGGATGGCCTCGGTATCTTCGCCCGCAATGGCGGTCTTGACCGCGCCGATGGCGGACTCGACCTCGTTCTTGATCGCCGCAACCGCGGGGATCGAGGCATTCTCCGACAGAGACTTCTCGGCGCCGTGGACGAGGGCTTCGGCCTGGTTGCGGGCCTCCACCAGTTCGCGCTTCTTCTTGTCCTCGGCGGCATGCGCCTCCGCGTCCTTGACCATCTTGTCGATGTCGGCGTCCGACAGACCGCCGGAAGCCTGGATACGGATCGACTGCTCCTTGCCCGTCGCCTTGTCCTTGGCCGAGACGTGAACGATGCCGTTGGCGTCGATGTCGAACGTCACCTCAATCTGCGGCACGCCGCGGGGCGCAGGCGGAATGCCGACGAGATCGAACTGTCCGAGCAGTTTGTTATCGGTGGCCATTTCGCGCTCGCCCTGGGAGACGCGGATCGTCACGGCGCTCTGGCCATCTTCGGCCGTGGAGAACACCTGGCTCTTCTTCGTCGGGATGGTCGTGTTGCGATCGATGAGGCGGGTAAACACGCCGCCCAGCGTTTCGATGCCAAGCGATAGCGGCGTCACGTCGAGCAGCAGAACGTCCTTTACCTCACCCTTCAGGACGCCGCCCTGGATGGCAGCGCCGATGGCGACGACTTCGTCCGGATTGACGCCCTTGTGGGGCTCCTTGCCGAACAGTTCCTTGACGATCTGCTGGACCTTGGGCATGCGCGTCATGCCGCCGACCAGCACGACCTCGTCGATCTCAGCCGCCTTGAGGCCGGCGTCCTTGAGCGCCTTCTCGCACGGGATCTTCGTGCGCTGGATGAGATCGTCGACCAGGCTTTCCAGCTTGGCGCGCGTCAGCTTCATCGTGAGATGCTTGGGGCCGGACTGATCGGCCGTGATGAACGGCAGGTTGATCTCGGTCTGCTGGGCGCTGGAGAGTTCGATCTTCGCTTTCTCGGCAGCTTCCTTGAGACGCTGAAGCGCGAGCTTGTCGGCCTTGAGGTCGATGCCCTGCTCCTTCTTGAATTCGTCGGCAAGATAGTTGACCAGCTTCATGTCGAAGTCTTCGCCGCCAAGGTGGGTGTCACCGTTGGTCGACTTCACTTCGAAAACGCCATCGCCGATCTCGAGGATCGACACGTCGAACGTGCCGCCGCCCAAGTCGTAGACCGCGATGGTCTTGGCGTCCTTCTTCTTGTCGAGGCCGTAGGCGAGCGCGGCCGCCGTGGGCTCGTTGATGATGCGCAGCACTTCGAGCCCTGCGATCTTGCCGGCATCCTTGGTCGCCTGGCGCTGGGCATCGTTGAAGTAAGCGGGCACCGTGATGACGGCCTGCGTCACCGGCTCGCCGAGCTTGGCTTCCGCCGTTTCCCTCATCTTCTGGAGAATGAAGGCCGAGATCTGCTGGGGCGAATACTGTCTGCCGTGGCTCTCAACCCAGGCGTCGCCCGACGGCCCCTCCACGATCTTGAAGGGAACGAGCTTCTTGTCCTTCTCCGCTTCAGGATCGTCGA
This sequence comes from Hyphomicrobium sp., assembly GCA_035325525.1. Lineage (GTDB taxonomy): Bacteria > Pseudomonadota > Alphaproteobacteria > Rhizobiales > Hyphomicrobiaceae > Hyphomicrobium_B. The sequence continues at coordinate 39,286 of DAOKZR010000005.1, read as the reverse complement.
AGCGGCGGCCGATGAGGCGCTTGATGGCAAAGAACGTGTTGGTCGGATTGGTGACGCCCTGGCGCTTGGCAGGTAGGCCGACAAGGCGCTCGTCGTCAGCGGTGAACGCGACGATGGATGGTGTCGTATTGGCGCCTTCCGCGTTCTCCAGAACTTTCGGCTTCCCGCCTTCCATCACGGCAACGCAGGAGTTGGTGGTGCCGAGGTCGATACCGATAACCTTACCCATGAGTGGCGATCCTTCTTTCGTTGCGGCAGACCGGGTGGACCCGACTCTTTCCAGCGTCCAGCGTGCCTTCGACGTTAACGCCTTGCGGCACCGGTCCCCAGGATTTCGATTGCATAACCGCAGCTTATATAGGCAGCAGTTTGCCCACTGCAACGCCTGCAAGAGGCGAGGGCGCCAACAAATCCCGAGCCGGTCGCGCAGCCAAGTCGGCGCTATAGTCGAGCGATTTCAGAGTGCTAAGCCCGAGCCTTCGCGCAGCGGGGCGGCAAAGCGCAAAAAATGCGTCCGACCAATGTGGCAAAGAGACCGCTGATTTTGTCGGGTAAAGCCGGCTCGCCCGGCACCCGCGCCAAGCATTGTCTCGTCTTGCTTAAGGCGACTCAGTTCGCGCTTTCCCCAGAAGGGCCGCCCTGGGTCCCGGACGGTTGCGATCCCGCTCCCGCCTCGCCGGGCCGCGCTCCCTTGGGGCCGCCGCGCGACACGACGACCATCGCTGGCCGCAGGCAGCGGTCGTCGAGCATGTAGCCAGTCTGGAACACTTGAACGACCGTGCCCGACGGCACGTTCGGATCCTCACGCTCCATGACCGCCTGATGGAAATGCGGATCGAAGGCCTGCCCGGCCGGCTCGACGGAGCGCACGCCATGGCGCTCCAGCACGCTGCGGTAGTCGCGCTCGGCGAGCACGACGCCGTCAAGCAGGGATTTCAGTGCCGGATCGGAGGCGACGGCATCCTGCGGCACCGCGGCGATGGCGCGCTGAAAGTTGTCGCCAACAGAAAGTATGTCCTTGGCGAACTTGCCGATCGCGTAACGCGCCGTCTCCTCTTTTTCCTTCTCCAGCCGGCGGCGGACGTTCTCGGTCTCGGCGGCGGCGCGCACGTACTGATCGTGTTTGGTCGCCAACTCGGCGGACTTCTTGTCGAGTTCGCCTTGCAGCGCCAAGATCATTTCGCGCAGCCGTTCAGGCCCAATAAGACTTTCCAGTCCCTCCGGGCCCTCCGGCCGGGACGCGGCTTCCGGCGCTTGGCCAGGGGAGCCCTGGGGCTGCTGCGGGTGTTGGTTTTTTTCGTCGCTCATCGGTTCTCCGAATGCCAGGCGCCTGGGGCCCGATATCGGGCCATGCGCCGCAAAAATCAAGTCGCAGCCGTCCCGCCTCGCCCGTTTGGGCAAACTGCGTGGCTCGCGTGAGAAGACTTTACGGGATGATGCGGCTGATCAGCTTTGCAGTGTAGTCGACCATGGGAATGATGCGGGCATAGTTGAGACGTGTCGGTCCGATAACGCCGAGTACGCCCACGACGCGGCGGGATTGATCACGGAACGGCGCCACCACCAGGGAGGACCCCGACAGCGAGAACAGCTTATTCTCCGACCCGATGAAAATACGCACGCCATCGGCATTTTCCGACGATCCCAGCAACTGCACGATCTCACGCTTTTCTTCCAGATCGTCGAAGAGCTGGCGGATGCGCTCCAGATCTTCGACGGCGGTCAGATCCTTGAGCAGGTTCGCCTGGCCGCGCACGATGAGACTCTTTCGATCGTCGGCGGAACCCGACCATTCGGCGAGCCCCGATGTGATGACCTTCTGGGTGAGCTGGTCCAGCTCGGCCTTGGCTTCCTTCAGGCTTTTCTCGATGGCAACGCGCGCTTCGGGAAGCGTGAGGCCGCGCACGTGGGTATTGAGGTAATTGGAGGCTTCCTGCAGGGCGGATGGCGGCATACCGGGCGGCAGCGGGATGATCCGGTTCTCGACATTCTGATCTTCGTCAACGAGCACGACGAGCCCCTTGCCCGGCTCCAATGGCACGAACTCGATGTGCTTCAGGCGCGCGACCAGCTTTTCGGCCAGCACGACGCCGGCGCAATGCGAAAGACCTGAAATCATTTCGCTGGCCTCGCTCAGGAGCTGGTCTACGGACTTTTCACGCTGGAAGTCGATTTGCGATTCGATCTGCTTTCTTTCATCTTGCGAGATGTCGCCGACTTCGAGCAGGCCGTCGACGAACATGCGCAGGCCGAGTTGCGTCGGGAGCCGTCCGGCGGAGGTATGGGGTGAAATGATAAGGCCCAAGTGTTCCAGGTCCGACATGACGTTACGGATGGAGGCTGGCGACAGGCTGATGGGCAGGGCGCGCGACAGGTTGCGCGAGCCGACCGGTTCGCCCGTCGCAAGGTAGCTTTCCACGATGCGCCGCAAGATGGTCCGCGAACGCTCGTTCAAACTGGCAAGCTGGTTTCTGCCGTCGATCATGGGCAACAAGGGGTTCACGCAACTGACGCGAAGCTCACCATTAAAGGGACATCGAGGCCCGCCGTCAAACAGGATCGGGGGGCGTTGTCCGGCCGTATCGGGCCGGCCGGAGCCGCCTTTTGGTCCTTGCGAGAGCAACGGCTTGCGGTACTTGGTCTTGAGCGCTCTGCCCGGCGCCTTTCAGGTTGAAGCCGTGAGATGGGTTCTTTAGGGTCGCGCCAAATCCGACCCCGAAAGATCAAGCCCGCAGCAGCCCCCAGGAGCCACATGCGACCCTCCAAGCGAAAGTCCGACGAACTGCGCCGCGTATCCATCGAGCGCGCCGTCTCCAAGCATGCCGAGGGGTCGTGCCTGATCAAATTCGGCGATACGCACGTCCTGTGCACGGCCAGCCTCGAAGAGCGCTTGCCGCCGTGGCTCAAAGGGCAAGGCCGCGGCTGGGTGACCGCCGAATACGCCATGCTGCCGCGCGCCACGGCGGAACGTACGCGCCGCGAGGTGACCGTCGGTCATCCATCAGGGCGCACGCAAGAGATCCAACGGCTCATCGGACGCGCCATGCGCGCCGTCGTCGATTTGCCAAAGCTTGGCGAACGGCAGATTTCCATCGACTGCGACGTTATCCAGGCGGACGGCGGTACGCGCACGGCGGCCATCACGGGCGCATGGGTCGCGCTGCACGATTGCATCCAGTGGATGAAGATGCGTGACATGGTGAAGGACGGCGTGCTTCGCGACAGCGTCGCAGCGGTGTCATGCGGGCTTTACAAGGGCGAGCCGGTGCTCGATCTGGATTACGCGGAGGACAGCAACGCCGACGCCGACGCCAATTTCGTCATGACGGGCGCGGGCGGGATCGTCGAAGTACAGGGCACAGCGGAGACCATTCCTTTTACGCAGGAGCGCTTCGACCAGCTCATGGGCCTTGCAAGGAAGGGCATCGGGGAACTGGTGCAGCTTCAAAAGCTCACAGTCGGCTGAAACGCGCGCGGACGCCATGACCACGCTCACGGATCAAAGGGCGCGCGTTATCGCAGCCGCTTCGCCGGTATTGCGCTGTACCGCGATTGCGCGCCTAATCGCGTCGATGTTCGTCGCGTCATTCATGACATGAGCCAAGTGGGGCGGAAGTGTCCGGGTTGAAACCGTCAAGCGTTCTCGAGACCGTGCTCTATGCGCAAGACCTCGATGCGGCTGAAGCGTTCTATCGCGATGTGTTGGGTCTGGCGCCTGTATCCAAACAGGCCGGGCGGCAGGTGTTCTATAAGCTCGCCTCGCAAATGCTGCTGATCTTCAACCCCAACGCCACCGCCATTCCGCCGCCCGCGGACGCAAGGCTGCCCGTACCGCCTCATGGCGCGAGCGGTGCGGGGCACGTCTGTTTCCCCGCGAGCGCCGACGAGATCGAACGCTGGCGCAGCCATCTGGAGAGCATGGGTGTCGCCATCGAGGCAGATTTTACGTGGCAGGGCGGCGGCCGCTCCATTTACTTTCGCGACCCCGCGGGCAATGCCATCGAATTTGCCGAACCGCGAATCTGGGGATTTTGAGAAGAGCTACATGAAGCAATTGCAGCGCGAAATGCGCATCGTCGTCGCCAGCCACAACCCGGGCAAGGTCTGGGAGATCAACCAGCTCATCGCGCGTTATGGGCTGGATGCGGTTTCGGCCGGCGAGCTGGGACTGGCCGAGCCGGAAGAAACCGAGACGACGTTTGAGGGCAACGCCAAGCTCAAGGCGATCGCGGCGGCGGAAGGATCGGGCTTGCCGGCCTTGGCAGACGATTCCGGCCTGGAGGTCCAATGCCTGCGCGGCGCGCCCGGTGTCTATTCAGCGCGCTGGGCGGGACCGGGAAAAGACTTCGGCCTCGCCATGAAGCGCGTTGCCGACGAGATCGGCGCGCGCGGCGCGTGGACAGGGTTTGGGTCCGCGTCGAAAGGACCGCGCGCGAACTTCACATCCGTGCTGTGCCTTGCTTGGCCCGATGGCGAAACCCGCCTGTTTACCGGCCAGGTCTTCGGCTATCTCGTGTGGCCGCCCCGTGGGGGCAACGGGTTTGGCTATGACCCCATGTTCGTCGCCGACGGCGAGGAAAAGACCTTCGGCGAGATGGAGCCGCAGGAGAAGTACGCAATCTCCCATCGCACGCGGGCGTTCGCCAAGTTCAAGGCGGAATGCCTGGAGTATGTCGGCGAAGCGGAACATGCTTGCCGCGCAAGCCAGGGCCGCGATCTGGCGGCGCTGTCGGCAGCGGCCGCGAACCTTTCGACCAGGGACGAGCTGTCTCGCTTCTTATCGGGTTTGCGCGAGGATTTCGCACACCACAAGGATGCCTGGGCGACGGCAGATCTGGGCGCCTATCTCACGGCCGTACAGGGTTACTTCAAGGACACCCATATCAACGACGAGGAGCCGCGCTGGCGCATGATCGCCAAGGCGCTTTTGGCGGCAAGCGTGAAAGAGAAGTCTTGAGTAGTCCCGGCACGCCATTCGGCGTCTATATCCATTGGCCCTTCTGCGCGCAGAAGTGCCCTTATTGCGATTTCAACTCGCATGTCCGCTTTGGCGGATGGGACGAGGAACGCTTTCTTGCGGCGTATCTGCGGGAACTGGATTGGGCCGCTCAGAAGATCGCGTCGCCTGCGCCGGGGGTCGATGGTTCAGCCGATGGAGCACGCCGCACCGTATCGTCCGTTTTTCTGGGTGGCGGAACGCCCTCGCTTATGAGGCCGCAAACGGTCGGTGCGATACTCGATCACATCGGCAGGCTCTGGCCGGTTGCGCGGGATGCGGAGATTACGCTTGAAGCCAATCCCGGGAGCGTCGAAGCCGGGCGCTTCAGGGGCTATCGCGCGGCAGGGGTTAATCGTGTGTCGATGGGGCTGCAATCGCTGCGCGACGAAGAGCTGAAGAAGCTGGGCCGCATCCATACGGTTGCGGAGGCGAAGGCAGCCCTCGCCATCGCGCGCAGCACGTTCGAGCGCTACTCGTTCGATCTCATCTATGCACGGCCAGGCCAGACACCACAGCAATGGCGCGCGGAGCTGGCGGAAGCGCTCACGCTTGCGGGCGATCACATCTCGCTTTATCAGCTGACCATCGAGCCCGACACGCCGTATGCGGCGCTGCATGCTGCGGGAAAGCTCGTCGTGCCCGACGAGGACGCCGCCTTGACGCTCTATGAGACGACGCAAGAGCTGACGGCTTCGAAAGGTCTTGCGGCCTATGAGATCTCCAACCACGCCAGACCGGGCGGGGAAAGCCGGCACAACCAGCTCTATTGGCGTTATGGGGAATATGCCGGGATTGGAGCGGGCGCGCATGGGCGGCTCGTGACGGCGGACGGGCGCTTGGCAACGGTGGGCGAACGCAATCCCGAGCAATGGGTGAGCCGCGTCGAGACGGATGGCCAAGGCTACGCCGAGCAGACTTTGCTTACGCGCTCCGAGCAAGCCGACGAGATGCTTCTGATGGGCTTGAGACTGAGCGAAGGCGTCGCTCTTTCGCATCTTGCAAGCCTTGCCGGTATGGCGCCGTCGCAGGAGGTGGTCGACGGGCTGGTTGCGCTTGGATTGCTTGAGCGTGTCCAGGATGGGCTCGGCACCGGTGCGTTCCCGACTGCGTTCGGGCGCGGCAACGAACTGGACGAAATTATCATGTGCCTGGGGCCCGGAACGCCGCCCGAGCAACCGCACGGCGCCAACCGTCTCGCCCGCGCGGCGAGGGGGACGATCCGCGCCACGCCGCGCGGCCGATTTGTGCTGAGCGCTGTGGTGGCCGAGCTTGCGGCGAGTTGCACGCCGGCTGTGGGCGAGCTTGTCATGGACAAGCCGGGCGCGGGCAACTAGAGCAGTCGCAGCCGGCCGGCTTCGGACGCAAGTGCGGCGGCAGCGGGGATGGGGACATCGCTAGCAAGATGCGGAAGATCTACGACTGGATGATGCGCAAAGCTGCGAGCGATCGCGCACCTGAAGCGCTGGGAATCGTCTCGTTCGTCGAGAGCTCATTCTTTCCAATTCCGCCGGATGTGATGTTGATCCCGATGGTGCTTGCGCGCCGCGAGAAGGCGTTCTGGTATGCGACCATCGCAACCGTCACGTCGGTGCTGGGCGGCATGCTCGGCTACGCCATCGGCTACTATCTTTACGATGCCGTCGGCCTGCCGATTCTCAAATTCTACGGGAAGGAAGGGGCACTCGACGGTTTTATCCAGTTCGTCCATGAGTATGGCGTACCCGCCGTGATCGTGAAGGGCATGACGCCGATCCCCTACAAGGTCGTGACCATCGCGGCCGGTCTGGCCAAGATGAATCTGCTGCATTTCACCCTTGCCAGCATTGCGGCGCGCGCCATGCGTTTCTATCTGGTGGCAGGTCTGCTGTATTTCTTCGGCGAGCCGATCCGGGCGTTTATCGAACGGCGGCTCACCATGGTGACGACTGCTTTCGTCGTCGTACTCGTCAGCGGCTTCGTTGCGGTCAGATATCTGTTCTAGGAAAGCGTGAAAGGGAGCCTCCCAATGGCCATCGAGTTGCCCGCCGGCCGGAGCACCGCCTATCAGGCAGGAAGCATTGCGCTGTTTCTGGCTGCAGCCGCGATCCTTGGCGCCTGGGGCTTCGAGTATGCGGGATACCCGCCCTGCCATCTGTGCCTGATCCAGCGCTGGGCCTATTACGCTGGCATTCCCGTTCTATTCACCGCGCTCGCGTTGATCTCGGGCGGCAATCCCCGCGGCGCGGCTTGGCTGTTTGCTCTGACGGCGTTGGCATTCCTGGCCAACAGCGGGCTTGGGGTTTATCAGGCCGGCGCAGAATGGAAGTTCTGGCCAGGACCCGACACTTGCGCCGGAACGCAAGCGATGGCGACCTCGGCCGGCGATCTGTTGAAGCAACTGGAAACAACCACCGTCATCCGCTGCGACGAGGCGGCGTTGCGGATCTTCGGCTTGTCGCTGGCCGGCTGGAACGTGATCGTGTCGTTCGTGATTTTCGCCGCAACCTTGCGCGCCGCGATGGCCGCCACGGAGCCGCACTGAGCGCCACAGTCCCCCCCCGGTCCCCTCGAGACAGGCACAAGAATTTTTCTCCACAGCTTCGTGGCGCTGTAAGACGCTGAAATTGCTCGCTGTTGTCTGGCGTCAAGCAAAATGCCACGCGCGCACCGGAATCGCGCCTTTCAGTTGCCCAAATGCGACGGCTATTCTCTCTTCGTTCGCGGGGCAGAAGCCGGTTCGACCGGCGGTTTGAGTAAGTTGCGTTGAGGGTCTGTGCCAGTGTCGTTCGTATCGCGTTCCCCTCGCGAGTGTCTCGCATCCAGTTTCGTGGCCCGCATGCCGGGCGAGCAGTGCCGTCGTGTTTGGGCCCAGTCCGGCCCGCGTACCCCTTCCGACGATTTTTGTAAGCGTAGCGTATCGGTTGCGTTGTGTGGCGTAGAGTTGCGTAAGGTTGCGTCCGCGTCTCAAGCGACACCTCGGAGCGTGCTCCTGGGATCGTTCGAAAAAACAAGGCGAGCGGCTCGGACAGGCATGTACGGGCGTATGTCTGGGCGGCTCGCCCGCACCTTCAGGAAAACAACCGCGATGTCCTCGAACCTAAGTGCTGCTCGCCTATCTGCGCCCCCGGAGGAGCGCGTGGCTCCTCAAGTACGGCATCGGTTACGTTCGGTTGTCACGCGCGTGTTGTCGAAGGCGAAGATAAATCCTGCCGGGATCGTTTCTCCGAAGCCCGGTGGATAATAACGAGATTCTACGGAACCGATCCGGTTCCGAGCGAGTTGGCAGATACATGGAGCGCATGCGAGTTAGCCCTCAAGTAGGTACCATTTGGCACGGTTTCGCGTAGTGGTATCCAAAGCGCTCTGTGTGTCTGCCACCTACCCCAGTTTTTCAGTACCCAGTGTTTCAGCCCCGGGCGTTTGCGTGCATGTTGCGTTTCGTGCGTTGTGCCGTCTGAGTGAGAGACCGGCGATGGCCGCCGTCGTTCGCTGCTCGTAGTTAGGTATCAGTCTTTCAAAGGAGCGAGGTCATGACTCATCAGTCCCTCCCCGATCACGTCAATCCGATTCAGTGGCATCAGGCTTTGGCCGTCAGCCGTCAGACCTGTGCCCGCGTTTTCCGCGATGGCGGCACGCCCGCGGAAGCGCTCGCGGCGTTCGGCCTGACAGCGGCGGGTGAGGAAACGCCCAACTGGGACAAGGCCGTCGATCAGATCGCCGCTGTGATCTGCGCCCACCCCATGGCGCGTGCGGCCTGATTAGTCCCTGAAAGTGCAGAATTCGAAAGGGCCCCGCCGAACGGTGACGGGGTCCTTTGTTTTTCGACCGCCTCTCAGGGCTCCAGCGAAGCAAGGTAGCCGGTAATTGCGATGAGATCGTCGTTGCCGAGGCCAGCGACAACAGGCTTCATCAGTTCGGAATAATCGCCGTTGCGCACGCCAGCGCGGAAGTCATGCAGTTGGCGTGCGATGTAGCTTGGTGAACGCCCGGCGATGGGAGGCACCAGTCCCATGCCGTTGAGATCCCCGCCGTGGCAAGTCGCGCACGCGACCGTCTTGCCGTTCCCGGTTTTCACGAGAGCTTCGCCCTTGGCCAGGCTGCCCGGGGGCACATAAACGGTGTAGGTGATCCGCCCGTCGCGCTGGCCAAATCGCCCAAAGTCGTCCGTTAGCTCGATCAGCCGATTGCCGAGCGGCTCCGTGCCGCCCGCCTCGGCTTTCTTGTAGATCCAGTGCATCACCTCGACTTTGGGGATGGTGTCTGTCTCGACCACCTTCATGAAGCGCCCGGGCTTGATGGAGGAGAAATAGGCGGCCGCTTCCTCAAGGCCAGGATCGGCCGCAGCCTGCGCCGCCAGCTCCCACATCAGCGCCTGCGGATAGTGCTCGGGCAACGCCGATTTGCGCGCGCCGCTCTTCATCTCGTGCACCTGTTTGATGATGTAGGGGGCCGGCAGGCCGGCAATCGGCGCGTTCTCCGGCCGGCCCATGCCGGTCGGCAGGTGGCAATACCCGCACGCATATGCTTTGGGCTGGGCGCCATGCGCGACCAGCGGCGGCATCGGCGGATGATCTTCCGGATACCAGTCGGGCGGGCTGAAGAAGTCGCGGAGCTGTACGAGCGAGAACTGCCTGGAACTCCCCGGCAACGAGCGCAACTGCCCGTCGTCTATGGGCGCGGCCGCCTTGGCCGGCGCGTCGGGGTAGGCCCAGAACGGAAGCTCGTTATCGCCGGCCCAGGAGCTGGAGAGCCCCGTCAGCATCAGAATCACAAATCCTAGGCCCAAGATCGTCGTCGCGTGTCGCTTCATCGCTGGCATGCCTTGATTTTCCTCGCGTGGGTGAACACGCGGCGCGAGGAAAACTACAGCCGCAAGAGCGGCGGCGAAAGCAAACCGCTACCTCAGTATTGTCCAGTCACGACCGTACGGTCATGCTGTGAATGATGGCTATGCTGTTCGCACGCGCGAAAACACAAGCGTGCGGCCTTACGGTTCGAGCTCGGTATCCCAGTAGAGATAATCGAGCCAGCTATCGTGAAGATAGTTCGGCGGAAACAGCCGCCCGTTCCTGTGCAGCTCGAACACTGTCGGCCGGTAGGGGTCCTGGCGCGGATGCATGTCCGCGTCGCGCGGCATCAACCCGCCCTTCTTGAGATTGCACGGCGCGCATGCCGTCACGACGTTATCCCACCGCGTGAGACCGCCGCGTGAACGCGGAATGAGATGATCGAAGGTCAGATCGTTCTTGTCGCCGCAATATTGGCATGTGAAGCGGTCACGCAGGAACACGTTGAATCGGGTGAAGGCGGGGTAGAGCGCAGGCCGAACGTAGGTCTTGAGCGAGACGACGGAGGGCAGCCGCATCTCCACAGTGGGCGAACGCACGAACCGGTCGTATTCGGACACGATATTGACGCGATCCAAAAAAACGGCCTTCACCGTTTCCTGCCAGCTCCAGAGCGACAATGGATAGTAGCTCAGGGGCCGAAAATCGGCGTTGAGAACCAAGGCCGGACAATTATCCGGTATCGCAGTGTGAGCATTCACGTCTCGCGCTTCCTCGCAGTGTGATCGGTAGCGAATCGCGTGTTGTCGTCTCACCAGACGGCGGGATACTAACCTCGCGTATCAAATATGTGAAGCTCTGCGGCTTTGGACGAGCGTCCTGCGCAAGTCGCGATGTTATCTGGGTTTTTTTGAATCCCCGGCGCCGCGGCGCCCGGCACTGGCGCTGCGATGCAACGCATAGTCCGCCCAAAGCAGGCGCGCCGCAGCACCGCGCCAGGGCCGCCAGCGCTGCGAGACGTCGCCCAGTTGCGCGGATGTGGGCTGGGCGTCGAGTTTCATGACCCGTTGAACGGCAAGCTGCAGCGCAAGGTCGCCAACGGGGAAGGCATCGGCCCGGCGCAGCGCGAAAAGCAGGTAGATTTCGGCTGTCCAGGGCCCGATGCCGTGGACCTTGGTCAATGCGGCAACGACCTCATCGTCCGGCAGGGCGTTCAATCTCGAAAAGACAATCCGCCGGGCGGCCACCGCTTGCGCGGCGGCGCGCAGCGTCCTGATCTTTGCGGCCGACAGACCTGGCGCGCGCAGATCTTCATCGCTCATGGCGAGGACCCTGGCAGGCTTGAAGGGGCGAACCGCTTGCGAAAGGCGCGCCCAGATCGCGGCGGCGCTGCCGGCGGAGAGTTGCTGGCCCACGACGATCTTGGCCAGTCCGCCGAAATCGGCCGAGAAGTCGCGCAGCGGCGGTGTGCCGGTACGGGCATGGATGGCGCGCATCACGCGGCACTGGCGCGTCAACGCGGATATGGCGTCGCGAAGTTCGGCCTCACCGCACAAGACGGCGTGTGGGCGAGGCGCGCTGTTATCGTTCGGCATGATCGTTTCTGGCCCGACGCTCTCGACGCAGCCCCAGAGTGCTTCCTGAAAAGCGGGAACCGGTCTTTCGATGGGAAGCGCGTCAAGACAAGTGACTCCAGTCGTGACTAAGATAGCCAACCCGAGAAGGCTCGCAATGGTTGCGTGAAGCTGCTGGAGCCTGGCTGCCGAGCTCGATCCTGCCGGGCTCGCGGCAATAAAAATCACAACTGGTGAAAAAGATCATTCTATAACGGTTGGCCGCAGAAGGACGGGCGCGCGCGATTGATACGACTACAGGAAACAGTACAGCCGGTTTTGCGCTTTGCGCCGTCGCCCAACGGTGCGCTGCATTTGGGGCATGCCCTTTCGGCGTTGACCGGCTTCGAGTTGGCGCGGCGTCTTGGCGGCCGCTTTCTGGTGCGCATCGAGGACATCGATCGCGCACGTGTGAAGCCGGAGTACGTCGCGGGCGTCTTCGAGGATCTCGCTTGGCTCGGCATCGCCTGGGAGCAACCGGTCCTGTTCCAGTCGGAGCACCTTGCCGGCTACAGGCAGGCCGCCGCGCGGCTGAGCGCGATGGGCCTGCTTTATCCCTGCTTTGCAAGCCGCAAGGAGATCATTGCCGCTGCTGATCCCGCAAGAGTCGATCCCGAGGGCGCGCTGGTCTACCCCGGGCTCTGGCGCGGCCGGCCCGAGGCCGACATCGAGCGTGAGCTTGCCAAGGGCGAGCCGTATGCGATGCGGCTGGATATGGAGCGCGCGCTCGCCGTGGCCCGTAAGATGATCGGCGGCGCGCCGATCACGTTTACTGAAATCGATGCGGCGGGCCGCAGGCGTATCGTGGTCTGCGACCCGCAGCGCTGGGGCGATGTCGTAGTGCTGCGTAAGGAGACGCCCTCGAGCTATCTCATTTCCGTCGTGGTCGACGATGCCCGCCAGGGCGTTACGCATGTCACGCGCGGCATGGACCTGTTTGCGGCGACCGATGCGCAGCGCGTTCTGCAAATCCTTCTCGATCTGCCGGCGCCGCTCTATCATCATCACCGCCTGATCGTGGACCCGATGGGGCAGAAACTCTCGAAAAGCACGGGCGCGCAATCGCTGGCGAGCCTGCGCGCGGCTGGGCTTTCAGCCCAGGAGGTGCTGCAGCGGATCAGCCGTGAGGCGGTCTCGCTGCCGTCGGGCTGAAGTGAGGCCGCAATTTGCCCATAGCCATGGGCAAGAACAGTTCCCGGATTAACCGGGCAACGCTGCCGGGTGCCTGGGCAGTTATCGAGGTGCGGCAATTGAGGTGCCGTTATCGAAGTTCCTGGGCGCGCGCCGCGCCAAGGCAGGGGTGGAAGGCGTATGAGCGTGTGCGGGCGCAGCAAGCGAGCCAAAGACCGGACCCGGCGGCGGAGAGGGCATCACGCTGCCTCCCACCAAGCGGCGCGCGGCTTTGTTCGCGCGCACCAAGTCAACCGCGCCGCCTTCGAGAAATTTCAGCAGCGTTTGGACGCCGCGCTGCTGGCCCGAACCGGCAATCGGCCATCGCCTTCGCCATGCGCGGCGGCGTCAGCGTCATCGCATGGCCCCTCGCCGTCTGACGCAGCCAAACCGGCGAAGAGGCGACCGGCTCGCGCTGCAACCGCCCTGGCGGCGGCTTTCGGCGCGGCCGGCATGCTGGCGCTTTGGGCATGGCAGATGGACCTGGGACGCAGCCTTCGCGTGGCGATGACGCCCCGCGAGGACGTGCGCGTTGTCGTGCGCGATTTGCCCGCCGCGATCGCGCAGGCTCCAGGAAGGCTGGATCTCGAGACGGATCGACCGCCATCGACGGCGGTCATCGCCCGCGATGCCGATGCGGTTTCATTGCAACGCGCGGCAGACGGAGCGCTTGGAAGCCTCCAGGCCAAAAAGGCCGAACTGGAGCTTCCTGCAGCATCCGGTCCACAGAGCCAAGCCTCAAGCGCGCACGCGGAGATATCGGTAGCGACAATGTCCATGCCGCCAACGGCGGCGTCAACGCCCATGCCGCCAACGGCGGCGTCAGGGTCCATGCCGCCAACGGCAGCGTTCCAGTCTCCAACGCCTGCTCCGCTCGACCTCCTCAGGCCCGGAGCGGTGCCGCCGCTGCGGTCGGACGTCCTCGAAGCCGACCCCGGCAGGTGCAGCCTAGACGACCCGATGCCCGTGCAGCCTGTAGCCCGCCCTGCGGCACAGTCTGAAGAGTTCGGCCGGGCGTTGGCGGCCGCAGCCTTGCGCCAGACAACCGAGTTCGTCGTCTACACCAACAAGTATCGCAAGCTTGCCTATCCCATGGGAGATGTGCCGGCACTTTTCGGTGTGTGCACCGATGTGGTGATACGCGCCTACCGGACGCTAGGCGTCGACCTCCAGGCGCTCATCCATGCAGCGCGCATTGGTTCGCCCGATACGAGCATTGCCCATCGGCGCACTTTCACGTTACGGCGCTATTTCGCCTCGCGCGGCGCCAGCGTGCCGGTCAGCGATTTCGCCGAGGATTATTTGCCGGGTGATATCGTAACCTACGACAGGCCGCAAAATAGCGGATCGCGGGATCATATCGCTATCGTCACCGGCATCATCTCCCGGTCAGGGCGGCCGATGATCGTGCACAATCGCGGTTGGGGACCTCAATTGGAGGATGCATTATTCGTCGACCGGATTACCGGGCATTATCGCTATCGCGGCCGTACCGATCCGCTGCTGCCGGAAGCGCTGCGTATGCTGCGTACTAAGAATGCTGAAACGCGGCCCGATGAGGCGAACGGGAGATCTGGAGATAGTGGACATGCCGCCGCTCGCCGTGGGCGAATTAAATCCGGTATTGTGAAGCGGGCGTCGCTGCGTGCCGGTAAATCCAACGAGACGCGACAATGAACGTCTTTGGCGAAGGCCGAATTTAACCTTGCCGACACGCACCGCCGTTAACGCTGCGTTTACGAAATCGCCGGGCGCCATTCGTTCTAATGTGTGGTTCGGCGCCCTCGATAGGAGATGGGATCGAAAGTCAATAATAATCCCTTGCCGAATTGCGCGAATAGGCGCAATTTGCCAATTAATTGAAATTCGGGCGAGCGGGCTGCGCGGTGTCTATTCTTGCCAATGCAATCAATGGTATTCTGGCGGCATGGTTTCGCCCGAGGCAGGCCGCGTCCAATAAGGGAGCGGGGCGGCCGATCGTTATCGCCATGGCGCCCAAGAAGCTTTCGGCTGGCGACCAGTGGGCTCGCCTTTCGGGAGTTGTCTGCGCTGCGATTACGTCTGCGGCCAACGCCCGGGATCTGCAGGCCGGCGCGGCCCAGCAACTCGATCTGGCGACGTATGCGCTCTACAACCTGTTCGACGAACTGACGTCGGTGATGAGCGAGCCCCTTGTCCGCGAGGCGGCCGTCGTCCATCGCTTGCAGCCCAAGGCCAGCCGCCGCAGCGCCGCCGCCCTGGCCGCTTGATCTCTTCTGTTTCCTGCTTCTTGCCTCACCCCGCCGGTTTCGGGACCGGATTGGAGTCGCATTCCCTGTGGGTGTCGGCCCGGTTGGCGTGGCTCAGGGGTCCACGCTCGAGACGCGCGGATCGACGGCCACGGACGCGCCCGGCGCGGGATCGATCACGGCCGAACCGCGTTTGCCGATTTCCAGCACGGCCAAGCCCCGGCGGGCTTTGCCGTCCGTGCTGAAGTGCACGATGCCGTCGACGCCGGGAAAGCCCGCTGGACGTGTGATGGCGGCATCCCCGTAGCGGGCGGGCGGCGGTGTGCGGGCAAGATCGATCGCCATGTTCATGGCATCATAGGCGAGCGTCGCCAGGCGGGGTGGCGGTTGGCCGAAATGGGCCTGGAATTTCTGTGAGAAGGCGATCCAGGCGGCAGGGTCCGGAGATGCGTACCACGCTCCCGCTAGCGCGTTGTCGCGCCCTGTGAAGGGAATGTCCCACGCCGAGGTGCCGATCAGTTTTGTCTTCTTGGTATCGATGCCCGAATAGCCGAACAGGGGACCGAGCTGCGCGATTTCGTCTGGACCGCCCGGCATGAACATCGCGTCGATGGGGCGGCCCTCCGCCTCGGCTGCCTTGATCTTGGCCAGGATGCGCTTTGCGCCTTCCAGAAGGCCGTTCGCGTCTGGCTGATAGATTTCCGCCGCCGTCAGCTCGATACCGGCCTCGGCAACGGCCCGGCGGAATGGCTGCTCGATGGTCTGGCCGTAGGCATTGGCGGGAATCAGCGCCACGAAGCGGCGTTTGCCCTGCCGGGCGGCATAACTGACGACGCGGCTCACCTCGTCGGCGGCGAGAAAGCTCATGAGATAGACGCCGTTGCCCGCGACGGCTGGATCGTTGGAAAAGGAAACAACCGGGATTTGCGATGGGCGGGCGGCGTCCGCAGCGCCGGCCGCCGCCTTGGACAGCAACGGCCCCAGGATGACCTCCGCGCCTTCCGAAATCGCAGCGTTAGCCGCCTGACGTGCGCCTTCGGGGCTGGCGCCATCGTCCTTCACGATGAGTTGGATCGAGGGATCGTTGGCGTCGAACAGGGCCATTTCCGCGGCCTGCCTCATGCCGCGCGCAATCTGCGCAGGCTCTCCGAAGCCGGCGAGAGGCAGAAGCAGCGCAACGCGGGCGGGTGGCGCCTTCGGTGGCGCGAGATTGCCCGCAGAAGCGGAAGCGTCGATAGATGCCGTCGTGCCCGGACTGGACGATAGCGACGAGCTGCAACCCGCCGCCAGGGTGGCCGCTAGAAGCATGGCAAGCGATGAGAGCGCGGATTTGCAGATCGGCATGGCGGCAGGTAGAACTCCGGATCGGAATCGGTTTCCTCCGTACGCAGGCATGGGCCGGAGCTGGGATGCGCGTTCGCCGTCGCGTTGCAAAGAGTGGCCCCGCATAGCCGGCGTCGTGAGTTTCCCGCTTAGCCAAATGGCGCTCCCGGCGTAAGATCCTGCCGGTCACACAGACGTGCAAAACGTGGCTGCGGAACAGAAATTCGAGGAGAAACACTTGTCGCGCCGTGACAATGACTTGAGTGAGGACGTGCGCAAGGACCTGGGCGCTGACTTGAACGCGGACCGTGACGCGCGTGCAGCGCGCGCTCTCGCGCAGCGCGTCGCGGCTGAATTCGCCCGCCTCGAAAGCCGCCCCTTGCCTGGCGGTCTCTACCTCGTGGCGACGCCAATCGGCAATCTGTCTGACGTGACGTTGCGCGCGCTGCACGTGCTGAGCCATGCCGACGTAATTTATTGCGAAGACACCCGCATGTCCGCGCGCCTGTTGCAGCACTACGCGATCGAGGCGAAAACGCTACCCTTTCACGAGCACAACGAAGATGCCGAACGCAGCCGTGTCCTCGAGCGGCTGGAAGCGGGGCAGCGCGTCGCGCTCATTTCGGATGCCGGTACGCCGCTGATTGCCGATCCCGGATTCAAGCTTGTGCGTGCATGCGCCCGACAGCGGCTGCCGGTTTATTCCATTCCCGGCCCTTGCGCGGCGGTCGCAGCGCTTGCCGCGGCCGGGCTGCCGACGGACCAGTTCACCTTTGCGGGCTTTCTGCCCGCCAAGCAGGCTGCGCGCCGCACGCGCCTTGCCGAACTCAAGAACATTGCAGGCACGCTGGTCCTTTATGAAACCCCGCAGCGCGCATCGCAGGCGCTGAGCGATATGGCGGACGTGTTGGGCGCCCGGCAGGCTGTGGTTGCGCGCGAGTTGACGAAGCTGCACGAGGAAGTGGCGCGCGGGACGCTTCAGGATCTAGCCGTGGCGTTAGCGGCGCGCGACGTAAAGGGCGAAATTGTTCTCCTCGCCGGCCCTGCAGAAGCACCTCGCGTCGATGACGAGCAGATTGCGGCCCACCTCAAGAGTGTACTGTCTTCCATGCGCTTGAAGGATGCCGCTGCGGCGGTGGCCGATGCGCTGGGCGTTGCGAAGTCGCGGGTTTACGCTATCGGACTTAGGGTCAAGGACACGGACGCGCTCGATTGATGGCACCTCGACTCGCGGATATGCGCGGCACGGCGCGCGTTGGACGGCTGCAGGCCCTGGCGCGCGGCCATGCGGCGGAACGCATTGCGACGCTGAGCCTGCGCCTCAAGGGGTTTCGGATCCTGGCGCGGCGTTACAAGACGCACGTGGGCGAAGTCGATATCATCGCGCGGCGCGGAGCAACGATCGCGTTCATCGAGGTCAAGCACCGCCCCACGCGTGAACTGTGCGAGGCCGCCATTACAGACGAAACACGCAGGCGCGTCAGGCGCGCTGCGCAAGTCTGGATCGGCCGCCACCAACGCTACACAGATCACGAGATGCGCTTCGATCTTATTTTCGTGCTGCCGGGCCGTTGGCCCATTCACTTGTTTGGGGCTTTGTAAGCGCAGGGCCGTCTCGCCGCCGCGCTTGGGCGCTAGGAGCGCCGGACAGCGGGAAACGGAACGCCCGCGACAGAAAACGGGCCAGACGTATTGTTGGTACACATTGCTTCGACCTATAATCGCGCGGCCCCGGGCGCGGATGCGCCGTTGCAGTCCGCGCGCCGGGATTGGCTCACAAGGAGTTCGCGTCTATGAATATCCGCACAGTTTTAAAGGTTGTCCCGCTGCTCGCGGTTGGGTTGGCGTTCGTGTTTTCCGGGTCCAGCGCATACGCTATCACGGCCCAGGAATGCAGCGCGAAGTACAAGGCTGCCAAGAGCGCGGGCACGCTCGGCGGCAAGACGTGGAACCAGTTCCGCAAGGATGAGTGTGGCGGCACGGACGAGGCGGCCCCCGCTGCCGCAGCCACCGCCGTCTTCCCGAAGGCCATCTCGTCCAAGTTTGCGAGCGAGAAGCCCGCCAAAGCCCGTCTTCACACCTGCGCCGAGCAGTATAAAGCCAACAAGGCTACGAACGCCAACGGCGGCCTGAAGTGGATCATGAAGGGCGGCGGCTACTGGAGCGAATGCAACAAGAAGCTGAAAGGCGCATAAGCGAGGAATCTCGCGATTTTCACGAAATGTGCAAATGGCTCTGAGCCGGGGGCTGCCCGCAGCGCGCATGCGGGCCTTCGGTTGTCCGTCGCTCTGGAGTCCTGAAAACGCAAAAAGACCGGAGGGGCAATGCGCCCGCTCCGGCCTTCTTCCCGCTAAACTTGGTTCGACCGCGCGCCGGAGCGCTTGATCGGAAAAGAGGGAACCGGTTTTCCGCCAACACGCGTGGCGAGGCACAAAATGGCTCTAGTAGCGATCGTCGTAATAGGCGTCGTCGTGGGCCCGGACGGCCTCAGCGGCGATGGCGAGGCCCAGGACCGCTGCGAAAGCGCCAAGGGCGACATTGCGGCCGCGACGATCGTGGCGACCGTAGTGGCTGTGTCCGTGCCTCCACGCGTGGCGGTCGTGGCCGCGCCAGCCGCGTTCGACGTTTCCGCGCCGCTCGTAGTAGCCACGTCCGTCGCGAGCTTCGGCGGCGGTTGCCATAGGCAGTAGGCTGGTGCCCGCAATGGCGCTGAGCGCGACGGCATTCACGATTGATTTCAAGGACATGACTTCTCCGATGGCCCTCGGTGGGGGGCTGACTCCCTGCCGCTGCCGGACAATCCAGCCGCTGTTGGGCTTTCTTGTAAGAGGCCGCCTTTGAACGCGCCTTGAACGGGCCGTGCAGCATCCGTTCATCTATGTCGTCCGTTATGCCGTCGGTGAGCGGGGCCCCTCGACCCGGGAAGCTTCCGCCTTGACGTTTCGACGCGCGTGCTGGGAGCTGCGCCTTACGGCCGGGGACGTCCTTAGACCCGGAACGGCCAAATGCGTCATCGCGCCCGTCGCGCCGCTGGTTGATGCCACAAAGGACCCATGTTAAGGACACCCCGGCTTTCAAAAGGGGGTGGCTATGGGTCAGAGCCCCTCGCGCGCTCTTTTTTGCCGGGCATTATTCTTCCCTTTCAGCGGGCGACGTCCAGGGTCTTAGCGGCCCCGCCCCCAATGCGCCTTGCAAGGCGAAAGATGAGCGCAACGTGGCAACGAACGACACAATTGTTGAAGGAATGGCGGGGCGTTACGCATCCGCACTCTTCGATCTGGCCAAAGAGGCTTCCAAGATCAAAGAGGTCGAGGCGGATCTGACGGCCTTTGGCGGGCTGCTGGACGAGAGCGAGGATCTGCGGCGCATGGTGCGCTCGCCCGTGATCTCGACCGAGGATCAGGCCCGCGCCATGTCGACGATTCTGGAGAAGGCTGGCATCGGGGGCCTGGCCGCCAACTTTTTCAACCTGATTACGAAGAACCGCCGGCTTTTCGCCGCTGCCGACATGATCAAGGGCTTCCGTGCGCTGGCTGCGCGCGATCGCGGCGAGGTGACGGCGCACGTCACCAGTGCGGCTGCCCTCAGCGACGCCCAGGTCGAAGAACTCAAACAGACGCTCAAAGCCTCTGTCGGCAAGGACGTTACGCTCGACGCGCATGTCGATGCGAGCCTCCTCGGCGGCCTCGTCGTCAAAGTCGGCAGCCGCATGATCGACTCTTCGCTCAAGACTAAGCTGCAAAACCTCAAGGTCTCCTTGAGCGGCTTGAGCACCTAGGATGAATTTCGAGCGCCGCCTGCGAAATCGGGCGGCGTTTCAGCTGAAAATCTTAAATCCGGGCCCTGATCTCGAAAATGGGTCCCAATCGGAAACGACCAAGCAAGAGGTCAAAGTCACATGGACATTCGGGCCGCAGAGATCTCCTCGATCCTCAAAGATCAGATCAAGAATTTCGGCAAGGAGGCGCAGGTCTCTGAAATCGGTCAGGTGCTGTCGGTGGGCGACGGCATCGCCCGCGTCTACGGCCTCGACAACGTCCAGGCCGGCGAGATGGTCGAGTTTCCCGGCGGCATCCGCGGCATGGCGTTGAACCTGGAAACCGACAACGTCGGCGTCGTGATCTTCGGCGACGACCGCACCATCAAGGAAGGTGACACCGTCAAGCGGACCGGCGCCATCGTGGAGGTTCCCGTCGGCAAGGGTCTGCTCGGCCGCGTGGTCGACGGGCTCGGCAATCCCATCGACGGCAAGGGCCCGATCCAGTCCGACAGGAAGATGCGCGTCGACGTGAAGGCGCCGGGCATTCTGCCGCGCAAGTCGGTGCATGAGCCAATGGCGACGGGCCTCAAGGCGATCGATTCACTCATCCCGATCGGCCGCGGCCAGCGCGAACTCGTGATCGGGGACCGCCAGACCGGCAAGACGGCCGTCATTCTCGATACCTTCCTCAACCAGAAGCCCCTCAACGCCGCCGGCGCTCCCGAGGAGCAGAAGCTCTACTGCGTTTACGTCGCTATCGGCCAGAAGCGCTCCACCGTCGCCCAGTTCGTGAAAGTGCTCGAGGAGCGCGGCGCGCTGGATTATTCCATCGTCGTGGCCGCGACCGCTTCCGACCCTGCCCCCATGCAGTATCTTGCCCCGTTCACGGGTTGCACCATGGGCGAGTATTTCCGTGATAACGGGATGCACGCGGTTATCGCTTATGACGACCTGTCCAAGCAGGCTGTCGCCTATCGTCAGATGTCGCTGCTGCTACGCCGCCCGCCGGGCCGCGAAGCCTATCCTGGCGACGTGTTCTATCTCCACTCCCGTCTTCTGGAGCGCGCCGCGAAGCTTGGCGATGATTCCGGCAAGGGCTCGCTGACCGCGCTGCCCGTCATCGAGACGCAGGCCAACGACGTGTCGGCCTACATTCCGACCAACGTGATCTCGATCACCGACGGCCAGATCTTCCTTGAGACTGATCTCTTCTACCAGGGCATCCGCCCGGCCGTGAACGTCGGCCTGTCGGTGTCGCGCGTCGGCTCTTCGGCGCAGACCAAGGCGATGAAGAAGGTCGCCGGCAAGATCAAGGGCGAACTCGCTCAGTATCGCGAAATGGCCGCCTTTGCGCAGTTCGGCTCCGACCTCGACGCCGCCACGCAGCGCCTGCTGAACCGTGGCGCGCGCCTCACCGAGCTGCTGAAGCAGCCGCAGTTCTCGCCGCTCAAGATGGAAGAGCAGGTGTGCGTGATCTGGGCCGGGACCAACGGCTACCTCGATGCGCTGTCCATCGATAGGGTCCGCCCCTTCGAGGACGCGCTGCTCGCTACCCTGCGCACGCAGAACGCCGCCATCCTGGATGATATCCGCACCACGAAGGATCTCTCGGATGGTACCGCCGGCAAGCTCAAGGCCGTCGTCGAGCAGGTACAGAAGACGTTCCTCTGAAGGCCGCCCAATAACGAGATAGGGATTATCGCCCCATGGCGTCCTTGAAAGACATGAGAAACCGCATTGCTTCGGTGAAGGCGACGCGGAAAATCACCAAGGCGATGCAGATGGTCGCTGCAGCCAAGTTGCGCCGCGCCCAGGAAGCGGCGACGGCTGCGCGGCCCTACGCCGCGCGCATGGAGGCCGTGCTCGCCGGTTTTGCCTCGAAGGTTGCCGACAAGAAGAGCGCGTCGCCCTTGCTGGTCGGGACCGGCAAGGATGAAGTGCATCTGCTCGTCGTCATGACGGCCGAGCGCGGCTTGTGCGGAGGCTTCAACTCCAACATAGCCAAGCTCGCGCGCGCCGATGCGCAGCGCCTGATTGCGGCTGGCAAGACTGTCAAGATCATGACCGTCGGCCGCAAGGGCGCCGACAACCTGAGGCGCGATCTCGACAAGAACATCATCCA
This sequence comes from Hyphomicrobium sp., assembly GCA_035325525.1. Lineage (GTDB taxonomy): Bacteria > Pseudomonadota > Alphaproteobacteria > Rhizobiales > Hyphomicrobiaceae > Hyphomicrobium_B. The sequence goes on along the minus strand of DAOKZR010000005.1, from coordinate 17,305 downwards.
GCGTATCGATCTGCGCGGCGTGCGGCAGCTCGGTTTTGCGAACGCGGAAGAACTCGCCAACAGGCTTCTTGCGATGTTCAAGGGTGGCGAGTTCGACGTCGCGACGATGTACTTCTCCGAGTTCCGCTCGGTCATAGCGCAAAAGCCGACCGCGCTGCAGCTCATCCCGGCAAAGATCGCCGAGGCGCCGGGCCAGGCGTCCGCCAAGAGCGCGCACGCGGTGCATGAGTACGAGCCGAGCGAAGAAGAGGTTCTGGGCTTCCTGTTGAACCGCAACATCGCCACCCAGATGTTTCGCGGGCTGCTGGAGAACGCAGCGTCCGAACAGGGCGCGCGCATGACAGCCATGGATAACGCGACGCGTAACGCGGGCGATATGATCAACAAACTGACGATCGCCTACAACCGCCAGCGCCAGGCGAACATCACCAAGGAACTCATCGAAATCATTTCGGGCGCCGAAGCGCTCTAACCCAATCGAACGACACGAGGAAGCGAAGCAATGGCTAACAAGGTAGGTAAGGTCCGCCAGGTGATGGGCGCTGTCGTCGACGTGCAGTTCGACGGGCATCTGCCTGAAATTCTCAACTCTCTCGAGACCAAGAACCAGGGAAACCGCCTCGTTCTGGAAGTTGCGCAGCATCTGGGCGAAAACACGGTGCGCACCATCGCCATGGACTCCACCGAAGGCCTCGTGCGTGGCCAGGAGGTGGTCGACACGGGCGCGCCGATCACGGTGCCGGTGGGCGATGAAACGCTCGGCCGCATCATGAACGTCATCGGCGAGCCGGTGGACGAAGCCGGTCCCATCAAGACCCAGGACACGCGCGCCATCCACCAACCCGCGCCCACGTTTGCCGAACAGGCGACGGAAGCGCAGATTCTCGAGACGGGCATCAAGGTCGTGGATCTGCTGGCGCCTTACGCGAAGGGCGGCAAGATCGGCCTGTTCGGCGGCGCCGGCGTCGGCAAGACGGTTCTCATCATGGAGCTGATCAATAACGTCGCCAAGGCTCACGGTGGTTATTCGGTCTTCGCGGGCGTCGGTGAGCGTACACGCGAGGGCAACGATCTCTATCACGAGATGATCGAGTCGAACGTCAACAAGGACCCAAAGAAGAACAACGGCTCGGCCGCCGGCTCCAAGTGCGCGCTGGTGTACGGCCAGATGAACGAGCCGCCGGGCGCGCGTGCCCGCGTGGCGTTGTCGGGTCTGACGGTTGCCGAATATTTCCGCGACAAGGGCCAGGACGTGCTCTTCTTCGTCGACAATATCTTCCGCTTCACCCAGGCGGGCTCAGAAGTGTCCGCCCTGCTCGGCCGTATTCCTTCGGCCGTGGGCTATCAGCCGACGCTGGCCACCGACATGGGCGCACTGCAGGAGCGCATCACCACCACCCAGAAGGGCTCGATCACATCGGTGCAGGCCATTTACGTTCCGGCCGACGACTTGACCGACCCCGCGCCCGCCACCTCGTTCGCCCACTTGGATGCAACGACGGTTCTGTCGCGCGGCATCGCCGAAAAGGGCATCTATCCGGCCGTGGACCCGCTCGACTCGACCTCGCGCATGCTCGATCCGCGCATCGTGGGCGAGGAGCATTACCAGGTCGCTCGCAAGGTTCAGTCGATTCTGCAGAAGTACAAGTCGCTGCAGGACATCATCGCCATTCTCGGCATGGACGAGCTGTCCGAGGACGACAAGCTGACTGTTGCCCGCGCCCGCAAGATCGAGCGTTTCATGTCGCAGCCCTTCCACGTCGCAGAAGTTTTCACCGGCTCGCCGGGCAAGCTCGTGAAGCTGGCCGACACCATCAAGGCCTTCAAGGGTCTGTGCGATGGCGACTACGATCACCTCCCCGAGCCGGCCTTCTACATGGTCGGCACCATCGAGGAAGCGATTGCCAAGGCCGAGAAGCTGGCTGAAGCGGCTTAACTCAACGTGCCGGAGCGACGCCGGCCATCAGGAGACGATACTCAATGGCCGACCCCAACTTCGGCAGCTGCTGTGAAGAGCTCAAAGAGGCTCTGGAAGGCGGCGACTTCGAGCCGCTCATCACCGTCGGGTCCGATCAGGTCATCTACATGACGGTCGGTCTGGTGGATCTGGAGGAGGACGAGCCCGGCCTCGTCGACCACCCGCTGTTCTTCTGCCCGTTCTGCGGGACGAAGCTGCAGACGCCGGAAGAAGTGCGCGCCAAGACCGGCGCGGGCGACGATGATAGCGACGGCGACGACGAGAAGACGAGCTGACTGATGCCCCGCCGTTTGGCGGGGGGCGTATAGAGACTTCAAGGAACGTCAGGCATGGCAGGCACTTTTAAGTTCGAACTCGTTTCTCCCGAGCGCATTCTGCTCTCGGTTGACGCCGAGCAGGTCGTTGTTCCGGGAGCCGAGGGCGACTTCGCCGTGCTTCCCGGTCATGCGCCGGTCATCGCGACGCTGCGTCCGGGCGTGCTCAACGTGACTGCGGGTGGCGTCAAGAAGAAGCTCTTCGTCAAGTCCGGCTTTGCCGATGTCGGCCCCGCGCGCTTGACCATTCTGGCTCAAAAGGCCTACGACGTCGAGGAGATGACCGCCTCGGTGGTCGCGGAGGAATTGAAGCTGGCTGAAGCCGAACTCGTCGGCGCCCAAACCGACGAGGCGCGCACGGCGGCCGACACGCTCGTCAACGAGCTGCGCATGATATCCGCCAAGGCGGCCTGAGGCGGTCCGCTGCAATAGCAAAAATGCTCCGCGGTGCGCTGCTACGCGTGGCCATGTTCGAGGAAGTCGCGGATCAGCTCGATGTCGCGGAGCAGTTCCGCGTCGCGCGCTTCCGTGCCGTTTGTGGGCATCCCTTCGTAGCCTGACGCCAAGCGGCGGTCGACGCTGTAGGACCAGCGTTGCAGAGCGGCAAGCTTCTCGCCGCGCGTCAGGCCGACTTCGCTGGCGATGGCGCGCGGCGAATCGAACTCGGATTCGGGATCGTAGAGGGCCCTTTCGCGATTTAGGTCTGTGAGTTTCGTGGACATCTCATGCCTCGCAACATGAAGGTAAGGCTTAGAGCCAGTCAGACATGACAACACAAACCGGCGTGCCCCGTCGAGGCCCGGCTCTTACTATTGAAATATGTATCGCTGGCGCTGGCCGCAATGGCCGGCAGGTCTTAGTCGCGAAGGGCAGGTCAGCTCAGATCAGGATTTGAAACCGGCGCTGACGGCGGCAAAACCACTGTTCAGGGCTGCCCGCACGCCGTAAAGCGCGCTGACGATGGCCATGGAGACCATGGCAGCTATGACGGCGTACTCGATGGCCGTGGCGCCGCTCTCATCGCTCAAGAATGTACGCAACATGAGGACTCTCCGGGTTGTGCGTCAGGCAGAACTTGGAATGCATCCCCGCCAACCTGCCACACACAGCTTGATGGCTGGTAAACTGCGTGCGCCACAAACGCCCATTCGATTATTGTGCGGAAAGCTCAGTATTGATTCAATAACGATCTATTTACCTTCAGGCGCAGCCGAATGCGTATTCCCGCCTCACCGGCGCAGCGCACGAAAAAACGAGGCGCCTCCGGCGCCTCGTCACGTTTGCGCCATCGCGTGGGTTGTGGCCCGCCCACGCATCCATCTGTGGGCGAGCCTGAAACCTCAGATCAGATTTCGCCCTTGGCCATCTGATCGCGAATGTAGGCTGCCTGCCGCAGGGCCAGTGCGACGATGGTGAGCGTGGGATTTTCCGCCGCACCCGTTGTGAACTGGCTGCCGTCGGACACGAACAGGTTCTTGATGTCGTGCGTCTGGCCATGCTTGTTGACGACCCCGTCCTTGGCATCCGCGCTCATCCGGTTGGTGCCGAGGTTGTGTGTCGACGGATAAGGCGGCGTCGGGAACGTGCGCGTCGCGCCCACTGCTTCGTACAACGCTGCACCTTGCCTGTAGGCGTGGTTGCGCATTGCGTTGTCGTTGTCGTGGTCATCGAAATGCACGTCCGGCACTGGCATCCCGTATTTGTCCTTCTTGTCGGGATGGACGGTGATGCGGTTGTTGGCCTGCGGCATGTCCTCGCCCACGATCCACATGCCGGCCATGTTGGGATAGCCATCCATCGCCGCCGCGAAGTCTCGGCCCCAGCCGCCGGGATCGAGGAACGCGGCCATGAACGGAAGGCCGATCGAGAGCGTCTCGAACTCATAGCCGCCCGCGAAGCCGCGCTTGGGATCGTAACGCGCCTCGTCCTGGATGATGCCGGCCATCGTCGTGCCGCGGTACATGTGAACGGGCTTCTCGAATATGCCGTACACCGACCCGGTGGTGTGGCGCATGTAGTTGCGGCCCACCTGCCCCGATGAGTTCGCCAGGCCGTCCTTGAACGTGCTGGAGGCGGAGTTGAGCAGCAGGCGCGGGCTCTCGATGGAGTTGCCAGCGACGCAGACCGCGCGCGCCTTCTGGCGCTGCTCCTTGCCATCCTTGTCGAAGTACACAACGCCCGTCACCTTGCCCTTGGCGTCGTGCTCGATGCGCGTGACGTGGCACTCGGGCCTGACTTCCAGCTTGCCGGTCTTTTCGCCCTTGGGGATCTCGGCGTAGAGCGTGGACCACTTCGCGCCCGACTTGCAGCCCTGGAAGCAGAAGCCGATCTGCTGGCACGCGCCGCGGCCATCGCGCGGTGCGGAGTTGATCGACATGCGGCCGGTGTGACATTCCTTGTAGCCGAGCTTGTCGGCGCCGGCCTTCATGATCTTGAAGTTGTTGTTGCCGGGCAGACCCTCGATGCCGTTGGTGCGCGTTGTGCCCATGCGGTCTTCTGCCTTGGCGTACCAGGGCTCCATCTCTTTGCCGTCGATGGGCCAGTCGAGCAGATTGGCGCCGGCGATGTCGCCATAGGTCGTCTTCGCCTTCCATTCATGTTCCTGGAAACGGAGCGACGCGCCCGCCCAGTGGATCGTGGAGCCGCCCACCGACTTCACGATCCAGGCGGGAAGCCCGGCGAAGTCTTTGTGGACGCGCCAGTTGCCCGACGTCGTGCGTTCATCGAGCCAAGCGAGTTGGCCGAACGATTCCCACTCGTCGTTGACGAAGTCTTCAATCGTGTAGCGCTTTCCGGCTTCGAGAATGACGGTGTCCACTCCGAGCAACGCAAGCTCCGTTCCGACCGTTCCGCCTCCGGCGCCAGAACCAATCACTACAACCACGCTATCGTCATCTGTTTTATAAGGTGCCGGCATGGGCAATCCTCCGAGAAATCGTCTCTTGTGAGTTCAGGGTCTGCGGGCTTTGGCTCACAGCCAGTCGATGTCGTTGAAGCCGCGATGGATGTAGCCGCCCTTGGATGCCGACTCGCCCTCGTAGCCGAAGATCGGCCAGAGTTCCTTTTGATTGTAGAGCGAGACGACCAAATCGCCGCGAACGGCCTGGAAGAAGGGCTCGCCTTCGATGGCGCGGAGCAGGGCGACGCGCTGATGCTCCCAGCCGACGTCGGCGTAGGGGACGCCATGTGCCGCCTTGGCGGCCGCATCGAGCTTGGCGGCGCCTTCTTCCAATGTGGCCTTGAGCGGTGCGCCTTCGGTTGCCTTGCCATCCATGCCCTTGACGGCGACGGCGTAATATTTGTCGGCCAAGCGGTCGTGCGGATAGATATCGCGCGACATCTTGATGAGTGTGCGAACAGTCTCGGGCTTGAGGTTCTTGGCTTCCAGTCCCCACGACTCAGCCGGACACATCACGCTGGTGGACGTGACAACCAGGGCCGCGGCACCTGTTGACGCAAGGAACGACCTGCGGTCGACCTTGGGGGTCTTGTCTATCAATCGCATTTATTTCCTCCTGGTGCTTTTGTGACCATCCGGCGTTTCTGAGCCGGTTATTGTTTTGGTTATCGTGATGCGTCGGATCGCGGTTCGCGTGAGCGCGATCCGACGAGAAGCTACTTGGACGGTTGGGCGGCGCTGGCCGGAGCGAGGCTCTTGAGATACGCGATGATGAGCTTGCGCTTTTCCGGATCGGGCTGGCTGTAGGCCATGTTGGTGCCGGCAACGAAGTCTGCGGCGCCCGCGATCCACTTGTCGAGTGTCTCTTCGTTCCAGATCAGCCCGGCGGCGCCTGCCTTTTTCAGCGCGTCGGAGTATTGCGGATAATCTGCGAGCGTTCCCGCCGTGCGCCCGAAGGCCGTGCCGAGGTTCGGGCCTTGCCGTAACGGCGCCCCCGGTTCAACGGTGTGGCAGGTTCCGCAACTCTTGACGAACTGCGCATTGGAGGGCGCACCTTCGTCGTCGGCTCTGCTCGCGGTGGGCGCAAGCGCCATGACGCAGGCGGCCAGCGCGACGATTAGTGTGGGGCACGCATTGAACAAGCGTTCCTCCCGATGCGTTGAGCTTTGCGCGGTTACGCTATGGGTGGTTCGCTGTCGTGGGGTAGTATTTCAATACTACAACAACAATTCGATTGCCGGCGCGGCGCTCGGTGCGGGCGCAGCGCGATCGGCTATTCGGCTGCTTGGAGAGGGCCGTCGAGCAGACGGCGCGGCTTGTCGTTGAGTAGCGCGAGTGCATTTTCGCGGCCACGAATTTCCGACACGTAGGTCAGGCACGCACAGCGCAGCAATGACGTGAAGTTGTGCGTATCGCCAGCCATGTACAACACCTCGTCGTGCAGCTCCGTGAGAAAGCGACCGAGCGGCTTGTTCACCGCAATCGCGATCTCCTCGAGAATCTCCCAGAACGCAGCTTCGAGCTTGATGCTGGTGGCATGTCCGCCAAGGCGAACCGACCGCGTCTGGTAGGCGAACGACGACGCAGGTTGACTCGAGAGAATGCGGCACATCAGGCGAACCTCCGGGTGAGTTTTTCGTCACACTATACCAGCACGAAGCGATGGCAATTGCCTTGAAGGCGCTTTGTGAAAATACCTGAACGATGCTCGCGGGTTGAGCAGCGTCCGCCCAATCCGTGCGTGCGGTGCAGCACGCCGTTGCGCGCGAAATGGCGCTCTTCGAGCTGCTGCGTCGCAGCAAGTCCTGTTTCCTACCCGGCAAAAAAATGCGGCCGCGCCTCGGTCCGAACTCGCAGAGTCCGATAGGGTGCGGCCGCAATGGGCGTGGCCGGGTACGCAAAACCAAATCCCGGCGCCTCGATCACTTGACCTCAAAAAGATTGCGATATCGCAAATGCACCAAAGGCCGCCGATTTTTCATCGCCCCGTTTTGTTCAGCAGAATTTTAACGAATGGCACCGTCAGCGGATGCGGCAGCACGCGCACGGCAACGTAAAGCAGCTTGTTGAAGATCCCTGGTACGATGACGCGCTTGCCGAGCCAGAACCCGAAGTGACCCGCGTTGGCGACGCGCCGGGGTGAGAGGGCAGGGAGAAGGCGGCGATAGAGGGAGGCTTGCGCACCCATCCTGGCGTGGAAGGTGGTATCGACGGGGCCCGGCAGAAGGGTCGAGATGCGCACGCCAGCTCCGGCGCACTCGGCTGCTGCCGCTTCACCGAGAGATTGGATATAGGCCTTCGATGCGTAGTAAGCCGATTGACCGGGTCCGGGAATAGCACCTCCGAGCGAGCCGACGTTGAGGATGCCGCCGCGTCGCCGCGCCAGCATGGCGGGCAGGAAGTGCGCCATCAACATGGTTGGCGCGGTGACGTTGAGCGTCACCATATGCTCGAGCTGTGCCGGCTCCGCGTCGTGAAACCGCCCCGCAAGACCGATGCCTGCGTTATTGACGAGCACGTCCACGTAATAGCCGCTGGCGCGCAGCCGCTCTTCCAGAAGCAGCGCGACGTTCGGCTGAGTAAGATCTATGGCCAGCGTCACGACGGTTGCGTCTTTGCTTTTGCCCCTCAAGGCCGCGCGGATCCGGCTCGCGGCGGTCTCCAGGTCCGCCGGCGTCCGGGCGACGAGCGCGAGGTGGCGTCCTTCTCTTGCGAAGCGTTCGGCCAAGGCGAGCCCGATGCCACGCGAAGCTCCCGTCACGACGACAACGGGTGTCAAGTCTGCGACGGCGGCGTGCGCGGCGGCCAGCGCCGCAGGATCGGCACGCCTGCGTGCGATCCAATAACCGGCAAGATTTTGCAATGGTCCCATGGCTAGTGCGCATCCCTGGCAGTTTCGTCTGGGCGCTTCATGCCACCGGCACCGCGGCAGCCTTGAATGAGGCGACCATCATCTATGAACGCATCGTGCGCCCCTCACTGCAAGAAGAGGTGCGATCCTGATGCGCGAGTGCTGCCCGGGCCTGCCCACGGGCCTGAAGGAACGATTCGCCTGATTCGATGCCCCGGAAGATGCCGATGGGGGTTGATGAGCGGCTGCGGGTCTTTGCGCAGGGACAAGTTCTGCCCCAGGCGCGGCTGACCACCCGCCGGGCCCCCTCCTGATGGAAGAGGCCGGGCCGAAGGCTTGCACGCCATGAGCCGTAGCCACGGAGGGGACGATAGGAATTTCAATCCGCTGGCTTGATGAAATGGTGCCGCCTGCGTGACTCGAACACGCGACCCCGTCATTACGAATGACGTGCTCTACCGGCTGAGCTAAGGCGGCAATTCCGCTGCGGCAACGCCAATCGGGGCCCGCACGGTAGCGGGAGGGATAGCCGCTCGCCGCACCGATTGCAAGCGTCAGTGAGATGCGGTCTTGTGTTTCACCCCGGCGGGGAAACCTCAAAAAAGCCGCGCAGGCAACAGGCTGCCCATGCATGCACGGCTTTGAGATTTCGCGCGGCTTCCCGGTTTCAGTTCACCGCGCGATAGATGCGCTTGGTGAATGCTTCGGCGGTCGATTCCTCGTCAGCTTGGTCGGGGCCTGGATCGTCGGGCGCACGAGGCGCCACGAAAATCTTGGCATCCGGCGCCGTCTTTGGCGCGGCGGGCCTGGAAGCCTGCATGGCAGGCTTGGGCTCGGGCGCGGCCGGCGCAGGCGCCGCCGCGGCTGGCGGAGAAGCCTTGGCAGGTTCGGGCGTTACGGGCTCTGCCGGCTTGGGTGCTGCGGCAACGTCCTTGGGAGGTGGAGCTGTTTCCGGCTGAAGCTCCGCCTTGGGGACGGGCTTGACGATGGAAACCTCACTGACGCGCTGCTCGGGATAGATTGTCCTGGCTTCGATGTGCGTTGCCGCAGGTTTGGCGGCTGCCGCCTCGGCGGGCTTCACCGGAGCGGGCTGAGGCGTAATCTTGATGGGCTCGGGCCGCACCGTGACCGCCTCGGCGTCGACGACATCCTCACGGCGCATGGGCGCGGGCTGGGGCTGGGCGGTGACGGGCGGCTCAGGCGAGGTTGCTGGCGCCTTGTCGGCCGGCTCCTGATCGACCGGCTTGGGCGCACTGATGGCGAGCAGTTCTTCAAGCCGCTCGCTGAGCACGGTTTTCGACGAACTGTCGCGGTTTTCAACGGGCACGCGCCACTGGAAGGCATCGAGCGCGCCCGTTACGGGAGACACCGGCTCCCAGCGATCGGCCACCACGCCATCGGCCGTCCAAGCCGGATCGCGCGCGGCGTTGACGGCACGCGCCAGCCATTCGCGCACGCGGCCCTTGTCATCATTCTCGCCCGCCTCGATGCGCGCCATGAGAGTTGCAACGCGCTGGGTAAGCCGGTCGTCGAGTAACGGCTGAAGCGCTTCGCGCGCCTCCTTGAACAACCGCGCCTCGATCGCCGTTGTCGCAATGGCGATGGGGCTTTCGATGGAGTGCACATTGAGGGCGGCGAGCTGGCGCACGCGATCCAGACGATCGCGCGGGCTGTCGCCAATGCGCGCATAAGCATAGGCCGTTGCAAGGTCGGGGTGGGGCGCGCGCGCCCACGTCTTCTGAATGACCTTGGCGGCTTTGCCGGTCTGGCCGCGGCCGGCGAGGATCCGGGCGGCGACGGCGGCGGCGGGCACCAGGTCCGGCGCCAGACCATGCGCCTCCATGGCAAGGGCGAGCGCCTTGTCGGACTCGTTCTCCTCGGCGTCCTGAGCCTGACCGGCCAGCAGAACCGCACGCTTGCGGTCGAAGGCTGGCTTTTCGATCAGGCCATTGCGCTTGAGCAGAGACAGGGTCTCCAAGGCGTCCGCCCAGTCCTTGTGCTTGCATTGCAGATCGAACAGCGCTTCCGAAGACCAGCCGAGCTTTGGATTGGCTTTGACGGCGCGTCCGGCGAACTGAAGGGCGGCCTCGGTCTCGCCCTCGCGCTCGGCTTCGAGGAAGAGGCCGCGCAGGCCGAGCTGTTCTGTATCGGGGGAACCGAGCATGGAATCGAAGATGCGCCGCGCCGTTGCCCGGTCGCCCGAGAGCTGCGCGGCCTGAGCGCGCAGGATCTGCGTCAAGGGTTCGTGCGGCAGGGCCTTGCGGGCCTGCAGCGCATAGCGTGTGGCGAGCGCCTTGTCGCCCGCGCCCACGGCGATCAAGCCGCTGGACAGTGCATCGAGGCCGCGCTTTTGGCGCCGGCGCAGCATGCGTTGACCGATGGCCGCCGGGCTATGCCAGATCGCGCGCAGCACCGACCACAGGAAGATGACCGCCGCCGTCGCGACCGCCAGCATCACGGTGGCGCGAAACACGGTGGTTTCGATGTCGTAGCCCTGCCACTGGATGTTCAACGTTCCGGGCCGGTCTGCCAGCCAGCCAAGGCCCGAGGCGACCAGGACAATGAAAACGAGATAAACGACAAGACGGATCATGACGCGAAACCCTTACCTTTGACGCCTATTGCGTTTTCGTAGCGGGCTCTTCCGGGGCACCGCTGAGGGAGGACTTGAGCTGATTTTCCAGCGAGGCAAGCGCGGAGTCGACGCTCGCGCGCGCGCGCACCTTGTCGAGGAAGGGCCGAGCCGCTTCCTTGGCCTTGGGCGACAAGACTTCCGCCTCGCTCAGAACTTCGGAAAGCCGGGCTTCCTTGAGGGACTTTTCCATCCGCCCGGTCACGGCTTCGGCCGAGGTATCGGAGCTGTCGTGTTCGATCTTGCGCACCCGCACGACCGCGCGCGCACCCGCAATCAGCTTGTCGACCACCGATCCTGTTTCGATGCCCTGCTCCGCATCGATCATCGCATTGGCGCTGGCGCGGAACTCTCGGTTCAGGTCGGCAAGTGTCGGCACGCCCTGGTCCTTGAACTTCTCCAGCGCAGAAAGATCGAATTTGCCGCCAGACGCCTTCTCTACGTCGGCCAATTCGTCTTCATAGTTCTGGCCGCGGTCCAGCGTGCGCTTCAAGTTCTGAAGTTCGAGCGCGAGCACCACGCGCTCGGCGTTGGAACGGCGCGTCGCCTCCGCCTCTTCAACCGTTTTGACGTTCTGCTCGAGTGCAGCGATCCTGGTTGCGATGGGCGCGATGGCGGATGCAACGTCTGCGGGTTTCGCCGACGCGGAACGGACGTCCTCGATCATGCTCTTGAGGTTTGCGATCTCCTGCATTCCCCGCTTGGAGGCTTCCGCAGCGCGGCCAGCTTCGGCCTTGACGGCGGCGACGCCCTCATCCGTTTGCACCGACTGGGTCTTCAATCCCGCTATCTCGCGGTCGATGCGTTGCGTGCCGGACTTGGCGGCTTCCGCTGCCTGCGTTGCGGCCACGATGCGCGCTTCGACGTCGCCTGCAACGCTCTGGCGCAGCGCGGTGAGTTGCGTGGCCATGCTCGCTTCCAGATCGGCGACCTTGCCGGTGAGCGCGGCAAGCTGTTCGAGGCGGCCGGCGCTTGGATCGTTAGCCCCCGCGTCGGTCATGGCCTTGAGCTTGTTTTCGACGGCCGTCAGCCGTTCGAGCTGATCGGGCCCGCCGGCATCGCTGGCAAGAGCCGCGAGCGCGGCCTTCGTCTCGGCGACGAGACGCGTCTGAGATTCTTTGATTTCAGGGATCGACGCGGCGGCCTTTTCGAGCGAGGCAAGGCGGCCTTCGGCATTGGCGACTTTAGCCGCAAGATCGGCATTGCTCTTGGTGCTCGTGCTGGACGTCACGATTCCCAGGCGCTCCAGTTCCGGCAGACCGTATGCCCATGCGCCGAGCGCAATCGCGCCACCCACCACGCTCGCTGCCAGGTGCGAAAGGAAGCCGCCGCGCTTTTGCGCCACGACCGTCTCGGGCCGCGCGGAGATCGTGGCGGACGCGTTGGCCTCATTCGCTGTGGAGGAGGCCGTTGCCCCGGCTGCGCCAGATTGCGGCTGCGCATCGGCGTAGGTGCGGGCGGGCGCGGGCATGGGCACCTCGGCAGGATCGATGTCGGGCTGCGCGGACGCGCTTGCAGCAGCGGGTCCTTTGCCGTCGTCTTTGGCGCCGGCCGGGGACTTCGCGTCGATCTGCGAGACCTTGATCTCAGTCGCTTTCAGGTCGAGCGTCGCGTGCGGGCGCTTTGACGGCCCGGAATCGCTCTTATTGCTTTGGCTCATGGAGTGAAGACGCCTCCGTACTGTCTCGTTCGAGCTTGCCGGCGGGGGAGATGCCGGTGCCGTCCCAACCACTTCGACGCGGCTCGGGCGGCGCGAAGCCCCCTGCTTTTTACCCTTGCCCGGTTTACGCCGCCAGCCCTTTGATCAAGGAAAGCATCTCGTTCATGTGCGGCTCGACGGCGATTTCGATGCGTGCTTCCGGTGCCAGCTGCAACTTGGCGGCGATGGCTGGCGACAAACAGAAATGGACCATTTTATTCAATTGATCTTGAATGCCGTGTTTGGCCGCCAGCCGCGTCCAGATCTCGGCGGTGCGGGGCGACATGAGCATCACCGCATCGATCTGCCCCGCCTTTATCTGGGCAACGACCTCAGGTGGCAGAGCGGTCGCCGCCACCGAGCGGTAGGCCAGGACGGGCCGCACCTCGATGCCGCGCGCCGCCAAAGCCTGCCGGATGTCGCAGGCGAGGTGATCGCCCGCCAGATGAACAAGATGGCCCTTGCGCGTCTTGTGACGCTCGGCGATCACCTCAATGAGGTCTGCCGCCGTGCCCCGGCCGGCGGTGATATTGCGCAGTTTCAGGTCGACGGCGTGCTTGGCGGTTGCCTCTCCGACGGCATAGACCTGCAGAGGGAGCGCAAGGTCGGTGAGTGCGGCCAAATGCAGGCTGCGCAACCCGTTCTGACTGGTTGCAATAACGCCAGAAGCCCCCGCGAAGACGCCGGGATCGATGGGCTCGGGCACGATTTCGATGAGGGGAGCAAGCGACGCCCGATGGCCGAGCTTTTCAACAAGCCCCTGCATGTGCCAAGCATCGGGGAGCGGGCGCGTGATGAGAATATGCATCGATCAACCGTGTAGCATTGCGAGGATGGCGGGATCCGCCTGCTTGAGAATGTCGCCGGCCGCCGCGATGCCAAGGTCCGCGGCGGCTTGTGGCGCGCCTGAACGCTGGGTGGTGTATGAGACCTTGCCATCGGGCGAGAGCACCTGACCGCGGAAAAAAAGCGCGCCGTCACGCAACTCCGCAAGCCCTGCGATGGGCGTACGGCAGGAGCCTTCCAGCCGCCGCAGAAATGCGCGCTCCGCCGTGACGGCGGTTGCGGTTGCGGCATCGTTCAATGGTGAGATGAGGCGCGCGATGCGGGCATCGTCCGCGCGCGTCTCGATGCCGATGGCGGCTTGTGCGACGGCCGGCAGCATCTGCTCTGTCGGGATCAACGCGGCGATGCGGCCCTCCATCTTGAGGCGGCGCAGGCCGGCAACCGCGAGAAAGGTCGCGGCCGCAACACCGTCCTCGAGTTTCTTCAAGCGCGTCTGCACATTGCCGCGAAAACCGATCACCGTCAGGTCGGGGCGGACGTTGAGAAGCTGGGCTTGCCGGCGCAACGAAGAAGTACCGACGACAGACCCCGGCGGCACTTCGGCGAGAGAGCCGTATTTCAGAGAGAGGAATGCGTCGCGCACGTCCTCGCGCGGCAGGGTTGCCCCGAGGATCAGGCCATCGGGCAGAACCGTCTGCATGTCCTTCATGGAATGGACGGCCAGGTCGATGTCGCCGGAGAGCAGCGCGTCCTCGATCTCCTTGGTGAACAGACCTTTGCCGCCGATCTCCGCCAAGGGACGGTCGAGCACCTGATCTCCCGTGGTCTTGATGACACGAATGGCGATGCCGGCGGGGTCCATGCCATGGGCGGCCGCCAGCCGGTCGCGGACCTCGTGGGCCTGGGCCAGCGCCAGCGGGGAGCCGCGCGTGCCGATGGTGAGAGTCGGGGATGCTTGCAAGCGTAATTCTCCAGGTGCTAGAGCGGTCCTGCGTTTCGTGCAAATCGCATAAACCGCCCTACTCGTTTGTTTTGTCGCGCTTCTTGTCGGAAAAAACCGGTTTCCGCTTTTCCGACAAGCGCTCCAAGGCCGCCCAAGCAGTTCGTGGGCCCGGAGGTCGGCGCCTATCTATGGTCTAACGGCCGCGGCACGTAAACCCATGCGGTGCGCTACAGTTGATCCCATGACAACCACCGGCACGGCCCCCCGGCCAACAACCCCGAAAGACGGGCTTCTGGTCCTCGGCATCGAGACAAGCTGCGACGAGACTGCGGCCGCCGTCGTGGCCCGCGGCGCTCAGGGACAGGGGCGCATTCTGTCGAACGTCGTACGCTCGCAGTTCGACATGCACAGCATCTATGGCGGCGTGGTGCCCGAGATCGCGGCGCGCGCACATGGGGACTGCCTCGACCACATCGTCACCGCCGCCATGGCGGAGGCGGGCGTGACGTATTGGGACCTCGACGGCATTGCCGCCGTTTCCGGTCCGGGGCTGATCGGCGGCCTGATTGTCGGCGCGGTCTCGGGCAAGGCACTGGCGCTGGCGGCCGGCAAGCCATTCCTTGCCATCAACCACCTGGAGGCCCACGCTCTGACGGCGGGACTGACGGACGGCCTCAAGTCGCCGTACCTTATGCTGCTCGTATCAGGCGGTCACACGCAGCTTCTGCTCGTGGAGGGCGTGGGCCGCTACAAACGGCTCGGCACCACCATCGACGATGCGCTGGGCGAAGCCTTCGATAAGACGGCCAAGCTGCTCGGCCTGCCCATGCCCGGAGGTCCCAACGTCGAACGCCAGGCCCGAATGGGGAACCCCAGACGCTTCAGGCTGCCGCGTCCTATGCTGGGGCGGCCAGAGCCGCATTTTTCCTTCGCCGGCTTGAAGACGGCCGTGCGCCACGCCGCCAGGGATGCCGCGCCGCTCGGGGCGCAGGATGTCGCGGATCTGTGCGCCTCATTCGAAGCGGCCGTGACGGACGCTGTGTGCGATCGCGTCGCCGTCGCCATGGCGATGGTGTCGGACGTTCTTCCGCGAGGTCCGCAACGCGCGCTCGTTGTGGCCGGTGGCGTTGCCGCCAACGCCGCATTGCGCGCGGCGCTCCAAGCGCTGTGTGACGAACATGGCTTCAGGCTGCTCGCGCCCCCATTGGAGCTGTGCACGGACAACGGCGCGATGATTGCGTGGGCGGGCGCGGAGCGGCTTGCGCTCGGCTTGACCGACGGGCTGGATGCCGCCGTGCGTCCCCGCTGGCCCTTGGACCCGGCCGCCCCAGCCGCCATTGGCGCCGGCGTGAAAGCCTGACGCGGAGCAGCATTTTCGCATGAGCAGGGCCACCGACCATAAGAGGGAGCGCAGCCGATGAAAGCCTATGTCATCGTTCAGGAGACCATCACCGATGAGGCGAAGTTTGCCGAATATCGCGCACAAGTGCTGCCCACTGTGGAAGCTTTCGGTGGCGAGTTCGTCATTCGCGGCGGGGATTGGACGCTGGTCGAGGGCGAATGGCCGTGTCCGCGCCTTGTGATCATCGCGTTTGCGTCGCGCGAGGCAGCCGAAGGCTGGTACAAGTCTCCTGCCTATCAGAAGTTGCTGCCCCTGCGCCTGCAAGCGTCGCGAAGCAACCTGATCATTGCCGACGGCGTTGCGTGAACCCGGCCGACCATCGGCCGCGATGAAACCGATTGAGGATGTCTTGTGACAAACGGCGCAGCACGATTTGATACCGTCAGCGTGATCGGCGGCGGCGCGTGGGGAACGGCGCTGGCGCAAACGGCCAGTCAGGGCGGAAAGCGTGTCCTGTTGTGGGCCCGTGAGGCGGATGTGATCGACGACATCAATTTACGCCATGTCAACCGCACGTTCCTTCCCGGCGTGCCGCTCGACCCGGCCATCCGTGCAACGGCCGAGCTCGCGCAAGCCGCTAGGGCCGACGTGATCCTCATGGTGGCGCCCGCCCAGCACCTGCGCGAAGTGTCGGCTGCGATGGCCAGGCACCTGCGGGATGGCCAGCCGTTCGTCATCTGCTCGAAAGGCATCGAGCAGGCGAGCGGCAAGCTCATGGCCGAGGTGGCGGAGGAAACCGTGCCTCACACGGTTCATGCCGTGCTCTCAGGGCCAAGCTTTGCTGCCGAGGTCGTTCGCGGCCTGCCTGCCGCGTTGACGCTCGCCTGCCGTAACGAGCGCGTGGGAAGGTCCCTCGCAGCGGCCTTGTCGTCCCGCCAGATGCGACTGTACTGGTCGTCGGATGTTGTCGGCGCCGAGCTCGGCGGCTCGGTCAAGAACGTGCTCGCCATTGCCGCAGGCATTGTTGCAGGGCGCGAATTGGGCGCTAGCGCGCACGCTGCGCTGGTCACGCGGGGATTTGCCGAGTTGCGGCGGTTCGCCGACTGTTTTGGCGCGCGGCCAGAGACGTTGATGGGGCTTTCCGGCCTTGGCGATCTCATTTTGACCTGCGGCAGCCCGCAATCACGCAACATGTCCCTGGGCCGCGCGCTCGCCGAAGGTCAGCCGCTGGCGCAGATCCTGGGAAGCCGGCACGCGGTGACGGAAGGCGTCTATACCGCAGCCGCGGTTGTCAAGCTCGCCCGTGAAAAGGGGATCGAGATGCCGATCGCGGAATCCGTCAACGCCATCGTGGAAGGTGCTTTGAGCGTCGACGAGGCCATCGTGGGCCTGATGCAGCGCCCGCTCAAGGCGGAGGACTGACAAAAACGCTGGGCAACCGCGATTGCGCCCCCTCGGCTTTCTGGCCGCGTGCTCCCGACATGGCCGCAGATGACTTAGGATAGAGACCGATAGGCCGGTCTCGCATGGCCTCCACGGCAATCTGATCGTTGACGGTGTAAGCTGGCGAATTGGAGTCGACACCGAGCACGGGCTCGGGCGGCTGGAGCCCATGGAGGCTCGCTTTCCGGCCGCACGCTAGCCATAAGGGCGGATCGCAAGCTCTGCGGTAGCCCAAGACATGCGCCCCGATAATCTGGGATGGAAGCCAAACGATGCGCTCTTCCGCGCCGAAGCGAATGCGCCGGCGCGCCGTCTACGGCCGCGAAAGCCACGGTGCCTTCTGCCTGTCTGCCCAAAGATGCGTGGGCTCAAGGGGACGGGGATAACTTTCTTGCGCGGGCGCTTGGGATCGTTACGG